>NZ_SJXJ01000001.1 GCF_004337695.1 Tenacibaculum sp. M341
TTTCGTTCTTTATTGAATAGATTTGACACCACAATTACTAGTTGGAAAGGCTTTAATTTCCTAGCATTTATTGTAATCGGATTAAAGAAATTTCATAAAATTGAAAAGTCAAGATGACTTCGAAGAAATAATAATTTCAAAACAAAAAAAAGAGCCTAAAATAAATTTATTTTAGACTCTTTTTTTGTTTTACGATATGTAATTCCAATCATTTTTTAAATACTTGACTGCATTAATCAAAGCTGTTTTTGAATTGGTAGGGTTAAAGCCTAATTCAGTTTTAGCTTTATGAATATCGTAATCTTGTTTTAAACCGTAAAACATTTTGATGTATTCTCTTTTTAACAAAGGTTCCTTGCCTGTTAATTTACTACCTATTTCCATAAAAAAAGCAATGATGTGAAGTGTGAATTTAGGGATTTTAGGAGGTGTTTTTAATTTTAAATCAGGAAACTCTTTAGAAACTATGTGTACACTTTCTTGGATAGAAGTGTGTTTTTCGTTTGCTAAAATATATCGTTCTCTATTTTTTCCTTTTTTCATTGCCAAATAAGCCCCTATTGCTACATCTTTGACGTCAATCCAGTTCAAAGTTATGTTAGTATCAGCAATCATTTCTCCTGTCATTATTTGATGAACTAACTTATTAGAATAGCTCAAATTATGACTTTTGCTACCAATCATAGCAGAGGGTAAAATTAAAACAGTTCTTATGTTGAACTTTTTACTTAGTTCAAGAGCTAATTTATCTGAATCATTTTTAGAATTGTAATACCAATTTCTTCTATCACTATTGTATCCATTACTTTCTTTTGCAGGAAGTTTTGTGAAATCTAAAGCAGCAACGGAGCTAACATATACAATGTTTTTAACACCACATGTAGCTGCAGCTTCAAATAAATTTTTAGTACCAGTAACATTGGTGTCATAAATTTCTTTTTTAGGGTTTTTAGCCCACATTTTAAAAGAAGCACCAACTGCGTAGATATCCGAAATATCTTTGAATGCTTTTATCATGGATTCCTTATCCATGATATCAACATGAGCTGTTTCGCATCCAAGTTCTTCTAAAATTTTCTTATTTTTTTTATTTCTGTACGTAGCAACAACATTAATTTTTTTATCAATCAATAATTTACAAAGATTGAAGCCTAAATGTCCGTTTGCGCCAGTTACTAAAGTTTTTCGATCCATATAATACACTAAAATTATTTTTGTCTAATTTCAGTGAATATTTCAAAAGGAAAAATAACAAATGTTAGAAAACCTCTTTTCTGATTCTGCTTAATGAAGGAGGAGTGATGCCTAGATACGAAGATAAGTCGTTTACAGATACACTATTTATAATGTTTGGAGATGTCTTTAACACTTTTAAGTAACGATCTTTTGCAGTGAGAGTTTGAAAATCTTTAATTCGTTCCATTTTACATTGCAAAGCGTTGTTAGTTATTGTGTTGATGATTTTTTCAAAAGAACTTGTTGAATTGTAAAGAATTTGGAAGTTTTGTAGAGATAATTTATAAAGTGTACAATCTGTTATAGTCTCAAAAATGTCAGTAGCTATGGTTCTATTCTTGAAACTCTCAAAATCAACAAAAAAATTAAGAGACTCAATAAGATGGTTAACAGTGTAGTTGTTTGAGTTGATACTATAACCTTTTACAATACCAGAGTCTAAAAAATAAATATAATTGGCTATACTGTTAGCTTTGGTTACTGCAGTTCCTTTTTTAATGAATTCCAATTCAAAACTCTCTTTAAAGGTAAGAACTTCTTTGTGGTTAAGTATTTCAATATTGTTTAAGTAATTAATTAAGTTCTCCATTTAAACTATAAAAGTGTATAAAAAAAGCCGTAACTAAGTTACGGCTTATAATTGTTTATTGTTTGCTTTTAAAATTGTCAAACTTGTTTTTGGTTTCTTTAGGCCAACTGTTATTTTGAGTGTCAATATCAGCAGTCTCTAAATCTGGGTCTAAAACAATTTTAGTAATTTCTTTATCTGAAGTATATACTTTAAAAACTTTAGTGTCGCTTTTTCTCCAAATTTCAGCTGGATACTTTTCACGTTTTGTACTTCCGTCTTTGTATGTTAATTCAACAATAATAGGCATAACTAATCCACCTGGTTTTTCAAACTCAACTTGGTAGATGTATTTTGGAAGTTTTTTAAGTTTTGATTTTTCGTTTGCAGGTAATGTAGATACATAGTTTTCTATTTTTGAAGTGTTAGCATCTTCTTTTTTATCTGTTAAGAAAACTAAATCACCTAAAGAATCAAAATAAGCTTTAGCTCTAGGGTTTGTTTTAATAATTTCCTTAACTCTTTCGCTTTTCTTATCTGTAACGTACAGTTTTTTAACTTCTTTAATTCCTATGTCATTAAAGTCAGTAGTGTAGAACCATCCTCTCCAAAACCAGTCTAAATCCATTCCAGCAGCATCTTCCATACTTCTAAAGAAGTCAGCAGGAGTAGGGTGTTTAAACATCCAGCGCTTAGAGTAAGTTTTAAAAGCGAAGTCGAATAATTCAGGACCTAAAATAGTTTGACGAAGTAAATAAAGACCTGCAGCAGGTTTTGTATATGCATTTGGACCAAAGTTCTTAACATAATCTCCTTGAGACATAATTGGAGATAAATTATCTTGGTTTAAGCTCATGTAAGGAACGATGTTTCTAGGTAAACTTCTTACTGGAAAGTTAGGGTCATAATCTAATTCAGCTAACATTTCAACAAAAGAGTTCAAACCTTCATCCATCCAAGTCCACTGACGCTCATCAGAATTTACAATCATAGGAAAAAAGTTATGACCAACTTCGTGAGCAATTACTCCAATCATACCATATTTTACTCTATCAGAATATGTTCCATCAGGATCTGGACGACCATAGTTGAAACAGATCATAGGATATTCCATACCTTGACGCTTAGCGTGAACAGAGATAGCTTTTGGATATGGGTAATCGAAAGTTAATTTAGAGTATTCTTCTAATGTATTTGCAACAACTCTAGTAGAGTGCTCTTCCCATAATGGATTCCCTTCTTTAGGGTATAATGAAACTGCCATTATATTTTTACCATTAATTTTTACTGCCATTGCATCCCAAATGTATTTTCTTGAAGAAGCAAATGCGTAATCACGAACATTTTCAGCTTTAAAATGCCAAGTTTTAGTTTTAGAAGTTCCTTCTTTTTCATTTTCCTCAGCTTCTTTCTGAGTAACGATGAATACAGGGTCTTTGTAAGAGTTTCTTGCTTTTTCGAATCTATTACGTTGTTCTTTAGTTAGAACTTGCTTTTCGTTTTGTAATTCACCTGTTGCATCTAAAATGTGATCAGCAGGAACAGTAATTTTTACATCATAATCTCCAAATTCTAAAGCAAATTCACTACGTCCCCAGAATTGCATATTTTGCCATCCTTCTACATTATTATATACACATAATCTTGGGAAAAACTGAGCTAAAGTATATGCTTTGTTACCGTCTTTAAATAATTCAAATCCAGAACGACCACCATCCTCAACAGAATTGTTAATTAAATAATTCCATTTGATTTTGAAAACAAATTCTCCATTAGGAGCTAAAGGTTGAGGTAAGTTAATACGCATCATAGTATTGATGATCGTATGTGATAAATCTCTACCGTCTTCATATTTTACAGATTCGATTTTAAAACCAAAATCTTTCTTTTTTCCCATGTTGTCAGCAACAAATTCAGAAGGTTGTTGCCATCCATCAACTCCTTTCGATTCTGATAATGGAGTTTGAGAATCTGGAGCACGCATGTTTTGGTCTAATTGAACCCATAAATATTCTAAATGGTCTTTAGAATTATTGTGATAAGTAATAGTTTCATCACCATATAACTTATCATTGGTTTCGTCTAAACGAAGCTCCATTACATAATCTACTTTTTGTTGTGTATACTCGTGTCCAGGAGCACCAGAAGCAGTTCTGTAAGAGTTTGGGGTAGCTAAAACATCTTTTAGCTGCCTAAATTTATTATTGTCGGTATGTCCAGCTTTTTTTTCTTTCTCTACTTGTTGTGCAAATGTAGAGAATACTGTAAATACCATAGAAAAAAGAATATAAGTAAGCTTTTTCATTGTTAGGTTTTAGTTGGTGTTATAAAAATAGGTGGAAAATTAATGAAATAAAGTTATGGAAAAAAATAAACCAAAAAATTAACAAATATTTATAGTTTTCAAAACAATATTTTTAAGAGATTTATTAAAGGATGATTTCTTGTTGGTATAGTGTTAGTTCTCTTTTATTAATGCGAATTTTTTAATGATTTGCTATAACTTTGCAAATTTTTAACAAAAGTAAAGTACTTTTTTTGTATTTTAGTGAAGTAATCATCAATCATTAAAGTATGCCAAGAGCCATGTTCGAATACACCAAGGTAGTGTTACAAAAAGTAAGTTTTAATGCAGATTTATTTTGTAAAGAGTTAGAGAAAGCAGTATCTAGATTATTACCTTATGAAGTAGACGAATTAGTGATATGGTTGAGACAATATACAGCTAACAAGCCAGAGTTGTATGCTTGTATGAATGTAGTTAATAGTAGAGTATAGTAACTTGTTTATCTACGTCTTCTTGGTCCGCCCCCGTTAAATGGCCCTTTTTTATGCATTCCGTCTTTTCTACGTAATTTTCGCATTAAAGTTTTGTTGAATTCATGTTCAGCTATTTCTAGTTTTAGAACTTTTTTTGCAGGTAAGAAAGCTAATAATTTTTCGTAAAATTCAGTTTTTTGCTCGTAATGAGACTTCTTTATTTGTTGAAGTAGATTTAAATAATTTTTAGCTTCCTTGTTAGAAAGGCTATCAACTCCACCTGAATTTTCAATTTTACTTTTGATTTCGGTTTTTTGTTGTCTAAACAATCTATGTTTAGATTTTTCATGTTTATTAAAAAGAGGCCAGAATTTTTCTGCTTCTGCTTCCGTTAAATCTAGTTGTTCAGTGATAAAAGCAATTTTATAAGCCTTTATCTTTTTGTCTCTCTTTTTTTGTGCGCTTAAATTAACACAAAAACCGAAAAATAAGATGATAAGTATTGTTCTTTTCATTTGTATATATTTTGTTCTCTTATTGTAATTCATCAATATAAGAGTTGTTGTCTATTGAGTTGAAATATTCTTCAAGACCATCATTGTTGTCTACAAAAGATAATTCTTCATCAGTAAAATCTTCATTATTTAATAAAGTTGAAAGCTCATAGGCTGAAGCATCTTCAAAAAAACTATTGCTATACCAGCTTTCTATATCATCAGCAGTAATACTTTCATTAGCAACTCCTGATTGTCCACTAAAGTAAAAAATACTAAAGAATAATAATATTGAAGCTGCAGCAGCTACAGTAACAAACTTTCTAATTTTACTATATAAAGAAATTACTTTTACAGGCTCTTCAGTATCTTCTTTTACACTGTTCATAATTGATTCTTCAAAAGAATCAAAATAATTATCAGGAACCTTGAAAGAATTTTTATTAGAAAAACTAGATTCAATAATTTTAGCTGAAATTTGATCATCAAATTCATCTAAATAATTTTCAGGAATAGAAAAACCATGCTTTTGGTTTGTCTTTTCTTTTAAATATTGAACGCTATTTTCTAATTTTTTATCCATTTTCTATATGTAAGACTTCATTTTTTGTAAAAGGTTTAATGATAGTTTTTTATGAAATTTTCAATTTTTTTTACAGCATGAAAATATGATGCTTTTAACGATCCAACAGAAGTTTCTAGTATCTCTGATATCTCATTATATTTTAAATCATCAAAATATTTCATATTGAATACTAATTGCTGTTTTTGTGGAAGTGTAGCAATAGCCTTTTGAAGTATGAGTTGAATTTCTTCTCCAGAGAACCAATCGTCGCTTTTTAAATTAGAAACAATGGATTGTTTGTAATCAGAAATATCAACATTTTGTGATTTTGCCTTTTTGTTAAGAAAGGTTATAGCTTCATTAGTTGCTATTCTATACATCCATGAGTACAGTTTGCTTTCGCCTTTAAAATTATCAATATTTTTAAAAACTTTTACAAATGTGTTTTGCAACACATCATCAGTATCATCATGAGAAATAACAATTTTACGAATATGCCAATATAGTCTCTCTTTGTATTGAGAGACTAATATTTTAAAAGAAGCTTCTTTAGTGGCTTTATCCTTTAATTTAGTTATAAACGTAATTTCGTCGGTCAAATGATAATTGTTTTCATTTATATGACTCTAAAATTACAAAAAGGTTTAATTAAATTAGAATTATTTTCTTCTTGAAAATCCAAATAAGCGTTTTTCTTCAATAACTTCAGCAATTCCACTAGGTAACATTTCTTGCCACCCATCTTCATTGTTCTGAATCATTTTTAACACTTCTCTAGAGAAAACCGATAAAATTTCAGGATCAAAAGTGTCAATATCTACAAGTTTACCATTAATTTTAAAGAACTTGTAAAGCTCTTTCATTCTTGGGTGTACCTTAAGATTGTTAGAGTTGATGTATTTATCGTTTTCTGTATCTTTATATGGATACATGTATACTTTTAAATCTCTGTAGAATAATTTACCAAAGGCTTCTAAAATACCACCACTTACATTACGATAGTATTTTTCGTCAAAAATTTGAATTAAATTGTTAACACCCATTGCTAGTGCCATTCTTTCTTTAGTAAATTCACTAAAGTATTCTACTAAACGGTAGTACTCTTGGTAGTTCGTAATCATTACGTTCTGACCTAAAGAGCATAAAAGTTCAGCTCTATCTAAGAAGTCACGTTCATTAATTTCTCCTTCAGCACGTAAATTACTAAGAGTTATCTCAAAGATGATTTGAGTTTTTTCAGGATTTACTTTTTTCTCTTGGAAAAAAAGTTTTTTAGACTCTTCATACATATCCATATTAACCTTTGTTACAGGTCTAAAACTACCACGTAAAGCTAATATGTTTTTTTTGTAAAGAACTTGTGCAGGTAATAAGTTGTTTCCATCAGGACCAAACATTACGGCATTTGTCATTCCGTTTTTAACCAATTGTAAACTCATCAATCGATTATCAACATACATAAATCGTGGTCCAGAGAAATTAATCATATCTATTTCCAATTTATCTCTGTCGATATTGTCATAGAAAGATTTTAATAATTCTTTTGGATTATCATTTAAGTAGAAAGCACCATATATTAAGTTTACACCTAAAACACCAAGAGTTTCTTGTTGTAAACGAGCGTCTGTTTCTTTAAAACGTAGGTGTAAAATAATTTCATTGTAATCTTCTAAAGGATCTAACTGAAAACGAATTCCTACCCATCCATGTCCTTTAAATTTTTTACTGAAATTAATAGTTGCTACAGTGTTGGCATAACTAAAAAATAACTTGTCAGGATGTTTTTGACGATCTAAGCGATCTTCAATTAAATCCATCTCATGACGAAGCATTTTTTTTAATCGAGCTTCCGTAACATAACGTCTGTCAGCTTCAATTCCATAAATAGCATCTGAAAAATCTTTATCGTAAGCACTCATTGCTTTTGCAATGGTACCAGATGCACCTCCAGCTCTAAAGAAATTACGAACAGTTTCTTGCCCTGCACCAATCTCAGCAAAGGTTCCGTAAATATTAGCATTTAGGTTAATTCTAAGCGCCTTACTCTTTGTTGTAGGTACACTACTTATTTTTTGATCCCCTTTTAAGGTAATAGCCATTTTAGTTGTTATTTGTTTACGCAACAAATGTAAAGAAAATACGAAGAATTAGTCAATTTTTATATTACTTTTGTGTAACAAATGAGTGTGAAAAAACAATTAAAGATAACTTTTTTAGGTACGGGAACTTCTACTGGCGTACCTATGATTGCAAGTAAAAATGAAGTTCGATTTTCTGAGGATAGTAAAGATAAGCGTTTACGCTCGTCAGTAATGTTTTCTTGGGATGAGAATAATTATATAATAGATTGTGGACCTGATTTTCGCCAACAAATGTTGAGAGCTAATGTGGAGTCTATTAAAGGAATTTTATTTTCTCATGAGCATGCTGATCATATTGCTGGTTTTGACGAGATAAGACCTTATTATTATAGAATGGGTGATGTGCCTATTTATTCTGATGAAAGAGTTTTAAAAGCACTTCAAAAAAGATATGATTACATTTTTGCTACAGAAAATAGGTATCCATCAGCACCTGCAGTAGCACCTAGTGTGATTACAAAAGATGATGTTTTATTGTTTGATGGAGTAGAAGTATTACCTATACAAGTAATGCATGGTGATTTACCAATTTTAGGATATCGATTTGGTAATGTGGCTTATTTGACAGATGTAAAAAGTATTCCAGAAGAAGAAAAGAAAAAACTACAAGGATTAGACGTTTTAATTACAACCGCGCTTAGAAGAGAGTCTCATAAAACGCATGCTAATTTAGAAGAAGCGTTAGATTTAGTAAAAGAGTTAAATCCTAAAAGAGCATACTTTAGTCATATTAGTGAATTGTTAGGATTTCATGAAGATATTCAAAAAGAGTTACCAGAGAACGTTGCTTTAGCTTATGATGAGTTAGAGGTTTTTGTAGACATGTAGCACTTAACTACCCTTATTTGATCAAAAATTAACTAATTATAAACGAATATTTGTTTAGAGCATAGAATTGTATGCGAATCTTCATACTTTTGAGGCAGAATTTAAATCAAATATTTAAAATTATGAAAAAAGTTTTTTTATCAATTGTTATGACAATGATAGGTTTTGCTATGAATGCTCAAGATTCAAATACACAAACAGAAAAAGGAAAATTTGTTATTGAAGCTAATACTGGTTCAGAAGCAACAGGTAATACATCTTTTAGGTTAACTTCTGTAAATGGAAATACTGATGCAGCTATTGGTTTAGATGGAGGTTATTTTGTGGCAGATGATTTAGCTGTAAAGTTTGGATTAGGATCTGATTTTGGTGATGCTTTTACATACAAAGTAGGAGGAGAGTACTATATCGCTAGTAAATTTCCTGTAGGTGTTGATTTTACAGGAGTTTCTGGTAATGGTAGAAGTTCAAATTTTGTAGGTGTACAAGGTGGTTATGCTTATTTTATTGGAGAACATGTGAGTATTAAACCTGCTATTAGGTATAATATCGCATTAGATGAAGGAAATAATGGTGTTTTTCAAGGATTAATAGGTTTTGCTATATATTTATAGAGAATAAATTATTATAATTTATAAGAGAGAGTCAGATAATATCTGACTCTTTTTATTTTAAAACAGAAAACCACCTAAATTTTAGGTGGTTTTTCGTTAATCAACTAATTCAAATAATTTTACACAATGAAAACAAAATTTGTTTTCATTATCTGAGACAAAATTACGAATATTAGAAGTATTAAATCTTATTTTTTGAGAATTTTACATTTTTTTAATACAAAACAACTGCAATGTTAAGAAATCCATAAAAAAATGTTTAGCTAGCATGTTTGTGTGCTTTGTATGAAGACCTTACTAAAGCGCTACTTTCAACATACATGAATCCCATTTCCTTACCTATTGTTTCGTATTTTTTAAATTGGTCAGGAGTTATAAATTCTTTAACAGGTAAATGCTTTTTTGTCGGACTTAAATATTGACCAAGTGTTAAAATATCTAAACCAATGTCTCTAAGATCTTTCATTGTTTCTATAACTTCCTCTTCAGTTTCTCCAAGTCCCAGCATCATACCAGACTTAGTTCTCATACCGTTTTCTTTTAAATATTTTAAAACACCTAAACTACGTTCGTATTTAGCTTGAATCCTAACTTCTCTAGTCAATCTTCTAACTGTTTCCATGTTATGAGAAACAACTTCTGGATGAACGTTAATAATACGGTCTATAAGTTTAGTGTTTCCTTGGAAATCTGGTATAAGAGTTTCTAAAGTTGTATTTGGATTAGCTCTTCTAATTGCTTGAACAGTTTCACTCCATATAATAGAACCACCATCTTTTAAGTCGTCTCTATCAACAGAAGTTATAACGGCATGTTTAATTTTCATTATTTTAATAGAACGAGCCACTTTTTCGGGTTCGTCCCATTCAACGGTTTCAGGTCTTCCTGTTTTTACACCACAAAAACCACATGATCTAGTACAAATATTACCTAAGATCATAAATGTAGCTGTACCTTCTCCCCAACATTCTCCCATGTTTGGGCAGCTACCACTAGTACAAATAGTGTTAAGCTTATACTTATCTACAAGACCTCTAAGCTCCGTGTATTTTTTTCCTACAGGAAGTTTTACGCGTAACCACTTGGGTTTTTTAACGCGTTCTTTCGGAGTTGTTGCTGTAATTGTATTTTCAGACATCTACTATAAATTTGAATTGCAAATTTACAAAAGAATCTTTTATTGCATGATATCTAATTCAGTTGCTTTATCAATTGCTAACTGTAAACAAGCGTTATCACTTTTTACAATGTTAACAATTCGACCAATTTTTTCTAAATCTTCTTTGTTAGGACTCCAGAATGTTACTCCAGTAACTTCAACTTTCATCTCTAAATCATCTATTAAATTGTCGTCGCATACTTTAAAAGCACCATAAATAATACCAAGCCAAGAAGGACCACCTCCGTGATATCCGCTAGCTTGCAAATCTTTTGCCATAGAGTCTTGTTGGTATACATCATGGTAGTCATATCTGTATTTACCTTTTTCAGCTTGTAGCTTTCCTTTTACGGTTATGCTGTTGTCTCCTAATGCACCTTTTAATTTATCGGCTTGTGAAAAGATAATTTGAAAAGAAAGCATAGCAAAAATTACACATACCGATTTAAATAAAAATCTATTGTTTCGCATCTTAATATATTGGGGTTAAACTTTGATTTTTGCTAAATGAAACCAAAAACCGTGCAAATTTAATTTTTTTATTAAAAAAAAAATGATTTTTCTGTTAAAATTATAAAAAGTGTTAAAATATTGAGAATATATACCATCCGCTAAATGAAATCAAGAAAATAATACCAAGATAGCTTAGTGTTTTTATGAATATGTTAGGATGGTTTTCTTTGGGAGTATGTTTACTGGTGATTAATTTATAGTTTAAGAGAGCAAAAATAGGTGCTGTTAAAAAAGAAAAGATGGTTGCAATTTTTACCAGTAGGATCATATTACTTAAGAAAAAGAACAGAATTATAAAGGTTCCAAATGTTAAAAAAAGTAACCAAAACCAATAATTTAAAGTAGAATTATTATTAAACAATAGAGAAGTAGTTTTTGCCATTGCCCTAGGAGAAGCGTCTAAAGTTGTAATAGTTGTGCTAATCATGGTTGTAAAAGCAGCTATAGCTATAATTAACTTGAAGTTATCACCTAAATTCTCAGTATATAAATTTATAAGTTGTATCGCAAACCCACTACCAGAAGAAGCTAGTTCGGTATTACTATTAAACATAACCAATGCTCCTAAAATTATAAAAAATAAACCTAAAATCATTGTGCCGATATAACCGATATTAAAATCCAATACTGATTTTTTTACCGTGATTTTATCTGTGGTACTTTTATTCTTTTCTACAGACCATAATGAATGCCAAATAGATATATCTAATGGTGCAGGCATCCAGCCTAAAAAAGCAATTAAAAAACTAATTTCGGCAACTTCTTTAGGGATAAAAGGAACAAAAGAAAAAGAAGCAGAATTGTTGTAAATAGCAATAAAAACCGCAATTAAAGTACTAATAGTTAAAGAAACAATAATATATTTCATTAACTTATCTAAAAGCTGATATTTACCAACAATTAAAATAATTAAAAGCGCAACTAATATAATAGTAGACCATAATACTAAGTTATTACTGAAGCCAAAAAGTTGAGTTGCTAAGCTTGCTGTAACAATAGTAACAGCAGCTTGTATAGTAAACATGGTAACAATGTTTACAAAAAAATACATCATTAAATAACCTTTACCTAATTTTAAATACCCGTCAAGTAAACTTTCACCAGTACTTGCTGCGTATTTAGGACCAAATTTAAAAAAAGGGTACTTAAATAAATGTACAATTAATAAAGCCCAAACTAAACCAAATCCATATTCTGCACCAGCTTTTGTTGCTTGTACTAAGTGTGAAACCCCAATTGCTGCTCCGGCAAATAACAATCCCGGACCCAGAATGCTTAAAAATGATTTTTTCATGAGTTATTATTCCTAATAATATCTGCAAGAAGTTTTTTTGCTCTTAATAATTTCACCTTTACATTATTCATTGGTTCATTAATTTGAGTAGCTATTTCTTTATAACTTAACTCTTGGAAAAAGCGTAGATTAATAACTTCTTGATATTTAGGTTGAAGTTTTTTTATATTCTTTAGCAATTTAGCTAAATTTTGTTCTCTGATTATTTTATCTTCAGGGGTAGGGGTGTCATCAACAATGTCATATACTTCGTTTGTTTCGTTTGAAGTAGATTTTGTTATGATTGATGATTTACGTTTTCTTAGTAAATCGTAATGTAAATTTTTAGAAATAGCGATTAACCATGTGCTAAACTGATATTCTGGATTAAAGCTGTCAATTTTATTGAAAGCTTTAGCAAATGTCTGTATAGTGATATCTTCAGCATCAATTTCATTACCAATTTTTTTAAATTGGTATGCGTAAACATTAGACCAAAAAGCATCTAATAAATAATTAAAAGATGCTTGATTTCCTTTTTTGGCTAACTCAATATGTTGTAGCGTTTCTTTATTTATGATTTCCTGTTTTATTGATGTTGTGGTTCACTACAACTGTCAAATTGATCTGGAGTTTTTCCGCAAAAACCACAAGCTTCACCTGATTGATTTAAAGCAGGATTTTGACTAGCACAAGTTCCAGCAAATTCTCCGTCTTTTTTAGCCCAAATTTTAATTGCGATTCCAGCGAAGGCTAATGCTAATAAACCAATTGTTAAAATAACTAATTTCATTAAATTTAATTTAAAATACAAAGATAAGTAAACTATTTTTTTATATATTGTGACTTCAATAAAAATTGTGTGTCAAAAGTTTAGTATTAAATCCCTAAAATGTTATTCAATTATGAATTTATTAGTTAATGTTGTTGAAAGTATCAAAGAATTAGTTGTATTAGTTACTAAAGAGAACAACAAAACATTGAGTCCTATTCGTGTTAAAGTTGAAAGAAATCGTAACAGATTTAATCGCTAGTTGATATTTAACAACAGTAAGGAAGGTCTAGTGAATACTAATTATCATTAGACCTTTTTTAATTTAAATAACATTCACTTCAATTTCTAAATTAATAGAAAAGTTTTCTTGAATTGTTTGTTGAATAGTTTTAGCTAATTCGTAGATTTCTTTACCACTAGCATTTCCATGATTTACTAAAACTAAGGCTTGTTTATCATGCACACCCGCGTCTCCAAATCTTTTTCCTTTAAAACCGCTTTGTTCAATTAACCATCCAGCAGGAACTTTTACTTCATGTTCAGAGATTGGGTAATTAGGTATTTCAGGATATTTTTCAAGTAAACTTTTAAAATGTGTGGTAGATATTACTGGATTTTTAAAAAAGCTACCACTATTACCAATATCTTTAGGGTTAGGTAATTTTGAGTTTCTTATATTGATTACAGCTTCAGAAACATCTTTAATTGTTGGTTTTTTAATACTGTTACTATCTAATTGCTTTTCAATTGCTCCATAAGAGGTATTCAATTGATGTGGTTGTTTTTGTAAACAAAAACTAACAGAAGTAATAATATATTTTCCTTTATGAGTGTTTTTAAATATTGAATTTCTGTAACCAAATTCACAGTCATTATTGCTAAAAGAAACAAGTTTTCCTGTAGCTATTTCTATGGCTTCAACTTTTGTAATAACATCTTTAACTTCTACGCCATAAGCACCTATATTTTGAATAGGGCAGGTACCTACATTACCAGGAATTAATGATAAGTTTTCAATACCTCCATAATTATTAGAAACACACCATAACACAAAATTGTGCCAATTTTCACCAGCATTTACAGTTAAATTAACATTACTATCATTTTCATTATCAATAGAAATTCCTGTAATATTTAAATGTACAACTAACTCTTCAATATCTTTTGTAAGTAGCATATTGCTACCGCCAGAAAGTAAAAACAGATCCTTTTCTTTTTTTACAAGTTGTTGTAGTTCGTATACAGATGTGATATTAACAAAACGTTTGGCATTTACATCAATGCCAAACGTGTTCATTTTTTTTAGTGATATGTTTTCTTGAATATTCAAATGACTATTTGTTGTACTCTTCAAGAGCTATTTTTAAAATTTCTACAGATCTAACTAAATCAGCTTTATTTAATACATAAGCGATTCTTACTTGGTTTTTACCTTCACCTTTAGTAGAATAAAATCCACTTGCAGGAGCTACCATAATTGTTTGTTTATTATGGTGGAATTTTTCTAAAATCCATTGAGCAAAATCGTCAGCATCATCAACAGGTAATTCAGCAACACAGTAAAAAGCTCCTTTAGGTTTGGCAACTTTTACTCCTTCAATTTTTTCTAATTCAGAAATTAAAGTATTTCTTCTTTCAACATACTCTCCAATTACATCATCAAAATAACTTTTAGGAGTATCTAAGGCAGCTTCACTAGCTAATAAAGCATAAGTTGGTGGACTTAAACGTGCTTGAGCAAACTTAATAGCTGTACTAATAACTTCTTTGTTTCTTGAAACAATACATCCAATTCTTGCTCCACACATACTATAACGCTTAGATACAGAATCTATAACAATTGCGTTGTTAGCAATACCATCTTCTTTTAAAATAGAATGGTGTGTAGCTCCATCATAAGAAAACTCTCTGTAAACTTCATCAGCAATTAAAAATAAATCGTGTTTTAAAACAATTTGCTTTAATTTCTCTATTTCTTCCTTACTATATAGATAACCTGTCGGATTCCCTGGGTTACAAATAAGAATTGCTTTTGTTTTTGGAGTTATTAACTTTTCGAAGTCTTCTATTTTAGGTAAAGCAAAGTTATCATCAATAGATGAAATAACAGGAACTACTTTTACACCAGAAGCTATTGAAAAACCATTATAGTTAGCGTAAAAAGGTTCAGGAATAATAATTTCATCTCCCGGATCAGTAATGCTACCAATAGTAAATAATAAAGCTTCAGAACCACCTGTAGTAACTACAATATCGTTTGCTTCAATATTAATATCATTATCACCGTAGTAATTAGCTAACTTCTGTCTGTAAGTTTCAGATCCTTCAGAGCGCGCATATGACAATACTTCAATCGCATTATTTTTTACAGCATCTAATGCTACTTGAGGAGTTTTAATATCAGGCTGTCCAATATTTAAATGAAAAACATGAACTCCCTCTTTTTTAGCATTTTCAGCAAATGGAACCAATTTTCTTATTGGTGATTGAGGCATTGAATTTCCTTTGACAGATATCGCAGGCATAATAATTAATTTAAGTTGTTTATTCGATGGCAAATTTGCGAAAATATATTTGAATTTTATAATTGATTTTTATCTAATGAAGCATGTTTCTATTTCTTTTAAAAGGTTAAAACTATCTTAAAAACAAATTTTAGAAATTTTAAGATCGTATATTGTAGTATAAAAAAATGTTAATATTGAAGAAAATACTACTATTTTTTGCGTTAATCTTTTTGTTTGAAAGCTCTTACTCCCAAAGTAGGTATCAATTTTATGGAAAAGAAGATGTAAAGCAAAAATTACCTTTTAAATTAATAAACAACTTAATTGTAATTCCTGTCCAAGTTAATGGACAAGACCTATCTTTTATTTTAGATACAGGAGTTAATAAAACAATTTTATTTAATCTTTCTGATAAAGATAGTATTGGATTAAATCAGGTAAGAAGAATAAAGCTAAAAGGTTTAGGAAATGGAAAACCTGTTCATGCATTAATTTCAAAGAATAATAATTTTAGAGTAAGTAAAATTGTTAATTATAATGAAGATTTGTATGTAATATTAAGAGAAGATTTGAACTTTTCTGCAAAAATGGGGGTTGCCATACATGGTATTATCGGATATAATTTATTGAAAGATGTTATTGTTAAGATAAATTATAAAACCAAAACGCTTACTTTTTACAATCCTAAAAAATATGAGGTTAAACCATGTAGAAAATGTGAAACGTTTGATTTAAAGTTTTTTAGAAATAAACCTTATATAAATACAGCAATTCAGTTAGATACAATTGGTGAGAAATTAACGGATACCAAATTATTAATAGATTCTGGTGGTAGTGACGCTTTGTGGCTTTTTGAAGAAACTAAAGAAGATATTAAAACACCAAAAAAGTTTTTTAATGACATTTTAGGAGAAGGCTTAAGCGGAACTATATATGGAAATAGGAGTAAGGTACCTAAGTTTGTTTTAGGAAAGTATGTGATAAAAGAACCAACAGTTTCTTTTTTAGATACAACTACAACTGTTAATGCAAGAGTGTTTAAAGATAGAAATGGGAGTATAGGTGGTGCTATTCTTAGAAGATTTAAAGTTTGGTTAGATTATCCTAATAAAAAAGTTGTGTTTAAAAAGAATAGTTCTCTTAAAAAAGGATTTTATTATAATATGAGTGGACTTATAGTTGTATATGATGGACAACAGCTTATAAAAGAAGAAGAACAAGTTGCTGTAAAAAATCCTTTTGGTTTATCATCGTCAAGCGAATTAACATCAGATAGTGATGTGTTTTCTTTTGTGTCTAAATTTTCATATAACTTCAAACCTTTGTTTAAAATTCAAGAAGTTATTGAAGGTTCACCTGCTCATGAGGTGGGTTTACTTAAAGATGATGTAATTACAAAAATTAATGGTAAATCAGCGCATTTATATACACTAGATGAAATAAACGGAATGTTTGTTTTAGAGCCTAATTTAAAAGTAACATTAGAAATTGAGAGAGACGGAATACCTTACAAGTATAAATTTAAACTAAAAAGAAGAATTTAATATTTCTTTCGTTTTAAAGCATAAAAAAAATCCTGAGCATAAACTCAGGATTTAATTTTTATATCTAAAAAGAATTATTTTTTAACGATAAATCCTTTGATTTTTAACATTTTTCTTTCCTGCTTAGCGTTAGAGTAAACAGTAATTGCTTTAGAAAAACCACCTGGTCTTTTAGTATCATAAGAAACTTCAATTTTCCCTTTTTCACCTGGCATAATTGGCTTTTCAGGCTTGCTAGGTACTGTACATCCACAAGTAGATTTTACATCCTTAATAATCAACGGAGCCTCACCTACATTAGTAAATTCAAAAGTTCTTTTTCCTTCAGATCCATGAGCTACTTTTCCATAGTCAATAACCTCAGTGTCAAACTTAAATTCTTGAGCATTCACAGCTAAAGTTAAGAAACATACTGCGATAAATGATAAAATTGTTTTCATAATATTAAAATAATTGTTTAGGAATTTCCTATGTTTTACAAATCTAACTAATTTTTTTTAGTTATAAAAAATCAACTTCTAAATTTTCTATACATCGTAAGATAGTTGTATTTTTGTCAACTATAATTCAAAAATGGTGCCAAAAATAATTTTAATAATTATTTAACACAGATAGGCTAAAATTTAAAAATAAAAAGTAAACATATGAGCATTCCATCTAAATATAATGCAATAGAGGCAGAAAGTAAATGGTATGAATACTGGATGAAAAATAATTATTTTCATTCTGAAGTAGATGAGAGAGAACCTTACACTATAGTAATACCACCACCAAATGTCACAGGAGTATTGCATATGGGACATATGTTAAATAATACCATTCAAGATGTTTTAATACGTAAAGCACGTTTACAAGGTAAAAATGCATGTTGGGTACCTGGTACCGATCATGCTTCTATAGCAACAGAAGCTAAAGTGGTAGCTAAATTAAAAGAAGAAGGTATTAATAAAAACGATTTAACAAGAGAAGAGTTTTTAGCACATGCTTTTGAATGGAAAGATAAATACGGAGGTATCATTTTAGAGCAACTTAAAAAGTTAGGAGCTTCATGTGATTGGGAACGTACAAAGTTTACCATGGATGATGACATGAGTGAAGCTGTAATTAAAGTTTTTGTTGACTTATACAACAAAGGTCGTATTTATAGAGGATACCGAATGGTAAATTGGGATCCTGAGGCAAAAACAACTTTATCTGATGAAGAGGTAATATACGAAGAGCGTCAAGGGAATTTATACTATTTACAATATGATATAGTTGATTCTGATGAGAAAGTTACTATTGCTACTACACGTCCTGAAACTATTTTAGGAGATACTGCCATTTGTATCAATCCAACAGATGAAAGATATACTCATTTAAAAGGTAAAAAAGTAATAGTTCCATTATGTAATCGTGAAATACCAATTATTGAAGATGAATATGTAGATGTAGAGTTTGGTACCGGATGTTTAAAAGTAACTCCTGCGCACGATGAAAATGATAAAAACTTAGGAGATAAGCATAATTTAGAAGTAATTGATATTTTTAATGAAGATGCAACTTTAAATTCTTTCGGATTACATTATCAAGGAAAAGATCGTTTTGTTGTTCGTAAAGAAATAGCTAATGAGTTAGAAAAAAAAGGATATTTACAAAAAGTAGAGCAACATGCTAATAAAGTAGGTACTTCTGAAAGAACAAAAGCAGTAATTGAGCCAAGATTGTCTGATCAGTGGTTCTTAAAAATGGAAGATTTAGCTAAAACAGCTTTAGCTGCTGTATTAGGAGAAGATAGAGAGGTAAAGTTATATCCTAGAAAGTTTGAGAATACGTATCGTCATTGGATGGAAAATATTCGTGATTGGAATATTTCTCGTCAATTATGGTGGGGACAACAGATTCCTGCTTATTACTTTGGCGATGGTAAAGAAGATTTTGTAGTTGCTGAAAGTAGAGAAGAGGCATTAAAATTAGCTCAAGAAAAAACATCTAATAAAGAACTTAAAGCATCAGACTTAAAACAAGATCCAGATGTTTTAGATACATGGTTTTCTTCTTGGTTATGGCCTATTTCTGTATTTGATGGAATTCGTAATCCTGAAAATGAGGAAATAAAATATTATTATCCAACGAATGATTTAGTTACTGGTCCAGATATTTTATTCTTCTGGGTTGCTCGTATGATTATTGCTGGATATGAGTACAAAGATGTTCGTCCGTTCGAAAACGTGTATTTAACAGGTTTAGTACGTGATAAGCAGCGTAGAAAAATGAGTAAATCATTAGGGAATTCACCAGATGCGTTAAAATTAATTGAAGATTATAGTGCTGATGGAGTTCGTGTTGGTTTATTATTAAGTGCAGCAGCAGGTAATGATTTATTATTTGACGAGTCGTTGTGTGATCAAGGGAAGAAGTTCGGAAATAAAATTTGGAGTGCTTTCTATTTAACTACTTTATGGGAAGTTTCTGAAGAAGTTGAACAACCTGAACATAGTAAAATAGCAATTGAGTGGTATAAAGCCAAGCTTCAAAAAACGTTGGTAGAAATTGAAGATCATTATAGTAAATACCGTTTAAGTGATGTTTTAATGGGAATTTATAAGTTGATTTATGATGATTTCTGTGGATTATTCTTAGAGATTGTAAAACCAGCATATCAAGCACCAATAGATGCTAAAACGTATCAAGAAATCATAGCTATTTTTGAAGATAACTTGAAGATTTTACATCCGTTTATGCCATTTTTAACTGAGGAAATTTGGCAATTAATTTCAGAAAGATCTGTTGAAGAAGCATTAATTGTAGCAAAATATCCTGCGCAAACCTCTTTTAATGAAGAATTGATAGCAAATATAGATTTTGCTTCAGAAGTAGTTTCAGGAATTAGAACAGTAAGAAAAGAAAAGAACATTGCAAACAAAGAAGCAATTGAGTTATTTGTAATTAATAATGAAAAAGCTTCTGAAGGATTTGATAGTGTTATTCAGAAGTTAACTAATACTTCAGTGATAAATTATGTTTCTGAAAAAGTAGACGGAGCTTCTTTTAGAGTAAAATCAAATGAATATTTTGTTCCTATTTCTTTAGACAATATTAATGTTGAGGAAGAAATTAAAAAGTTAACAGAAGAATTGAACTATACTGAAGGTTTCTTAAAATCTGTTCAGAAAAAGTTATCTAATGAACGTTTTGTTAATAATGCACCAGAACAAGTTGTGGCAAGTGAACGCAAGAAAGAAGCTGATGCATTGGCAAAAATAGAAACGATAAAAGCAAGTTTAGTATCTTTGAAATAAGAAGTAAAACTTTCAAAATATGTTTAAAAGGCTGAGTTATTTATAATTCAGCCTTTTTTTATAGATTCAAATTAATATTTAAAATGTTGATAATTAGTCTTTATTGAAAATTATCATTCGAAAAATTGAAAAAGTGATTTTTTTTAGTGAAAAAATTAGAATATATGTAGAAACATATGTATATTTGTAACATCTTCAAAGACGTTTGAAGACTTTTTCTTTTTCATAGCAATTTTCCCACTCAATTTTTGAGTGGGTTTTTTTATGTCTTTCTTTTCATTAAAAGTTACTCAAGAGTCTCAGGAATAAAAGAGATGCTTATACAGCATACACTTTTGTAACTAAAATTTATTACAGTAAAACATTCATTTATATAGTTTTGAGCATCTTTTGATTTTAAATGTCAAAAAAAACGAAAAATATTACCATATGTTAAAAAAAACATATATATTTGTAGTATCTCTAAAGACGTTTAGAGACTTTTTCTTTTTCATAGCAATTTTCCCACTCAATTTTTGAGTGGGTTTTTTTTATGTTTTAAAACTTTGCTAAAGTTATTTTAAAATAAAAGCAACTTAATTGCATTAATATTATTTATATCTACATTTGTAATGATAAAAAGTTATAATCTAAAATAGTTGAATACTACATTTACTCATGATAGAAACAAAGGACGTTAAATTTCAATATCATAAGAAAAATAAAGTTTTTAGTTTTCCAGATATCTCATTAAAAGAAAATGAAAACCTAGTAATTTTAGGGAAATCAGGTATTGGTAAGACAACTTTATTACATCTCTTATCAGGATTATTAAAACCTTTAGAAGGAAAAATTGAAATCAACAATACCGATATTGGTACTTTATCATCTGGTAAGTTAGATAATTTTAGAGGAAGAGAAATTGGTTTGGTATTTCAAAAAAAATATGCAATTCAATCATTGAGTGTGTACGATAATTTAAAAGCTCGTCTTTTTTTTAGTGGTAATAAGGTAGATGAAAATAAGATTAATGATTTATTAGAAGAATTAGATTTAGGAGCACATAAAAAAGCTAAAACAACTTCATTAAGTGAAGGACAGTTACAGAGGTTAGGAGTAGCAATGTCTGTAATTCATAACCCTAAGCTTATTTTAGCTGATGAACCAACTTCTAGTTTAGATGATGAAAACTGCAAGCTTGTAATTGATTTATTAATAAATCAGTCAGCTAAAAGCAAATCAAATTTAATAGTAATTACTCACGATAAAAGAATCAAGTCTTTTTTTCAAAACACTATAGTATTATGAATCTTTGGAAAATAGTTTATTACAATATTAAGTCGAAGTTATTATATACGCTGTTAAGTATCTTTTCTTTAGCTCTGAGTATATTCCTATTAATAAGTACTCAACAATTTAAGTCATCTTTTCAACATCAAATAGATAATAATTTAGCAGGTGTAGATATGGTTGTTGGAGCAAAAGGAAGTCCTTTGCAACTGGTTTTATCCTCTGTTTTGCACATAGATAATCCTACGGGTAATATATCTTATGCAGCAGCAAAAAAGATAGGGAAGAATCCTTTAGTTAAGTTTTCGGTACCTATTTCTTACGGAGATAATTATAAAGGATATAAAATTGTTGGTACTACAGTTGAATTCAAAAAATTATACAAAGCAGAAATAGATAAAGGAAGAGATGTACAGAAGCCACTAGAAGTAGTTATTGGTAGTGAGGTTGCTAAAACTTTGAGTCTTTCTGTAGGAGATCATTTTTTAAGTTCTCACGGATTAATAGAGAATGACATTGATGTACATTCAGATGAATTTACAGTGGTTGGAATATTCAAACCTACTTTAAAAGTAATAGATCGTTTAATTATCTCTGATTTAGAGAGTGTTTGGGAGGTTCACAATCACGAAGGTCACGCTGATGAAAATCATAAAGAGGAAGATGCTCATGATCACGAAGTTCATGTTAATGAAAGTCATAAAGAGGAGGAAGTTCATGATCACGAAGCTCATGCTGATGAAAGTCATAAAGAGGAAGAAGCTCACGATTACGGAGCTCATGCTCACGAAAGTCATAAAGAGGAAGAAGCTCACGATCACGGAGCTCATGCTCATGAAAGCCATAAAGAGGAGGAAGCTCATGCTGATGAAAGTCATGATGATAAAGAAATAACGTCATTATTAGTTTCGTTTAAAAATCCAATGGCATTATTATCAATGCCAAGAAAAATAAATAAAGAAACGAACATGCAGGCAGCAATGCCAAAGTTTGAATTGGATAAATTATACGATTTTATGGGAGTTGGATTTAAAACAATTTCTTTTATTGCTTATTTAATTTTAATAATTTCTGGAATTACTATTTTTATAAGCTTGTATAGAATGGTAAAAGATAGAGCTTTTGACTTAGCTTTATTTAGAACATTTGGGGCGAGTAATTTTCAGTTGATAAAAATGGTGTTTTATGAAGGCATAATTATTGTAATTTCATCTTTTATATTAGCTATGTTAACTTTAAAAACAATATTGTATTCAATGTTTAATTATACGGTTTCGGGTTATAAACTATCATTAGTACAAGAAGTAAATGGTATAGAGGTATTGCAAATTGGTTTATTAGCTTTTGTAGTGATTATATTTTCAGCTTCATTTGCCTTATTACCAATTATAAGAATGAACATTTCAACAATTTTAAGTAATGAAAAGTAAAATCTTAATAGTATTTTTTTTATTGACTAGCGTATTAGGTTATAGTCAAAAAAAAATCACATGGGTTGATTTATCTAAAGTGACATTTAAAGAAAAATATTATGCTGAATTTGATAGTAATTTTTTACATCCTACTTTTTCTGATTCAGTAAAAGCTTTGCAAGGGAAAAGAATATCAATTAAAGGCTATTTTTTAAATATTGATCCTAAAGGCGCAATATATATATATTGTCTAAAGGTCCTATGGCATCATGCTTTTTTTGTGGAGTAGGTGGACCAGAAACGGCTGTCGAACTAGAATTCGATTCAAAAATAAGACTAAAAACAGATTCAATTATAACAGTGTCAGGTGTGTTAAAGTTAAATGATAATGATGTCAATCATTTCAATTACATACTTAAGGATTGCAAAATAGAAGCGTTTAAATAATAAACGTCAATACCTTATTTATTTAATTATTTATAATATCCCTGAATTCAGGGATGTTGTGTTTGGTTATGCAAATTAATTTTGCGCTATTAAATCAAACATGAAAGATGAATAAAAAAATATTGCTGCTATTATTGTTGCTTCAATGTTTAGTTTACGGTCAAACTCCGTTTATTACTACATGGGAAACCACTACAGCAAATGAATCGATAACTATACCTACTAATTCTTTAGAAACGTATAACTATAACGTTAATTGGGGAGATGGTACTATTACTACTAATGAAACAGGTAATGCAACTCATAATTATGCAATGCCAGGAATTCATACCATCACGATTTCAGGAACCTTTCCTCAGATCTATTTTTTTAACTCTGGAGATAAAGATAAAATTCTAACCATAGAGCAATGGGGAGATAATCCTTGGATTTCATTTTTAGGAGCTTTCTGGGGATGTACAAAACTTAATATTACAAATCCTGCTGCTGGAAATCCTAATTTAACAAATGTAACAAGTATGTCTTCTGCTTTTAGAGGAGCAACTCTTTTTAATGGAGACGTTAGTGGTTGGAATGTGAGTAACATTACTAACATGAGTAGTATGTTTTCTGCTAATGATGTTTTTAATCAAGATTTGAGTAGTTGGGATGTAAGTAAAGTTACTCAAATGGGATTTATGTTCTCAAATACCAAAGCTTTTAATGGAAATATTAGTTCTTGGAATGTAGAGCAAGTGCTGTCATTTGAGTCAATGTTTAATGGAGCAGAAGTTTTCAATCAAGATTTAGAAAACTGGAATCCAAAATCAGCAACAAATATGGTTAGAATGTTTAAAGAAGCAGAAGCATTCAACGGAAAGCTTACCAATTGGGATGTTGGTAATGTTGCTTCTATGGAAGAAATGTTTCAGAGAGCTGTAGTATTTAATCAAGATATTAGTAAATGGAACGTAAATAACGTTACAAATATGCGTTCGATGTTTGGTGCTGCCTTAGTATTCAATCAAGATATAAGTGCTTGGCAAGTAGGAAAGGTTAATACTATGCGAACTATGTTTTCATCAGCTAGAGCATTCAATCAAGATATTGGAGGTTGGGATGTTAGTAAGGTTACTGATATGTATGGTATGTTTTCAGATGCTAGAGCATTCAATCAAAATATAGGACGTTGGAATACAGGTAAAGTAGAAAAAATGGAAACTATGTTTGCTAGAGCCTTTGCTTTTAATGGAGATATTGGAGGTTGGAATGTAAGCAAAGTAACTTCAATGTGGGCAATGTTTTCGAGTGCTACCGCTTTTAATCAAGATATAGGAAGTTGGAATACAGGTGAAGTTACTAAAATGAATGAAATGTTTTCCAGTGCTAGAGCTTTTAATCAAGACATCGGTAATTGGGATACTAGTAAGGTTACTAGAATGCATCGTATGTTTCAAAGTGCTGCTAGTTTCGATCAAGATATTAGTAATTGGAATATTGGTCAGGTTACTACATTAGATGGAATGTTTAATAATGCAAAATTATCAACTGCTAATTACGATGCTTTGTTAAAAGGATGGAATACACAAACAGTACAACCAAGCCTAAATTTTGATGGTGGAAACAGTACTTATTGTACAGCTGCTACAGAAAGATCAAATTTAGAAACTGCTAATACATGGAATATTAAAGATGGAGGGTTAAGTTGTCCTCCTTTAACTTGTTCAGCTCAACCAGATGCAAATAATATAAAGTTAAGACCTAACATTACTTGGAATGCTATAACTGGAGCTAACAGTTACAGAATTACTATAGGAAATACTCCAAAAGGAAATGAATTTGAGGATGTTGTTTTAGGTAATGTAACTGCTTATCAATTAACAAAAGAACTTGCTACAAGTACCAAATATTATGTAACTATTTATGGTAGAGATGCAGCTAATATTGATATCGCTTGTATTAGTATTGAAGTAACTACAAGACCAGAGTTGACTTGTACTACTCAAGTAGTTTCAGGAAGAATATTAACACGACCTCCCATAAATTGGGTTTTAACTCCAGGTGTGGTAAGTTATGATCTAACCATAGGTACTACGCCAAAAGGTACAGATTTTTTAGATGTTTCTTTAGGCAATGTGGATATGTATACACCAACGAATGATTTATTACATGATACAAAATATTATGTAACTATCTATGGATTAAGTGCTGTTGGAGAACGTATAGGTTGTCATTCTATTGAATTTACAACCGTTCCATTACCACCAGCTTGCCCTACAATTGATGTGCCTGTAGCTGGAGCTACTTCAGTAGCGCTACAACCAAGTATTGAATGGACTAAAGTAGTTGGAGCTACAAATTATCGTATAACCGTTGGAAGTACATCTGGAGGAAGTGATATTGTGAACTCGAATTTAGGTGATGTAGATAGTATTACTTTTACTAGTGATTTATTAAATAACACGCAATACTACGTAACGATTTATGCAAGTAATGCAGGAGGTGAATCTGTAGGTTGTTCAAGTATTTCGTTTACTACAATACCTGCATCAAAACCTTTTATCACAACTTGGCAAACAACAGCAGCAAACGAAACTATAACTATTCCTACAGCTGCTGGAGAAACATATAATTATACTGTTGATTGGGGAGACGGAACAACACCAACAGTAGAGACAGGTGATGCAACGCATACTTATGGAACAGCAGGCGTACATACAGTTTCAATTTCAGGAGTTTTTCCTAGAATTTATTTTAATAATTCAGGAGATAAAGATAAAATCTTAACGATTGAACAATGGGGAGATATTGAATGGAACTCTATGAGGGAAGCTTTTGAGGGATGTTCGCAGCTTAATATTACTAATCCTTTAATAGATACTCCTGATTTAAGTAAGGTAACAGATTGTTCTTTCATGTTCAATTTTGCTACAGTATTTAACGGTGATATATCTAGTTGGAATACCAGTAACGTTACTGACATGAGGCAAATGTTTAGAGCAGCAAATTCATTTAATCAAAACATTGGTAGTTGGAATGTAGGTAACGTTGAGAATATGGGAGAAATGTTCTCTTTTGCTACTGTATTTAATCAAGATATTAGTGCTTGGGATACCAAAAAAGTGACGCAAATGTATCAAATGTTTGATAGTGCTAAAGCTTTTAATCAAGATATAGGAGGTTGGAACGTTAGCAATGTTAATAGTATGTATTCCATGTTCCGTAGTGCTGAAAACTTTAATCAAAATCTGAATTTGTGGGATGTAGGACAAGTAAATAATATGGTTTCAATGTTCGAAAATGCTGTTAAATTCAACGGTGAAATTTCTAACTGGATTACTAGTAAGGTTACGAACATGTCAAAAATGTTCAAGAGAGCTTTAGCTTTTAACCAAGACTTAAACAACTGGAATGTATCGTCTGTAGTCAATATGTCTGAAATGTTTAATGTAGCTAAATTGTTTGATAGAGAAATTTCTAATTGGGATGTTAGCAAGGTTACGGATATGAAATTAATGTTTCAAGTAGCAGAAAATTTCAATCAAGATATTAGTGCTTGGAATGTTTCTAATGTAACAAACAT
Source organism: Tenacibaculum sp. M341 (assembly GCF_004337695.1). GTDB lineage: Bacteria > Bacteroidota > Bacteroidia > Flavobacteriales > Flavobacteriaceae > Polaribacter. The sequence goes on from NZ_SJXJ01000001.1 coordinate 26,949, forward strand.
GTCGAGCATGTTTAGTAGCGCTTCTTCTTTTAATAAAAATATTGGAGCTTGGAATGTTAGTAAGGTGACAAATATGAGATTTATGTTCAGTAAAGCATCATCATTTAATCAAGATATTGGGAGGTGGGATGTAAGCAACGTTACTAGCATGGATCATATGTTTCAAAATACAGTGGCATTTAACCAAAATATAGGAACATGGAAAACAGGTAAAGTAACTCAAATGCAAAGAATGTTTGAAGGTGCTGCTATTTTCAATCAAAATATTGGTGGTTGGGATGTGAGTAATGTAACCAACATGGGAGCAATGTTTAGTAATGCAACTGCTTTTAATGGAAATATTAGTAGCTGGAATGTAGGTAAAGTAAATTCATTTTCATGGATGTTTAACGAAGCTTCTGCATTCAATCAAAATATTAGTAGTTGGAATTTAGCGAGTGCAACGGAGTTAGATTTCATGTTTAAAGATGCATCAAGTTTTAATCAAGATATTGGTGGGTGGACTTTAGGTAATGCTACTTCTTTATCAAGAATGTTTCAAAATGCTGTAGCTTTTGATCAAGACATTTCAAATTGGGATGTAAGTAATATAACCAGCATGTGGTTGATGTTTCAAGGAGCAAAATTATCAACAGTTAATTATGATGCTTTATTAAAAGGTTGGAACGCACAAGTTTTACAATCAAATGTTGCTTTTTCAGGAGGAAATAGTACTTATTGTACCGCAGCTACAGAAAGACAAAATATGATCGATAATGATCTTTGGGCAATTACTGATGGAGGTTCTGATTGTAGTACAATAGCAAAACCATTTATTACCACATGGGAAACCACCACAACAAATGAAGCTATAACTATTCCTACAGCTGCTAGAGAAACCTATAATTATACTGTTGATTGGGGAGACGGAACAATACCAACAGTAGAAACAGGTGATGCAACGCATACTTATGGAACAGCAGGTGTTCATACAGTTTCAATTTCAGGAGTTTTCCCTAGAATTTATTTTAACAATAGAGGTGATAAAGATAAAATCTTAACGATCGAACAATGGGGAGATATTGAATGGAGTTCTATGGAAAGTGCTTTTGAAGGTAGTTCTAACCTCAATATCATAAATACAAGTATTGATAATCCAGATTTATCAAAAGTTACTGATATGAGTGCTATGTTCAGTAGAGCTAGTTCATTTAATGGTGATATCAGTGGATGGAATACGAGTAACGTAACAAATATGAGTGGAATGTTTTTTAATGCTCATACATTCAATATTGATATAAGTAGTTGGGATACGAGCAAGGTTATTAGCATGAGATCTATGTTTAGGGGAGCTAGAGAATTTAATCACTCTATAGAGAAGTGGAATGTAAGTAGTGTAAAAAACATGTCTTACATGTTTTTTGAGGCAGGTAAGTTTGATCAAGATATCAATTTTAACGCTAGTACAGGTATAGGATGGAATACGAGTAGTGTAGAAAATATGCAGGGTATGTTTCAAAAAGCTACAGTGTTTAATGGTAATATCAGTGGTTGGGACACCAGTAGTGTGACCGATATGGGCGATATGTTTAACGGAGCAAATAACTTTAATAGAGATATATCGGGATGGGATGTTAGCAAGGTAGAAAAAATGGCTTCGATGTTTAGAGAAGCTTTTACTTTTAATCAAGATATCGGTTTCGATACTACTACAGGTAAAGGTTGGAATACGGGGAATGTTACTAATATGCAAGGGATGTTTTACAGAGCTAGCAAATTTAATGGAGATATCAGTGGTTGGGATACCAGTAAAGTGAAGCTTATGTTATGGATGTTTGTAGGTGCCAGTAAATTTAATCAAGATATTGGGGGATGGAATGTAAGTAATGTTACACAAATGTCTTCTATGTTTTCCAACGCATCTGAATTCAATCAAGATATAGGAGGTTGGGATGTGAGTAACGTAACAAACATGGAGAGCATGTTTAATGGAACTACGAATTTTGATCAAGATCTTAGTAGTTGGAATGTTTCCGCAGTTCTTCGTATGCAACAAATGTTTGCTAGGGTAAAATTATCAACAGCAAACTATGATGCATTACTAAAAGGCTGGAATGCACAAACTTTACAACCTAATGTGACCTTTTCTGGAGGAAATAGTACGTATTGTACTGCAGCTACGGAAAGACAAAATATGATCGATAATGATTTTTGGGCAATTACAGATGGAGGTTCTGATTGTAGTTCAATAGCAAAACCATTTATTACCACATGGCAAACAACAGCAGCAAATGAAACTATAACTATTCCTACAGCTGCTGGAGAAACTTATAATTATAGGGTTGATTGGGGAGATGGAAGTACTCCAACAGTAGAAACAGGTGATGCAACACATACTTATGGAACAGCAGGTGTTCATACAGTTTCAATTTCAGGAACATTCCCTAGAATTTATTTTAATAATACAGGAGATAAAGATAAAATTTTAACCATTGAGCAATGGGGGGATATTGAATGGAGTTCTATGGAGAGTGCTTTTTATGGATGTTCTAATTTAAATATTACTAATCCCAGTATTGATACACCAGATTTAAGCAATCTGACCAACTGCTTTCAAGCTTTTGATAACGCAACATCTTTTAATGGCGATATTACAAATTGGAATGTAAGTACTGTTGAAAACATGCAAGATATGTTTAAAGGAGCTACTATATTCAATCAAAATGTTTCAATCTGGGATACTAGTAATGTAACCAATATGCAAAGTATGTTTAGCGGAGCAATTGTATTTAATCAAGATATAAGTGGTTGGGATGTGAGTAATGTAACTGACATGAGTGATATGTTCTTTGGAGTAAAACTATCTACAGCTAATTACGATGCATTATTAAAAGGTTGGAATACACAAGTTTTACAACGAAATGTTAATTTTTCTGGTGGTAATAGCACATATTGTTCAGCTGAAACAGAACGAGCAAACATGATTGCTAGTGATATGTGGGTGATTACTGACGGAGGAAAAGAAGCTAATACAGTAATAACAGCTATAGCAGATGTAAATCAATCTAATTCTTTCACGTTACCAACAATTTTAGGAACAGATTTATCAGGAGGAGAGAAATATTATACACAAGCTAATGGTTTAGGAACTTCTTACAATGCTGGTGAGGTGATAGATTTTTCAGATTTTACATCATATCCAGTTACACTTTATGTATTTGATTCAGGGATTTGTGGAAGTGCCGAAGTGAATTTTGAGTTGATATTAACTAATACACCAACTCCAAAACCAATCACAATTACAGCAGATGCAAAGAATAAAGAATACGGTTCAGCAGATCCGTTATTAACGTATCAAATTACTACAGGAAGTTTAGAAGCAGGAGATGTTTTATCAGGCGGATTGACTAGAGTAGCAGGTGAAGCTGTTGGAGACTATGCAATCAACAGTACTTTATCTCATCCGAATTATACAATCACTTATGTCTCTGATGATTTGACTATTTCGGCTAAACCAATCACGATTACAGCAGATGCAAAGAATAAAGAATATGGTTCAGCAGATCCGTTATTAACGTATCAAATTACTGCAGGAAGTTTAGAAGCAGGAGATGTTTTATCAGGAAGATTGACTAGAGTCGCAGGCGAAGCTATTGGCGACTATGCCATCAATAGTACATTATCACATCCGAATTACACAATTACTTATGTTTCCGATGATTTAACCATTTCAGCAAAACCAATAACAATTACAGCAGATGCAAAGAACAAAGAATATGGTTCAGCAGATCCGTTATTAACGTATCAAATTACCACAGGAAGTTTAGAAGCGGGAGATGTTTTATCAGGAGGATTGACTAGAGTAGTTGGTGAAGCTATTGGCGACTACGCCATCAATAGTACATTATCACATCCGAATTACACAATCACTTATGTTTCTGACGATTTAACTATATCGGCAAAACCAATTACAATTACAGCAGATGCAAAGAACAAAGAATACGGTTCAGCAGATCCGTTATTAACGTATCAAATTACTGCAGGAAGTTTAGAAGCAGGAGATGTTTTATCAGGAGGATTGACAAGAGTAACAGGAGAAGCTGTTGGTGACTATGCAATCAACAGTACTTTATCTCATCCGAATTATACGATTACTTATGTTTCCGATGATTTAACAATTTCAGCAAAACCAATCACGATTACAGCAGATGCAAAGAATAAGGAATACGGTTCAGCTGATCCGTTATTAACGTATCAAATTACTACAGGAAGCTTAGAAACAGGAGATGTTTTGTCAGGAGGATTGACTAGAGTAGCGGGAGAAGTTGTTGGAGATTATGCAATCAACAGCACTTTATCTCATCCGAATTATACAATCACTTATGTTTCTGATGATTTAACAATTTCAGCAAAACCAATCACAATTAAAGCAGATGCAAAGAACAAAGAATATGGTTCAGCAGATCCGTTATTAACGTATCAAATTACTTCAGGAAGTTTAGAAACAGGAGATGTTTTATCAGGAGGATTGACAAGAGTAGCAGGAGAAGCTATTGGAGACTATGCAATTAACAGTACTTTATTTCACCCGAATTATACAATTACCTATATTTCTGATGATTTGACTATTCTTCCAAGAGCTATTACAATTTTAGCAGATACTAAAACTAAAGAATATGGTTTTGTAGACCCTATATTAACCTATCAAATTGTTGCAGGAAGTTTATTACCAAGTGACTTTCTTTCTGGAGGATTGAGCAGAGTTCCAGGGGAGAATGCAGGAAATTATGCGATTAATAGTACATTATCACATCCAAATTATGCAATTACATATATTCCAGGTGATTTAATAATCACACCGAAAGAAATTACAGTAGCAGCAGATGCTAAAACTAAAGAATATGCAACACTAGATCCGCCATTAACGTATCAAATTGTTTTTGGAAGTTTGGAGTCTGGAGATGTTTTATCTGGAACTTTGACAAGAGATGCAGGAGAAAATGTAGGTAGTTATTTTATTAATAGTTCGTTGTCTCATCCAAATTATGAAATAAGATATATTTCAGCAGATTTAGAAATTACTCCTAAGTCAATTACAGTGACAGCAGATTCAGAAGATAAAGTATATGGAACTTTAGATCCTATATTAAGCTATCAAATTACTACAGGAATTTTAGAACCAGGAGATGTTTTATCTGGTAGTTTGGTAAGAGATACGGGAGAAGATGTAGGAGATTATACTATAAATAATGGATTATCTAACTCTAACTACACAATTACATTTATTACGGCAAATTTCACAATTACTCCAAGATCAATCACTGTTACAGCTAATACTAATGGTAAAGGATATGGTGCTTTAGATCCTGAATTGACTTATGAAATTACCTCAGGGAGCTTAGTGTCAGGAGATGTTTTATCTGGAAGTTTAGAAAGAGAGATAGGAGAAGAAATAGGAGTGTATGCTATAGAATTAGGTACACTAGATGATATGAATTATGAAATTGATTTTGTGAGTGCCGATTTTATAATAAGAGAATCGGGTGAAAAACAACTGGAGTTGCCTAATGCGTTTACTCCAAATAATGATGGTAATAATGATGTTTTTGAAATAATGGATTTAGAGAAGTTGTATCCGAATTTTGAGATGACCATTTTCGATAGAAATGGTATGGAATTATATAGATACAAACATAACGGAGATGTAAATGCTATGCCAGTTTGGTGGGATGGAACATATAAAGGAGAAAGTTTACCAACAGGAACCTATTATTTTTCTTTGAATTATAATAATGGTTCTAAGCAGCCAAAAACTACTTGGGTGTATTTAAATCGCTAATTAAAAAATGAAAAGTAGAAATATTATTATCGATACAAGTATTGTTATGCAAAAGAAAGTTAGAGGGTATTTTGGAATTTTGTGTGTATTACAACTTCTAATCTCTGTAAATGTACATGGACAGCAATATCCTCAATTTACTCAATATACCTATAATATGAACATTGTTAATCCGGCATATGCCGGAGTAAAAAATACTTTGTCTATAAATTTATTAGGTAGAACACAATGGACAGGAGTAGAAGGGGCACCTAAAACAGGAACTTTAGGAATTCATTCACCTTTAGGAGCAAGAAGGTTTTTTGGTATTGGCTTTTCTGGAATTTATAACGAAATAGGACCTCTTAAAGAGACACATTTATATGGAGACTTATCTTATAAAGTAAATGTGTCAAAAGAAGGGATACTATCTTTCGGATTAAAGTTTGGAATTTCAACACAAAATGTAAATCAATCACTTTTAAGATTTAATAATACAGATAATTCCTTTGTAAACTTAGCTAATAATATATATCCAAACTTAGGGTTTGGAGTGTATTTTAAAGAAGAAGATTTTTATGTAAGCTTATCAATGCCAAATGTGTTAAGTACAAACTTTTTTGAAACATTAAATGCAACTAATGTCATAACAGAAACATCTAGAAATAGTACTTTGTATTTTGGGGCTGGTTATGTGTTTAAAATTAGTGAAAAACTAAAGTTTAAACCAGCATTTATGGTAAGGTATTCATCTATTATTCCCACTGCTTTAGATATCTCAAATACGGCTTTTATTGAAGATAAATTTGAAATAGGAGTTTCATATCGTTTAAAAGAATCAATTGGTTGCATAGCAGCAATACATGTAAATGATCACCTTAGAGTAGGGTACTCATATGATTTTTCTGTAGGTAATGTACTCAATAATAATGGATCACATGAAATAATGTTGCTTTATGATATTGATTTAAAAGATAAACTTAGAAGATTACCCAGATACTACTAAAAAATTAACTTAAATAAGCGATTTTGTTTAAAGTGTTAAATTAACATACTATTATGATATTTAATGAGCTTTAATAGAAAGATGATTTAGATAAATTATATCTTTGCTAGATGTTTAATTTTAAAAAAATAGCAAGTTTTTTTCTTTCTGTAGTCATTTTAATGACGCACTTTGCTATTCTTTTTCATACGATTGAACATCATGAAGATCATTCAGACAGTCGTCATTCAACTAATTTATCTACTGTATTAGAGTTTGATGACGTTGAGTTAGAGGAACAATGTACTATTTGTGATATCTATTTAGATGTTGAGTTAACTCAAGCTAAGATATCTTACGTACCAATTATTTCTCCTTTGTTTATTGAAAGTAGGATTATACAGCAGGATGATAAATTCATACCTGTAATACTTTACTTTAAACAGTCAAGATCACCACCAAGTTTAATTTCATAACATATTATCACCATTCAATTTTATTTTTAGTCGTATTACTTTTTACTAAACATGTAATATATCTATCAGTACACAAATTATTGGGTTAACATGTTTCGTTTCTTTTACAGCATTCATGCCTGTAAACTATAAGCTCTTACTCTTTTAAGGGCATATCAATCATTTTTTTATTAAAACAACATCGTTATGTTACAAGCAAAAAAGCTTAACATGCGCTATAACGACGTATTAGCGCTCAAGGATTTAAGTTTTACTGTAGCTCCTGGAGAAATTTTTTGTTTATTAGGACAAAATGGAGCAGGTAAAACTACAACTATCAATATTTTTTTAGGACTATTAGAGCCTTCTTCAGGAGAGGCTTTGATAGATGATAGTTCTGTAACAAATAATAAATCTACAAGAAATTCAATAGCCTATATTCCTGAAATAGTTCAACTGTATACCAACATGACTGGTTTAGAAAACTTAGACTTTTTCAGTCAGTTAGCAGGATTTGAATATACTCAAGAAGAATTGGAATCTTTTCTTAAACAAGCTAATTTACAAGAAGAAGCCTTTGGAAAAAAATTAAAAAAGTATTCTAAAGGAATGCGCCAAAAAGTAGGAATAGCCATTGCTTTAGCTAAAAAAGCTTCCTATATATTAATGGATGAACCTACTTCTGGTTTAGATCCGAAAGCATCTGTGGAGTTTGCCAATACTTGTAAAAAATTGTCTAGTGAAGGGGTAGGCATTTTAATGGCAACTCATGATATTTTCAATGCAGTAAATATATGTGCAAGAATAGGGATTATGAAGGAAGGGTCTCTAGTGCATGTTGCAGAAACAGATAAAATTTCAGCTCAAGAATTACAAGAATTGTACATCAAAACAATTTAACTATTACATATTTTAATCATTTAATAATGAAGTTTAATTATATAATCCTAACTATTATTTTACTTACTATTCAAGTAAGTTTTTCACAATCTAAAATATCGGGGAAAATTTTAGATTCTGACAATTCTCCTATACCAGGAGCCAATATTATTTCAACTAGTGAATCTCAAAAGAAAAGTGGCGTTAATTCAGACGCTGAAGGAGATTTTAGTTTAACTATAAATGAAGAAGGAACGTATACCATTGGTATTACATTTATAGGTTTTAATACATTTACGAAAGTAGTTTCAGTAACAAACGGACAAGACATCAATTTAGGAACTATTGTTCTTGAAGAGTCTGTTGAATTATTACAATCTGTTGAAGTTTTAGGAAGAAAGAGAAAAGATTACAATAGTGACTATTCTTTTTCTGCTACAAAAATTGCAATTAAAAATAAAGAGTTGCCACAATCTGTATCTACAGTAACCAAAGAACTTATTTCAGATCGTTTATCATTTCAGTTACCTGATGCTGTAAAAGCTGTAAGTAATGTTGCTGTTACAGGTTTGTATAATCATTATAATATTAGAGGTATTACTCAGGCTGATGATGGACAAGTTATTAATGGAATGCGTACGCGTCAATATTATTTTTTACAACCGATAACATCTCATTTAGAGCGTGTAGAGGTAATTAAAGGACCATCATCAGTAACTTTTTCAAGTGCAGATCCAGGAGGAACTGTAAATATGGTAACTAAAAAGCCTTTAGCAGAAAAGAGAAATGAAGTTTCTGCTACTACTGGTAGTTTTGGAACGATAAGAGCGGCTGCAGATTTTACAGGTCCTTTAAATGAAGAGAAAACATTATTATATCGTTTTAATGCTGCTTTTCAAGAGGCAGATTCATTTAGAGATGTAGTAAACAATAATGCTATTTTAATATCACCATCATTTAGTTACATTCCTAACGAAAGTACCTCACTTAATGTTGAAATGATTTACAACAATGCAGAAGGTAATTTAGATAGAGGGCAACCTATTTTTGGAGCAATCAATGGTGAGTTTGATATTAATAGTACTCCTATTACCATGAATGTAGGAGCTTCAAGTGATCATTATAAAACGAAAGAATTAATGTTTATGGTAAACTTTAGTAAAAAGTTCACAGAGAATTTTGGTTTCAATGCTCAGTTTATGAAGCAAACTTGGGATGAAGATTTAGCAGAGCATAGAGTAGATGGTACAGCAGTAGATATTGCAGGTAATGTTATTCCTACACTTGCAAGAATGAGATACGATAGAAGACAACAGTTTTGGGAAACTGATAACTTTAGTGCTTTCTTCAATTATGATATTAAAAGCGAAAATATCACCAACAAAATTTTAGTTGGATATGATGCTTCTTTTTGGGAAAGAAAAATTGGAGCTGGATTTTTAAGAGCTAGAAGGTACTTAACAGTAAGTGGTGGACAAGCTAATTTCGATCCAGCGAATGCAGCGAATTTTCAACAAATGGTAGTAGACGGAGTTACAATGCCTGTACCAGCCGTTCCTCATTTCGATTTAGAAAATCCTTTTAATGGAGCAAGAAATACCGATAATTACAATTTAGCTGAGTTAACAATCCCAGCAAACTTAACTACATCAAATGGTGTTTACATTCAAAATCAGTTTAAAATAGGAAAGTTTTCAGCATTGGTAAATTTACGATATGAGTGGTTTAACGATACTTTTAATTACAAGGGAGCTAATGAAATTGAATTTAAGAATAATGCCATCATTCCTAGGTTAGGTTTAACTTATGAAATAACAGAAGATATTAGTGCTTATGCAACGTATTTAGAAGGTTTTCAACCTCATACAAATACAGTGTCTTTATCACCAACTGCCGAAGGATTCTTTTGGTCAGCTTCTCCAGCAAGATTTGATCCTTTAGAAAGTGCTTTAATTGAAGTTGGAGCTAAAGGAGAGTTTATGAATGGTAAAATATTTGCAAACCTTGCCGTTTTTAATATCACTCAAAAGAACATTTTATTAGGTGATACTTACGATTTAGATAACTTAACCACAAGAGGAGAACAGAGAAGTAGAGGTATTGAAATGGATGTTTCAGGTTCTGTATTGCCAAATCTTCAGCTTACAGCATCTTATGGATATAATGATGCTAAAATTGTTGAAGATGCTATTCCAGAATTTATAGGAGAGCGAATTGGTGGAGCTCCAAAGCACAATGCAAACTTTTGGGGACGCTACGACTTTAATAATAAAACATTAAGAGGTATCGGACTTGGTTTTGGAGTGCAGTATGTAGATAATAGATATACTTGGTATAATCCTACATATGCTACAGATAGAGTATTACTTCCTGAGTATACAGTATTTGATGCTGCTATGTACTACAAACCAAACAATACAGGAATTCAGTTAACACTTAAGGTGAATAATTTATTTAACAGCACTTATTGGCTAGGAGGTTTAAATCCATCTAGATTAGGTCCTGGTGCACCAAGAAATGTATTATTAAATGCTACATATAAATTTTAAATTATATGAAAACTAAAGTTGTTTTACTCATAGCGAAACAGTTTTTTAAAAAGACCTTTAGCAATAAAGGTCTTTTAGCACTATTATCAACTTTTATATTAGTATTAGTTTACATTACAGTAAGTGGTTGGAGTGCTTTTGAAGCAAATCATGATGTAGTTGAACACCATGAAGACAAAGCAAGAAAAAGTTGGGAAGACAATCCGGATAAGCACCCTCATCGAATGGCGCATTTTGGAACGTTTGCTTTTCGTTTACAACACCCATTAAGTATTTTCGATTCAGGTATAGAAAGTTACACAGGTAATTCTATTTTTTTAGAAGCTCATAAACAACATACAGCTAATTTTTCAGAAGCAAGCTTAGCAACTGGTTTGGTACGTTTTGGAGATTTAAATATTGCCATGCTATTGCAGTTAATTCTACCTTTAATTATATTTTTTATAGGATACTCTTCTATAACTTTTGAAAAGGAGAATGGAACTTTAAAGATTTACTATACTCAAGGAGTAGGAATGAAAGAAATCTTGTTAGGTAAGTCATTAGGATTATTTTTAATAGCTTCTTTGTTTTTTGTACCAGCAATGCTGGCAATGTGGAGCATTTCTATATTTGAACATGAAATAGCTAATAGTGCAATAATTGCAAGAGCAGTTATAATTACTTTAAGTTACCTAGTTTTTTACTTGATTTTATGTGGAGTAACGGTACTTATTTCTGGAAGAAGTACCAACTCAAATAAAGCATTACTGACTCTTTTAGGAGGATGGTTGTTATTTTTTATCATTATACCTAAAACAGCTCAAGTAGTTGGAGGTTCAGTATACCCAAATCCGTCAAAAATTGAATTTAGTGCGGCTATAGAAGAAGAAGTTTCTAAGCAAGGAGATGGTCACAATCCTGACGATCCTTATTTTAATGGTATTAGAGATTCCATTTTAAAAGCTCATAATGTTACTGATGTAAAAGATTTACCTTTCAATTATAGTGGATTTATAATGGGGAAAGGTGAGGAGCAAACTGCAAAAATTTATAATGTAGAGCAAGCTAAATTAATTCAGACGTATAAAAATCAAAACAGTATTACAAATGGTTTGGTAATTATCAATCCTTATTTAGCAATTAAGAATTTGTCAATGAGTTTATCGGCAACAGATTTTGAAACCTACGTTAATTTTTTACTACAAACTGAAGATTACAGATATAAGCAATCTCAGTATATGAATGAATTGCAGATGAAATTCATCAGTAATAAAGCAAAAAGTAGTGAAGGAAAAGTACATGTGATAGATAGAGAGTATTGGAAATCTGCCCCAAAGTTTAGTTATGAGTTTATTACAGTTTCAGTAACCCTAAAAAATCAATTGTTGGCACTCATATCTTTAATTCTTTGGAGTATTGTAGCTTTTGTATTAATGATCAAATTTTCTAATCGATTTAAAATTATTTAACGTGTACAAATTATTAATCAAACAGTTTTTTAGATCAAAAACAGTATTGCTAGCTTTTGGAATTTTACTGTTTTTAGGTGTTTTAGGAATTGCTACCGGAAAACAATTTTTAAATCAAAAGGAAATAGCAATTAATAAAACTATAGAGCAACAAGAAAAACATTTAAAAAGACAAGTTTCTTTTCATAAAGATGATATTGGTTTGTTGTCTTACTATTTAAAGTTTTCATTTATAAATCCATTAAATCCTATTGCAGGAATTGCGATTGGACAAAGTGATGTGAATGCTCACATACAAAATGTAACTATTTTAAATCTGGAAGGTCAAAAATATGATACCGATTTGGTCAATCCAATGCGATTGCAAGCTGGGAATTTAGATCTTAGTTTTTTAATCATTTTTCTTTTTCCGTTAGTAATTATAGCTTTAAACTTTAATATTTTATCTGAAGAAGAGGAAAATGGAACTTGGAAAATGGTAACTATTCAAGGTACTTCTACTTTCAAATACTTACTATTAAAATTATCAATCCGATTATTATTTATAAGCATCGTTTTAGGTGTGTTATTTTTATTAGCTAAAATAATTTTAGGCATACCATTTACCACAGCTTTTTGGCAAATGATAAGTATCAGTTATGTGTATATTCTATTTTGGTTTGCACTTTGCTTTTTTGTAATTCTATTAAGAAAATCATCAAATACCAACGCCATTACTTTATTAACAACATGGTTAGTGTTAGTGGTGTTTTTACCAGTATTAGTAAGTAATTACATAGCAAATAAATACCCAGTAGAAGAGGCTTTTTCTATGACGATTAAGCAAAGAGATGAATACCACAAAAGATGGGATACAGATAAAGAAGAAACGATGGATAAATTTTACAAACATTATCCACAATTCTCTAAATATAAGTTACAAAAAGAAGGATTTACTTGGTTGTGGTACTATGCAATGCAACAAATGGGTGATGACGAATCGAAGTTAGAAAGAGACCAGATGTACGATAAAATTGATAAAAGAGAGCGATTAAGCAAGCAAATAGCACAGTTTTTTCCTCCTTTACAGGTACAATTATCTATGAATGCCATCGCAAATACAAGTTTAACAGATCAAGTACGGTTTTTAAACGCAACAACCGATTTTCACGAAAGAGTTCGTTTAAAGTTTTATCCTAAGATTTTTGAAAATGATCCTGTTGATAGTGTAGATTGGAATGAGTTTAAACCAGAGTATTATGAAGATAGTAGTAATTTCAATTTGTTTAAAACAGTATTCCCTATAGTGTTGGTAACATTATTGTTATTAGGATTTAGTTTTTTTATAAACGCTAAAAAATTCTCTTAAAGTGAAGTCATTTGTTATCACATTATTTAGTCTGTTGTTTAGTCTTGGCACTTATGCGCAAAATTCCTTTGAGTTTTATGGTAAAACAGTAGCTGCTGGAACTAAACAACATTTTAAAGTTCCTATTTCTGATGGAACTATTGAAACATTTATACCTATAACTGTTTTCTGTGGAGCAGAACAAGGTCCTGTTTTAGGTATCACTGCCGGAGTTCACGGATATGAGTATCCTCCTATTTTGGCAGGACAACGGTTAATTAAAAGTATCAATCCTAAGTTATTAAAAGGAGTCGTTATTTTAGTTCAAATTGCCAATGTAGGTAGTTTTTCTAAAAGAGCTCCTTTTATAAATCCGTTAGATGGTAAAAATTTAAACAGATCTTTTCCAGGGGATGCCAAAGGAACAGTTACTCAAAAAATAGCAAATTTTATAACCAACAATGTAATTGCAAAGTCTGATTTCTTTTTAGATGCACATGCCGGCGATGCACCCGAAGATTTAATGGCTTATGCAGCTTATTATTCTAACACATCAATGCCAGAAGCATCTCAAAAAGGAAGAGAAATGGCTAAGGCATTACTTTTTGATCACGTCATAGTTTTTAAAACAGATGGTAAGAAATATCTTAAGAAAAATGAATTGAGTTTATACTGTTCAGCAGAGGCTTTTAAAAGAAATATTCCCTCTGTAGATATTGAATGCGGAAAATTAGGAGGTACACAAGACCATTTAGTACGTAAAATAGAAAAAGGTGTTTTAAATATGTTAGTGCATCTTCAAATGTTATCTGTAAGTAATGCTGTAAATAATAAGTATCTCTTTATAGATGATAGAGTTTACCAAAGTAGTAATTACAATGGAATTTTTTATACAGAAAAGAAGTCAGGTGATTATGTTACAAAAGGAATGAAAATAGGAGAGATTACAGATTATTTTGGTAATACTTTAGAAACTATTTATGCCAAGTCAAATGGTGTAATTCTGTTAATAATTGGTACTCCGCCAGTTAATAAAGGAGAAACTTTAGTTACTATAGGTAAGGTTAAATAAGTTAAATTATTGTTGTAATTTTTTAATACATCACAAAATCAACTAAGTTTTTAGAAAAAATAGTATTTTTACGTGTGCGACTTAGTTGCATTAATAGTTATATATGAGATTGATTACATTAAAGTCAGATGCATTGGGGATGTTTGCAAGTACTCTTTGTTTATTACATTGTATAGCAACTCCTTTTCTTTTTTTAGTTCATGCTTCTGCTTCATGTTGTAGTGTAGGCGTGCCTACATGGTGGAAATTAGTAGATTATTGTTTTTTAATAATATCTGGTTTAGCAGTGTATTATTCAATACAAACAACTACTTCAAATAACATTAAACAAGCACTTTGGGTAAGTTGGTTTTTGTTGTTTTTAGTAATAATGAACGAAAATTTAAAAATATTCCACATACCTGAGTTTTTTAATTACATACCAGCAATAGTACTGGTGGTTCTTCACTTGTATAATCAGAGATATTGTCAATGTGAAACCGATAAATGTTGAGCAAAAAATGGATAAAAAGCAAATTGAGATAATAGGAGATAACCATATTTCTTCGAGTGTAGAAACACCAATGGTACCAAATGCTTTTGATAAATCTGATGAAGAGAAAATCAAAAACATACAACATCATTTCGGAAAAATAATGGAAGAGCTAGGCTTAGATTTAACAGACGATAGTTTATCTGGTACTCCTTATCGATTTGCAAAGATGTATGTTAAAGAACTGTTTTATGGTTTAAATCCTGAAAATAAGCCAAAATTATCAGTATTTGAAAATAAGTACGGATATAAAAAAATGCTTGTTGAACAGAACATAACTATAGATTCTTCGTGCGAACATCACTTTTTACCAATTACTGGGCATGCCCATATTGCTTACATACCAAAAGACAAAGTTATCGGACTATCAAAAATTAATCGCTTGGTAGATTATTATGCACACCGTCCTCAGGTTCAAGAAAGATTATCATTACAAATTCTGAAAGATTTACAAGGCACATTAGAAACAGAAGATGTAATTGTAATGATTTGTGCAAAACATTTATGTGTATCCTCAAGAGGAATAAAAGATAAAGATAGCTTTACAACAACCATTGAATTTGGAGGTGTATTTGAAGAAAAAGTAAAGCGTGACGAGTTTTTAAACATAGTAAATAACCAAAAATTATAAATAATGATAACAAAAGAACAAGTGTTAGCAGCACAAGAAAACTGGGGGAATGGAGTAGTAAAGATAGGTTCGTTAAAAGAAGAAAGAACAAACTGTGTAAACTTTACAAGCGAGTTTTTAGATGATTTATATGCATTTGAATTAGGTACAGTTTTATTTAAACCTACAAAATGTGAAGTAGAACAGTTTAGACCATCAAAAGCAGAAGCTCAATCTTATTTTATAGCAGGTGATGATCGTGCTTGTAAAGAAGATAAAGGATTTGCGATTCAACCTTGGACAAAGGTAAGATTTGAAAACGCTGGTATTATTTTACAAGAAGATAGAGCCATAGCTATGGGTAATTACTTTTTTACAACTGTAGAAGGTGATGAAGCAAAAGTAGAATATACGTTTGGTTACAAGTTAGTTGATGGAAAATTAAAAATTGATTTACACCATTCATCTTTCCCATACAAAATTGAGGTTCCAGCAGTATAATGCGTAAGCATTTATATTTTATATGTCCAACAGATTGTTTGGAGACTGTTATTGACAGTACATTTAAAAATGAAAATTATTTTTATACTTCTCTAGGCAATTCTGTTGTATTTAATAGTCAAAC
The DNA here is from genome assembly GCF_004337695.1 of Tenacibaculum sp. M341. GTDB lineage: Bacteria > Bacteroidota > Bacteroidia > Flavobacteriales > Flavobacteriaceae > Polaribacter. The sequence continues at coordinate 43,231 of NZ_SJXJ01000001.1, forward strand.
ACTATTACAACTAAAGCAAATAGTTCGTAAACATTTAATAACTAAGGTGATTTTTGTATTGTCTGATGAAAACTACATTATACTAGATGCTTTAGAGAATCAGAAATACGAATATATTACTGGTTTAAGAGATTTCTACCAAGAAATGTCAACACATAAAAAGTATGCAACTGTAACAAGTTCTACAACAAACAGAGCGTTTTACATACTCTCTCATTATTTAAACATAAAAATAAAAGAGCTCCAATTTGAATTTCATCAGTCTTTTCTTGATTCAGTTCAAATTAGTGCTAAAATTTACAATAAACAAGGAGATACTTTCAGCGATATTTACCCTAGTTTGGTATGTATTGATAAGTATTGTTTAAACTAAAAGAACTACAAAATCAACTTGATTGGTTTTGTAGTTTTTTCATGAAAACTATTATGGACTATAACAGAAGAAAATTCATTTCCTTTTTAGGAAAAGCTAGTATAGGAATTGTAGCAGTACCACCATTTTTGGTAAGTTGCGGTAACACCACAACACCGTCTAAATCAGAAAAAATATCAGATGAGTATTTGGCAAAATTAAAAGAAGTGACACTAAAAGCTATTCAGCCTTCTGATGCGGATGATTTATTATTATCTGAAGGATTAAATTACCATACAATTGTTAAATGGGGAGATAAAATAAGTGATGTTGACGCATTTGGATTTAATAATGATTTTACGTGCTTTTTGCCTTTTGATGAGAAAAATCCTAAAGACGGACTTTTATGGGTAAATCACGAATATGTTAATCCTCTTTTTGTTTCAGATTTTAATCACAGAGAATTTGAGAACCCGATAGCGCATCGTACAAAAGAGCAAGTTGACAAAGAAATGTACAATGTAGGAGGTAGTATAGTAAGAATTAAAGAAGTTGATGGCAAGTGGGAGATTGTAAAAAACGATCCTCATAACAGACGAATTACTGCTCAAACACCTATTAAATTAAATTGGGATACGCCTATAAAAGGAGCTTCAACAGTAATAGGAACCAATAGTAATTGTTCAGGAGGAATTACACCTTGGAATACCTTTATAACCTGTGAAGAAAACTACGATGGTTTCTTTGGAGAAACTGAATATGATGAAAATAATAAAGCAACTCACAGACCAAGTAGAAGCGGTTGGGAAAATTTTTATGAATATCCGCCAGAACATTATGGTTGGGTAGTAGAGGTAAATCCAAAAGACGGTACAGCGCAAAAACACGTTGCTTTAGGACGATTTGCACACGAATGTTGTACGTTATACGAATTAAAAGATAAACGTGTAGTAGCATATACAGGAGACGACAAAAATAGTGAACACTTATATAAGTTTATTTCATCTAAACCAGGATCGTTAAAAGAAGGAACGCTGTATGTAGCAGATACAGTAAATGGAAAATGGTTGTCTTTAGATTGGGAAACACAAGCTGTTTTAAAAGAGAAGTTTAAAAATCAAACAGAAGTATTAGTAAGAGCCCGTGAAGCAGCAAAGCTAGTAGGAGCTACTGAGTTAAATAGGCCTGAAGATATTGAAATAGATCCAGTAACAGGAAATATTTTTGTTACCTTAACGAATAATAAAGATAAAGGTGATTATCACGGATCTATTTTAAAAATAGAAGAAACTGAAGGCGCTTTTGATGCATTAACATTTAAAGCATCTACTTACATAGCAGGAGGAGAGGAAAACGGTTTTTCTTGTCCAGATAATTTGGCTTTTGATTTATCAGGAAATTTATGGATGACTAGTGATATGTCTGGTAGTTCTATGAATAGAGAAGACAAACCTTATATGCCTTTTAAAAACAACAGTTTATTTGTTATTCCTAGATCAGGTAAAGATGCAGGTAAAGTAATTCGTGTAGCTTCAGCACCAAAAGATGCAGAGCTTACTGGTCCATGGTTTTCTCCAGACGGAAAAACATTATTTTTAAGTGTTCAACATCCAGGAGAACAAACAGAAGACATTAAAAATCCTACTAGTAAGTGGCCTTTTGATGCAGATAATATTCCGAAATCAGCTGTAGTAGCTATTAAGGGAGATTTAATTGAAAAAATGAATAGATTAAACGAGATAGAGGTTTAGTATTGAGTACAAAGTATTAAGTACTGAGTAGTGAGTAGTGAGTACAAAGTATTAAGAGATAAGTACTTGTCACTTTGTACTTAATACTAGATACTGCCTACTTAATACTCTATAACAAATAAAGAGAAGAAAAAATGGAAGCTATTATAACAATAGTAGGCTTTTTAGGAGCAGGTAAAACAACGCTTTTAAAACATTTAGTGCATAGTTTTACAAATAAAGATTGGAAACCTTTTGTAGTTTTAAACGATTATGAAAATGCCAACATGGATGCACAGCAATTAACAAGTTTGGTTGACGGTAATACAATTAAAGCGTTGAGTGGTAGTTGTATTTGTTGTAGCGGAATTGTTGAATTAAGAAATACGGTAAATAGAATTCCTGAAAGAGATAGGGGAGTAACTTTAATAGAAGCCAATGGTACCTCAGATGCATGCTCGTTAATGGAGTTTTTAGGAGTAGGAATAGAAGAGCGCTTTTTACCACCTATACAAGTTTCGGTTGTTGATGTAAAAAACTGGCAAAAACGAGGAGAAAATAATGAGTTAGAAGCCAATCAAATTCAGGTATCATCATTGGTAATATTAACGCATGTAGAGGGACAAAGTGAAGAGCGAAAAAATCAGGTAATTGATGAGTTAAACAAATTAAATCCATTAGTTAAAATAGTAACCATGGATGATTTAGATGTTTTATTGTTACCAGAATTAACACCATCTACTAACAAAGCTCAAAAGTTAGATCATAAAAAAGCACACTGGGCTTCTTGTTCTGTTGATTTACCCAATTTACCAAGTGAAGCTTATATTCATTTTATATGTAAAGAAATTCCGAGTAGTATTCTCAGGGTGAAAGGATGTACTATTGTAGGAGAGGATGATAATTATACTTATTTTGAACGTAAACCAGATGGTGAAGTTCACATAAGACCTTTTAACGGAACGCCTATTACTGGTGCTAAATTATTAACTATAGGACCTGGAAGTAGCATAGAAATGTTAACGGAAGTTATTGGTGTTTGTAGTGTTTAGACATTAGTATTTAGTATTGAGATATTAGTATAAAGTATTTAGTATTCAGTAGTGAGTATGTAGTATTTACTGAATGATACTACACCAATTAAAATTAATAAAAGGAGACTGCCTAATTAAATAGACAGTCTCTTTTTTTATTGAAAACAATAGTTGTAAACGGTATAAATTACTTTACAATTTTTACAACTTTATTAATCGTTTTGTTTCTAAACTTTACAAAATAAATACCAGTAGCAACATTTAATGGAATAGAAACACTACCATTTATAATGTTTACTCTATCAGAATAATGCAAAGCACCTTTACTATCGTGTACAGTAATATTCATGGTTTTATCAGTACCGCCAATGTAAAAGTTTACATTGTTTGTAAAAGGATTTGGGTACGGAGCAGAAACTTCTTCTTTTACTTTTGTAGTTGCTACTTTAGTAGTTACAGCATTAGGGTTAGCAACCCAAGCACCATCATACCAACCTTCACCACAAATTTCTAAATCTGTTGTTTGATTGCTTCCATTATTACTAAAAATAACATTAGCACAGTTAACCCCAGGTAAAGTATACTCAAACCAACCATCACCATCGCTGTCTGTCATACTAACTCCTGGCCATGAAGTGGTCATTACACCAGGTGAAGTGTTCCAATAATATAAAGTAACATTATTCCAGTTGGTATTACTGTTATTAAAATGAATAACAAGATTTTCAGTATCATCAGGATTATCATCACCAGGACAAGCAGCAGGACAGTTATCATACCATTGATTGGTTGATAAATCAAACCAACCATCTGTACTTCGGCTTAAATCATCAGTTTGTGCACCATTATTATTGTTGTTAAAAACAATACCAATATTACCACTATTTTCTATCGTAAAAGAATACCATTCAGATGCTTGTACTTGAGACATTGGTCTGCCTGGCCAACTCCATCCATTTACTGAAGAGTTGGTATCTCTATCATATAAATAAATATATACTTGATTCCACTGATTCGTGTTTCTAAAATGTACCGTATAATCAGTATCACCCGTATCCGCAGTTATTTCATAAGTTTCTTCAATAGCATTAGAGCTACCGGTACTATTAATAGCTACCGCTTTTAACGTTGTAGTTTCTGTAAAAGTTAAAGTATTAGTGTAGGTAGCACTAGATGCAGTAGGCACAGCCCCATCAGTAGTGTAATAAATAACCCCATTATTAGTAGCAGATAAATTAACAGAAATGTTTTCTTGATAGATACCACCATTAGTATCAACAGTTAATACGGGAACATCTAAAAGTCCAGGACAGTCAGATGGGCAGTTATCATACCATGTATTTTCAGATGATACATACCAACCATTTGAAGTTCTAAAAGTATCGTCAGATTGTGCTCCTGCATTATTTGTAAATACAATACCTACTTCCACAGCCTCTTCTACGGTGTACTTAAACCAAGGAGAATTTTGTACGTTGGTCATTAATTTTCCTGGCCAGCTCCATCCAGGTAAAGCACTGTCATTGTTTTTATCATATAAATATACATATACATTGTTCCAGTTAGCTGTGTTTTTAAAATGAATATCAAAAGAATCAAGTTCTCCAAAAGTATAGTTTCTAGTAATTACTTCTGAAGTATTATCATTACTATCGTAGGCAATTGCTTTTAAGGTAATAGCTTCACTTTCGCTATTTCCTATGTTAAAAGTACCATTGTATGCAGTACTAGTTTTACTTGGTGTACTACCATCTAAAGTATAATAAATTGCAACAGTAGCATTTTCAGCAGTTGTTTCAGCTTCCATACTTATTTCAATAGTATCTAGGTTGTTACCAGATTCAGGATTTACAGCTAAAGTAACTTCATCACTACTATTAAACTCTCCAACATATACGTGTTGAATTGGGCTTTTAAATACATTTCCTTTGGTATCAATTGCCTCTACATAATAATCTACCAATACATTAGATAAACCTTTAATTTCAGCATAACATAAATCAGCAATATCCGTAGGCACAATAAATAAATCAATTTCAGGGTCATTGGTTATATTTCCCTTCGGAAAAGCTTTTTTAGTCATCGATTTAGAAACCCATGCACCAACACCTTGTCCGCCGCTGTAAGTATCGTTTGCATTATCAGATACTGGATTTACCCCATCATCATCAGTTCTGTATTTTAATTCAATAGAAGCTAATCCGCTAATATCATGCGCAAAAGTCCATACATGAAAATCAGAAGAATTCTGAACTTCCTTGTATCCGTAAATAGGACCGAAGCCTTTACCACCAGGATTGTAAGGAAAACGTTGCGGAATAAAAACTGAAGGAGGTGTAGTATCTTCATCAGGATTACTATTAATCACATCCATGGCATGATCAATAGCTATGTTACCAGCTAATGTTTGTTTTACTTCCATATCAATAGCCTTACCGTAATACATATAACCACTAGTTAATGAAGGCAAAAAGAAGTGCCAAGCTTTTTCTGCACTTGAGGCACTTGCTGAAGGATTAATTACTTGTGCAGGATTCACATTTCCGTCTATATCAGCAGCAGTAAATACATAATTTTCAGCAGCGGTAATTACTGCCCAGTTTCTTGCATCTTCTGTCCATCCATTCGGATTAAACTTGTAGCTAGTAGTATCATATAAAGGCCATAACCAATTAATAAATTGTGGATGCCCCCAGTCATTAGCAGCATTTACCCACGAACCGTCTTCTACTTTTACAATGTCGTTTTCTGGCACAGGGTATGAATTTAAAAACTGTTGAATAGTAGTTGGATCGTACCCTTTAGAAGCTGCTTCATTGGCAAAACCAGGCACAGATTCTTGATAGTAACTATCACCACCACCCCAAGCATTATCGCCATCGTGTGCCAATAAAATAATGGTAGGGTGCGCTTCATTACTAAAAGGAGCGATGTTTTTATCAATTTCATCAGTCCCCATAGAGCTAAATCCGTTTTGGTAACTTAACAAATCCGCCATAGGTACAACATCTAGTTTGTATGCTTGCCCTGTTTCAGGATCAATGTATTGTGCCTTGTGAGCTTGATACGAATACGGTGCGGCAAATGTACCACCACGACCATCAATTTGTCCGTTCCACCAATTTACCCCTTTGGTAGTTACTTTATCGGCAGCGTTTGGCGGATCAATATTGGTACCAGAAGTTCCATAATTTATTGGGTAATCATCTAAAGTTCTGGCTAAGTGACTATTTGCAATTACCGACCATTCAAAACCTTCTTCTACCAATACTTTAATAATACGTTCAGAGAAAGAACATTCGGCAGGCCAAAACCCTTTAGAATAAGCCCCTCCGAATGTTTGATCAGAAATAATTCTGTGTGTTTTTAGTTCCATTCTTAAAGCACGCTCACTAATTAACGGAGCTAATGCATGGTGAAATGTAAAACCTGTTAAATCCATTCTTGGTTGTCCGCCAGATGTTTTCCAATTTTTACCCTGAATAAATTCATTTTCCCAGCCTTGGTAATAGCCCCAAGCACCTGCATTGGCTAAACTATTTACATTTTCTATTAAACATCCAGAATAGTTTACTTGAGCACCACCATTTGGATGTCCTAATAAGGTTTGTACAGAGTTTTTTGGTCCGTATTGATAAGCTTTTACTCTATCATACTTTCCAAATATTTCTTCAAGATCATTTAAAGGATGGCTTTTACCATCTGCATATACATTAAAGGGATCTCCAGATTGTTTTAAGTTAAATGATTCAAATACTGTTTGGTAACGGTTAGGGTTTGCTTTACTTTTTTCTGCCCAGTAAATAGGTTGTTGCATGTGCCACAAATAAGAAGTATGTACTTTTTGAGCAAATAATCCTACACACAAAAAAGCAGCAATTAAAAATAATTTAATGTCTTTCATGATATTATTTAGAATGATTAATTAAATGATTCCTTCAATAAAAATTAAGTCTGCAGTACCATGAGTTTTATTAAAAGAAAAAGAATAAATAAAAGGTTATACAGGTTTTGGTGTGGGTTTGCAAACCATATAAAAAGCTTTTTTTAATGTAAAATTAAAAGCACTAAAACGATGTATGAGGAGGTTAGTGTTGTAATGTGATTGTTTTGATAATAACTAAAATAATCCCCTTTTTATTTAAACATTTATCAAAAATAGATATAATAAAAAGAGAATTTTAAGGTGGTGGTAAACGAAAACGGTTTCGTGTTGATAAGTAATTTAATTTAATAGAGGGTGAAGAGTTGTTGGTAAACTTTTCTGTATAAAGTTGCTATTTGTTAGTTGTTTATTGGTATGTGAAGTACTCTTAATTTTAAGTTAAGGGTATGTATTGTTGTTAACTATTAGTTAAATAATTGGGGAGTTATAAAATACTTTATACATTTATTGTGCTATTGAATTTGAAATATTAAAAAAGCTAGATATAAAAATTGCGAATCTAACAATAAACATTACAAATTATCAATTAAGTAGCATGTATAGGTAGGTATCTATATAGTGTTGTGTATGCATGTAGGCAATACTTAGTAAATGAAAAGAAATTAATAACCATAAATAATAAATGTTATGAAATACTATTTAGTAGAAAACAAGTTGACAGAAGAGGAAAACTATTCGGCACGTGTGTTAGTTGAGCGTACCGTAAATCAAGACGCACTTATTGAAAAAATGCTTAGCAAACGTAATTTAGTAAGTAAAACAGATATTGTAGCTGTATTAAATTCTTATTATGAAGAAATGATGGAATGTATTTTAGATGGAGATAATATTAATTTACCATTTTTTAATTTAAGTTATTCTATTACAGGAGTGTTTGAAACTGAAAGTGATAGTTTTAATGCAAGCAATCATAAGCTACATGTAAATATTAATAGTGGTAAACTTATTAATGAAGTTAAAAATAATATATCGTTACAAAAAATAACAAAACCAGTAACCAATACCATAATTAACAGTTTTAGAGATATTACTACACAAACGGTTAATACCGATTTAACTTCTAACGGATTGTTTGAAATAAATGGTACACGTTTAAAAGTAGATGGAGATAAACCAGAAGTTGGGTTGTATTTTGTTGCTGAAGATGGTACAGAGTTTAAAGTGCAGTTGATGGCTCAAAATAGTAACAGAAAAATTATAGGGCAAGCACCAACACTTACTGCGGGTATTTACAAAATTAGAATAAAAACACAGTCTACAACAAGTACAGGTATTTATTTAAATGAAGTTCGTTTATCTGAAACTCCTTTTACTGTAATGGTTGTTTCAGTGTAACTAATAGTATATAAATTTTATTAAAAACCTAAAAGGCTTTATGGTCTTTTAGGTTTTTTTATTGAATATGGTTTTGTTTTTTCTTTGCCTTGATTTCTTTAATTTTAAAGTGCTTTAGTTTCTTCTTTGCCTTGATGCAAAGAACCAAAAATAAAGAGGTATGATAAAACTTTGTAAAATACTACGGCATCACCAGCCACAGATAAAAAGAACTCGCCATCGCTAAAACAGCTTTTTATCTTTTATCCAACGCTGCTGCCTTGATTTTTAAAATTTTTATCAATAGGTCGGGGGGTGATGAACTGTTATTACGAATGTAGTGCAACGAAATGAAGTAATCTTATGGTTTTAAAGTACTTTAGTTTCTTCTTTGCCTTGATGCAAAGAACCAAAAATAAAGAGGTATGATAAAACTTTGTAAAATACTACGGCATTACCAGCCACAGATAAAAAGAACTCGCTATCGCTCAAACAGCTTTTTATCTTTTATCCAACGCTGCTGCCTTGATTTTTTAAATTTTTATCAATAGGTCAGGGGGGGATGAACTGTTATTACGAATGTAGTACAACGAAATGAAGTAATCTTTTGAGATTGAAAATACTATAATTTTAAAATTATGAAGTCAGTTCTATTAGTTATATAAAGGCATTTCCATTAGGTATATAGTATCAGTTCATCTAACTATATGGTATGGTTACTATTATATGTATGAAGTTTTGCTTTCTTTTTAGCTATAAGTTTTAAAAACTGAATAATTCTTTTTTTTATCTAATACAAAAGCCTACCTTTGAGGGATATATTAAAATTGTAGATTAAATTACAAACGGATTTTTGCGTTTAACTTTCTTTCCCGCCTAAGACAATCAGACAAACTTATCCTTCTTGCGCTTTAATTTTTTTTCTAATTATATGAGATTCAATAACTGGCTATGCATATAGTAACGTTACTGAATATTAGGATCAATAAGTTTTAAAATAGCTCTTATTCATTCAATTAACTCTTGTTATAAAAAATGATTTTAATTAATAATCAATAATAGAGTTATAATGTATTTAATAGAATATGAGACAACTTAAAATTACAAAGCAAGTAACCAATAGAGAATCAAAATCTTTAGATAAGTATTTACAAGATATTTCTAAAATTGGCTTAATTACTGCAGATGAAGAAGTAGAGTTGGCTAGAAGAATAAAAGAAGGAGATCAAGAAGCATTAGAAACCTTAGTAAGTGCTAATTTACGTTTTGTTGTTTCTGTAGCTAAACAGTATCAAACACAGGGTTTAAAGTTAATAGATTTAATAAATGAAGGTAATATAGGTTTGGTTAAAGCGGCACGACGTTTTGATGAAACTAGAGGGTTTAAATTTATTTCTTACGCAGTATGGTGGATTCGTCAATCAATATTGCAAGCTTTAGCAGAGCAATCTCGTATTGTAAGATTGCCTTTGAATAGAATTGGAGATATTAATAAGATAAACAAAGCAATAGTTCGTTTAGAGCAAGACAACGAAAGAGAACCGTCTATTCATGAAATTGCTAAAGAGTTAGATATGACATTGACTAATGTAAAAGAGTCTCTAAGTAATTCGAGAAAGCATTTATCTATGGATGCTCCGTTTAAAGAAGGAGAGAATTCTAATTTATATGATGTGTATAACTCTGGAGAGCTAGCAAATGTTGATAAAGAACTGAATGCTCAATCACTTCACATAGAAATTAATAGGGTGTTGGAAACCTTATCACCTAGAGAGTCTGATGTTATAAAAATGTTTTATGGTATAGGAAATGAATCATCAATGACATTAGAAGAGATAGGAGGAATATTTGATTTAACAAGAGAAAGAGTAAGACAAATAAAAGAAAAAGCATTAAGAAGATTAAAGCATTCATCAAAATCAAAAGTTTTGATAGCTTATTTAGGATAAAAATTTAAAATTAATAATAAATATATGTTGATAATTAAGATCAAGGAAGGAGAAAACATTGATAGAGCCTTGAAACGTTACAGAAAAAAGTATAAAAACACTAAACTTATACAAGAAGTAAGAAGGAGAAAAGAGTATAAGAAAGAATCTGTACGTAGAAGAGAAGAGGTACAAAAAGCTCAGTACAAAGAGCGAATGTTTAATACAGATAATTAAACATTTAAAATAAAATTTACGCAAAAAAATAATTAAATAATATAGTAAACATGCAAGAAGGTACAGTAAAGTTTTTTAACACAACTAAAGGATTTGGTTTTATTACATCACAATCAGGACAAGATGTTTTTGTTCATAATTCTGGTTTAATAGATGATATAAGAGAAGGAGACAAGGTTCAATATGAAACTGAGCGAGGAAAAAAAGGAATAAATGCTGTGAACGTAGAAGTTATAAGATAAATGTATTAAATTTTCAAAACAACTTTTGAAATTCATTTTCATAGCAATTTACCTACTCAAGAAATTGAGTAGGTTTTTTTTTATTTAGTAAATATACTGAAGCATCAAAGTTTATAGTAAGAACCTCTGCAGGTGGGAAATATTAGACTTTATTTAAGAAATCTGGTATAAAAAAAATAATTAGATTTGCGCGATGCTAAAAATAGTAATCTTAACTAATTATAGAAAAACCATTTGTTTATGAGAAAAAATTTATTAAGCATACTCTTATTGCTTTTGTATACTACCATATACGCACAACTGTCTACGGGAGGTTCCAATAGTACAGTTACAGATTTACCAAATGTAATACCTCCTTCACCTACTGTTGCTAACCTAATGAAATTTGAAGAAGTTCCAGTAGATACTTATTCAGGACAGCCTAATATTTCAATTCCATTGTTTTCTAAAGCTTTAGATGGAGGCTTAGGTTTTTCTGTATCGTTAAATTATAATAGTTCAGGAATTAGAGTTGATGAACGTTCTAGCTGGACAGGGACTGGATGGTCTTTATTCGTAGGAGGAGCAATATCAAGAACTGTTATGGATTCACCTGATGAATCTAAAGCTCCTGCTCAAGGAGAATATATAAGTGCAGATATAGGAACTTTCCACAATGGTTTCTACGATAGAGTTAAATATTTTGATGATATTAATTCAGGTAATACCATAATTGATCCTCAAAGTATTGAATACCAAAAATGGGAAGAATTTGTATGGAAGTCAGCAAATGGTGTTCAACATTATGACTATCAGCCAGATTTATTTCAATTTAATTTTATGGGATATTCTGGAAGATTTATAATAGTAAATGACAACGGTAAGTTAAAACCAAGTTTGTTATCATCTTCACAAAAAGTATTAATTGAATTAGAATATGATGAGGATACATTTGAAATTTCAAGCTTTACAGTAAAGGCTCCAAATGGATATCAATTTATATTTAATGTTTTTGAAGAATCTTTTAGTACCTCTAGAAAAAGAGGAATGGATTTAGCAAATAATGAAATTGTAGACGATATTAATTCATTTAAAGAAATCAAATATAGATCATCATGGCACTTGTCAGAGGTAAAATCAGCTAATGGATCTTCTTTATGTACTTTTTTATATGATAGTGTATTGGTAAGTTATAGTACTCCTTACAGCACTGAAAGTGCTACTTTATATTCTCCAGACGCACCTATCTTTTCTAAATATCTAAATTCAAATTCAAATTCTTCATACAACGCATCTTTATTACCACCTAAAAGATTAAGTTCTTGGAATAGTATTAATGTTTGGTCTAGAAAAGTTAAAGAAGTAGTTTTTAGAGATCAAACTAAACTTGTAATTGGATTGAAAGATGAAAACCATCCAGAAGATAATAATTCTTCAGGGTGTATTTTGGGAAAAATGCAAATATTTGATGTAGCAGGAAGCCTTAATAAAGAGTTTCTTTTTAATTATAAAACAACTAAAGAAAATAGATTGTTTTTAATGGATATTGAGGAAAAGGCAGCTAATTTAACTTTAAATTATGGGTTAAGTTACGATAACGAAGAAAAACTACCAGGCTACGGTAGTTTATTTAAAGATAAATGGGGATATTATAAAGCGCCAGAAATAACAGCCACAGGGTTACAGTTTGTAGATGCAGAAATGGTAACTACTGGAGTTCTTACTGGAATCTCATACCCAACTGGAGGAGTTAAAGAATTTAAATTTGAACCTAATCGGTTTTCTTTTCTAGGAAATACAATTTTAGATCCTAAAAAAAATCCTGAAAACTATGAAGTTTTTTATGCATTTACAGATAGTTTGTTAAGGCATCATCCGATAAATAGTCAAGTTGAAAATAGCTTGATATTTGAGGTCTCAAATGATGCAGAGGTTAGCATTACTTTGAGTGGGTTAACTGGAAGTAATCAGGCTAAACAAAATCATTATTTAGAAATTATTCCTTCAGATAATTTGTTAAGTAAAACTATTATTAATGATTTAGCACAACGCACTCATAAAGTCCAACTTAAAAAAGGAACCTACTCAATGCGTTTGAATAGTAGGGCCTATATTCCAATAGAATTGCCAGAAGAAATTTCATTAAAGGTAAGTTTGAATTATGAAAAATATTTAGGTGCTATTAATAAACAGATGAAGGGTGCTGGAATTAGAATCCAAGAGATTAAATTTTTTGATAACGTAGAAAGAACTAAAACAACGTATCATTATCCGCTTTCAGATGAAAAAGTAATGAAAGATTATAATTTAACATCAGCAACAGGATATAGTTCAGGGTCATTTGATGGAACTTTAGGAACAAATAGAGTAGCTTTAAAAAGTTTTAACGGTGTGTTTTGTAACTCAATAGAAAGCAATGGAAGTGGAGCTGAATTAACTTTACGTGTATACGTGCACAAATATTTTAATGGGTTGCAAACCTCAATGACTAAAGGTAGTTATGTTGGATATAAAAATGTAGAAATTATTAAAGAGGATAATGGAAAAAGTATTTTAACATATACTAGTCCAATAGATTTTCCTTCTTATGACAGTCGTTTTTATAATCAAGATGTTTTACCTTCTTATTATGATGTACCTGTTAGAGATATTGATTATAAGAGAGGAAATTTAATATCAAGCGAAGTAAAAAATGAATCTGGACAAACATTAACTAAAACAATCAATCACTATGATTATGAGTTAATAAATTCAGAAAGATATTTTTTCAAATATTCATCAGGTACAAAATGTGGCGTTGCCAAATTTTATAAAACTTATAACGAGTATATAATAGGTAATGCTACTGGAGCTAGTTCTCCTTGTACAGGTACTAGTTCTGGGAACTTAGTCCCAAAACCTTGTGGAGAGCCTACAGATTTTGTTGATATTCAACCAGTATATTACGATTATGGTTTACCTTTTATGAAAGAGAGTATTTCTGAATCATATTTTTATGATGCTTTAGGAAACGAGAAGAAAACTACTACCAATACAACATATGCATACAGTTTAAATAATTATAAACCTTTAAAAACCACAACAACAAATAGTAAAGGAGAAATTATAACTAGTACCACCAAGTACGCACATGAGACAAATGAAGGAAGATTGCTTTTTGATCATCGTATTACTGAGCCAGTTGAAGTTGAAACGAAGAAAATTATTTCAGGAACTACAATAACTTTAAGTAAGCAAAAGTCAGGTTATAAAGTTTTTAGAAACAATTCATATTTGTTAGATAGTATTCATGTAGGTAAAGGCAATCAAAAATTAGAACCAAGAGTTGTATATCATAATTATGATGATTATGGAAATCCAACAGAAGTTAGTAAAAAAGATGGTACTCGTATCGTTTATGTTTGGGGGTATCATCAAACAAAGCCTATTGCAAAAATTGAAGGAATCAGTTTATCATCATTATCAACAGAAACAATTGAAAACCTACAAAGGTTGTCAAATTTAGATAAAGATAGAGCATTTGGTTATCAAGGAACAGAAGGTAAATTGCGAGAAGAATTGGATAAATTAAGAACTGTTTCAAGTTTGGCAAAAGCACAAATTACAACCTACACGTACGATCCATTAATTGGGTTAACAAGTATTACAGATCCAAGAGGTTATGTAATGTATTATGAATACGATCCTTTAAACAGATTAGAGCTGGTTAAAGATGCATCGGGTAATATATTAGAAGAAACAAAATACAACTATAAAAACTAATATTACTATGAGAAAGATTATTTACATGTTTACCGTGCTCTTTCCTTTATTGTTAGTAGCACAGGTACAAGAACACAGAGTAGAAGAAAACTTACAAATTACAGCAGCCAACGGACCTGTAACTTTAACAGCAACTAAAAGTATTACACTAAAACCTACTTCATTAATAAAATTAGGATCAAATGTAAACTTTAAAATAATTGACGATGTTTATTTACCACTCTCTTTAACAGATGATAATTACGTGTTAAAAAGAGCATTTCAAATACCAACAAAAAGCACAGTAGTAAGTTCAAATAATGAGGTAATAGAATCTGTTACTTATTTTGATGGTTTGGGACGACCTAAACAAAGTATAGGTATTAAACAATCACCTACTAAAAAAGATATTGTAACATTTATAGATTATGATGATTTAGGAAGACAAACCAGAGAGTTTTTACCATATGCAGCAACGACAAGTAATGGTCGTTTGCAAACTGGTGCGGAAATAGCTACACAACAGTATTACTACTCAAATTATGCAGAGGATTTTCCTGGGATAACAGAACTGACTTCCATTAACGCTTTTTCTGAACAAACTATTGAATCATCACCATTAAATAGAGTACAAAAGCAAGCAGCTCCAGGAAAAGACTGGCGTAAAGACGGTGGTCATGAGGTTGAGTTTGGTTATGAAAATAATGAAGAAGGTGAAGTAAAATTATTTAGAGTGAGTTTAAGTATTGCTCCAAATTCTAAAATTTATAAACCTACTTTACTAGGAAACGGAAGTGTATCTTACAGTGTTGGACAGCTTTATAAAACAGTTACTAAAGATGAAAATCATACGGAAGATGGAAGTAAATTACATACTACAGAAGAATTTAAAAATAAAGAAGGACAGGTAGTATTAAAACGTACCTATGCCTTGGTAAATAATGTAGAAGAAGCTCATGATACGTATTATGTATATGACGATTTTGGAAATTTAACGTATGTACTACCTCCAAAAGTGAGAGTAACTGACGGGGTGTCGGCTGTAGAGTTATCTAAATTATGTTATCAATATGTGTATGATTACAGAAACCGTTTGGTAGAAAAGAAAATACCTGGTAAAGATTGGGAGTATATTGTTTATGATAAATTAGATAGACCTGTTTTAACGCAAGATGCTAATTTAAGAATGCACAACCAATGGTTATTTACTAAGTATGATTATTTAAGTAGAGTTGTTTATACAGGTGTTTATACAGAGGGTGTAAGGTTGGACCAAGAAAGTATGCAACTGAAGTTTGACGAGGAGAACATATCGGCTTTAAAACAATATGAAAATAAACTCACTACGGCAGGATCCAAAGATATTTTTTATTCTAATAATAACTTTCCAGTATCTAACACTGAAATATACACCGTAAGTTATTATGATGATTATACTTTTGACAGAGCTGGAGCTCCTACAAGTGCAGTCTTATATAAAGGAATAGGAAACACTACTAACAAAACCAAAGGACTAGCAACAGGAACCAAAGTAAAGGTGTTGACTACTGATGATTGGATTACAACTGTTACTTTATATGATGAAAAAGCAAGACCTGTATACGTATATCAAAATAATGTATATTTAAATACAACAGATGTTGTAGAAAGCAAGTTAGATTTTGTAGGTAAAGTATTAGAAACAAAAACAACACATACTAAAAGAGATCAAAACCCTATTGTTACTGTTGATACTTTTAGTTACGATCATGCAACAAGGCTAGTAAGTCAGCAACAAAAAATAAATAACCAAGCTACAGAAACTATTGTAAAAAATGAGTACGATGCCTTAGGACAATTAACAACAAAAGAAGTAGGTGATGGTTTACAAAAAGTAGACTATGATTATAATGTTCGTGGTTGGTTAACAAAGATTAATGAAGATAACAACAACGATAATGATTTATTTAATTTTGAGTTAAAATACAATACTCCATCTGTAAACGGAGCCGCATTATTTAACGGAAACATTGCACAAACAAGTTGGCAAACTGAAAATGAAGATAACAGTAAGAAAACTTACACTTACAGTTATGACGCGTTGAATAGAATTAATGCAGCTATAGGAACTAATACCTCTAATTACAATGTATCAGGTATTACATATGATAAGAATGGTAATATTGAAACTTTATTAAGAAGAGGACATGTTGTTGAAAATCCAGACATAACTAATAACAATCATTTTGATGTTATGGATGACCTGTCATATAATTACGATTCAGGAAATAAATTACAAGGAGTAGATGATGATGGAAATGTTAATTATGGTTATGTAGATAAACCAAACTCAGGTTCAGATTACACTTATGATGACAATGGTAATATGATTTCTGATGCAAATAAAGGAATTACCAATATTAAGTATAATCATTTAAACTTACCTACACAGGTATTATTTTCTAATGGAGGTCAAATAGTTTATACCTATGATGCGAGTGGAATGAAACTGAAAAAAGAAGTTGAATCTTCTACTCAAACCCCAGTTGCAACACTTTATGCTGGTAACTATATATACGAAGAAAGAGAAGGAGAGCAGGCGAATTTACAATTCTTCAACCACCCAGAAGGGTACACACAACCTGTCATTGCGAGCGGTAGCGTGGCAATCTCATCATTTGAGTACGTCTACCAATACAAAGATCATTTAGGGAATGTTCGTTTATCGTACACAGATACTAATGGTGATGGTGTAATATCTAAACCATCTAGTACCATTTTATATGAAGATTTTTCAACTCTTGATAATTGGAGTAATTCACCTGTCACATTAGATACAGAACAAAAGGTTTCAGGTAACACTAGTGGTAAATTAAAATTAAGTACTAACGGAAACTTAATAGCGTACCATAATACAGGAGTAAATGTTAACAACACAATTTCCACTACTTATGAGTATTCAGGATGGTTGCGTTTAAATGCACCTCAACCAGAGGGAGGATACATACGATTAATGCTATTCACCTATGATAATAACAGTAAATTAATAGAGTTTTCTGAAGCAGACAGAGTAAGAACATCAGGGGAATGGGTATATGTAAAGAAAAGAGTTACAGTACCTGCAAGTGCAAAAAAATTAAATGTACGTTTAGACATTTATACAAATGGAGCTTATGTAGAAGGTTGGTTTGATGATTTAAAAATATCAAAAGTAAATAATACAAGTGAAATTATAGAAGAATCTAATTATTATCCTTTTGGATTAAAGCATAAAGGTTATAATACATTATACAATCCAATTGGAAATAAGGTTGCGCAGAAGTTTAATTATCAACATCAAGAACTTAATGAAAGTTTAGGTTACAATATGCATGAGTTTGAATTAAGACATTATGATGTTACTCTTGGTAGGTTTGTTACAACAGATCCTTATGAGCAGTTTGCTAACCCATATTTAGCGATGGGAAATAATCCAGTTACGTCTTTTGATCCAGATGGAGGTCATTGTAAAGATGCTAATGGAAATGTTATTGCTTGCCCAGATGGTGATTTATTTGATGAATATAGGGATAGTGAGGATAACCATACAACAATATTAGATGATGTTGATTTAGATACTGGTACAACAAAAGCACCTGAAGGTGCTACAGGGGAAGATGCAATGTTTAATCAATTTGGTGAAAAGTTACTGCTAGACCAAATAGATTTTAGTCAAGTATATAAACAAGAAACTGATGAGTTCATAACTAGTATGAATAAATTTAGAGGGGAATATTTGAAGAATTTTTTACAAATTTTATCAGTTTTAAACCCTTGGTCAATTGCATTTGGTCCTGCCGCTGGCGTTAGTCCAGCTGTTAGAGCTTTAACAACTAGATCACTTACTTCAACGTCACCTCTAGCCAACTATGTTTATCATACTGTGGAAGGAGGTAAAACTATTTATGTTGGAATAACTAATAATCTATCTCGTCGAGCAGCGGAACATTTAGCACAAAAAGGTATAAATATTGAACCAATATTTAATAATTTGTCTAGAATAGATGCAAGGTCAGTTGAACAAGCTTTAATAGAAATACATAAACTAAGTAAGAATGGAGGTACGCTACTTAATAAAATAAATAGTATAGCTACTAAAAACCCTATTTATGCTAGATCATTAAAAAGAGGTTACGATTTATTAAAACAAAAAGGATATAAATATTAGAATGAGAAGAGTTAAATTAGGAGATGTTTTTGAAATAAAAACCTCCAAAGGAAGTGCTTATATACATTATGTGTATAAAGATAATCACTTAGGGCAATTGATAAGAGTACTACCTGATTTATATAGTTATCTTCCCGATGATCTTGATAAGCTAGTTTCAGGTAGTCATAGGTTTGTTGTCTTTTTTCCTCTTTCCGCAGCAAATAAGAAACAACAGGTAAAGTTTGTGGGTAATCACTTACTAGATAATTATGAAAAACCAAAACAAATGAGAACCGAACATTATATAGCCGGAGAGTTCTTAGGTTGGGATATAATTGACACGGATACATGGAAACGTAAGTTCGTGAAAAAGCTTTCAAATAAACAGAGAAAACTTTCTCCTTGGGGCATATGGAATGATACTCTTTTAGTTGAAAGATTAGAAGAAGGTTGGAGTTTAGATAATTGGTGTAGTGTTCGGTAATGTTTTAAAATTGAGGTCTTTATTCTAGATAGATCGGGTATGTTAGTGTGGATTTAAGATTTGGATCCGTGCTCCCCCGTTAGCGCCCGAATCCTTTCGGGTGCCAAGCAACAGTAAGCAATAACAATAATTAAAATATATTAACCACAACATTTTTAAGTGTTGTGGTTTTTTGTTATTTAAGTATGTGCTTTTTAAGTTTTATAATCTCTAATAACTAGATCAAGAAATTTTATTACCCTCCGCTCGCGCCCTGCTCGCGCCCGAATAAATAAATAAAAAGTTGTGGCTAGTGCTCGACTCTGTCGAGTACCGTCATAGTAAGTCAAAATAGAATAACTATGTAAACTACCTTAATTGTAATGATTGAGGTAGTTTTTTTATATTTAAAAAGCTATGAATACTGAATATAAATAAGATAATTGATTAGGATTATATTTTGCAGGTTTGTAACTTCATTAAGTTAATGAGTCACTCGACAGGAGTCGAGCGTTAACCTAATTTGAATTAATATTTTAAAGGTTTTAAAAGATGTCTTATTCTGAAATAGAGTAGACAAAAAACATTGTTTATAAAAATTTACGGATTACAAATCAGCAATAACAGTAATTTTTTCTGTTTAAATGGAGTAATTTTAATTATGAAGTCAGTTCTATTAGCTATATAGAGACATTTCTATTATATATATAGTATCAGTTCTATTAACTATATGTTATTGTTACTATTATATATATTAAACTAAACATTTTTCGCTAGCCTTTGAATATTCTAGTGTCGTTTATGAGTAAGCAATAACAATAATTAGTGTAAGTCACAACATTTTAAGTGTTGTGGTTTTTTCTTTAAATATAAGTCTTTTTGAAAACAAGAATCTTTATATGTTACTTCCCAATACAAAAGTTAGAAAAAATATGTCCTAAAATATCTTTATCAACATCATATTCACCAGTAATATTCCCTAAATAACGTAAACACTCACGAATATCAATAGCAAACAAATCAGAAGAAATACCTATTTCAATGCCATTTTCAACAGACTGAATACTTTCAAGTGCATTATTTAAAGCTTCAAAATGACGAGAATTGGTAACAATAGTTTCATTATTACTTAAAGCTCCCATATTAACTAAAGAAGTCAATTCATTTTTTAAAGTATCCACACCAATTTTTTGCTTTGCTGATAACAATAAAGCTTCAGGTAGTAAATAATTTAATTCAGAAGATTTCTCTTCAGAAAGATTATCGATTTTATTGGCGATAATTAAGATACGTTTTTGAGAGAAACGATCTTTAACTTTAGAAATTTCAGAAAGTAATTTAGAAGATTTAATAATAGCTTCTTCAGCATTTATTAAGAATATAATTAGCTGAGCATTGTCTGCTTTTTCATATGCTTTTTGAATACCAATATTTTCAACAACATCTTCAGTTTCACGGATACCAGCTGTATCAATAAAACGAAAAGCCACACCATTAATATTAATTTCATCTTCAATAGCATCTCTGGTAGTACCTGCAATATCAGAAACAATAGCTTTTTCTTCGTTTAATAAAGCATTTAAAAGCGTTGATTTACCAACATTAGGCTCACCAATAATTGCTACAGGAATTCCATTTTTCATGGCGTTTCCGAAGGCAAAACTATCAATTAATCGCTTTAAAACAGATGAAATTTTAGTTACTAGTTGACGGAATTTTGTTCTATCAGCAAATTCAACGTCTTCTCCAGAAAAATCTAATTCTAATTCAATTAAAGCAGCAAAATCTAATAATTGTCCGCGTAACTCTTTCAACTCATTGGTAATACCGCCACGCATTTGTTGAATAGCCATTTGATGAGAAGCTTCTGAGTTAGAAGCAATAACATCTGCAACAGCTTCAGCCTGACTTAGGTCCATTTTACCATTTAAAAAAGCACGCATGGTAAACTCACCATTATCAGCCATTCTACAACCATTTTTTAAGAATAGTTGTATGATTTCTTGTTGAATGAATACTGAACCATGGCATGAAATTTCAACTACATTTTCACCTGTATACGAGTTTGGATTTTTAAATACAGATACTAAAACTTCATCAATGATACGTTCATTATCAATAATATGACCTAAATGAACAGTATGTGTTTTTTGGTGTAGTAATGATTTGTTTTTTTTAATTGATTTAAAAAATTGATCTACTATAGTAATAGCATTTTCTCCAGAAAGTCGAATAACAGCAATAGCACCAACACCAGAAGGAGTAGCTAAAGCAACAATAGTATCGTTAATTAATGTTTGCAAACTCGTTTTTTTTGCAAATATACTACAGTTATATAATTATTACCATGCTTTTTAAGGTATGTAAGTTTGATTGATTTAAAAAATGTAAGAGGAATAAAAAATCAAAAGTGTAACAAACTAAACAGTTTTGCGTCATACATATGTAAAACAACAAAAAATGCAAGAACACAGACAGTTAATAGAAGTTAAAGGATTAAAAGAAGACAGACAATTATTAGTATTAACACACTTAAGTCAGTTATTAGATTTTGTAACTGGTGTTGGTGGTTTTATTGTACCATTAATTTTATGGGTGTTAAAAAAAGATGAAATAGATGGAATGGATGAGCACGGAAAAGCTATTTTAAACTTTAGAATCTCATCATTCATTTTTGCAATTATATGTATTCCATTAATATTTTTATTTGGTTTAGGAATATTAGGATTGATAGCTTTAGGAATTTGTATTATTATATTTCCTATAATCAATGCAATTAAAGCTTCAAATGGAGAAGAACCATATTATCCGTTTAGTATAAAAATTTTATAGTTATAAACACTATAAACTAACTACCTACATGAAACACTCTTATTTTTAAGAGTGTTTTTTATTTTCATTGAAAAAGTCAATAGCATAACTCCAAAGATCTTTATTTTTAGAAGAGAAAAACCCCATATGACCGATGCTTTTCTTATGCATACTTTTAGGATTTAGAGTTTTAATTTTAAAGTTAGATTTACTGTAAACTTTAATCATATCTTTTACATTTTCCAAATTTGCAATGCCATCATCGGTTGCATGTAGCCACATTGAAGGACATGTTAATTTATCAAAGTAATGTTCTTTAATTTCTTCTCCAAAATCTGCAGCTACATATCCTTTAGCATTACACCATTTAGACCATTGAGCAGCTACTTTTTTAGGTAAAGGTTCTCCCATACCAACCCATTGTGAGTTTGTTTTACCAAAAAATAAGTTATTGATAGGAATATAGATATTAAGAAAAAATGAAGCACTCAACTTAAAAGGATATTTCATATAACTTAAACTACCTGAAGAAGAGGCAAAGTTGAAAAAAGAATTAACATCGCTTGCATTATCCATTAAACCAATTAATTGACCACCTGCGCTATGCCCAACAATATGATATTTCTGATTTGGAAAGTTAGCTTTTAATGATTCCATTGCGGCAGTCATGTCAAGTTTACCCCAGTTAACTAAAGAAGCATTTATTTTATTAATATCACCGTTTACAGATTCGCCAATACCTCTGTTATCAAAAGAAATTACACCGTATCCATTTTCTGCTAAATAGGTAGCAAAAGAATTGTAAAATCTTCTTTTAATTCCGGTAGCAGGAGCAATCATAATTGCACTTTTAACCGTTTCTGGTTTATATATAGTTCCGGCTAAATTAAAACCATCTTTACATTCAATATTAATATCTTGTTTGTCTACCATAGTTTTAGTTTTTGCTAATTCTTTCATAAGCAGAAGAGAACGCTTTAATTCCTTTTTTAGTTAGTGATGTACTTATCATAGAAAATAATAATTGAATGTAATATTTTGTATGATCTGTTTTAATTCCAGTAGGTAACATGGCAAAAATTGTTTTATCAACCACCCAGGAATTAAAGATGATTAACAGCCCATGAATTTTTAGTTTCAGTTGTTTCTCATTGATTTCGTGCATGTAACCATTCTCTATTAAAAATTGTGAGATTTTTAAAATTATAGTACTATAAACTTTTGAACGCTCAATCGTTTTTGTTTTTATATCAGGGTATTTTATGGTAACATCATATCCGTTTAAAAGAAAAAACCGATACTTATAGGTTAAGTTCATCATATTCTCTAAACTCCTTAACATAAAGTCAAACTCAAAAATTTCACCTTTCAAGTTCAATAATGTTTCGTCTAGTTCATCCATGAAATTCTGATGCAACCTAATAACAATATCATCTTTTTTAGGAAAGTGATAGCACAAATTACCATAACTAATGCCTATATGTTCACTAATAGTTTTACTAGAGGTGTTAGCATATCCTTGATCGTTAAACAATTCAATTGATGCGTTTAAAATCTTCTGCTTTGTCGTCATAAAACCAAAATTAGGCTTTTTAGCCTATTTTATGAAATTTTTTCATACTTTTGAATTAGGCATTTTTACCTAATTAATTAAAATCTATTTTAAATGAGTGAAGTTTTATTGAAAAATCAAGGAGGATCCTTCTTAGTAAGTGACACCGATTTACAAACATTTTATGTAGCAGAATTAATTTCTGAAGAAGCAAAAATGATGAAAGAGGCAGGAACCTCTTTTTTAGTGAATGAAATTGAAAATCGTATAGATTTTATGGAAACTAAAGAAGCTATACAAGAAACACCAGCTTTAATAAAGCAGTGTGGGGAATTAGGTTTTTTAGGGTTAGAAGTTTCTGAGGAATATGGAGGAATTGATTTAACTTTTATTGATGTGTTACATTTTTGTGTAGCTATTAGTAAAGGGTATTCATTTACTGGGGCTTTAGGTGTACAAACTAGTATTGGTATTGCGCCTGTTTTTTTATATGGAAGCGATTATTTAAAGGAAAAGTATTTACCTAAAATGGTAACAGGTGAATTGTTATCGGCTTTTGCTTTAACAGAGCCTAATGCAGGAAGTGATGCAAATTCGGGAAAAACAAAAGCAATTATTGATGAAAATGGTGATTATGTAATTAGTGGTCAAAAACATGGATTTCTAATGCGGGTATTGCTGATATGTTTATTGTTTTTGCAAAAATTGAAGACGATAAAAATCTATCTGTTTTTGTGATAGAAAAGAGTTTTGGAGGTATTACTATTGGACCAGAAGAAAAGAAAATGGGATTTTTCGGATGGAGTACTTGCCAAGTGTTTCTAGAAAATGTAAAAGTACCAAAAGAACAATTATTAGGAGAAAGAAATAAAGGATTAAAAATAGCATTAAATACTTTAAATACTGGTAGAATAAAATTAGGAGCTTCTTGTATTGGAGTAGGAAAGAAGGCTTTAAATCATGCAGTAAGTTATGCAAAGCAGCGAGAACAATTTGGAAAAAGTATTAGTGATTTTGGAGCTATTCAAGATAAAATAGCAAGAATGGAAGCTTATATTTTTGCTAATGAATCCGCTGTATTTAGATTAGGTAATGATATTGATTTATTAAGAGCAACAAAAGAGAAACAAGGTGAAAGTTTTTCAGAAGCAAAAATAAATTCATTAAAAGAGTTTAGTATAGAAAGTGCCATTGTAAAAGTATATGGTTCAGAAATTCAGGATTACATAGTAGATCAAGCCGTTCAAATTTATGGAGGTATGGGCTTTTCAGCAGAATCTCCAGTAGAACATTTATATAGAGCTATACGAATTAGTAGAATTTACGAAGGAACAAATGAAATTAATAGACTTGTAATTATTAAAGAGTTTGTGAAAAAAGGAATGAAAGGAGAGTTGGAAATTTTCTCTTTATTCTCAGAAATATTAGAAGATTTGTCTACTCCATCAGCAGCTTTTTCTGAAGATGTAATACAACAATATGAGCAGTTTGTAAACAATTTAAAATCACTAACAATTTTAATTTCAGGAGTATGTTTACAAGAGTTTATGACACAATTAGAAAATGAACAAGAAGTTTCTATGTGTATATCAGATCTTTTAATCAGTCTATATGTTATGGAAAGTACACTATTAAGAGTAAAGAAATTACAGCGCATAGATTTACTAGATGAGACATATCATTTTTCGTTATTAAAAATTATAGGTTTTGATGTTTTTTCAAAAGTTACAACTACTGTTAATGAGTTGATTGGGGCTTTTAATTCTAAAAAAGAAGCAAAGGCTATTGTAGCAGCAAAAAGTAAGTATTTAAAAATACCACATAGTAATGTAAAAGAAGAAAGAAGAAACATAGCAAAGTATGTTTTAGCAAAAGAATCAAATTAAAATATGAAGATGCAGCGTATAGGAATTGTATTATCAGGAGGAGGAGCGTTGTCTGTAGCGCATTTAGGATTGTTAAAAGTATTAGAAGAACATGAGATAAAACCAACCCATTTTTCCGCAAATAGTGCGGGTGCTATTATTGCAGCTTTATACTATCATAATTATTCTGTAGAAGAAATTTTAGAGATTATACAAACAGAGAATTGGTTATCTGTTCCTTTTGATAAATTGAAAAAGCAAAAAATATTGTCAGTAAATGATATGTTTGAAAGCTTTCAAAAGTATTTTCCAGAACAGTTTGATTCTGAGTTTTTAAACATTTTAGCAGCTGATATTAATAGTGGTGCATTGATAAACTACAATAAAGGGGATTTAAGAACTATTTTAAAAGCATCTGCTGCATTATCTACTTTTTTAAAACCAGTTAATTATTTGGGAAGAGATTTAGTAGACAGTGCATTACTAAATAATTTTAATGTAGAGCCTTTAATAAATAATTGTGATGTTATATATGGAAGTTATGCAATACCCATGACAACCTATAATCCAAAATATGAAGAAAATGTACAGCAATTATCTAATAGGTTGTTTACAATAAATGGATATCAACGTGCAAAAGAAAAGTTTAAATT
The DNA here is from genome assembly GCF_004337695.1 of Tenacibaculum sp. M341. Taxonomy (GTDB): domain Bacteria; phylum Bacteroidota; class Bacteroidia; order Flavobacteriales; family Flavobacteriaceae; genus Polaribacter. The sequence continues at coordinate 69,246 of NZ_SJXJ01000001.1, forward strand.
CTGTGATTACATGTTTGATCACCAGTATTTAACAGGTTTTAAAGTATTGGATAAAGATAAAATGGATATTATTTACGAAAAAAGTTATGCCTATTGTAAAGAAGTATTTACTTCTGTAGCCATTTAGAATAGCATAAAAATTTGTGAATAAGTTTAAAGTTTTAGGAGTTAAAATGTGGTTGTACCAATTAAGTTTTAACTCCTAATTTCTTGTTATTTTCTAGTGAAAATATTGGTGTAGTACCAAGTACCACCATTGTTTTGTTTAGCAGTAACATTAAAGTGAGTATAGTTACCTTCAATATTTTTTCTATGACCTTCACTATTTAGCCATCCGTTTACAACACTTTTCGCAGAGCTGTATCCAATAGCAACATTTTCAGCCATACTTTTAGCATCGTCGTTTGCTTTTAAATAATCAGAACGATCACCAAAATTATCGTGAGAAATTTCACCTTTGGCAATCATATAATCTGTATGAGCATCAGTTTGAGATTTAATAATCTCAGAAATCTCAAGAGTACTCAAGTTTTTAGAGTTTCTGTGTTCGTTAATCAAACGTAAAATTTCAGTTTCAATAGACACTGTTTCAGTGTTATTGTTTCCTGTTTCTTCGGCTTCCTGCTCATTACTATCAGAACAAGACGTGATTAAAACACATAAAAATAGTATGGATAATTTAAAAAATGTATTCATGTTTGTATTAAATTGCTTGTGTAATAAAGTCCTCGTATTCATAAAAAAACAACTCAAACTGTGTCATAGTTTCCACAAAAAACTCGTAACAATCTCGCCATGTGTTTTTGTTATGAATACTGAACTTTTGTTCATGTAAAACGTAAATTCTACGAATATATTTTCCACTTTCTAATAGATATTCGTCATCAAAAATTACTTCGGGTAAATATTCGGTTTCTAATATCTTTTTAAGCGATAGTAACTGATCGTATAACAGTTCGTTAGCAACTTCATCAGGATGTTCAAAATCTAAACAAACAAAAGCTTTTTTTCTATCTGCTTGAAATTTAAAAGAAAACCCTTTTATTTTAGTGTTGTATAACAACCACTTTCTAGGAAAAGATTTACCAAAACTTGTCCAAAATTCTTTGCGTATGCGTGCTGATTCTTCTTTACTAAACATCTATTTCAGTGATCGGTTATCAATTATCGGTTATCAATTTTTTAATTATCAAGGTACAATTATCAGTTTATGAGTTGTCAATACTTTAAACTAACAAAATTAATTTTTGAGTAGTTTAAACGTTATTACCAAAAGAAAATATTGATTACTGATAAATGAGAATTGTATTATCCATGTACTTTTGCTACAGTACCTCTGTTTTTCATCATTTCAGCTTCAAAAGCCAATAAATCGTTCCATTTTTGATCAACAACAGCTCTGTCCATGTATTTTCTGGCATATCCTAAAAATAATGTATAATGATTTGCTTCAGAAACCATTAAATCTCTATAAAAGTCAGATAATTGTTGGTCTTTCATATTATCAGAAAATACTTTAAAACGTTCACAACTTCTAGCTTCAATTAAAGCCGCAACTAATAAACGGTGAACTAAAGCTTCGTTTCTATCAGAAGATTTAGGAAAAAATCTTTGTAAAGAAATAGCATAATCATTTTTAGAAGCTTGTCTTAATAACATTCCTCTATCAATAATAATATCGTGTACCATTTTAAAATGTTCCATTTCTTCAATGGCAATATCAATCATATCTTTAACTAAATCTGTTTCTTCAGAATAGTTAATTGTAATTGACATAGCATTAGCAGCCGCTTTTTGCTCAGCAAAAGCATGATCTGTTAATAATTGCTCCAATCCATCCTTAGCAACATCAACCCAAGATGTTTCCGTTTCAAATTTTAATCCTAACATAACCTTTAAGAATAAGATACTTATTTTGTGATGTTGCAAATTTAGCAAAACTGCAAACGAATACTAGATAAGAAGCAACGAATTTAGAAAAACTTCATGTATATAGAGTAGATTTCATTAGTTTTGAGTGAATTAAATTATCTACACAAGTCTAAATCATGAAAACGAATAAGTTACTAATACCCATTCTTCTAATGTTACTTTTAATAGTTAATTGTAAGAAAGTTACAGTTGAAGAGAGCGATGCAAATAGTTTTACAGAATATATTAGAGTGTATCCTGAGAAAATAATTTCAACAGTTCCTAATTTAAAATTCTATTTAAATAAAGAGGTTACAGCATCTGAGTTAGGAAATGATGTGATTACATTAGTACCAGAAGTAAAAGGACAAGTTCGTTTAGAAAATAACATGGTTTCTTTTACGCCCGATGAAAAATTAGAAAGTGACAAAGACTATCAGGTTACATTGCATTTAGATAAATTGTATGGACAAGTAGATAATGAGTTGAAAAACTTCATTGTAAATGTAAAAACAAAACCACTAAACTTTAGTGTTGCTATAAAAGCACCAAAAATAAGAAGCAAAAATTTATATTATGTTGAAGGAAATATTCAGGCAAGTGATGTTTTAAATACAGAGAACATAGCTGAATTGGTAAAAGCAAATTACGGAGGAGCATCAACCAAAATTGCTTTTGATGATGTAGAAAAATATTCAAAATTTATTTCTTTTAAAATAGATAGCATACAACGTTTTAATGATGATAAAATATTAAATGTAAGTTGGAATGGTAAAGCAGTAAATTCATCTTCAGAAGGGAGTAGAGAAGTAACAGTAACAGGGAAAAATAATTTTAAAATACTATCTATAGATGCTTTTAATGATACCAAACAGCGTATAGAAATTAATTTTTCTGATCCAGTTAAAGATTTTCAAGATTTAAGAGGTTTAATTCAGTTTATTAATACACAAAGAAAAAGATTTACTTATACCATAAAAGAGAATAAGGTAATTGTGTATCCTGCTTTATCCTATGAAGGAAAGGTTGATATTGAGGTTTTTAAAGAAATTAAAAACACAGAAGGAAATAGTTTAAAAGAAAATATTATAAGAACTCTTTATTTTGAACAACCTAAACCAGAATTGAGCTTAATTAAGAGTGGAACGATATTACCAAACTCAGAAAATTTAAAAATAAATTTTAAAGCAACAAGTTTAAAAGCTGTAGATGTAACGGTATATAAAATATATAAAAACAATGTATTACAGTTTTTACAAAATAACAACTTAGCCAATCAAGCTGACTTACGATTTGTAGGTAGACCAGAGGTTAAGTATACTGTGAATTTATCTGATCAGGGATTAGATTTAACCAAACCAAATGCTTTTTCAATTGATTTAGCTGATTTAGTTACAGTAGAAAATGGCGCAATGTATCGAGTTGAGTTTTCTTTTAATAAGCAATATGCAAGTTATGCTTGTGAAGAAAGTAGTGATGCGGAAACAATTGTGTATGGAGAAAAAGAAGTAAATACTGATAGGTACGACAATACAAGATACTACAGTCGTTACGATTCAGATTATAGATGGAGAGACAGAGAAAATCCGTGTACTAGTTCGTATTACAGCGATAAAAAAATAAGTACAAACATTTTAGCTTCTAATGTAGGAGTGATAGCAAAAAAAGGAAATAACGGAAAAATGTTGATTGCAGTTACTGATATTGTTACGGCAAAACCTGTGAATGGGAGTAAAGTAACATTATTGAATTTGCAACAACAAGAGTTATTATCGGCAACAACAAATGGAGATGGTATAGCTACTTTTGGCGAAGTTAAAGGAGCATTTTTTGCAGTAGTTACGGCTAATAATAACACAACTTACTTAAAGTTGAATGATGGAAATGCGCTTTCTATGAGTAAGTTTGATGTTTCTGGAGCAAAATTGCAAAAGGGAATTAAAGGATATATTTATGGAGAAAGAGGTGTTTGGAGACCAGGAGATCAGCTATTCTTAAATTTTGTTTTAAACGATAATGCCAATCCTATTCCAGAAAAACATCCAATAAAGTTTGAATTGATGAATCCACAAGGTAAGATTATAGACAGAACTGTGGTTCAGAAAACAGCAGAAAATGTATACAACTATCAACCTAAAACTGACCAAGAAGATTTAACAGGAGACTGGACAGTTACTGTAAATGTGGGAGCTGCAAAATTTCATAAAACATTAAAAATAGAAACGATTAAACCAAATCGTTTAAAAATTAAATTCAATACTAATAATAAGTTAGTAAAATATGGAGAATCTATTGTCGGTGATGTGGAAGTAAAATGGTTGCACGGAGCGATTGCTAGAAATTTAAAGTATGATATTAATGGTAAGTTTTCATCGGTAGCCACAACTTTTCCGAAGTTTTCAAATTATCAATTTGATGATATTACTAGAAGTACATTATCAGAAAGTTATACAGTGTCTGATGGTGTTTTAAATAATGATGGAAAAGCAAATTATAGTTTATCAGTAGATAAAGGAATGAGAACACCAGGAATGCTAAAAGCTACTTTTTTAACCAAAGTATATGAAAATGGAGGTGATTTTAGTACAGATGTGTTTTCAACAAAAGTTTCGCCATACGGATCGTATGTAGGAATAAATATGGCAGAAGAACAAGATTCTAAAAATTATTTATTTACAGATCAGGAGTATGCTTTTAATGTAGCTTCTGTAGATCAAGAAGGAAAAGGTTTTGCTAATGATTTAGAAATTAAAGTATATAAACTTTCTTGGAGATGGTGGTGGAGTTCTTCGGATGATGGGTTGTCTAATTATGATGGAAGTACGTATCATTCAACATATGAAGAACAATCTGTAACCACCAATAATAGTGGAAAAGGAGCTTTTACTTTAAAAGTAGATAAAAATGATTGGGGACGTTATTTAGTAAAAGTAAAAGATAAAAGTAGCGGACATGTAACTTCATCAATAGTATATTTTGATTGGCCTTCTTGGTATGGTAAAAAACGAGGAAGTCAAGATAAAACGAATGCAACAATGTTATCTTTTTCAAGTGATAAAAGTGAATACAACGTAAACGAAAACGCTACAATAAAATTCCCTTCATCAGCTGATGGAAGAGCTTTGGTTACCATTGAAAATGGAACAGAGGTGTTAGATTATTTTTGGACAGAGACCAAAGAAAAAACTACTGAGTTTACATTTCCTGTTTTAGAGAATTACACACCTAATGTTTTTGTAAACGTATCGTTGTTGCAACAGCATGCTCAAACTAAAAACGATTTACCAATTAGAATGTACGGTTCTATACCAATTTTAGTTAGTGATCCTAAAACCAAACTAGCTCCTGAAATTGAGTTAGCAGAAGAGTTAGCTCCAGAAACTACAGCTACGATTCAAATAAGCGAAAAAGATGGAAAGCCAATGACCTATACTATAGCATTGGTAGACGAAGGTTTGTTAGACTTAACACGATTTAAAACACCAAACCCTTGGCAAACATTTTACACTCGTCAATCATTAGGAGTAAAAACATGGGATATTTTTGATGATATTATAGGCGCTTATGGAGGAACAGCCAATCAAATTTTAAGTATTGGAGGAGATGAAGCTGAAGCTGGAAGTAAAAATAAAAAGGCAAATAGGTTTAAGCCAATGGTAAGTTATTTAGGACCTTTTAAATTAGCTCCAGGGCAAACTAAAGAGCATTCGATTAAAATACCTAATTATATTGGATCGGTAAAAGCTATGGTGGTGGCTTCTGATGCTAAAAATGAAGCTTATGGAAGTAGTGAAAAAACAGCTTTTGTACGTAAGCCAATTATGTTATTAACTTCATTACCAAGAAAAATAACTCCGCAAGAAACGGTTACTTTACCAGTTACTGTATTTGCAATGAAACCAAGTGTTAAAAATGTAAAAGTAACGGTACAACCGAATGAGTCGTACACAGTTGTTGGAGAGCATACGCAAAATATTTATTTTGATCAGCCAGATGAGAAAATGGCATATTTTAAATTAAAAGTAAATGACTTTAAAGGTATTGGCAAGGTAAGAGTAACAGCAACTTCTGGTTCAGAAAAAGCTTTTTATGAAGTAGAAATAGATGTGTTAAATCCGAATCCTGTAACTACAGAAGTGAAAGATTTAGTGTTACAATCAAACGCACAAGGTGCTATTAACTTTGCAACTTTTGGTACCCAAGGAACTAATACAGCAAGTATTGAGTTGTCTACTTTACCACCAATGAATTTTACAAAACGTTTAGAATATTTAATACGTTATCCGCATGGTTGTGTAGAGCAAACTACCTCTAGTGCTTTTCCTCAGTTGTATTTAACAGAATTATTTGATTTAACTAAAGAAAAACAAGCATCAATAGAACGAAATATAAAAGCAACAATTCAGCGTTTATCAAATTTTCAAGTTTCTAATGGCGGATTGAGTTATTGGCAGGGTGGTGATAGAGCTAATTCATGGGGAACTTCATATGCTGGACATTTTTTAATTGAAGCTTCTAAAAAAGGATATTCTTTACCTATTGGGTTTAAATCTAAATGGATAGCTTATCAAAAAAGAGCAGCAAGAAATTGGCGTAAAGGAAATCGTTACGATAATAATGCATTAACACAAGCCTATCGTTTATATACTTTAAGTTTAGTAAACAAACCAGATTTGGCATCAATGAATCGTTTAAGAGAAACTTCAGGATTGTCAAATGAAGCTAAAAAGCGTTTGGCAAGTGCCTATGCTTTAATTGGTAAAAAATCGGTAGCTACCACTATTTTAAATGATTTAGGAGAGGATACTTACACTAAAAGGCGTTATTATAATTACGGATCAGAGGTAAGAGACAAAGCAATGTCATTAGAAACCTATACTTTAATTGAAGATCAAGTAAAGGCTATAAAATTAGCAAAAGGAATTGCAGAGCGATTGTCTAGTAATGATTGGATGAGTACGCAAACCACCTCATATGCATTATTGGCTATGGCAAAATATTCACTTAAAAATGGCGGAAATTCAGGTATTTCTTCAAGTTTTACATTGAATAATACAGGTAGTACAGAAGTAAGTACTTCAAAGTCATTATTTACATCAGATGTAGCGGGAATTAAGAAAGATAATGAGTTACAAATCACAAACAAATCGAGCGGAGTTTTATATGTACGTTTATTGAATAAAGGAATTTTACCTGTAGGGCAAGAGAAAGCAATTCAAAAGAATTTTGAGTTAGACGTTGTTTATTATTCTAAAGATGGAAAACGATTAAATCCTGCTAATTTATCACAAGGAACCAATTTTGTGGCGGAGGTAACTATTAGTAATACAACAAATGAAACTGTTGAAAATATAGCCTTAACTCAATTTATTCCTTCTGGTTGGGAGATTGTTAATACACGTTTTACAGATTTTGGCAATGCAACTTCGTCATCGGAAGTTGATTATACAGATATTAGAGATGCAAGCATCAGTAATTATTTTACTTTAAAAGAATATAAAACTAAAAAGTTTACCATTTTATTAAATGCTTCGTACTTAGGTGACTATTATTTACCAGGAGTACAAGCAGAAGCTATGTATGATAATGATTATTTGGCAAGAACAAAAGGTGAATGGATTAAAGTAATAAAATAAGTAATATGGCTATTTTACTTTTTGTATTGATATGTACAGTATTGTTATGGGCTGTATTTAAGTTTGTATTAAAAAAAGAAATTAAAGGAACGGTTAGATGGTTGTTGATGGTTCCTTTAGTATTAATCTTGTTAATGACTGTTTTTTATATCATTATATTTATTGTATTGTACTTCTCTGGAGGTGAAGAAATGGAATTATTTTAGAATCAAAAATCGATTCATAAGCAACGGAAATAGGTTGTAAACATTAAGAAAAAAAATAAGATAATAATGTGTAGTAGCTAAATACTATTTTAGCAGCTACACATTATTATTTATTAATGAAAAAGTTTTTTAAAATACTACTAACTGGTTGTTTAGGAATCATTGTATTGATATTTATTTTCTTCGCAATTATATTATTTCCCGTGTTTTTTCCTCAAAAACCAAAAGAGAAAACAATATCTGATTATACAGATGATTACGTGATTAGTGCTTATACAGATCATCCAAAATTTAAAGAATTAACAGATCAGTTTAACCAACAAGCGCATCGTTTTGAATTTGGTGTTTGTGAATACAAATACAATGATCAACAATTTTTTATAGGAGATAATCCAGAAAAAATCACAGCTATTTTTGGAGAGCCTGATGAAAGAAGAGAAAGTACACGCTATGAATTTGGAGATTCTTACCGGTATATAAATAAAGATGAAACGAAACGATTAGAAGAATTAAAACAAACATATGGAGATTCATTGTTTTTAAAAGAACATTCACTTCGTTTTGAGTATACAAGTTTAAAAATAGATGTAAGTTTTAAGAGATTACCTAATAAAGAGTATCAATTAAGAAGTTTCAGTATTGCTATGTCTGAAGAAGATCGTTTTTATAAAAGTAAATATAAAGAGGCTAAAACTTTGTTTGATGTTATAGTATTTAGAGGAGTCCCTTATCAATTAGATATGACTTTAAATGAGTTTATGGAGTTGTCTGATTTATCTCATTACGAACTCAGGCGTCGTAGCAGAAGCTTTTTTATGTTTCAGAAAGAGTGTCCACCAACAAAAGATTCTCGTATTTACACTTCAATTAATTCAAGAGCAGTATATAAAGTAGAAGGAGGAGGGCATTTAACATGGACAGGAGATTTTGATCCACATACAACTTATCCAATCAAAGGATTATCGTTTTATAAACAAACGTTAGAAGAATATTTAAAATAAATTTTCAGAATGATCAGCGTGTCATGCTGATGGGATTGTTGGTTTTCAGAGTGATCAGCGTGTCGTGCTGATGAAATCATAAAATGTAGTATTAAATAAATCAGGTATTTTATCTCTATTTTAAAGTATTACATTTGCAAACGAAAAGAATAATCTATGAAGCAAAGACTTGCAATTCTGTTATTTATTATATCTAATACAATTATACTAGCTCAAAAGAAAGAAATTTTTGTTACAGATGATTTTATTTCAATTACAGAAGCAGAGTATTTTGCTGTGTCGAAAGATCCTTCCATTATAAGTATGCGATTTGAAACTGATACTTTAGCTGTTAACATGGTAGCTAAGCGAGTAAAAAAAGGAACAATATCAAAACAATCTCTTGATTCTATTAGAAACGATCTGTCAAAATTATCAGGAAAAGAAATTTCAAAAGAGAACATTATAGTAGTTAATTACTATCATGGAAAAGATAAATGCAATTCAGGAGGTAGTGGAAGAGTAAAATCTCTACATGAAACTTATTTAAAAAATATACAAGAATTATCTGGGGTAAGCCAGTTTTTTATGTATAAATCTCCAGAAGGAAAAAAGAAATATGGAAAGAAGTTACATTGGATTAAAGATGAGTATAGAACAATTGATAGTAGATTTTTTCCAGTAAATTATCCCTGTGGGAGTTTTGTTTTAATAGACGAGAAAGGAAATTATTATGTTAGAAAAGGAGAGTATAAACTTTCTAATATTTTTGACTTATTAAAGAACAAGGAAATTACATTTAAAGGAGTTAATGATTAAACGAATACTATAATTTTAATTAAAAATATAATCAATGGAGCAGCACTTTATAGCTGCTTTATTTTTTTGTAGTATTTTAAGTTATATAGCTTTTAGTAAAATTGCAACTACAGAAATTGGACTTGTATAACATTGTTATTCCTTAGACTTTTGCATAATCTATCATCTCAAGAAAAGCATAAGTGTTATGAATAAACAGCAAAGGATTGTACCTAAAGGTAGAGTTGCAAAACCAGCAGCAGAAAAACCGAAGGCTCAAATACAAAAAGAAAACATACCAATAAAAAATAACAAGGAAGGTTTGAACAAACCAGTTCCTGTTGTAAATGTTGCTTCGGCAACTGTTGCTGCTCCTATAGCTAAGGAGCAAAACGATGTTAAAGAAGCATCTCAAAACACTTCAATTTCTGCAAAAGAAATGTTAGATGCACAATATCCAACACCAACAAATAATAATTTTGATGTTAATGATTATCCGATAGCTGGACCAGGAAAACCAACTGCAGAAGAAGTTGTAGTACCAAAAACACCAGCTGAAGATCCGAGTTTTAAGGCATTGACAAGTTCTATTAATGCAAATGCTAAAAAGCAACGAAAGCATGAACCAGCTCAAAGTGCTTCTAAAAAAGCGCAAAAAGCAGCAGTTGTTCCAAGTAATGAACGATTGAGTAAGGCACAAGCATCTCAAGTTGAGGTAATGGAACAACAAGAAACAGGAGAATTTAAAGCTTCAGACTTTAAAGAGCAATTAAAATCTAGAATTGCAGAAATGGAATTGCCAAAAGACGAAGAGGCAGCAGATAAATTCAAAGAGAATAATAATCTTTCAGAAGTGAAATCGGCTGCAATGGGTGATGTAAAAACAGCACAAGACAATGCATCAGGAGGAATTCCTGAAGCAACATCAGCAGCACCAAGCACAGCATCAGTTCCAGTAACGGCAGTTGCTCCTATGCCGAAAGCAATGCCTGGTAAAAAACCAGCGATGATTCCTACAGCACAAGCAATGCCAAGTAAGCGATCAGAAGCCTCTGTAGAAAAGCCATTGCAAGAAGAAACTGCAAGTTTAGATACGCAAATGGAACAACATGGTGTAACAGATACAATGCTTGCAAATTCAAATGAAGCTTCTTTTAAGAGTGCTTTAGATGAGAAAAATAATGCCAAAGCACAAAGTAAAGCATCAGTTGTATCTTTTAGAAATACAGAAAATCAGGAATTAAACACAGCACAACAACAAAGTCAACAACAAGTAAATGCTACCTCACAAGGAATGCATACCAATAGAGTAGCAGCATTTAATAAAGTAGCAGGCAATCAAAAGCAGAGTGCTACCCAAAATACGGCAGCAAGAAAGCAAGTTGCTGATAAAATACAAGGACTTTATACAGAAACCAAAACAAAAGTAACGAGTATTTTATCAGCATTAGATGCCGCTGTAGCTTCTAAATTTGAAAGTGGAGCAAGAGCAGCGCAACAAGCTTTTGAAAATCATATTGAAACCAATATGAAAGCTTACAAAGAAAAGCGTTACGGAAGTTCCATTTTTAGTTGGAAACAACTGCGAAGAGTAAAAGATGCTTTTGTAGGTTTGCCAAAAGAGGTGAATCAATTTTTTGAGAGTGGTAGAAAAATATACATTGATACCATGGATAGCTATTTAGGTTCCATAGCAACTTTAGTAGCAAATGAGTTAAACAAAGCAAAACGTACCATTAAGGAAGGTAAAAAATCGGTACAAGATTATGTAGGTGGATTATCGCCAGACTTGCGTAAAATAGGTAAGCAAGCAGCTAATGAAATACAAAGTAAGTTTGATAGTTTAGAGCAAGATATAGATAACAAGAAAGATACGTTAATAGATGTGTTATCTCAAAAATATTCAGAGGCTGTAGCTAGCGTTGATACTCAAATTGAAGCATTAAAAGAGAAAAATAGTGGGCTGATAAATAAAGCTATGGGAGCTTTAAAAGGTGTATTTGACATTATTATCAAAGTAAAAAATACATTAACCAATTTATTAGCAAATGTAGTTACTGCAGTAGGTGCTATTATTTCAGATCCGATAGGATTCTTTAAGATGTTAATCACAGGTGTAGGTCAGGGAGTTCAAAATTTTATGACCAATATTGTACAGTATTTACAAAGCGGATTGCTAGGATGGTTAACAGGTGCTATGGGAAGTTTAAGCATTCAAATGCCAGAAAATATTTTCTCGTTAAAAGGAATTTTCTCATTAACTACTCAAATTTTAGGTTTTACATGGAGTACCATTAGAACTGTTGGAGTAAAAGTTGTAGGTGAACCTATTGTAAAAGCCTTAGAAACAGGTTTTGAAATGGTGCAAATTCTACGAGAAAAAGGAATAGCAGGATTATGGGAACATTTAAAAGAGCAGTTCCAAGATTTAAAAGAAACGGTTATTGGTGCTATTAAAGACATGTTAATGTCTCAAGTAATCCAAGCAGGGATTAAATGGATTCTAGGTTTGCTTTCTCCAGTAGGAGCTTTTGTCAAAGCAATTATGGCAATTATAGATGTAGTTAAGTTCTTTATACAACGAGCTTCACAAATAGCAGAATTGGTAAGTGCATTTACAGAATCTATTGCAGCTATTGCAGCCGGAAAAGTTGGAGCTGTGGCTAAGAGTATTGAAAATGCATTAGGAAAAGCAGTTCCTGTAGTAATTGGTTTATTGGCATCTGTATTAGGTATTGGAGGCTTGGCAAATAAAGTGTTAGGAATTGTACGTAAAATAAGAAAGCGTGTAGAAAAAGCATTATTTAGCCTATGGACTAAAATTAAGAATGCTGGAAGGAAGGTTTGGAGGAAATTATCTCGTAAAAAAGGAAGTTCTAAGAAGATTAAAGAGGATAATAAAAAACAAAAGCCAGAAAAAATTACAGCTAAAGATAGGGCTAAGCACAAAAAAATGGCTAGTAAAATTAAGGCAAAACTTTCAGCTAAGTCAAACAAAAAAACTAAAGACTTTAAAGAGTTTTATGAAATAAAAACTAAAGAAGCTAAGAAATTAGAAGACAAATATCAACCAAAGCTTAAAAAAGGAATTAATTTAGATATAACATCTGGGACTTTATCTCAAGAGCGAAAGGATAATGATATAGATTTTAATATCAAAATTTATCCAAATACTACTGAAGAAAAATTAACTCTTGAATACGATAAGAATATTGAAAGAATATATAAAGAGAACAAAGAGAGTTTACATTCAGAGGCGGAAAAAGATGTTCGTCTTGCTTTTGAGCAAATAAAGAAAGAAGAGAAGAAAAAAGAGAGTAAAAATAGAAAAAGATCATGGAGCGGACTTTTAGATGAGTTTAAGACTACTGATCCTACTAAGGAGTTGTATAACAATCCTGTAAAGAATCAAAGAAATTATGGAGATTATGTAAGAGGACTTTTCAAAAAGTCGGCAGATAGAGTAATGGGAGATGCTTCTGATACCGAAAAGAATAATGAAATAGAGAGTAAGATAAATACATTAACAGATGGTAAAAGAGTTTATCAAACTATAAGAGGACAGATTTTTGACAAGAGCAAAGAGGTAAAAGTTAATGAACAGTTAGATAGTTTATTCAGAGGAGAGGAAGGAGAACACGAACAATATAAAGTATTAAAACAAGAAGTTGATTTTACTGGCACTACAGAGGGAGTTCTTGTGGTGAATTATAAATATCTTGTAAAAAAAGGAGATCAGCCAGAAGAAACCAAAACTTTTAAAGTAACTTTACAGCAAGCCAAATTGAGTAACGGATTACAAGGAATTAAACATAAGGTAGAAGGGTTTAATTTAGCAATTAAAGAACCAGGTACTAGAGGTAAAACAGCATCAGCAGTAAATAAGGCGTCTAGAGAACAAGTACAGAAAGCTAAAGCTGAAAATTCGGAGGTCATTAGTCAAATAACTAAGTTGGATGAAGGAAATAATGAAAGCACAGCTAGAGTAGAAAAAAAAGATCAGTTTAAAGATCAAATTGATGATAAAACAATTAAATTTAATGCATCTCATTTAATTGCAGATTGGTTTCAAGGTTCTGGTTATGTATTAGGTCTTAATTTAGTTAATACTTCAGAACATTACAATAAACAAGTGATGTTTGAAAAAGAAAAGCAGATAGAATCATCGTTAACGGATAAAGAAGATATATATAAAGCTAAGTACAAAAGAAAAGAGATTCCAGTGGAATATATAACATTCAATATGAAAGTAGAGGCTGAGTGGATACCAATTGTTGACAATGAAATTTTTGATGTTTTAAGAGAAAAAACTAAAAAACAATCAAATGAGACTCAAATAGAAACAAAAGAAAGATTAGAAAGTTTGCATCAGGTTTTATCTAAAAGAACTGATCCTAAATTTTGTAATTCTGTAGTTTATGAGGTTCCTTGGATTACATTAAATGGTGCTAATGGAGAAAAAATAGTTTCAGTACAATCTGGTTTACCAGCAATAAAAATAGGTCAAGATATAAATTTAAAAGATAGTTTAAAGAATCAAAGTTAAAATGGAAGAAATTAGGGATTTTATATTAAATTTTTTATTAAATGAGGCAGATGCTCTAAATAAGTGGCATAAGTCTAAAAACATTAAAGAGTTTAATAATTCGTTAAAAGAATTACATTCAAAAGTTGTCTCTGAGATGTATGGCACACTAGGGATGATTCAATTAAATAAACCTGAGAGTGAAGATTTTTACAAAACATATCAATATAGAGAGGTATTTAAGCCACGTCATTTATTCAAAATAAGTTATTACAAGAGTGAAAAATATGGGGAAGTTTGGATTTGTTATACTTCAGGAACAAATCCAGACATAGACTTCCCAATATTGACACATGCGCTTTTTGTAATTAAAGAGGAGGAGGATTTCAAAATAGCAAGAAATTATATTTATTCTAATCAAGGAGGAATGAGTAAAACTTATGGATGGGAAGGAGGATCAGGGTATAAAGATTTAACTTTTGAATCTATAGGAGATTTAATAAAAGTAGAGAGGTATTTAGAACCTGAAGATTATCGTGATGCTTTAATGATATATAATGAAGAAGCTTAATTTAGTATTCTCATTAATAGGGTTACGTATTTTCTATTTGATTATATTAGTTTTAGTAATTAATAGGTAAAATACTGATTATACACAGTAAATAAAAGCTAGAAAGAAAAACTCCATTAAAAAGCTATTATCTAAATACCTTTTTTAGGTATCCAATTATAGAAAAAAATAAAAGAAAAATATACTAGCACTAGAGTACAAATCTAGTGCTAGTATTACATAACTAATACCCAAAAACAAAAGATTAAGTCTGATAAAAAGACAAAATATATGCTATAACAAATGTTACAGCAGTAGGTTTTTAGTGCAAAAATTTTAATGAAACTATAGTAGTAATTTAAAAGATACACAATAGAGCAGTATTTTAAAGCTGCTCTATTTTTGTTTGATATGTTTTTTTTATCATTTGTAGCCATTGCCAAATTTCTTCAGTAGTTTCAAAATGTCTGTTGATTTCTCGAGCAATTAATTTTAAAGTGTTAGGATCATTATCTAACATTTCTAATTCTTTATAAGTCTGTGTAATTGTTGCTGTGGTATTAGATAAAATATAATTGGCAATGATTTTTTTATCAGTCAATGTATCATCAAATTCAGCTTCAGGAAAGTATCCTGCGAAAAAGTTTAAAACATCGGGTGTATTTTCTATAAAACTTTGTAAAATGTCTTCCATTGTTATCAATCAATTTTAGTGAATAGCTCTCTAAAAACATGAATGTTTAGAGAGCTATTTTTTTGTTTTTGGTAATTTCAGTTAGTAAGGATAAGCAGTAATAATTGTAAAATCGTAATCATTATCCCAGTTGTTATCATAAGAAATACAACTTCTTTTAGATAATATAACTCTAAATCTTCTTGATTGGAAGGTGTTGTAACTTCCTCTTTCCGTTACTTTTCCAACATTACTACTGTGAGTATAGTATATTACTAAATTAGAGTTACTGCTAGAGTTTAACCAATTATTAACTCTAGATGCATTGTATGAATAAATAGAATTATAAATTAGTTGACCTGCTTGATTTCTGTTATAAAAAGTACTTGCAGCACTAATTGAAGAATTTCTTAATCTATTGTATAAATAGTTGTCTGATTTTTCAATATGACGTTCAATAGTATGACCACCACAGTCTTCATGATCATATAAAAAACGACTAGAGTAGCGCTCAGCATGTTTTGTTTCGTCTAGAACATTTTTTATTGAATTTTGTTCAGAGATGATTGCTTCAGAAGTTTCATTTTCTAAAACAATTTCATCTTGCTGACAAGCATTGAAAGTAGTAACAAGAAGTCCTAATAGGAAAAACTTTAAGAAGTAGTTAAAGATTAATTTCATGATAATAGATATTATTAAGATTAATGGGGTCCAATTTATGCTTGGAATAAAAAGTTAATATCATGAGCCAATTAATCTTTTGTTAGCCTATTGTAAATAAAATTTAACAGAAGAAAGAGTGTGAAACAAAAAAAGACCGCTCTAAAAGAGCGATCTTAAAAAATTAGAATAAGTATATAGTTATTTCTTGATAAAACGTTTCGTAACTGTTTTACCGTTAGAAGTAAACTTCACAAAATATGTACCAGCAGAGAATTTAGAAACATCAATAGCTGATTTTTCCATTACTTTCTTCTCTGAATTGTAAACTCTTTGTCCAGTAATAGAGAAAATAGATACTTGCTCAAAATCACCATTTAATATCTCAATATTTAAACTATTAGTTGTTGGATTAGGATATAATTTGATGTTTCTTAAAGAAGTTTCTGTAAACTCTATTAATTCCTCTCCAGGAGTTTCTGATTTTACATTATTAGCAGATTTGCTAATATTTACTTGGTAGTCTTCAACTTCACCGTAAGTAAACGTTTCACATGCAGTTGGTATACCATTATATTTCATAGATACACGCATAATTGTAGCACCAGCAATTGCAGAACTAGGTATTGTAAATGTTCCTGAGTTAGTTGTATTGTTAGAAGCCGCTTTAGACCATACTAATTCACCTGCATCAGCAAAATCACCATCTCTGTTATAGTCAATCCATACAGCATATCCTTCGTTATATACAGTACCTGTCCAAGTTGGAGTTACAGTAATTGTATTTGTACCACTTAAGTTTGTTGAAATAGAAGTATAGTTTCCGTATCCACCAGTTTCAGGACCAGTAGTGTTATCAATACTTCCTAATTGAACTCTAGAAATATATTCATCATTTGTATTGTTTCCGTTAGAATCACAATAACCAGTTGGAGGAGTAGAAGTATCACCACCACTTCCAGCTTCTAAATTAATAGTGTAATCTTCAACTTCACCATAAGTAAAGTTTTCACAAGAAGTAGGAATTGCATTATATTTCATAGAAACTCTCATTCTAACAGCAGCTTGAGAAGTACCCGTTGGTATAGTAAAAGTACCACTGTTACTTGTGTCTGTTGAAGGAGATTTAGACCATACTAATTCCCCAGCATCTGTAAAATCACCATTATTGTTATAGTCAATCCAAACAGCATACCCTTCAGCATAGTTAGTACCAGGCCATGTAGGAGTAACATTTATAGTATATTCTTGTCCTTCTGTTAAGTTTGTAGAAATACTAGAAAAATCAGAATAGAACTGAGCGCCAGAATTGTTGTTAATTGTATTTAAGCTAACATTACTAATAAATTCATCACTTACATTGTTACTTAAAGAAGCACAATATGTAACAGCAGGACCATCTAATGTTGTAAAAGTAGTACTAACTCCACTAGAAGTATTTCCAGCAGCATCTTGTGCTACTACAGTTACTGTGTAAGTAGAAAGAGGAGATAATCCAGATATATCAAAAGTAGTACTAGCAGACGTTCCTATTTGTGTACTACCTTGAGAAATTAAGTATTGAGTAACACCAACATTATCAGTAGCAGCTGTCCAGTTTAAAGTAGCGCCAGTAGCAGTTACATTAGAAGCTGTTAAGCTAGATGGATTTGTAGGAGATTCAGTATCTGGTGGTCCAGCAGGTACCATTTCAAACGTACCAACAACTCCTTTTCTTCCATTATTCATATATTCAGTAATATACCAGAAAGTACTATTATCAGAAGGATCTACATCTACTTTACTATAATCACCGTAACGAGTACCAGGAATATTAGCGTTACCATTAGCTATAAGACCTTCAGCAGCAGTCATAGTTCCTAATGGATCTCCGTTAGATCTACCTGTAAAATAAGAACTAACTCTAACTGTAGAAGAAGTAGATGGACCAGACATAGAAGTATATCCCATACCAATATTACCACTAGCATCCATAGCTAAACTAGCATTCCACGCATGTCTACCATCAGGAGCAGTGTAAGTACCTTCTTGATATAAAGACCAAGGTTGGTTGTCTGCACTTTGACGGAATTCCATCCAACGTACAGCAGCTAATTTTCCACTAGATGCATCTGCATCTACAACAAAGTTAAATACCGCAGAATTGTGAGTAGCAAACTTTCTAAATTGGGCTTGATTCATAATTGTAGCTTGTAAGGCATCAATAGTTGCACCACCACCTGGTTGTGATAAGTTAGAAAAACTACCACCATCAAATACACCAATAAAAGGAGTTACAGGAATTTCTAAAGGAGTATTTGTTATAGTTGAGTTACCTGGCGTATCCCAATCTACATCAATAGTCCAAACTTTAACGTGATCATTTGATACACCACTCCAAGCATCATCTTGCATGTATACAACAGTAGCACCACCAGTAGCTGGGAAATTATTATCTGTTATATTTAATACTTGTGGGCTGTAAAAACCGCTAGTTGCAATACCAGGTAAGTTAAAACTTAAAATACCAGGATTTGATTCTCCAGCAAGTACAGCATCTCTTTCTAATACCCAAACTCTGTTTGAGCTGTTTGTGTTATCTGTTAAGTAATAACCATCACTCCAGATAGATAATTTTTGGTAATCGTTAATTTGAGGAATGTTGTAAACAAACCATCCAGAAGTTAAAGGGTTAGCGCCATCAGATACAGCTATTTGTGCACCTGCACCACCACCGTTTAAGAAAGATAATATCCAACGATCAGCGACATTATCATAAGAAACAGTTAAATCACAACAACCACCAGAAGGGAAGATTGCTGGGTTAGGAGCGGTTTCACCTAATAATTCGTTACCAGCTTTGTCATAAATCATAAATCCTGTGTTGAATACAACAAAAACATGGTTTGGACCAACAGCTAAAGAAGGGTCTGTAGGTTGAGAGTTAGATGAATAAGTGTCAAATACTAATCCGGCATTAGCCATTTTTACACTTTGCTCTTTTGGATTTCTGTTTCTAACAAAAAAGTCATCCTTAGTTTGAGGATCTTTACCAGCTACAACAACTCCTCCCATAGATCTTTTGTCTTTAGCTTCTTTTTGAACATTTAAAAAAGGAACTAAGTCGGCAGGTCTACTTAATAAAGGAGAAACGTACTCTACAGAAGGTACTTTTCCACGATAAGAAGGGGTGTTTTGAGCCTGAATTTGTGCTATCCCAATAATGCAGCACAAGAATAAAACAATAGATAATTGTTTTTTCATAATGATAGGGTTTTGGTTAATATTGATGTAAAACTAATGAAAAAACCTGAATTAAATCATTGATTTGATTGTTAAGTTGTTAAATATTTAACTATTCATGAATTTTTGTTTTATTTTTTGTTAATGCATAAAAAAAGGTCATCAATTTTGATGACCTTTAAAAATAAGAATGTGTTATTTGTTTATTTTTTAATAAATCGTTTTGTGACAGCTTTACCATTAGAGATAAACTTCACAAAATATGGTCCGCTAGCGAATCTAGAAACGTCAATAGTTGATTTTTGAACCACTTTTTTGTCAGAACTGTATACTACCTGTCCTGCAATAGAGTATATAGTTACATTTTCAAATTCTCCATTTAATATTTCAATACTTAAACTATTTTTAGCAGGGTTAGGATATAGCTTGATATTGTTTAAAGAATTTTCAGTAAATGATTTTAATTGTTCACCAGGAGTAGGAGTTGTTTCTTTTACAAAAGGATTTGCAACATTGTCTCCACTAATGGTTACTTGATCAAAGTATACTCTATCAGCATTTCCGCTGGCATCACAACGAAAACGGAATCTATTATTAGCATTAAAATCGTAATCAGCTGCATTTAATGTAATAGTATCTGTAAAGAATTCATCATTGTTATAATTTGTACCAACTACATACTGACCAATAACTTGATAAGAAGTTCCATCAAAGAATTCTACAAAGAAATCTTCATTAGCTTCAAAGCTATTAATAAAAGCAAAAAACTCAAAAGTCACCTCATTGTTAGCTGATAAATCTAATACAGGAGATTGGGTATTTGAAGTGTTAGTATCATCTCTTAAACGAATAGAGAAGCTACCATCATAAGAACGAGCTGCATTGTTTACACGCGCACAATCACTACCAGGATCACTCCATCCTTCAAAACCGTTCTCAAAGCTATAACCAGCAATTACACCAGGATTTCCGCCACCACCTGTACCAGTTTCTAAATTAATGGTATAATCTTCAACTTCACCATATGTAAAGTTTTCACAAGAAGTAGGTATAGCATTATATTTCATAGAAACTCTCATTCTTACAGCAGTTTGTGCTGTACCAGAAGGAACAGTAAAAGTACCTGTATTAGTTGCATCTGTTGAAGGAGCTTTAGACCAAACTAATTCACCACTATCATCAAAATCGCCATTATTGTTATAGTCAATCCAAACAGCATACCCTTCAGCATAGTTAGTACCTGTCCAAGTAGGGGTAACGCTAACAGTATATTGTTGACCTTCATTTAAATTAGTAGATATACTAGTAAAATCAGAATACACTTGAGCACCAGAATCATTATTAATAGTATTTAAAGTTACATTGCTAATAAATTCATCATTTACATTGTTACTTGAAGAATCACAATAATTTACAGGTATAGTACCATCTAATGTTGTAAAGGTAGTACTTACACTACCAGAAGTATTACCTGCTGCATCTTGTGCTACAACAGATGCTGTATAGGTTGTTAAAGGTGATAATCCAGTAACATCAAAAGAAGTAGTTGAAGAAGTTCCTACTTGATTTCCGTTGATTGAAATTAAATAATTAGCTACTCCAACATTATCGGTAGCAGCAGTCCAACTTAATGTAGCACCAACCACGCTGATATTAGAAACAGTTAAGTTTGAAGGATCAGTTGGGTTTTCAGTATCAGGTGGACCAGCAGGAGCCATTTCAAAAGTACCTACAACTCCTTTTCTTCCGTTGTTCATATATTCAGTAATATACCAGAAAGTACTGTTGTCAACAGGATCTACATCTACTTTACTATAGTCACCATAACGAGTACCAGGAATATTTGCATTTCCATTAGCAATAAGAGTTTCAGCAGCTGTCATAGTACCTAACGGATCACCATTAGATCTACCAGTAAAGTAAGAACTAACCCTTACTGTTGAAGAAGTAGTAGGACCAGACATTGAAGTATATCCCATACCAATGTTACCGTCTGCATCCATAGCTAAACTAGCATTCCAAGCATGTTTTCCATCCGCAGCAGTATAAGTACCTTCTTGGAATAAAGACCAAGGTTGATTGTCTCCACTTTGACGGAATTCCATCCAACGAACACCAGCACGTTTTCCACTTGAAGAGTCTACATCAACTACAAAATTAAACACTGCTGAATTGTGTGTTGCAAATTTTCTGAATTGTGCTTGATTCATAATAGTAGCTTGTAAGGCATCAATAGTTGCCCCACCACCAGGTTGGGGTAAGTTAGAGAAACTTCCGTTATCAAATACACCAATAAAAGGAGTAATAGAAATCTCTTGTGGAGAGGATACTGTTGAACTAGAGGTATTTGACCAATCAACATCTATCGTCCATACTTTTACATGATCGTTAGAAACACCAGACCAAGCATTATCCTGCATGTATACTACGGTAGCTCCACCAGCAGCTGGTAAATTATTATCTGTAACATTTAATACTTGAGGGCTATAAAAACCACTAGTAGCAATGTTTGGTAAATTAAACCCTAAAATACCTGCATTGGTATCACCAGCAAGCATTGCGCTTCTTTCTAAAGCCCAAACTCTATTAGAGCTGTTTGTGTTATCTGTAATATAATACCCATCACTCCAAATAGATAATTTTTGATAATCGTTGATTTGTGGAATGTTATAAATATACCATCCTGAAGTTAATGGGTTTGGACCGTCAGAAACGGCAATTTGTGCACCACCTCCTAAGAAAGATAATACCCAACGATCAGCAGCATTATCATAAGAAACAGTTAAATCACAACATCCACCCGAAGGGAAAATAGCCGGATTTGGAGCAGTTTCACCTAATAATTCGTTTCCTTGCTTGTCGTAAACCATAAAACCAGTATTGAATACTACCATTACATGATTTGGACCTACAGCTAAAGAAGGATCGGTAGGTTGAGAGTTAGATGAGTAAGTATCGAATACTAATTTTGCATCCGCCATTTTTACACTTTGCTCTTTTGAGTTTCTGTTTCTAATGAAAAAATCATCTTGAGTTTGAGGATCTTTTCCAGCCACTACAAGTCCTCCCATAGACCTTTTGTCTTTGGCTTCTTTTTGAACATTTACAAAAGGAACTACATCTGAAGGTCTGTTAGCAATTGGAGATACATACTCTACTGAAGGAATTTTTCCGCGATAAAAAGGTTTGTTGGGTGTGCCTTCTTGTGCCATAACCATAATAGACAACAAGAACAAAACAATAGATAATTGTTTTTTCATAATAAATAGGTTTAGTTAATTAATAGTTGTTATCACGTTTAAAAGACGAGGACAAAAAACAGCGTTTTTTGTTTTTAAAATCAGGGTTTTTAATTTTAAGAAAAAAATTAAACGTGATAATGATTAGTATAAAGTTAATGAAAAAAAACAATATAAAAAGCTGTTTTTTAGTGGTTTATTTTGTTTTTGGTGTTTTTTTAGAGTGAAAAAAGTATGTTTTTTACAGGTTTATTACGGGAAGTAAAGTGATGCAAAAAAATCAAAAAAGCTTATAAACACTACGAAAATAGATTGAAAATAATAGAATAGAGATTATTGTTTAAGTAGTAGTACTATATGTTATAGTTTTGTATTTATAATCAAAATACATCTACAAAAAGTAAATGAAGCATTTTATATTATTATTTTTTACAATAAGTTTATTGGTAAACTGTTCTGGAGAAGAAAAAACAGATCAAGAATTATTGAAATTAGATAAGAAGGCGCTTAAAGAAAGTTTATCTTCTTACAAGATTTTTCCTTATAAATTCGTTAAAATAGCCGTAAGATCTACTTTTACAGAAGACAAGCATTCAGAAGAATTTCAATCATTCAAATCAACATTAAATAAGCTTTCAGGTAAGTTATTGAGTCACGATATAAGTGAGCCTAAAAAACTTTCAATATTAGATTATATATCTGTTTATAGAGATTATAAGAAAATGGAAAACTTTATTATTAAAACAGATGAAGATCAGTTTCCTACAATTACTGATGCATTGAATATGATGTATGGTGATTCTATAAGCAGACAAAGACCTTATTATTCGGGAGAAGCTAAAGAATTTGTACAAAGTTTAGAGCATACTGTTTTAAGTACAATAGCTATTGCAGGAAAAAGTATTGGTAAAGAAATTTCTTTGTACGAATGTTCAAAAACAAATCCTGATTATTTACCAGATTCAGAGATTAAAACGTTGTTACATTATTTCAGAGGCTTATTATTTTTTGAAAAAGGATTGTATTATTTGTCTGAAGATGAAATTTCAAGAAATATAAAATGGCTAGAGAATAATAAAGGTATTGATTTACCTTACAGTAGAGAGATATTTGAATGGGGGAATTTAAATAACGAAGAAACCTATAAAGGTGTGCATGGTTTAAATCATTTATTTAGAGGTTTTGATCGTTTGATGATGGATAGAGAGATTGATGAAGAGCGTGCGCTTAAAGATTTTGAAGTTTTTTTAAAAGATGCAAACGAAATAGGTTTAGAAAATGAAATTATTTGGTCTGTTGAAACGTATTTGTATTTAAAAAATGAGCAAAAAGAAAAAGCTATTGCTTCATTAACAAAATTAAAAACAAGTAGTTTACTATCATCTAAAGAGAAAAGTAAAATAGACGAATCTATTGCTTATTTACAAGATAGAGATGCTGAAAGCCTTTTAAATGGGGTGTATGATAAGTATTTTTTAGCAAAAATAGCAACAAAGTATATGTTCTCTAAACTAGCAGAGGTAGAATGGAAAAAAGTATTGAAAGAGCAAAATGTACCTCATGTTGATGAAATGTTTGTAGTTATTAATAATGTAGCTTATTTAATGGATAATATGAATTTATACATGACCAAAGAAGGTATAGAAGAGGTAGGTGAAGATTTAAAGAATAAAGGAAAAGATTTGTTTGATAAAGCTAAAGGATTAATGGATTAATAATTATGAAAAAATATTTTAAAATAATAGCATTATTTCTAATAACCTTTACAGGTTGTAATGAAGCACAAGAAGTAGAAAAATCAATTTTAGAATCTTCATTTAAAGAATGTTTTTTTGAAGAAGGAGGGACATACTTGAAATTTGAAAAAGCATTAATTATAAATGGATTTATAGTAAATAATTCAGCGCAAGAGTACCATCGCTTTTTTTCTGAATATTATCCTTACAATGAATATAAAACAGAAAAAGAGATAAAGAAAAAGTATAAGCTTGCTACTATAATTAATCAATATTTTAAAAATTTAGATAATTTAGAGTCTTGTTCTTCTATTCTTAAAAAAGAAGATATGTCATCAAAATTACCATCACAAGTATTACAACTTTTAAAGGTTAGAAATGAGATAGATGAAATTATAATTTCTGGTGAAGTACCCAAAGAATGGGATGGTTACTCTAATTTTTCTGAAGCATGGAAAGAAAATTTAAAAAAGGATTGGTTTACAAATTTAGATGTGAAATATATGTCAATCGTTTTTATTTATAGAGAACTAAATGTATATTCTATAGATAAAATGAAGAAAGACATAGCTTCCTCTAAAATTATTTTTGGAGAGCGAGAAGTAATTGAAAAGAAAGATGAACAAGAAAAGAAAAATGATAATGATTTAGAAATAATTGTTGTAGAAGATGATGAATCTGTAGAAGGAGAAATAGCTGAAACAGCTATAGAAGAAGAAGTTGAGTATGATGAAGTCATTGGAGCAACAGTAAAAAGCAATGAATTTTCTAATGAAGAAACAAAAACAAAAGAGGATTCAAAAAAATATGAAAGTTATGAACACGAACCGAATGAGTATGTGAGGTATAATAATTTAAATTGGACTAAAGTTCCTAAAAAAATATGGAAAGAAAAATATATAACTTCTTTAGATTTATATAATAATAAACTAAGAACCATTTCTAATGATATTGGAAAACTGATAAACTTAGATTATTTAGAACTTAAAGATAATGAGTTGATTTCTTTACCTAGTAAAGCTTTTAAAAAGCTAAAAAAATTAGAAGTACTTAGAGTAAATAATAATAAACTGACAGAAGTTCCCAAAGAAATAGGAGATCTTAGTGTATTAACTCATTTAATTATAGAAAATAATAAACTTTGTAAAATACCAGAATCTATAGGTAAATTAAAAAAAATAGAAGTATTAGATTTTACTAATAATAAATTAACATCACTTCCAGATACTATAGGAGATTTAGAATCATTAGAATATTTATTATTATCTGATAATAATTTAAAAAAATTACCTAGGTCTATTAGAAGTTTAGATAAGCTAAAAGTTTTAAGTATAAAAAATAATCCTTTATCAGATAAGGAAAAAGAAAATATAATTCGATTACTACCTGTTAATTGTAAAATATATTTTAATTAAAACGATTAATTCCAATTATAAAAATGAAAAAAATAGTTCTACTTATTTTACTATCCATCTTTGCATGCAGTAAAAAAGAAAGTTTTAAATACAATTTAGCAGCTATTAATACAGAGGAAAAACTTGATAGTTTGTTGACGGTATTGGCTCCACAGGATAGCATTCTTAAAGGATATCAACAGATTTTTTATACAGAAGGAATGCATTACAATGAAATACCGATTGAAGAGTTTAGAACATATAGTAAAGGTGATGGTTATAGTTTTTACACTAAAAAATATGTTGACAAATCAGACTTGTTAGAAAGTATAATGAATGAAGAAGGAGAATATACAAGGATTAAGGATTTATATACATCTAAAGAAGAGGATTCATTATATCATTGGAATAATAAGTACAGAGAGATAAATGTTGATTTTGATGAAAAAGGAAGAGGAGATGTTTTATGTTCTTTTTTTAAAATTTATTATTCTCCAATAGCTAATGTGTTTGAAAAAGTAAAGAAAACAAAAAAACAATTTCTTTACACACTTATAGTTAGACAAAAATATTCTGAAAGTACTTTGTTTGTAAATGATATCAATGTTACAGATGAAGAAGGAGAATACAGAAGAAGTGTCGACTTAAATCCATACATACTAAATAATGATGATATAAAAATTACATTTTTAGTACCTAAAGAAGCAGTAGACGATGATGTGGAACTTTTTTTAAGAAAAGAAGTTAATTACGAAAGAGAAGAAGAATCTTACATGAATAAGAAAATAGAAGATACAGATGATCCTAATTTAAAAAAGGTTGTTTATTTATTTAAGAATGAAGTTCCATATAGTTTAAAAGGATGGAATGAAGGTCAGGATTTAACTAAGGTTGAAAATTTAGGCGATAAAATTCATAATTTATATAAAAACTTAGGAGAAGCTTTAAAAGAAAAAGATGAAGAATTAATAAATAAGATGATGTATCAATATGAGGTGGAGACACATCAATTTAATTATGTTCAAAATCATGAACTTTCAAGAAGAACTTGGGAGAATTGGTTAGAATATATGAGAGAAACTTATAAATATACAGTATCAAAAAACTTTGATATTCAGATAAGTCCAGACAATAGGTTAGGTTTTGCTTTTTCAAAAGATTTAGAAAGTATGTTAATCACCACAGGTAAAGAGGAGAGTGAGGAATTTGATTATTTTTTCTATTTACCTAAAGGAAGTAAAGAATTGCAAATAATAAGATAATGGTTATGAAAAGAATTATAAAAATTAGTGTAACTGTGTTGTTAGTTAGTTTTTTATTTGGTTGTTCTTCATCAGCAGACACAAAGGATAATGAATATTTATCAAAAATAGACGAAACTTTTGAAGGAAAAAACTTAGAACAGGCAAAACAAGAAGTGTCTGAATTGCTAAGTACATTTAAACCATTTGTGTCTTTTAATAAAACTTTTGATAGAGAATCAGAATATATAGCTAAAGAAGATGAAGTGTATGAACCTGAATTTATAAAAGATAGTGTATTTGTAAAAAAAGCTATGAATCAGTTTGAAAGTCAAATTGTTTTTAAGCAATCGTTTAATGAATATAAGAACAAGGTAAAACTGGAGTTTAAAAATGATTCTGAAAAGGAATTGGTTAAACTACCAGAACATATTAAACAAAAAATTAGTCCAAAAGTAATTTATTATAAAAATGGAACTCAAAAAGATAAAGATTTTGAGGATTACACGATTACTGGTTTAGGAATGGAAGATAGTTTTGGAAAAATGAGTTTTATCGATAGTATTCAACTAAACTATAAAGTTAAGTATGTATCAGCATTTGATGAAGTTGAAATTTCAAAAGATACTCAAGAACTAGATTATGAAAAAGGTAAAATAATTATAGAGGATTTAAAAGATAATTACATCTATTTTAAAACCAGTGATACAATAAAATCACCAGTAAAAATTCAAGCTTATAATGAAGGAGGAAAACCATTGGATAATGTAGCTTACAGTTATTCAGGTGCAGAGAAATCTGTGTCAGAAGAGAGGATAGAAAAATTAGTAAATTTCTTAGAAAACTTAAAAGAAAAATTAATAGATGAAGACTTTGCTTCAATGGATGATTTAAAAAGTTATTTTAAAAAGAATGTTTCAGCTTTTGATTATTTTAAAGACGAAGATGGTTATTTTCATAGGTATTTATACTTCAAAGGAAATATAGACAAGGTTAAATTATATTTTCCAACTGAAACTAAACTTAAAAACATCTCTTTTACAGCTGTAAATGATACAAAATTTGGAGATAAAATAATGATGCCAGTAAATGATAGTGTGTTGTTCTTTAATAATAAGTTAGAAAAAAATTTAAGTGTAAAAAATACAGATCAAGATCAGTTAAGTGAAACTTTTTTTGAAGATGATGAGTATTATTATCACTATGATTTTATAAAAAAGAGAATAGATACTTTATTGGTATACAAATTAAAAGTTTTTGAAAATGGATTGGCAGCAATTCAAGAAAACACAAGTAATGACGATTATGAGTTATTAAGTGCTGATAATGTTAAGTTATCGAATGAAAAATTTGAATATTTATACGAAAAAGGAAATGTTTTATTTGGAGAGAGAGATGATAAATATTATTTCATCTCAAGTTCAGGAAAAGAAAAATTATTAAAAGATGTTACTAGTTTCAAAGAAATGTACGATGATAATTTCTGTATAATATTTAATAAAGAAGGAGAGAAAGGAATAATAAATCATTTAGGTAAAATTATAGCTCCAATTAAATATGCTGATGTCAATGATTTTAGTGAAGGTATAGCTTGCTTAGAGAATTCAAGAGGATTTTATGGAGGTGTTGATAAAAATGGTAAAGTTGTAATACCGTTTAAATATAACGAATCGTTTGAGTTTAAAAACGGTTTAGCATTGGTTGAATTAGAGTATGTAAAGAAAGTAATAGATAAAACTGGTAAAATTGTT
Source organism: Tenacibaculum sp. M341 (assembly GCF_004337695.1). Lineage (GTDB taxonomy): Bacteria > Bacteroidota > Bacteroidia > Flavobacteriales > Flavobacteriaceae > Polaribacter. The sequence goes on from NZ_SJXJ01000001.1 coordinate 97,768, forward strand.
ATTGGTAGTAGTGATACAGAACAAAATCCTGAAAGTGTAGAAGAATTAAAGGAAGGAGAAACGGTATACTTTATGTTTAAAGGAAAGAAGTATGATAGTAAAGGTAAACTGGTAGTAGAATAAGAGTACAGTATACTTATGCATAGTTTTAAAAAAGAAATGTTTACTTCAGTAGGAATTATTCCTATTCTTTTAGGTGTTATTTTATTATTTAAAATAATTTTTACAATTGATTATTCTGATGGTTTTTCTTATGTGTTTTCATTTCTGATTACTTTACCGGTACTATTATTAATGTATTCAGGGGTAATACAAATGTATTTTATAGAACTGCATAAAGAGAAAATTGTAGTCAAGAATTTACTGTTATTTTGGTATAAGCAAGTTTATTTTATTGATGAAATAAACTATGTTTCATATAAAACCAAGAAAACATCTAGACATTATTGGGAAGGAATTGAAATATATTTTAAAAATTCTAAAAAACTAAAAAAGTATTGGATGGGAACTCCTTTTTTGAAAGAGTTAACGTTTTGGGATAACTTAGAAAATGAACTTAAAAAAGTAGGAGTAAAAACATTAAATTTTAATAATAAATTTTAAAATTAAAAGATGGATAAGAAATTATTTTTTCACATAAGTATTGTTCTGTTTTCTTTATCAATAAGAGCACAAATTTATAACGGAGATTTACAGTTTAAAACTCAACAAGAAATTAATAATGCTTTTAAAGCATCAGGAAAACTACATAACATAAAAACTATAAATGGTACTTTGGTTATAGGAGATAGAAGTACTTTAAGTAATATTTCTAATTTAGAATTATTTTCAAGAATAGAAAAAATTGAAGGAGGTCTGTATCTATTTAATAATCCTGAATTAAAGGTTTTAAAAGGATTAGAAAAGATAAGTATTCTATCAGAATTAGAAATAACCGGAAATGAAGGTTTAATCAATTTTAATGGATTTGAAAATTTAGCAACAGTAAAAAACTTATGTAAATTTTCTCATAATAAAAATGTAGTTTCTTTTGAAGGGTTCGATAAATTGAAGAAAGTAGGGGAGTTTGAGGTTTTTATGAATAAGAATTTGAAAAGTTGTAAAGGCTTAGAAAATTTACAGACAATAGTATCAAACTTATCAATAATTGATAATGAGTCGTTAGAAAGTATTGCTCAGTTGAAACTGAAAAGTATAGGCAATGTTTTAAGTATTAAGAATAATTATGAGCTTACATCTTTATACGGTTTAGATAAGATAACAACACTTTCGTCTATAGTAATTGCTGGTAATAATAAATTGAAAACACTTGAAGGTTTTAAGAATTTAAGAGAAGTTTCTGGAGTGTTGATAAGGGGAAATAGTTCGTTGATTTCCTTAAAAGGACTTCATAATTTAAAAAATGTAGGTGATTATTTAGACATTTGGTTAAATAGAAGTTTGAGTTCAATATCTGAATTAAAGGCTTTAGAAAAAGTAGGAGGAGAGTTGCATATCGCAGAAAATAATATGCTAACTACTCTTGTAGGTTTAGAAAATTTGAAAGAAATAGGTAGTATAAGTATTAGAGATAATGCTAATTTGAAAAATTATTGTGCACTTAACAGTTTTTTTAAGAGAGAAACAGTAAAAAATTTTTCAAAGCATTTTGATGTGAAATACAATAAGTACAATCCTAGCTTCTCAGATTTAAAGAATAGTTATTGTGTTGATAAAAAGTAGGTTATTTTAACATACTTAAACAGTAATTATTTTTTACAGCAAAAAAATATCTTCATCTTTGCAGATTCATTTTAAATTATCAATGCCGATAGATTGTTTAATTGTAATATTAAATTTTTTCAGTCAAAAAGAATTGGTATTTTGGAATCGAAAAACTAAATTAATTAACGAAAAACTCCTGAAAGAATAAGAAACTAAATGGCTAGAGTATACTACAAAGAAGAAAAGTTAAGTGGTGACCCCCTACATAATAAATTTATAAACGTAGATTTATTTGATTACATTTTTAACAGTACAAATACGAACAAATTTCAACTAACAGCAACTCCAAAAAATCCGATATTGAAAACCTTAAAAATTCAGAAAGAGGTTTTTAATAACATTCAATTAACTAGAGACGGAATTGATTACAGTGCAGAAGAAGGAAACTTTTATTTACCAAATTCAATTATTTTTTATGATGTGGAAGACGCGGTTTTTCCTTCAGAATTTTATTTTATCTCAAAAATAGGAGATCAAATAGAGTTGAGACAATGTGATGCTGGTGAAGGTGTTAAGTGGTATCAAATTCCTGTGTTGCATAAAACTGTAGAGGATAAAAAAGTGCTGTCAAAAGTAAAAAACTCATTAAAGAAGGTTAAAAAACTAGTTGATACAACCTACAATAAAAAAGTAGAGGAAGAGAGAGCTCAAAAAGAGTTAGAGAGAAAACGAAAGATAGAGGAAATGCGACCTCTTTTGAATCAAGAACAAAAATCTGGTTATTTAAAGTTAACCAACTTATGTGTTAACAATAAGGGAAGCAAACAGAAAATAACTCACTTTATAGAGACTCTTAAAAATTATGATGAGGATGAAGAGTATTTAACAACGTTAAATTACTTCTTAGAGTTTTTAGATAAAGATGCGTATAATTTTATAATGAGACTAGATTGGAAATCTGATATTGAGGATTTTGAGCGAATGTTAAAGGCAGCTTTAAAGGATAATTATGATGAGGTATTGAAGTTACCAGATTATCAGAGTTATGATGAGAATGCTTCTGTATCTAATGATGGTATTTTTGAAGCATACATTAAACCTATAAGATTGATAGGCTTGCAAGTTGGTTTTATAGATACTCAATCTGATGAATATATCTTGTTATTACACAAGCAAGAAGATACTGAACAAATTAAAGAAGCGGTACACAAAATAGGTTACGCTTATTACAACAAAAATTAACGTAAAGAATATTGTATATATAACTACTTTCATAAAAAAACGCCTAAAACTAATTTTAGGCGTTTTTTTATGTGTGAACTTTTAAAAGTTCTCTTATCTTAAAATAGTTTGTTTTCTATCAGGACCAACAGAAACAATCTTAATAGGAATACCAGTCTCTTTTTCGATAAAATCGATATACTCTAAAAGATTTTGAGGTAATTCTTCTTTAGTTGTCATCTTAGTTAAATCTTCTGTCCACCCTTTGTATTCAGTGTATACAGGAGTTAAGTTTTCTGGCTCAATGTTGTAAGGTAAATGTGTAATTTCTTCACCTTTATATTTGTAAGCAGTACAAACTTTAATAGTATCAAAACCAGATAAAACGTCACCTTTCATCATCATTAATTGAGTAACACCGTTTACCTGACATGCATATTTTAAAGCAACTAAATCTAACCATCCACAACGACGAGGACGACCAGTAACAGCTCCAAACTCATGACCAACTTTAGCCATTTCAGCACCAACTTCATCAAATAGTTCAGTTGGGAATGGTCCAGAACCAACACGAGTAGTGTAAGCTTTAAAAATACCAAATACTTCTTTAATTTTATTAGGAGCAACACCTAAACCAGTACAAGCACCAGCTGCAGTAGTGTTACTAGAAGTAACAAATGGATACGTACCAAAGTCAATATCTAATAAAGAACCTTGAGCACCTTCTGCTAAGATAGTTTTTCCTTCTTGTTGCGCTTTGTATAAATACTCTTCAGAATCTATAAACTGTAATGTTTTTAATACTTCAACAGATTTAAAGAATTCTTCTTCTAATTCTTTTAAATCATACTGAATATCTACATCATAAAAGGCAATCATTGCCTCGTGTTTGTCAGCTAAAGCACGATATTTATCTTTCCAGTCACTTAATTCTAAGTCACCTACACGAATTCCGTTTCTTCCAGTTTTGTCCATGTAAGTTGGTCCAATACCTTTTAAAGTAGAACCAATTTTGGCTTTACCTTTAGAAGCTTCAGAAGCAGCATCTAATAATCGGTGAGTTGGTAAAATAACATGAGCTTTACGAGAAATAATTAGCTTCTTTTTATAATCAATATCAAATTGATCTAAACCTTCTAATTCTTTAGCAAAAACTACAGGATCGATAACTACACCGTTACCAATTACATTGATTGATTTGTCATGAAAAATTCCTGAAGGAATAGTTCTTAGAACGTGTTTTATACCATCAAATTCAAGTGTATGTCCTGCATTTGGTCCACCTTGAAAGCGCGCAATAATATCGTAGTTTTTAGTTAAAACATCGACAATCTTACCCTTTCCTTCGTCGCCCCATTGCAAACCAAGTAATAAATCTACTGCCATTATTTAGTGTGTTGTTATTGTGTATTTATTATGTTTATTTTGTGTTTTTCTTAGTTCCGTAGAAGTATAAAGAATGATTGTGAATTTCGATATCAAAAACTTCTTCAATAGTTTTTTTGATAGTTTGAATGCGAGGATCGCAAAACTCTTTAACCTCACCAGAATCAGTAAAAATTACGTGGTCATGGTTTTTATCAAAGTAACTTTTTTCATAGCGAGCCATAGATTGCCCGTCAAATTGATGTTTACGAACCAATCCACAATCAAGTAATAAATCCATCGTATTGTAAAGAGTAGCCCTACTCACACGATAGTTTTTATTCTTCATTTTAATGTATAAAGATTCTATATCGAAATGTTCATCTGCTTCGTAAATTTCTTGTAAGATAGCATAACGTTCAGGTGTTTTACGATGCTTATTTTCTTCTAAAAAAGAAGTGAAAACCTTTTTTACTATTTCTTGATTTTCAGATAAACTACTCATACTTTTCTATTTTTTACCAAAAGACAAATTTACGTTAATTTATCAATAAAAAAAGCCTATGCAAAAGAATATATTTATAAACTATTAACACGTTGTACTTTTTGAACACCTTCTACTTTTTTAATGCTGTCTATAAGCTTTGCTAGTTGGTTTTTGTTCTTAACTGTAAGAGAGATTTTACCTTCGAAAATACCAGCATTTCCAGAGATATTAATACTGTTGATAAAAACATCCATATTGCTTGAAATAATTCGAGTAATATTATTTACAATTCCTTTATTATCAACTCCACTAATTTTTAATATGGCAGAATATTCTTGTTTCGTAGAGTCAATCCATTTTGCTTTGATAATTCGATAGGCAAAATTAGATTGTAATGAAATTGCGTTTGGACAATTGTTTTTATGAACTTTAATACCATCATTAATAGTTACAAAACCAAAAACAGCATCTCCAGGGATAGGATTACAACATACAGATAAGGTGTACTCAAGTTTTTCTTCTTCTTGACCAAATACTAAAGCATCATACTTATTAGTAACTTCTTCATTGTTACTTATGGTTGTATTTCTCTTAAAAGGATTCTTTAAGAAAGTCATAATAGGACTACTACGTTGATTGACAAATTCTTTTAATTGAGAATTGTCTATAGCACCATTTCCTATTCTATAAAAAAGATCGAAACTTGTTTGTAGGTTAAAGTAACTAGCTATTTCATGTGCTATTTTTTCGTCGTAATTAATTTTTAAATGACGTAGTTTTCTTACTAAAATTGCTTTTCCTTCTTCAGCTATCTTTTTCTCATCGGCTTTTAAGGCTGATTTAATTTTTGTTCTAGCACGAGCTGTCATCACAAAATCTAACCAGCGTGTATTTGGTTTGTTATTAGCAGAAGTTAGAATATCTACCTGATCACCACTTTTTAACTCGTAACTTAGTGGAACAAGTTTTCCATTTACTTTGGCACCTCTACACTTTAAACCAACATCAGTATGAATGGCAAAAGCAAAATCTAAAGCAGAAGCTCCTTTAGGAAGCGATTTTAAATCTCCTTTAGGAGTAAAAACGTAAATTTCTTTAGCGTATAAATTCAGTTTAAAATCTTCAACAAAATCAACAGCATTTAAAGTGTTGTTTTCAAGAGTTTCTTTCAATTTATTAAGCCAACCTTCTAAACCATTTTCACCAATGTTTCCTTGTTTGTATTTGAAGTGAGCAGCATATCCTTTTTCAGCTATTTCATCCATACGTTCAGAACGAACTTGAACTTCTACCCATTTAGCTTCTGGTCCAACTACAGTAATATGTAAAGCTTCATAACCAGTTGATTTAGGTTGAGAAATCCAATCTCTTAAACGAGAAGGGTTTGGCTTATAAAAGTCTGTTACAATAGAATAAATTTTCCAAGCATCGAATTTTTCATCTCCAGAAGTGGGCTTGTAAATAATTCTAATAGCAAACTTATCATATACCTCATCGAAAGTAACGTTCTGTTTTCTCATTTTTCTCCTGATGGAAAAAATAGATTTAAAACGCCCTTTAATTTGGTAGCTAAAACCTTCGTTATCTAAGGCTTCTCGTATTTTTGAATTAAAAAGATCAATGTATTTTTGTTGCTCTTCTTTACTTTCTTTAATTTTTAAAAAGATGTCATTATAAACTTCAGGCTCAGTGTATTTTAAACCTAAATCTTCTAATTCAGTTTTAATATTATACAATCCTAAGCGATGGGCTAGGGGAGCATAAATATAAAGTGTTTCAGAAGCTATTTTAACTTGTTTGTGTGGAGGCATGGCATCCATAGTTTGCATGTTGTGCAAACGGTCAGCAATTTTTATTAAAATTACACGAACATCATCGTGTAATGTCAATAACATTTTTCTGAAATTTTCTGCTTGAATGGAATAATCTTGATCTTGTTTTAATCGAGATATTTTAGTCAAACCACTTACAATTCTGGCAACTGTTTCACCAAACAATTGCTCCATATCTTCAACAGTGTAATGAGTATCTTCAACTACATCATGTAACAATGCAGCAGCAATAGAAGTAGCTCCCAAACCAATTTCATAAGCAACTATTTTAGCAACGGCAATAGGGTGGAAAATATAAGGCTCACCAGATTTTCTTCGTTGTTTAGAATGCGCTTCAACAGCAACCTCAAAAGCTTTACGAATCAATTTTTTATCATCTTCTGATAAGGTTTGGTAAGTACCTTTCAGCAAATCTTTGTACCTATTTGCTATCTCTTTATTTTCTTCTTCCTGAGTCGCCGAATACTTCATTCAAAGTTAATTTTCCTTTAGTAAGGGGTTATTTTAGTGAAATTACTACAAAGATTTGTATTAAGCAAATTAACTTCTACTTGTAGCAGGCAATATAGAGTTTTTGAAAGAACATTAAATTGTTGATTAATTGAAGAATAGAAGAAGGGAATTTGTGTAAAAAAGAAACAGTATTCTTAAGATGAAATAATCATCATAAAGAATACTGTTTTAAATGTTAAGTTATAATTTACTAATTACAGCTTACTTCACTGAAAGTTGTAATTTCTTTAGCATCGTTTAAAGAATAAGTATCTTCTTGAAATAACATAAATTGATCAATTCCATGACCTGTTGATCTTGCAGATACTTGCATTGTGTATGTTCCAGCAGTAGCAAATTCAACATAAATATTGTGTGAATCATTATCAGAAGTCGCTGCTTGCCATTTAAAATCTAAATCGCTACCACTTCTGTAAATTTTGAACCAACCGTCAGCAGAAGATCCATTTGGGTTAGGAGTTTGCCCACTACCTTTTGGATATACTCTACTACCATTTTTTTCTCCGTAATAATTAGTTGCATCTGGAAATTTTAACCAGCTATCGTTATGCTCAGAGCTTTGATTACCAATTGTAACAGCTGTGTTCCATAAAAAACGGTAAGTTCCAGGAGTTTTGATCGCTAATTTATATTCAATTAGTCCTTTTCCAGGTTGTCCTAAAGATTGATCACCTGTCCATACAGCATAACCTTTACCAGAAGCACTATTACTAGTTTCTAACTTCCAATTTTCAGGTAAAACAGCATCTTCAATTTCAACTTTTACAAAACCATCTTTTTCTGCGAAAATGTAATTTGCAGGATTGTTACAAGCTTCACTTCCAGGAGTACCACTATTTCCGTTATCTCCGTTGTCTCCTCCAACCTGATCAGAATCTGAATCAGAACAAGAAATTGCTAATACAGCTAAGCTTAATAATGAAAACTTTTTTAGGGATTTTTGAATGTTCATTTTTATTTAATTTAATTAGATATTCGTTGTCTTTTTGCTTCAAATATAACAATGGCAGCTGCTACAGATACATTCATTGAGTCAATAACACCTTCCATAGGAATGTTAATATTTTGTGTTGCTTCAGTTCTCCATCGTTCACTCAAACCAGTAGCCTCTGTACCAACGACAATTGCACTAGGTTTAGTATAATCTTCTTCATAATATTTGTTAGAATTTTGAAGAGTAGCACTATAAATATTAATATTTTTTTGTTTTAAGTAAGTAATAACATCATCTGTACTAGCTATAGCTATTTGATTGGTAAATAAACAGCCTACACTTGATCTAATAACATTAGGGTTGTAAATATCTGTTTTAGAGTTAGCTATTATAACGGCATCTACATTTGCAGCATCTGCTGTACGTAACATAGCACCAACATTACCTGGTTTTTCAATTCCTTCCATTATTAAAATTAATGGAGATGCTGTTTCAAATTTCAGTTCATCTAAACCATATTTTTTAGTTTTAACAACTGCGATTATACCTTCCGTAGAATCTCTATATGCTAATTTTTCATAAACCTCATTACTAACTTCTATCGTATTATGTTTTTCTATTAGCATGGTAATTTCATCATCATTCTTAGACAAAATATTAGAAGCAACCAACAATGTTTCAATGTTATAATTTCCTTTAATGGCTATAGTTATCTCACGTACGCCTTCAATTAAAAAAAGTTGCTGTTTTTTTCTTTCCCTTGATTTTTCTTGAAGTTTAACAAGGTTTTTAATGTAATTATTCTGTATGCTAGTGATGGTTTTCATTAAGCACAAAAATACCTATTTATAATTGTTGTAGAAATTTATTATTGATTTTGATGTCTAACTGAAAAAAATAATTAAATTTATTTAGATTTATTAAAAATAAATGAAGGTTAGCAAAACAAACTACGACTAAGTAGTAGTATTAATTTAAAGTTTAAGAATGATAAGAAAATCAAGAACAATAAAAGTGAAAAGCAATAAGTACGTAACTCCTAATATGAAAAGAATTGTTTTTGAAAGTAATGATATACAACAGTTTTCTTCAGATTATAATGGTGCATATGTAAAATTAGTAGTTCCTGTAGAATCGAAAGGCTTTTTTAGTAAAACAAAAGTGAGACCTTATACGATTCGTAGTATAGATAACGAAACTAAAGAACTGACAATGGATTTTGCAATTCATAAACCAGCGGGTCCGGCTACAAATTGGGCTTTAAATGCAGTTGTAGGAGATGAGATAAGTTTTATGGGACCAGGTCCTAAAAAGTTTCAAACTAATATTGAAGGCTGGTATCTTTTTGCAGCAGATATGTCTGCTATGCCAGCAGCTATTGCTGCTATTGAGGAACTTCCAAAAAATTCAATAGGAGAGGTGTTTTTTGAAATTATAAGCAAAGAGGATGTGCAGGAATTTAATAAACCAGTAGGAGTAAATATTCATTGGTTGATTCATAAAGAGAATTCAGATAATGAACAATTAAAAGAAATACAGAAATTAGAAATTCCAGATTTAGCAAATGTTTTTGTAGCAGGAGAAATTGAAACAGTAAAACAGATTAAGCAATTTTTATTGAATGAGACAAAAGTTAAAAATGCTAATAATGTTTACATCAGCTCTTACTGGAAAATAGGAAAAACAGAGGAGGAGCATAAAAGAGCAAAAATGAAATTGTAGTTATTGTTGATTTACAAAGAAAAAGCTCGGGAAACCCCGAGCTTTCTAACTATTGATTTTTAAATTTATTACTGTATCGTTTCCAAAGTTTTGTTTGATGAGTTTCTAAACTCACTTTTCTTCCTTGGATAAAAGCATTAGATATTATATTCGTTCTCATATCTAAAGCATCTCCTTCAGAAATAAATAGTGTTGCATCTTTACCAGTTTCTAAAGTTCCAGCGAATTTATCAATTCCTAAAATCTTAGCATTGTTAGCAGTAATCAATTGCAAAGCTTTTTCTTTACCAAGTCCATAGGCACCATAAGTTCCTGCATAAAAAGGAATATTTCTAGCACTCATACGTTCCATATCACCTTCCATACCTAAACCTACTAAAATACCTGCATCTACTAATATTTTAGCAGATCTAAAAGGCAAATCATAATCCTCATCTTCGTTATTAGGTAATCTGTGCGCTCTTTCTAAAACTACAGGAATGTTATTCGTTTTTAATAACTCAGTTACTTTTTCAGCACCATAAGCACGAACTAACACAATGTTTTTAATTTTTAAGTTTAAAAAAGTATTTACAGCATCAGTAATTGCCTTTTCACCATTTACATGAATAAATACCTTTTTTGTTCCTTTAAAAACATTTTCTAAAGCATCGTACGGAAGATTTTTAGTAGATCTTTTACCAGAAAGATAGTTTTTAGCATTGGTGAAAAAATCAGTAAGTTTTGTAACCGATTTAGCATATTGCTTATTTGGTTTCATACCTCTATCTTCACCTAACCACCAACGACCTCTAGTAAAAGAAGAAGGCCAGTTAATGTGAATTGCATCATCGGTATTTATAGAAGCATCTTCCCAGTTCCAAGCATCTAATTGAACTACTGATGAAGTACCAGAAATAACTCCACCTCTAGGAGTGATTTGAGCAATTAATACTCCATTAGGACGCATTGATTCTACAACTTTACTCTCAGCATTGTAAGCAATAATACTTCTAATGTGAGGTAAATAAGAACCAATTTCATCAAAATCTCTTGTGGCTCTAACTGCATCAATTTCAGCTAAACCTAAAGAAGTATTGGCAGCTATTAAACCAGGATATACATGTTTTCCTATAGCATTTATAATGGTACCTTTTTGCTGACTAGCATCGGCTTTACCAATGTAGGTGATTTTTCCGTTAGAAAATACCAATAATGAATTTTCAATAACAGTACCATTACCAATATGAGCAGTGGCACCAACTATTGAATAATCTGAAGTTTGTTTTGCTCCAGGAGTTTGTTGTGCTCTAAGATTACTTACAAATAAGAAACTTAGTAATATTATATATAGTTGTTTTTTCATTTTTAATGAGTTTCGTGATTATGATGGTGATATTCAGACTCAGAATCACAGTGAAATAATCTTTTTGCTTTTCTAGATGGAGCTTGTGTAGGCGCACCACCATTTTTCTCTCTTAACATCATTTCTATAAGCTTTGCACGTTCTTGCTTAATAGCTTTTCTCTTTTCTTTGTCTTGTTTAAGATCAAAATAAATAGTACCATCAATAATAGTAGTTTCAGCTTTTGTATAAATTGATAAAGGATTTCCGTTCCAAACAACAATGTCTGCATCTTTACCAACCTTAATACTACCAGTTCTATCATCTAAATGCAATAATTTAGCAGCATTAATAGTTACGGTATTCCAAGCTTCTTGTTCTGTTAAACCACCATATTTAACTGTTTTAGCAGCTTCTTGATTTAATCTTCTAGACATTTCAGCATCATCTGAATTTATAGCAACAACTACTCCTTGTCTGTGCATAATTGCAGCATTGTAAGGAATTGCATCAATTACTTCATATTTGTAAGCCCACCAATCGGCAAAGGTAGAACCACCAACACCATGTTCTTTCATTTTATCTGCAACTTTATAACCTTCTAAAATATGAGTGAATGTGTTAATGTTGAAGTTAAACTGTTCAGCAACTTTCATTAACATGTTTATTTCTGATTGCACATAAGAGTGACAAGAAATAAAACGTTCTTTGTTAATTATTTCAGCTAATGTTTCTAACTCAATATCTTTTCTGTAAGGCTGACCGCTTTTCTTTTTAGCATCATATTCTTTAGCTCTTTGGAAGTAATCAATATACACTTGCTCAACTCCCATACGAGTTTGTGGAAAACGAACTGTTTGTGCATCTCCCCAGTTAGATTGCTTTACATTTTCTCCAAGAGCAAATTTGATAAACTTAGGAGTGTTATCATAAATCATATTTTCAGCACTTTCTCCCCATTTTAATTTAAGGATAGCTGAACGACCACCAATAGGATTGGCAGAACCGTGTAGTACTTGAATAGAAGTTACTCCTCCTGCTAAGTTTCTGTAAATATTTATATCATCCGGATTTACTACATCTTCAATAGTAACTTCAGCAGTCGAATTGTGTCCCGATTCATTTACGGCAGCTGTAGCGATGTGTGAATGTTCATCAATAATTCCAGCTGTCACATATTTGTTGGTTCCATCTATAACTTTTGCACCACCACTAGATAAATTGTTACCTATTTTAGCAATCTTTCCATTTTTAATAAGTACATCAGTATTTTTTAAAACACTTTCGTTTTCTCCAGTCCAAACAGTAGCATTCTTAATTAAAATAGTTTCTTTTGAAGGCTTAGTAAAGTTTCCAAATCCAACATTAGGATAACTAATTGGTAGTACAGTGACTTTTTGATCTTTTGATTTCTTGTTTTTTGTAGCATCTTCTGCAGCTACAGAAGTAGACCAAGTAATATCATTACCAAGATGATCTTTTCCAGTGCCAGAAAATACTTTTATATCAGCTTTATCAACAAATCCAGATAAACGAGTAAAAGTATCGTTTTCATTAATAGTTAACTGTAACCAATTGTCTTTAAAAGAAAAGTTTGATTTTAGTTTTTTATCATTTAAAGAAACTGAAGCCTTTTGCTTTTTACCTTTACCAGTAATTTTTAAATCATAATTTTTACCATTTACAGTTAAATTATAATTTCCAGATAGGTTTTTAATATTCATATCATTTACGATATGTTTTTCACCTTGTACCCAGTTTTCGAATAAAGTAGTTTTACTATCAAAAATATCTCCAGAAGTAATTAAGAAATTAGCAAAACTTCCATTGTTAAGATTTCCTATTTTATTGTTTCCTAAAATTTTAGCAGGAATAGTAGTCAAGGTTTCTAATGCTTTGGTACTACTTAAACCATGTTTGATAGCTTTCTGAATGTTTTTATGAAAGCTTTGTAGCGATTTAAGTTTATGAGTTGTTAAGGCAAAAGGAACATTGTTTTTAGCTAACAAAGCTGGGTTAGAAGGTTCTTGGTTCCATTTACGCATGTCTCTTAAAGAAACAATTTCTGTAGCAAACTTATCGCTTACATCATATGCTTTTCTGTAATCAATAGGAATGATAAAAGTTGCATTGGTGTTTTTTATAGCGTTGATGCGTTCAAATTCATCACCACCCCCTAAAATAGTATACTGTATTCCAAATTCATCACCAACTTTGTCTGCACGCAAAGCATTCATGCTGCTACCTGCGTTAAAAATTTGAGGTAATGTTTTGTTTTTATTAACCGCCTCTAAAGACCAATCAGTATTTTTAGCATTTCCTTTTGAGTACCAATCAGCATCAAGATATGTTTGTCTTAACAAAGCCATAGCTCCCATTAAAGAAGTTGGATATCCTTGAGTTGATTTTTTACTTTTTTTAAACGATAAATGATTGGTAGTTTGTTTATCTAAAATTCTATAAGCATCATTAGCATTTGTGTTTAGAGAAACTAATACTGCATTACCTTGCATAATTCCGTCTTCAAGATGCGTATTAACCGTACCAAAACCGATATCTAATAATTCTTTTGCTTTTTTAGCGTCAAAATTAAATTCACTGATAGGATTTGTTTCAGGACGAATATGATCATTCCAGTAATAACCAACTCTTGTAGCATCATATTGAGGTGCACTTCTAAAGCCTCCACCTTGATCACCTTTTGGCGAAGCTATTCCAAAATTAGAATAGGTTTCAACAAATGAAGGGTATATAAATTTCCCTTTTAAATCAATAATTTGAGCTTCTTTCGGAATTGTAACTTTTCTTCCTGAATTAACAACTTTACCATCTTTAATAAGTAATGTAGCTTTGTTAATTTTTTGCGTGGGAGTTACATAAATAGTAGCGTTTGTAAAAGCATATGTAGTGCTTTTAGTAGTTTTTACTCCTGTATTAGTTGGAAAGTATTCTTGAGAATACCCTACACTAATGCACAGCAGTAACATTAGTAAAATTTGTTTCATTATGGTTTAATTGAATTGAGGCTAAAAATATTCAATATTATCGATAATGAATTTCCTTTAACATAATATTAAGATTTGGTTTTCAATTTATGGTTGAAAATTGATAGTGAAATATTTAGTTCAAGAAGTTTATTGAATTATCATTTTACTAATTTTATTATTTCCTGATAACCAGGCGGTGTTTGAATCGACAAATTGAATACTATAAAAAGGTTTATCAGAAACTTGTTTCCAATTTTCTCCTCCGTTTTTAGAAAAAGAAATTCCTGTTTTACCCACAGCAAAAACTTCTTTTCCGTTTGAGTTTGGAACGTATTGTACACAGCTTTTATAGTTTGGATTCTCATTATCTGCTATTACTTGCCATGTTTGTCCACCATCGTTGGTAATTATTTTATTTTTACAATTGTCGTCTGGTTTAGAAAAATCGCCACCAATGGCAATTCCTTCTTTTGGGTTGAAAAAGTCAACAGAGTATATTCCTTGTGGACCATTACCTTGTACAATCGGAGTATCATAAATATTCCACGTTTCACCTTTGTCTGTTGATTTTAAAATTCTAGATTTTTTTCCTCCTGAACCTATCCAAACAGTACTTCCTAAAATTTCAATATTTGTATTACTCGCCGCAAAAAAAGCTTCTCCTTCAACAAATTTAGGAAGTGAATTACAATCAGTTTTTTTCCACGTATTACCTCCATCTTTAGTCATAATTACAGAAGGACAATCTTCTATAGGGTCACCCACTGCAATTCCGTGTAAAGCATCATCAAAAAAGTGCATGCTATCATAAAACACCTTTTCGTGTTCTTCTTTATAAACTAATTCATATTGTAAGTTTGAATTATTTTGTAACGGTATTTTATATAACAAAGCAGGATTACCAATAGATAGTATAAATAAAGCTTTGTTGTTGTAAGAAATACTTCTAAAATGAGGCGTGTTATTCAGTGAATCTTTGATAATTATTTGACTCCAATTCTTTCCTCCATTCAAAGTCATACCAACTTTTCCATTAGATCCTGCATAGAATAAGGTGTCTTTATGCAGCGTTTTAATGGCACGTATGCTTGTACTGTCTTTAAAAAAATCATTAATTACAACAGATTCAATATTTCTAGTAGTACTCTTTTTAGTACAATTAAATAATAAAATTAGAAGGCATGCAATTATGGAAAAACGTTTCATTTTTTTAATACTTTTACAGAACTAAATTAGTTAAATTCGATGAAAAAAGCGTTGGTAATTTCTGGAGGAGGCAGTAAAGGGGCATTTGCTGGTGGTGTTGTTGAGTTTTTAATGAAAGAACAAAAGAGAGAATACGATTTATTTGTAGGTACATCTACAGGTAGTTTAATGGTGTCGCATTTGGCTGTAGGTATGGTTGATGAATTGAAAATGTTATACACCAACGTAAAACAGCGTAGCATTTTTAGTAACAATCCGTTTAAAATAAAAAAAGTACATGGAGTTAAGGTAATTTCTATTAGACATAGAAATACTTTTTGGAATTTACTAAATGGAAGAAAAACTTTTGGAGAAAGTAAGAATCTCAGAAAATTGATACGTGCCAATGTAACTCCAAAAATGTTTGAAATTATTAAAGATCAAAATAAAGAAGTAGTTGTAACGGTATCTAACTTAACAGCCAACCAAATAGAATATAAATCGATTTTAGATTGTACTTACGACGATTTTTGTGATTGGATTTGGGGTTCTTGTAACTATGTTCCTTTTATGAGTTTGCTAGAAAAAAATGGTTGCCAATATGCTGATGGTGGTTTTGGTTGTTTAGTTCCAATTAGAGAAGCTATCAAGAGAGGTGCAAAAGAAGTAGATGCAATTATTTTAGAAACAGAAGTAAATCAAATAAATAGAATGCCTTCTAAGAATCCATTTTCATTAATGCTAGATGTCTTTGGGTTTATGTTAGAACATGTTGAAAAACATAATGTTACCATTGGAAAACTTTCAGCTAAATACCAAGATGTAAAACTAAATTTATATTATACACCAACTGTACTTACTACAAATTCATTGGTTTTTGATAAAGAACAAATGAGAGGTTGGTGGAAGCAAGGTTATGAATATGCTAAAATGAAAGAACTATCGTTGATGAATGATTTTCGACCTGATTTAGTAGATAAAGAGGATAGCCTTGATCAACAATTACAGTAAGTTATAGAAATCAGTATGTAGTTTTTTAGTTGACAGTAAAAAGTCAATAACTAATACCCCAATAGTAAAACAATGAAATTCGGAAAGGTAGAACATCCAGAAGTTATAGATTTTACAATGCCTGATACGCACGTAAAAACAAAAGAAGTATTATCGAAGGTAAAAGAGGAAACACCACTTTCGGTGTATGTTGGGTGCGCAAAATGGAATAAAGCTGATTTAAAAGGTTTTTATCCTAGAGGAACCAAGGATGAGTTGGTTTATTATTCGAATCAATTTAATTCTATTGAATTGAATGCTACTTTTTACAGACAATTTCCTCCTGAACAATTTGAAAAATGGAAGAATAAAACTCCAGAAGGCTTTAAGTTTTTTCCGAAGTTAACTCAAGATATTAGTCATTGGAAACGATTAGAGGGTGTGGCTGATTCGGTAAATTATTATTTAGAAGCAGCTTCTAGATTAGAAGAAAAGTTAGGAACTATTTTTTTACAATTACATGCAAATTTTGGACCTCAAAATTTTGATAGACTTCAGAATTTTGTGGAAAGTTGGCCTAAAGACATACCTTTAACTGTAGAATGTCGTCATACAGATTGGTTTACAGATCCAGAAATTTCAAAAGATTTTT
This sequence comes from Tenacibaculum sp. M341, assembly GCF_004337695.1. Lineage (GTDB taxonomy): Bacteria > Bacteroidota > Bacteroidia > Flavobacteriales > Flavobacteriaceae > Polaribacter. Next base: position 114,684 of record NZ_SJXJ01000001.1, read on the forward strand.
ACGATTTGTTAGAAGAAAACAATGTTTCTAATACTCTTGTTGATACCGCTGGAAGACGAGATATGATGCACATGAGATTAACCAAAAACGAAGCTTTTATTAGATATGTAGGAGCTAATCATCCGTCAGATTATCAAAGATTAGATGATTGGGTGAAGCGTTTATCTGAATGGGTAAAATTAGGCTTGAGAAATATTCACTTTTTTGTACACCAGAATTTAGAAGTAGAATCTCCATTATTAGCGGCATATTTTATTGAAAATTTAAATAAAGAGTTAGGTATTCAGTTAAAAGTACCAAATCAGGAACAACAACAAACATTATTTTGAATAGTTTAGAGCACATTGGTAATGTAGATATTTACTTGCTTGATCAAATTTTAAAAAGTAGATATGCAGAAGGACAGACAATTTTAGATGCAGGTTGTGGACTTGGAAGAAATTTAAAATGGTTTACTACTCAGAATTTTGATCTGTATGGAGTTGATTTAAATGAAGAAGCGTTAGATTTTGTAGTACAAATATATCCGTCAGTTAAAATTTCAAAAACCAAATTAGAGTCTTTACACTTTGAAAATGAAAAATTTGATCATGTAATTTGTTCAGCGGTTTTGCATTTTGCTGAAAATGAAAATCATTTTTTATCTATGTTTTCAGAATTAATAAGAGTTTTAAAGCCTGGAGGTTCTCTATTTATTAGGATGACCACAGATATAGGAGTAGCTGATACCATTAGTAACAATAAAAATGGTGTGTACGATTTGAAAGATGGTTCGTCACGTTTTTTAATCAAAAGAGAATTACTTTCAAATCTTATGGTAAAATATAATTTACAACTAATAGAGCCTTTTAAAACTACAGTAGTCGAAGATTTAAGAAGCATGGCAACTATTGTACTTCAAAAGTTTTAGAGATTGAAAAGAGAAACATTGATCAGCTTTATTTGATGTGGTATCACCACCAAACTACAAAAAACTTAAAAATCATTCCGTTGGGCTTTTTCATCCAGCACATAGGAGCATATTCTTCCTCTAAAAAAACAGATGATTGCTTACTAAACTCCTCAAAATTTAACCAATTAACATTGCTGTGTGGTTGTATCAACCAGTTATGCTTTGTGGGAACAAAAAATTTGCAATTGTTGTATTGAGATAATTCATTCCTATAAATATAAAATCCAGAAATACAGTCGTTGTTAATTAAAGGGAAGTTTTTATTAATATCATTTAAATGAGGAAATAATTGTGCCTTGAAATATACTTTTTGAATGATTTTGTCAGTATCAATGTTTTTCTTTTTAAGAAGTTCTTGTGTTTTTGCATGATACAACATTGGAAGTTGTTTGCTTACTAGCTTATCATATTTCATATCAAAACTATCCCTTCTGTTTGGACCAATCCAATGCTCAATTTCAGAATTTCCTACAGAATTATCGTATAAATAGAATTTATAAATTATTTCTAAATGAATTGGAATATTGTTTTCTAATAAAATACAATCTAATTCACCTAGCGTAATTTTTTCATCTTGAATTTGAACATTCTCAAGTAAAATTTCAATATTATTATATTCAGAAAGCTGATTGATAACAAATTTTTCCACTAATTTACCCAATCGTAACTTTTGATTAATTGAAATAGCAAACTGTTCTTTTTCAAAAAATGTATAATCACTATTTAGTAATTGTTCGTTCAGCATACCTTTCCATAAGAAATTAGTTGCCAAAAAACCTTGGTATTGTAACTGAAGTTCTTTCTCTTTAAATGTCATTTATTATTTATAATGATTCTACGATAAGATCAATTTATAATCTAATGTTGGTATAAAAATACAAATAACCGTATTTTTATAGTATGATTAACGAATTTAGAAAAGGACTTCGGTTCGAAAGTTATGAAGCAAAAGCAGTTTCTCCATTTGAGAAGCTTTTTGACATATTTAAAGAATTAATAACCTATACTTCGGGAGATTTTGATGAAGCTTTTGATTGGTTAGAACAGTTAGATAGAGAATATCAACTAACAACTCCAGAATATACTTTAGATGATTTTTTAGAAGATTTAAAAAAGAAAGGATATCTAAAAGAAGAAATTGAGGATCCGAATGGAAAAGGAGGCTTAAAGATTACAGCTAAAACAGAACAAGCAATTCGCCAGAATGCATTGGATCAAATTTTTGGTAAACTTAGAAAAAGTAGCTTAGGAAATCATAAAACAAAAGCTATTGGTCAAGGAGACGAGCATACAGGTGAGTTTAGGAATTATCATTTCGGAGATTCTCTAGACCGTATTTCGATGACGGAGAGTATTAAAAATGCACAAATTAACAATGGAATAGGTAATTTTTCGTTAACCGAAAATGATTTGGTTGTAGAAGAAACTAATTTTAAAGCGCAAATGAGTACTGTGTTAATGATTGATATTAGTCATAGTATGATTTTATATGGAGAAGATAGAATAACTCCTGCTAAAAAAGTAGCGATGGCATTAACTGAATTAATTAAAACCAGATATCCTAAAGATACTATTGATATTATGGTATTCGGAAATGATGCTTGGCCTATATCTGTTAAAGAGTTACCTTATTTAAAAGTAGGACCTTATCATACCAATACTGTTGCAGGTTTGCAATTAGCAATGGACATCCTTAGAAGAAAGAGAAATACCAATAAGCAAATTTTTATGATTACCGATGGTAAACCAAGTTGTTTGCGATTATCAGACGGAACATATTATAAAAACAGTAACGGGTTAGATAAGTACATTGTAGAAAAGTGCTATAATATGGCGTCTCAAGCAAGAAAGTTACACATACCAATTACCACGTTTATGATTGCTCAAGATCCATACTTAATGCAATTTATAGAGCAATTTACAAGAGCAAATCAAGGGAAAGCATTTTACACAGGTTTGAAAGGATTGGGTGAAATGATTTTCGAAGATTACGAACAGAATAGAAAAAAACGAATAAGAGGAATATAGAATAAATTAACAATGATCAGTTTTTGAATTATGAATTCATATAATTGATCATGTATTACTGATAATTGAAAAAAATGAGCATAACAGATATTAAAACCCTAGGAGAATTAAAAGAAAGCGGATATAAGTCAATCTCTATTAAAGATGAACTACGAAAAAATTTAATTCAGAAGTTAAAAAAACAAGAAACTGTTTTTGAAGGTGTTTGGGGATATGAAAACTCGGTAATACCTGAGTTAGAAACCGCAATTTTATCAAAACACAATATCAATTTATTAGGGTTAAGAGGACAAGCAAAAACACGTTTAGCGCGTTTAATGGTTACTTTGTTAGATGAGTATATTCCAGTTGTTGCAGGTTCTGAAATAAATGACGATCCGTTACTACCTTTGTCTAGATATTCAATAGAGTTAATTGCAGAAAAAGGTGATGAAACACCAATTACTTGGTTGCATAGAGATGAACGCTTTTTTGAAAAGTTAGCAACACCAGATGTTACTGTTGCTGATTTAATTGGTGATATTGATCCAATTAAAGCAATGAATTTAAAATTAAATTATGCTGACGATCGTGTGATTCATTTTGGAATGATACCAAGAGCAAATAGATCGATTTTTGTAATTAATGAGATTCCAGATTTACAAGCGCGTATACAAGTAGCTTTATTCAATATTTTACAAGAAGGAGATATACAAATACGTGGTTTTAAATTACGTTTACCGTTAGATATTCAATTTGTGTTTACTGCAAATCCTGAAGATTATACCAACAGAGGAAGTATTGTAACACCTTTAAAAGATAGAATTGGATCTCAGATTTTAACACACTATCCAAAGTCAGTAGATATTGCTGAAAAAATTACAGAACAAGAAGCAAATACATTATCAGGACAAAAAGAAACTGTATATGTACCTAAACTAGCAAAACGATTGGTGGAACAAATAGGTTTTGAAGCTAGAGAAAGTGAATATGTAGATGTAAAAAGTGGTGTAAGTGCACGAATGAGTATTTCTATTTTTGAGAACTTATTAAGTACAGCAGAAAGAAGAAGTTTATTAACAGAAGATAGTTCAACCACTGTTCGTTTATTAGATTTCTTTGGAACAATTCCGGCTATTACAGGTAAAATAGAATTGGTATACGAAGGAGAACAGGAGGGAGCAGCAACTGTGGCTCAAATTTTAATTCAAAATGCCATTAAAACAATCTTTTTAGAGTTGTTTCCAGAAATTAAAAAGCTTAAAAAAGATGGAGAAGAAACTCCGTATGATCAAATTACACAATGGTTTTACTCGCAAGATGCTGTTGAATTGTTAGACGATATGGATGATGGTTATTTTAAAGATCAATTAAATGCAATCACTCCATTAGAAAATCTAATTCAAAAATATCAACCAGAGTTTCATAATGAAGATAAGTTATTTTTAAAAGAACTTATTTTATGGGCTTTAGCTGAGTTTAAGATTTTAAATAAAGAACGATTTACCAAAGGTTTTCAATTTAATGATCCTTTAGCAAATTATATTAGAGGTATATAATCCTTTAAAAAACAAAGTTTTTTAGTTCCTCATGGTAACCATTTTATGGTTATTATGAGGAATTAATAGTTTAAAAAGTAATGCATTTGTATTTTTGTTTAAAATGTATATTTAATGAAAAGCTTTCTAGCCCTATTCTTTTACTTTTTATTTTTACATACTTACTCTCAAACTGAATTAGAGAAGCTTAAACAAGTTTCCAGTAAAATATGCACAACGGAACAAGACCTACTTTTTTGTAAAGCATTTGAGCATTATAATTTAAATGCTTATGATTCTTGTTACATTTTTAGTAGCAAGGCTTTAAGAAACGAAAATAACAAAGAGAAAAGAGAGATACTTAATTACTTTCAAGGGTATAGCGCTATTCAAAAAGGACTTCTAAAAAAGGCACTACTTAACATTAATGAAATTTCAGATGATGGACTTCTTAAAAATTTAAAGAAGCTTAAACTAGGGTATATACATTTACAAAATAAATCTTATAAAAAAGCAATAGAAAATTATTTAGAATTGATTTCTCGTGAAGAAAAGTTAAGTTATGAGCAATTAAAAAACGTATATCATAATTTAGGAATCAGCTATTTGTTAGATGAAAGTTATAAAGAAGCGAAAATTTACCTCGATAAAGAACTTCAAATGACTGATAAGAAAGATACCGCTTCAGTAATAGGATTAAAAACAGATTTAGCTAATATTTATTATCAACAATATATGGATGAAAAGGCTATTCCTTTATTTTATGAAGCGTATAGTTTAGCTAGTACTTTTTCAGATATTGATAAGAAAAGAATAACGTCAAAAAATTTAGCAGTTGTTGAATTCAATAGAGAAAATTATAACAAGAGTGTTGTTTTTTACAGAGAGTTAATCAAATGGAAAGATTCTGTATGGAATAGAGATAAAGTATGGGAATTAGCTGAGTTAGATAAAACCAACGCAATTAAAAGTAAAGAACAAGAACTGCTTTTACAAAGACAAAAAATGAAACGTCAGCAAATAATAATGTATGCGTTGATAATTATTTCTAGTTTGATATTAATTATAGGATTTTTGGTATACAAGAGTAGAAAAAAGCGATTGTTATTTGAGGCTGAAATTCAAAAATTAAAAGTTGTAGAAGAGGAGCGAAAAAGAATTTCAGAAGAGTTGCATGATGGTGTGCTAGGAAAACTTTTTGGAATTAGAATGAATTTAGGTTTGATTAACAATCTAGAAAAAGAAAATCAATTTAATAACTACTTAGATGAACTTCAGCAAGTAGAGAAAGAAATACGAAATGTTTCTCACGAATTAGGAACACATATTCCTGAAATTTCAAATTTTAATCTTTCAATAGAACAACTAATGGAGGCAAAAAGCAGACAGGGAGATTTTAATTATAATTTGGAGTTTTTTTTGGATTTTAATTTTAAAAATATTGATACAAGTATTTTGATTAATATATACCGTGTTTTACAAGAAGTATTACATAATGTGGTAAAACATGCAAAAGCGACTCATGTAAGTTTGTTTGTAAAGAAAGAAGCTGAAAATCTTGTTTTAAATATAAAAGATGATGGAGTTGGTTTCGATGTGGATTTATCAGCTAGAAAAGGAATAGGTATTCAGAATATTCTTTCTCGTGTAAAAAAGATCAAAGGTAATGTAAATATTGAATCTAAAATTAACATAGGCACAGTAACAGAATTGAGAATTCCTTGTTAAGATTCATTGAGTTAACTTTCCCTTTTCTATGTCATTTTTTATTGTAACTTAGTTCACTAACCAAACTATATTAAAAAATGAGTCAGAAAATATCACTAGAATTAATTGAATTTGAAAAGTTAAAAGAAGGTATTTCTTTTAAAGATAAACCCCAAGGACCATTAGTAAACATGTCTGATGTTGAAAGTGGGAATCACGAACCTTTTACTGTTACTATTTTAGCTTATCTTCCAAATAATACTTTACATAAAGTATGTTTTCCTCCCAGTCTAAAAGATAAGTTAGAATTAAAAAAGAATTATATCTACTTGACTTATTATGGTGTAAAGGTTGTTACTTATTTAGATAGAAATGATAATAGACAATTAATTGATTGTAGGGATTTTAGAGTTGAGTATAAATGTAAAGAAAAATCAGAGTTTTTTGATTTATACTACATTCAATTTAAATATCAATTAGCATCAGATACACTCCCAGTTGATGCCATCATTGTTAGAGATGATGATGAAGATCCTGAAACGGATAGAGGTACTGTAACTATGCCAGCAACTGACAAGCAATAATTTTGAATAAAATAACTGTATTTTTATTATTATCTGTCAATCTAATTTATACTCAAGAAACATTCAATAATGATTTAAATAAATTTTACAAATTAGCAGAATCCATTTGTGCTAATAAGAAAGATGAGTCTTTTTGTAAAGCACTTAAGTTTTACAGGGAAGAAAAGTTTGATTCTAGTTATGTCTACTCTAACAAGCTTTCCTTTGATCAAATCAAAGATGAAAATTATATAAATGTATTAAATTATATTCAAGGAGTTAGTGCATTAAATAAAAAACTGTACAAGAGGTCTTTAGTTGGTTTTTTGAGTATGTCTGATGAAGGTTTTTTTAAAAGTTTAAGAGAATCAAAGTTAGGTAGAGTTTATTTAAGTTTGAAAAGATTTGATGATGCAATTTTAAGTTATTCTAAATGGGAGAAAATTAATTCTAATACAGATTTAAATTCAAAAAAAAATGCTTATCACAATTTTGCTTTATGCTATATTCATAAGAAAGATTACAATAAAGCAAAAGAATACTTTAATAAAGAGTTATCTTTAATATCGTCTAATGATACATTGTCTATAGTTCGGTTTAAAATGGATTTAGCCAGCGTGTATTATAATCAATATATAGATGATGAAGCTATTCCATTATTCAAAGAAGCATATACTATAGCGAAAGATTTTTCAGATATTGAATTAAAGCAATTCACATCCCAAAACATGGCAGTTGTAGAGCGTAATAGGAAAAACTTTGAGAAGAGTGTTGAATATTACAGAGAATTCATCAAATGGAAAGACTCTATTTGGAATAGAGATAATATTTTAGAGTTAACTGAACGTGACAAGAAACTAGCCATTGCTCAAAAGCAGCAAGAAATTGCGATTCAAGACGAAAAATTAAAACGTCAAAAAGTAGTTCAAAGAGGTTTAATTCTAGGAGCTTCAGGGCTGTTAATTTTCTTAGGCTTGTTGGGGTATTTCTATAAACAGCTAAAAACTAAAAATGCATTAATAACTCAGCAAAAAGAAGACTTAAATGTAGCTAACAAAACAAAAAATTATTTGTTTTCGGTAGTGTCTCATGATTTGAGATCGCCAATGAATACCATCAAGTATCAACATGAGCAGCTTAAAAAACACATTGCTAACAATGATATTGAAGGAATAAAAGAAGCTAATAATACAGCAATAACTGTTACAGAAAGTACCAGTCATTTATTAAACAATGTATTGCATTGGTCTTTAGAACAGAGTAATCAAATGGTTTTTGCAAAAAAAGAATGTCCTGTAAAACCTATTGTAGAACATGTATTATTAGATTATGAGGATTTGATAGCAGCTAATGATATTCAAATAGAAACAAACTTTATTAAAAATTCATTAGTGAATATCGATCGTGAGTCCATTAAAATTGTACTTAGAAACTTATTAGATAACGCAGTTAAGTACATGAAAAATCAAGGGAGAATAACTGTGGAAATTGGTGTAACAAATAACAATAAAGCATATATATCAGTTCAGGATACAGGGATTGGGATTTCTGAAGAGCGCTTACAAAAAATCAATGCTTTACAAGGAGTAAGTATAGATAAGATTAATCGTTCTGAAGGTGTTGGTTTAGGACTTATTTTGTGTCAGATGCTAGTTAAAAAAAATGAAGGCAATTTAGTTTTTACAAGCGAGTTAAATAAAGGAACAAAAGTAAGTATAGAGCTGCCATTAGCTTAGTTTTTAACAATAAACTACAACTAATAATTAATAACTTTTCGTTAAATTTACATTACTAACCACTGAATATAATGAAAAATCTCCGATTACTATTATTAGAAGACTTAGATAATGAAGCTAAAGACGTTATAGAGCTCCTTGAAGGAGATGGCTATGAGGTTGTTAGAGTGAAAAATTGTATTGAAGCAGAGAAGGAGTTGAAAAATCGTTTTTTTGACATTATTATTTTGGATATAATGATTGAAGGAAAACCAGAAGGAATTGAATTTGCACAACGAATTAATAGAGAAGGAATAAATATTCCTTTTTTATTTTTAACAAGCATGCAAAGCAAAGAGGTTTTTGATGAAGCCAAATTAACCAATCCTTTAGTTTATTTATTAAAACCTTACAATAAGTTAGAGTTGTTGTATTCTTTAGAGTTAGCCATAGAGTCTTGTTATCAGCAAGATAATAGCATTAGTTTTGATACTGATAATGGTGTTTTAAGTCCGAAATACTTATTTATTAAACATAAAAGAAGTGTTGTAAAAGTTGATGTAGATGCAATAAACTACATCGATGTTAAGGAAAAATATTGCAATCTTCAGTGTGATGAAGGAAGGTATTTGATAAAACTATCTTTAGTAAAACTAAAAGAAATGCTTAATAATGATGATTTTAAGCAAGTACATCGAAATTATTTAGTGAACATGAAAAGTATCAAAGAAATATATCTTGAAGATAATTTGATCATATTAAATAATTTAGAAAAAATACCTTTTAGTGAACGTTATAAAAATTCTTTTGTAAGAGATAATACAATATTTAGATAAAAAAAGGTAATAGTCCGTGAGTTTTATCTCACTTTCTATTACCCTTGCTATATAATAATCCCCTATATATTCTTAATTGGTAGCCTTTACAGGTACGTTGTCTATTTTTTGAAAACCAAACGTAAATCCTCCATTTCCATTCCATTGCTCATCAGTGTCTAAGTAAGCAGAAAAATCTTCTAAATAGCTTCCAATTGCAGGTGGTGGCGCAGATATTTTATATTCTCCTCTTAAATTGATAATTTGTTTAATATTTCCATAACCAGTGAATCTTATATTACCTGCTACATTTAATTTAATAGAAGGACTATTAATGGCACGCGTAATTTCAACAATTCCAGAAACAGTTTGTTGTTCAGGAGAAACTACCAACGAAAAATGCGTGATTGGAGCACCTGGCATTCCTACGTTGCCGATAACACCTTTTACCAAGTATGTAGTTTCTATTAATGTTTGAGTATCTTTAATTACAGCCATTTATCATTGATTTAAAGATTAATAAATATGTTGTTTCGCTGTAACTAAATTAGGATTAGAATAGAAGAAAAATCATTTTTTTTCCATAAGCGTATCAAGAAAAGGCATAAACGCTTTAATTTTTGGAATAGTGATTTAAATCTTGTTTTTTCAGAAGTTTTTTTAAAAAAATAATATCACTTTTTTTAAAGCTTTATGAGGTAACTGTTTGAGAATGTTTAACATTTAAATAAACTTAAAATTATAATAAAAGCAGTATATTTGCACGCAATTAATTATCAACTCAAAGATTTAGTTGCATTATGAACGCTCACCAATCGAAATTCGTAGGAGAAGGATTAACATATGATGATGTTTTACTAGTTCCTGCTTTCTCTGAAGTTCTTCCAAGAGAAGTAAGTATACAAACGAAGTTTACTAAAAATATAACAATAAATGTTCCAATAGTATCTGCAGCAATGGATACAGTAACTGAAAGTGCTATGGCAATTGCAATAGCAAGAGAAGGTGGTATTGGAGTACTTCACAAAAATATGTCTATTGAACAACAAGCTCAAGAAGTTCGTAAAGTTAAGAGAGCAGAGAGTGGTATGATCATAGATCCTATTACTTTACCTTTAGATGCTTTAGTTTTAGATGCTAAAAAAGCAATGAAAGAGCATAAAATTGGAGGTATACCTGTTGTTGATGACAGTAAGAAACTAGTAGGTATTGTTACGAATAGAGATTTACGTTTCGAAAAAAATAATGAAAGAGCGATTACAGAAGTAATGACTTCTGATAACTTAATCACTGTAGCTGAAGGAACATCGTTAAAAGAAGCTGAAATTATTCTTCAAGAAAATAAAATCGAAAAATTACCAGTTGTAAATGACGATGATATTTTAGTAGGATTAATTACTTTTAGAGATATTACAAAAACAACTCAAAAGCCAATAGCTAATAAAGATGTTTTAGGTAGATTACGTGTAGCAGCTGCATTAGGTGTAACTTTTGATGTTGTAGAAAGAGCTGAGGCATTAGTGAATGCTGGAGTTGATGCAGTAATTATTGACACAGCACATGGTCATACTAAAGGTGTAGTTACAGTTTTAAAAGAAGTAAAAGCAAAGTTTCCTAATTTAGATGTAGTTGTGGGTAACATTGCTACACCAGAAGCAGCTAAATACTTAGTAGAAGCAGGAGCAGATGCTGTTAAAGTAGGTATTGGACCAGGTTCTATTTGTACTACAAGAGTTGTTGCCGGAGTTGGTTTTCCTCAGTTTTCTGCTGTATTAGAAGTAGCTGCAGCTATTAAAGGAAGTGGAGTTCCTGTAATTGCAGATGGAGGAATTCGTTATACTGGTGATATTCCTAAAGCAATTGCAGCTGGTGCAGATTGTGTAATGTTAGGTTCATTATTAGCAGGTACAAAAGAGAGTCCTGGAGAAACAATTATATACGAAGGAAGAAAATTCAAATCATATAGAGGTATGGGATCTGTAGAAGCTATGAAGCAAGGTTCTAAAGATCGTTATTTCCAAGATGTTGAAGATGATATTAAAAAATTAGTTCCAGAAGGAATTGTTGGTCGTGTTCCTTATAAGGGAGAATTACAAGAAAGTATTCATCAATTTGTAGGAGGTTTACGTGCAGGTATGGGATACTGTGGAGCTAAAGACATTGAAACATTAAAAGAAACAGGTAAGTTTGTTCGTATTACAGCAAGTGGTATCAACGAAAGTCATCCACATGATGTAGCAATAACAAAAGAAGCACCAAATTATAGTAGAAGATAATTACTTTAATTATTTTTCTCTTATAAACAGTTATCAGTATGTATTACATATTGATAACTGTTTTTTTTGTTGCAAATTAAAAAACTGACAGGAATAAAGTTATATTGATAATTTATCATTTAAAAATTGTATTTTTATTAATAATGATAAAATAATATAACGAATCGTTGAAAAGTTATAAAAATAACAACAAATTCTAAGTTAGGTTTGTCGCTAATGATTTTCTGATCATTGACTTTTAACGTAAACAAATCATTCAAACTAATACATCTAATCTATGTCGACCACCAAGAAATCTTACAAAAGTGCTTTTATTTTTCTAACTTCTTTATTCTTTTTATGGGGATTTATAACTGTTTTAGTAGATTCTTTAGTCCCACGTTTAAAAGATGTTTTTGAGTTATCATATGCACAAGCAGTACTGGTACAGTTTGCTTTCTTTTTAGCATATTTTGTGTTTTCATTGCCAGCAGGTAAATTACTTTCTAAAATAGGATACCAAAAAGGAATTATTCTAGGTTTGGTAACAATGGCGGTTGGTTGTTTGTTATTTTATCCAGCTTCATCAAGTAGAATTTTTGCTGTCTTTTTAATAGGATATTTTACACTTGCAGGAGGTATTACTATTTTACAGGTAGCTGCAAATCCATATATTGCTTTATTAGGAGATGAAGAGGGAGCTTCGAGTAGGTTGAATTTATCGCAAGCTTTTAATTCTTTGGGTACAACAATTGCCCCAATTATTGGAGCGTTGTTTTTGTTAAGCGATACGGTAAAAACATCAGATGAAATAGCTTTATTGAATGAAGTTGAAAAACAAAACTATTATATAAATGAAGCAGCAACCGTTCAAAAACCATTTTTATTAATAGCTGGTTTTATTGGTTTGTTAGCGTTAGTTTTTTTCTTTATTAAACTACCAAAAGTAATAGAGAAAACTCCAGTAGGCGGATATGCTAAATTACTTGAAAACAAATTAATGTTAATGGGAGCTCTAGGTATATTTCTATATGTAGGAGCTGAGGTAGCTATTGGAAGTTTTTTAGTAAACTACTTTATGGATATGAATTTAGCTACAGTTGTTGCTGAAAATGAAACGATGATGTCAATTGCTAATACAATCGCTAAATTATTTAATCAATCTTTCTCAGGAAAAGATCCTAAATCACTTTTAGGAGTTTTTGTTGTATTTTATTGGGGAGGCGCAATGATTGGTCGTTTTATAGGAGCTTATTTAACAAAAATTCTATCGCCAGGTAAGGTACTTGCAATGTTTGCTTCTTTAGCTGTATTTATGATTGTCGTTTCTATAGCAACTACTGGTTTAGTTTCTATGTGGGCAATTTTAGCAGTTGGTTTATTCAACTCTATTATGTTTCCAACAATTTTTACATTAAGTTTAGAAGGTTTAGGTGATTTAAAAGCGCAAGCTTCTGGATTGTTATGTATGTCAATTGTTGGTGGAGCTATTATACCTTTTATCTTCGGATCATTAATTGATTTTATTGGATTTAAGCTGGCTTTTATTTTAGTGATATTATGCTATGGTTACATTGGTTTCTATGGTCAAACTAAAAAGAGTGTATCAAATCAGTAATCAATATTGAAAGTTCTTATTAGGACACATATTTTATTTAATGATTTTGTTAATGATATTACTATCGAAATGCCTTTTTTGTTATTGATTTTGTAATTATTATTTCTTATTGTTGTGAATTGTTTTGTTTTTTATTGTTGATTGTTATAAATTGTAAACATTATTAACCAATTAAATTTATAAAAATGAAAAGTTTAGGTAGAAAACTATCAAAACATGAGCAAAAGCAAGTACAGGGAGGAAATGTAGGAGGGATGCCATGTAATACTAACAGAGATTGTTGGGATGCTAGTATCTTTTTAGGTCCAGGAGACGTATCATGTAGAACTAGTTTTTTTAGTGGAGGACGCAAAGTGTGTGTTTATAACTAAAATAAATTATAAGATAATATTAGAAAAGCCGAAACAAATGTTTCGGCTTTTTTTGGGGGAGATGTTTGATAAACTAACAAACAATTAACATACTTATTACCTTTTTATAAGTTTTAAAGGCTTCTTAAGTTTAGTATCATTAAGTTTAGCATTTAAGAAGTAGATACCAGAATTATTCATAAAATCATTTTGGATATTAATTTTATGTATTCCTGCTTCTTTACTTTCCTTGTATATAGTCTTAGTTTGTCCAAGAATATTTGATAAAGAAATTTCCAAAACACCACTAGAAGTTGTCGTTAAAATTAATTGAGAATTCACATTAATTGGATTTGGAGCTACCACAAATGTCTCATCTAATAACGGAGTAGCTGTTGAATTAATACTAGTTTTACTAGCACTTCTAAGCACAACACAGTTAGTAGTACAAGCATCCGTCCAATTTCCAGTAGCTTTTCCACTTGAGCTACCCGTTACAGCAAACCATCCAGAAGTACCACGAGTTAAATCTATTGTTTGCTGGCTATTACCATCATTAAATACCACTCCAATATTATTTGCAGCAACACCATTAGGTATGGTAAATGAAGCATTAAACCAATTATTACCACCGCCAGACATTTGTTGACCAGGCCATCCTTGAGTTCCAGCTAATGTAGTATTTGTAGCTCTGTTGTATAAATATAAGTTTACAGTACTACCCCAAGTATTTGGTTTTAAAAAGTTAAAAGTAACATCATCATTTCCTGCAGGAGGAGGTGTAGTTCCTGAACAGTCAGAAGGACAAGTATTTGTCCATGTACCATTGTCAAACCAACCATCTGAGGCTCTTGATAAATCATCAGTTTGATTAGAACCAGCATTAAAAATCAATCTAATATTGTTCGTAGAAACACCAGCAGGAACATTAAGTTGATATGAATACCAAGGAGTTCCACTGATATTTGTTGTAGATGCTCCAGGCCATCCTTGAGTTCCAGTTAATGTAGCGTTCGTAGAAGCATCAAAGAAATATACATTTACATTATTGTTCCACCCATTAGGTTTTTTAAAGTTTACAGTAAAAGTAGAACCAGTTGGTGGAGGTGGAGGAGGAGTTCCTGTACAATCAGAAGAACAAGTATCTGTCCAAGTACCATTATCATACCAACCATCAGAACTTCTAGATAAATCATCTGTTTGATTTACACCATCAGTAAAAATTATACGAATGTCATTTTTAGAAAGGTTATTTGTCGCAGTAAAGTTGTATGAATACCAAGGAGTTCCACTGATGTTCGTTGTAGACGCTCCAGGCCATCCAGCTGTACCGCTAATAGTTGCATTAGTAGATGCATTGTAAAAATAAGCAGTAACATTGTTACCCCAGTTTGCTGGTTTTTTAAAATTAACGGTAAAAGGAGTAGCAGGTTCAGAAGGAGGATTGTTGTCGTTATCGTTGTCATTATCACTACCACCTTGAGTCCAAACAGCATAATCAGTACCTGATGCTTTTAATACCCAGTTGTTTCCGTTTGGAGACCAGCTTCCGCTACCTAATTTCATAGCAATTGTCCCATTTCTACCATCTATATATGCTGCATATAAATCATTTCTAGCTTGATCTATACTAATAGGTGAACCAGCATAAATTCGTACATTTTTTCTTGCTGAAATTAATTCTTTAATAGCATTTCTAACGCCTGATCCACCATCAAAAAAGTGTGTCCAAAATACCATTGGATTTCCAGGGTGCGTTAAAATATAAGCATATCCTTTTCTTAAATTAGTTTCGCCACCTGGGAAAACATAATTTGAACCACAACATTGCTGTGCAAAACCAGTATCATGGTTATCTAAGAATGTAACCGATTTTGTTGGGTTAATTCCAATCATACCAGAAGGATTTCCACCGCCATCTCTTAAATATGATAAATTATTATCGCGAATAGCATTTTGAAGTGTAACTTTAGTGTTGAAATCAAAAGCAGAAGAAGAACCCTGTGTAAAGTTTACCCAATTGTTTGTTTGAACTCTACTACTTTCTAAAAGTTCACCAACAGCAAAATATGGATTGGTAGCATCATTATATTCTTTATTGTAAATAGGATCATAACCATGCACAAAATCATATCTCCAACCATCAAAACCAATATCATTTTTAAGGAAATTCATCCAATTTTTAATTTCTTGTCTCACAGCAGGATTTCTATGATCTAAATCTCTAGCTGGACCATAAGTTCCGTTTGAACCATCAGCTTTTAAAGCAGTTCCAGGAAAATAATCTGAATTAATACTAAACTCTACTGGAAAGTTTACAAAGTTTCTACCTTCATCATCAGCGGTAATAAAAGTAGTTGGCCATGCAGGATTTGTAAAAGTCACAGCATCATTAGTTCCAACTCTATGGTTAATTACAATATCACCAATTATCTTGATATCTAAATTATGATATTGATTAATCAAATTTCTTAATTGCGCTTCGGTACCGTAAGCACTATTAAAATTGTAAAGTTCTCTTGGTAAGTATCCTTGCGGTGCACCAGAATCACTAACAGGAGGTAGCCAAATTAAATCGACACCAGCATCTTTAATAGTGTTTCTATTTTGTGTTACAACATCAAACCAAGTTTGACCTGCAGGTTGATTTTGCACATTCCAATCAAAAGCTTGAAATAGTACATCTTCATCTTGTGCATACAAACTTTGTATAGAAATTATAAGTACAAGTAATACTCGAAAAAAGGGTTGTGTTTTTCTCATTATTTTAGGTTTGTTTAATTACGATTTTTCAAAAAATACTTTTAAAATCTATGAAAAAACAGTAGTATAAGATGGTTGATTTTTTCGTTAAAAAAATGGTTTAAAAATATTTTTCAAGCAATTTATTGCGAAAAATTCAATAAATATTTTCCTTTAACTTACTACATCGTTTTCGTGTTAATAAGTAAGCTTGTTTTGTTGTTTTTTTTAACAAAATGATATTTTTTGTAGAAGAATAAAGAGGAGTTTTAATTACTAAACCGATATCGATTTTGTTTTTAATAAAATTAATGGATGTAGATTTTAGAATTATGAAATAAAAAAACCTTGCGCTAACAAGGTTTTTTATTTTCTAAGTTTTTCTTATTACAATTTTCCCCACTTCAATATGCTTTTAGTTGTAATTAATAATTGCATAGTTTAAATAGTTTTTGTTAAAATATGTTAAACAATAACTGTACCATAAATTGATATTTGATAACTTTTTTTTAAGATTGAAAGAAAAAAAACAGTGATTTTGTTAATTAAGTATTGATTTTAAGGGTTTTTTATAGTTGAAGTTTTTTTTTGATAAATAAATAAGGATTTGAAAAAAAACTCATTTGTTAAAAAGGTTTATTTTTTTGTTAAAAGTTTGTTAGTTTCGCAATCTTAAAATTATAAAATATTATGAGAAAATTTTTATTTGCATGTGTTGCAGTTTTCGGTTTAACTAATATTACAGCACAAGAAAAAGAAACTGTAGGAGGTTTTGAAAAAGGAGATGTTTTTATCTCAGGATCTGTAAACTTTAATTCAACTTCAATTTCTGATGTTGAAGGTAGTGATACAAACTTTACTTTATCACCATCTGTTGGATACTTTGTTTCAGATAATATTGCAATTGAATTAGGTTTAGCTTTCGGATCTTCTGAATTAGAAGGTACTTTTGGTGATTCAACTTCAAGTACTTTTGGTGTGACTTTAGGTGCTGATTATTATTTTACTCCAGCTAACAAATTTTCATTTGTTGTAGGTGCTGGTGTATCTTATATCACTCAAGGATCAGAAGTTGCAAGTGTTGATCAACCAGATGTTAATACTTTTGTAATTGCTGCTGCACCAGGAGTAAACTATTTCGTTTCTGAATCTTTTGCTTTAAGAGCTTCTGTAGGAGCATTATCTTATGCAACTACTAAACAAGATGTAGATGGAGCAAATTCATTCAATAGATTTGGATTTAACTTAGATTTATCTAGCGTTAATATTGGATTGACTTACAAGTTCTAATAAGAGTCGCTTAATAATAACAAAGGTCGAGTTTCATAGAGAAATTCGACCTTTTTGTTTTTTATATGTAAAACCTTAGTTTATACGATTAATCATCATCATTAGGTGATTGATAGTTTTTTACAGCTCTTTTTAATTTTTGTTGAATTCTTCTTCGTAATCTTTCTGGCTTTAACACTTCAATATAATCACCAAAACCAAGAATCAATCTTTCTAGCTCAAAATTAATTTGAACTAAAATATTAAAAGTTACTCCATTTTCATCTTCTTTAATAGTTCTTTGAGTGTGATGGAAAGGTTTGGTAATTACATAAGGAGCGTTGTGTTTATCAACCCAAAATTCTACTCTTTGTGGTCTAGAATTAGAAACACTAACTCCAACAATGTTTTTATAATATTCATCGCCATCAATTTGTTTGTCAATATAATTATCAGAAGTTAGTACATTAATATCAGTTATTCTATCTAAAGCTAAGTTGATGTAATCATTATTATGAAAAGCTAATAAAAACCATCTGTTATTATACTCTTTTAAAAGTTGAGGGTGAAGAATGTACGATTTTGCTTCTCTAGCTTTAAAAGATTTGTAAATTACTTCGATTACTTTTTTTTGTTGAATAGCTCCATATAATGTATCTATAAAATGTAATCCCTTTAAGCGCTCATTTTTATCTAAATGAATAATTGCTTTATTATTTTGCTGAGATGAGTATACAGAATCTTCTAAGCGTTGTAGTACACCATCCATTTCTTTAAATAACGAAAAATCTTTAAACTGACGTAATACTTGAATGGCGTCGTTCATAACTTTAACATCTTTTTCTGTAACCGGAATGTTCATAATAGAATAGCCTTCTTCGGCATATCTATAATATTTACGCTGATATACTTCAATAGGTGCATTGTAGCCCAATTTATCACTTCTCATCATTTGAATATCTAACTGAACAGTTCGTTTACTCACATATACATCTTTACCTTCATATTCGTATAAAGCATCAGAACAGGCATCAATTAAATCATTCAAAGTCCACTTTCGCATATTGTTACGTAAGCAACCGTCAATTGTTTTATATCGTATTAAAGCATTTTTGTTAGAAGCCATTTTTGTTTTTTGTAGATCGTATTTTGGCTAAAAATAGCAATATCAACTTAGGTTTACAAATAGTGTTTAAAATGCGATTTACATTTTATTAATAAAATAGTTACATTTAATTTGCATTAATAGAAAAATATATTATAAATTTGCTACCGTTAAAAATAAACAATGACTTTTATTCAATTACATCACCATCATCATCATATTTGCACTCAAGCGAATTGATAATGATATGTATGTAATTAAAGAACATAAAATTAAAAATCCGTTTGAGTAAATCAAACGGATTTTTTGTTTTTTAAACAAAAATAATCCAAAGATTTACTCAAACAAGAAAGCACAAAACACCATGAGTAAATTAAAATTAGCCGTACAAAAATCAGGAAGACTTAACGAAGAATCATTAAAGCTTTTAAAAGCTATCGGAATCTCTATTGATAATGGAAAAGATCAATTAAAAGCTTCTTCAAGAAACTTTCCTTTAGAAGTTTTCTTCTTACGAAATGGAGATATTCCTCAATATTTAAGAGACGGAGTGGTAGATATTGCAATTATTGGAGAAAACTTAATTGTAGAAAAAGGAGAAGGAATTTCTGTAGTAGAAAAATTAGGTTTTTCTAAGTGTAAAGTATCTATTGCAGTACCTAAAACATCAACAGCTACTAGCTTAGCAGATTTAGCAGGAAAGAAAATAGCTACTTCATATCCAAATACAGTTCAAAAATTTTTAGATAAAGCAAATATTTCAGCAAACCTACACATAATTAACGGATCTGTTGAAATTGCTCCAAATATTGGATTGGCAGATGGTATTTGTGATATTGTATCAAGTGGAAGTACTTTATTTAAAAACAACTTAAAAGAAATTGAGGTTTTATTAAAATCGGAAGCTGTTTTAGTAAAGTCTCCTAAAATTTCTGCAGAAAATGAAGCAATTTTAGATAAAGTTCAGTTTAGATTACAGTCAGTTTTAAAAGGAAGAAAAAACAAGTATGTATTACTAAACGCTCCAAATGACAAAATAGAAGAGATTACTAAAATTTTACCAGGAATGAGAAGTCCTACTATATTACCATTAGCACAAGAAGGATGGAGTTCTGTACACTCAGTAATTAATAAAAATGATTTTTGGGATGTAATAGATGAACTAAGAGCAGCAGGTGCAGAAGGAATTTTAGTATGTCCAATTGAGAACATGATTCAATAAAATTATTATGAAACAATACAATAATCCAGATAAAACACAATGGGAGTCATTATCAGAAAGGGCTCAAATAGAAAGAAGCACATTAACTGATACGGTTACCAATATTTTAGAAGATGTAAAAGAAAATAAAGACAAAGCTCTTTATAAATATGCATCATTATTTGATAAGGTTGAATTGTCTTCGTTAGAAGTATCAGTAGAAGAGTTAATAGCAGCTGAAAAAGAGGTTTCTTCAGAATTAAAAGCAGCAATAGTTTTAGCTAAAAATAATATTGAAAAATTTCACAACTCTCAGAAAGAAGCAACAAAAGTGGTTGAAACGATGAAGGGAGTTGAATGTTGGAGAAAAAGTGTAGGAATAGACAAAGTTGGTTTGTACATACCAGGAGGAACAGCACCATTATTTTCAACGATTTTAATGTTAGGAGTTCCTGCAAAAATAGCAGGCTGTAAAGAGATTGTTTTGTGTACGCCTCCTAATAAAGAAGGAAAGGTAAATCCGGCTATTTTGTATGCTGCAAATTTAGTAGGAGTAACAAAAATATTTAAAGTTGGAGGAGCTCAGGCTGTGGGAGCAATGACTTATGGTACGGAAACCATTCCGCAGGTATATAAAATTTTTGGACCAGGAAATCAATTTGTAACCAAAGCAAAAGAATTAGCACAACAGCAAGGCGTAGCTATAGATATGCCAGCCGGACCAAGTGAGGTATTGGTAATAGCTGATGAAACTTCAAATGCAAGTTTTGTGGCAGCAGATTTATTATCGCAAGCGGAACACGGAACAGATAGTCAGGTGATTTTAGTGACTAATAGAAAAATAATCGTTAATAAAGTACTAGCTCAGGTAAAAAAACAACTAAATGAGTTACCAAGAAAAGAAATAGCAGAAAAAGCATTAGAAAACAGTAGAGTTGTCTATTTATCTACTATTGAAGAGTGTATTGAATTCAGTAATTATTATGCTCCTGAACACTTAATTGTTGCTTCTGAAAAGGCTGATGATTTTATAGATAAAATTACCAATGCGGGATCTGTATTTTTAGGAAATTATAGTTGTGAAAGTGCTGGAGATTATGCTTCAGGAACAAATCACACTTTACCAACCTACGGATATGCAAGAAATTATAGTGGAGTATCATTAGATAGTTTTGTAAAGAAAATTACGTTTCAGAAATTATCAAAAGAAGGAATTCAGAATATAGGAAATGCAATTGAATTAATGGCGGAAGCAGAAGGTTTACAAGCACATAAAAATGCTGTAACATTAAGATTAGCGTCGTTAAAGTAGAAAAAGAATACAAAGAGAACTTATGGAAGGAGTAATATTTATGGGAATTCAAGCTACAGGAAAATCAACTTTTTACAAAGAGCGATTTTTTAATACACATTTTAGAGTGAGTATGGATTTATTAAATACCAGAAATAAGGAAGGTAAATTATTAGATGCTTGTATTGAGTTACAGCAAAAAATTGTAGTAGATAATACAAATCCAACTATTGAAGAAAGAGCTAAATACATTCAAAAATTTAAAGAAAGAAAGTATAAAACAATAGGGTATTATTTCTGTTCTAAAGTAGAAGAATCGTTAGAAAGAAATAGTAAAAGAGAAGGTAAAGAGAGAATTCCAGATGTAGGGATTTTCTCAACAAAGAAAAGGCTAGTTTTTCCTAACCTTTCTGAAGGTTTTGATGAATTATATTATGTAGAAATAAGAGAAAATGAGTTTTATGTAAAAGATTGGAACAATGAAGTTTGATGAATTAGATAAACAAGTGCGGGTATATGAAACCGCTAGTGATTATTGTGTATTACCAAATATGTACATGGTTGCCAGAATTGATGGAAGAAGTTTTACAAGGTTAACTAAAGAAGTTCACCAGTTTGAAGCTCCTTTTGATGTTAAGTTTAGAGATTTAAAGGTAGCTACTACAGAACATTTAATGAATTGTGGTTTTAATGTAGTTTATGGTTATACAGAGAGTGATGAAATTTCGTTGTTATTTTCAATAAAAGAAAACTTATTTAATAGAAAAACTAGAAAATACAATTCAATATTAGCAGGAGAGGCAAGTGCAAAATTCTCTCTTTTATTAAAAGATATTGGTGTATTTGATTCAAGAATTTCACAATTACCAACTCAAAAGTTAGTGATTGATTATTTTAGATGGCGTAATGAAGATGCTTTTAGAAATGCATTAAATGCTCATTGTTATTGGATGTTGAGGAAAAATGGAGAAACTGTAGCAAAAGCCACTAAAAGCATTGAAGGTAAATCAGTAGCATCTAAAAATGAGCTATTGTATCAAAACAATATAAATTTTAACGAATTACCTAATTGGCAAAAAAGAGGAATTGGTTTGTACTGGGAATTTTATGAAAAAGAAGGAGTAAATCAAAAGACAAAAGAAAAAACAATTACATACAGAAGAAGATTAAAGATTGATTATGATCTGCCAATGAAAGATGATTATAGTCGTTTTATAGAAAGAATTTTAGAAAAAGATCAATAGTAAAAATTAACCAACTTAAACTGTTTATAAAAAATGTTTAGTTTAAAAAGTATAGTACGTAAAAACATATGGGAATTAACTCCTTATTCATCAGCAAGAGACGAGTTTAAAGGAAGTGCAGACGTTTTTTTAGATGCTAATGAAAATCCTTACGGTACTTTAAATAGGTATCCTGATCCACATCAGAAAAAAATTAAAGAAAGATTATCTACGATTAAAAAAGTAGTGAGCAATCAAATTTTTGTGGGTAACGGAAGTGATGAAGTAATTGATTTGGCTTTTAGAATTTTTTGTGAGCCAGGTAAGGATAAAGCGCTTACTTTTTCTCCTACTTATGGAATGTATGATGTTTCTGCAGCTATTAATAATGTTGAGTTAATTAAGCAACCGTTGATTAATGATTTTCAAATCAATTTGAATCAATTGCAACCATATTTAGATGATCCAAGTTTAAAAATGATTTTTGTTTGTTCACCTAACAATCCAACAGCAAATACTTTTAACGTTCAAGATGTAGAATACATACTAGAAAATTTCAATGGTGTTGTAATTATAGATGAAGCATATATTGATTTTAGTGAGCAAGAGTCGTTTATTAGTAAAATTAATGAATATCCAAATTTAATTGTAAGTCAGACTTTTAGTAAAGCATGGGGATTGGCAGGTGTTAGAGTTGGAGTTGCATATTCAAATGCTGAAATTATTACTTTATACAATAGTGTAAAGCCACCTTATAATGTAAGTCAGTTAAATCAAGAAGCAGTGTTAGCATCATTAAATGATTTAGATACATTTGAATCGAATGTAGATGTAATATTGAAGGAAAGAAAAGATTTAAAGCAAAAATTGGCTTCTTTAAAAATGGTGAATAAGATTTATCCATCAGATGCAAACTTTTTGTTGGTGAATGTTGATAACGCTAATGAAACGTATCAGTATTTAATTGATCAAAAAGTAATTATTAGAAATAGAAATAAACTGGTTGATAATTGTATCCGTATTACAGTAGGATCGCCAGAAGAGAATGAGAAATTAATTGAAAGCCTTCAATTAATTTCGAAATCCTGAACTTGATTCAGGAACTTTGCTATGAAAAATGAAATTATGGATGATAAGAAAAAATATTATTGTTACATATTGAGTAATAAAAATAGAACCGTATTGTATATAGGGTATACAGATAATTTAGAAAGAAGACTAAATCAACATAAAAGAGGAAACGGAGCATTATTTACAAAAAAATATAATGTTGTTGAGTTGGTTTTTTTCGAAGAATATGAAGAAAAAAGTGAGGCTAAAAAAAGAGAAAAACAGTTGAAGAATTGGAAAAGAGAATGGAAATGGGATTTAGTTAGAAATAACAACCCTGAATTAAGCACAATTAAAATTATAAAGAAAAGATCCTGAATCAAGTTCAGGATTGATTAACAAGTTAATCATGAGCAAAAAAGTATTATTCATAGATAGAGACGGAACTTTAGTGTTAGAGCCGCCTGTAGATTATCAATTAGATAGTTTAGAAAAGTTAGAATATTATCCGAAAGTATTTCAATACATGGCTAAAATAGCTGCTGAATTGGATTATGAATTAGTGATGGTTACCAATCAAGACGGATTGGGAACAGACAGTTTTCCAGAAGATACTTTTTGGCCACCACAAAATAAAATTATCAGTGCTTTTGAAAAAGAAGGTGTTGTGTTTTCTGAAATACATATCGACAAAACATTTCCACATGAAAATGCACCTACACGCAAGCCTAGAACAGGTTTGTTAACGCAATATTTTTCTGATGAATACGATTTAGAAAATTCTTTTGTATTAGGAGATCGTATTACAGATATGGAGTTGGCTAAGAATTTAGGGGCAAAAGGTATTTATTTATCTGAAAATCCTGAGTTAGGAGCAGAAGAGATTGAGAGTTCTAAACAAGAAATTTATGATTGTATTGCTCTAACAAGTACTGACTGGGAAAAGATATATGAGTTTTTAAAACTAGAAGATCGTGTTTCTGAAATTACTCGTAATACAAATGAAACGAAGATTTATATCAAGTTGAATTTAGACGGATCAGGAAAAAATGATATTGATACAGGTTTACACTTTTTCGATCATATGTTAGATCAAATTGGTCGTCATGGAGCAATGGATTTAACTATTAAAGTTGAGGGAGATTTAGAAGTTGATGAGCATCACACGATTGAAGATACGATGATTGCTCTTGGAGAATTATTCAATAAGGCTTTAGGAAACAAGTTAGGGATTGAGCGTTATGGATTCTGTTTACCAATGGATGATTGCTTAGCTCAAGTTGCTGTTGATTTTGGAGGAAGAAATTGGTTGGAATGGGACGCTGAATTCAAGCGTGAAAAAATAGGAGATATGCCAACGGAAATGTTCTTTCATTTATTTAAATCATTTACAGACGGAGCAAAATGTAATTTAAATGTAAAAGCAGAAGGTGTAAATGAACATCATAAAATAGAAGGCATTTTTAAAGCATTCGCAAAGGCAATGAAAATGGCGGTAAAACGTGATGCAAATAAAATGTTTTTACCATCAACGAAAGGATTATTGTAAGTTAAATAGAAAATATTAGAAGTAAGAAGTTTTTATGTCGAATTTTTAATATGCAATATCTAATATTTAAAATTTTATATCTACTATGAGTATAGTAATAATAGACTACGGAGCAGGGAATATAAAAAGTATTCAATTTGCTTTTAAACGATTAGGTGTAGAAGCGGTTTTATCTAATAACATAGATGAAATTAGAAACGCTGATAAAGTTATTTTTCCAGGAGTTGGAGAAGCAAGTTCTGCTATGAAAAAACTAAAAGAAAGCGGATTGGATGTTGTGATACCAACATTAACTCAGCCAGTTTTAGGAATTTGTTTGGGAATGCAATTAATGTGTAATTCATCAGAAGAAGGTAATACAAAAGGATTAGGAATTTTTGATGTTGATATCAAACGTTTTTCGAATAATGTAAAAGTTCCACAAATGGGATGGAATACCATTTCTAACTTAAAGTCGGATTTATTCAAAGATGTCAAAGAAGAGGAATTTATGTATTTAGTACATAGTTTTTATGCAGAAGATTGTGAATATGCCATTGCTAAAACAACATATGAAACTGCTTATGCTACAGCTTTACAAAAAGATAATTTCTACGGAACGCAATTTCACCCTGAAAAAAGTGGAATCGCAGGAGAGAAGATTTTGAGAAATTTTCTCAATATTAAAAGTTAAATATTAAATATAAGATATACGATATGTAAAGTTTCTTTATGAGTAAAAAATAATATTTACTTTATATAAAAAAGTATAATAATCTCTAATATTTAACTTCGCATATCTAATATAAAAAATAAAGTTATGAAAAATCAAATTATGAAAAGGACTAAAGTATTTGCTTTGGATTGTTGGAAGTTTTGTTTTAAAATTCCTAAATCAAGAGAGTATAATGCTTATGTAAATCAGTTAATACGAAGTTCAAGTTCTGTTGGTGCAAATTATAGAGCTTCACAAAGAGCAAAATCAACAGCTGATTTTATAAATAAATTAAAAATAGTAGAAGAAGAAACGGATGAAAGTATTTATTGGTTAGAAATTTTTGAAGAAGTTATTCCTGAATATCAAAAAGAAATTTTAAAATTAAAAAAGGAAGGTTCGGAATTATTGGCAATAATGGTAGCTTCAATAAATACAGCAAAGAAAAATCAAAATAAAAAATATTAATACATTAATATTAAATGTAAGATTTACAATATTAGAAGTGAAATTAATAATGTAATAGTAATAATTAACTCTACTATTTAATTTTTAATATTTAACATAAAAAAACTTCTAATATTTAACCTTTAATATCTAATATCGAAGAAATGAGAATCATACCAGCCATAGACATCATAGAAGGAAAATGTGTTCGCTTAACCAAGGGCGATTACAATACCAAAAAAATATACAATGAAAATCCGTTAGAAGTTGCAAAGGAGTTTGAAGATGCGGGAATTGAATATTTACACGTAGTTGATTTAGATGGAGCGAAAGCTAGCACAATTATCAACTATAAAGTATTAGAAGAAATAGCAACCAAAACCAATTTAAAAATAGATTTTGGAGGAGGATTAAAATCGGATAAAGATTTAGAAATCGCTTTTAATTCAGGAGCCAATCAAATTACAGGAGGAAGTATTGCTGTTAAAAATTCGGAAGTTTTTGAAAACTGGATTAGCAAATTTGGAGCTAAGAAAATTATTTTAGGAGCCGATTTTTATCCAGATGCGACAGGAGGGAAAATAGCAACCAATGGTTGGCAAGAAGAAAGTAGTTTGCAATTAATTCCGTTTATAAATGGTTATCAATCAAAAGGAATTCAGTATGTGATTTGTACTGATATTTCTAAAGACGGAATGTTACAAGGACCAAGTTTCGGAACTTACGAAGAGATTTTGAATACTAGTAAAATGTCAGATCGAGCGCAGTCTAGCACAGGTTTGAAGTTAATAGCTTCTGGAGGGATTTCTACTTTTGATGAATTACCAAAACTAGCAGAATTAGGTTGTGAAGGAGTGATAATTGGTAAGGCGATTTATGAAAATAAAATCAGTTTAAAGCAATTAGAAAGTTTTATTCTTAATGCATCGTAATTATGGAAAAAGAAATGTTGAAAGAGTTTAAAGAGCAAATAGTGTATCGATTAAATGAGAGCACTAGAATGATTAAAATAAGTTTTCAAAAGTTAGAGGAAGAAGATATTTGGAAAAAAATAAATGATTCGTCCAACAGTATTGGAAATCTAATCATTCATTTATGTGGTAATATTACACAATATGCGATTGCTTCCTTAGGAAAAACAGAAGATCAAAGGAATAGAGACTATGAGTTTGAAGTAACATCTGGTTTTACCAAAGAAGAATTATTAAGCAAGTTAGAAATAACGGTTGAAAAAGCAAAATCGATTATTTTGTCTACTTCTGAAGAAGAGTATATGAGAAAAAGAAGCGTACAAGGATTTGAATTTTCAGGAATAGGAATAGCAATTCATGTAACAGAACATTACTCATATCACACAGGACAAATAGCTTTTTGGACCAAACAAATAAAAAATAAAAGCTTAGGCTTTTATGATGGAATAGATTTAACCATTAAAAACAAATAATAGCAATGCTAACTAAAAGAATTATACCTTGTTTAGATATTAAAAATGGACGAACGGTTAAAGGTGTCAACTTTGTAAATTTAATAGATGCTGGTGATCCAGTAGTATTGGCAAAACAATATGCAGAATTAGGAGCAGATGAATTAGTGTTTTTAGATATTGCTGCTACATTAGAAAATAGAGGAACTACGTTAGATATGGTTGAAAAAGTAGCTGAACAAGTAAATATTCCGTTTACTGTAGGTGGTGGAATTTCATCTGTAGAGCATGTAGATGCTTTGTTAAAATGTGGTGCAGATAAAATATCTATTAATTCATCAGCAGTAAAAAGACCAGAATTAGTAAATGAATTATCACAAAAGTTTGGGAGTCAATGTGTAGTAGTAGCAATTGATGCTAAAAAAGTTGATGGAGAATGGTTAGTACATTTAGCAGGAGGTACAATTCCAACTGAATTAAATCTGTTCGACTGGGCTAAAGAAGTAGAAAAAAGAGGCGCAGGAGAGATTTTGTTTACTTCTATGAATAATGATGGAACTAAAGCAGGTTTTGCTAATGAAGCTTTAGCAAAATTATCTACCGAGTTAAATATTCCAATTATTGCTTCTGGAGGTGCAGGAACAGTACAACACTTTATAGATACTTTTGTAGAAGGAAAGTCTGATGCAGCATTGGCAGCAAGTGTTTTTCACTTTGGAGAAATTCCAATTCCAGAGTTAAAAAAGGAGTTAAAAGATAGTGGAATTCCTGTTAGAATATAGTTCAAACGAAGTTTAGAATTAGAGTTAACACCTTAGTGATTTGTTAATTTATAATTCTTTATTTCTTTTAATTAAAGTAAATTAATTACAATATGAAGAAAGTACTAGTCTTCATAACGATAGGTTTAAGTTTTTTTATGATTGCTTGTACTTCTAATAAAGAAAAAAGAAATTACAAGGAACAAAAAAACATAGTGATTCAAAATAAAAAAACAGAGAAACTGAATTTTGAAGAATTACAAGATTCTCTGAGAACAGCACTTTTAAAATTGAAAAATAACAATAGTTTAAAGTCTGGTCTTTTAGAAGAATTGTACATTAGAAATCTTGTGAGAGAAGTAAATGGTATCGTAAAAATTGAAATACCTTTCAATCTTCATAGCTTTGATTGTGGAGCTCCAGATTGTTATTCAACAAATATTTCATTTGAGTTTCTTGCAAAAGAATCAATTGAGTTTCCCAAAAAAGTAGATTTTACTTTATTAGAAAAAGGTTGTGGTATAGTAAAGGAAATGTTAGAAACAGGAACTTTTGAATTGATAGAATTGACAGATGAAAAATTAAATTATTATTCTAAAAAAATGAATAGTAATTTAATTATCTATAAAGAAAATAAAGAAACTAAGTTGTTTTATTTTCCAGATTCAGAGTTAAATCCGCTAAAAGTAAATATGATCAATAAGGTATTGAAAGATTATGAAGAAGATGGATTAGAAAAAAATGTTCCTTATCAATCAACTTTTATGTTGACAAGGGATTATAGTAATTTTATAAACTAAAGTTATGAAGAAAAAATTGTTTTTAGATGATTTAAGAACCATAGATATGGTTTATGATGCATCAGAAGAAAAGGAATATGATATTGTAAGGACTTATGATGAATTTGTAGCTTACATAAAAACAAACGGATTGCCTAGTTTTATTAGTTTTGATAACGATTTAGGATTAGATGAAAAAGGAGAAGTAGCTTTAGACGGATATGCAGCAGCAAAATGGTTAGTATATGAGTCTGAGTTAGATTTAAGGGAGTTACAATTCAAAGTACATTCTGCAAATCCAGTAGCAGCAGAACAGATTCAAGGATTGTTAACGAACTATATCAAATTTTTAAATAAACAATAAACAGTCATCTCAAGTATTATGTGCTTTAAAAGCTTTTAAGTTACAAGAGGTAGTGTTTTAAAAAGATATAATAATGGGTTTCGATTACGCTCGACCTGACAATAAAAATAATAAAATGAATATAGATTTTAATAAAAGTAGCGATGGTTTAGTGCCTGTGATTATTCAGAATAACAACACGCTACAGGTATTAATGTTAGGATACATGAATAAAGAAGCTTTTGAGAAAACTCAACAAGAGCAAAAAGTTACTTTTTTCAGTAGAAGTAAAAATAGATTATGGACGAAAGGAGAGGAGAGTGGTAACTTTTTGTTTGTAAAGGATATTCAGATAGATTGTGATAATGATACTATTTTAATAAAAGCAGACCCAAAAGGTCCCACATGTCACAAAGGAGATGTTTCTTGTTTTGCTGAGGAGACTTCCAAAGGATTTTTGTATGAGTTAGAAAGTATTATTCATGATCGTATTGATAACAATGTGGAGTCTTCATATACCAACAAACTTTTTAAAAGAGGTATTAATAAAGTAGCTCAAAAAGTAGGGGAAGAGGCTGTTGAAGTAGTAATTGAAGCGAAAGATGATAATGATGATTTGTTTACCAATGAAGCGGCTGATTTAATGTATCATTATTTGATTCTTTTAAAAGCTAAAGGTTTTACATTGCAAGACATTGAGGCTGTTTTAAAAAGTAGACATTAAGATCTGTTTTGGTGCTATAAATTATTGTTTTGTAGCATGAATAAAATTAATGTTAAGAAATTTAGAACTCTTAACATTAGCATAATAAATTCTTGTATTTGAAGTTGTAGGAATTAATATTTATGTAAAAAAATAACATAACACAACTGATAATTTTAGGTTCATTAATTAATCAAAATATTAAATAAAATGAATCAAAAACTATTATCAATTGTGTTATTTCTTATAGTTGTAAAATCAGTGGCACAACAAGATTTTGTCATAAGTGCTCATAGAGGAAACTCAAGTGAAGCTCCAGAAAATACCTTAATTGCAAATCAATTAGCTATAGATGCTAAAGCTGATTATGTAGAATGTGATGTAAGAAGAACTAGAGACGGTGTAATGGTAACTTTACACGATTCTAGTTTAAATAGAACTACTAATACACGTGGATATTTAAGGAGTTTCAATTATTCACAGTTAGTAAATGTGGATGCTGGTTACTCAAGTAGGTTTGGTAATTTATACAGAGGAGAAAGAATACCAACACTTCGTCAAGTATTAAATCAAGCAAAAGGAAGGATAAAAGTTGAAATAGAGCTAAAAGAATCTGGTTTAGCGGATGATGTTGTAGCTTTAGTTAGAGAATTAAACATGGAGAATGATGTAATTATCATTTCATTTAATTTTTCTGAATTAAGGAGAGTAAAACAAATTTCAACGATTCCAGTTAAGTACTTGGTAAGCTTTTTTTGGGGAAGTCGTAACTTAAGACAATTACAAAGCATAGGAGGAGAGTTTTTTGGACCTCCTGGAGTAGTATCTAGATCGAGAGTTACAGAGGCTGAAAACATGGGAATTAAGATTATTTCTTACACCATAGATTCAGAAAGAGAGATGAGATTAGCTATTCAGAATGGGCAGTATGGTATAGCAACTAATTATCCAAGAAGAGCCGTAGCAGTTAGATCAGAGTTAGAAAGAAACAATACAACAATTAATTCGATTCCTGTATTGGCGTTTCCAAATCCAATTTCAACGAACTTTAAAATCAATAAGTCTTATAAAAATGCATTAGTAAGATTAATTAATAGAAATGGAGAGGAATTAGTTAATTACGGATTGATAGAAGAGGTTGATAATTTTGAATTTAAAGTGAATCAAAATTCTGGAGATTATTTATTAGAAATAATAACAGGATCAAAACGAGAAGTTGTTCCAGTAATAATAAACTAAACATCATTAAATAAGAAATTCCCACAATTTTTTAAAAAAGTTGTGGGGATTTTGTTTTTAGTTTGAATTAAATCCAATCTAAATCAAACTCTAAAATATCATGAATAACACCAATTATAATAACTAAAATAATCAGTGTTAGTAGTTTTATTAATTTAAGGTTGAAAGTAGAAAAAGACAATTTCTTTAATAGTTTTTTTTCTATAATACTTAAAAGAATAAAAGCAATAATTCCTATAACGCTACCAATAATACAAGAAGCAATATAAAAGGCAAACTCAAGAATTGATAAAAATATGTTTTCTGAATTTGATTTAAAAGGATAACTTCCTGCTCTATATAAGAAATTAGTAATGCCTAAAACAACGCTAATAAGAAGCCAAGCAATATAATTCCCTGTTTTTTTTATTGAAAACTTCACTCAGTTAATTGTTGTAAAAATCAATACTATCTTTAATTACATCAGAAGAAGTTTCACAATTAATAACAAAATCTTCGTATTTATTTAGTAATACAAACTTAACAGTTCCAGCCTCGTTCTTTTTATCATGTTTTAAAAGTTCCATGATAGGTTGAATATCTTCAGGTAAAATATCAATTTTTCCGTAAATAGTAATGATGGCATTTTTAATAATAGTAGCCTCATTAATATCAAAACCAGTAACTTTATTAGAAATATATGCTTCACATACCATACCTATAGCTATAGCCTCACCGTGAGTTAAGCTTTCTTTATGTTCACTTTCTAAAAAGTATGATTCAATCGCATGTCCCATTGTGTGCCCCCAGTTTAAAACTTTTCGAACACCTTGTTCTTTAGGGTCTTCTGTTACAACTTCATTCTTTATTTCAATAGATCTGTGAATTAGGTCAATGATATTTAAATTAGGATTGTCTTTTATTTCATTAAATAAATGGATGTCATGAGTCATTCCATATTTGATGATTTCAGCAGTACCCGATCTAATTTCACGAGGAGAAAGTGTGTGTAAATATTCAGGGTCAATAATTACAGTTTGCGGATTTGCAAAAACTCCAATTTGATTTTTTAATACGCCTAAATCTACTCCAGTTTTACCACCAACAGAAGCATCAACCATTGAAAGTAAAGTTGTAGGAATGTTTACAAAATCGATACCTCTTTTAAAAGTAGAGGCAACAAAACCACCTAAATCAGTAATAACACCACCACCCAAAGTAATTAATAAACTTTTTCTGTCAGCTCCTAATTCAGTCATAGCACTCCAAACTCCCATACAAGTTTCTAAGTTTTTATGAATTTCACCTGGATCAATTTGAATTACTTCAATAGGAACTTCTACAGCAAGGTGTTGCATGAATCTAGAATAACAGCATTCAAAAGTATTATCATCTACCAAAATAAATACAGAAGAATATTTTTTTTGAGTAATTAAATTTGCTAATTCAGTATAACCTTTTTCATTAAAATGAATAGAATATGTAGTTGCTTTTATAGATTCCATGTCTTGATAAAATATAGTGCAAATTAAATAGAAATTATTAAAATATTTGCGACTTCTCTTCTATATTTGTCTTTTAGTAAATAACGGGACACAAATTACTAATGAAACTTTTTGAAAATACTGAAGTTGCTTTTAAGCTAAAAACTGATTCTGAGTTAGAAAGAGCTTATTTTTTATTTCGCTTGATACAAAATCAACCAATGGTTCGTATTGGAACAGCGGTTACAAATTTTGCACTTAAAGCGCATTTACCAGTAGAAGGATTGATAAGATCTACTGTTTTCGATCATTTTTGTGGAGGTGTAACAGAAGAAGACTGTTTACCTAACATAGATAAAATGTATACCAAAGGAAATGTACATAGTGTATTAGATTATTCTGTTGAGGGTAAAGAAGAGGAAGAGAGTTTTGATAATGCAGTAGATACTATTGTAAAAATCATTCAATTTTCTGAAGAAAAGCAATCAATTCCTTTTGCCGTATTTAAACCAACTGGTTTTGGAAGGTTTGGATTATACCAAAAAATAGGAGAGGGTAAAACATTAACAGAAGCTGAGGAAGAGGAGTGGAAGCGTGTGAAAGAAAGGTTTCATAATGTATGTAAGATAGCACATAGCAAAGACGTACCTTTATTAATTGATGCTGAAGAGAGTTGGATGCAAGATGCTGCTGATGATTTGGTAGAGGAATTGATGGAGGTATACAATAAAGAAAAAGCGATTGTTTTTAATACATTACAAATGTATAGGCATGATCGTATGGATTATTTAAAATCGTTACATCAAAGAGCGCATCAAAAAGGATTTCATATTGGAATGAAAGTGGTACGTGGTGCTTACATGGAAAAAGAGAGAGAAAGAGCAGAAGAATTTGAATATTTGTCGCCAATATGTAAAAACAAAGAAGCGACTGATAAAAATTATGACGAAGCTATTTTGTACATGATGGAGCACAAAAATATGGCTTTATTTGCGGGAACTCATAACGAAGAAAGCTCTTATTTATTAATGCAATTAGCAGAAAAATATAATATAAAGAAAGAAGATAAGCGTATGTGGTTTGGTCAACTATACGGTATGAGTGATCACATAAGTTTTAATTTAGCTTCTGAAGGCTATAACGTAGCTAAATATGTTCCTTTTGGTCCGGTAAGAGACGTAATGCCTTATCTAATAAGAAGAGCAGAAGAGAATACTTCTGTAGAAGGACAAACTTCAAGGGAGTTAAATTTATTAAAAATGGAAAAGAAAAGACGTAAAATATAATGACAACATTAGAAGAAATAAAAACTTTACTTCAGAAAAATAAAATACGATTTTTAAATGAACTCGAAGAAAGTAAAGAGCTTATTTTCTTACTAAAAAAATCATTGTCTAAAAAATTAACCAAAGAAGAGAAAAATAAGGTAAAAGAACAATTGTTGGATATCTGTAAAACGATTCCAGCTTTTACTATTTTTTTATTGCCAGGTGGTTCATTACTATTACCTTTGTTGGTGAAGTTAATACCAACAATATTACCAAGTTCTTTTAGAAAAGATATAGAAGATTTAAAACAACAACAAAACAACAACAATGCAACAAGATCATCAAATATTTGATTTAATTCAAGAAGAGAAGGAGCGTCAGCTTAATGGATTAGAATTAATAGCATCTGAAAACTTTGTAAGTGATCAGGTAATGCTAGCGCAAGGATCTGTATTAACAAACAAATATGCTGAAGGATATCCAGGTAAGCGTTATTACGGAGGTTGTGAAGTAGTAGATGTAGTAGAACAAATAGCAATTGATAGAGCAAAAGAATTATTTGGAGCGGAGTATGTTAATGTACAACCTCATTCAGGTAGTCAAGCAAACACAGCTGTTTTTGCTGCTTGTTTACAGCCAGGTGATACTATTTTAGGATTTGATTTGGCCCATGGAGGTCATTTAACACATGGTTCTCCTGTAAATTTCTCAGGAAAATTATATAATCCAGTTTTTTACGGTGTAAGTAAAGAAACAGGTTTATTAGATTACGATCATATCAATGAGCAAGCTCAAACACATAAACCAAAGTTAATTATAGCAGGAGCGTCTGCATACTCAAGAGACATGGATTTTAAACGTTTTAGAGAGATTGCTGATAGCGTAGGAGCTATTTTAATGGCAGATATATCACATCCTTCAGGTTTAATTGCTAAAGGAATTTTAAACGATCCATTACCACATTGTCATATTGTAACCACTACAACTCATAAAACGTTAAGAGGTCCAAGAGGAGGTATGATTATGATGGGGAAAGATTTTGAAAATCCATTTGGATTAAAGTTAAAGAGTGGAAAATTAAAAAAGATGTCATCTTTATTAAATTCAGGTGTTTTCCCTGGAAACCAAGGTGGACCTTTAGAGCATGTTATTGCTGCTAAGGCTGTTGCTTTTGGTGAAGCGTTAACAGATGAATTTTTAGAGTATGTAATTCAAGTAAGAGAAAATGCAAAAGCAATGGCAGCTGCATTTGTAGAAAAAGGATATCATATTATTTCTGGAGGAACAGATAACCACATGATGTTAATCGACTTAAGAAATAAGAATATTACAGGTAAAGATGCTGAATTAGCTTTAGGAAAAGCTGATATAACAGTAAACAAAAACATGGTTCCTTTTGATACAGAATCTCCTTTTGTTACTTCTGGTATTCGTATTGGTACACCAGCAATTACTACAAGAGGTTTAGTTGAAGAAGACATGCTTGTTATTGTAGATCTTATTGATGAAGCAATTCAGAATGCTGATAATGATGAAAAGTTACATGCAGTAGGAGAGAAGGTACAAGATTTAATGCAACATAGAAGATTATTTGTAATGTAATTTTACAATTAGATATAAACATAAAAAAAACTCTCTGAATTTTCAGAGAGTTTTTTGTTTACAATATATTTTTAAAATATTCTAGATTATGTTTTTACATTAAAACATAATTTTTACTTTCAATAGGATCAGGAAGTTCTGTTTCTCCAAGCATTTCTCGTAAATCAATTTCAATAGTTCTGCATAAAGAAAGCATAGGAATGTCATTGCTTAAACCTTCAAAAGGGTTTTCAGAATAGTCACCAATTAATTCCATCATCAAATAAACCCATCCAACTACTACGGTAAAAGGAATAGATAACCAAACACCATATTCACCAATTTTAGAAAACTCAGACACCATACCAAACGGAAGTATAAAACTAAAAATAGCAATAAACGTAAAACTCATACTTGAGTACTGTCTAGGTAAAGGGAACTTTTTAATTCGTTCACATTTTCCTTGATGCGTATAAAAGTTATTTAATAATTCTTGTAGCTCTACGTGTCTGAAATCATTGATAATATTTTTGCTTCTTAATTCAGCAATAAATTCAGCTTGATTCGCTATAATTTGTGTTGCTGTATTTTTGCTATTTATTAAAGTGTCATAATCTTCTTTCGGTAGGTAGTTGCTAACTTCACTTTCTTCAACTTCTTTGTCATACAGCCCAACACCTCTGTTTCTTAATCTTTTTTTAGTAGTCATTCTAACTAACCTATTCTGATTAATGTGTTCCCATGGAGTAGGAATAAGTAATTGTTTACGTAAACTATATAGCCAACCAATATGAGAATATACTAAACGTTTTTTTATAGCATCTAATTCTTCTTCAGTAAGTTTTTCTTCGCTTAAATTATTATTGATAAAACCAACAACTCCTGCCGCCCAACTTCTGCTATCATTTACAATAGCTCCCCAAATTTTACGAGCTTCCCATAATCTACCATAAGCATTATTATTTTTGAAACCTACATAAAAGGCTACAGCAGTACCAATTAAAGAAAAGGGTAGCCAAGGAATTGAAATGTTTTTGAGTTGTGAAAATTTATACAAAAAAGCTACAAAAAAAGCCCATAAGGACAACCAAACAAGATGTGCTCCAGAGAAAAGTAAAATACTTCTCGCACTAAAATTCTTTTTAACTAACATTTCTAATAATTTTAAGCTGGCAACATACAAATACTACCAATAAATATCAAAGAAAAAAATAACTATTTAGAAGTTTGAAAAACATGTTGTTATGTGTTTTTTGAATAAAAAAATAGAATTCAGTATCTTGTTATTTCTAATAAAAAATCAAAAACTCATGAAGAAAATTTTTGTAACAGTATTAATGGTTAGTGCCTTTATGGTTTCTTGCGGTGATAAAAAAGCCGAAGAGCAAAAGAAGAAAGAAGTTGAATTAGAACAGCAAATCGAAAGTGTAGATAAGGAAGTGAATCAAGATGTAGAATCTTTAGAAAAAGATGCAAAAGAAATTGAGAATGCTTTAGATGAATTAGATAACCTTTAAAACAGAAAAAATGAAACTAGTAAAATATTTTATAATGGCAATGCTTATTGGATTTGTAAGTGTAGCAAATGCTCAGAAAAATAAAGAAGAAAGAAAAGAACGCAAAGAGCAAATGAAGCAGAAGCGTAAAGAAATGAAAGAAGCTAGAAAAGCCAAAGGTGCTGAAATGAAGGAGCAAAAGAAGGAGTTGAAAGCTCAAAAAAAAGCACTTAAAGAAGTTAAAAAGGAATTAAAGGAAGGTAGAAATGAAATTTTAGGAGCTCATAAAGAGAAAATGAAAGGAATGAGCAAGGAAGAAAAAAAGGCTTATTTAGATGCAAATCCTGATTTAAAAGAGAAATTAGCTGCTTACAAAGAAGAAACTAAAGAAAAGCGTAAGGAGTTAAAAGAGAAAAAACGTGAATTTAAGAATGCAAAGGCTAATACAGTTCAACAAAGAATAGAAAATAAAAAAGAAAAGTTAGCATCTTATGAAGACAGAAAAACAAAAGCTTCTGAAAGAATTCAAAAGACAAAAGAACGTTTAGCAGCAGATAAAGAGTCTGGTAAAATTACAGAAGAGCAGTATCAAGAAAAGATGGAAAAAGTAGCTAAAATTGAAGGTAAACTAGCTAAATACGAGGAAAGAGTAACCAAAATAAAAACAGGTTTAAAAAAGAGTGAAGAAAAGCTTTTAAAGTTGAATTCAAATTTAAAAAAATAATTCATATATAAACTTTTTTAAATAAGGGAGTGTTCTAAACACTCCTTATTTTTTTTGATTCATTTAATAAAAGTGTTAAATAATTTTAGATAACAAGTACCAATCATTCATTTCTTAAAAAATTATTTTATAATTTTGTGGTCTAATCAGCCTGTACAAATATGTCTAAAAATGCTTTTTTATGCTTCATTTTATGTTGCTTTCTAAATGCTTGCATCCTAAATGATACAGAAAAAGACCCAAGTGAAAAAGTAAAAATTCTTCAAAAAAAATCATCAGAAAATCAAGATTCAACATACATATACCTTCAATTAGCTAGTAAAATAATTGCATTGAATCCTGTTAAAGATTCTTTAAAGGCAGAGAATGATTATTTGTTAGGTAAATTTTTTCGTGCTAAGGGAGATATAGATAGTGCAGCCTATTATCATCATAAAGCAACTGATTTAGTAAAAGATTCTATAAAATATTACAGAGAAGTAGATTATTTTTTTGACACTTGGAATACTTATATTGACGAAGGTAAATATGGAGACTGTATTTCAACAGCCAACATATTAAAAGGCAAGTTAAAAGATAATGATTATGGAAATTTAGCTACGCTTTATTATATGTATGAAAATACATACAAGGCTAGTAAAGATTATGAAAAAGCTTTAGAATATAATAGACTTCAAGTTAAAACTTTAGAAAAAATTGAAGGAGCAGACGCATATGTAAGAAGTGCATTAATTCCAAGAGCCCAGTATAACTATAATAAGGGCGATATAAAAAAATCGTATAAAATTTTAGATAGCTTAATTTCTTTAGAAGATAAGCTGAATTTAAATACACTTTATAATATATATAACGAGTACGGAATTCATCGATTTTATGACAAAAATTATAAGGGAGCTTTAGAAAGTTATTTAAAAGGATTGGAAAGTTTAAAAAAGATGCCTGATGGTGATTTTAAAAACAACGAACTGGTAGGTACTTATACGAATATTTCTGGTGCTTATTTAGAGATGGAAAAGTATAGGCTAGCATCTTTTTATTTAGATTCAGCTTCTAGGTTTGATTTGAATAAGATTAGAAGCAGTCATCAAAGAAATATTTTAAAGCAAAAATTCGAGTTTGCTTCACTTACAAATAAAGATTTTTCTGAAGTTTATAATTATTTAGATTCTGTGTACTCGTATCAAGAAGGAAAGTATTTAGATAAATATTCAGGAGAATTAGTAGCTTTAAAAAAGGCAAATGAAAAAGAAAAACAAATATTAGCTGAAAAGAAAGATCTTGAAATAAAAAGCTTAAAAAGAATATTTATACTTTTTGGTGTGATCATTTTAGTTATTGTTATTAGTGTTTTTGTGTATAACCAACGTACGCATCGATTTGAAAAGTTGAATATTCAAATGCAGCAACGTTTGTTACGATCTCAAATGAATCCGCATTTTACTTTTAATACATTGTACGCAATTCAAAATGAAATAAAAGAGTCGCCAGAAGAAGCAAGTAATTATTTATTAAAGTTTTCTAGATTATTACGTTTAATTTTAGAGAATTCTACACAGAATTATGTTCAGTTAAATGAAGAGTTAGAAGCATTAAAAAAATATATTGAGTTACAAAAATTAAGATTTCCAAATAAATTTGATTTTGAAATTGAATTACAAGATATTGAAGAAGATGATCTAATTTTTATACCTCCTATGTTAATGCAACCCATGATAGAAAATAGTATTGAGCATGGTTTTGCAGGAATTGATTACCGCGGAAAAATTAAACTATCGTTATCTATGCAAAAAGATTTTATAGCATGTATAGTTGAAGATAATGGAAAAGGTTTAAGTGGTAAAAAAAGCAATGAAATTAAAAAATCAACCTCTACCTTATTAATTAATAATTATTTGAAAAAGACAACTAAAAAGGGTATTGAAATACAGGATAAAAAAAGTATCGGTACTGAATCAGGAGTTGTTATAAAGTTTAAGTTTCCTTATAAATTAACAGAAAATGATTAAAGCTATTGTAGTAGATGACGAAGCACACGTTAGATCCGATGTAATAAGTAAAATTCAAAAGAACTTTAACGATAAAATTGTTGTTTTAAAAGAAGTAAATAGTGTTGCCACTGCAGTTGAAGCTATTAATGAGCTTAAACCTAACTTATTGTTTTTAGATGTTGATTTGGGAGACGGTACTGGGTTTAATGTTTTAAGTAATGTTGATTACAAGAGCTTTGAAGTTATTTTTATAACAGGTTTTGATAAGCACGCGCTAAAAGCCATAAAGGTAGGAGCGTTGGATTATATTTTAAAACCAATTGATGAAGTTGAGTTTATTGAGGCGGTTGATAAAGCCATTGCTCAAAAAAATAAAGAAAATCATCTTGAAAAATTGATTGAAATTTCTAGTGAATATTTTAATGGTGCTAAAAACAATAGAATTATTTTAAAAACAACAGATAGTGTATATGCTGTATATGAAGATGATATATTATATTGTAAGTCTGATGGTAATTACACTACCTTTTATGTAAAAGACCAAGAAAAAATTGTTGTTTCAAAACCTATCAAAAAAATTGAAGAAATTTTATCAGAGCATATTTTTATTCGTTGTCATCAATCGTACATCGTAAATAAAAAATATGTTACAAAGTATAATAAACAAGGATTTTTAATGTTAGATTCAGAGACAAAAGTCCCAGTTTCAAGCAGACGTAAAGATTATACTCTGAAAAAAATTTTTTAATTACTTGAAACGAATTTGAAAAAAGTTGTTACGAATTCAATCAATTGCTAAACGTATTTGAAAAGCAGTGATTTTCCATGTCTTAATTTTGCTATCATTGCTTATTTTAATCAAACATAAATCTAGTTATGAATATATCTAAAAGTATCTTTTCATTATTGCTGTGTTGTACTTTTTTTGCTTGTACAAATAATACAGAAAATTTAGTAACAGAAGAAACATTGGAAATACAATCTAAGGCTTCTAAATCTAAGATCGGACCTTTGTTAGGAGGACCTTTATCTTCAGAAATAACTGATTTTGATAATCAATTGCAATGGTCATCATATATAGCTGCTAGAGTTGTGTTAGGAAATCAACAAGCAAGAGAAGAAGTTTACACAAAGTTAAATGGAGAAAATGTAATAAGTTTAAATGATTTAATAGGGAGACAGGTAGGTTTTGATTCACCTTTTAAATCTGGTTTTTATGCATTATTAAGGCAGTACATATTGTTAGATGTAGATTTTTCAAGCATACCAAGAGTAAATCCAGTTCATGGAAATCAATCACCACCAAGGCCAATACCAACTAAAGTTTCAGATTCGGGGTCATCAGCATTTGGAGTACCAGTATCTAGTTTTGTAGATTTCTTAGTGACAGCATTTGTAGCTGATATGGTAGATAATAATTGTTTAGAGTTATATTTCCCAAAAGGATTTAGTCTTGAGCCATTTTCTAATTCAACAAGTATAGTTGTTTCTTCAGCGCATCCATTAATTCAAGAAGGGTTTAATGTTGGGTACCTACAAACAGCCAGACCATTATCAGGAAGTAATGAAATTTCATCAACTTCAATATTAGTAAATGATCAATTATTAGCTAATTCAAGTTTGGAAAACATTATTATAATAAGACCATATAGAGAGTTGAACTTAGAAGAAAGCTGTACATACCCAGATTATGTGGAAGATTTTACTATTTTTATGAGACCATAAACAGATAATTATAAAAGAATTAAATATCTAAAAATCGTCTAATTTAAATATTAGGCGATTTTTTAATTTGTATTGTTAAATTAGCATTTAAAAATTATGATTAGTTCAAGAATAATTTAACAAACGTTTAGTATAACATGAATTATAAAAGTTCGTTATTGAAAACAATTTTAATAATACATAATTAATTACTAATTTTGCAAAATGCAAAAATCCATGAGAAGAGTATATTTTATTTTAGTAGTATTCGTTTTAACTTCATGTAGCGAGTACCACAAGGTGTTAAATAGAGGGAAGGTAGACGATCAATATAAGATGGCTGTAAAGATGTATGAGGCTAAAAAATACAGCAAAGCTTTACGTTTATTTGAAAAGATAACACCAGCTTATAGAAGTAAGCCTCAGATGGAACGTATTCAGTACATGGTTGCAAATTCAAACTTCAATATTAAAAGTTATAGTTTAGCAGGTTACTATTTTAAGCGTTTTTCTCAAAACTATCCTAAAAGTTCTAAAAGAGAGGAAGCTGATTTTTTATCAGCATTAAG
Organism: Tenacibaculum sp. M341; assembly: GCF_004337695.1. Classification (GTDB taxonomy): domain Bacteria; phylum Bacteroidota; class Bacteroidia; order Flavobacteriales; family Flavobacteriaceae; genus Polaribacter. The sequence continues at coordinate 156,816 of NZ_SJXJ01000001.1, forward strand.
TTTTTACAAGTCAGCGCCAGTTTACAGTAAAGATGCTACAGATACAAACAAAGCAATTGAAGCATTTCAATCTTTTATTGATAAGTATCCAGATTCACCTAAATTAGCAGAAGCAAACAAATATTATAGTGAATTAAGATACAAGTTAGAAACTAAAGCATTTGAAATAGCTAAAACATATTATAGAATCGCAGAATCTAGACCAAGAGATAATTATTACAGAGCATCTATTGCTGCTTTCGATAATTTATTATCAGATTATTTAGGAACAACATATAAAGAAGAAGCTTTATTTTACAGATTGAAAGCTTCTCATGATTTTGCAATGAAAAGTACAAAAAGAAGAAGAGGAAAAAGGGTAAAAGAAGCTATCAAAGCATACGAGAAGTTGAAACGTAACTTTCCAAATTCTAAGTATTCAAAAGAATCAGAAGTGATGTTAGCTACATTAGAAAAAGAAAATAAACAATTAGAAGAACAATTAGTTAAAAGTTAGATAATGAACAACTATAAAGAAACAAAAGCAGCAGTAAGTACTATTACTTATGATAGAGAAGCTATTGAGCAGCCAACTGAGAATATTTATGAGGCTATTTCTATCATTGCTAAAAGAGCAAATCAAATTAATTCTGATTTAAAGAAAGAATTAGTTGATAAGTTAGACGAGTTTGCTACTTATAATGATAGTTTAGAGGAAGTGTTCGAAAACAAGGAGCAAATAGAGGTTTCTAAATTTTACGAGCGTTTACCAAAACCTACAGCAATTGCAGTAGAGGAGTGGTTAAACGAAAAAATTTATCACAGATCACCAGACAAAAAATAAATGTCTGTACTTCAAGGAAAAAAAGTTTTACTTGGCATAACAGCCGGTATAGCAGCATATAAAACAGCTAGTTTAGTTCGTTTATTTATAAAATCAGGCGCAGAAGTCAAAGTTATTATGACTCCTGCGTCTAAGGATTTTATTACCCCTTTAACACTTTCTACCTTATCTAAAAATCCAGTACACTCAACATTCTACGATAAAGAAGACGAAAATGAGTTATGGAATAATCACGTTGATTTAGGTTTATGGGCAGATCTTATGATTATTGCTCCAGCTACAGCCAACACTTTGTCTAAAATGACAAATGGTACATGTGATAATTTATTATTAGCTACATACTTGTCTGCAAAATGTACCGTATATTTTGCTCCTGCAATGGACTTAGATATGTACATTCATCCATCTACAAAAGATAGTTTAGATAGTTTACAAAAGTTTGGAAACATTATGATTCCAGCTACTTCAGGAGAATTGGCAAGTGGTTTAGTGGGACAAGGTCGTATGGCAGAGCCAGAAGATATTGTAGATTTTATAGAGAAAGATATTCAGTCAAAATTACCGTTAAAAGGTAAAAAAATATTAATAACTGCTGGTCCAACTTACGAAGCTATTGATCCTGTTAGATTCATAGGGAATCATTCATCAGGAAAAATGGGATTTGAAATTGCGAAAGCTGCCGCTAAAAAGGGAGCAGAAGTATTTTTGGTTTCAGGTCCTTCTAGTCAAACAGTAAAAAATTCACTAGTTCGTAGAATTGATGTTACTTCAGCACAAGAAATGTATGATGCTTGTCATACTTACTTTAATGAGGTAGATATTGCGGTACTTTCAGCTGCTGTGGCAGATTATAGACCAAAAAATGTTGCTGATCAAAAAATAAAGAAGAAGGATGCTTCGTTAGTTATAGAGTTAGCACCTACAAAAGATATTTTAAAATCTTTAGGAGCTATAAAAAAAGATCAATTTTTAGTAGGCTTTGCTTTAGAAACAAATGATGAAGTGTCTAATGCAAAGAAAAAAATAGAAAGTAAGAATTTAGATGCTATTGTATTAAATTCTTTAAGAGATAAAGGAGCAGGTTTTGCTGTTGATACAAATAAAATTACTATTATTGATAAAAGTTTTAACGAAAAAACATTTGAGTTAAAATCAAAAAAAGAAGTAGCTAAAGATATAATCAATGAAGTTTTAGAAAGAATTTCATAAAAGACTACTTTTTTAAGTAATCAAGATCAATCAAAGTAGGTTTTAAAAATTAAAACCTTGTTTAAAATATTATCATTGTGAAAAATAAGCTTGTAATCATTTTTTTGTGTTTATTGTATACAGCTACTAGTTTTGCTCAAGAAGAGTTAAATGCAGTAGTAGTTGTAAACGCTGATAGAGTTCAAAGTACCAATAAACAAGTTTTTAAAACGTTACAAGAATCGTTAACAGAGTTTGTAAATCAAACAAAGTGGACAAATAAAAAGTTTTTACCACAAGAACGAATTAATTGTGCTTTCACAATTATCATAAATGAGCAAAATTCTAATAATTTTTCTGCAAGTTTACAAATACAATCAGCGCGTCCCGTTTATAATTCAACATACGAAACACCTACTTTAAATATTAATGACACTAGTTTAAACTTTCAATACAATGAGTTTGAGCCATTAATATTCAATCCTAATTCATTCGATTCTAACTTAGTATCTACGATGGTTTTTTATATCTATGTAATATTAGGAGTAGACGCTGATACTTTCTCTCTAAAAGGTGGTGAAAATTACTTTAAGCAAGCGCAAAATGTTATGTTGCAAGCGCAACAAAGTGGTGATCCTGCTTGGGAAAACAAAATTGGTGAACAAAATAGGTTTGCTTTAATAGATAGTTTTTTATCTACTAAGTTTAGTGAATTAAGAAAAATCTACTACAACTACCATAGAAACGGATTTGATGTTTTCTTAGACAATGAGGTAAATGCTAAAAGAACAATAGCATCAAGTTTAATACAATTAGAAGAGTTATTTAATGTAACTGTTGGTAATTATATGATTCGTCTTTTCTTAGATGCTAAGGCTAATGAAATCGCTTCTACTTTCTCTCAAGGTAAAAGTTCAGGAAAAGAACTAAAGCTTAAAGAAACATTACAAAGAATAGCACCTACTCAAGGTCAAGTTTGGAAAGAAATTAAGCAATAATTTTATAGTACTATATTATATTTCATTTACATTAGGTGTTTTAATTTGGTATACTTTTTGAATAACTTTCATATGTTAAAAACATAGTAAGAGTTTTTAAAATGTTATATTTGTGTATGTTATCCTCTAGATAATATATTTACCCCAATTATTATATACCTTATGAAAAAAGTTTTTTCTGTAATCTTATGTATGTTAAGTATTCAAATTTGTATTTCTCAAACTGATGATGATTATGATCAAGAATTAAAAAAAATTTCAACATCTTTTAATAGTAAAGATTTTAAAAGTATTTATACTTCCTTTGATGCGTCTTATCAATCAACAAATCCAGAGGCAGATTTTATTAAAATGATGGGTGATTATTTCAGTGAATTAGGACAAATAACATCTTCAGAGTTCTGGATGGAAGGTGAAGCAGGCAACTGTTATCTATTAGAGTTTGATAATGCTTCTATGGTGTTAATTTTAAAGTTATCAGCAGATAAAAAAATAACACAATTTACTATTGACGAATATTAGTCAAATTGATCAATAAAGTTAAAAAGAAAAGTCTATCAATTTTTGATAGATTTTTCTTTTTTTATGCTTTTTGTGAGGTATTCACTTTTGTTTTAGTAACTCTTTTTCTAGATGTTATAAAGTACACACCTGCAAGTAAAATTGCAGAAGCTAAAATAGATTGATTGGTTAATTTTTCATCTAAAATAGCCCAACCTAATAATAAGGCAATCACTGGATTGACATATGCAGAAGTAGTAACTTTTTCTGGAGAAACGTTCTTTAGTAAATAATTAAATGCAGTAAAAGCTACAATACTGCCAAAAAAGATTAACGCAACCATTACAAGCTGTACCTTTGGACTAATATTCAATATTGCTGTTGTGTCTTCTTTAAAAATAAAACTACAAAAGAAAAGCATTAAACTAGCTATGATCATTTGATAGCCAGTACTTACAAAAAAGTTTTTAGGTAAATCGGCTTTTGAAACAAAAACACTTCCATAACTCCAGCTTAATACACAAGTAAGAATCATAAAAATTCCTATAATCATACCATCTGAAGTAGCTATTTGTTCTTGGCTTACCAAAAGGTACATACCTACCATACCTAATAACACACCAATAATTGATTTTCTTTGCATTTTTTTACCATCTATTAACCGAAGTAAGAATAATACAAATAAAGGCTGTGTAGAAGCCAGTAAAGCAGCAAATCCACTATCTACAAATTTTAACGCCCAAACAAATACACCATTACCGTACACAAGAAATAAAAAGCCTGCAATAGTTGTATTTAAAAGCTGTTTCTTTGTAATCTTTAATGGATGATTCAATAGTTTAGCTATAATCATTATTAAAATACCTGCAATACCAAATCGAATAGAAGAGATAAGTAAAGGAGGTATTTCTGTAACTGCAATCTTATTTAAAAGATATGTAGATCCCCAGATTACATAAATTGAAAAAAAAGAAATTATTATTAGAAGTTTAGATCTAGTCATGTAGTTGATTTTAGTGTAAAGGTAAAACACTTCTTACAAAATCAAATACTAATTTTTAGATAAAAAACAGTCTTTAAATAATAGCTATAACTACTCTATAAGTTCAAAAGTTATATAACACTTTCAAAGTATTTTATCACTTTTAATAACCCATCATCTAAAGATATTTTAGGTTCCCAGCTATTCAAGGTTTTTTTAGCTAACGAAATATCAGGTTTACGCTGCATAGGATCATCCTCTGGTAATGGTTCAAAAATAATTTTTGAAGAGGAATTGGTGATTTCTATGATTTTTTCAGCCAGATTTAAAATAGAAAACTCGGCAGGATTACCAATGTTTATAGGTCCGGTAATAGTATCATCAGTATTCATCATTCGAATCATTCCTTCAATTAGATCATCTACATACTGAAAACTTCTAGTTTGGTTTCCTTTTCCATAAATGGTAATGTTTTCGCCTTTTAAAGCTTGTACAATAAAATTAGAGATAACTCTACCATCATTAGTGTTCATTCTTGTTCCGTAGGTATTAAAAATTCGAATGATTTTAATACGAACATCATTTTGTTTGTGGTAATTAATGAATAAAGATTCAGCACAACGTTTTCCTTCATCATAGCAAGAACGTAAGCCAATCGGATTTACATTTCCCCAGTAACTTTCTGGTTGAGGATGTATTTTAGGATCACCGTATACTTCACTTGTTGATGCTTGTAATATTTTAGCGTCAATTCGTTTAGCCAAACCTAACATATTAGTAGCACCTACCACAGATGTTTTAATAGTTTTAATAGGATCGTGTTGATAGTGAATAGGGGAAGCAGGGCATGCTAAATTATACACTTCATCTACTTCTGCAAAATAGGGTTCTGTAATGTCGTGTCTTACAATTTCAAAATATGGGTTATCTAGTAAATGAATGATATTTTTTTTACTTCCTGTAAAATAATTATCTAAACTAATAACTTCGTTTCCTTCGTTTAATAAACGTTCACATAAATGCGAACCTATAAAGCCTGCGCCTCCTGTAACTAATATTCTTTTCACTTATTTAAAAAATAATTTTGGAAATTGTTTTTGTGGATCTCTATTTAGTAAGCGAATGTAAAAAGTAGATTTTAAAAAAGCCAATCCATATCCAAAAAATTGAACAAATACTGCATAAATACTTAAAAAAGCAACTTTAATACTTTTATTAAGTATCATAGAATGTAAAAACAGTAATAATAAATAGCCAGCAAGTGGTGCTATAAACAATGGTGTAATTACAATTGAAAGTAGTACTGATAAAATGGTAAACAACACAAATGCTCCCGGAAACCAAAAAGTAATTTTAGCAGTTGTTGGGTGCCATTTTGTTAATATTGGACGAACTAATCCGAATTTTTTTACTTGAGTGTGGAATTTCTTCCAAGAAATACGTCTTTTATGATAAACGTATGCATTGGGTAAAAAACCGGTTTTAAAACCTTTGTTTACGATTCTTTGTGACAAATCAGGATCTTCCCCTGGATGTATTTTTGAAAACCCTTCTGTAGCTTCAAACGCTTCCTTAGAAATTCCCATATTGAAGCTTCGAGGTTCAAATTTTTGGACTTTCATTTTTCCTCCTCTAATTCCACCAGTGGTAAAGAAGGAAGTCATTACATAATTAATAGCTTTTTGTAAATCAGTAAAGCTATCATGAGCAGCATCAGAACCACCAAAGCAATCAAGATAATTAGATGTTAAATAAGTGTCTATAGTACTTAAATAATGACTTGGTAAAATAACATCAGAATCTAAAATTATAAAGTAGTTACCAGAAGCCCTCATCATTCCATAATTTCTAGAATCACCAGGACCAGAATTTTCTTTATAGAAATAAGTAATATTTAATTGCTTTTTATATTTCTGAACGATTTCTTCAGATGTTAATGAAGAACCATCTTCAACAATTACTATTTCATATTCTTTTTGAAAATCTTGTTTGGTAAAACTTTCTAAAAGTTCTTCTATTTCATCTGGTCGGTTATAAACAGGAATAATTAACGATAAACGAATTTCCGTCATGCTAGAATAGGATTTTTAATTTTTTTGGAGATACCATCCCATAATTCAATACGTTTTAAAATAGAAGCTTTTGCATAAGTTGATACTTCATTCCATTTTTCATCATCATCACCGCATAATTCAGCAATCATTTGAAGTGCTAATGGACCATGTTCATCACCATCCAATTCTATATGACGATGAAGGTAATAACTCAGTTTTACAAACTCTTTATCTTCTTCTATTTCTGCTTTTTTAATGATGTTTAAAAACATATCAGGAATAATGTCCTCTCTACCAAACGTAAAACTAGCCGCAATAATATGTGGTTTTCTTGTTTTTATGACATCAAATGTAAAATTGACAAAATTTTTGGTTTCTTCAGCAATATTATATTCATTTAAAAGAGTTTTAATTGATTCAATATCTGTGACTTGTTTAATAAAACTGTTTATTTGAGATGTACTTGCACCAATCTCATTCATGGCATCTATGTACATTTCATAATGACTTTTGGTTACTCCGTTTTCATTAACATCAGTTTCTTCACCCTGAACAATTTCATTGATAAAACGAGCAGTAACAGAGCTTTCAACAGGTTTCCATGGTATGCTTACACATGTAAGTTGTTGTTGTAGAGCTTTTAAAAGCGACATAAAATCCCAAACAGCAAAAACATGTTCTTCCATAAAAGCTTTCACATCCTCTAGTTCATTTAACACCGAATACAATTCGTGTTTATCCAATTTGTCTTGTAAAGACTTTAATTCTTCTTCTATTTGTTTTAGTCTACTCATCCCAAAAATTTTTCAATAAAAAATGCAAATCAAATTGATTTGCATTCGATTATTTAGTTAGTATTATTCTTCTGCAAAACGTTCCATCACTGCATCACTAACTCCCATGTTAGAAAAACCTCCATCATGAAATAAGTTTTGTAGTGTTACTTTCTTAGTAAGGTCAGAAAACAATGTAATAGTATAATCTGCACATTCTAATGCAGTAGCATTACCTAAAGGAGACATTTTTTCAGCATAACTGATAAAACCGTCAAATCCTTTAACTCCTTGACCAGCTGTTGTTGGAGTAGGAGATTGTGATATTGTATTTACACGTACTTTGTGATCTCTTCCGAAGAAATAACCAAAACTACGAGCAATAGATTCTAAATAAGCTTTGTTATCAGCCATATCATTATAATCAGGAAAAACTCTTTGTGCCGCCATGTAAGTCAATGCAACAATACTACCCCATTCGTTCATGGCTTGTTTGTTGTATAACACATTCATAGTTTTATGAAAAGAAACGGCAGATACATCCCAGCCTTTAGTAGTAAAATCGTATTTAGGATCTGTGTAATGTTTTCCTTTACGTACATTAACAGACATACCAATTGAATGTAATACGAAATCTAATTTACCACCTAAAATTTCCATAGATTTCTCAACAAGATTTGCTAAATCATCCATAGATGTTGCATCAGCAGGAATTATTTGTGAACCAGTTTTTTCAGCTAATTCATTTAATTGTCCCATACGTAAAGCGATAGGAGCATTAGTTAAAACAAATTCGGCACCTTCTTCATGGGCTCTTTCAGCTACTTTCCAAGCAATAGAATTTTGATCTAAAGCTCCAAAAATAATTCCTTTTTTTCCTTTTAATAAATTGTACATTTTGTTATTTATTATTGGTTTATTAATCTCAATTTCTGAAGGAAACTCATTTTTCCTTTCACTCTGTTTATAGATGCATAAATAGCATCTAAGGCTTTATTGTTTAAAGTTTCTTTAACTGCAAGCTTATAATGTTTATGGGCTTCCATAATTTCGCCTTTTAATTCATACGCCTGTCCCATTTTGTTTAAAATAGTTGATTTATCTACCACAGAAGTACGAACTATTTTTTCTCCAAAACTAATCATGTCATCATACATATTCATATCAATTAATAAATAAGCATAATTACTATAAGCAGCATGATAATCTGGTGCAAACTTTACAGCTAATTCTAAATGTCTTTTGGCTTTAGGGTAATTGTTAAACTTAATATTATATAGCCATCCTAAATGATTATGAGCTCTACCATAATCAGGAAATTCAGCTATAATTTCGTATAACATTTCTTTAGCCTCTATAATTTTATTTTCATCTATTAATTGATCTGCTTCAAAAAATAGGTTTTCAGCTCTATTATCACTCATAAAACACTTAATTTAAAAGTTCTTTTGCATGAATTAATGCGCTTTCAGAAATATCTTTTCCGCTTAGCATTTCTGCAATTTCTACAATTCGTTCTTCTTTAGTTAGTTGTTTTAAGTTAGATGTTGTTATTCCTTTTTTCTCTTCTTTATATACTTTATAGTGAGACGCACCTTTAGAAGCAATTTGAGGTAAATGTGTAATTGCCATTACTTGCATATAATTACTCATTTGTTGCATAATATGTGCAATTTTATTTGATACTTCTCCAGAAACACCGGTGTCAATTTCATCAAAAATAATGGTAGGTAACTTTATGTTTTCAGATAAAATTTTCTTTACAGATAACATTATTCTTGATAATTCACCTCCAGAAGCTACCTTTTTCAATTCTCCAAAACTACCTCCTTTATTAGCTGAAAATAAAAATTGTAAATCATCTTTACCATTAGTATTGTAGGTTTCAGAATCACTTAATTCTATAGAGAATCGAGCATTTGGCATTCCTAGTTCTGATAATAAAAACTCTAATTCTTTCTTTAAATTAGGAATGGCTTTATTTCTTGCTTTGGTTATTAATTTGGCTACTTCGTCTAGTTTATTCGCTACTTCTTGTACTTCTTTTTCTTTTTTAGTAATGATTTCAGTAGCATTTTCAACATTACCAACTTTTTCAGTTAAGCTTTCTTGTATTACTAATAATTCTTCAATGCTACTAACCATATGCTTTTTTTGAAGCGCGTACATTAATTGTAAGCGATCATTAATTTTTTCTAGTTCAGTAGGATTGAATTCAACAGATTCATTAGCATTTTCAAGTTCTCCAACTACATCATCTAATTCAATTTTGATACTTGTAATACGACTCGATAAATTTTCATATAATGGATCAAAAGAACTAATTTTCTGAAGATTATTTTCTAAAGAATGTAATAGGTTTTGAGCTCCAGCTTCTTCATTTGTAGCTATTTGTATAGCTTCAGATAAATTCAACTTAATATCTTCAACATTATTTAAAGCATCAAGTTTTTGCTCTAAATCTTGTTGTTCATTCGGTTGAAAATCAGCTTCTTCTAATTCTTTAAATAAATGTAGATTGTATTCGTATTGTTGATTTTCAGTTTCCTGATTATCTTTAAGTTGCTGAAGTTCTTTTTGTAATGTATTGTATTTTTTTAAGCCTCGTTTATAAGAAGCTATTCTTTTTTCATTTTTTGCTAGCGCATCAATTACAGTAAACTGAAACTTATTATCAGATAATTGTAATGTTTGATGCTGTGAATGAATATCTATTAATTTAGACTTTAGAACATTTAACACACTTAAGGTAACAGGAGTATCATTTATAAAAGCCCTAGATTTACCAGAAGCTAAAATTTCTCTTCTGATGATGGTATGATGTTCGTAATCTAAATCATTATCAGTAAAAAAGCTTTCTAGAACATAATTTTCTATATTAAACTCGGCTTCAACAACACACTTTTTTGTGCTGTCTTTTAAAGAGCCCAAATCAGCTCTATTACCTAATACAAGTCCTAAAGCTCCTAAAAGTATTGATTTACCCGAGCCTGTTTCACCTGTAATTATAGATAAACCTTCAGAAAAATTAATAGATAGTTGATCTATTAAAGCGTAATTATGTATTGATAAATGTAATAACAAATTCCTTCTTTTAGAGCCCATAAAAATACGGAATTTACGGGAAATGAAAATAGTAAAGTGTTTTAAAAAGTAGGAAAGTTATTAAGGATAAAAATTAGTAAGTTCAGGGAACTTAGTTTAATGGTATAAAATTGAAAGTTAAAAGCTAGAAGCTTGAAGAAGTCTCCAAGTTTCTAGCTTTAAAAATATCTTTTTGTTATTGGTAAAAACTACAATAGTGTTTCTAAATAATGATGATCTATATGATACATTTCTTTTAAACTCTCTATTTTTTTATCAATAGCTTCTATATCTTTCTTCTTTTTTGATCTACTACCAATTAACATTACGTTTTTTCGAGTATGTTCATTGCTTATAAACTCAAAAACTTTGGTGTTGTAATTAAACTTCTCTAAAATTAAAGATCTAATAGTATCTGTAATCATTTCAAACTGACGCTCTTTAAAGATTCCGAATTTCAATAAAGGACTTTCTTGCTCTTTTCCTTTAACTTGTTGACGAACTTGTTTATGACAGCAAGGAGCGCAAATAATTAATTCAGATTTAGCCACTAAACCTTTGTAAATAGCATCGTCAGTAGCAGTGTCGCAAGCGTGAAGTGCGATTAAAATATCTATTTTGTCATTATCATATTCTTGAATAGATTGTGCTATAAAGTTCAAGTCGTTAAACTCACATTTTTTAGCAATATCATTACAATAATCAACTAAATACTCTCTTAATTCAATACCAGTAACAGTAACATTGTATTTTTTAATGTTTACTAAATAATCATACAAAGCAAAAGTTAAATACCCTTTTCCAGACCCCATATCAACAATTTGTAATTGTTTATTGGTATCTACAGAAGATAATAAACCTTCAATAATTTCTAAATACTTATTTATTTGACGGTATTTATCAGCCATTTTAGGAATTACATTGTTATTAACATCTGTAATGCCTAAAAAATGTAAGTACTTTCCAAGTTGAGCCCTTTTTTCTTTTGGCTTATCGTGTACTTCTGGAAGTTTATTTTTAAAACTCGGAGGGTTTTCTTTAAAGCTTATTTTTTTCTTCTTGGAAACAAACACTAAAAAATCTTTTTCTAAAGTAAAAAGAGTAGCTGCTTTAAACTTTTGTAACAATAGATTTTCTAGTTCGATAATACAATCTTCTAGTTTGAAGTTTTTAGTTTCATCATATGTATTATGTCTGTAAGTAAACTGAAAAAAATCTTCGTTTTTAATTTTTACAAATCGAACATAAACATTTTGTAATTTAAAACTTTTGCTAATTACTTTACTAAGAGTAAGTTTAACAAAATTATTATCTTCAATACTTTGTTTTAGCGTATCGAATAGTGGCTCTAATGCATTCATGTTGCAAATATACTTTGAAAAAGATGAAAAAATCAAAAGGCTCACATTTAAATGTGAGCCTTTTGATTTATATTGTTGATTAGTTTTTAAAAAAACTATTATTTACCTTCTGCTGCTTTTTTAGCTTCTCTTTTTAACTTTAAATTTTCCCAGATTGTTCCACCAATCCAATAAGGAACTACAAACGTTAACAAGAATATTAACAACCAAAAACCAGTTGTAAATATGAACATAAATAATACTAATCCTGAAAATTCTGAAAAATTTAACATCTGTCTTTCTTTGTAAAATTACTTGTCTGCAAAAATAGAATTTATTTTTCTTTTTGTAAGGGTTTTGCTGTAAATATTTTTTGTTTAAAAGGAGTCTAGATTATTTACATTTGATTATATATTATTAAAAGTATTAAGTTTTTGTGTTAAATAGGTAGTAAGTTTTTGTTTTTTAAAAGTTTAATTAGCTTTCTTTTAAGTAAAGATTACTTTTAAAAAACAAAAATAGAAGAAATCGGTATTTATTCTTGTCGTTATAAGTTTGTTAACAAAATAAAAATCTTTCAACTTTCAGTAAGTATTTGCAACGTCAATTCTTGTAGTTTTATTAAATTTGAAAACTATATAAAACAATAATACAACAAATGGAATATAGAATCGAGAAAGACACGATGGGTGAGGTAAAAGTACCTGCTGATAAGTATTGGGGAGCACAAACTGAACGTTCTCGTAATAATTTTAAAATTGGTCCTGCAGGAACAATGCCTTTAGAAGTAGTATATGGATTTGCTTACTTAAAAAAAGCAGCTGCTTATACAAATGCAGAATTAGGAGTGTTAGCTGAAGAAAAACGTGATTTAATTGCTCAGGTTTGTGATGAAATTTTAGCAGGTAAACACGATGATCAATTTCCATTAGTTATATGGCAAACTGGTTCTGGTACGCAAAGTAACATGAATGTAAATGAGGTTGTTGCAAACAGAGCCCATGAGATTGCTGGGAAAAAAATAGGTGAGGGAGAGAAAACGATTCAACCAAATGATGATGTAAACAAATCTCAATCGTCAAATGATACTTTTCCAACAGGAATGCATATTGCTGCTTACAAAAAAGTAGTAGAAGTTACTATTCCAGGTGTTGAACAATTACGTGATACATTACAAGCAAAATCAGAAGCATTTAAAGATGTTGTAAAAATTGGACGTACACACTTAATGGATGCAACTCCATTAACTTTAGGTCAAGAGTTTTCTGGTTATGTAGCTCAATTAAACTTCGGTTTAAAAGCATTAAAAAATTCATTAGCACATTTAAGTCAATTAGCATTAGGAGGAACAGCTGTAGGAACAGGATTAAACACTCCTGCTGGTTATGATGTGTTAGTAGCTAAATATATTGCAGACTTTACAGGTTTACCTTTTATAACTGCAGAGAATAAATTTGAGGCTTTAGCAGCACACGATGCTTTAGTTGAAACACACGCAGCATTAAAACAATTAGCTGTTTCTTTAAATAAAATAGCAAATGATATTCGTTTAATGGCTTCAGGTCCTCGTTCAGGTATTGGAGAATTAATTATTCCTGCAAACGAGCCAGGTTCTTCAATTATGCCAGGTAAAGTTAACCCAACACAAGCAGAAGCTATTACTATGGTTTGTGCACAAGTTATGGGGAATGATGTAGCAGTAACTGTTGGAGGAACACAAGGTCACTACGAATTAAATGTATTTAAACCAATGATGGCAGCAAATGTTTTACAATCTGCGCAATTAATTGGAGATGCATGTAAATCGTTTGATGAAAATTGTGCGGCTGGTATAGAACCAAACCACGGAAGAATTAATGAATTAGTAAATAACTCATTAATGTTAGTGACAGCTTTAAATACTAAAATAGGATATTATAAGGCAGCTGAAATTGCTAATACTGCACATGCAAATGGTACAACATTAAAAGAAGAAGCAGTAAATTTAGGTTATGTTACGGCAGAAGAGTATGACGCTTGGGTTAAGCCAGTAGATATGACTGGAAGTTTAAAATAAATATTCAGATAAAATAAGAGTTTTAAAAAGTTGTAAGTGATTGGCTTACAGCTTTTTTTTTACTACACAATACCTGTGTTTTAAAAAACTTCTTTTAGTTTGTCTAAATATTGAGATGTCGTTTTTTTCATATAAACACCTAAAGTAATTGCCGTTTTATCAAATATATTAATATTAAAAAAGGTATAATCAAATTTATGGTTTTGACCAGATATTAATTTAGAAGTTTTTTGAGTTATAACTTCATATTCAGCTCTAGAAATGTTGTCAATTCCTCCTACGTTGATATATTTTTTTATACGACTTTCTGTTTTTTCTATTCCATCTTTTAGAATTTCTAAATCACTAGCAGCATTTCCTAAAATCCTTCTTTGTCTGTTAATAGCTTCCATAACTTCTAATTTATCGAGCTTTACTTTTTTATCTGTTTTTTCAACTGAATAATAATCATTTCCTATATCATTATTAAATTGTATAACAGTTTGCAAATGTATTTTAGCTAATTCCGACATTGGTAAAATAATGGAACTGAACTTTTGTTTTAATAAGTTGTAATATATACGCTCCTTTTTTAAACTCTTTTGGTCGTGAGGATCATTTGCTATTATAAATAAACTAAAAATGTTTTTAGTTACTTTGTGGTCTATGGCACTTGTTAAAGTTAATAGTTGAGAGAAAGGCTCAACTTGTGTGTTAAATAATTCAATATTATCTAAAACTTCATCTAATAATTCTTTTCCATTAGTAACAAACTGAATATCGTGATTAATTTCTAATTCTGAAATCTTTTTCGTTTTAGATTGCTCTTTTGTATTTTCTTTTTCATTATTTCCAAATATGTCATCGTACGGATTTACCATAAACGCAAAATAATTAAAATATAAATGAATATCAAAATCTTAGTAATAGTTATTTCTTTACAGTTAATAGACATTTTAAGTGCTTCATGCCTAAAAATAAAACGCTCATGATTTTTAAAAAATAATGAAATGATTAATTAATTATTTTTAGATAGGAATAACCTAACTATCTAAAAAATAAATTTAAAATGACTAAATCTTCAAAAGAACAATCATCTTCATGCTGGAATTGTGATAGCAATATTGAAACTATAACCAAACGTTTAAAAGAAATGTTTGTAGAAATGGGACAAAAAACTCGAATTGAAAAAGGACAACAACCAGCAGAAAGAGCAGTTTTTAGAAAGCAGCACGGAATTGCTTATGGAAATTTTGTAATTAATAAAGATATTGACGATAAATTTAAACTAGGGATTTTTTCAGGAAATTCTTATGAATGTGCTGTTCGTTTTTCTAGTGATACCTCGCCAACTTCTCCAGATTTGCATTCTACTTTAGGAGTAGGTTTAAAATTGTTTGGAGTTGAAGGTCCTAAGTTGTTAGGAGAAGGAACCAATGCAGATTTTATTTTTCAAAACATAGATCGTTTTTTTGCAAGTGATGCCAAACAGATGTGTAGTTTTACCACAGCAGGAGTTATAGATAGAGATTACGATTCATATATTGATAAACATCCTGAACTTGCTGGCATTTTAAAAGCAATGACTAAGGAAGAAGGTAGTGTTTTAAGTGCTAATTATTGGGCAATTTTACCTTTTAAATTGGGTGATAATCAAATTGTAAAATATCGATTGGTACCAGAAGATGCTTATCAAGGAGTGCCTTTTGATGAGAACAATTATTTGGCAATTGATTTAGAAAGAAGATTATTAAAACAAGAAGCGACTTTTAGGTTTGAGATTCAGTTGAGAACCAATGATCAAACAATGCCTTTAGATGATGCTCAGGTGGTATGGAGTGAAGAAGAAAGTCCATATATATGTATTGCAAAACTTCATCTTCCTCAGCAAGATGTTGCGAGTATTGGACAAGCAGAGTTTGGAACTAATTTAGCCTTTAATATTTGGAGGACTTTACCAGAGCACGAGCCATTAGGATCTATTGCAGCTGTAAGAAAAGTAGTGTATGCAGCAAGTGCAGAAGCTCGTCATCAAGCAAACGGACAACAACTGCAAGAACCAAAAGAAAGAAGTCCAAAATTTGAAGGAAATACAGATGAAGATGATGATTGTATTGTTACTGCAGGTATTTATCCGCCTATTGGAGTGATGAGAGTTGGTAATAGTCAAAATGATTATTTTTTAGGTCCTTTAGTTGATGATCCAGTGGCAAAAGAAGATCCATATGCTTATAGAGATTCAGTAGGTGCTTTAAAAAGACAAGCGGCACAGTTTAGGATTTATGGTTTTAATGCAGCTGGTAAAGCGGTTAAAGAACTAACAGCAGATAATGCAATTATAACTTGGCATAGTCATTTAGCAAATCAAAAAGCATCTTGGTATCAATTTCAGTTAGCATTAGATATTCCTGAAGCAGCAGATGCTCCTCCTTCTTTTTTGAGAAATATTAATGTTGGTGATAGAAGTTCTCTTTTAATTGATGGAAAAGCGCAATCTATTTCAGGTACTAGTGTAGTTAATGGACCTCGATTTGAAGGTGAATTTTTATCAGAAAAAGTGTATCTAGGAGAAATGCGTACCGATGAAAAAGGTCGCTTAATAATGTTAGGAGGTCATGGTAAATCAGAAAATATAAATGGAGATATAGCCATTACTTTTGCCAATAATGAAGGATGGTATGATGATACTTCTGATGGACCTGTAACAGCAGAAGTAGAGTATCAAGGAGTAAAATTAAAAGTAGATCCTGCGTGGGTGGTTTGTGCGCCACCAGATTATGCACCTATGCAGAAATCTGTACGTACTATGTGGGATTTAATGCGTGATGTTGCTGTAAAATCAGGAATGTTAGCACGTCCAATACGTCCTTCTTTTACCAAAGATATTTTACCAATCTTTCAACGCATGACCGATTTACAATGGGTGAATGCTGGTTTTGCAGGAGGTTTCGGTTTTGGAGGTCAGTTTAATTACACAACAAGTGAATGGATTAAGAAATTAGGCAATCCATCACCAGCTTTTCTTGAAATGAGAAGAACTATTTCTAATAATTTTAGAAGAATAGATGTAAAAGGGGCTACAGCACCTCAATTATGGCCTTGGTTGTATGGAGATGCTATTAGTATTCCTTCTACAGGTTCTGTTCGTCAAAATGCTACGTTATCCGATTTACAATTATCATTTTTAGATCAGTGGGTAACTGGTGATTTTGATGCAGATTATATTGATAGAGAAGGATGTCCTTTTAAACCAGAACCTAAAGGAATCGATGATTTACCAGTTTCAGAACAGCCAGATATGTTGACTAAAGCAGCTATGGATTTTTGTTTAGCAGATGCTTTTCATCCTGGTTGTGAAATGACTTGGCCTATGCGTTCATCAGGTATGTATATGGCACCTTTTAGAGTAAAACATGCGCCTAAAACGCCTCCAGTAAATGCTATTTATTATGGGCCTACAATGAATAATGACATACTTCCTTTAGCTAAAGGTCCTATTTTAGGAGGACAAGTTGCAGGAGGTATTACTCGTTGGATGGCTATTCCGTGGCAAACAGATACTGCAAGTTGTAGAGATGGTTATACTACAGAGTATGATCCGTATTTACCTACATTTTGGCCAGCAAGAGTTCCTAACAATATCTTAGATGAGAAAAGGTACGAACAAACTTTGGATACCAATTTATCTGAAGAAACAAGAATGGAAGCTTTTGCTAGTAGAGCAGATTGGTTAGGTGATTTACCATTAGATGGAGAGGCTCCAACTTACACAAATCAAATTAACTGTATGATTAAATATTTTGACAAGTTAGCAGTTGTACAAAAGCGTCCAGGAGTTGCAAATGATACTAATTTTCCAAAAGAAATGCAAGTTGGTATTGCACCTACAAAAGAGCAAGAAGAAGCACTTTTAGCTTTAACTAAGCATGAACTTGAACATATTTTAAGCGATAATGATAAATTTGATGAAGCTTCTCAAAAATTATTAGATGTTACGTTGCAAAAATTATCAGAGGAACATTTATTAAATGAGCAGTTTTTATTAGAGAGTACCAAAGATCATTTACTAGAGTTAATAGAACATGAGTTAATTAAAGATAATTATGAAACTAAAAATGTAAAAAATCTGGTAAGTTTAATAGCATCTAAGATGCATCAAATAAACAAATCCACTTCATTACAACATCCAGAAACAAAATTAAAAGAAGTTGGTATTCCAGAGAAAATGACACGTTTTACAAGATATATTCCTAAATAAATTGAATAATTATAAAACTGAAATATTAATTATAGGTGGCGGCATTGCAGGTTGCATTGCTGCCATTTCTTTAGCAGATAGTTTTAAGGTTACGGTTGTGGATAAACTAGCTCTTCCTGCTGATAAAGTAGGGGAGTCTTTGGCTCCTGCAGCTCAACGTATACTTAATAAGTTACAATTACTGCCTGATGAAGAAACACAAAAATCTTTGTTTATAAATAATTTAGGAATGCAATCTTATTGGGGTAATGATAGCGTTCAAATTGTAGATCATTTAAGAAACCCTGATGGGTTTTCTAAAAGTTTAGATCGAAAAAAGTTTGAGGTTTATTTAAGAGATAAAGCAATAGAGAAAGGAGTCACTTGTTGTTGGGGACTTCGTTTTTTTAACAGTATTTTTGAAGATAATTTATGGAAAGTTACTTGTAAGTCTGATGATTTAAAAAATAGAACAACAACTATTTTTAATGCAGATTTTGTAATTGATGCCACAGGGCGTAGTGCTCATTTTGCAAAGAGTTTACAAATTAAACGAACTTCATTAGATGCATTGATTTCTTGTTGGATAACACTTCCTAATAAAGAAGAGAATGCTATGAGTACGATTGTTTCAGATGAAAATGGTTGGTGGTATACTGCGGTATTGCCAAATAATCAAAGAGTATTATCGTATCAAACAGATGCTGATCTGTTTGAAAAAAGTATTTTTAAAAATATAGACTCTTTTTTAGAATTGATAAAGAAGAATAAACGGATTTATTCATATGTAGAAAAAGCCATTGATCAGCTTCAGTTTCATGGAACAGTGAGTGCTAATTCGACAAAATTAGATAAAGTTGCAGGTAAGCAATGGTTGGTTTTAGGCGATGCAGCTATTAGTTTTGATCCATTATCATCTCAAGGAATGTTTAATGCAATGGCATGTGCAATGCAAGTTACAGAATTATTAAAGCATTTTAATTTTATAAAAGAATATGATATTGCTAAAGTTTATCGATTTTCTGAGGTGTATACCTCACAAATTAATTCTATTTGGAAACATTATGTAAAGCATAAAGATTTATTCTATGGGGCAGAATCTCGTTGGAAAGATGCAATTTTTTGGAAAAGAAGACAGGTAGGAGTTTTAAAAAATGAATTTGCTTTGTAAAATAATAATTCATCAACACTAATTTTTTTAAAGAAATAACCTACTTTTGCCGTCCTTTTTTTATATTTAAAATAAAAACCATGAGTAAACACGAAGAGTATATGAGTGAAGCTGTTAAGGCAGCTTTAAAAGGTATGAGAAACAATGAGGGAGGTCCTTTTGGTTGTATCATTGTAAAAGATGGTGAAATTGTTGGTAGGGGTAATAATAAAGTTACATCTACGAATGATCCTACAGCTCATGCGGAAGTAACAGCAATTAGAGATGCGTGTAAAAATTTAGGTTCATTTCAATTAGATGGTTGTGTTGTTTACACTTCATGTGAACCATGTCCAATGTGTTTAGGAGCTATTTATTGGGCGCGTCCTGATAAGGTTTACTACGGAAGTAATCAAGTAGATGCCGCAAACATAGGATTTGACGACGAGTTCATTTATAAAGAAATACCATTACCATATGAAAAAAGAAGTATTCCTTTTGAACAAGTAGGTAGAGATATTGCTTTAGAACCTTTTCAGAAATGGTCTGAAAAAGATGATAAAATAGAGTATTAGTACTGAGATTAAAACAGATTAAAAATAAGGTGAATAACTAATAAATAGTATTAGTTATTCACCTTATTTTTTTGTGAAAGAGAATGTTTTTACATTAAAAATTAATTTTTTATTAAAATAACGTAGGGTATTTTTAGTTTAAAATGTATTAAATGTAGAACGGGGTTGAAATAGTATACTATGAAAACGAATTTATATTGTAAAATCCATATATTTGCACCGCAAAAAATGAAATAGATTATAACAATTTAAATTTTGAATCGGTTATTATTAGACCATTTTAAATTTTTTTTTAATTTTTAAAAATAGATTATGAAAACCACTAGAATCCTCTATTATGTTAAGTATGCAGCTATAACTACAGTTGTAATGGTAGCTTTAGCTTTTTTGATGATCAATCATTTTAAGAGTTTACCTCTTATCTAAAAAAAGAATACGCAATTTTAACATAAAGAAACGATTTTGGAAGTTGTGTGCTTTAACTTTCAAAATCAGTCTCTAATTAAAAAATAAAAGACAGTTTTTTTAAACTGTCTTTTATTTTTTTTGTAACAATACCATTTACACTGCTACTAATAAAATAAAAAATTAAGTTATGGTAGGAGCTGGTATGAGCGCACAAGGTGCAGCAAATTCATTAAAAAACAATTCAGTTAGAAAGGAGAGAAAAAATCTTTTTCAGAGAAAGGATATTTTAAAAGAAAAAAGAAGAAAAAAATCAAGAGTTATAATAACAAAGAAAGCATCTCCAGAACTTTTAGAAAAGATAAAGATTGATGCAGTTAAAGAAAGAAAAAACCAATTGGTTAAAAATTTATTAATAGGAATACTGTCAATAGTTGCGATGGGATTTGTTGTCAGTTTTGTCTCAGAAACATTTATAGCTCGACTTTCAAGTGTCTTGTAATACAAGAAAAACTGACTGAAAATGTTTAAAATTCTCAGTCAGCTTTCTAACTAATTAACCAATCCTATGTATTTATAAACTATTCTTCTTCGTCACTAGCAGGTTTTCTAAAAACTAGCTTATCATCAAAAGCATCTAATAAAATAACACTATCATTAGTTACTTTACCTGCAAGAATTTCTTTAGAAAGTAAGTTTAAAACTTCTTTTTGAATCACACGTTTAACTGGTCTGGCTCCAAACTCAGGCTGATATCCTTTTTTAGATAAATATTTAATCGCTTCTTGTGTAGCATCTAAAGTGATATTTTGTTCTGCTACTATTTTTTTAACGCTATTTAATTGTAGTGAAACAATACTCTTTATGTTATTTTCTGATAGTGGAGTAAACATAATAATATCATCAATTCTATTTAAAAATTCAGGACGTACCGTTTGTTTTAGCAACCCTAAAATTTCACCTTTAGCTAAGTCCATAGTTGTATCGATGTCCCCTTTCATGTTTTCAAATTTCTCTTGAATTATATGACTTCCCATGTTAGAAGTCATGATAATTATAGCGTTTTTAAAATCTGCAACACGTCCTTTATTGTCAGTTAATCTACCTTCATCTAACACTTGTAATAATATATTAAAAGTATCAGGATGTGCTTTTTCAATTTCATCTAGTAATATAACGGAATAAGGCTTTCTTCTAACAGCTTCGGTAAGTTGTCCACCTTCATCATAACCAACATATCCAGGAGGGGCACCTACTAATCTACTTACAGAATGACGTTCTTGGTATTCACTCATATCAATACGAGTCATCGCATTTTCATCATCAAATAAATAAGAAGCCAATGCTTTAGCTAATTCAGTTTTACCAACACCTGTAGTTCCTAAAAATAAGAATGAACCAATAGGTTTGTTAGGATTTTGTAAACCAGCTCTTGATCTTCTTACCGCATCTGAAACAGCTTCAATAGCTTCTTCCTGACCAACAACACGTTTATGTAATTCGTCTTCTAAGCGAAGTAACTTTTCACGTTCCGATTGTAGCATTTTAGTAACAGGTATTCCTGTCCATTTAGCAACCACTTCAGCAATATCATCATAGGTAACTTCTTCTTTAATAAGAGAGTTTTCGTCTTGATTAGCTAATATTGTTTGCTGCTTTTCTAAAGCTTCTTGCGCTTCTTTAATTTTACCATAACGTAGTTCGGCAACCTTACCATAATCACCATTACGTTCTGCTTTTTCTGCTTCTAGTTTAAAATTTTCTATATCTGTTTTTAAAGACTGTACAGCGTCTACAACACTTTTTTCAGATTGCCATTTTGCATTAATTTCATTACGATCATCTTTTAAATTAGCTAAATCAGCATTTAAAGCTTTTAATTTTACAACGTCATTTTCTCTTTTAATGGCTTCTATTTCAATTTCAAGTTGCATTATTTTTCTATCTAAAACATCTAAATCTTCTGGTTTTGAGTTAATTTCCATTCTTAATTTAGCAGCTGCCTCATCCATCAAATCAATAGCTTTGTCTGGTAAAAATCGACTAGTAATGTAACGTTGAGAAAGTTCAACAGCCCCAATAATAGCTTCATCTTTAATTCTAACTTTATGATGAGTTTCATATTTCTCTTTAATTCCACGTAAAATTGAAATAGCACTTTCTGTATCAGGTTCGTCTACCATTACTTTTTGAAAACGACGCTCTAAAGCTTTGTCTTTTTCAAAGTATTTTTGATATTCATCTAGTGTAGTAGCACCAATTGCACGTAGTTCTCCACGGGCTAAGGCAGGTTTTAAAATATTTGCAGCATCCATTGCACCTTGTCCGCCACCAGCTCCAACTAAGGTGTGAATTTCATCTATAAATAAAACCAAATCGCCTTCAGAAGCAGTAACCTCTTTTACAACAGCTTTTAAGCGCTCTTCAAATTCTCCTTTAAATTTAGCACCAGCAATTAGAGCTCCCATATCTAAAGAAAAAATTAGTTTATCTTTCAAGTTTTCAGGAACATCTCCGCGAATTATTCTGTGTGCTAAACCTTCTGCAATAGCTGTTTTACCTGTTCCAGGTTCACCAACTAATATCGGGTTGTTTTTAGTTCTACGAGATAAAATTTGTAATAATCGTCTGATTTCTTCATCTCTACCAATAACTGGATCTAATTTTCCGTCTTGTGCTAACTTGTTTAAATTTTTAGCATACTTATTTAAAGAGTTATATGATTCTTCTGCACTTTGAGAAGTAACTCTGTTTCCTTTTCTAAGTTCATCAATAGCCGCTTTTAAGGTTTTTTCTTTAATTCCTTGATCTTTTAAAAGTTGTGCTATTTGACTTTTAGAGTTAAAAATAGCTAATATTAAATGTTCTACAGAAACATACTCATCTTCCATTTTTTTAGCTAAAATAGAAGCATCATTTAACGTTTTATTCGTTTCTCTAGATAGCATTATTTCCGCACCACTAACTTTAGCAAAACTATTTAGTTGTTTGTCTAATACTTGTTTTACCAAATCAATATTTACATTTAATTTTTTTAAGATGAATGGTAAAACATTTTCATCTACTTGAAATAAAGCCTTAAAAATATGTTCATTTTCTATTTGATTATGTCCATACTCTTGAGTTATTTGTTGCGAAAGTTGAATTGCTTCCTGAGATTTTATAGTGAAGTTATTAAAATTCATTTTTTTATTTTTTTATTTGCTTTATGGCAAAATCAATACCAATTGAAAATAGTGATAAAAAACCGTCATTTTGTCTTTTTTAGACTGTTTTTCAATGTCTTTTTGTCTTATTGAAAGAAAACAGGTAGTTTATCGACTACAGAAATAATTAAAAACATTTGTATGGGTATTTTTGGAAATATGTTTAGAAAAACAGAAAAGGAAGATAAAAAAGAACAAAAATCGAATGTGAATTGGATTCCGTTACGATCAATAGAACAAATTAAAGAGATAAAAGAAAAATCAAAAATAAAACCAGCTGCAATATTTAAGCATTCAACTCGTTGTGCTATAAGTAGATCTGTAATTAAAAATTTTGATAGTAATTTTCCTGAATCTGTAAGTGATAAAATTGATGTATATTATTTAGATTTATTAAACTTTAGAGACGTCTCAAATGAGGTTGGTTATGTTTTTCAAGTGTTACATCAATCTCCTCAATTACTGTTAGTTAGTAGAGGTGAAGCTGTAGTTCATGCTTCTCATTATGACATAACTAGAATTGATCTTGAAAAAATCATAAAATAATACCAATGCTTTTACAAATAGGTTGTATTTTTGAACTTTACAAAAATTAGGCTTTTGAGTAACAGTGAGACAAAAAATAAGGTAGGAAAAAGTTTATATAACTATCAAAAAGAGGCTTTATATAAGATTTTTAAGAGCTTTGAAAATGCCCCTGAAAATTATCATTTATTATATCAATTACCAACTGGAGGAGGGAAGACGGTAATTTTCTCTGAGATTACGCGTCAGTATCTTAAACATTATAAGAAGAAAGTACTTATAATGACGCACCGAATAGAATTATGTAAGCAAACAGCAAGAATGTTAGGTGAGTTTGGTGTTGAAAATAAAATTATTGATAGTAAGGCTAGTTTAGACGATCAAGGTGAGTTTGATTGTTTTGTAGCAATGGTAGAAACTTTAAACAACCGTTTGAATGATGATATTTTAGATATCTCTGATGTTGGTTTAGTAATTATTGATGAGGCGCATTACAATTCATTTACTAAATTATTTAAGTTTTTTAATAAATCTTTCGTTTTAGGTGTAACAGCAACTCCTTTGAGTTCAAACATCAAAATGCCAATGAAAGATAATTATGATGAGCTTATTGCAGGGGAGAGTATTGCTACATTAATTAATAATGAATTTTTAGCAAAAGCAAATGTATATTCTTATAATGTTGGTTTAACTTCTCTTGAAGTTGGGGCTAACGGAGACTATACTGTTAAATCGTCTGAAGATTTATATACAAATACAAATATGCTTTCAAAATTATTGCAAGCATATGAAGAAAGAGCAAAAAATACTAAAACCTTAATCTTTAATAATGGTATTAATACATCTTTATATGTATACGATACTTTTAAAAGAGCAGGTTTACCTATTGCGCATTTAGATAATACCAATACTAAAAAAGAGCGTGATGCTATTTTAAAGTGGTTTAATCAAACACCAAATGCAATTATAACATCGGTTAGTATTTTAACGACCGGATTTGATGAACCTTCAGTTCAGTCAATTATTTTAAATAGAGCAACTAAATCGCTAACACTATATTATCAGATGATTGGTCGTGGTTCTCGTATTTATAAGAATAAAAATGAGTTTAATGTAATTGATTTAGGGAATAACTTCCATAGATTTGGTCCTTGGGGAGCTGATTTAGATTGGCAAAAAATGTTTAGAGCTCCTAATTTTTATCTGGATAATCTATTAACAGATGAAGATATAGAGAGTACTTTCAGATATGAATTGCCAGAAGCTGTTAAAAAGGAGTTTGCTAATACGAAGGAAGAAAATTTGTACTTTGATGTAAAAAAAGTATACATAGATACTATACAATCTGGTCAGAGTTCAAAAAAAGTATTAGAAAAATCGATAGAACATCATGCTAGAATGTGTATTGAAAATAGTGAAGATGTTTTTGATGCTATTATTTTAGCTAAAAAATTATCTGGAGATATTGACGATAGAATTCATAGGTATTCTAAATGTATTTGTAAGTCTACACATAATTTTATAGACTGGTTACAGGATGATTACAAAAAGAAATTAAATTCATATTTAAGAAATAATTTTGATGAGGTGTATGAGGATATTCATGGTCATCCACCACCAGAGGAAGAGTAGAGTGTTAAGTTTTTCTGAAAATCAATAACTTATGAATAAGTTTTTTATATTTAATGGAAATAAATTTAAAAACTTTTAATAATGTTAAGAAAAATCTTAAAAACTAAGGATGTTAAAGAGTTAACAAAAAATCAACAAGAAACTATTAATGGAGGGATAATTTGTAATTATCCATGTTCGGCGCCAGAGCCTTCAGCACCATGTATATGTTTTGAATACCCAGACGGTATGGGTTGGTAAAATAAACAAAAGGCTGCATTTATTAAAAATGCAGCCTTTTGTGTTTTATAAATGTTGTTTATTATAAATATGATTATTGTTTCTTTTGAGAATAATTTTTTATGAAGTAAAGAATAAGAGTAAAGAAAAAGGCTACCTTTTTTTGAAGGTAACCTTAAATTTATGATTGCAATAAATAGTTAGTATCTTATCTATCGTACATTTTTTCGTATAAATCAGTATATATCTCTTTGATTATTTTACGCTTCATTTTCATGGTAGGAGTTAAATGCCCACCATCAATAGTCCATTCTTCAGGAGTTAATGTAAAACGTTTGATTTGTTCCCATTTACCAAAATGACAGTTACATTCGTCAACTTCTTCTTGTAAACGCTCTATTACCTTAGGATTAGCAGCAATATCAGCAAGAGAACCAACTTCAACATTGTGACGCTTCGCCCATTCTTTTACAAATTCAAAATTAGGTTGAATTAAAGCAGTAGGCATTTTTTCACCTTCTCCAACAACCATAATTTGTTCTATAAATCGTGATTGCTTTAATTTATCTTCTAATAATGTAGGTATCACATATTTACCACCAGAAGTTTTAAACATTTCTTTAATACGCCCAGTAATGCTTAAGAAACCATTTTCAATTTTACCTTTATCTCCAGTATGGAAATAGCCATCTTTTAAAACTTGAGCAGTTTTTTCAGGATCTTTGTAGTAACCCATCATTACATTTGGTCCTTTTACTAAAATTTCATCTTCTTCAGAAATCTTAACTTCAACACCATCTATAATTCTACCAACAGTACCAATTTTAAAACCACCATCACGTTGATCGTTTACAGAAATTACAGGAGAAGTTTCGGTTAAACCATAACCTTCCATAACAGGCATTCCAGCAGCAGCAAATACTCTCGCTAAACGAGGTTGTAAAGCAGCAGAACCAGATACCATTAATTTTAGCTCACCACCTAAAGCAGCTTGCCATTTAGAGAAAATAAGCTTACGAGCAATAGCCAGTTTTTTCTCATATAACCATCCGTTAGCACCGTATGGCTCATATATTAAACCTAATTCAATAGCCCAGAAAAATAATTTTTTCTTTATACCGGTTAAATCGGTTCCTTTAGCGTAAATTTTATCGTAAATCTTTTCATATAATCTAGGAACAGCAGTCATTACATTTGGCTTGATTTCTTGAGCGTTTTCGCTTAATTTATCAATAGCTTCTGCAAAATAGATAGAAATACCACAATACTGATATAAGTATAAGATCATTCTTTCAAAAATGTGACATACTGGTAGAAAACTTAAAGCTTTCTCTTTTCCTTGAATTAAAGGTACTCTTTTACCACTACTTAATACATTACTAACAATATTGTTGTGAGACAACATTACACCTTTTGGGCGTCCAGTGGTTCCAGAAGTGTAAATTAAAGTAGCTAAATCATCAGGTTTTACATCATTCTTTCTAGCTTCAACTTCGTCTTGGTTACTTTTATCTTCTCCTAAAGTTAATACTTCATTCCAGTTTGTTTCTCCTGAAATTTCATCAAAAGTATAAACAGCTTTTAATTTAGTATTTCCTTTAATTTGATTTAATTTTTCAAGAATTGTTTCGTCAGATACGAAACAGTAGGTAGATTCTGAGTGATTTAATACGTACTCATAATCTTCTTTAGAAATAGTAGGATAAATAGGAACGTTTTGAGCTCCTGTTTGTAATATTCCTATATCACAAATATTCCATTCAGTTCTGTTATTCGTTGAAATGATAGCTATTTTATCATTTGGTTGAACTCCTAACCTAAGTAACCCTCTACTAATTGCATTCGCTTTATCAATGTACTCTTGGGTTGAAGTAGCTTTCCAATTTCCATTATAATTAGTTACTAGAGATTTTTGCAAGTTAAAGTTCTCTAATTGATAATAAGGAAAATCAAAAAGACGTTTAATTTCAGTCGACATATATACCTAAATTTGTGTCTCACAAAATATAAAAATTTACTTGTTTCTACAAAAAATGTTTATGCTTGATTTTCTTAGTATTAGGGCTTCTAAAACGTTGTAGAAAGATAAAAATCGGTTAGAAAAAGACTTCCAACCGATTTTAATAGTCAATAATAAAAATCCCCAATCAATTATAGACATTATTATAACGGGGCTTTATCTATGATATTGTTTAAAATATTTGTTAAAATTTTGCAACCTTCTAAAAGTTCACTTTCTGAAATAGTTAGCGGAGGAGTAATTCTAACAGCTCTCTTTTCATAGAGTAACCAAAAAAGAATTAGCCCTTGATTAAAGCCTTCTAAAACTACGGTATCTGCAATTTCTGATGACTCCATAATTAAGGAAAGCATTAATCCTTTTCCTCTAATTTCCTTTACTAATCTATGAGACGCTAATTGTTCTCTAATTATCTGTTCTTTTCGAAGGGCTTCTTTCGTTAAATTTCTATCATTAATTTCATTGATGGTTGCTAAACCAGCAGCTGAAATTAATGGGTGTCCTCCAAATGTAGTAATATGACCTAGTTTAGGATTTTCTTTAAGTGTATCCATTACTTCGTAAGAAGCAATAAAAGCACCAATTGGCATTCCGCCACCTAAACCTTTTCCTGTAATAATAATATCAGGAATAACATTATAGTTTTCAAATCCCCAAAAAGTACCTGTTCTACCAACACCAGTCTGAATTTCATCTAGAATTAATAAAGCACCAACTTCATCACACTTTTCTTTTACTTTTCTTAGATAATCATTCTTAGGCTCAATAAATCCTGCACCACCTTGTATAGTTTCTAAAATAACTCCCGCAGTTTTAGTAGTTATTTTCTCTAGATCTTTTTCGTTATTAAAGTTTATGAATCTTGTTCCAGGAATTAAAGGTCTGAAAGCGCTGTTTTGTTCTTCAGAACCACACACACTCATAGCACCGGCACTGTTACCGTGATATGCATTTTTAGCAGCTATGATTTCATATCGATTGGTAAATCTTTTAGCTAATTTTAAAGCTCCTTCCGTTGCTTCTGCTCCAGAGTTGACTAAGTATACTGAATTTAAAGAGTCAGGTAAAGAGTTTACCAATGCTTTGCATAGGTTTAATTGTGGTTCTTGAATAAACTCTCCATACACCATTACATGAGTGTACGCTTGTAATTGTTCTGTAATAGCTTTATTAACTGCTTCATTAGAATGCCCAACACTATTAGCAGATACACCAGCAACAAAATCTAAATACTTTTTGTTGTTAGCATCATATATGTAACTTCCTTTAGCACTTGTGATTTCTATTCCAAGTGGGTGAGGAGTTGTTTGGCCTTGATATTTTAAAAAGTCCTCTTTCATTCTTCTTCTTCGTCTACTTTTTTCAGTTTATCTCTTTTTAAATATTCATCTTCAAGAATTTTTTTCGCTTTTTCTGCAGCTTTATTTTTCTTTACTTTTTTGTCTTTGGTATCCGTTTTACTATCACTTACTTTGTCTTTAATAAAGATGTCTTCCATTTTTTTTGGTTGTTCATCTTCTCGCCAAATAAAACCTTGGAACTTTTTTTCTTCTTCAGGAAATTCAGATGGAGGATAGGTTTTTCCTTCAGATTGTTTGAAATAAGTGGTTTGAACTACTTCATTATTTTCTAATTCAAATTTAATATCACTTGCTATTTCTTTGGTAATAGTTTCAAGTACTTGAGTATCTTCATTTCTACTATGATATAACGATTCAGCATTTCCTTTTACAAGCATGGTTCGTAAATCATTATCTATAAATTTACCATAGATATTTCTTCCTTTTATTTGGTTGAAATAATTTGGGTCAATAGAGTCTTTTTGAATGATGAAAGAGTTTTGTAAAACTCGTAATGAATCTAAATTATTGGTTTCTTTATTTGTTAAAAACTGAATGCTATCTCCTGTAATTTGACTTTTACCAGACCATAAAATCGGGTTTTTAAACATTCTTGTAAGTCCTGTAACCTGATTAGAATGTATGGAGTCGCATTTTCCTTGTAAGTTAGATTTAAAGATTTTTACATTATGATAGGTTCTCATAATTCTATTATCTTTTTTTCCAGTAACTAAAATGGTATCACCATGAATATATAAAGAATCTTTTTCCATGATAGAAATTGCTACCGGCTTTTTTACAATAAAAAGAGAATCTTGTAACTCAAAAATTTCTGCATAATTACCTTTAATTACAGAGTTTTGAATAGTATCAATTACTTTTATTTTGTTGTTAGCAGAAGCAAAACCTTTACGTTTGTCGTAATACAAACTATCTGCTGCCACTGTTTTGTTTTTTAAATACAGTTTGGCGTTTTTTACAAAGTAAGATATATCTGTATTGGTATCGAAAAAACCTTTTTCAGCATAAATTTTAGTGCTGTCTTTTAAATTATAAACTGTAGATGGTCCGTAAATATATGCTAAGTTAGAGTTGGTATAATAATCTAAATGATCTGATTCTAGTTTGTTATCAGGGTTTACAACATTCACTCTAGTTTTGGCGGTAAACTTTTTACTTTCTAAATAATAAGTCCCGCGATCACTTGTAAGCGTATTTTTCTTGTCTTTAATTTTTCCGAAGGTAGGATAAAAAAGTTCTTGTTTAGTTCTATCAAAATAAAGCGTATCTGTAGTAAGCTTCATTTCTTTATCGTTTACTTCTACATTTCCCCAAGATTTAGCTATTTTAGTATTAGCATCATAATTAGCAAAATCAGAATACTGAATAATGCTATCTCCTTGCTCAATCACAACTTCACCAACGGCTTTAAATAAGTTTTTTTCTTTGTAAAGTAGTGCACGTTTACAGTCTAAAACAGCTCCTTCATGAGCAACTTTTACATTATTTATTAAAACGGTTGCACCTGGATACCTATCTTCATCTGTAGTTGTTATTTCAGAAGAAAGAATTCTAATTCTTTTTGTTTTTTGAGAAATAACTTGTAATGATGAGGCTATAAAAATTAAAAAAAGTATTTTTTTCAAAATTATATTATTTAATGTGCAAAAGTAAAGAAAAGAGTATGCCAAATTTGCAAATGATTTATTAAATTTAATTTTTAAGTTTTTTATTAAAAATAAAGAAGAATTAAGAAGTAATGAAAAAGACGTTAAGAGTTAACTAAATGAGTGTAATTTATATTTTAGATATATTAGGAACATTTGCTTTTGCTGTGAGTGGTGCTTTGGTAGCCTCTAAAAAGAACTTTGATTTATTTGGCGTTATCATTATCGCTTTTGTAACAGCTGTAGGTGGGGGAATGTTGAGAGATGTTTTGATAAATGCGCATCCTATTAATTGGATTGGTGATTTAAATTATGTTTGGGTTATTCTAATAGCGGTTTTGTTTACTTTTTTATTTAAAAAGCGAATAGAGCCTTTAAGAAAAACGTTTTTTTTATTTGATACTGTTGGTATTAGTGTGTTTACTTTATTAGGTCTTCAAAAAGGGTTAGATTATCAATTACCTTCTGTTATTGCGATAATAATGGGAATGATTTCAGCTGTTTTTGGCGGAGTTATTAGAGATGTTTTAACAAGAAAAGTACCTTTGATTTTTA
Organism: Tenacibaculum sp. M341; assembly: GCF_004337695.1. Lineage (GTDB taxonomy): Bacteria > Bacteroidota > Bacteroidia > Flavobacteriales > Flavobacteriaceae > Polaribacter. Next base: position 188,125 of record NZ_SJXJ01000001.1, read on the forward strand.
AAAAAGAAATATATGCTTCGGCTTGTTTGTTAGGAGGTTTAATTTATCTTTTTTTACAAAAGTTAGGTGTTCATGAAGATGTAGTTTTCATTGCTTCATCAATAGTAATCATAGTTGTAAGAACAGTATCGGTTATTTATAAATTAGAGCTTCCGAAAATAAAAGATGATTATTCAAAATAATGAGGTTTACTTGTTTTGAATAATTTATTTACTAAAATAATTAAGTATGTGGAAAATTATTTTTTTTATGCTTTTAGTAAGCAGAACTGTTTTTAGTCAGGATAAAAAATTGCCTGAAGGTTGGGATCCTATTTTATTAGATGGAAAAACAGCATATATGAACTTAATTACAGGTGATGTTTCTGAAACCTTTCCATTAAAAGCAGCAAAAAAGAAAGAAATAGTTGAAGAATATGATCCTACAATAACTCATAAAGTTATGAAAGGAGAAACATTAAGTAGTATTTCAAGAAAATATAATATGCATTTATCTCGATTATATCGTTTGAACAGCATGGTGAATTTTGATTCTATTGAAGTAGGAGATGAGATTGTTATCGGTTATAAGGAGAAAAATGAAGTGTTAAATAGGAGTGAAGTACCAGAACAAGTTTCTGAAGATTCTCTTGATATTTCTAAGTATCATATTGTAAAATCTGGTGATACATTGTATAGTATTGCTAAAAAATATGGAATTAGCGTGTCTATATTAAAGGAGAAAAATAATTTAAAATCGAATAGTATTTTTGTAGGACAACAGTTACTTATTCAGTGATCTGTTATCACTGATCAATTATTAGTATTCAGTGTTTTTATTCTTAACTTTTTTATAACAGGAAAATTAATAATTGTATTTTCTAAAAAGTATCTTTCAAACCTCAAACCTCAAACCTCAAACCTCAAACCTCAAACCTCAAACCTCAAACCTCAAACCTCAAACCTCAAATCATAAAAAAACCTCACAGAATTTAATCTGCAAGGCTTTTAAAAATATTCTTAAACTATATTCCTATAGGTGAATTACTTCATCATAAGCATCAGCCACAGCTTCCATTACCGCTTCACTCATCGTTGGGTGAGGGTGAATTGCTTTTAATACTTCGTGACCAGTAGTTTCTAATTTTCTACCTAAAACAGCTTCAGCAATCATATCAGTAACACCAGCACCAATCATATGACAACCTAACCACTCACCATATTTAGCATCGAAAATAACCTTTACAAAACCTTCAGGAGTACCAGCAGCTTTTGCTTTACCAGAGGCAGAGAAAGGGAATTTACCTACTTTAATATCGTAACCTTGCTCTATCGCTTTTTCTTCGGTTAATCCTACAGAAGCGATTTCTGGGGTAGCATAAGTACAACCAGGAATGTTTCCATAATCGATTGTTTCAGTATGTAAACCAGCTATTTTTTCAACACAAGTAATTCCTTCCGCAGAAGCAACATGAGCCAATGCTGGACCAGGAGTTACATCACCAATAGCATAGTAACCTGGAATGTTAGTTTGATAAAAATCGTTTACTAAAATTTTATCTCTATCAGTAATAATTCCTACATCTTCTAAACCAATATTCTCAATGTTTGTTTTAATACCAACAGCAGATAAAACGATATCAGCTTCTAAAATTTGTTCTCCTTTTTTAGTTTTTACGGTAGCTTTTACACCATCACCAGAAGTATCAACAGACTCAACAGAAGCGTTAGTCATTACTTTAATACCAGCTTTTTTGAAAGAACGCTCCATTTGTTTAGATACATCTTTATCTTCTACAGGAACAATATTTGGCATGTACTCTACAATAGTTACATCTGTACCCATTGTATTGTAAAAATGAGCAAACTCAACACCAATAGCACCAGAACCAACAACGATCATAGATTTTGGTTGTTCTGGTAAGCTCATAGCTTCTCTATATCCTATTACTTTTTTTCCATCTTGAGGTAAACTTGGTAATACACGAGAACGAGCACCAGTTGCAATAATAATATGATCAGCACTGTATTCAGTAACAGTACCATCTTCAGCAGTTACATCTACTTTTTTTCCAGCTTTAATTTTACCAAAACCGTTAATAACATCGATTTTGTTTTTCTTCATTAAGAATTGAACACCTTTGCTCATTCCTTCAGCAACACCACGACTACGTTTGATAACAGCATCAAAATCTTTATCAATAGCCTCAGCTTTTAAACCATAGGCATCCACATGTTTTAAATAATCATATACTTGAGCAGATTTTAATAATGCTTTTGTAGGAATACATCCCCAGTTTAAGCAAATACCACCTAAACTTTCTTTCTCTACTACAGCTGCTTTAAATCCTAATTGAGAGGCTCTAATTGCGGTTACATATCCTCCAGGACCAGAACCGATAACTATAACGTCGTATTTCATATTTTATAGTGTTTGTTTTTAGTTGTTTTATTTTCTAGTTTGCGAAGTTGTAAAAAATTTTGTTAAACAAATTTACAACTTCCGAAAAAAATATTTTTCAATATTTTTAATTAATCACAATTGTGATTGTAAAACTTAATAGCTTTTTTAAAACTTGATTCAAAGTTTTTTTTATAACTATTCTTATCTCTAATCTTTTCTGTAAAAATGGAACATTCATTGCCCATAGATTTTAATATAGCTATATTTTTTTTGTCTCTATGATGCATTTGTTTTATGTAGATGGAATTTTTTCTGCAAATATAAAAAAGGTTTGAAGTAAAATTATCTCCTGTTAAATAATTACTACCAGAAAATTCTCTAGAAAATAAAGAAAGTTTACCTTTTTGTTCTTCTTTTACTAAAAAAACTACATCTTTTCTTCTACCACCAATATTTTTTTGAAGAATTTTATAAGTGTAAATCTCTCCATCATCAAATATTAGTTCTTTAACTTCTTTTTGGTTAAATGTTCTTTTCTTAGAATCTTTAGTTTTTCTATATTTAATTTTATTTCCAGATGTTAATTTAAAAAGACCTTTAAGTGATGAACCATCTCTTAAAAATAGAATACCTGATTCATAAACTTTAAAACCAAAATCGTTTCTGTTTTGAGAAAATAAATTTGTTTTTAATAAAAAAGTAAATATTAAAACTACTGTAATTCTTTTTATCATGACCATTGTAGCATTGAAAAATTACATTCTTTCAGGAACATTTATTCCTAATAATTTGAAGGCAGATTCAATGGTATCAGCTACTTTTTTTGCTAATTGAACTCTAAAAATCTTTTTATCTTCGTTTTCTTCACCTAAAATTGACACGTTCTGATAAAACGAATTAAATTCTTTTACCAAATCAAATGTATAATTAGCAATTAATGCAGGTGAATAATTTTTAGCTGCTTGTTGAATTACTTCAGGATATAGTTCTAATTGTTTTATCAGCTCTTTTTCCTTTTCATGTAACTCAATGTCAGTAATTACTTTAGAATAGTCAAATGTCGTTTTTCTTAAAATTGATTGCACTCTTGCATACGCCATTTGAATAAAAGGTCCTGAATTTCCTTGGAAATCTACAGAAGCTTTTGGATCGAATAAAATTCGTTTTTTAGGATCTACTTTTAAAATGAAGTATTTTAAAGCTCCTAAACCAATTATATTATATAATTTCTCTTTTTCCTCGTCAGAATAGCCTTCTAGCTTTCCTAATTCTTGTGAAATTTCACGAGCTGTATTTGTCATTTCATCCATTAAATCATCAGCATCAACAACAGTACCTTCACGAGATTTCATTTTTCCAGAAGGTAAATCTACCATACCATAACTTAAATGATATAATTGATCTGCCCAGCTATAACCTAACTTCTTTAAAATTAAGAATAACACTTTGAAATGGTGATCTTGTTCGTTACCAACGGTATATACCATTCCGTTTAAACCAGAAAAATCATTTGCTCTTTGAATAGCTGTACCAATATCTTGTGTCATGTATACAGCAGTTCCATCAGAACGTAATACTAGTTTATCATCTAATTTATCTTCTTTAAGAGAGCACCAAACTGAACCGTCTTCTTTTTTATAAAAAACATTGTTTTTTAAGCCTTCTTCAATAATATCTTTTCCTAATAAATAGGTGTTACTTTCATAGTATAGTTTATCAAAATCAACACCAATGTTTTTGTAGGTAACATCAAATCCTTCATATACCCAACCGTTCATGGTTTCCCATAGCTTTACTGTTTCAGCATCTCCAGATTCCCATTTACGTAACATTTCTTGAGCTTCTAAGAATAAAGGAGCTTGTTTTTTAGCATCATCTTCAGACATTCCGCCTTCAACTAATTCACTAATTTCCTTTTTATATTCTTGATCGAATTTAACATAGTAATTACCAACTAATTTATCACCTTTTAAACCAGTAGAAGCTGGTGTTTCGTTATTACCAAAACGTTTCCAAGCTAACATCGATTTACAAATGTGTATACCTCTGTCGTTAATAATTTGCGTTTTATAAACTGTATGTCCAGCAGCTTTTAAAATTTCAGAAACAGAATACCCTAATAATACATTTCTAACGTGACCTAAATGTAAAGGTTTATTCGTATTAGGTGAAGAGTATTCCACCATGCGAGCATCGTCATTTTTTTCAGCAAAACCATAAGTATCGTTTGCTGCTATCGTATTAAAAAAATTAATGTAAAAGCGATCGCTAATTACTAAATTTAAAAACCCCTTTACTACATTAAAACCAGTAATTTCATCTACTTTTTCAACTAAATAGTTACCTAAGTCGTTACCAATTTGTACCGGATTTCCTTTTTTATAACGTAATAAAGGAAACACAACTACAGTTATATCTCCTTCAAAATCTTTACGTGTGGCTTGAAATTCTACTGAAGGAATTTCTGTTTCGTATAAACTAAGAAAACCTTCTTTAACTTTCGCTTCTATTAACGATTGTATGTTCATCTGTTGATTGATTCTTTTTAAATCGAGTAGCAAAATTACATAATTTTATTTGTTTATTTGGTCGATTTAAAAGCTTATTAACGTAGTTTTGCAGTATGGATAAAGACTTAGAGAATTTACGCAAACTAGCAAAGGATAAATTAGAAGAGAATAAGAAATATTTTCAACGATTAAAAAAACGTACTCCAAAACGTTTAGACTTACTAGTGCAAGAAATTCATGAAGAGGAATTTGAGCGTACCGATTGTTTAGACTGTGGGAATTGTTGTAAAACTACCAGCCCAATGTTTACCTATAAAGATATTGAACGTATAGCGAAGCATTTAAAAATGAAAGTAGCTGATTTTAAAGATCAATATTTACAAATAGATGAAGATGATTTTCATGTATTAAAATCAGCGCCATGTCCTTTTTTAGATGAAAGAGATAATATGTGCTTTATATACGATGTTCGTCCTAAAGCCTGTTCAGAATATCCGCATACTAATAGAAAAAAGTTTATTCAGTTAGCAAACTTAACCATAAAGAACACAGAAATTTGTCCGGCAACATACAGAATTGTGGAAGAATTGAAGAGAAGATTGCCAAAATCTTAAATGTTGTGTTTGTATAATTTTGATTGAAAAGTAATGATATTCTCATTATTTGGGTGTGTAAAATGTTAAATATGCATATAAAACAAGGTGTAGTTGTTGTTTTTTAACATAGTTATATTTTAGGTGGTGTTTTTTTGATTACATTGTTTCAATTAAAATTTTAGGAGCATATGGAGATAGTTAGATCTTATTTTGAAAGTATGCCTTCATTACACAGAAGTATGTTGTTAGTAGGAGGTATTACATTCTTTTGGTTGTTAGAAGGAGGTATTCCTTTATTTAAATGGAAACATAATAAATGGAAACACGCGTTACCAAACTTATTTTTTACTGGTACTACTGTTATTATAAATTTTGCATTGGCATTTTTATTACTAAAAACTTCTTTTTGGGTTGCTGATAATAATTTCGGTTTAATCAATTGGTTACCTGAAATGCCTTTATGGGCTTATATTTTACTAGGTGTTTTATTTTTAGATTTTTTTGGAGCGTATTTAGCTCATTTAGTAGAGCACAAAGTAAAACCTTTGTGGATGGTACATTTGGTGCATCATTCAGATCATAAAGTTGATACTACAACAGCAAACAGGCATCATCCAATAGAAAGTGTAATTCGTTTTACATTTACGCTAATAGGTGTGTTTATTGTAGGAACACCTTTCTATATTATTATGATTTATCAATCGTTGTCATTGGTGTTTACACAGTTCAATCATGCGAATATTAGAATGCCTAAAAAGTTAGATAAAGCATTGAGTTATATAATTTGTTCGCCAGATATGCACAAAGTACACCATCATAATTTATTGCCTTACACAGATAGTAACTACGGAAATATTTTTTCTATTTGGGATCGATTGTTAGGCACTTACATGCAGTTAGATAGAGATAAGATTGTGTATGGAGTAGATACTTTTCCTGATGAAGCAAAGAATTCTAATTTAAAAGAGTTATTGAAACAACCTTTTCAAGGGTACAGAAAACCAACTAACTTAGAAGAATTATCATAAAAAAGAGGCTGTTTAAAAATATAAACAGCCTCTTTTTAAACTAACTTAAAATTAGATTGATGTTTTAAAAATTAAAACATCATTACATCATGTCCTGGTCTAGGAGTACCAAAATCATAATACTGTTCACTTTCTGTTGTAGATTTACAAGTAACACCATCACCAGAAACATCTATACTAGAATCAAAAGTTTCCCCTTTGTAAGTACACTCATATGGAAATTGAGCACCTCCTTTAACTGTTTTCAAATTAGAACTATTTAATTCTTGAACCCCGTTTAATTTTAAAATGTTTTGTAACATAGTTTGAAATTTTAGATTAATTATACTTTGAAGTTAAATTATATTTAAGTTAGAGTGCACTAAAACTTTCCAAACACCAGAAAATACTTTCCGAATTAAAGTTTAAAGGAGTTATTCTAAAATTTCCGTGTGAATTTTTACTTTTTTATTTTTTCTAATATTGTTGATCACCTGTGTTAAATGAAGATAGTCTTTCATTGGTAGATTTACGTCTATACTGATTAAATAAACTCTATCAGAAACAATCTTAGATAGTTTGTCAAAATCGTTAGCTGATGAGATTTCTATTGTTACTGGATTGAATTTTTTAATGAAATATTTACGATAAAGGTTCCCATGATGTGGAGGTGGGGGAGGAAACATAGAAATATCGTCAAGGAAAAGAGTTATATTTTCATTAGTGAAATAAAAAGATCTAGTTTCAAAATTATAATTAGTTACTAACCTAACAGATTTATAATTTGATGTGTAAAAGAATATGTATATTTCTTTCAAGTCAGATAAACTGACATTTTTCCCCACAAAAACATCTATTATAGATTTGGAATTTTCTCCGTCGTTACATGCTGAGGCTAAAAAATATGGAATTTGTTCAGTATCAGTGATTTTATCATTTAAAATAACTTTTAACTCATTATTATAGTTTTTGATTACTTTTAATAAGTAGTTAATACTTTTAAAATTATTTAAATCTATTATGTTTTTAGTTTCGATATTTATAAAATCAAATTTTTTAGTAATCATTCTGTTAACAGTATCATAGCGTTTCCAATATTTACTGTTATTAAAGATTAGTAAAGAATCTTTTTTATTGTATAAAATTTTGGCTTTTGTAAAAGTATTTTCAATATTCATAAAAATACTATCTTTCCTAATGTAGTACTTACCAGAATAAGGTAATCCATATCCATTATCAATGTAAATAGAGTCTTTTTTAAACGAAAGTTCGTAGTCTCCATTTCCAATAGATAACCACCAAGTACCTTCTAGAGTTTTAGCATCAATGTTTTTTGAGCAACTATAAAATAAAACACATGTAAGAGTTAAGAATAATAGTTTTTTCATAGTGTTTGGTTTTATGGCTAGTAGCATCAATAATTATACCTTAATTTAGAGTAATAGCAATCAAATAATGAATGATTACTAATAAACTGTAAACTGTTTACTATTTCATAAGTTTTAAAATCTTGCGTCCTCTAGCTTCACAACCTTTACTTTCATGAATAACATTCGAAGAAATAATATGTTTTAATTCAGGGTGTACCCAGTCTTTTTCAATACCAAAAACGTACAAAAAAGTCATAGAATATGCTTTTACAGCAATTTTTTGATCCGTAATTAACCAGTCAAAACCAATTTCAATAATAGTATCAATATTTTTGTTTAAAATCCACTTTTTGGCAGTATTATTTTCTTTAGAAGAATATGCAGTGGCTAAATTTTCACAGATTTTAGCACAGCACCGTAAAACACTATCATTTTTTAAGTTTTTTAGATTTTCAGTAAAGAAATCAATATACGGAGATAGGTATACAATATCGTAATGAGTACAAATCCATTCTAAAATCCAAGCAGCTTTAACACACAGTTTGTTGTCAACATCAAAAGTGATTGTAACTAAGTGTTTTATCAATTTTGGGTGCTCCAATACAATAATTGCAGCATTATTACGATTTATTTTTTTAGGGGTATCTACATTATTTAATACAGAAATTAAAAAATCGATACTCATATTGGTATGGTTTGTGTACTTTTACATAATAATTACTAAATATAAGAACAAAAAGCATAAACAATGGTAAAAGAAAGAAAGATAATTGTTTTAAGTTTTGTAATTACAATGTTACTTACATTTTCAGGTTTTAGTCAAAAGAAACTAAATCAGGTAGATGCAAATGGAAAACGCATTGGTGTTTGGAAAAAATACTATGACAATGGAGACATTCGTTACAAAGGACAGTTTAAAAACGGAAAAGAAGTAGGAACGTTCACTTTTTACGAACAAGGATCTCCGTACCCAATAATAGTTAAAGAATTTTCAGCTTCTTCTGATACAGCTTTTGTAAAGTTTTATAGTAAAAGTAGGGTAAAAACAAAAGGGAAAATGATAGGAAAGCAAAGAGTAGGTAAGTGGACTTACTATTTTTCTGATGGAATCCAGTTATTTTCTGAAGAGTTTTACAAGGGAGGTAAGCTAAATGGAGTTCTTAAAAACTATTATATGAATGGAAAGGAAACAGAAATTACTTCTTATAAAGCAGGGAAAAAACACGGTAATTCTAAAATATTTAGTGAAGACGGAATTTTAATAGAGGAAGTAAATTATGTAGATGGTGTTTTAAATGGAGAAGCTAAGTATTTCGATTTAAAAGGTGTGATTAAAGAAAAAGGTTTATACGAAAACGGAAAAAGAAAAGGAAAATGGGAATTTTATATTGATGGTGAAGTTTCTGAAAAAGGTAGACCAAGAAAGAATGTTCTTAAAAAAGATAAATACGAAGGTGAAGGAAACGATGAATAATACTTCTACCTGAGTAATAAATAAAAAAATAAGCCTAAAGTTAATTTAACTTTAGGCTTATTTTTTTGATATATTTTCTTTACTGTAATTCAACTGTTATAGCTAATTTTTTACTTTTTTTGTTTGTAGTTATTCTTGATATTGTTTTAAACTTCAAGTGTGAAAAATCATGAAAAAGAGTCAATTCAGTGTCTTTCTTTGGCTTGAATTTTAAAATTTTTGATCCACTTGCAACTAACATGGTACCGTCTTTCAACCAACAAATGTCTTGACTTTTTCCAACGGATATAATTTTTTTCATGATAGCTGTATCTGGATTTAACCCCCAAACTTCCCAATTTTCACCATTCTTCTTCATAAAACTGATGAATTTAGATTTAGGAATTTTATGAAAAGAACGTCCTACATTTTTAGTAACAGAAGTATTCTTTTTCATCTCTAAGTCGCTTACAAAAAGTTCTAAACTATCATTTACAATTACAGAAGATACTATAGTGTTTTTATTATACCATAATGGGTAGGCAACTACTAAATCTTTAATTAACTCTTTGTCTTTACCAGTTATAAAATTATACTCATAAAAACGTTGTTTTCCATCGGTGTCTAAACGTACAGCAGAAATATTTTCTGATTTTGGAATTCGTTGTGGAGAATATTCACCACCATTTGGAGTGTTATTTATGTAAGAAATTTTATTGTTAGTAATACTGTAAGCAGCAATATCGGTTTGTTTATTTCTAGTAGAAGAAAACAAAATCAAATCTTTACTGTAAAAATGTGGTTGACTATCATATCCTTCATTATTAGAAATGTTTTTTCCGTTTGTAACTTTCCAGTTATCACCTTTTTTAGAAATGTCGAACAAGAAAATTTCAGTGTTGCCTTGTGCAAATGATAAAAGAGGAAGTAAAAGAAAGATGATTTTTTTCATGAATGGTGATTTAAAATTTAAAAGTAAGAAACCTAATTTCAAATATAGAGTTTAGTGTATGTTAATTTTTTGTCAATACCTTCAGAATAATAACAACTAATTATGAAAGATTGTAAAAGAAAACTAATTTCGCGCTCCTAATCAAATTTTAAGTAATCATGAAATCCTTTAAAATAATTTTCATATCCTTTCTTTCTTTTGTGTTACTTTTTAGTTGTAAGCAAAATGAAACTAAGAAGCAGCCAGAGATAACTACTAAAGAAGTTAAAAGCATTAGTAGAATAGACAATGATGTTTTTATTTCTTCTTTTAAAAAATGGAAAAAGAGTCCAGTTCCATTGGTAAGTGCCCATAGAGGAGGACCGTATACTGGATTTCCAGAAAACGCTATAGAATCATTTGAAAATATTTTAAAGCATACGCCAGTTGTTATCGAATGTGATATTGCAATGACAAAAGATAGTGTATTAGTAATGATGCATGATAAAACATTGGATAGAACAACTACAGGAAAAGGAAATGTTTCTGAGGCTACTTATAAAGAATTACAATCGCTTAATTTAGTAGATAATGAAGGAAACACAACAACTTTTAAAATACCTACTTTAGATGAAGTATTATCTTGGGGAAAAGGAAAGGTTTTATTTACATTAGATGTAAAACGTGGAGTACCATTTAAGAAGGTATTGGCAGCAGTAGAGAAACATGAAGCAGTAGATTATGCAGCAATAATTACTTACAGAGTTGAAGACGCTAAGTTGGTACACGAGTTAAATAAAGATGTTATGATATCTGTTTCTGCAGGTAATGATGGGGCTTTAGAACAATTAGCAAAAGCAAAGCTTCCAACGGATAAATTATTAGGTTTTGTAGGAACTAGACAGCCTAAAAAAGAACATTATCTTAAATTACAAAACTTAGGTATTCATACCATTTTAGGAACTTTAGGAAACTTAGATAAAAGTGCTGAAGCAAAAGGTAATGACGATGTGTATGTTACTTATATTGAAAATGGAGCTAATATTTTAGCTACAGACAGGCCTTTAGAAGTAGCAGTTGCTTTAAAAAAGCTTAAGAATAAATTATAAGACAGTTTGTTTTATAAAAAAGAAAGGAGACTAAAAGTTATGAAAATACTTTTAGTCTCCTTTTTTGATTATAGATTATTTCTTTATGATTCTTTTAGAGGTAATATGTTTATCGTTGAGATAAATTTTTACTTCATAAATTCCTTCTTTTAATGTTGAAATATCAAAACGTTGCTCTTTAGAGTTAATCAATTGTCTGCCATCTAAACTATATACTTCTACATGTTCAATAGAGTTTTGTCTGTCAGCAACAGTTAATGAACTTGTAGCTGGATTTGGATATACTGTAATATTACTATTATTAGATCTAAAACCACCTAAAGGTAAAGGAGAAGGAAATCCTTTATCAGGTAATGCCGCATCTGCTGTATATAAACATTGACTACTAAATATAGCGTTTCCAGGTTTGTACCAACCGCTAGGAGTAAAGCCACTATCAATTTGAATACATTTTAAGTTACCATTGTTATGAGCATCAAAATTAGTAATTGATGAATTATTACCATTAGCTACATCTAAACGTTTTAAGTTATTTTCCCAAGTGTATAATATTCTAAGATTTGGGTTTTTGGTTAAGTCTAGGCTTTCTAATTGATTTCCTGCCGAATAAAGGAATTCTAATGCTGTATTTTGACTAAGATTAAGATGTGTTAAGTTATTTCCAGCACAATTTAACCAAGTAAGATTCACAAAAGCTTCTATACCAATAAGCGTATTAATGTTTTTACTACCTACTTGTAATAAAGTAGTAAAAGCAGCTGCTTCTGTATATTGAATTTCTCCATCGTTATTAGTGTCAATAGCAGGACTATGATTTAACAATGCGTTTTTAAAATTTGGATCTGGAATACTTACATTTTGATTAGAAGCAGACTTAAACATTGGTGTAAATGGTGTTGGTCCACCTTTATCTGGAAGCACACTTTCCACTGGACAACCTGTGCTATAATTAGCTGTACTATCTTTTAGCCAAGAGTTAGATGAACCAGTAGGAGGGGTAAAACCAAAATCGATTTCAATACATTCTAAATTAGGATTTAGATTAGTGTATAAAGTTTGAATATTAGCATTATTTCCATTAGCTATATTTACTCTACTAAGATTGTTATCACTCAAATAGACAACCTCTAAATCTGGATTATGCTTTAAATCAATTTTTTCAATTTGATTACTCATAACAAACAATGATTTTAGTTTTTTGTTTTGAGAAAGGTCTAATTTGGTTAAATTATTTTCATGACAAGCTAAAACGGTAATATTAGTAAAAGCTTCAATACCTGTTAAATCCGAAATATTAAGATTTCCAACATTTATACCAGTACTATAAGCAGCTGCTTCAGAATATTGAATCTCACCGTCATTGTTAGTATCTATTCCTGAGTGTATACCAGTTAACAATGCGTTTTTAAAATTAGGATCTGGAATATTAACTATTTGATTAGATGCTGATCTAAACATAGGTGTAAATGGTGTAGGAAACCCTTTGTCTGGTCCAACACTTTCCGCTGGGCAACCAACACTATAGCCAGCAATACTATCTTTAACCCATGAACTTGGAGGAGTAAATTGAAAATCAATTTCAATACATTTTAAGTTAGGATTGTGAAGACTGTAAAACGTTGTGATGTTACTGTTATTACCATTCGCAATGTTTAGTCTTTTTAAATTGTTATTGTATACATATACAAGTTTTAAATTAGAGTTTTGTTTAAGGTCCAGTTTTTCAATCTGATTCCCCATGGCAAAAAGCATTTCTAACTTTGTGTTTTGACTCACATTTAACTTAGTTAAGTTGTTGCCCTCACAAGCTAAAATAGTAATGTTGGTGAAAGCTTCAATTCCTGTTAAATCACTAATGTTTGAATTACCTACATTAATAGGATCTGTAAAAGCTGCAGCTTCTGAATATTGAATTTCTCCATCGTTATTTGTATCAATTCCAGCATGTACACCAGTTAATAATTTACTTTTAAAATTAGGGTCGGGTATGTTTACAATTTGAGCCATTGTAAGATGAGCAATGCATAAAGCAAAAAGAAATGTAATTTTTTGTTTCATATCTGAATTTTAAATATTTCAGATTGAAAATAATTGCTACTACTTTAAAAGACAGTGAAAACTTTCCGAATGAAGAATTAAACTTTCCGAATGAAAATTAGAAAGCATAAAAAAACGTCTCTCTGAATAAAATCAAAGAGACGTTTTTCTATATCTAGAAATATAATATGATTACTTCTGAGAAGCAATCCATTCATCTATTTTATTTTCAAGTAGTGCTAATGGGATACACCCAGTTTCTAATACTTGATTATGGAATTCTCTAATATCAAATTGATCACCTAAAGCCTCTTTTGCTCTGGCTCTCAATTCTCTTATTTTTAATTGACCAATTTTATAAGATAATGCCTGACCAGGATTTGCCATATAACGTTCAATTTCAGAAATAATACTAGCTTCACTTTCAGCTTCATTATCTAAAGAGTATTGAATAGCCTGTTCACGAGTCCAACCTTTTGCATGTAAACCAGTGTCAACCACTAAACGAATAGCTCTGTGCATTTCCATACCTAACATTCCAAAATATTGATAAGGATCTGTGTACAAACCAAGTTCTTTACCTAAATTTTCAGTATATAAAGCCCAACCTTCACCATAAGCACTGTACCACAATGTTTTTCTAAAGTCAGGTAAATCATTGTTTTCTTGCGTTAATGAAATTTGATAATGATGTCCAGGAATAGCTTCGTGTAAAAATAAAGCTTCATCAGAAAATACATTGTACTTAGAGGCATCAGGAATTGGAGTATAAAATACACCAGGACGAGTACCATCTAATGAACCAGGATTATATTCTGCACTAGCAGACGCTTCTCTAAACTTTTCGGTTTGCTTAACAATAAAAGGAGTTTTAGGTTTGTTACCGAATAACTTCTCTAATTGTGGCTTCATTTTTTCATGAATAGCATTAAAGTTATCAATAATTTGTTGAGGTTCAGTATAAGGCATAAGATCCTTATTAATTCTAACAAAATTGAAGAAAGCTTTTAAATCGCCTGTAAAACCAACCTGCTCTTTTACTTTTTCCATTTCAGATAAAATACGAGCTACTTCTTTTAAACCAAGTTGATGAATTTCATCAGCAGTCATATTAGTAGTGGTATAGTTTTTTATAGCATGTTGATAATATTCTTTTCCTTGAGGAATTGCTGAAATACCACTTGTGTTTAACCCTGCACTTAAATAATCAGTACTTAAAAACTGGTATAAACTTCTAAAAGAAGGAATTAATTGTTCTTCTAAAATAGTGCTGTATTTTTTGGTTAGATCATTTCTTTCTTCTTCAGTAATAGCTTCAGGAAAGTTTTTTATAGGAGTGTAAAATAAATGATCGTTTAATTTAGTTTCAGCTAATACTTTGAATTGAGGAATTACTTTTTTAATTAATGATTTAGGTAATACATACCCTTTTTCAATACCTTCTTGCATTCTTGCTTTAGCAGATGTTAACCAAACATTAAATTGCTCTAATCTACTTAGCCAATTTTCGTAATCTTTAACAGTTTTAAAAGGTTGTGCACTACTACCACTGGCTAATTGTCCCATTTGTAAATTAATGGTCCACATTTGGTTAATAGGAAGTAATACATCGTTTTTAAAACTACCTTGTGCTAAAGCCATTTCACAATCCCAAGCCATTACGTCTTTACTCATTTGTTGGCTTTTGGTCAGCTCCTCTTTAGGAAAGTCTTCAAGTTTAACTTGATAATTTGTATAGAAGTCTTTTGCTTTTAAAATATATCCATCAGATAAAAAATTAGGAAAAAGATTATTAAATCTACTGTCACCAGCATATGTAGCATTTATAGGATTTAACAACAACTTTCCTTCATTATATTCTTTTAAAAGTAGATCAAATTTCTTATTATTTTCTACTACAGGAGATTTTGCTGCTTCTTTTTTAGCTTCTTCTTTACAAGATACCATTAAGAGGCATACAGTAAGTACTGTTAATATGGTTTTTTTCATTTTTATTGTTTGAGCTTATAACAAATATAAATTATTATTAGTTTTTATAATACCAAAAAGGAATTTCAATTACTTTTTCAGTGATTTCATTCTTTTCTTTTCTAGTAAAATTAGTTCTATCTATTCTTAAAATGTGTTTTCCTTCAGAAACATCTTTTAAAGGTAAAACCGTTTCAAATCCCAATTGCTTATTTAATTTAGTAGAAATAAAATCAGATGAAAATGAAGTACTATCTATTTTTAGTTGATATACTTTATTGAATGTGTTTAAATATACTTTTTCTATGCTGTCAATGTCTTGATTGTTTTTTTCTCCAATATTAAAAAAGATGTTTTTTACTCCTCTACGGTCTTTTTCTGGTTTTAAAGCAGTGTCTTTCTGAAAAATAATATTCTCAATTTCATCTTTAAAAACAACAAAAACTTTTAAATAAGATTTTTCAATTATTTTAGAGTTAATAGCCACATCATTTACATATTGATTTTCTTCCATAAGATTCAAATAGTTTTTATTATGAGAAAAAGTACTAGAAGAGTTATTACTATGGCTTACATAATTTGATTGAATATTTTTCATTCCACTTAAAATACCAATACCTATATATAAAGGCATTAATATTAGTAACACTTTTTTTCCAAATTTATTATCTAAAAAATTATATACTAATGGTCTGTATAAAAAAGACAAGGTTAAAATACTGAAAATCTTGTATAAAGGTAAGTAAAGTGTACTAGTCCATTTTTTCTTTTTTAACAATCCTTGCGTTATAAAATCAAAAAATACAATAAGGTAACTAAACAATAAACCAGTTAAAAACAAGAAGATTAAAACCTTATTAAGATTAGAAGTAACCATGTTTGAAGTGGCAAAAAAGTTAATGATGGCAGCCATCAAAAACATAAAAATTAAAAAAGAAATAAAGTAGAAGAGTACCAAAAATGTCATAGCAAATAAAATGCTACATAAGTCTTCTAATTTTGAAATATATCTATCAAAAGAACCAACTTTTTTACTTAAATAATCAGTGAATTTTTTACTGTATTTTAAAGTAGCATAATCAATATCACCAGAAACATAACGTAAACCAATAGCACCAATCCATAAACCTCTTAATACCACATGAGATACTAAGTTCATTATAAGGATATAAAAAGAAGTGTTTAAAAAACTAAAAATGTACCTATATGGACTTCCAACTACCGAAGCTTCGTTTATTTTATGTTGTAAAGGCTCTAACGCAGTAAACAAACCTAAAATGGATACCCCAGAAATAAGTAATTCTAATTGCCAGCTTTCTTGTTGTAATTTATCAAGCCATTTTTTAAAATTAATACTGGTATAATTGCTCTTCATATAAAAAATTTTCGCCAATATACTTATAAACTTTCTGATAAGAAAAAATCGGTTATTTATGTAAGTATTATTGAATATTTTAGTAATTACTGAGTCTGATAAAATATAAGAGTGAGTATTTTTATTTTTAATCGATTATAAATAAGTTCGCAATTAAGATTTTGATACTATCTATCCATGGAATACACAAGAATTAAAAAATTAGGATTACTATTAGGTCCGTTGCTATTTATACTAATTAATAGTTTGCCTTTTGAGTTCGTTTCTAGTACCGGAGATGCAGTTATTAGTGTAGCACTATGGATGATTACATGGTGGATTACAGAAGCAGTATCTATATCTGTTACAGCATTGTTACCGCTATTTTTATTTCCGTTGTTAAAAGTAATGCCTATAAATGAAGTAGGAGCAAATTATGGAAGTCCGATCATTTTTTTATTCTTTGGAGGATTTGTATTAGCATTGGCTTTAGAAAAAGTAAACTTACATAAACGTATTGCATTAACAATAGTAAAATTGACAGGAACCTCACCGAACGGAGTTATTTTAGGGTTTATGATTGCCACTGGATTGTTAAGTATGTGGATTAGCAATACAGCAAGCACCGTGGTAATGTTACCCATAGCCTTATCTGTTATTCAATTATTGATTAATGATGAAGATGGTTTTACTAAAAAAGATCAAAATTTCGCATTAGCAGTTATGTTGGGAATCGCTTTTTCAGCAAATGCAGGAGGAATTGCAACTGTTATTGGAACGCCACCAAACTCTGTGTTGATAGGTTTGTTAGAGAATGAATATCAAATTGAAATTTCTTTTTTAAAATGGATGAGTATTGGCTTTCCTTTTTCAATAGTAATGATAGGAGTAGTGTATTTGGTGTTGGTAAGGTTAATGTTTCCGAGTAAAGATTTGGCATTTAAAACATCGCAAACTGTTATTAATGATGAATTAGAAAAATTAGGAAAGATTAGTAAAAAGGAAAAGCATGTATTATTAATTTTTGGTGTTACGGTATTACTATGGATTTTTAGATCTTTAATAAATAAAGTATTACCAGAATTAAAGCTGTCTGATACCATTATAAGCATTATGGCAGCTTTGGCAATTTTTGCAGTGCCTTTTAATTATAAGAAAGGAGAGTTTATTTTAGAATGGAAAGATACCCAACAGCTTTCTTGGGGAATTTTAATTCTCTTTGGAGGAGGATTGGCATTGGCTAAAGGAATGTCGAGCAGCGGTATTGTAAATTTAGTATCCACTACCATAGCAGCAAGTAATTTAGGAGTGTTTTTAACAGTTAGTATTTTAATTATTCTAATGCTATTTATGACAGAATTAATGAGCAATGTTGCTTTAGTAGCTGTGTTAGCTCCTGTAGTAGCTGGTATTGCCACAGGATTAAATATTCCGATTATTCATGTGTTAATTCCTGTAACCATGGCAAGTAGTTGTGCATTTATGTTGCCTATGGCTACACCACCTAATGCAATTGTATTTGCAAGTGGATATATTAAAGTAAAAGATATGATGAAGGTCGGTTTCATCTTAAATACAATAGCTGTGTTGTTGTTGATTTTTATGTTTAGTTACGTTATTCCTCTAGTTTTTTAGAGGTTTAAGTCTGAAGTTAAGAGTTAGGAGTTAGGAGTTAGAAGTTTTCTTAATACTCAATACTTAATACTTTGTACTAACTACTAAAAAATAATAGTCCACAGTTATATACTGAAATAAGGCAAATATGCATTCAAAGCTTTAGTTCATAATCATATTCTATAGTTTCGTATCCATAAAAATCCTTTATCTTGTTAACCAAAATAGAAGAGAAGGAGTAAGTGCATTATACGGATATGAAAAAATCAATTGTATTTATCTTATTTATAACCATTTCATTTTTCAATTTTACATTGAAGAAAGAGGTTTTAAAAGAAGTGGAAACATACAAGTATACCATGTATGTAACTGCTGAAAGTGGGCTTTTATGTAGAGATAAACCTCATGGAAATGTAATTCATAAGTTTGCTTATGGAACGGAAGTGGAAATTGTAGATAGAACCAATCAAAAATTAACAATTACAGATAACAGCAAAGAGATTTTTGGTGAATGGGTAAAAGTGAGAATAAATAATACCAACTCTTTTGGTTATGTTTTCGATGGTTATTTAACATCTAATACTCATTTTGATTTAGATGTAGAGAAAATAGCTGCTTTAGCTCCTGCAAATTTTGAGAAGTATGATAATAATAAAGGATTATTGTTAAAAGGAACTCATAATATATACGATGCAGATTTGAATGTTATTAAAACTATGCAAGTAGAAAAAATAACTGAAATTAAAATATTGAGTGCTACTAAGTTTGAAAGACCAAAAACTAGAGCAAAAGCTAAAAGAGATAAATGGCAAGATTACTGTGAATGGGCAAAATATGTTAAGGTGATATACAATAACAAAGAATTGATTTTGTTTGGAGAGGATGTTTTAGCTATTACAAATGTTACACCTCGAAAATATGATAATCATAATATTAAGTTTGTAGAAGCATATGATTTTCTTAAAAAGTCTTATACATTAACAGAAGAACTGTCAGATTGTTATTCAGGAAGCTATCTTTTAATTCAATCAGAAGATAAAATTTATTCTTTTATAAAAAGTAATTTTAATGAATCTAGGCTGTCTTTTGGGGAAGCTGAGGGAGGCTGTTCTGGAACAGATGCTATTATTAACAAGGATACCATTTTTTTTAAGCAAGTAAATTATTCTTTTCAAACTGGAGAAGGTCATTATAAATTAAAGATTTTTAACAAGAAAAAGTATGAATGGAAATACATTTTATACGATGATGTAAAAGAATACCATGATCGATAAAAAAATGAAGCTAGACATCAACATAATCATATCTATTGATACGATAAAAAAGGAAGAGTTTATCGCTTCTTTAGCATCGTTTTGTACAAACACAGATACCAATACTTTTAATTCAAATTTAATTACAGAGAAAAATGATATTTGTTTTTTAATAAACGAAGAAGAGAATACGAGATGGTTTAGAGAAGAATATGAATTTAGTCGACAGATTGAAGGCAAACTATTAGTTGGAGTTATAGATTTAACTATTATAGATCATGTTGAAAATATTACCAGTTTCGACTTTTGGCCAGTATTTAGCAATGGAGGTCAGGTTTGTTTAGATTCTAATGAGTTAAAAGAGCAAATGATAACTGCATTGAAAAATGTAAATGGATATGATATTGTGCTTTATGAAGATGGAAGTTATCATAAAACTATATACGAACACAGACAATTACCAACGTAATTAAAAACAATAAAACTAATAAAAAACAAAAAGAAGTATTACAAACATTATGAAGAAAACTATTTTATCATTAGTAGCATTTATTTTTAGCATTATCACTTTTGCGCAATCATCATCAGAAATTTTGGTGTTAAGTGCAGTAGTAAAAGACAAGGTAATTCCGAATGCAGAAGTGATTTTTCAAAAAAACGGAGCTACATCGGTATCTAGATATACAAATTCAAGCGGAAAAGTAACCATACCACAGCAGTTTAGAAATGATGCAAGTGTAGTAGTAATTATTAAAAAAGAAGGATATTCTGCATTAGTAACTAAATGTTTATGTGATGGGTTAACCTATGCAATAAGTCCAACTATGTATGAGTTAGACGGAATGCGTATTGTATTAAACTGGGGATATAATCCGCAAGATATTGATTCACATTTATCGTATGAAGGAGGTTATGTTTGTTATCATGATAAAGACGCTTCGCAAGCTAATTTAGATGTTGACGATACAGATAGTTACGGACCAGAAACTATTACAATTACTAGAAAAGAACAAGGAAAAAAGTATGTATATGCAGTACATAACTTTACAGATAGAGAGAGTATTAATAATTCAAATCTTTCAAATATTAGTAATGCAAAAGTGTTTATTTACATTGGTGATACGTTGATTAAAACTTATACAATGCCAAGAGGTAAAAAAGGAACTGTTTGGATTCCGTTTTTAATTGATGAAAATGGAAATATTGTAAATGTAGGAGACTTTAAAAACGCTACAACTTGGCAAGGTGTTCGTACTTTATTAAGAAATTACAGACATGCCGGAGATAATTCAATAGTATCTAGTTCAGATAAAAGTGAGTCTATTAAAGTAAACAGAAAAGGAGAGCAAGAATATCATGCAGGGAATTTAGAAAATGCTGTGGCATTATACCAAAATGCTATTGAATTAAATCATAGAAATGGACAAGCATACAGTAATTTAGGATTGGCATTTCAAAAGTTAAATAAAGAAGCAGAAGCATTATGGGCAAATAGAAAGGCAATTGATTTAGCCTACGGAAGTAAAGCACATATTGTAAGAGCAAGTTCGTACTACAATATTGCTAGAATTTATGAAAAGAAAGGGCAGTGGGCAGATGCATTACAAAACTTTAAAAATGCTAAACGTAACAGAGAACACAGGGCTTATAATGAAGGAATTTCAAGAATGTCAGCTAAATTAAGATAATGAAAGAGAAGGTATACATACTATTTTGTTTATTCATTTTAACACCTTTTATTTCTTTTGCTAAGAAAGTAGATGCACCAGCAAACAGTTGGCCTTTAGAAATGAACTCAAGTAAAAATTTTGATATTGCATCTAAATGTGAAATGCTTGTTTTTATTGAGGTTTTCAATCAATTTGATGCATTGTCTATGGCAGAAGTTTCTACAAGAACTAAGGTGAAAAATGTTAAAGAGAATTCTGTTAGTTTTTGGAAAAAGAAAACTAAAAAAAGAATACTAACTAATATTAAAAGTTTGTCTAATGAATCGTTACAAGAAGTTGTAGCGATTCAGAAGTCAAATTCATGGGAAGAGTTATCAAAAATACATTTACAGCATGTATTACCTTCTAAATTTCAGACTTGGTATCAACAAACCAAATTATTTTATCAAAGTTATGTAAAAGAACAAATACGTTTAGCAGCTTTATATCCAAGAATTACAAGTGAGATTTTACAGTTTTCAAAAAGTGAAATTCAAGGACATAATTTTACAGATAAACATTTTCTGTTGACTTTTGATGATGGACCAACTAAGGTAAACGGTAATACCGATAAATTAATTAAGGTATTAAATACGTATGATTTAACAGGAATGTTTTTTGTGTTAGGTCATAATTTGAAAAAAAGATTGCAAAGCACTTCCAAAGAAGCATTGATTAATTTATATGGAAATAACACTGTTTTGTCTCACGGCGATATTCATAAATCACATCAAAAGTATACCGCTTGGAAAAGCTCAATTGACGGCACAAATACATTAATTCAAGATATCTTTTATCCTGAAAATAAAAATGAATTACTGTATTTCCGTCCGCCATATGGGCAACGAAACAAGCAGTTAGTCAATTATTTTGATACTAAAAATTCAAAAATAATTTATTGGAATATTGATTCGAGAGATTGGAGTTCTAAACTAAATGCAGAGAAAGTAGCCAATCGTCAAATAAAATTAATGTTATTATGGCGAAAAGGAATTTTGTTGTTTCATGATATTCATTCAAAATCACAACAATCAGTACCTATGATTTATAAGTATTTTAAAAATACAGGTGTTAAATGGATGGATTCTAATGTTGTTTTAGAGTGAGAATATATTTAACCTTTATAATAGTTTTGATGTTTAGTTTTTCTTCTGTAGCTCAATTAGGTCAGCAGAAAGGTGAAATTTATACAATTAAAGGTATTATTACTGACAAAAAATCAAATAGTGTTTTACCTCAAGTAATATTAGAACTTATTGATAAAGAAAAAAATGAAATTAAGGTTGTACAATCAGATTTTGATGGAGCTTATATTGCTTCTTTTTGTTCAAAAAAGTTAATGAATGAGAATCTTTTTATTAAAGTGACTAAAGCATTGTACAACCAAGAAGTTTTTAGTTTTAAAGTAGTTTCAGATACTATTATTAATATTCAGATGAACTCAAGTAACAGTAAAAAAATATCTGAAAAAGAGTTTGAAAAGTATAGAAGAACTATAACTAAATGTGGTTTGATTGTTGGCGATACTGAATACGATTTACTTGAATATGAAACTAACTCCAATACATATATGCATTATTGTACAGGAGAAATAAAAACTTACAGAGAGTTAATAGACAACAAGGAAATCTTATCACATTGGATAATGATTGAAAAATAAAACAGTACTTTTGGGTATTCAAAAATAATTGTAAATCAATAAGTAATGCTTTTTTTTGTTTGAAGAAGTAAACTATTTATTGCATAGAAAAATTTAATCCTTAAAAAAGAATATGGAAAACAAGCAAGAAGTTTTAATAAATAATGCGTTGCAGTATTTTAAACGAGGAGATTTCTCTTTAGGATACAGAACCATGCTAGATGCTGCATTAAATACGAGTTCTAATAAGGTATTTAAAAAGGTGTTAGCTTTTGTAGAGGTATATGAAAAAGAAGTATCAGAAGATAAATCATCTTTATATGAAGCTTTAGAAGAATGTGCGAAAGAAATAAGAAATGTAGCTGTTGAAGATCCTAATTTGTTAGGGAAAACAGTATTGAAAGGAGAAAACATTACCAAAAATTACAAAAAAGGACGTTTTGTACTTGGTCCTGTGAATATTGAATTAAAGAAAGGAGATATTTTTGGTCTTGTAGGTGAAAATGGAAATGGTAAAACTACTTTATTAACTGCTTTAGGGTATTTAATTCATACAAGTTCAGGAGATTTAAATTTTTCTTTTACCAAAGAGATAGAAGATGACTACGATTTAAAATCTAAATTAGTATACATTCCACAACGTACAGGAGTTTGGTACGGAAGTGTAATCGATAATTTGAAGTTTTCATTAGTACATCATGGAATAAAAGGTGAAGACAACGATTTATTGGTGTATATGATGATTGCTCGCTTTGGTTTATGGAAGTATAAGGATTTAAAGTGGAAAGAACTTTCTTCAGGATATAAAATGCGTTTTGAATTGGCTAGAACCATGTTGCGCCGCCCTGAAATTGTTTTGTTAGACGAACCTTTGGCGAATTTAGATATACTAGCACAACAAATCATTTTAGAAGATTTAAAAATGTTGGCAAAGTCGTATGTCAATCCTATTGCTATGGTATTTTCATCTCAACAATTGTATGAGGTAGAAAAAGTATCAGATCATGTTATTTATTTGCGTAACGGAAAGCCTTCAGAAAGTTTACAACTTGAAGAGAAAGAGGAAAAAGCCTTAATTGTAGAAATAGATACTGATGCTAACAGAAATGATATTGAAGCATTGTTCAAAGAAAACTTATTAGAAAAAATTGAGTTTAATGGGGGAGTGTACATTTTGTATTTTAATAAAGAAGTTACTTTTAATACAGTGTTGTTAGCTATAGCACAATCTGAAGTTGAAATACAATACATTCGTAATATTTCAGAATCTACACGTCGATTTTTTGTCTATTAATTAAAAAGAAAAAGTAATGAGTTATATAAAAAAGATCAATAAATATTTATTAGAAAATTATCCGTTAATATGGAATACTCGATTGGTATGGATGATGTTAACAGCACTAGTATTACATTTAGCTTTCTTTATCGCCGGATTTTTGTTTGTAAATAATCAGTTAGAAGTTTCTTCTGAATACCGATTGGATAAGTTTTACTTTGACACTTCTGTCGTATTTACAGGGATACTCTTTTCTATTATTATTTTGTTAGTTTGGGTTATTTATTATCTACAAAATAATGCGTTTAAAAACTTGTATCATTTAAAAAAAGGAACACTTTTTAAGCAGTTTTGCTGCATTGTAGCAATTATATTTTTAAATATTACACAGTTTTATTCTTTTAATGTAGGATTAAAACTAAAAATAAGAACCATGTATGATTGGTCTGCTATTGATACAGATATCAAAGAGTGGAATAGACTTTCTATCTTTTTATTAGAGCATTCTACAGATTATAACATAGATCACAAACAATATCCTAACCCATTTCCTTTAAATCATGCTAAAGATGAATTGTATAAGTTGGGAATTAGTGTAGATACCACAAAGCATTATTTTACTTATGGAGATTATCATTACCAGTTTTATAAACTCGATCATGATAAAATGGAAAAAGATAATGAGAACGTAAATTCTTATGCTGGTCATCATGCTATGAAAGAAGTAGATTATGTTGTTGGAGAAGAGTATGACCGAAAGCATAATTTTAAATATAGGATAGTACATGATATTTCAGGATTTGAACATTTGATAGAGCAGTCTTTATTTAATTATTCAGATAAATTATATAGGTATGGTCAAGACTCAACAGATCATAAGAAAAGATTAGCTTATTATGAAGAGTTATTAAATAAAAAGGATGAAAAAGAAATAGAAAAAGCAATACTTCCGTTTTTTGATTTGGCTAAAAAATATCAAGTAGCTCATAATTTAAATATGAAAGATTGGCTGTATTTGTTGAATACAGAAAATAATTATCATTTTAGAGAAAATATTAGAGATAGAGACCTTACTAATGAATATGAATATGAAAAAATAAGATTAGATTATTATAGAAATGTTACTGTAACAGATACAATTTTGTTAAAAGGAAGAAATGAAAAGGAGTTATTATATCTTAAAAGGCATCCGTTAACAAAAGACGGGCAGTATGCTTTAGTTGAAAGAACAGAAAAAGAGTATTTTAAAGAGGTGCCGTATTGTAATTTGGGGCGTTTAGATGATTTTTTTAGTAATGTATACGAATCTTACAACCAAAAGTTTGATGAGTTTACTCTATATGCTTACATAGTAATTTCTCTGGTAATTGGTCTTTTATTATTTTTATTTAAAGTTACTGATATAAGAACATTATTGTTAAGTTTTGTGGCAGGTAGTGTACTATTAATAATTCTGATTCTTACTATATCTAACTTACCTAATTCTATAAAAGAACTTTTTGGAAGGAAATATGTAGAAATGATAATTTCATTGTTCATAGGTGTTTGTGTAATAGTTTTTTCTATTATTTCACTTAAGAAAAGATGGAATAAGTTAATAACAGCTATATTATTCTCTTTGTCATTGTTTATTATACCGTTAATATTTGTAGCGTTATTTGGGTTGTATACCACTTATTTAAGAGTTGAGCATAATTTAAGAACTAATAGTTTTATAGAATGGTTTGAGGTATACGGATTTGTAACAGTTATATCGCTTTGGATACTTGGAATTGCATTGTATTTATTACCTATTCGAAAGTGGAAAGGCTTACCAGAATAGGGAAATTAATTACGAATAAATAATTATAAATTACGAATTGTGCATTTTGTTACGGTTCGTAATTTTTTTTGTTTTTAGATGACTTTAAATGGAAGTATCGTAAATAAAGTCTTTGCTTGGAGCGAAGCAATCTGTTTATTTTTTACTGCTGTAACGTTTAAAAGTTCTAGCAACTTTGCATTGTCTGTTCGAGTACTTTTGAGGCACGAAAAAGTGTATCGAGAACTATTTTTCGAAGTTAAAATTCTTATTCTCGATACAGTTTTCTTTCATTTCATTTTGAAAAATCACTCGAATTGACAGAATTTTACACCAAATGCACAACGAGCTATTTTTATGTTATAGTTTTAAACTAATAATAAACAGATTGCTTTATTTTATCACGTTTCGTTCGTAGTGAAAGTTATTTGTTAGTGTACATAATTAGCAAACTCAGAAATAATATCAGCATCTTTCTTTCCGTTTACAAAAGCATCATATGCCTCGCTTGTTTTTTTAAAGTAGACTCTTTGTTTGGTTTCTCCTTTTTGAACTTCAAAAGATATTATTGAAACTAAATCGCCTTCATCTACCTGATGTCTGCCATGTTCAGAATATACTTTTCCATCTTTTCTTTTGTGGATAAAATCACACAAATAATCAACATTTATATCCTTCCAAAATCCGTAGTTACCTATTTCTAAACCTTCAATTTTGTCACAATTTTCGCATATATACACACCATTAGGTTTTACAATTAATTTGCAATTGGGTTCGTTTATGGTTTCAATTTTACTGTTGTGTACAAATCCGTAAGGAGTATACGTACCTTCAATATCATCCATAACTAAACTGCAACTGTAACCTAAAGTTAGTAGTATGTACAAGACTAGTTTTTTCATAGTTTTAAATGTTAGATGATAAATTTAATTAAAACCTTTTAATAGGCTATCTAAAATTAGAACTATGATCTATGAAATGAATCTACTTTAATTAATTTTTTTTACGTGTAGAAATTTTAAAAGGATAGTATAACGGACAAAAACTAATAAAGCTTGTGGCTAAGAAAATAAGCGCTAAAACACCTAAGATAATAGCGGTTAAACCATTGATAATATTAGTAAGGTAAAGAGCTGCAACCACACCAGCTATTGCTATACGTATTATTTTGTCTGTAGTCCCCATGTTTTTTATCATCTTGAAATTTGTTTACAGTTATGTCACAAAATTCAATAGAATTATAAAACTACACAGTGACAAATATCACAGAAGCTGAATTTTATTATCGAGACAATGCTAATTTGTTGTTGTTTTTAGCATAAAGATTACAGTTCATCTGTTGTCAATAATATAGAATAACTATTAATATATCGTATACTGCAATTTTGCTTTGTCAAGTGCTTCTCGCATAGATTTTATGGGAGATAAAGGGCATAGATATGAAGGAAATTCACCAGTAATAGTTTTTTCTTCAATATTTACAGATACTTTACTTTTTTCGGTAAGATTGCTCAAAGCTTTCTCTATACGTTTTTTACAGTTTACAGATTTTATTTCTTTAATTTTAAAAGTAAACTCAATTATTCTATTTTTTTCTTTTTCTATTTGTTGATCAAATAATTGTTGAATTATTTCAGTGTTTGTTATTTTCTTTGAAGCAATATCAAGATATAAAGAAGGTTCACTTTTGAAATAAAAATCTTTTTGATCGTATTTTAAAGCTTCGTATAGATACGTTTTGGCATTTTCAACATCTCTTAAGTGTAAATAACTTTTAGCACATATGATATAAGCTTTCACTTTAGGACCATAATCATGTTTTTTACTAAAAAGAATCCAACTTAAAAGTAGATCGTTAGCCTTTTTATATTTTTTGTTCCTTATTAATAAGTAAGATAAGTTAATGTAAATGTGATAGGAGTAATGATGTATGTTCATTTTAGGGTCTGGTAATAAATCCCAAGCATTCAAGTATAATTTTTCTGCTTTATCATATTGTCTCATATCATAATAGTCCATGCCTAAAGCAGTTAAATCACCAATGGTTTCCTCTAGTTCTTCATTCAATTTTATAACTGGATCTAATTTCATAGTTTAATAGCTGTTTATATATGTGTTAATTGTAAATTTAATTAAAAACAAGTATCGCTTGGTGTGTATTTAGAAGTTTAACAAACCTTAAATTGTAAGTTTGAGTGCTTTTTGAGGTACGAAAAAGTGTATTGAAAATCTTTGCTACTATAAAATTCTTATTCTCGATGTAATTTCTCTTCATTTCATTCAGAGAAACCACTCGAATTGACAGAATTTTATTTCAAATTCACAATAAAAAATATCACAAAAGCTGAATTTTATTTCGAGATAGTACTAGTATATTGTTGCGTTCCATTTGTTTAAGAAGTCTGGAAATAACTTCTCTGGAAGTATTTAAATCGTTAGCAATTTTTTGATGCGTGAGTTGAATGGTATAACTATTTGTAATTTTCGAATAATCTTTTAAATAATTCAGTAATCGAGTATCTAGTTTTTGAAAAGCAATAGTATCAATTGTATTAATTAATTCTTGAAAACGTGAATTATAACTTTTAAAAACAAATTTTTTCCATTCTTTAAATTCATCCATCCATTTTGTTGAGTTTTCAATGGATATGGCTAGTAGTTTGGTTTGTGTGATTGCTGTGGCAAATATTTGACTTGGTTCAATTATTTTGTACGACTGTAATGTCATGGCACAAGTTTGTGAAGGTTCTATAGTGTATAAAAATACCTCTTTACCATTATCATCGTGTCGGTAAACACCAATGGCTCCAGATAATACAATGGGTATTACTTTGATAAACTGCCCTTGTCTTAAAATTTGATCGTCTTTATTAATTTCTAAAACCGTTCCTTCAGCTGCCATTAGCTGCTTCAATTCAATATTGTTAAAAGGTAGATTTTCTATTTTCATTATTGCTAACAGGTTTTTAAACAATGTTCTTTTATAAGACGGTGATTATATTGGTAATTTACATAATTGTATTTTTACTTTGTACATGACAAAAAAACATCTTTTCAATATATTTATAACTAAAAACCAGTACTTTATTTAGAGATAGGTTTATCATGTCACCTCGAGCGCAGTCGAGAGGTTTTTATTAAAATTACTAACGATAACAAGGTCTCGACTGCGCTCGACCTGACAACGAAAAATTATTTTTAAGTTTTTTGTCATGTACTTAGGTATTTTTATTATGTGTATTACAATAAAAAAGCCTCAGTAAATACCAAGGCTTCCAGTATAAAACGTACAATAAGTATGTTTTATAAGTACATAATCCAATGTTTAATATTATTTTAAAACTCTATGAGCTTCCCACATTTCAATAAGTTCTTTTGTATAAAAATCAACATCACTTTTATCTAATATGGATACAAGTTCCTCTATGCTTTCAATTACTTCATTAATAAAATCATCTTTTGGGGCTTCTAAGCAGTTGTGATAATAGTTACAATAGTATAAACTATACTTAGTTTCTGCGATTAAAGCAGTTAAAAACGATTTTTTATTTTCTGTTATATATGTTTCTAAACCATTTTCTAAGAAATCTTCAAACTGTTCTTTTCCGTGTTGACCTGCACAACTCATAAGTCTAGCTATGGCAAGTTCACTTGTTTCAGAGCTGTAACCATATGTATTTATAATATCGCTTATATCTCCCCATTGAGATACTTCATGATCTAAATCGCAAGTTCTAAGAAAATCGATGTAATTTTTTATGTATTTCTTATCAGTTTCCACCAAAGCGATCATAGCTCCATTTCCTAGTGGAGTTTCAGAATCTTCCCAAATTCTTTTTCCATATTTTCCATTAGCAGCTGTATTTACATACTTATTAATGAATTCTAACAACTCTTTATGTTTTACAATTTTTTCAAAAAGAGCCATTTCTCCATCAATAGAATCCATCACCATTTCTTCTTGGTAGATTACTTTTATAATGTAATTGAATTCGTAAATCTCACCTTTTTCAATAAAAGAAGTTAATGTAGCCGTTAATGATTGTAAAATGTTTTGATAATCGGTTAACTCAAGTTCTTTATTAGTAGTAGTTTTAGAAATTACTATTTGTTCTGAAAGAGAATTTTCTCCAGATGCGTTACAGTCAATTTTTATGGTATAGCTCATGGAAGTATGTATGTAAATTTTTAGAACTACTAAATTAATACTTGTTGCTATTATAACATACCCTGTTTTCAGGGATTTTGAGTTGTTTGTGAGGAAGCGTCATCTCGTTTTGAAGAGGCGTCATCTCATTTTGAGGAAGTGTTATCTTGTTTTTAGTGAGTATTATCTCACTTTTAGGAAGCGTTATCTCGTTTTGAGGAAGCATCATCTCATTTTGAGGAAGCGTCATCTCGTTTTTAGGAAGCATCATCTTGTTTTTAGGAAGTGTTGTCTCGTTTTTAAGAAGTATTATCTCGCTTTTAGGAAAAGGATATTGTTTTTTGAATAAAAAAAGGCGACTTGCGCCACCTTAAATGTTTTCACAACGGAATAATCCTTATTGTGAATTGATTTCAAAATTGTATGATTCAAATATAATTATTTTTTTGGTTTATAATGTACGGTAAACCGTATTTTAGAATAAATGATTTTATTACTTTTAGCTAGTAATTCATTTTTAAAAAATTGTTACACATTCTTTATATCATATCAGATGTAAAGAATTGGCTTTTTAAGCTATACACAACCTCATATTAAAATATAAATGAAAAAAAGAATTTTAGGACTTGACCTAGGTACCACTTCTATAGGTTGGGCTTTGGTAGAAGAATCAGAAAAGGAAACATCTAAAATTATAAAATTAGGTGTTAGAGTGAATCCTTTAACTACAGATGAAAAGACCGATTTTGAAAAAGGTAGACCTTTGTCTACAAATGCAGATAGAACCTTAAAACGAAGTGCCAGAAGAAATCTACAACGGTTTAAATTAAGACGTGCAAATTTAATAGCTATTTTAAAAAAGCACACCATTATTACTAATGATAGTATACTAGCTGAAACGGGAAAAAATACTACGCATGAAACTTTACAGATAAGAGCAAAAGCTGCTAAACAACAAATAACCTTAGAAGAGTTAGCTAGAGTTTTATTAGCTATTAATAAAAAAAGAGGTTACAAAAGTAGCAGAAAAACAAAGGGAGAAGAAAATGAAGGTGTGGCTATAGATGGTATGGCAATAGCAAAAACACTCTACGAAAACAACCTAACACCAGGTAAATATGTATATGAACAGCTAAAAAAAGGTAAAAAGTATGTGCCCGATTTTTACAGATCTGATTTAGAAAAAGAATTTGCTAAAGTGTGGCAATACCAGCAACAATTTTATCCATCTGTTTTAGATGATGAATTGTTAAATGCCCTAAAAGATCAAGGGCAACAAAATAGTAGGAAGCGTTTTTTAGCGATTAAAGGCATTTACACCGCAGAAAATAAAGGAAAAAGAGAAGAAAAAAAATTGCAACATTATACTTGGCGATCTAAAGCTATTGAACAACAATTAGCCATTGAAGAAGTAGCGTACGTTTTAGTAGAAATTAATAATAACTTACATAAATCGAGTGGTTATTTAGGTGCCATTTCTGATAGAAGTAAAGCGCTTTATTTTAATAAAATTACTGTTGGAGAATATTTGTGGCAGCAAATTATTAAGAATTCGCATGTATCATTAAAAAAACAAGTATTTTACAGGCAAGATTATTTAGATGAGTTTGAACAAATATGGGAAACACAAGCCAAATATTACAGCGAGTTAACTCCAGAGCTTAAAGGGGAAATAAGAGATGTCGTTATTTTTTATCAAAGAAAGTTAAAGTCTCAAAAAGGACAAATCAGTTTTTGCCAATTTGAGAGTAGGGAACAACGCTATGTTGATACCAAAACAAACAAAGAAAAAACTAGAATTGTAGGAAGAAAAGTAGCTGCAAAATCATCTCCTTTATTTCAAGAATTTAAAGTTTGGCAATATGTAAATAATGTAAAATGTATTTTAAAAGAAACTGAGGAAGCTTTTGTGTTAAAAGAAGAAGATAAAACGTTGTTATTTGAAACCTTAAATATTAAAGGGAACCTTAAAGAAAGTGAGGTTTTAAAAGTTTTAGGTTTAAAGGCAAAAGATTGGAAAACAAATTACCCAGAAGGTTTAGAAGGTAATACAACTAATAAAGCCTTGTATGCTGTATACGAACAAATAGCTATTAACGAAGGTTATGGGCATGATTGGAATAAAAAAACAGCCAAACAAATTAAAGATGAGCTGCATGTTGTGTTTTGTGAATTACAAATTGATACTAGTATTTTAAATTTTAATGCTACTAAAGAAGGTGAAGATTTTGACAAACAGCCTGCTTATGAATTATGGCATTTATTGCATGCAACAGAAGATGATGATACTGTAAGTAAAGAAGATGCTGTACTATATGGTAACGCTTCGGTTACTTTAAAGAAAAAATTAGTAGAAAAGTTTGGTTTTTCTGTATTACATGCAAAATTATTAGCAACGGTTACTTTGCCTAATGATTATGGAAATTTATCAACCAAAGCTATTCGTAAAATTATACCTTATTTAAAAACAGGAAGTGTTTTTTCTGACGCTTGTAAATTGGCAAAATACAATCATTCTAATAGTGAAACTAAAGAAGCTAAAGAATTAAAAACTTTAGCCAAACAGTTAACATTATTGCCTAAAAATAGTTTACGAAACCCTGTGGTTGAAAAGATTTTAAATCAAATGATAAATCTTGTAAATCAAATTATAACCACTTATGGTACTATTGATGAGGTTAGAATAGAGCTTGCAAGAGAATTGAAAAAGAGTGCCAAAGAACGTGAGCTAATGACTAAGGGAATTAATGAGGCTACGAGAAGAAATGATAGTATAAAAGCATTGTTAAGTAAAGATTTTAAAATACCTAATCCTACAAAGAATGATGTAATACGATATCGTTTATGGCAAGAATTGGCTGCAAATGGTTACAAAGATGTATTTACCAATAAAAAAATAGCAAAAGAAGCTTTGTTTAGTAAAGAGATAGAAATAGAACACATTATACCTAAAGCATTGGTGTTTGACGATTCTTTTTCTAATAAAACATTAGCTTTTAGTGCAATAAACAAACAAAAATCTAACAGAACTGCTTTAGATTTTATTACTAATGATTTTAATAATGAGTTGCCATTGTACAAAGCAAGAGTAGATGGTTTGTATGATAAAGGTAAAGGAGCTTTTTCTAAAGCTAAAAGAAATAAATTACTACTAGCGCAGCAAGAGTTGTCTGATGGTTTTATTGAACGAGACTTACGAAATAGCCAGTATATTGCAAAAAAAGCGAAAGAAATTTTAGGTAATGTAGTAAAAGATGTGGTGAGTACTACCGGAAGTATTACAGATACTTTACGTTTAGATTGGGGCTTGGTAAATATGATGAAAGAATTAAACTTACCTAAATATAAAGCCTTAGGTTTAACTGTAGAAGAAGAGCGACTGAATGTAGGTACAGGAAAGTTAAAAAAGGTAGAAGTTATTAAAGATTGGACCAAGCGTAATGACCATAGGCACCATGCAATGGATGCATTAACGGTTGCTTTTACTACCCGAAAGCATGTACAGTATTTTAATTTTTTAAATGCTAGAAAAAATGAACAACATAGGTTTTACGCAGAGATTATTGGTATAGAAAAGAAAATTAAAAAAGGACAAAAATTTATAGCACCAATACCTAATTTTAGAAGTGAGGCTCAAAAACACATACAAAATGTGTTAGTTTCCTTTAAAAATAAAAATAAAGTAGTTACCAAAAACAGTAATATTTACAAAACAAGTAAAGGGCTACAACAAAAAGTACAGTTAACACCAAGAGGGCAACTACATAACGAAACTATTTATGGTAAAGCCAAACGTTTAATGAGTACTCCTACTAAATTAGGGAAAAACTTTACAATTGCGAAAGCAAATTTAATAGCCAATAAGCATCAAAAAGAGTTGATTTTGGCACATTTAAAACAATTTAATAACAATGCTGTAGAAGCTTTTAATACTAAAACGTTAAAAAAGCATCCTATTACTTTTAAAAATGAACCTTTAAAAGAAGTGTATTGTTATGAAATAATTTATACCATTAGAAAACCTGTTTCACCAGATTTGAAAATAGAGAAAGTGATAGATGGTAAAGTGAAACAAATTCTTGAAGAAAGGTTGAAGGCGTATAATGGAGATAAGAAAAAAGCTTTTTCAAATTTAGAAACCAATCCTATTTGGTTGCATAAAGAAAAAGGTATTGCCATTAAAAGAGTTACTATTACAGGAGTATCTAACGCTGTATCATTACATAACAAGAAAAATCACTTAGGTAAAGAAATATTGTTAAATGAGGTTTCAATACCTACTAGTTATGTAAGTACAAGTAATAACCATCATATAGCTATTTACAAAGATGATAAAGGAGTTTTACAAG
The DNA here is from genome assembly GCF_004337695.1 of Tenacibaculum sp. M341. Lineage (GTDB taxonomy): Bacteria > Bacteroidota > Bacteroidia > Flavobacteriales > Flavobacteriaceae > Polaribacter. The sequence continues at coordinate 222,630 of NZ_SJXJ01000001.1, forward strand.
AGAGCGTGGTATCGTTTTTTGAAGCAGTAACTAGGGCAAACCAAGGATTACCAATAGTAGATAGGGGCTTTAATGAGCAATTAGGATGGGAGTTTTTGTTTAGTATAAAACAGAATGAAATGTTTTTAATACCAGATACAGCTATTTTATTAGAAAATATTGATTTATTAAATGATAAAAATGCAACATTGTTAAGTAATTATTTGTTTAGGGTACAGAAAACATCTTCTAAAGATTATTGGTTTAGACATCATTTAGAAACAACTGTAACAAATAATATAGATTTTACCTATAGAAGAATTACCTCCCCAAAAAACTTGAAAAATATTATAAAAGTAAGATTAAATCATTTAGGAAATATAGTAACAGTAGGAGAGTACTAAACCTTATTTAAAAGTTCACATTTTATGTGGACTTTTTTATTAATCAAACTCTAAGTACTTAAAAAACTCAAAAAGGCACCTCTAAGTGTTAGTTTGAGTGGAGTTGAGATCATGTTTTATGTACGTTTTTATAAAAAGTAACTTTTAGACGTATTCAGTAAGTTTTTTTTGATTAAAAAGCCAGTTCAGCAACTTGAATTGTTCTAATTTTTAAATTCTATAAAACTTAAAACCTCCAGTAAATATGGAGGTTTTATAAGATTTACCTTGTGAATGCTCACTAAAGATACAATTTGAAATCAATTCACAACAAACTTGTATATTCATTTATTTTTATAGTTCTTGTGAATGCTCACTAAAGATACAATTTGAAATCAATTCACAACGTGTGGTCGATGTATGAAATGTAAAGCAAACTTGTGAATGCTCACTAAAGATACAATTTGAAATCAATTCACAACCAAGTTTCAATTCTTTTGAATTTCTTATCTCTTGTGAATGCTCACTAAAGATACAATTCTGAAAGCGCCTTTAGCGCTTCATGAACACTTAAATGTAAAATAACAAATAAGTGAATAAATCAATTCACAACTAGAGTCAAACAGATTGTTTGTTCGTTATCTTGTGAATGCTCACTAAAGATATAATTTGAAATCAATTCACAACAGCTTCCTACTCAAATATCATGAAGCATGGCTTGTGAATGCTCACTAAAGATACAATTTGAAATCAATTCACAACTCAATTCTAAGTTTACTTTCTTTAGATAAACTTGTGAATGCTCACTAAAGATACAATTTGAAATCAATTCACAACACCTTACCTGCAATACTGTTTGAATCATTACTTGTGAATGCTCACTAAAGATACAATTTGAAATCAATTCACAACATCTGTATAAAATAGCACATAATGGTCAGGCTTGTGAATGCTCACTAAAGATACAATTTGAAATCAATTCACAACTCAATTCTAAGTTTACTTTCTTTAGATAAACTTGTGAATGCTCACTAAAGATACAATTTGAAATCAATTCACAACTCAATTCTAAGTTTACTTTCTTTAGATAAACTTGTGAATGCTCACTAAAGATACAATTTGAAATCAATTCACAACTGCTATAAGTATTGATAACTTTGTTCGTGCCTTGTGAATGCTCACTAAAGATACAATTTTGAAAGCGTCTTCAGCGCTAAATGAACATTTACATGTAAAATAACAAAAAAACAAGTGATTATACAATAACAAACAATGATTAGTAACTTACCACTTTTTAGAAACTACTATTATGAATTACTTCACCATTATAGGTTGGTTAGGCGTGTTACTTTTTGTGGTATCGTATTTATTACTGAGTTTAGGTAAATTAAAAGCAGAAAAACCTACTTACCATTGGTTAAACTTTTTAGGCGCTTTGTGTTTGGTTATTAATGCTGTGGCTATAAAAGACAATCCTACCATTGTAGTAAATACCATTTGGGGATTGATAGCCATTTTTACAGTGTTTAAAAATTTAAGAGTATAACTAAAAGGTTAAGAAAAATGAAACAGACTTAACACATGTTTAATATATATACTTGATTGTTGTTGGTAAGAGGTTTCATTACGCATTTGAGTACCTAAATAAAAATAACCACCATCAATCATAGCAAAAATAATTTCATTAAGCTCTTCAATATTAGGATTTTTGATTATGTTGTGCTCCTTAGCACTTAGTAGTTTAGATTTTAAAACCTTTCTTAAAGAAGCACCAAAACTTCTAAAACTATCATTTACTTTTTCATTTCTATAAATTAAAGCATACAAACTATAAAAAACTCCGTCATCTATATAGTTATTCCATTCTCTAGAAAACAACTTTTCAATAAACTGGTGTAGGGCTTCTTTAGAGGTAATTTCATTAGGAGTATTATTGTTCATAAAGTTAATATACTCTTCTAAAATATAGGTGTTTAAAGCTTCAAGTATATGCTCTTTACTGTCAAAATAATGTAGTACTAAGCCCTTACTAATCTCCATATGATTGGCTAAATTGGCAATAGATACGTTTTCTAAACCAATGTTTTTAGATACTTCGTAAAAGGCAATTACAATCTCTTTTTGTCGTTGACCTGTCAAATTTTTTCTACCCATAGTGCGCAAATATATGCTTATAATCTAATCATTTTTTAGTTAACATTTAGTTTAAACAACAAGCTATTTGCTTAACTCTATCGTAACTATTTTTTAATTGAACGATCGTTCAATCTATTTTTGGGTTTCTATAATTTTATCCCATCAAATAGGAACATAAAAAATGAAAACAATTAATAATTTTTAAAATGAGGGGACATTTAACAATTGTACTACTATTTTTTGCATCTATATTATATGCACAAGAAAATATAAAAGGTATTGTAACCGATGCTGCCTCTGGTGAACCTTTGCCAGGAGTAGGAGTAATGGTTAAAAATACTACGAATGGTACGGCTACAGATTTTAACGGGAATTTTATGATAGCTGTAACTAAAGGAGATGTACTAAACTTTTCTTTTATAGGTTTTAAAACGCAAGAGATTACATACACCAATCAAACTTTTTTAAAAGTAGTATTAACAGAAGATAATACACAATTAGATGAGGTAATTGTAACTTCTTTAGGTATTAAAAAGGAAAAAAGAGCCTTAGGGTATGCGGCTACCGATTTAAAAGCCAATGAGCTAACACAAGTAAAAACTACAAATGTATTAAACTCGTTAGCGGGTAAAGTAGCAGGTTTACAAGTAACTGGGGCTAGTAATGGTGTGGCAAGTTCTGCACGTGTGGTTATTAGGGGAGAAAATTCGTTGAATTTAGATAGTAACGGACCTCTTTTTATTTTAGATGGTGTACCAGTAAACAATCGAATTTTTGGTGTTGGTGGAGGTACTACAGATCAGGCTGATTTGCCAACTGATTATGGAAATGGTATTTCTGAATTAAATTCAGATGATTTTGAATCGGTAACTATTTTAAAAGGAGCAGCGGCTTCTGCACTTTACGGATCGAGAGCTTCTAATGGAGTAGTGGTAATCACTACTAAAACTGCAAAAAAAGATCAGGAAGGTATTGGCGTAGCTATTTCTTCATCAACAATGTTTAGCAGTGCTTTGCGTTTACCAGAGTTACAAACTCAGTATGGTGGAGGCTGGGGAGGCGCTTATGCTTCTGATTTTGGAACTAATTTTGGACCTGCTTTAGATGGTAGTGTTATTCCACATGAATTGGCTTTAGGAGAACCTGTAACTAGACCTTTTATTAATAGATACGATTTAAACGACTTTTTTAAACAAGGTGTAGGTTTAAACAATACAGTAACTCTTTCTGGAGCTAATGATAAAGGAGATTTTCTTTTTAGTTATGGAAATACGTATAACGAAGGAATTGTGCCGAATACGAATTTAAAAGGAAATAGTTTTCGATTTAACGGAGGATACCAATTAACAGATAAATTAAAAGCTACTATTAGAACGAATTATATTACCAGAGGTTCTGATAATTTAACGGTAGCAGGGTATGGTAACCAAGGTGTAATGTATACTTTGTTATGGAATTATATTAATACTGATTTAAATGAATTGAAGGATTATTGGAAGGTAGAAAACCAAGAGCAACGTAAATTGTTTTCTTGGGGAGATAATCCTTGGTTTATTGTAAATGAAAACATCAATGCTTTTGATAAAACTAGATTTATAGGAAATGTAAATTTAACGTATCAGTTTAACGATCAATGGAGTTTATTGGGAAGAATTGGTATGGATCAGTCTAACGATTTTAGATGGTCAAGAAGATCTATAGGAGCTACAAGAAATCCGAATGGAATGTACAGAGAGCAAAAAATTGATTTTTCAGAAATTAATGCTGATTTCTTATTGAGTTATACCAAAGATTTCAATGATTTTACAACAAAAACATCTGTAGGAGCTAACAGATTTGATCAGGAAATTACAGAAGGTTTTTTACAAGGAAACGGATTGTCTATTCCAGGATTGTACAATGCACAAAATATTAATGTTACGCCAGTAATTAGAAATAATGTATTTAAGAAAAGAATTAATAGTGTGTACGGATTTACAAATATTGGTTATAAAAACTATTTGTATTTAGATGTGTCTGTAAGAAACGATTGGTCTACTACTTTACCTAGCAATAATAATTCGTATTTCTATCCGGCTGCTTCTGTATCTTTTATACCGTCATCGGCTTTTACATTACCAGAAGCGATTGATTTTATGAAAGTACGTTTTAATATTGCCGCTGTAGGTGGAGATACTGATCCTTATAATTTAGTAACGGCTTATGATTTTGGAACTTTAGGAGGAACTTTAACCAATCCTTCAGAATTATTAAATGCCAATTTAAAGCCAGAGAGAACAACTTCTACAGAAGTTGGTTTAGAGGCAATGTTTTTAAACAGACGCATTACTTTTGATGCTACTTACTATACATCAACCACAGAAGATCAAATTTTAAACGTAGGTATTTCTGGAGCTAATGGATTTGGATCTATTGTTACAAATGCTGGAGAAATTAAAAATTCTGGTATTGAATTAGCTTTAGGAGTAAAGCCTATTAAAACTGACGATATTGATTGGAGTATTAATGCGAACTTTACTAAGAATAAAAGTGAAGTAGTTTCTTTAATAGACAATTTAGATACGTTTATCATGGGACAAGGTCCGGATGGTGTTACTTTAGAAGCGAGACCAGGTGGACAAATGGGCGATATTTATGGAGAAAGCTACATTCGTAATGATGCTGGTGATATTATTTATGAAAATGGATTGCCATTAACAGGAAATAGAAGAAAAGTTGGGAATTATAATCCTGATTGGATGCTAGGGCTGTCAACTAGTTTTAGTTATAAAGGGTTTAATCTTTCTGCACAGTTTGATATTAGAGAAGGTGGTGATATTTATTCATATACACATGCAATTGGTAGAGAGAGCGGAATTTTAGCAAACACGTTATCTTCTAGAAACGGAATTATTGGAAATGGAGTGGTAAGTGACGGTGCTGGTGGTTTTGTTCCTAATACGCAAGAGGTAACTGCAGAAGATTGGGCATATGCTGTACCAAGAAGTAATGCAGAAGCTAATTTATTTGATGCTTCTTTTGTTAAGTTAAGACAGTTAAGTATTGGGTATTCTTTTAATGATTCGGTGTTAGAAAAATTACAGTTACAAGGATTGTCATTTAGCTTAGTAGGTTCTAATTTATTTTTATGGACAGATGTTCCAAATATCGATCCTGAAGCTCAAGGATTATTTGGAGGTACTTTATTACCTGGTTTTGAGGTAACACAATTGCCTTCTACAAGAAGTTATGGTTTTAAAATTAATATGAAACTTTAATCAATCACAAACATGAAAAAAATTATATACATAGTAGTTGCACTTATAGTTTTTAGTGCTTGTACAGAAGATTTTACAAAAATAAATACCAATCCGAATAACCCTGAAGTAGCTAGCGAAAGTTTATTATTACCAACCGTACTTTTTGATTTGTCTAACTTAATGGTGAACGAGTCTTATAATTTTGGAGATATTATTTCTCAGTACGGAGCAAGATATGAATTTAATGATTTAGATATTTATAGATGGCAAGCAGATGATCGTTTTTGGTCGCCAATGTATACAATTCTTCAAAATATTCAGGATATTAAAAAGATTGCAGATGAGAATGGTGATGTTAATTACAAAGCGGTAGGGTTAATTTTAGAGTCGTACATATACAGTGTAATTACAGATGCTTATGGTGCTGTACCAATGTCGGAAGCAAATAGAACTAAAGAAGGAATTATAACTCCGGTATACGATTCGCAAGAGGCTATTTACACAAGTATTTTTGAGAAGTTAGAAAATGCGAACCAAATAATTAATGTATCTGGTACTATTAACGGTGATAATTTGTACAATGGTAATATGATGCAATGGAAAAAGTTTGCAAACTCATTACGCTTACGATTGTTATTAAGAATTAGTGATGTTAAAAATGTAAGTAGTGAAGTTACTGCTATCGTAAATGATTTTGCTACGTATCCGATTTTTGAGTCGAATGCTGATAATGCCACTTATGCTTACAGTGGTTCTTTACCAGATATTTCACCTATTGTATTACCTGGTGGAGGTAGAGCTTATGATTATTATTTGTTGATTCCTACAAAGCATTTTGTAGATCTTTTAGCTACAAATAATGATCCTCGTTTAGATGCATGGGTAAGTCCGAAAGAAGGAACCAATGATAGAACGTTGGGTGTGATACCAGGGCAATCGTTAAGTGATATTGGTAGACCTGCTGATTTTAGTAGAAGAGCTAATAGTTTTTATGAAAGTGCTACTATGGTAGAAGGTATTTTTATGACCTACAGTGAGTTAAATTTTATTTTAGCTGAGGCTACTGAAAAAGGATTAGTATCGTCTAGATCTGCAAAGAGTTATTATGATACTGCAGTAATTGCTTCTTTTGAACAATGGAATGTTAACATGCCTACTGACTTTTTATCTGTAACGGCTCCTTATGATAATACCACGGATCGTTTATATGAGCAAAAGTGGTTGGCTTTATATCACAGTGGTGTAGAGTCTTGGTTTGATTGGAAACGTACAGGAAAGCCTAGTTTTATTCAGGCTGGTTCAGGAAATATTAATGGTGATATGGTACCAGTAAGGTTACGATATCCGAGTTTAGAACAATCGGTAAACACAGCTAACTACGAAGCGGCATCTTCTGCTATGGGCAGTGATGATATCAATGCTTCTTCTTGGTGGTGGTAAGTGTTTTTATATAAGTAAGTTTAAATTTTGGCTAAATTCATTTTAAAAAGTAATTTTTAATTTGAGTTTAGCTTTTTTGTTTCAGTGATCAGTTATCTGTGATCAGTTATCAATGTTTTTCAGTGATCAGTTATCTGTGATCAATTATCAATTCTTTTTTCAGTTTTGCTGAATAAAATTAGATGCGTCTTTCCGAGGAGGTACGATGAAGGAATCTTTTCATTTAGAATTGCTAATATCATTTTGTTTTTTAACTTTCAAACCTCAAACCTCAAACCTCAAACCTCAAACCTCAAACCTCAAACCTCAAACCTCAAACCTCAAACCTCAAACCTCAAACCTCAAACCTCAAACCTTTAACTTTCTTGAATGGCTTTTAAAATGTTTTGAAGATCGTCTTTGTAGTCAAACCAAAGAATGTTTTTGTCTTTTTTAAACCAAGTAAGTTGTCTTTTCGCAAATCGGCGTGTGTTCTTTTTTATTTCTGACACCGCAAAATCTAAGGTCCAATTCTCATCGAAATACTCAAATAATTCACGATAGCCAACGGTTTGTAGTGCATTTAAATGCTTGTGAGCGTGTAATGCTTTGGCTTCTTCAAGTAATCCGTTTTTCATCATTAAATCTACACGTAAATTTATACGCTCATAAATTATTTCTCTATCGGCATTCAAACCAATTTTAATCGATTTAAAATTTCTTGGTGCTTTTTCTTTATTAATGAATGATGAATAAGGCTTTTCGGTACCAATACAAATTTCTAAAGCTCTAATTAATCTGTGTGGATTTTCAATAGCAACAGTATTGTAAGAAGTAATATCGAGCTCTTTTAATTGTTGTTGTAGTACTTCAATACCTTCGTTTTCTAATTGTTGATTAAGATTTTCTCTAATTTTAGGATCAACATTCGGAAAATAATCCAATCCTTTTAAAACAGCATCTACATATAAACCACTACCACCTACCATAATTTGAGTAGTATTTTTAGTGAATAATGTATTTAGTTTCTGAATAGCATCTTTTTCAAAATCACCTACACTGTAATCATCAAAAACACTTCTATTTTGAATAAAATGATGTGTAGCTGCATTTAGTTCATCTTCATCTGGAACAGCGGTACCAATACACATTTCTTTGTAAAACTGTCTAGAATCGCAAGAAATAATATCGCATTTGTACTGTTTTGCTAATTGAATGCTAAGCGCAGTTTTACCAATAGCAGTAGGTCCAACAATAGTAATAAGCGTGTTCATATTAATCGTGTAAATTATGACCGCAATGATAACAAAAAACTGCGTCATCTTTATGTCCTTCAGCAGCACAATTAGGACAAGACTGTGTATTTAGTCCAACATCTGAGTGTTTTACCATTTCAGAAGAAACAATTCCGGTAGGAATGGCAATAATAGCATACCCTAAAATCATGATAACACTCGCTATAAATTGACCAAATGGTGTATGAGGAGCTATATCTCCATAACCAACAGTGGTAAGTGTAACAATAGCCCAATAAACACTTCTTGGAATACTTGTAAAGCCGTTATCAGCTCCTTCAATTAAGTACATAACTGTACCTAAAATGATTGAAATGATGAGTACAAAAAATAGAAATACAGAGATTTTTGCTTTACTCGCTTTTAAAGCTTTTGCTAAACTTTGAGATTCTCCTATAAAACGACCTAGTTTTAAAATTCTGAAAACTCTAAGTAATCTAAGAGCTCTTAACGCTACTAAGCTGTGCGTACCAACAAAAAATAATGATAAGTATTTAGGAACTGTAGATAAGAAATCAATAACTCCGTAGAAACTAAAAATGTATTTAGTTGGTTTGTTAATAGAAATGATTCTGATTACATATTCAATCGTAAATAAAATAGTAATTATCCATTCAGCTATATTTAATTCGAAACTATACTTTTCGCCAATAGTGTTAACACTTTCCAGCATTACAATTCCAATACTTAGCAAAATGGCAATTAAAAGAATAATGTCAAATAGTTTTCCGGCAGGGGTATCAGCTTCATAAATAATTTCATGAAGTCTCTTTTTCCAGTTCTCTTTTGGTTTTATCTCAGTCAAAATAATCTGTTATACAAGCAATATTACAAATTATTTTCTATAAAAAAGCGATTATGAATGCGTTTAGGTAGCTAAACAAATGATAAAAGAGGTAGAAGCGCTAAGGAAGTGTTTGGTGTAAAAAGTTAACTTTAATATTTAAGAAATTCATGCATCACAAATTCTCTAATACCCTTATTGCTTTACCTCTCTATAGTTTTTAAAATAAGTTTACACAAATTGTGCATGGATCTTGAGAATTAGCAGAATCTGGTGGGCAAAATGCATACATTGGTCCTCCAGCACATAATCCGTATCCGCCATTAATATCTTTTTGAGCTTCTTTGTTTAAAACAGTTCCTAGCTTGTTGATGTTGTTTAACATAATTTTGAATTTAGATTTCTTTAAAGTAACTGTAAAATAATGGTGAATGAAAATAATTGTGATAACTGCTAGCAATAAATTCATAACCGTAATTAATACTAGAAATTCTAATTTTTAAATTGTTTTTGAGGTATTAAAAGTATTTTTTAGAAGTGTATTATTTGATCTTAAAATTTATAATCTTTTAATATTCACAAAATGTAAGTTTTCACTACTTTTGCGACCTTAATACTTATGGAAACAAAAGATTGGTTTACTTCTTGGTTTGACACACCATACTATCATGTGTTGTATAAGCACAGAAACGATGCAGATGCTCAGTTGTTTATGAAAAATATTACAAGGTTTTTGAATCTTGATACAACAGCACATATTGCAGATGTACCTTGCGGAAAAGGAAGACATTCTATTTATTTAAATTCTTTAGGGTATACAGTTACTGGTGGAGATTTAAGTAAAAATAGTATTGCACATGCTAAAAAATTTGAAAATGATAAGTTGCATTTTGAAGTTTGGGACATGCGTAAGTCTATTGAAAATAAGTATGACGCTGTTTTTAATTTATTTACAAGCTTTGGATATTTTGAAGATGATGCTGAAGACCTTTCAGTGTTAAAGGGAATGAAAAGCGGTTTAAAAGAGGATGCTTTTTTAGTGGTTGACTTTTTAAATGTGATAAAAACACAGCAAAATTTAGTTAAAGAGGAAGTTAAAGAAATTGAAGGAATTGAATTTCACATTAAAAGAGAAATAAAAGATGGTTTTATTTTAAAGCATATTTCTTTTTTTGCTGATGACAGACAACATAATTATACTGAAAAGGTAAAGTTTTTGGATTTTAATAAGATGCAACGTTACTTTACTGAAGCTGGTTTGACTATTGTTGAGGTTTTTGGTGATTATAATTTAACTCCGTTTGACGAACAAAATTCTAATCGCTTAATAATTGTAGCAAAATAATGAGTTATATACTTTTAATTTTATCGGTTTTAGTTGGAGCTTTATTTGTATTGATAGCTAAACCTAAAAATAAAATGTATACACAATTACTGTTAGCATTTAGTGGATCTTATTTGCTATCTGTTACAGTTTTGCATTTACTTCCTGAAGTATATTCAAACGACCATGGGCACAGTCATGCACATGAGCATGGTCAACATAATATTATTGGAATTCTAATTTTAGTCGGAATTTTAATTCAGTCAGTTTTAGAGTCTTTTTCAAAAGGGGCAGAGCATGGACATGTACATATTCACTCAGATTCTAGAAAATCTGCTTGGTTATTGTTTATTAGTTTATGTTTGCACGCTTTTTCTGAAGGATTACCTATTCACGATACAGATCAAAAATTGCTATGGGCAATTATTGTACATAAAGTACCCATAGCAATTGTGCTTACTTCATTTTTTATACTTTCTAAATATTCTAAGAGAAATGCTTTTATTTTCTTATTTATATTTAGTTTAATGAGTCCGTTAGGTTATTATTTAGGTAATAACGTTACTTGGTTTATTAAAAATCATCACGAAATTACAGCACTTACCATTGGTATTTTCTTACACATTTCTACTGTTATCTTATTTGAAAGCTCAGAAAATCATAGGTTTGATATTAAAAAGTTTGTGGTAGTTGTGCTAGGTATTCTATTGACGCTTTTTACTATTCACTAGAGTCCTTCTTATTCTTTTTTATTTAAGGAAATCTTTATTTTATTGTTATTTATTGATGTAATCATTGTGTTGATTGATGATTTCTTATGTTTTCTCGTTTTTATACCTATATTTAGGGAGGAATAAATACCTATTTGTAGGTATGATTCCCCTTTTTATTACCTATTAAATTTGAAATCAAAATGAAAATATAAAATCAATCATTATGCACGAAAATTTACAAACTACAATTTCACTTAATCCTAATCAAAACAAATCTAAAAAAGGAAAACCGGAACAAAATAACCAATGGCAAACTTTAGGAGGAGGGGTTAGATATGGAACGTTCTTTTTAATTTATGGAAATTTCAGAGACAATAGAAGAGGAAAAAAAGAAGGTATATTTGTGCCTACTCATTGTGATTTGTATATACAAAATTATCATGGAGATGTAACAATAGGATTTGATAAAAGTAAAGAAATTACATTTGAGTTGATGTATCATCCTTTGATGAAAGAGTTTGTTTATACAATGTCTATTAATCTAAAAGCATTGTGTGGAGAAACTTTTGTTTTGGATAAGGAAATAATAATGAAAACTAAAACAATAGAGGATTTTAATGTTAAAGTAAATGATGTAAACTTAAAATCAAAAGAGAGTTTAGTTGATTCTTTACAAGGGATTCAAAACAATACTTGTATTGTACTTGATATAAAATTTGATGATTTAAAAGGGGTTAAAATTCAATATGAGGATGGTAGTTCTTCATCAGTTTTTGATGATGGTAATGCTAATAGCCCTTTTATAGATGGACATCGTTTTTATAGAGAAGGTTCTAATTTATTGGTTAGAAAATTTGATTTTCATTCAAAATTTAAAGTAAAGGAAGAAACGGGGTTAACTTCAGATCAACTTAGGCGAGCATATAATCCAAAAGATGAAGATTACAAAGAAAACCCTGAATTAATTAATGAAAGTATTGGCAATTTTGGTTTTAATAAAGATTTTGCAGGAACTTTATTAGAAAAAGAAAATGAAATAAAGGAGTTTTATTTCTTTAAATCAGGAATTAAATTTGATCCAAGAAGAACAGGTTATTATCAGGGTATACCAAAAGTAAATAATATAATAGTAGATCTTGGTTGTAATCCTAGTGTAATAAGAGTTTTACTGTGATAAAAAGAATATTTTTTTTTATGATTATTTTATTTTGTAAAGTAATCATTGGTCAAAATAAAAAGCTGAATGATTTGGATTCAGTTTTTTATTTTTTAAAATCAATTAATTATGAGAAAGCCAAAGAAAAATTAGAGGAGCTTGAAAGAGAGAGCCTAAATAAAGAGTTAATCACAGAAATTAACACATTGATTTATTTTTCTTCTAATTTAGGTGTTCAAAAAAAATCAGAAGAAGAAACAAATTATAAATTAGTTTTAAAAGATGATGAATTTTTAAACTCATTAAAGCTTTTAAATAATGGCTTGTTTCATTTCTATTATAAGAGAAATTTTGATTCAGAAGCTATAAAGTCATTGAATTTAAGCTTAAAGAAGATTAATAGCATAGGGTATTCACCTTTAAAGAAAGAGATTCTGAAGACCATTTTGGAATATCAAGCAAGATATTTTACAACTTATGATGATTTATATAAATCAACATTAGAAGAGTTGGAATCAATAAGTGATGATGTAATTGACAAGAACATTAGTGATTACTACAAGTTCTTTTTTATTAGGAGGAATAGTAGTCAAGAGTTTGAAAACAAGTCAGATGTAATATATTATGAAAGATTGATTAATAAAAAAATACCAAATTTTTATAAAGGGAATATTTACAAGCATATTGCTATTCATTATCAATATACAAAAGAGTATAACAAAGCAATACCGTATTATAGAAAAGCTCTTAATTTTTATGATGAATATGATAATGGTAGATATATAGAAAAAAATATTTCCACTGAAATTAGTTTTGCTGTATTAAATTTTAAAATGAAGAAATTTAATATTGCAATGAATCTTTTAAATAAAATAAAGATTAATAATTTAAAAGGTAAGTTGATAGATTGGAATATGACTTATTATACCTTTTGGAAATCTAGAGTTTATCGTGATTTAAATAAAATTGATAGCGCACATTATTATTTGGATAAAAGTTTTTTTCTGAATATGGCATTAAATCAAGAAAAACATATTGATGAAATTTCAAATATGAGTATTAAATACCAAACAGAAAAAAAAGAAAAACAAATATTAATAGAACAGCAAGAAAAAAAGAGAAATAGGAATCTCTTTTACGGAACGTCAATCCTATTAATACTAGGAGGAACAATAGCTTATTTAAATCTAAAAAACTCTAGAAAAAAGCGTTTGCTAGCAGAGCAACAAAAAGAGCTAGAAAAGCAAAAGAATCTTACTTTAATAAAAGAACAAGAGATTCATACAATTAATGCAATGATAGACGGACAAGAAAAAGAACGGATTAGAATTGCAGAGGATTTACATGATAATATTGGTAGCGTACTAGCAACCTTAAAATTGCATTTTGAAAATTTAAAATTGAACCGAGAGAAAAAACACTTCAATCAAGAGGAATTATACAATAAAACTGAAAAATTGATTGATGAAACCTATTTAAAAGTCCGAAGTATTGCGCATGCAAAAAATGCTGGAGTAATAGCCAATCAAGGATTGTTAGTAGCCATTAAAATTATGGCAGAAAAAATATCAGCAGCAAATCAAATAAAGATTTATGTAGTTGATTATGGATTGGATAATAGACTAGAAAATAGTATGGAAATTACTGTGTTTAGGATTATTCAAGAACTAACTACTAACATAATTAAACATGCAAATGCATCTGAAGCAACGATTAATATTTCTCAGTTTGATAATTCGTTAAACATCATAATAGAAGATGATGGGAAAGGATTTGATGTTGAAAACACCACATTTAAAAGCGGAATAGGAATAGCATCCATTCAAAAAAGAATACAACATTTACAAGGAACATTTCAAATAGATTCAACCTTAGAAAAAGGAACTTCAATTATTATTAATATTCCAATTATGAATACCTAACTATAAGTAGCTTTTCAGTAGATTCTATTTGTATATTTGAGTAAAAGACACGACAATATGATTACAATAGCAATGGCAGAAGACCATCAAATGCTAATTGATGGAGTAAAATCATTTTTTGAATATGACGAACATATCAATATTATAGGAACTGTAAACAATGGTGAAGATTTAGTAAAGTTAGTATCATTAAAACAGCCTAAATTAGTAATTACAGATATTCGAATGCCTAAAATGGATGGTATACAAGCCACCAAAGCTATTAAAACAAAATATCCTCACATAAGAGTACTGGCATTAACAATGTTTGATCAACCAGAGGCGATAAAACAGATGTTAGATGTGGGAGCATCAGGATATTTACTGAAAAATTCAGGTATTAAAATGCTTTCTAAAGCAATTGTAACAGTGGCTAACGGCGAAACATTCTTCGATCCCAATGTGGCATTTAACTTTATGAACGATTATATTGATAAAAAAGTAACCATTGGAACATCAGAAAAAGTAGTATTATCTAACCGAGAAAAAGAAATTCTTCAACTAATAGCAAATGGTCAAACTTCAAAAGAAATTGCTGAAAATTTATTTATAGCTAAAACAACGGTTGATACCCATCGAAAAAACATGATTCGTAAGCTAAAATTGAATAGTGGAAATGAGTTGGTGAAGTATGCGATAGATAAAAAATATAGCTTTTAAAACAGATATAAATTCGATACAAATTATTTGAAAAGGTATTCGTAAATTTGCAGACTAATTTATATTGAATATGAAACGAGTTGTTGTAGGTCTTTCAGGAGGTGTTGACAGTAGTGTAACTGCATATTTATTAAAAGAGCAAGGGTATGAGGTAATAGGATTGTTTATGAAGAATTGGCATGACGATTCTGTAACAATTTCTGATGAATGTCCTTGGTTAGAAGATAGTAATGATGCTATGATTGTGGCTGATAAACTTGGAATTCCTTTTCAAACAGTTGATTTAAGTGAACAATACAAAGAACGTATTGTAGATTATATGTTTGATGAATATGAGAAGGGGAGAACTCCTAATCCTGATGTACTTTGTAACAGAGAAATTAAGTTTGATGTTTTTATGGATATTGCTCTTAGTTTAGGTGCTGATTATGTTGCTACAGGACACTATTGTAGAAAGGAAGAGGAAATTATTGACGGTAAACCTGTATATAAATTATTAGCTGGTAAGGACAATAACAAAGATCAATCATATTTTTTATGTCAATTATCGCAAGAACAATTGGCAAAAGCATTGTTTCCTATTGGTGAATTAACAAAACCAGAAGTAAGAGAACTTGCTAAAGAAGCTGATTTAATTACTGCAGAGAAAAAAGATTCGCAAGGATTGTGTTTTATAGGTAAAGTACGTTTACCAGATTTTTTACAACAAAAGTTACAACCTAAAGAAGGAGAAATAGTTCAAATACCAAGTACGTTTGAGGATTACAACAAAATGTTACCAAGTTTTGACTCTAAAGAAAGCGAATTAGCCTACAAAGCTAAAAAATATAGTTACGCTGTTGCAGATGGTAAAGTAGTAGGTAAGCATCAAGGAGCGCATTATTTTACGAAAGGCCAGCGAAAAGGATTGGCTGTTGGTGGAACAAAAGAGCCTTTGTTTGTGATAGAAACTGATGTAAATGAAAATGTAATTTATACAGGTGAAGGAAAAGCGCATAAAGGTTTATACAGAAATGTGTTATTTGTATCTAATGAAGAATTACATTGGGTTAGAGAAGATATCGCTTTACAAACAGGGGAAACGATGGAAGTAGAGGGAAGAATTCGTTATCGTCAGAAATTAGAACAAGCAACGTTACACAAAGTAGAGAGCGGTTTATATGTAGAGTTTGAAAATGCACAATCAGCAATTCAAGAAGGACAATTTGTAGCTTGGTATAAAAATGAGGAGCTTTTAGGTTCAGGAGTTATTTCTTAATGCTTATATTTAAGATTTAATCTTAAATCAACCTTCAATGAAAAAAACAATTACTTTACTTGTATTTTTATTAAGTATTCAAATTTTTGCACAAGAAGATGCTTGGATTTTCTTAAAAGATAAACCAAGTGCCTCAACGTTTATGGCAAATCCGTTAACCATGTTAACGCAACGAGCTTTAGATAGAAGAACTAAACAATCTATAGCCTTAGATGAAAAAGATGTACCAGTAGAAGTTACATATTATAATCAAATAAAGAGTGCATCAGGCATTACCGCTTTAGCAAAATCTAGATGGTTAAATGCAATTCATGTTCAAGGAGCAAAGGCAGATATTGATAATTTATTAACTAATTTTTCTTTTGTAGAAAAAATAGAATTTGCCAACAGAGCATTAAGTGCAAGAGGCACTGTAACTAAAAATAGTCAACGTAAAAAGCATCAACATCAAAATAAATTTGAGAATTCAGCAACTACTTTTAATTATGGTAATGCTAAGAATCAAATAGAAATGTTGAAAGGAGAAACGTTACATCAAAAAGGATTTACAGGAAACAATATGCATATAGCTGTTATTGATGCAGGTTTTCCGAATGTAAACACATTAGAAGCTTTTAAAAGATTACGAGATAATAATCAGATTTTAGGAGGTTATGACTTTGTAAATAGAAATGATAATTTTTACGGAGCTCACAATCATGGTACTAATGTTTTATCTGATATTGGGGCTTATTTAGACGGAGATTTTATTGGTACGGCTCCAGATGCTTCTTTTTATTTATTTAGAACAGAAGATGCTGCAAGAGAAGTGCCTTTAGAAGAAAGTTTATGGGTGGAAGCAGCAGAAAGAGCTGATAGTTTAGGAGTAGATGTAATAAACAGTTCTTTAGGGTATACTACGTTTGATAATTCAAATTACAGCTATACTTATGATGATATGGATGGTAAAACTACTTTTATAACTAGAGGAGCTGAAATTGGAGTTTCTAGAGGAATGATTATTGTAAACTCAGCAGGTAATTCAGGAAGTTCAGCTTGGAGATATATGGGAGCACCATCTGATGCCCCTAGTGTATTTTCAATAGGAGCAGTGAATGCTTCTGGTACAATTGCATCTTTTAGTTCTTTTGGTCCAACTTCTGATGGTAGAGTAAAACCAGATGTGTTAGCTCATGGACAAAATGTATATGTGATAGATCATATTTCTGGAAATGCAAGAACTTCTAACGGAACTTCTTTTTCTTCACCAGTAATGGCAGGTGTAATTGCTTGTTTTTGGCAAGCTTTTCCTGATTTAACAAATATGGAAATTATGCAGAAGATTAGAGAATCTGCAGATAGATATACCAATCCAACTGATCAACATGGATATGGAATTCCTAATTTTGATAAAGCATATTCTGAGACGCTTTCTGTAAATGATGTAGCAGATTTTGGTGGATTTAAAGTATTTCCGAATCCTGTTAAAAACACTTTCACATTACAATTAAACAATACCGATTCTTCTGAGGCTTTAGATGTTGTTATTTATTCAGTTTTAGGAAAAGAGTTATTGAACATTAAAAATGCAACTGCTAAAGAAATTGATATAACTTCTTTTAACAGTGGATTATATTTAGTAAAAACATCAAAAGGAAATCAGCATAAAATAGTTAAGTTGATTAAAGAGTAAATTGAATGAAAATTAAGAATAAAGAAGATGTAAAGGATTTAGATAGAAAGATAAAAGATGAATTGGGGATTGATATTTCAAAATACAAAAATGAAAAAGTTATCTCCAATTTTGTAGAATTATTTTTATTACCACAGTACATTGTAAGCTGGGTTATTCGTCCTGTTTTATTTTCTTTATTCTTATATTTTTTTGGTTTTTATTCATTAAAACTAGTTCATATAGAATATATCATCTATGCTGTAGTAGGTTTAGTACTGTTCTTTTTAACAGGAATATTATCTGGTATTATACTATTACTGTTTAAAATGAAAATGGATATTTTAAAAATATCTAATTATTCTTTGGAGATTATGAAATTGGCGATTAAAGATTTATCAAACACTAAAAGCCAAATAACCAGTGAAAATAGAGGGTATGTTTTTTCTTTATTATTTAAAGGAATATTACATATAGTTACCATACCTATTTTAACTCATGCTGTCACTGATAAAATACCTTTAATTGGTGGTTTCTTCGGAAAAATAATTAGAAAAGTATTAATTTTTATATCGGATAAAATAGATTTTAAAGAAGTAGAAGTAAGTCATATTTCAGAAGAAGAAGGAACAGATACAATTGATTCTTATATAGAAAACATTAATTTTGGCTCAGAAAGTTTAGAGAAGCTAGTTAGTTTTTCTTTTAAAGTGGTTAAGTTACCAGTATTTTTATTGTTTACAGCTTGCCTCTTAATTTTAATCTTTTTTATTTATATCATCAACTAATTAAAAACATATTTTGACAAATAAAATCACAGAACTTTTTAATATAGAATATCCAATAGTTCAAGGAGGAATGATTTGGGTTTCTGGGTGGAAATTAGCTTCAGCTGTTTCTAATGCTGGTGGATTAGGTTTAATTGGAGCAGGATCAATGTATCCAGATGTTTTAAGAGAACATATCCAAAAATGTAAAAAAGCAACAGATAAGCCATTCGGAGTTAATGTACCAATGTTGTATCCAGATATTGAGCAAATAATGGATATCATCGTTGAAGAAGGAGTGAAAATTGTTTTTACTTCTGCAGGAAACCCTAAAACATGGACTTCTTTTTTAAAGGAAAAAGGTATTACAGTAGTTCATGTGGTTAGTTCTGTAAAATTTGCTTTAAAAGCAGAAGCAGCTGGTGTAGATGCTGTTGTTTGTGAAGGTTTTGAAGCTGGTGGACATAACGGAAGAGAGGAAACCACAACTTTTACGCTTATTCCAATGGTTAAAGATCAGGTAAAGATACCTGTGATTGCTGCTGGAGGAATAGGATCGGGTAGAGGAATGCTTGCAGCAATGGTTTTAGGTGCTGATGCAGTTCAAATTGGTAGTCGTTTTGCAGCTACAGAAGAGTCTTCTGCGCATGCTAATTTTAAAGATACTATTGTAAATGTTAAAGACGGTGATACTTATTTAACATTAAAAGAATTAGCACCAGTACGTTTGGTTAGAAATAAGTTTTTTAAAGATGTTCAAGAGTTGTATCAACAAAATCCGACTATTGATGATTTAAAAACTCTTCTAGGAAGAGCAAGAGCTAAAAGAGGAATGTTTGAAGGGGATTTAGAGGAAGGAGAGTTAGAAATAGGACAAATTGCAGGATTAATTCACGAAATAAAACCAGCAAAACAAGTAGTTGAAGAGATTATTTCTGAATATAATACTGTGAAATCAAGTATATAAGTTTTTCCGTAAAGGTAAATTCTTAATTAAATAGAAGAGTAAAAAATTAATATTTATTGATTTTTTACTCTTTTTACTTTTATTAAGCCATCTTTAATAATGAAAGAATGTTTTTTAAAAAATTGTTGATTTACCGTTAAGCACTTCTTTTTTATTGTCTTTTATTTAATAGATAGTTTCAGTTTAATATAACTTGTGAAAATATATTTGGATGAAAAAATATTCAAATATGAAAACCTCAATTACACTTCCGTTAAAAAGAAAGACCAACTTTACATTTAGAAATCATATAAATGCATTAGCCAATTTTGCAAAAGGCATAAGAGAAGAAATAGTAGCTACTTATGCTATATTTTTCATAGCGTCTATTCTTTTGTTAATCTTTTTTAATAAAGCGGATTTACATTTATTCTTAAATACTTTTCATACCACTTTTTTAGATATATTTTTTAAATACACTACTTTTTTAGGTGATGGTGTTATGTTTGGCGTGTTAACAGTTGTTTTCTTTTTTGTAAAGCGAAAAATGTCTTATGTTTTTATGGTTGCTGGAGTGTTAACATTATTGGTAACTCATCTTTTTAAAAAGATAATTTTTAAAGGAATTCCAAGACCTCTAGGTCTTTTTGGTGAAGAACAATTGCATTTGGTAGAAGGAGTAAAAATGGCACTTTGGAATTCATTTCCTTCAGGACATACAATGACTGCTTTTGCTATTTTTGCTACACTTTGTTTGTATTTTAAAAATTGCTTTTCTCAATATTTATGGATTTTTTTAGCAGTGGTTGCTGGAGTTTCAAGAGTATATCTTTCTCAACATTTTTGGATAGATATTTTTGTAGGTTCATTTTTAGGAGTTTTAATCGCATTTGTAAGTATGGGAATATTTTTTCCTGAAAAAAGAAGAATTCATTAATGCAGTATAGCTACAAAGGTTTCGCTATAATAGTTATTGTTGTTAGCGTTTTATTCCGCTTTTTTTTAGCCACAAGTTTAGAGTTTGGTAACGATGAAGTGTATTATTGGTTGTATGCAAAATATCCAGCAATTAGTCATTTTGATCATCCTCCAATGGTTGGATTTTTTATTCAATTTTTTACATTGAATTTATATTTCGATTCAGAATTAGCAATTCGATTAGCTGCAATCATACCTTCAGGTATTAGTATGTATGTTGTTTTTTTGGTAGCTAATTATTTAAAAAATGAAAAAACTGGTTTTATAGCAGTTTTACTGTATGCTATTCATATTTATGGTTTTGTGATAGCAGGAACATTTATTTTACCAGATTCGCCTTTGGTTTTGTGTTGGTTGTTAGGTTTTTATTTTTTTATACAAGTATTACCTTATAATCCCAATGATGTATCAAAACTAAAACTCATAATTGGCTTTTTATTTTCAGGATGTGCTATTTATGCTAAATATCAGGCTGTTTTTTTATTATTTGGAGTCTTTTTATATGTGTTGTTATGTAATAGAAAATGGTTGAAAAACGTATTTTTTTATGTAGGATTTTTATTTCCTTTATTTTTTATGATTCTAATTTTCTATTGGAATTATGATAACGATTTTATTAGTTATAAGTTTCATGGAGATAGAGTGTCTTTATTTAGTTTTAAGTTTAATAAAGATTCGTTTTTAAGAGAAGCACTAGGGCAGTTTTTATATAACAATCCTTATGTAGTAATCATGTTTGTTTTATGTATGGTTGCTGTTTTTAAGAAACGTTTTCTGGTAGAAAAAAAGCAACTGTTTTTATTTTTATCAGTGTCAGTTCCATTGATTTTAACAACTATTTATTTGTCGTTGTTTAGAGATACTTTACCACATTGGTCTGGGGTTTCTTACATAACAATGTTACCTTTAATAGCTTTATTTATTGCTGAGAGAAAAAATATACAAAAGAAATTAGTGATAGGTGGAGTTAGTTTTTATACATTATTATTCATCACAGTTTTTGTAATTAATGAGGGTTTATTTTTACCAGAACAATCATCAATAGATAAGGAGAGTTTAGGAAGAAAAGATGTTTTGTTGGATATGTACGGATGGAAACAAGCATCTGAGAAATTAAGTTTGATCTTTAAAGAAAGAGAATTGAAAAGTTTTCCAATAATATCAAATCGTTGGTATCCTGCAGCTCACATAGATTATTATATAGCAAGACCAAATCATATGAATGTCTATGGTATAGGAGCCTTAAATGAAATTCATAAGTATTATTGGATCAATAAACAGCAATCATCGTCATTAGCAAAAGCTTTATTTATAACAGATAGTAGAAATTATATCGATCCAAGCGAGATGTACAAAAACGAATACAGTATTATAAATAGAGTAGAGGAGATTCCTATTGTTAGATCAGGTAAAGTGGTTAAATATGTTTTTTTATATCTATTAGAAAAGTAAAAATGCTCTTTTAATAATATAGGTATACTATGATGGTAAAACTATTCAAGGATGAAAAAGAAAAAGCTTGAAATCAAATTTCAAGCTTTTAAAGTTAGATTCTCTTAATTATGAATCATAATATTTTTAAGGTTTGGCTTTGTAGTTTTTACAATAATACACCCAAAACTTACGAATTTTTTTACCTTTTTCTGAAATAATAATTGGATCTAATTCAATATATTCTTCAAAATAATTTGATATCTCTGGAATAATTTGTTCTTTTTTGTTATCGTTTTTAAAACGTTTATCAGAATCTATAAAAAAAGCATTTTTACCATTTAAATCATTTAAATTATCACCTAAATAATCAAAATGTAACGCATGTAATCCAATAATATTAGAAGCATAAACCTTATCGTCCATAAAAAAGTTTAAAGCCGCAGATGTTTTATAACCATCATTGGAAAAAATAAAAGTATTAGGATATTTTTCTTGTAATACATCCATTTCATTAGCTAATTCTTCCCAACCTACCCAAGTATCATCACTTTTAATTGGAACCAAATAAAATAGTATTTGTAGACTTACAAGAAGGTGTAAAACCACAGAAAATATAACTTGATATTTTACGAATTTTTTACTGATAAAAATACTCCCTAATATAATTCCAGTAATGTAAGAAGGCATTAACCAGTTTAATTTTACCCAATATATTGGTGTAAGTGAAAAGAATCCTAAAAAAGTAGGAATAAAGAAAGCTAATAAAAATAATGTTTTGCTATTAGGTAACTTAAATGTTGTAAAAAAACGTTTTAAGTATTTAAAAGTAAAAAATATGAATATTACAAATAAGAAAGGCAACAATAAAAATAATTGATGACCAATTGCTCCAAAAAAGAATGAAGGAGAAATCTTAAATTTTGAAATGCTACTTGTTCTATTAGAAGATTGAAATAAGAATGATGCAAAATCATGTTGATAATTCCAATACCACACAGGGAAGGTAACCAATATTGATATGAAAATACTAGTCCATAACCAAGGTGATCGAATTAACTTTCTATATTTTTTTGAAAATACAACAAAGGCTAATAAGCCAAATTGAAGTAATAATGCCGTATACTTACTGTTAAAAGCGAGTCCCATGGCTACACCAGCATAAATCCAATACATGTTACGTTCTTCAAATATAGCTTTGTAAAGAAACAATACACTTAATGTCCAAAATAATAATAAGGGAACATCAGGTGTAGAGTTAAAAGACAATATTGATATGAAAAATGTAGAAGTTATTAATACAATTGCTTTGTTTAGTTTTTCGGTAGACAGAAAGTAACTACCTAATTTATAAAAACTAAATAGTGTAAGTGATGTAATTACAAAATCTGCAAGTTTTACAACAAAAACTGATTTACCAAATACGAATGTAAAAGAACGTAAAAGGTATCCAATCATACCAGGATGATCAAAATAAGACCAAGATAGATTTTCGCCATAAAAATGATAATAAGCATCTTGAGGCATTAAGCCCATAAAAGGAATCAATAAAAAACGAAATAATTGAAAACCTATAACAATGCTAATTGCTGGGTGTTTTTTAATAAGAGGTAAAAGCTTATTCATCTAGTAAGTCTGGTCTGATTTGTTTGGTACGCTCATAGGCTTTTTCAGTTCTCCATTCTTCAATTTTAGGAAAGTTTCCAGAAAGTAAAATTTCAGGAACTTTCATACCTTCATAGTCTGAAGGTCTTGTATATACTGGAGGAGACAAAAGGTTGTCTTGAAAGGAATCTGTTAAAGCAGAAGTTTCATCACCTAAAACACCAGGAATTAACCTTATAACAGCATCACATATTACAGCTGCCGCTAACTCGCCACCCGTTAATACATAATCACCAATAGAAATTTCTTTGGTTATATATTTATCTCTAACTCTTTGGTCAACACCTTTGTAATGACCTGTTAAGATAATGATGTTTTCTTTTAAAGATAAATGATTTGTTGTAGCTTGATTTAATGTTTGAGCATCAGGAGTTGTATATATGATTTCATCATAGGTACGTTCTGCTTGTAACTTTTCAATACACCTAGCAATTGGCTCTATCATTAACACCATTCCTGCGCCGCCACCAAACTGATAGTCATCTATTTGACGGTAATTGCCATGACCATATTCTCTTAAATTATGAAAATGCACTTCAGCTAATCCTTTTTCAATGGCTCTTTTCATCATTGAATTTTCAAAAGGACTTCTTAATAAATCAGGCTCTACAGTAATAATATCTATTCGCATGTTGCAAAAGTAGTGGATTTAATTTTAGAATTTTAAAATATAAAATTTTGTTGATTAGTTGTACCCTTTAACATCTCCCATGCTTAAAATTCCATTTTCTCCAAAAGTATGATTTGTAGGTAGTAAAGTACCACTTTCAGTAGTAATCCAATCTTTCCAAGTAGCAGAAACACCATCCATTTTCATACTAGGTACATACATTTTATAACTTTTTGGAATATAATTTTCATCTAAAATCCATAAATATGAATCTCCAGGAGTTGTTCCTCCCTGAGTATATTTTACTAGTAATGCTTCTTTACCATCTACTTTTTTAACGGTTCTAATAATGCCTGTTTCAAATAGTTTATGAGGTGCAACTAACCAAAAACTATCATTATTAAAATAACTTTCAGCCTTTTTTATAACTTCTTCATTTTTAGCAGCTGGTTTATTATTGTAAAACAGTGTACTTTTATCTAAGTTATCTGGATGTAAAATTACTTTAGTGCTATCCCATAAAACTTCAACAATATGATCTTTTTTATTCCATTTATAAGAACGTCTTCCACCAAAACTCCATTCTAAAAAGTTGGTTTTGTTATAAGCATCATGTTTGATTGCTTTTAAAATTTTATTAGCTAAGCCATCAGAAGTAGGATTGCTAGTTTTTACATCTCCCATATCGATTTCTAAACCAAATAAAGAAATTGAATGTTTAGTAGGAAGTTGAACACCAGAATTGGTTTGTTTCCAATCGTTCCAAGTAGCTTCAATTCCTCCAATAGGGATGATTCCTACCCACATTTTGTATGAAGTAGGGAAGCCGTTATCATCTAAAATCCATAAATACGAATCTCCAGGAGTACTACCTCCAGAAGTATAGGAAACAAGTAAGGCTTCTTTACCATTATAATTAACAATGCTTCTTTCCGTTCCTGCATCAAGTATTTTATGAGGAGCAACTAACCAAAAACTATCGTTATTAAAATAAGTAGTGGCTTTTTTAATTAGTTCAGATTCAGGTTTGTTATCTGGATTATTGATTACTTTGCTATTTTCTGAAGATCTAGTGTCTAAAGTAACTTTATTACCATTCCATGATACTTCAACTAAACTTTGTTGTTTATACCACTTGTAAAAATTAGTATCTCGAAAAGACCATTCTAAAACTTCTGTATTTTCATAAGCTTCATTATTAATAGCAGCTAACATTTTCTTAGCTAGTGTTTCAGCTTTTTCTCCCTTTTCACCAACCGGAAGTGGTTCGTTGTTGGCAAAGTAAAAAGCAGTAACGGCTACTATTAAAACTATTATGATTATTCCTAGAATTTTAAAAAATCTCTTCATCTATGTGTGTTTATAACTACAAAAATATCAAATTTTATATTGATGAGTAGTAGGAATTATTTAATAAAAAAAAGACCAACCAATGAAGGTTAGTCTTCTCTTTTGAAAGTTAAAATGGAATTTATTTTACAAGCAATTTTTTTGAAAACAAAGTTCTATTAGTCGTTCCTTTAATAAAATAAATACCTGATGATAAGTTATCTATTGAAAAAGAATGATTTTTGTTGTAGTTCCCAGAATAGCTTTTTATTTCTTTTCCTGAGATATTATAAATTACAATATCTTCAACATCTTTATTTAATGAGAAGAACTCACTTGAAGGATTTGGAAATAAAGTTAAATTATCAGTTTCGTTAATAAACTCATCAGTAGACAAAGTAACAGCAGCACTTCCGAAAACCTTAACTTCACCAGGTTGTAATAAAATAGTACCGTTGGCATTAGTAACATTTATAGTGTTTGTTTCATCTAATAAATCATACCAAGTACCTGTTTTTTGAAATGTAGGGTTTATATTTTGTTCAACGATATTGAAGTTACCTATAATAGTGATGTATTGTAAGTCATCAGTATTATCATCATTTATAAGTTGAATTTTCTTTAAACCAGTATTATCATCAACATCTAGTGTAAAATCTGAAGTTTTAAAAATTCCTTCTTGTTTTTTTAAAGCAATTAGTTTGGACCAAAGATTGTATACCGCTTTTCTTTCAGTAACGTTATCATATTGCCATAAAATAGGTTTGTTACCAGTACGACCATTTTGATCGATACTAATATCATACCCTAATTCACCAAATTGCCAAATCATTTTCGGTCCAGGAACTGTAAAATAAAAAGCACCTGCACTAGCAACTCTATTTAAAGCAGTATTTAAATCTCTAGCACTATAACTAGCATTTTGATTACCAAATTGTAGATTTTTGTACATTAAACGTTCTTCATCATGACTTTCCATGTAGGCAATGTTTGCTGGTACAGACCAACCTCTCTGCTTGTAATCAATCCAAGAAAAGTTAGATTTATTTGAATTATGGAATCCCATTGTTGTTTCGTTGTAATTAGAGTTTAAATTACTCCACATCATAATTCCTTTTCCTTCAGATAATCTATAATTAACCCATTCTGTTTCTTCAGTATTGGTTCCTAAGTGTTCAAAAATTACATAAAAATCATTGTCAACATCCCATTGATAATCTGCATATTCTTTTAAAACAGCAACTCTATCAGCTTGCATAGCATTTGTACAAGCGTCATCAGAAGCAGAGCAGTTTTGTGTAAATCCTTTGGTTAAATCCCATCTGAAACCATCAATTTTAAATTCTTCAATCCAATATTGAGTAGTTCTTTTTACATAATCTTTAGTAGCTTGTAAACTATGGTTAAAGTCGTTAAAAACATTAAAAGAATGTTTCGCTGTTTGATTGAAAAAAGGACTATCAGCAGTCGCAGTTCCTCCGTAATCACCATTTACAGTATTCCACATTCTGTAATATGGATTTTGTCCTGTAGCATGATTGTATACAACATCTAAAATTACAGCAATTCCTCTTTTATGACATTCATCAATTAGTTGTTTAAAAGCTTCTTTAGTACCATAATATTTATCTAAAGCCATATGAAATGATGGGTTGTATCCCCAAGATTCATTCCCGTCAAACTCACTAACAGGCATTAATTCAATAGCATTAATTCCCAAGGTTTCTAAATAATCTAATCTAGCTTTTAAAGCATCAAAACTATGTAAACTATCAAAATCGCGTAATAAAATTTCATAAATTACAAGATCTGTTTTTTCTGGTCTATCAAAGTTAGTAACCTGCCAGTTGAAAGGAGTTTCACCTGTTTTTAAAACTGTAACAGCATGATTTGTGCTTCCAGTTGGATATGTTGGTAAATCAGGATACGTTGTAGCGTTGATAAATTGATCGTTAGTTTCGGTAAGCACTAAAGTAGAGTAGGGATCTGCAACTCTTATTTCACCATCAATTAAATATTGATACATGTGATTGGTTTGTGGAGTTAATCCTGAAATTTCTATCCAAAAACGATCTTTGCTACTATCTTTTTTCATTAAGAAATTATCATCAATAGCCCAACTATTGAAATCTCCAATAACATGTACAAAATCTTTATTAGGAGCAAATAATACTAAAGTAGCTTTTGTATTATCAGAAGCATTAAAATTGATACCATCTTTTAAATTAGCAGGCAAAGCTTCTTCTACAATTGTTGGTTTCACTAATACTTTAAACGATTTAGATAAAGTTTCTGCACCGTTTACAGCTTCTAAAATAAAATCAGTTGTTTCAGTAATAGCAGCGCTATAGCTGTATGAAGTAGTACTGTTCTGAGTATCTACAGTAGTGCCATTTCCTTTTAATGTGAAGTTAGCAGCTAAACTTGTTGTAGCAGTAACATTAATTGTTTCACCAGAATTAATAATGGTAGTATTTTCTGTTGGAGCACTTACATTTAGTTGAAAAGCACCTACTTCATGAAAGTAATCTTGAGATTTTTTGTCTCCAGTACCATCTTTTGCTTTAATAAGCATACCAACACGACCAATACCAGTCCTATTGTAAAAAGTAGTTGGTGTAAGAGTTATTGAATGAGTTCCATCACCATTATTTGTTAGTTTATGTGCTTCATTAGAATTGGTCCATGAACCATTGTTTGGTGCATCCACGACATTTTCATCATTAATGTCATAAGACCAAGTCCATAAATAAATATCAGAAACACCCCATGTTGTAGTGTTTATATTACTAACAGTTATTGTAATAGCGTCATCTTCATTAAATGTACTTGGCGCAACTGAAAAAGTAACAGTTTGCTGTTGTGCATAAGTGAGAATGCTCCCCAATAATAAGAATAATATTGTTGTAAATTTTTTCATGTTTGAATAATTAAAAAAACTATTCTATCTACTAATTTATAGAGATAGAATAGCTTTTAAATTTAGGTATATTTCTGGTTAAATTTACTCTAAAGTAATTGTTTTTGCTATTGTATCCATATAAATGGTATAAGTACCAGGAGTACCAACAAATCTAAAGTTGTTATCACCGTCCATTGCATCTTCAAAATTAGCGTCAACAGTATAACCTTCAGTTTGATAGTATGGGAAATTTCTACCAGAATTCCAATCGTCTCTTACAGTGAAGAATCTAAAAGCATCATTAGCAAAAGTAACTTCAGCTTTGTATAATCCTATATCAACACAAGAGAATTGAATTGGAGAAGCCCATCCCCAGCCAGCATCAGGAACACCAGCACCAACCATCCATAAATCTACAAACTCGCAAGTAGTATTTTTAGGTTCTAATTTAATTTCTTTATTAACAGTATCAACAGTTAAAAAGTATTCACCAGGTGCGCCTGTAAAAGAGAAATTACTATCTCCGTCACCAGCATTTACTAAATCAGTATTAATTGTATAACCATCATTTGCATAGAAAGGATAGTTTTGTCCAGAGTTCCAGTCATCTCTAACTGTAAAGAATCTGAAAGCATCATTAGTAAGATTGATGTTACCTTGATATAAACCGTTACCAGTACATCTAATTCTGATTGGAGAAGTCCATCCCCAGCCAGCATCAACAGCACCAGCACCTACAACCCAAAGTTGATCGTGAACACAATTTGGTCCAACAACAGGAGGTCCTAAAGTGATTGTTTCATTTTCAGTATCAATTTCTATAAAATATTCACCTTCCGCACCAGTAAATAAGAAGTTATTATCACCGTCCATTGCGTCAGATAAATTAGGATCAAAAGTATATCCTCTATCGGCATAGTACGTATAATTTTGTCCAGAACCCCAATCATCTCTAACTGTAAAGAATCTGAAATTTCCACCACCATTAGGTGTTAATCTAATGTTTCCTGAATATACTTTTCCTTGTAAAGGTAATTCTACAGGAGAAGTCCATCCCCAACCAGCATCAACAGCACCAGCACCTACAACAAATAAAGAAGAAGGTAAAGTAACATCATACGGAGTAACCGCAATTGTCACTGTATCTGAAGTTCTTATCAAATCACCAGAATCTGTTGCTGTAGTAGCTATTAATCTTAAATCAAGATTACCACTTGTTTCAGCAACTAAACCAGCTGTTAAAGCTAAAGTGTTAAAGGCTCCATGTGTAATATCATATGTTAAATCAGAAGATTCTGCAACTGTTAAAGGAGTAGCAAAGCTGGTACCAGCTTCCGCTAATTCTAGTCTATAAGTAATAGCAGCAGTGCTGTTATCGTTTATTTCTGGATCTGTCCATGTCATTGTTGTAGCTACTGCTTCAGGATCTAAATCTGAAAGTACAATACTAAAAGTAGCGTCAGGAGCAGTAATTGATGGAATTTCTACAGAATAAGTAGTTACCAATAAAAATATTGAATTACTAACTTTCTCTCCATTTTTTACTCTAAAATGTACTGGTAATTCTTCAAAAGAAGAAAACCCAGCATCTTTCAATACCGTATTAAATTCTGTAACAGACATTGAAAAACTTGTACCTTCAGTTTGTCCTAATTCTATAGGAGAATCAAAAGTATCATCCTTAGACATTTCAATATTATAGGTATTGTTGTCTTTGGTAAGTTCATCTTTCCATGTAATTGTAAACGCTGGATTATCAGGTAAAGCAAAATTTAAAAATACATTTGAAATACCAGGAGTGTCTAATGTAAAGACAGGCTCAGGAGAAGTAATATTTAAATTTTCTTCATTCTCACATGCAGCCAACATAAACATGGTAGCCACAAATGCAATTACTATTTTATTTATTAATTTACTCATTTTAAAGTCTTTTAAATTAAATGTTTAAAGGAATCAGTATGTACTGACCAGTTAAATCATTAAACCAAATATCATAATCATCTTCAACAGGTACAGGAATGCTAGCACCACCAACGGTTGCTATACCAGAGAAAGCAGTATCACTACCCCAAGCATCTGCTCCGTTTGCTAAAAACTGTAATTCACCAGGTAATAATCTTACAGAGTTAGCATACCATATGTGACCATCAAAAGCAAGTGGAGTTAGTGCTACAGAAGTAGCTAAAGAACTACCTTGTACTTCTAAACTACCAGGACTAGTAATTCCAGTTTCATCAAAAGCTTCAAAAGAGAAGTCATTTGTTCCAAAATTTATAGTAAAGGTGTAGTATCCTGGAGTAATATTTGTTCCTCCAGCATCAGGAAATCTTTCAGGATCATCACCACCGCCTGGGTTTGCTTCAATAGAAGTACCATCATTTGTACCCCATTGTGGAGTCCATGAACCTTTAGTTTCTAAAACTTTGAAGAATCCACTTCCAAAATATCCAGTGTATGTAAATAAGTTAGGGTTATCAATATCTCTGTATAAAGCAGGATTATTGTTGTTATTATCCCAACCTGGAGATGTAGCATCTCCAACAATAAAGTAATCATCAAAAACATAGTTAAAGAATGGATACACATTTAAAACTAATGTGTTTGAAGGTGTTGGAACCCCATTTTGACTACCTAAAGAAGCGGAAACTCTTACATATAAATTACTCCATTCAAAAGGATTTAGACCAGCATTACCAGCATTTGTGTTTAACTCTCCCATAGAAAGTGTAACAGAGTTTTTTCCTTGAACAGAAGACGCAATTACAGGATTAGTAAAGTTTTCATCACTTGAAAACTGTACATCGTAAGTAATTACAGATTGTACTCCATAATCAGCATTTTCCCAGTTTAATGTTAAACCAGGGGTATTAACATTAACTCGATCAATTTCAATATCACTGATAGAAACATTGTTTAATATTGGAGTAGTTGGATTACTTGAGACTGTAAAAGTCTCAGAGTTATCGTTACATCCAATAATTCCTACAGCTAGTACGAAAACTAGTACATAAGAAATTTTGATATATATATTTTTCATGTTGTTGTATTATTAGTATCCTGGATTTTGTTTTAAATTAGGGTTTGCTTGCAAAGCTGTAGCAGGTATTGGGAATAATTTGTAGTGTTCAGGAATTGAAGCACCATTCACAGAATTACCTTTCCATGGCCATAAATAGCTATTTCCAGTAAATTTTTTAAAACGTATTAAATCAGAACGTCTGTGTCCTTCTAAGTTTAATTCTCTTGCTCTTTCATCAAGAACAAAATCTAAAGTTAAATCGGCAGTAGTAATACTTGAAGCTCCAGCTCTAGTTCTAACAGCGTTTACATAATTTAAAGCATCACCAAGGTTTGTTCCGTTAGCCGATCTTAAAGCTAATTCTGCATACATTAAATATGCATCAGCTAATCTATAGAAAGGAAAGTCAGTTCCAGAAAACTCTGTAGGAGTTCCTGAACCATCTGAATTTGTGTTTCTGAACTTAATAGAAGGATATCCATCTGTCCACTCTCTATAATCGTTCATTTCAAAATTATGTCCAGTTGTCCAGAATAAACTAGCTCTAACATCAGTAGTAGTAGCTAGGTTACCAAACAATCCATACCAAGCTTTTGTAGCTCTATGACCTGTCCAACCATTTGTAGCCCCAAATTGTGCTAAAGGCATAGTATCTAAACTTAGGTTACCGTTAACTAAATATGTTGTGTTACCATAACTTTGACTAGAAATAGTTTCTGCAATTAAAGGAAAAATAATTTCAGTAGAAGTATTATTATCCGCAGAAAAAACTTTTACAAAATTAGTATCTAAACTATAACCACCTTCGTTAATTACCTTATTAATATAAGTAGCAGCATCATCCCAACGAGCAGTTCCAGTGTAAACTTCAGCGTTAATATATAATTTTGCTAATAACATATCTACTACATACTTATTAGCTCTACCATAAGTGCTTGTTTCAGAAATAACAGGCTCAATTTCTAATAATTCAGATTCAACATAGTTGAATAATTCAACTCTACTTGATTCTTCTAAGAAATCAGATTGACCTAAGTTTTCTTCTGTAGCCAAAACACCTTTTCCAAATACATCTATAATGTTATAATATGCTAAGGCTCTTAAAAACCTAGTCTCTGCGTTAATATTTTCTTCGTTTGGAAAATCTGCACCATCTAGAATTTGTAAAAAGTTATTACATTGTGGAATGGTAAAATAAGCTCTGTCAAAGAAAAGCCTGAAAAACTTGTTGTTTTGATCCCAATTAGAAGTAGTTGTAAGCTGGTCTAAACCATCATCACCCCATCTATTTTTCATTCCATCAGCAGTAAAGTCTTGTAAATTGATAATTGCTCTTAAAAAAGCACCTTCACCTGCATCATTACTTACAATATCTGTACTACCAGGTCCTGTTGGTCCAGTTAAAGCATACGAACCGTATAGTTTAGAAATTAAGCCATCAACTGCATTTGGGTCATTAGCTAATACTTGTTCCAAACTTAACTCAACTTCTGGAGTCACATCTAAATCACCAGTACAAGCACTCAAAAAGGTCAGTGATAAACCTATTAATGTTATAAATTTTTTCATTTTTTAAGTCTTTTTAAAAATCAGCGTTAATACCAAAAGTATATACAGTAGGTCTTGGATAGGCATTTCTATCAATTCCTCCAAAGTTTTCAGGATCTAAACCTGTGTAGTTAGTTATGATAAATGGATTCATTACTGAACCATATAATCTTATTGTTCCGTTTTTGATAATATTATCAAATCTATGACCTAAAGTGATGTTATCTAATCTTAAGAAGGTAGCATCTTCAAGATAATGATCTGTAAATTGAGCGTCACCATTCACATTACTAAACACAGAGTTAGCAGCACCGTTATTGAAATCTAATACATTTGTAAGGTTGTTTTGACTAGAACTTATTGCGCTTTCTAGGAAACCATAGTTAAGCTGAGAAAAATTATAAACATAACCACCAATTTGTCCTCTAAAGTTAGATGTTAAATCCCAGTTTTTATAATTAAAACTTAAATTAAAACCGTAAGTCCAATTAGGAGCAATAGCTTTATAAAATTTATCATCATCATTAATTTTGTTATCTCCGTTAATATCTACAAATGCATTTGGAATAGGATTACCGTTTGTGTCATAAATTTGTTTAAACACAGATGCACTTCCAGCCTGTTGTCCTACTGCATGACTTAATAAATCTGTTCCAGTACCTCTTAGATCAGTATCATCTACTGTAATTTTATCTATTCCGTCTAAATTAGTAACTTCTGTTCGGTTATAAGCAATGTTACCACCTACGCTAAAGGTGAAATCTTCAGTATCTACAGGAGTAGAATTGATATTTAATTCAAAACCTTCACTTTCAGTTTCTCCAACGTTGTCAACAAAAGCATTTGTTAAGGCTTGTCCTGGAGGAATTGGTACTTCAGCTAATAAATCTGTAGTAAATCTTTTGTAAATATCAAAACTACCAGATAATAATTGATTTTTGAATAGTGAAAAATCTAAACCTAAGTTGTACGTAGAAGTTTTTTCCCAAGTTAAGTCTGGATTAAATGCTTGAGCAGAATAAATTGATGAATTAGGGAAATATTGACTATTATTATCTCCCGCTAAGAATAAAGGAATTGAAGGATAAAAACCTACAGTACCCGTAATATCTTGTTGCCCAGTTTTACCCCAACCTAAACGAAGTTTTAAATTATGGACAAAATTAGAATCTTTTAAAAAGTCTTCCTCATCTATTTGCCAAGCTAATGCAGCAGCAGGGAAGTATCCCCATCTATTTTCTTTAATAAATAAAGAAGAACCATCAGCTCTAATAGAGAAAGTCAATAGGTATCTATCTAATAAACTAATATTGGCTCTACCAAAGAAAGATTGTAGATTTAATACATTGAAATATCTAAAATTAGGGTTTGCAGGATTTACTACAGCTTCTCTAACTCCAGTTACATTATTGTAGATAAATCTATCTTGTGTACCATCATTTTTAAAATTCTGATATGAATAACCAGCTTGAATATCATATTTATTAATGAACCCTTTTTCTAAAACCTTTTCGTATTTTAAATAACCATCTAAAGTTGTGTTTGTAACACTTTGGTTTTCTCTAAAATTTACACCTGGATTGAAAAGAAAGTTATTATTGATATTATCGTTTTCAGTGTCAAATTGATAAGTTTCAAAAGCATTTTGACTGAAAGTTTCTTCTACTTTCGACTTAGAAGCATCTAAACCTAAGTTAAGCACAGCCTTCAATTCTGGTAAAAATGGCATGGTATAGTCAAATTCAATATTACCTAAAAAACGGAAAACATTTTCAGGTCTGTCTCTTTGATCTAATCTAGCTAATGGATTGCTTTGAACAATTCTTCTAAATTTACCTGCATCATCAAATGTAGTTAAATAATATTGTCCAAATCTATTAGTTGGTGAATTGTTGAATATTGGTTTTGTAGGGTCAAACTGTAATGATTCTCTAATAACATCATCAGTACTTATCGCATTTTTCTCAGCAAAGATAGTTTTAGCATTTACATCAACTTTAAGATTGTCATCTAAAAATTTTGGAGTTAATTTCAATGAAGAAGTAAACCTATCATAATCGTCATTTTGAACAATTCCTTGCGCTTTGGTATATCCTACAGATCCTCTGAAAGGAATTTTATCAAACAAATTAGCCCCAACACTAAAGTTTGTATTTGTAGTAATAGCTGTCCTTAAAATTGCTTCTCTCCAATTGGTATTGTAAATAGCTCTACCATTTACTATTTGTATAGGTTGTTCGTTAGAATTAACACTACCAACAGGAACACCTAACTGACCTAATCGTGTAGGGAAGTTTTGCTCAATAAAGTTATAAAACTGTCTCCCGTCCATAAAGTCTAAACCTTCTCCTGCATTACTAATAGAGATGTCAGAAGAAAAATTGAATTTAGTTTTCCCTGAAGAACCTTGTTTTGTAGTAATGATGATTACCCCGTTAGAAGCTCTTGAACCATATATGGCAGTAGCAGAAGCATCTTTTAATATAGAAAAACTTTCAATATCGTTAGGGTTAATTAATGTTAATGGATTTGAAACCCCAGCTGGGTTATCATTACCAATAGCAACTCCATCAATAACAATTAAAGGATTGTTCTGTGCACTTAGTGATGATCCTCCACGTATCCTAATATTAGGAGCCGAGTCAGGAGATCCTCCATTTGTTGTTATTCTAACCCCAGCAGCTTTACCAGTTAAAAGCTGATCTGTAGATACAATAGCACCCTTATTGAATTTTTTAGAAGAAACTACTTCAACTGATCCTGTTGCGTCTTTTACAGTGGTAGTACCATATCCAACTACAACGATTTCGTTTAGTAGTTGTTCACTCTCTTCTAGAGCTAAGTTAATAGTAGCTTGATTTCCTACTGTAACTTCTTTTGTGGCAAAACCTATGAATGAAAAAATTAAAACATCAGTTGGCTTGATATTATCGATGGTGTAATTTCCATCAAAGTCTGTTTCCGCACCTCTTGTTTGTCCTTTCACAATAACAGATACACCAGGTAATGAAGCTCCAGTAGCTTTTTCGGTTACAGTACCTTTAACTGTTTGTTGCGAATGTATAATCAAAGAAGAAAGCAGTAGAAATAAACTAAATAATTGTTTTGTTTGTTTCATGTTTGTGTTCTTAGATAAATAAGTAAATTTAATTCGTTTGTTTTTATCAATAATCTTTAATCTGCGATGTGAATATAGGTATTAAAAATACGCTCTAGCTACTATTAACACTACGAAAACGTTTTCGTGTTGATAACTTTTTAACTTTAACTTAACGTATTGATAAATTAGTGTTGATTTTTTTATCAGCTTTGCAAAATATGAAGCCAAAAATTACCATAAAAATAATAGCTAAGGAGTTGGGTGTTTCAACTTCAACAGTGTCAAAAGCTTTAAGAGATAGTCATGAAATTAGTCAAGAGACTAAAGAACGTATCAAAGCTTATGCAAACCACTATAATTATCGACCTAATAATTTAGCGTTACAATTAAGAAATCAAAAGACAAAAGTGATTGGTATTATTTTACCTAAAATAGTACATCATTTCTTTTCAACAGTGATTTCTGGAATAGAAAAAGTAGCGAATGAACGTGGTTACAATATAATGGTTTGTTTCTCTAATGAAAATCAAGCTAAAGAAGTAGAAACCATAAATGTACTTACCAATGGTAGTGTAGATGGGTTAATAGTTTCTATAGCTAAAGAATCTCTTAGGAATAATGATTTGAACCATTTTTATAACTTAATAGAAAACGAAGTTCCTTTGGTTTTATTTGATAGAGTTCATGATTCTATAGAATGTGATAAGGTTATTGTGGATGATGTAGGGGCTGGGCATAAGGCAACAAAGCATTTGGTGGATATAGGTTGTAAAAATATTGGTATTATAACAACTCCAGAGCATGTTACGGTTGGATTGAACAGGTTGAAAGGGTATAAGAGGGCTTTGAAAGAATCGTTGACGCCAATTAACAATGATTTAATAATCAATGTAGATGAGGAGCAAAGTATTTACGAACAGATAAAGAAGTTATTTGATCAGAAAATAGATGCAGTTTTTGCGGTTAATGAAATTTATGCTGCAATAGCTATCAGAATAGCAAAAGAAAAAGGAATGAATATACCTGAAGATATTTCCGTAGTTGGTTTTACAGATGGCTTAATATCAGAGTATTCATCGCCTTCAATTACCACTGTGGTGCAACATGGTTTTACAATGGGTGAACAAGCTGCGGAACTTTTAATTGATCGAATTGAAGAAAATAAAAGAGTTAAAATATCTCAAACTAAAGTGATATCTAGTAATTTGAAAATTAGAGAATCAAGTAAAGATCTACCGATCATGGAATAATCTTCAAAATGATGTAATCTTGAAGAATATAAATCCGTAGAAGAAGTTATGGAATTAGTGAAATTGAGATGTGAAGTTTTGTTCATGTTTTAACAATAGTGAAATTGTATGCTGTAATTTTCTAAGCTTTGTAATTTGATGATATCTTTTTTAAAAGATAGTTCACTGTTTTACTTAGAACTATTATTTTTCAATACTCAATACTCAATACTCAATACTCAATACTCAATACTCAATACTCAATACTCAATACTCAATACTCAATACTCAATGAAAAGGAACATGATTTAATCATTTGACTTAGAGGTAAAAGTTTGTTTTTTAAAGCTTCTAAGGGATTTTATGTTGATTAAACAAAAAAAATTATATATTTACACCATATTTACGACTTATCGATAATCTTATATTCTGCAAAAAAGTAAGATAAGTCTTAGCGCTTATCGTAGTATCAACTAATAATTACGATAATGAACAAGCGTAAATTAAGTTTCTTAGAAATCTGGAACATGAGTTTTGGTTTTCTAGGAATTCAATTTGGAATGGCCTTAACAGGTGGTTTCATGTCAAGAATTTTTCAAACATTAGGAGCTAACATAGATGATATTCCCATCTTATGGATTGCAGCACCTTTAACAGGTTTACTAGTACAACCTGTTATTGGATACATGAGTGATCGTACTTGGAGCCCTAGATGGGGAAGAAGACGTCCTTACTTTTTAATAGGAGCGATATTAAGTTCAATTACTTTGATTTTTATACCACATTCTCCTACATTATGGGTTGCTGCTGGTTTTTTATGGATTTTAGATGCTTCTATTAATATATCTATGGAGCCTTTTAGAGCATTAGTCGCTGATAAATTACCAAACTCTCAACGCTCTTATGGTTTTGTTGTACAAACATTAATAATAGGTGTGGGTACATGGGTTGCAAGTAGTTTACCATGGATGGTGTCTAAATTAGGAGCAAGTGATGAAGCTGCTTCTGGAGTTCTTCCTGATTCTGTAAAAGTAGCTTTCGCTGTTGGAGCGGTTATTTTTCTTGTAAGTATTTTATATACAGTATTTACAACAAAAGAATATCCGCCTGAAGATATGGAAGCTTTTGAAGAAGAAAAGAGGCAGAAAAATAGATTTATATCAGATATTTTAGAAAACATATCGAGAATGCCCTTGACTATGAAGAAGTTAGGAGTTATTCAGTTTTTTAGTTGGTTTGCCTTTTTTACCATGTGGACTATGGCTAATCCAGCACTTACTGAACATGTTTTTAAAACACCAGCACCTGTAGAAGAAGCATATGATATGTCAAATGAAGTACAAGCTAAAGAATTTAATGTAATTAATACAGCATTTCAAGAATCTTCGAATCAAGTAGGTAAATACATGGGGATTTATGGTTTGTCATCTATGGTTTTTGCTTTACTACTTGTATTATATACTTCTAAAAGAAGAATTAATAGGAAATATGTACATATGTTCTCATTAATTGCTGGTGGTATCGGATTTATTTCTATGTATTTTATTCCATCACCGAGTTATTTAATAGTATCATTTATACTAATAGGTTTTTCTTGGGGTAGTGTTTTATCAATGCCATATGCAATGTTATCAAGTTCTGTAGATCCTAAAAAGATGGGAGTTATTATGGGGATTTTTAATATGTTTATTGTAATACCACAAATAATAGCTGCCTTAGGAGGAATTAACTTTATCTCTAACCTTTTAGGTGAACAAACTATTAATGCCATGATTGTAGCTGGATTAAGTTTAATAATCGCTGGTTTATCAAACTTTTTAATAACAAATAAAAAAGCAATTTCTTACCAAATAAACGAAGATATTTAAAAATGAATAAGAAAGGATTCATATTTGATTTAGACGGTGTTATCGTTGACACCGCTAAATATCATTTTTTAGCATGGAAAAAACTAGCCAATAGTTTGGATATAGATTTTTCTGAAGAACAAAATGAAGAACTAAAAGGTGTTAGCCGTGTAAAGTCTCTAGAAAAAATTTTAGCATGGGGAAATACCTCTGTATCTGAAGAGCAGTTTACAGAGTTGATGGCTAAAAAAAACACTGATTATTTAGGGTATGTTAATACCATGACTGAAGATGAGATTTTGGTAGATGTACCTAAAGTTCTTAATTTTTTAAAAGAGGTAGAACAACCTTTTGCATTGGGTTCTGCAAGTAAAAATGCACGTATGATCTTAGAAAAAGTTGCTCTTATTAACGATTTTAAATCTATTGTAGATGGTACAAATGTTAGTAAAGCAAAACCAGACCCCGAAGTATTCTTAATTGCTGCCAAAGAATTAAACATAAAACCTGAAGATTGTATTGTTTTTGAAGATTCAGTAGCTGGAATTCAAGCCGCAAATGCTGCGAGTATGATTTCTATAGGTATTGGAGAAAAAGAAACATTAAAAGAAGCAGATTATGTATTTAAAGATTTCACAGAAATAACAACTGCATTTATAAAACAACTAATAGAAAATTAAAAAAACGAACAGTTTTTTACTTATTTAAGGAAGAAAATGAACCAGAATTATATTATACCTCACGAATGGTCTATTATTGAAGAAGGATTCGACGATAATAGAATTAAATCCTCTGAAAGTTTGTTCAGTATTGGTAATGGTGCCATGGGACAAAGAGCAAATTTTGAAGAAAAATATTCAGGAGAGACATTTCAAGGAAGCTACATAGCTGGTGTTTATTACCCAGATAAAACTAGAGTAGGATGGTGGAAAAATGGATATCCAGAATACTTTGCTAAGGTGTTAAATGCTCCTAATTGGATTGGTATTAACGTATTTGTTAACGGTGAAGAGTTAGATTTAAATGCGTGTGTAAAAGTATCAGATTTTCGTCGTGAGTTAAATATGAAAGAAGGAGTTTTGTACCGTAGTTTCACAGCGACTTTACAAAACAATAGTACCGTAAAAGTTGAAACAAAACGCTTTTTAAGTATAGATCTTGATGAAGTAGGTGTTATTGAATATAATGTAACTCCAATAGATTCTGACGCAAAAATTACTTTTGAACCTTATTTAGATAGTGGTATTCAAAATGAAGATAGCAATTGGGATGATCAATTTTGGAATACTACCAATATAGAATCAGACAATGAGCATCAACAAGCATTTATAGAAGCACATACGATGAAAACTAATTTTCATACCTGTACTTTTATGCAATCACAGTGCTTTTTAAACAACAAACAACAACAAATTCAGCCTACAACAAATCAAACAGCTAACCAAATATCTTTTACTTATGAAGCTGATGTAAAAGCTAATGAAACTTTTACAATTCATAAGTTTGGAGGATATGTTGTAGATACAAATCATAAAGAAGATCAGTTAATAACTGCATCTAAAAATGTATTAAAGTTAGCATTAGATCTTGGTTTTGAAGCTTTATTCAATCAGCAAAAAGAAGCTTGGGCTAAGATTTGGGAAATGGCAGATATTACGATTACTGGAGATGTTAAAGCGCAACAAGGTATTCGATTTAATATCATGCAATTAAATCACACATATTTAGGTAAAGATGCTCGTCTAAATATTGGTCCAAAAGGATTTACAGGAGAAAAATATGGAGGTAGTACTTATTGGGACACAGAAGCATACTGTTTACCATTTTATATGGCTACTAAAAATGAAGAAGTAGCTAAAAGTTTACTTACTTACAGATACAATCAATTAGATAAAGCAATTGAAAATGCTGAGAAATTAGGATTTACAAATGGAGCGGCTTTATATCCAATGGTAACCATGAATGGTGAAGAATGTCACAATGAATGGGAGATTACTTTTGAAGAAATTCATAGGAATGGAGCTATAGCTTTTGCTATTTTTAATTATCATAGATATACCAGTGATTACAGCTATATTCCAGAAAAAGGATTAGAAGTTTTAATTGGTATTGCTCGTTTTTGGCACCAACGTGTTAATTTTTCAGAAGACAAACAAAAATATGTAATGTTAGGTGTTACCGGACCTAATGAATATGAAAACAATATTAATAATAACTGGTACACTAATTACATAGCAAAATGGTGTATTGATTATGCGTTAGAAAATATTGATATTGTTGCAAAAGATTATGCAGATGATTTTTCAAGAATTAGTAGTAAAACAAATATTACTAAAGAAGAATTAGCAGATTGGAAAAAAGTAGCAGACAATATGTTTTTCCCTTATTCTGAAAAACATCAGGTTTATTTACAACAAGATGGATTTTTAGATAAAGATTTAATAACTGTTGCTAATTTAGACAAATCACAGCGTCCAATCAATCAAAAGTGGAGTTGGGATCGTATCTTAAGATCACCATATATCAAACAGGCAGATACTTTACAAGGGTTCTACTTTTTTGAAGATCATTTTACAAATGAAGAATTAGAGCGTCATTTCGATTTTTATGAACCATTAACAGTTCATGAAAGTTCTTTGTCGCCGTGTGTACACAGTATTCAAGCTGCCAAATTAGGTAGAATGGAACAAGCTTATACTTTTTATTTACGTACTTCTCGTTTAGATTTAGACGATTACAATAAAGAAGTAGAGGAAGGTTTACACATTACATCTATGGCTGGTACATGGATGAGTATTGTTGAAGGTTTTGGAGGAATGAGAATTAAGGATAATACCTTAAGTTTTACGCCTCAAATTCCAGAACAATGGGAAAGTTATTCTTTTAAAATCAACTTTAGAAACCAAATCATTAAGATTTCTGTTTGTCATAATGATGTAAAATTTGAATTAGAAGGAAAAGAAGAGTTAACTATTTTAGTTAATGAAAAAAATGTAACTGTTAAGCCGAATACATTAATAACAGTATAACATTAAGAATTATTTTTTAAACCTCACAGGTTATTTAAATCTGTGAGGTTTTACTTAAATACACAAATGTAATTTTCAGCAAAATTCACTACTACTAACTACGATGAAACGCCTATTAATATTTAGTATCTTATTATTTTTATTTTCTTGTGTTTCAAAAGAAGAAAATAAGGTTGAAACACCTAAAAAGGTAGAAGTTTCAAATACATTTTTAGAACGTGTTGAGCCTCCAAATTGGTGGATTGGCTTTAAAGATACTTCACTACAGTTGCTTGTGAAAGAAGAGAATATTTCTAAAGCGACTCCAAAAATAGAATATCAAGGAGTAAGCATTCAAAATATTACAAAAGGAAAAAGTCCTAATTACTTATTTTTAGATCTAGTTATTGAAAAAACTACATCTGCTGGTAAATTTGATATTGTTTTTTCTTTTGAAAATGGAACAGAAAAGAAACATACTTATGAGTTAAAAAAACGCACTCAAAGCTCAGAACAATATACAGGTTTTAATAGCACTGATGCTATTTATTTGATAACACCTGACCGTTTTGCTAATGGAGATACTTCAAACGATATTGTTACTTCACTAAAAGAAAAAGAAATAGATAGAATGCATGATTATAAACGTCATGGAGGAGACATTCAAGGAATTATAAATCATTTAGATTATATAGAAAATTTAGGTTTTACTAGTATTTGGCCAACTCCTTTATTAACAAATGATATGTACCAAAGTTCTTATCATGGATATGCTATTACCGATTATTATCAAGTAGATCCTCGCTTTGGATCTTTAGAAGATTAT
Organism: Tenacibaculum sp. M341; assembly: GCF_004337695.1. Taxonomy (GTDB): domain Bacteria; phylum Bacteroidota; class Bacteroidia; order Flavobacteriales; family Flavobacteriaceae; genus Polaribacter. The sequence continues at coordinate 265,793 of NZ_SJXJ01000001.1, forward strand.
AAAAATCTTGCTAAAAAAATGAAGAAGAGAAATATGAAATTAATTATGGATCAGGTAGCTAATCATTGTGGTTTGGAGCATTGGTGGATGAAAGATTTACCATTTGAAGATTGGGTAAACTATCAAGAAAACTATGAAAAAAATAAAGGAAATTGGAAAAATGAATCTTTAATTCCAACAAATCATAGAAGAACCACCAATCAAGATTTTTATGCAGCTGAAGTAGATAAAAATGCAATGAGTAAAGGTTGGTTTGTAAAAACAATGCCCGATTTAAATCAGAGAAATCCATTTATGGCGAATTACATTATTCAAAATAGTATTTGGTGGATTGAGACTTTACAATTGGGAGGAATACGACAAGATACGTATCCATATCCAGATAAAGAATTTATGTCTAAATGGGCAGGAAGTATTATGAATGAGTACCCAAACTTTTCTATTGTAGGAGAAGAGTGGTCATACAATCCATTACTAATAGCATATTGGCAAAGAGGAAAGAAAAACAAAGATGGTTATGAGTCTAATTTAAAATCTACTATGGATTTTGCGGTTAAAAAGTCAATCACAGAAGCATTGAATGAGTCTGAAAACTGGAATACGGGACTTATAAAAATGTATGAAGCATTGGCAAATGACTTTGCATATGTAAATCCGAATGATTTATTAGTGTTTTTAGATAACCATGATGAGAATCGAATATTTACATCTTTAAAAGAAAATATTACAAATACTAAAATGTCGCTAAGTTACATGTTAGTACTTCCTAGAATACCTCAAATATATTACGGAACAGAAATTTTAAAAGAAAACAGTAAAAGACCAGGTGATCATGGTTTAATAAGATCTGATTTTCCAGGAGGATGGGAAAACGATTCTCAAAATGCTTTTACAACAGAAGGTTTATCTGAAAGTGAGAAAGACATGCAATCTTACTTGAGAAAGATTTTAAACTATCGAAAAAATAGTAAAGCAATTCATAAAGGAAAAACGATTCACTTTGCACCGGAAAACGGAACTTATGTCTTAGCTAGAATTATTGAAGGAGAAACAGTTCTGCATATAATCAACAAAAATGAATCACCAATAATTCTTGATTTAGAAAGGTTTAAAGAATTAAATATCGAAGGCAAAAAGCTGAAAAATATTATAACAGAAGAAGTTATTTCTTTAAAAGATACTATTGAATTAAATAAAAAAGGAAGTATCATTTTAACTACCAAATTAAATTAGTTTTTATGAAAAACATAATAACATTATTTGTTTTAATATTGTTTGCTTTTGGTTGTGCTAATCAAAAGAAAACTCAAAAAAAAGAGGTTGAACAAGGTATTAAAACAAAAGAAATAACAGAGGTTACACTTTACGGAGGTTTATTAAATAGAGTAGAAAATTTTCCTTCTAAATATATACAACCAAGAAATATTGATGTTTGGATACCAACAGGTTATACTAAAAATAAAAAGTATAACGTGTTATATATGCATGACGGACAAATGTTGTTTGACAGTACTACAACTTGGAATAAACAAGAGTGGAAGGTAGATGAATGGGCAACACAATTACAAAAAAACAATACTGTAAAAGGTTTTATTGTAGTGGCTATTCATAATATTCCAGAGATTCGTTGGCAAGATTTATTTCCACAAAAGGCATATGATTTTATAGATGAAAGTATTAAACCATCCTTAAAAAGTATTGCTGGTTCTAAAGATTTTACGCTTAATGGAGATAATTATTTACAGTTTTTAGTAAAAGAATTAAAGCCTTTTATCGATGAAAATTTTTCAGTTTATAGAGATAAAGCGCACACATTTGTTATGGGATCAAGTATGGGTGGATTAATGTCAATGTATGCGATTAGTGAATATCCAGAAGTTTTTGGAGGAGCAGCTTGTTTATCTACGCATTGGGTGGGAGCTATGCCTACAGAAGATAATCCATATCCGGAAGCAATATTTAAATATGTAGATAAGAATTTGCCATCAGCAGGAACTCATAAAATATATTTTGATTATGGAAATCAAACCTTAGACCAATATTATCCTATTTACGCATCAAAAGTAGACGAGATTTTAAAGGATAAAGGATATTCAGAGGTGGATTCTAAAAACTTATTTTTTGAAGGAACCGACCACTCGGAAAACTCATGGAACAAACGATTTAACATTCCATTAAAATTTTTATTAGCCAAATAATGAAATCTATCGTATCAATTATATGTGTTTTTTTTATGACTGTAATATATGCTCAGCATAAAAAAATAGAAGTAAAAAGAGTATCAAAAGCAGTTTTATACGCAGGAAGTTTAGAGCGTGTTGAAAAATTTCCATCAAAGTATATTACTCCTAGAAATGTGGATGTTTGGTTACCTGAAAATTATGATAAAACCAAAAAGTATTCAGTGCTATATATGCATGACGGTCAAAATTTATTTGATTCAACAACTACATGGAACAAGCAAGAATGGAAAGTTGATGATTGGATTTCTAAATTAAACAAAGACCAAAAAATTAAAGATGTTATAGTAGTTGGAATACATAGTATTTCTGACATTAGATGGCAAGATTTATATCCAGAAAAAGCTAATAACTACATGCCTACAAAAGTTAGAGACTCTTTATATGCTGATGCAAAAAAGCAAGGATTCAATCTTAATTTAAAAGGAGATGAATATTTAAAGTTTATGGTGAAAGAATTAAAGCCATTTATAGATAAAAATTATGCAACATATAAAGATCAATCAAACACATTTGTGGCAGGTTCTTCTATGGGCGGATTAATGTCTATGTATGCTATTTGTGAATATCCTGAAATATTTTCTGGAGCAGTATGTTTCTCAACACATTGGCCAGGAGCACAACCCATAGTAGATAATCCGGTGGGTAAAGCAATTTTAGCATATTTAGCAGGTAATGTTCCAGATCCCAAAAATCATACTTTCTATTTTGATTATGGAACAAAAACATTAGATCAATATTATCCTCCTTATGCTAAAAAAGTAGATGCAATTTTCAATAAAGTAGGGTACAATACATCAAACTATAAAAATTTAAAGTTTGATGGTGCAGATCATAGTGAAAACTCATGGAATAAACGATTTGATATTCCAGCAAAATTCTTATTACATAACTAATGAAACGTATTTTTTCAATTATATATCTTCTTTCTACCATCGCAATATTTGCTCAAAATGATAGTAGAAAGTTTATTGAAGCTTCTTTTAAAGATGGTGAATTTTTAGAAGTGAAGACAAATGATGGGGCTTACATGTTTAATTTTTATTCTCCAGAGATCATAGAAACTAAATTTGTACCAACTGGAGAAACCTATAAGTCGGCATCTCATGCTTTAGTTGGATTTGAAAATTTTGAAGAATGTAAATCTATTAAATTTAAAGAAACGAGTAATCAGTGTTATTTTACTTCTTGTGGTATTAGTGTAACTATCCAAAAAGCGCCTTTTAAAATTTCATATTCTTATAAAGGAACACCTATTATATCTGAAAAAAGAGGATATTATAAGAGCAAACACCAACCTATGGATATGGTAAAAGGTAATATTACTGCTGATATTACTGAAAAGATTGAATTTAATCTTACAAATGATGAAATTTTATATGGTGGAGGAGCAAGAGCTTTAGGTATGAATAGAAGAGGAAATCGTCTTCCTTTGTATAATAGAGCTCATTACGGCTATGAAACACATTCTGAATTAATGAATTTTACCATGCCAATTGTCGTGTCTTCAAAAAAGTATATGATTCACTTTGATAATGCACCTATTGGATATTTAGATTTAGATAGTCAGAAAAATAACACTTTAACCTACGAAACTATTTCAGGTAGAAAAACATATCAAATTATAGTAGGTAATACGTGGTATAATTTATTAGATAATTATACTGATTTAACTGGAAAACAACCAATGTTACCACGTTGGGCATTGGGTAATTTTTCTAGTAGATTTGGTTATCACTCTGAAAAAGAGACCAAAGAAACTATTGAAGCATTTAAAAAAGAAGAAATTCCTGTAGATGCGGTAATTCTTGATTTATATTGGTTTGGAAAAGAAATCAAAGGAACCATGGGGAATTTAGAAGTGTATAAAGATTCTTTCCCAAATATGAAAAAAATGATTTCTGATTTAAAGAAAGATGGCGTTAAAACTGTTTTAATTACTGAACCTTTTGTACTAACAAGCTCAAAAAAATGGAAAGAAGCTACTGACAAAGGTATTTTGGCTAAAGATTCAGTAGGAAATCCTTTCACATATGATTTTTATTTTGGGAATACAGGATTAATAGATATTTATAATCCTAAAGGAAAAGAATGGTTTTGGAATATTTATAAAGATTTAAAAAATCTCGGAGTTTCAGGTATGTGGGGTGATTTAGGAGAGCCAGAAGTGCATCCATCTAAATTATTACACGCTACAGGTACTGCAGACGAAGTTCATAACATTTACGGACATGATTGGGCAAAATTGATTTATGAAGGATATAAAAATGAATTTTCAGAAGAGCGTCCGTTTATTTTAATGAGAGCTGGGTATTCTGGTTCGCAACGATTTGGAATGATTCCTTGGTCAGGGGATGTTAATAGAACTTGGGGAGGCTTACAAAGTCAACCAGAAATAGCATTGCAAATGGGCTTACAAGGTTTAGCTTTTATGCATTCTGATTTAGGAGGTTTTGCAGGAGCAAACCTAGACGACGAATTGTATGCACGTTGGTTACAATACGGTGTTTTTCAACCGATTTATCGCCCACATGCACAAGAGGAAGTACCAAGTGAACCAGTTTTTAGAGCTGAAAAGGCTAAAAAGTTAGCAAAAGAAGCAATTAACTTACGTTATCAATTGTTACCATATAATTATACAACAGTTTACGAAAATCATGTAAGTGGAGCTCCTTTAATGCGTCCTTTGTTTTTTGAAGATGAAACCACAACTTTATTTTCAAATGCTACAACTTATTTATGGGGAAAAGATTTTTTAATCACGCCAATTTTAAAATATAAGTTAAATGAACAAGAAGTGTATTTTCCAAAGAATTCAGTTTGGTTTGATTTTTATACAGATGAAAAAATTGAAGGAGGACAATCTAAGAATGTTAAAGTAAAAGAAAATTCAATTCCTACTTATGTTAGAGCTGGAGCTTTTATTCCTAAAATTCAAACTATTCAAACAACAAAAGACTATTCATTATCTGAGTTTGATTTACATTATTATCATGATGTTTCTGTTAAAAAGAGTAATAGAAAAATTTATAATGATGATGGTGTTACAGCTAATGCTTTTGAAAAAGGGATGTATGAATTAATGAATTTTACATCAAATAGTAAAAAGAGTAAATTAAACATAGTTTTTAAAGCTGAAATAGGAAAAAAATACAAAGCAGGATTGAAAAAAATCAATGTAATCATTCACAATATAAAGCAACAACCGAAAAAAGTAACACTTAGAGGTAAAAGCATAGATTTTAGTTGGAATAAAGATAGCAAACAGGTATCCATTCCTGTAAAATGGATGACAAACAACTCAAACACTTTAACTATTAAATTATAAATTTTGAAACACTTTTTAGTATTAATGCTAATGTTTACATTATTTTTTAATTGTAAACAACAAAAAGAAACAGCAAAGGTTACTGAAACCTCTGTAAAAGTTAAAAAAGCTCCTTTTGTTTGGGAAGCTGCTAACATCTATTTTTTATTGACAGATCGTTTTAATAACGGAGATACTTCTAATGATGTTAATTTTGATAGAACTAAAAAAACAGGAGTAAATAGAGGTTTTGAAGGAGGGGATATTAAAGGAATTACTCAAAAAATAAAAGAAGGTTATTTTACAAAATTAGGTGTAAATGCAATTTGGTTATCTCCAATTTTTGAACAGATTCATGGAGGAACAGATGAAAGTACTGGATTTAGTTATGGTTTTCATGGGTATTGGACCAAAGATTGGACAAATTTAGATCCGAATTTTGGAACTGAAGCTGATTTAAAAGAATTGATAACTGTTGCTCATGAAAATGATATTAAGATTTTATTGGACGCTGTAGTAAATCACACAGGACCTGTAACCGAAAAAGACCCTGTTTGGTCTAATGATTGGGTAAGAACTGAACCACAATGTGTATACAAAGATTATGAAACATTTGTAAGTTGTACGCTTGTTAAAAATTTACCAGATGTATTAACCAACAGTAATGAAGAAGTTGAATTGCCAAAAGAGTTGGTAGAAAAATGGAAATCTGAAGGAAGATTAGCTCAAGAACAAAAAGAATTGGACGCTTTTTTTGCTGCTACCGGTTACCCAAAGGCACCACGTTTTTACATTATGAAGTGGTTAGCTGATTATGTAGCAGAGTATGGTATTGATGGATATCGTGTAGATACTGTAAAACACGTTGAAGAAAGTGTTTGGAAAGAGTTTAGAAAAATATGTGACGATGCTTTTAGCACATTTAAAAAAGCAAATCCAGCAAATACATTAGAAGATCATTTTTATTTAACAGGTGAAGTATATGGATATGGAATAAATGGAGGAAGATTTTATGATTATGGAGATAAAAAAGTAGATTATTTTGATAATGGATTTACGAGTTTAATCAATTTTGATTTTAAATGGACTGCCAAAGAATGGGATATAGAGAAATTATTTGCTACTTATTCAGATAAAATTCATGGAGATTTAAAAGGCGCAAGTGTTTTAAATTACATTTCATCTCATGATGATGGTCATCCGTTTGATGCAAAAAGAGAACATACTTATGATGCAGGGACAAAATTATTATTGGCTCCTGGAGCTTCACAAATTTATTACGGAGACGAAACAGGAAGAGTTTTAACCAATGATGAAGCAGTAGGAGATGCAAAATTACGTTCTTTTATGAATTGGGAAGATGTCAATAATGATGATACTAAAGCTTTACTAACTCATTTTCAAAAGTTAGGTATGTTTAGAAAAAATCATCCATCGGTTGGTGCAGGAGTTCATAAAATGCTTACACAATCACCTTATACATTTAAAAGAACATATACTTCAGAAGAATTTAAGGATGAAGTTATGATCGGACTTAATTTATCAGAAGGAGTAAAAGAAGTAGAAGTTGCTGCTGTTTTTAAAGATGGTACTATTGTAAACGATGCGTATTCAAACCAAAAAGCTACAGTAACAAACGGAAAAATAACGATTGATTCTCCTTATAATATTGTTTTACTAGAGCAATAAAAATTTCAAAAAATTAGTCATTATGAATAGTAAAGAAGTGAACTGATTTATTTTTAGTTAGCATTTTTAGTATTCATGTTTTAATTCAAAAAGAATAAAAAATGAAAAAAATATTCATATTCAGCATTTCTATGCTATTATGCCTTTCTTGTAAACAAGAAGTTAAAAAAGATGAAAAACAAGTAGACAAAACTGAAGAATCTGTAAAGGAGGAAAAAGGTTTACAACCAATCTCAGATGTAGATATAGAAACATCAGTAATTTACGAAGCTAATATTCGTCAATATTCAAAAGAAGGAACTTTTAATGCTTTTACTAAAGATATTCCGCAGTTAAAAGAATTGGGAGTGAAAATTATTTGGTTAATGCCAATTTTTCCTATTTCAGAAACAAAACGTAAAGCCACAGGGGGAGAAAACAGTAAGTTTGCTTCAGAGTTTCCTAAAGAAGAACAGGCAAAATATTTAGGTAGTTATTATGCTGTTTCTGATTTTAGAAAGATAAATCCTGAATTTGGAACTATTGAAAATTTTAGAACTTTATTAAAAACAGCGCATAATAATGGAATTTATGTTGTGTTAGATTGGGTACCTAATCATACTGGTTGGGATCATACTTGGTTGACTACAAATCCTGATTTTTATACAAAAAATGATAAAGGAGAAGTAATTCATCCTGAAGAAACTGATTGGACAGATGTAGCTGATTTGAATTATGAAAATGCTGATTTGCGCAAACAAATGATTGCAGATATGACATATTGGATTGTAAATGAAAATATAGATGGGTTTAGATGTGATGTTGCAGGTAAAGTACCTACAGTTTTTTGGAAAGAGGCTATTCCTCAACTAAGAGCTAAAAAAGATATTTTTATGTTAGCTGAAGCATGGAAGCCTGAGTTAATGGAAGATGGATTATTTGATATGGGATATGGATGGGATCGTCATCATTCTATGAATCATATTGCCAAAGGAGAAAAAAAGGTAGCAGAATGGGATGCTGTATTCTCTAAAGATGCTGAACGATATGCTGCTGATGATATTTTAATGACTTTTGTTACCAATCATGATGAAAACTCATGGAACGGTACAATAAAAGAAAGAATGGGGGAGAGTGCACCTTTATTCACAGCTTTAAGTTATGTTACACCAGGTATGCCTTTAATTTATTCTGGTCAAGAGTATGGTTTAGATCATAGATTAAAATTCTTTGAAAAAGATTCTATAACCAAAACTAAAGGTAAAGAATGGGATTTATTAAAAAAATTAGGTGATTTAAAATTAAATAACAAAGCTTTAAATGGAGGTAAAAAGTCTGCTTCTTACACTAGAATAGATACTAAAAATGAAGATATTTTAGCTTTTTCTAGAGAAAAAGAAGGACAAAAAGTGATTTTTGTAGGTAATTTATCAAACAAAGAGCAAAGCTTTACTGGAGTTTTAAAAGGAACTTACAAAGAGCATATTACAGGCGGTAGCTTCGATTTTGATACTTTAAAAGAAACTACTTTACAACCTTGGCAGTATTTTATATTAGTGCAGTAGGTGTTTTAAGAGCTTAAGAATTTTAGGAGTGTCAGAATTAAGAGAAAAATATTAATTCTGACACTCTTTTATTATTCCTCCATTACTAACTCATCTAAAAAACTTTCAAAGTTAGTTTTAAAATTCTCATACTCTTTTCCTGTAGCAGGACCATTAAAACCAGTATGTATTTTACGAACCTTTCCTTTTTTATCGATAATGATTGTAGTAGGATAAGATAAAATATGATTCAACATTGGCAATTTTTGTTGTGCTGAAATTTTACTAGCAGAGGCTACTTGAGCAAGTAACACAGTATATGGAATTTTTACTTGATCTTTTAATCTGTTAATCAATTCGAAGGCTTCTTCTTGGGTTTTAGCAACTTCAAATGCTAAAGCAACAAATTCAACTCCTTTCGATTCGTATTTATTATAAACTTCAGCGTAATATTTACTTTCATCTAAACAATTTGGACACCAAGTTCCCATTATTTGTAGTACAGTTACTTTATTTTTAAACTTTTCATCTTCTAAAGAAACCAAATTCCCTTTATCGTCAGGAAAAGAAAAAGAAACTTTATCGTATCCCTTTTTTAAAAAAGTAAGCTTTTCAGCATCTGGTAATTCGTATTCATTATTAAGTTTTGCAACAAAAGATTCTTTCCAATGGTTTCCAGAATAAAAGAAACCATTTAAAGTAGAATCAGTAGCTTTTGCAGTAAATAAAAATGCATGTGCACCGTCAAAGGTTGAAAGCTTTACAATATCATTATTCATTACGCCTTCTAAAAAACGATAATCACCAGTAGTTGTTCTAAAAGTTCCAGTTATTTTATTTCCTTTTTGTTTAAAAATACCTTTGGCAATGTATTTATCTTCTTCTGAATTTGGACTAAAAACAGTTTCCCAACTTCCTTCAATATTCACTAAAGGTTTTGCAGTTGTTTCAAAACGAGGTTTATTTTTTATTGCTGAAAAAGGAACAACTCTATCAACATTTTTCTTTATAAAAATTCCTTCTAATCCATCTTTTTTGATTTTGGCAGTAATATACCCTTCAAAATAAGGTAATTGAATTTTGATAGAATCATTTTTGTAAGAAATTTCAGTTACTTTAATGGCTTCTGTATCATTAAAAACAGTGAATTCTTTTTCATTATTTACGTCAAAATTAAAAGGAATCTGTTCGTTATCTTGAATATGAAGAATACCTTTATAAGATCCTTTTTCAAGTTTCTGAACTATATTTTTCTTTTCTGAGTTACAAGAAATAAAAATTAGAAAAATAAAAAAGTAAAAATAAGATTTCATAATTGGTTGATTTTCGCTTGTGAATTTACAAAAATTAATTAGAGTGTTATTTTAAGTATTTACCAGTTTTCAAATTTAAATAAAAGTGAATTTTTAGATAAAAACACTTTGTCGGATGAAAAAAAGAAGCCTTTCAATTAATTTTTAATTGAAAGGCCTCTAATAAGATATCTAGATTATTGATAACTCAATTTTCTAGTAGGTTATAAAGTTTTTTATTTTTTAAACTCTTTTGCAGGTAATACTTTACCAACACATTCGCCAAAACCAATACGAACTTTATCATTCTGAGAATAACCTCTCATAATAACAGTATCATTATCGTTAATGAATTTACGTTCAGAACCATCGTTCATTTTGATTGGATTTTGTCCTTTCCAAGTTAATTCTAACATAGAACCAAAACTATCTTGTGTTGGACCAGAAATAGTTCCACTACCCATCATATCTCCAGCTTCTACAGGACAACCATTAACTGTATGGTGTGCTAATTGTTGTGCCATTGTCCAGTACATGTATTTGAAGTTAGAGTTACAAACTACTGTTTCCTCTTTATCTTCAGGTTGAATAGCCATTTGTAAATTAATATCAAAACTATGTTTACCTTCATGTTGTAAATAAGGTAAAGGCTCTGGATTTTGCTTTGGGTTTTCTACTCTAAAAGGCTCTAAGGCATCTAAAGTAACAATCCATGGTGAAATTGTAGATGCAAAGTTTTTACCTAAAAATGGTCCTAATGGTTGGTATTCCCATCCTTGAATGTCTCTTGCAGACCAATCATTAAATAAAACCAATCCAAAAATATGATCTTCTGCTTCTTCAACAGATACACGATCACCTAAATCATTTGCAACAGTAGTGATAAAAGCCATTTCTAGTTCAAAATCTAATAATTTTGAAGGACCAAAATTAGGCGAGTTTTCTCCTTCAGCAGGTCTAGACTGTCCAATAGGTCTTCTAATAGGTGTACCAGAAGGAACAATAGAAGAACTTCTACCATGATATCCAATAGGAATGTGTAACCAGTTTGGTAATAAAGCATTTTTAGGATCTCTAAATAAGCTTCCTACATTTGTTGCATGCTCTTTACTTGCATAAAAATCGGTATAATCACCAACCTGAACCGGAAGAAGCATTTCAACTTCATCCATTCTAAAAATAATTTTGTCTTTGTGATCAGCATTATCTCTAAGTTTTCCGTTGGTAACATCAAAAATATCAGCAATTCTATTTCTAACTAATCTCCATGTTTTTCTACCGTCAGCAATAAAATCATTTAAAGTGTCTTGTAAAAAAATATCATCAGTTAAAGGAATACCTTTAAAGTAATCTAATTGGTGTAAAGCAGCTAAATCAATAGCATAATCACCAATTCTAGTTCCAATAGTAATGATATCGTCTCTTGTTAAAAAAACGCCAAAAGGTATATTTTGAATAGGAAAATCCGAATTGTCACTGATTTTTAACCACGATTTTCTGTTTGGGTTATTTGCCGTAATTTCCATCTTATTTTGTTTGTTAATTGTTTTATCAAACCTACATATTTTTTCAATTCACCACAAACTTTTATACTTTAAAAAAGTGATAAATTATAAAACAATATTTTTCAATAGTTTATAAGCTCTATAATTGTTATCAAATCTGCCTAGTAAATTCGTTTTCACATCAATTTTGTATTACTTTTGCCGACCTAAAACTTTGTTATACATGGAAAAAGTAGATTATCCTGGAATAATTGATAGACTTAAAGCTTCGGTAATTGATGGATTGATAATTATAGCTTTAATAGGAGCTTCAACTGAAATTTTTAGTTCGTTAGATCAAGTGTCTAATACATATAAAGTAATAACTGTTATTGCGATTTTTTTGTATGAACCTATTACAGTGAGTTTATTTGGCGCTTCTATGGGACATAGAATGTGTAAGGTTAAAGTACAAAATACTAATTCTGGTAAAAAGATTAATATTATACAATCTGTTATTCGATTTTTAATGAAATCAATACTTGGTTGGATTTCTTTATTTACTATTTCCAGCGATAAACAAAACAAAGCTATGCACGATTTAGCAGTAAATTCTGTAGTGGTTTATGATGAGGATTACATCTAGTATTTATGGCAGTATTATTTTCTTTATTCCTAATTATTGTCTTTATTGTTTATGCTGTTTTTTTCGTAAAGCCTAAAAAATCAGAATGGATTAGTCCTACAACTCCATTTTTGAAGAAATGGAAGATGATTTTAGTAGAAAAAGTAGCTTTTTACAATGCATTAGATGCTAATCAGAAAAAAATATTCGAATATAAAGTTCATGATTTTATTTTGAACTGCAAGTTCATAGGAGTAGATACAGTAGTTGATATTACAGATAAATTATTGATAGGTGCTAGTGCTGTAATTCCTATTTTCAACTTTCCAACTTGGCGATATCCTAACATATCAGAGATCATATTATATCCTAGAATGTTTGATAGAGATTTTAAAACTACAGGAGAGAATAGAAGAATTCTAGGAATGGTAGGAAATGGTTATTTAGAAGGAAAAATGGTATTATCAAAACCAGCATTACATTTAGGCTTTGAAAACGGATCTGATAAAAAGAATACAGCAATACATGAATTTGTACATTTAATTGATAAGTTAGATGGAGAAATTGACGGTGTACCTAAAGTGTTGTTAGATAAACAATATGTGATTCCTTGGTTAGATTTGATGAATAAAAAGATAGATGAAATTTATGAAGGAGAGTCAGATATCAATCCGTATGGAGGTACCAATAATGCCGAGTTCTTTTCGGTAGTAAGCGAGTACTTTTTTGAACGACCTAAATTATTAGCTAAAAAACATCCTGAATTATATGAGTTATTAGAAAAAATCTTCAAACAAGATATGGATGATATGGATCTTCATTTTAAACGTGTTGATGTTTCTCGAAATGCACCTTGTCCATGTAACAGTGGATTGAAATATAAAAAATGTTGTATGGTTGATTAAGTTTAATTTTTAAACAATATCTCTATAAAACTAAAAACTGCCTGATATTCTAATCAGGCAGTTTTTTATATTATAAAGTAGCGTTTTGATGCTATTCTTTTATAATCTGTTTTGTAAATGTTTCTTTACCATTTGTTACTCGTAGTATATAAGATCCTTTTTGTAATTCACTCATATCAATTGTAGTTGTATTAGATAAGGTACCTTCTGTTAAAGTTTGACCTATATAATTGATAATTTTATACGAAGCCTCTTTGTTGTTAGCTAAATTGATGTTTAAAAATTGTTTTGTCGGATTAGGATATACGTTAAAAGTAGCTGTAAATGGAGGGGGAGTTGGTGTGTTAACATTACCAGCTGATCTAGAAGCACCACAAGCTCCTAATAAAACCCAACCAGAAGAAGTTCTTTCGTACAAGTTCCCTAAATAAGTTACTCTAGCTCCAACAGCATAACTAGTGCTGCTGCTCCATTCAGAGACCCCTTCACAAGGATCGTTAGAGCCACCACCAGAACTTCCAGAAGTAGAAACATTAAAAGCATCAACAGCCATGTCTCCTTGCCAAGTAGTACCAGTAATTCCATTTAAACGTAACTGAACTGTTTGACCTAAATAACCTGATAAATCAACAGTTGCTGTTTGCCATGAATTTCCTTGATTACCAGATTTACTCCAAATAGATGTCCAGCTAGTACCATTTAAACTAGCTTCTAAAGAAAGACTTCCCATATTACTTGCACCATACATATGATATTTAAAAGTAACAGAAGCTTGGCTAGCAGAAGAAAGATTAAAACAAGGACCATAAAGGATTGCTCTATCATTGGAGTTATTTGGACTTGAAGATTCCATGTATATATAGTAAGAACCAGCATTTGCACTACTAGGACCAGTATTACTAGATGGAGTACTACCAGAATTTAAAGACCAATTAAAGTTGTCAGTTGAAGCTTGATTCCAACCAGAAAAAGTGTTTTCGAAACTTTGAGAGTATGGAAAAGAAGTAACAGTAGAACTACACAATGTATTTCCTCCACCGCCACCAGAGCCACCGCCTCCGGTGTTTCCAAAACGATCTTCTGCTTGAGGACCTCCCCAAATTTCAGTAGCAAAAGCAGGGTTGTCAATAAATGGATTTCTATTTCCTTGTAAACCTTCTAAGATAGGATTACGTTGAATTTCAAAGTTAGAAACAGGGTCTTCTGCATTCCATTCTAAAAATAATTGCAACATATTAGCATCAGAAGAAGCACTGCTACCAATTCCTACATTACTAGGTAAACATTGATTACCATAACGTAAATACATGTACATCATCATACGTGCAACATCACCTTTCCATTCATCACCAGGATACCAACCTCCAGATACACTTCTTGCATTACCAGAAGCATCTACAAATTTTAAGTTACCTCTTTGTGAGTTAAAAGTAACATCGGCAGGTCTAATATGATGTGCATCTGCACCAGGACCAGAAGTTCCTAAGTTAGGATTACCTAATGATTTTGGATACACATGCTCACGATTCCAATCAGAAGTAGCACCACCATTATCATTTACTCCTCTTGTTCTTGCTGTAGTTCCTGATGAACTATAACCATAAACTAATAATACTCTAGATGAACTAGTTGGGTCCAAATCTGTTTGCTTTAAAGCATCCCAAACACCAGGAGTATACGATAAATTCGTTGTGTGAGTACTTATTATTTTAGAAGCAAGTTCATTTTTAAGAGAAGAACCGCTAAGGTTTAAATTAACATCATTGTAATACGAAGGTATTTGCGCAAACGTTATAGTCACTGTTAAAAAGAACAGTAAAAATGGTATTAATTTTTTCATTTACAGGGTTTTTATGTTTGATTCGGCAAATAACTGACTGTAATGTTAAAATATTGTTAAGTGATTGTTAACGATTGATAAGTTATTAACAATTTTCAATAAAAACGAAGAATTTTTCATGGTAAATGGCTTTTTAAATTGAATTTTTGCTTAAAATTTACCTTATGTTAATAAAAAAGTAATTGTATAAAAAAAAGCTGACCAAATAAAAACATTGGTCAGCTCACTTTATAAAAAAGTTATGTATTTATCTTTTTATTATGTGCTTGGTGTATATTTTTTCATCTTGATTTATTTGAAGAATGTAATTTCCTCTATCTAAATTAATGATATCAATTTTTCCGTTGGTAGAAGGTAGCATTCCTTTCAATAAAACTTGACCAAGGTAATTTACTATTTGAAAAGAAGCTTCTTTTTCGTTTGATAAATTGATGTTTAAAAATTGTTCAGCCGGATTTGGAAAAACATTAAAAGTAGTTGTCAATAGAGGAGGAGTTTGTGTTTTTTCTGATGTATTAACTGATCGAGATGATCCACAAGCACCTATTAATGTCCATCCACTAACAGTTCTTTCAAATAGGTTACCTAAATAGGTTACTCTACTACCTACAGCATAATTAATATTACTTCTCCATTCAGATACACCATCACAAATGTTAGTATTATTACTTCCGCCAGAAATGGTACCTAAACCTGAAGAGTTATCTACACTTAATCTATTCCATTGAGAAGAAATGTATGTACTACTAGGAGAATTTACACTAGAAACTCTTTGTAATGTAACATTTTGAGCAAAGTTCGAACTACTTGAAGGATTACCTATAAGATCTATTAAAGTACCATTCTTAAATAATCCAATAGCATCATTTCCATTAAAAGTAACGATACCGCTAGAAGTAGTTGTATTCGCTTTGTTTTTGATAGTTGAAGAAGCGTTGCTATTTGCAATTACGTAAACTTGTCCATTTGATAATTGACCAGATAAATTATAAACGGTTGAAAAATTACCACTTCCATTGGTAGCTTTTCTTAAAGAATAACTCGATAAATTTACAGTATTACCACTAAGGTTTGCAATTTCTAAAGCTTTGTTGTTTGATGATCCTTCAATGTATTCTGAAATAAATAATTCATTGTTGTTTCCACCACCAGAACCACCGCCTCCGGTATTTCCAAAACGATCTTGTGCTTGAGGACCACCCCAAATTTGTGTTGCAAAAGCAGGATTATCAATAAAAGGATTTCTGTTTCCTTGTATTCCTACTAAAGCAGAGTTTCTTTGAATTTCTAATGAAGAAACAGGATCTTCAGCATTCCATTCTAAAAATAAATCAATCATATTACTATCAGAAGAAACAGAGGTTCCAACTCCAACATTTCTGGGTAAACATTGATTTCCGTAGCGAATGTACATATACATCATCATTCTAGCTACATCTCCTTTCCATTCATTACCAGGATACCATCCACCAGATACACCACCTGAATTTCCATTACCATCAGCAAATTTTCTATTTCCTCTAGATGAATTTCTTGCAGGATCACAAGGTCTTAAACTATGAGCATCTGATCCAGCACCAGAAGATCCTAAATTCGGATTACCTAAAGATCTTGGATATACATGTTCTCTATTCCAGTCAGTAGAAGCTCCACCGTTATTATTTATGCCTCTAGTTCTATCATTAGATATAGTACCATCAGAATCATTCCATCCGTAAATTAAAATGACTCTAGAAGAGTTTGTTGGATCTATATCTGCTTGTTTTAAAGCATTCCAAACACCAGGAGTATAGCTTAAAAAGTTTGTATGTGTAGCAATTACCTTAGTAGAAAGTTCGTTTCTTAATGCATTGCCGCTTAAATTTAGGTTTACATCGTTATAATACGCTGGAATTTGCGCATAGGATGCAATCACTGAAATTAAAAATATAAGATTTATTAATGGTTTCATTGAAAGTATATTTTTAGTTAGTTTTTGGCAAATAACTTTTAATAATGTTAATCAAACATTAGTTAATAGTTAAAAATCAATAAATTATTACTGTATTTATTATGAAAAAAAAAGTGAGAATTTAATTGTGTGATTTAGGGCTGTTTTAATTGATAGAAAAGTGTAAATTTGCAAGTCAAATAGTATAAAAAACACAATGAAAATATCATATAACTGGTTACAACAGTTTTTACAGTTTGATTGGGCTCCTGAGAAAATAGGAGAACTGTTAACTGATTTAGGGTTAGAAGTTGAAGGTATTGAGCTGAAAGAAAGTATTAAAGGAAGCTTGAAAGGTGTAGTAGTTGGAGAAGTGCTTACTTGTGAAAAGCACCCTAATGCTGATAAATTAAAGGTTACTACAGTTAATTTAGGAGGAGAATCTCCAGTTCAAATTGTGTGTGGTGCTCCTAACGTTGCAGCGGGTCAAAAAGTTCCTGTAGCTACCATAGGTACTATGTTATATGATGAAAAAGGAGAAGGGTTTAAAATTAAAAAAGGTAAAATCAGAGGTGAGGAAAGTCACGGAATGATTTGTGCTGAAGATGAATTAGGGTTAGGTTCTGGTCATGATGGAATTATGGTTTTAAAAGAATCTTTTGTTCCAGGTACACCTTGTTCTGAAGTTTTTAATATTGAAACAGATCATGTTTTTGAAATTGGTTTAACACCAAACAGAGCAGATGCTATGAGCCATTTTGGAGTAGCAAGAGATTTAAGAGCTGGTTTGTTACAAAAAGATGTGAATTTAGAATTAATTTCTCCGTCTGTTTCTGATTTTCATGTTGATGAAAGAAGATTGAAGATTGATGTAGAAGTTGAGAACAAAGAATTAGTTCCAAGATATTGTGGAATTACCATTACAGATGTTGAAGTAAAAGATTCTCCTGAGTGGATAAAAAATAGGTTAAAAGCTATAGGTATTGTTCCTAAAAATAATATAGTTGATATTACAAACTATGTGTTGCATGAATTAGGACAACCATTGCATGCTTTTGATGCTTCTAAAATTAGAGGAAATAAAGTTGTCGTTAAAAATTTAGAAGAGGGTACTAAGTTTGTCACTTTAGATGAAGTAGAAAGAGAATTGTCTGCTGAAGACATTATGATATGTGATGCTGAAGGAAACCCGTTATGTATTGGTGGTGTTTTCGGAGGTTTAAAATCTGGAGTTACCGAAAATACAACGACTATCTTTTTAGAAAGTGCTTATTTTAATCCTGTTTCAGTTAGAAAAACTGCAAAGAGATATGGTTTAAATACAGATGCTTCTTTCCGTTTCGAAAGAGGAATAGATATCAACCAAACTAAATATGCCTTAAAAAGAGCTGCTTTATTAATTGAAGAATACGCAGGAGGTAAAATGTCTTCTGATATTATGGATTTTTACCCTGAAAAGGTTAAGGATTTTGAGGTGTTCTTATCTTTTGAAAACGTATACAAACTTATAGGTCAGGAAATTCCTAAAGAAACTATTAAAAATATTTTAGCTTCATTAGAAATTAAAATAAACAGTGTTACCGAAGCTGGTTTAGGTTTAGTAATTCCTTCATATAGAGTTGATGTTCAAAGAGAAGCTGATATTATTGAAGAAATTTTACGTGTTTATGGTTACAATAATATAGAGTTTTCTCATAAACTAAATACTTCTATTTCTTTTGATAATGATGTTCAAGTAAAAATAGAAAATGTAGTAGCAAATCAACTAGTAGCTTTAGGTTTTAATGAAACAATGGCAAATTCATTAACAAAGGCTGATTATATTAAACTTTCAGATAATTTAAAAGATGAGTTTAATGTAGAAATGTTGAATCCGTTAAGTAATGATTTGAAAGTAATGCGTCAATCATTATTATTTAGTGGTTTAGAGAGTATTGCTTATAACATTAATAGAAAAAATAATTCACTTAAGTTTTTCGAATTAGGAAAAACATATCATAAATATGAAAGTGGATACCAAGAAGACAAGCATTTAACTTTATTTGTTACTGGTAATAGAGCAAAGGATAGTTGGAAAGTTGCAAGTACTTCTTCTGATTTCTTTTATTTAAAAGGAATTGTAACTAATCTATTAGCTCGTTTAGGTTTTTCTAATTTAAAATCTACTCCAACAAAATCAGATGTTTTTTCTGAAGGTTTGTCTTTAAGCTTAGGTAAAACGAAACTAGTAGACTTAGGTGTTGTAAAAAGATCAGTATTAAAAGAATTTTCAATAAAACAACAAGTATTGTTTGCAGATTTTAACTGGCAAAATATTTTACAATTAACAGGGAATAAGAAAATAAAAGTTTCTGATTTACCTAAATTCCCAGCTGTTAAGCGTGATTTAGCGTTGTTATTAGATGCTAAAGTTGAATTTAAAGAGATTTATAATTTAGCTTTCCAATCAGAAAGAAAATTATTGAAGAATGTAGATTTGTTTGATGTATATGAAGGTGAGAATTTACCAGAAGGTAAGAAATCATATGCAGTAAGTTTTATTTTACAAGACGAAAATAAAACTTTGAATGATAAGCAGATTGATAAAATAATGCAAAAATTACAGCAAACATTTGAAAAGAATGTTGCTGCTGAATTAAGATAAAATAGAAAGCTCCTTTTAAAAGGGAGCTTTTTTTATAAACACAACTAAAACTTAGTCATCGATAGTATAGTATATCGATCAAATAAATACAATGTATAAATTACTTATTCGTCCTATTTTTTTTCTTTTTGATCCAGAGAAAATCCATCATTTTACGTTTTCATTAGTAAAAGTATTGTCAAAAATTCCTTTTGTTTCTTCAATTTTTAGAGGATTATACAAAGTAAATGATAAGCGTTTAGAACGAAATCTTTTCGGTTTAACTTTTAGTAATCCAGTAGGTTTAGCAGCGGGATTTGATAAGAATGCAGTTTTGTACAATGAATTAGCTGATTTTGGTTTTGGTTTTGTAGAAATTGGTACAGTTACACCAAAAGGTCAAGTAGGTAACCCTAAGCAAAGATTATTTCGTTTAAAAGATGATAAGGGAATTATCAATAGAATGGGATTTAATAATGAAGGTTTAGAAGCTGCTATTGAGCAATTAAAAAAGAATAAAGGAAAAGTAATTATAGGAGGAAACATAGGTAAAAATACAGCTACTAAGCCCGAAGATTATACAGCAGATTATTTGGAATGTTTTAAGGGCTTACATCCACATGTTGATTATTTTGTGTTAAATGTAAGTTGTCCAAATGTATCAAGTCATGCTAAATTAGAGGATGCAGATTATTTAAAAGAATTAATTACAGAAGTTCAAAAATTAAATAATGAGATAGCAATGTCTGGTGGTGCAAAGTCGAGACCTATTTTATTAAAAATAGCTCCAGATTTAAATAACACTCAATTAGATGAAATTATTGAGTTGGTTGCAGAAACTAAAATAGATGGAGTTATTGCTTCTAATACATCTGTAAATAGAGAAGGTTTAAAAGCTTCTGAAGCAAGATTAAAAGAAATAGGAAATGGAGGTTTAAGTGGTCAACCTATTAAAGATAGAAGTACAGGAGTAATTAAATATTTAGCTGATAATTCTAATAAGGCATTTCCAATTATAGGAGTAGGAGGAATTCATTCAGAAAAAGATGCTTTAGAAAAAATTGAAGCAGGTGCAGATTTAGTTCAAATTTATACTGGTTTTATTTACGAAGGACCTTCATTGATAAAGAGAATTAACAAAGCTATTTTAAAGAAATAAAAAGTAATTCATAATTTTAAATTCGTAATTATTAAAAATTATGTTTGAAACTTTACTAGCATTTGCTTCAGCAACGGCAATTTTAGCAATTTCACCTGGTCCTGATAATATTTTTGTACTTACACAAAGTATTGTAAATGGAAAAAAGTATGGTTTGGCTACTGTTTTTGGATTAATGACTGGCTGTATAATTCATACCACATTAGTAGCCGTAGGCGTTTCTCAAATTATTAAAGCTAACGAGCATATATCCTTTTTAATAAAACTTTTCGGGGCTGGTTATCTTTTGTATTTGGCTTATATGGTTTATAAGAGTGATGCAAAAATTGCCTTTTCTACTGATAATATAGAGACTAAAACAACTTTACAATTATTCAAAACGGGTTTTTGGATGAATGTATTAAATCCGAAAGTAACAATATTCTTTTTAGCTTTTTTTCCTCGTTTTTTATTTTCTGAGACTATCTCAAGTTTTATTCAATTTTATGTTTTAGGCGGAATTTTTATTCTTGTCTCTTTTGTTGTTTTTTCTACCATTGCAATTTTGGCAGGTTCAATATCTACTTTAATAAAAAAGAATAATAAAATTGGGTTATACTTAAAATGGCTACAAATTATTGTATTTGTAGGGATTGCTATTTTTATATTGAAACCATAATCTTTAGTTTACAGTTAGCAGTGTTTTAGTATACAGTTATCATTTAATGACAAATCTTTTTATTTCTTAACGTCAATATTTGATACAAAATCTTTGTCGGTTTGAGTGATTTTTAAGAATTAAAACGTAATAAAAAATTGTATCGAGAACAATTCATGTTGTGAAAGCTTTTCGATACAATTTTTTTCATTGCATTACAAATAATCTCACTCGAAGTGACAGTTTTTCTCTTAAACCATACTCACATTCCTTAACTTTTTATGTTTTTTTATTGTAAGAAATATTGAATTGCAAAATATAAAATCTATTGTCTTTAAACTTGTAAGTTAAAACTTTATAAATTAAATCGTTTGCATTGCTACAAGTTTAGCATAATCACCATTTTTGTTAAGTAATTCTGTATGCTTTCCTTGTTCTATAATTTTACCATCTCTCATTACAATTATTAAGTCAGAATTTTGAATGGTTGATAAGCGATGCGCAATTACCATTGAAGTTCTATTTTTCATAATGATATCTAGTTCATTTTGAACAAACTTTTCAGATTCGCTATCTAAAGCTGATGTAGCTTCATCAAGAATCATTATTGGAGCATTCTTTAAAATAGCTCTAGCAATAGATACACGTTGTTTTTGTCCGCCAGAGAGTTCATCTCCACGTTCACCCACATTGGTTTCATATTTTTCAGGAAGATTTTCAATGAAATCGTGAGCATTGGCAGCTTTAGCAGCTTCTTGTACACTATCAAAAGAAGCATTAGTATTACCTAAAAGAATATTGTTTTTTACAGAATCGTTAAATAAAATTGGGTCTTGAGCTACAACTCCCATTAAATTACGAAGTGATTTTTTAGATATGTTTTTAATATTGATACCATCAATTAAAATTTCACCTTTTTCCACATCATAAAAACGAGTAATTAAGTTAGCTAGTGTTGATTTACCACTTCCAGATTGACCAACAAAAGCCACCGTTTTACCTTTTGGGATTTTTAAGGAGAAGTTTTCTAAAACATACTGATCATTATATTTAAAATAGATGTTTTTAAACTCAATTTCATTTTTGAAGTCATCTATTTCTAAAGGATCACTAACTTCTTTGATGCTATCTTCAGTATCTAAAACTTCAAAAAAACGTTTAGCAGAAGCGTCTCCTATTTTTACATTATTATTAGCTTTTGCAATTGCTTTTGCTGGTGATAATATGTTATATGCAGCTGCCATAAAACCAACAAAAGTTCCGCTTGCTAATGATTGATCTATTAAAACCATTTTACCACCATACCATAATATTGAACCAATGGTTAGAATACCTAAAAATTCACTTAAAGGACTAGCAATGCTTTCCCTGATACTCAATTTATTACTTAAGTTCTTAATTTCAACAGTCTGATCATTAAATTTTTTAGCAAATAAAGCTTCTGCCGTATAGTTTTTTATAATTTTTAGTCCAGAAATACTTTCTTCAATCAAACCTAAGAATACACCGTTTTTGTAAAATATTTCTCCAGATTGTTTTTTTATTTTTTTACTGATGGCGCTTATCAATAAACCAGCTAATGGAATAAAAACAAAAATGAAAATCGATAACTCTAAACTAGTAATTAACATTGCGCATAATGTAAATACGATATTTAAAGGTTCTCGTATGAAAATAATAACAAGAGTTAAATATGTATTGTTTATGTTGTTAAGGTCTGTAGTAGCTCTAGAAATAATATCTCCTTTATTTTGGTCTGAGAAATATGGGATAGAAAGGTTTGAGATTTTATTATAATAAATTATTCTTAAGTCTTTTAAAACATCATTTTTCAGAAAAGCTAAACAAACTTGACCTAAATAACCAAAAATGTTTTTTAATAAAAAAACAAATACAACTATCACTATAATGTACATCAACGTTTTTTCAGCACCATAATTTTCATTGTTGTAGGTTACATAATAATTTAAAAGATCATTAAAGTATGCTTTAATTTTTTGACCAGAAAAAGAAGTGAGTTCAGGTTTAGTATAAACCTTTTCAGTTTCTTCAAAAAGTACATTTAATGTTGGCATCAATATAATGTATGACAATGTTGTAAAAAAAGCATAAAAAATATTAAATATGATACCAAATATGCCAGTCCATTTATATGGAATGGCATATTTTAAAAAACGTTTAAAATAATTCATTAATTAAACTCCTAGTTGTTTTATAATTTTTTGAATTTTACTATCTAAGTTCTTTTCTACAGTTTCATAATTTTCAACACTGTTTAAAGAATCTTTTACACTGATGTAAAATTTAATTTTTGGTTCTGTACCACTTGGACGACAAGCAACTTTAGTTCCGTTTTCAGTTTCGTAAATTAAAACATTAGATTTAGGAATATCAATAGTTGTTTTTTCTCCCGTGTTTAAGTTAGTGCTTGTTGAAGATAAATAATCGTTTACGAATACTACTTTCTCTCCGTTAATTTCAGATAGAGGATTTTCTCTTAAATCAATTAACATCTGCTTAATTTCTTCAGCACCTTTCATTCCTTTTTTTACTAAAGAAACTAAATGTTCTTTGTAGAAATTATGTTTAGTGTAAATTGTAATTAACTCTTTGTAAAATGAACTAGCATTGTTTTTTGCATATGTAGCAATTTCACAAGCAAGTAGGGTAGAAGTCACAGCATCTTTATCACGAACAAAATCACCTACCATAAAACCAAAACTTTCTTCACCACCCCCAATAAAGTCAAGTTCAGGAAAATCTTTAATCATTTTGGCAATCCATTTAAAGCCAGTAAGTCCTACTTTAGTTTCAACACCATAACTACTAGCTATTTCATTTACAAGAGGAGTAGAAACAATTGTGGAACCAACAAATTGTTTACCATTTAATTTACCGCTTTCTTTCCATTGTTTTATTAAGAAATCAGTCATAACACTCATGGTTTGATTTCCGTTAAGTAACTTCATATTACCTTCTAAATCTCTAACAGCAATACCTAAACGATCACTATCAGGATCTGTACCAATAACAATATCAGCATTTATTTCATTAGCTAAATTAATAGCCATTTCTAAAGCTTCTGGTTCTTCTGGATTTGGTGATTTTACTGTTGGAAAATCACCATTAGGTTCAGCTTGCTCTTCAACAATATGAACTTCTGAATACCCTGCACGCTTTAATACTTCTGGAATTAATTTAATAGATGTACCATGTAATGAAGTGAAAACTATTTTTAAGTTTGATCTATCACCAACTTCAAAAGTTCCATTTTTAATAGAAGCATCCCAAAAAGCCTCATCAATATCATTACCAACATATGAAATTAGATCTTCTTTTTTATTAAAATTAATGTCTGAGAACTCTAAACTATTTACTTCTGATATGATTTCTTTATCCTGAGGCGGAACAATTTGACCTCCGTCAGTCCAATATACTTTGTAACCGTTATATTCTGGAGGGTTGTGAGATGCTGTAAGAACGATACCTGCCTGACAATCTAAATGATTTACAGCGAAAGATAATTCAGGAGTAGGGCGTAAGTCCTCAAAAACATAAGTTTTGATATTGTTAGCCGATAAAACACCAGCTACTAATTCAGAAAACTCTTTACTATTATGCCTACAGTCATAAGCTATAGCTACCTTAATATCTTCATTAGCATATACTTTGTTTAAGTAGTTACTTAAACCTTGGGTTGCTTTTCCTAAAGTGTATTTATTTATTCTGTTAGTTCCAGCTCCCATCACACCACGCATACCACCGGTACCAAACTCAGTATCTTTATAAAATCGATCCACTAAATCTTCCGATTTTTGATCTACCAATGTTTGAATTTCACTTTGAGTATCAGTATCAAAAGTGTCTGTTAGCCATAGTGTAGCTTTATCTATAATTTCTTGCATTTTTTAGAGATATTAATAAGGTTAAAAGTTTATTTGATCTTTGATGTTGTAGTGTTTTTGATGAGCATTAACTTTAATAATAAGTTCCCCAACAAAACCAGCTAAAAATAATAATGTTCCCAGTATCATAGAGGTGAGTGCAATATAAAACCAAGGATTATCTGTAACTAATATAGTCTTAATTTTGTGAAAAACTCTATATAGTTTCATAAAACCTATGTAAAAAGCAGAGATAAAACCAAATAAAAACATTAGTGTTCCATACAAACCAAAAAAGTGCATAGGTCTCTTGCCAAATTTTGATAAAAATGAAATGGTAATGAGGTCTAAGAAACCGTTTACAAATCGATCCATTCCAAATTTTGTTTCTCCGTATTTTCTAGCTTGATGTTTTACTACTTTTTCACCAATTTTTCTATATCCTTCGTTTTTAGCTAGTACAGGAATATAGCGATGCATTTCACCGCTAACCTTAATAGATTTAACTACTTCGTTTTTATATGCTTTAAGACCACAGTTAAAATCATTTAACTTTAAACCAGATATTTTTCTTGCTGCCCAGTTAAACAACTTAGAGGGAATATTTTTAGTTAAAACATTGTCATATCGTTTCTTTTTCCAGCCAGAAATTAAATCGTAGTTTTCTTCAGTAATTAACTTATAAAGTTCAGGAATTTCATCTGGATTGTCTTGTAAATCAGCATCCATAGTGATAACTACTTCACCTTTTGTTAAATTAAAACCAGCATCTAAAGCTTGAGATTTTCCATAGTTAGTTTGAAATCGAATTCCTTTGACTTCAGGGTGTTGTTCAGATAATTTATGGATGATGTTCCAAGAGTTATCGGTACTCCCATCATCAATAAAAATAACTTCATATAAAAATTGATTGGACTGCATAACTTTTGCAATCCAATCATATAATTCTTGTAAAGATTCTTCTTCGTTTAAAAGTGGTATTACTACCGATATATTTATCATTAATTACTACCCAATTTTAGAAATGTAAAGTTACAATTTATTTTATATGTAGTAGTACTTAGATTTAAAAAGTATCTTCTTCTTTCTTTTGCATTACAGCTCCTGCTATAGCAGAAATTACAAAACCAATAAAAGCCCAAAATAAAATTCCCATAGCAGATGAAATTAATGGACCAGACATTTTTTCCTGAATAGCTAACTGAGTTTCAATTTGCTCATCAGATAACCCAGCATCAATTAAAGATTCTTCTGTTCTATCCAAAGCTTGTTGCATGAAATCAGGCTCAATAACATTAGTAAAGATTTGCTGATATATAATAACGATTAATGTACCTAAAATAGCAATACCTACACCAATTTTAATAGCTTGCCCAAAAGTTAAAAAACCATTGTTCTGAATTTTAAATTTTCTAATACCTAAAACTATAGATCCAATTATAGCTATAGCAGTTATTAAAAGAGATATCATTGCTACACTTGGGTCCAGATGTTTACCCATAGCATAGGCAACTAAACTTACAAATACAATTATTAGTCCATATATCCCTCCATAGTTTAAAATAGTGTTTTTACTGTTAGCTTGGTTTACTTGATTTTCCATTTAAATAAGTTTTGATTAGTTAAAAATTTGCGAAATTACTTAAAACATTTTATTAGTATTCAACATCTTAAAAATGTTACAGAAAAAACATTAATTTTTTTTGTTGTCAATTCAAAAAAAGGTTGTAGATTTGCAGCCGGCAAGTTCTACACAACTAGCTCCCTTTGAATCCCCCAGGGCAGGAATGCAGCAAGGGTATTAGGTTGTAGCAGTGTGATGTAGGTAGCTTGCCTTTTTTTATGCGCTTTATTTTCCTATTTATTTCTTGGATGAAACTCTTCAACTACTTTTTGTAAGTATTCATTATCTAAATGAACGTATATTTCTGTAGTAGTTATGCTCTCATGTCCTAACAATTGTTGAATAGCTCTTAAATCTACTCCTTGTTTTAATAAATGAGTAGCAAAAGAATGTCTTAAGGTGTGCGGACTAATTTTCTTTTCAATATTGGCTTTAGCTGTCAATTGTTTTATAATTGTAAAAATCATTTGACGAGTTAATCTTTTTCCTCTTCGATTTAAAAAAATGATATCAGTATCTTCTTTATGAGGTTCTATATGTGTTCTGATTTCATTTATATATATGTTTAAATATTTTATGGTCACTTCATGAATAGGGACTAATCTATATTTATCACCTTTACCAATCACGCGAATGTAACCTTCATCAAAAAAGAGATCAGATAGTTTAAGGTTTGTTAATTCACTTACACGTAAACCGCATCCATAAATAGTTTCAATAATTGTTCTGTTTCGTTCTCCTTGAGGATGCGAAAGTTCGATAGCGCGTATTATAGTGTCTATTTCTTCATTAGAAAGGGTGTCAGGTAATGTTCTTCCAGTTTTAGGAGCCTCAATTAAATCTAAAGGATTGTCTTCTCTATAATCTTCAAAAACCAAGTAATCAAAAAAACTTCTCAAACCAGAAATTATTCTAGCTTGTGTTTTTGGACTCACTATTTTAGATATCTCATAAATAAAATTTTGTATTTCTTTTTTTTGAATAAGAATAGAAGATGTTTCAATTTGAAATTCTTTAAGATAGTTTACAAGTTTTACAACATCTCTTTCATAACTATCTATAGAGTTATCTGATAAGCCTCTTTCAATTTGTAAGTATTGACGATAGTCTGCTATTTTTTGAATCCAATCCATTAGTCTTTCTTTCTATATATAAGATTATGTCTAATACAAATAAATGTACTCTTTTTGTAGTGAAAAAAGTTTATTTAAGCTAAAATTTTTAAAAAGGTTATTTTTAATTTTTCTATGTTGTTTAAAACGAGGTTGGTAAAAAAAGAATTAACCTATGATAACAAAAAAAGGTGTTTTTTAACATTAAAAAGGCTTTGCTATTTATAAAATAAGATTACTTTTGCCCCCGAATTAACTTAAATTATAAAAAATTATGAAAAAATTATTATTAGCTATTGCTATGGTAACTTTCGGAATTACATTAAATGCACAAGAAGGAACTTTCAACGTTGGTGCTAACATCGGTTTACCAGTAGGTGACGCTAGTGATGCTAGTTCTTTTGCTTATGGTGGTGAAATTAACTATTTATTCGGATTATCTGACGATTTCGAATTAGGAGCATCTTTTTCTTACTTACAATTTTTAGGTAAAGATCAAACTTTTACTGCAGGAGGAACATCTGTAACAGTTGAAGGACCAAGTAATGCTTTTTTACCAGTTGCTGCTGCTGCAAGGTATAATGTTTCTGAAAAGTTTGTATTAGGTGCTGACTTAGGTTACGCTATCGGTGTAGACACTGGTTTAGAAAGTGGATTTTACTACAGACCAATGGTAGGTTACAAAGTTATGGATAACATTACATTACAAGCTACTTACTCTGGAATCAGTGTAGATGGTTCTAATGCTGCTGTTATCGGATTAGGAGGATACTACTCTTTCTAATTTAGAATAAAAATATATTTTAAAAGAGGCTGTTTTTTAAACAGTCTCTTTTTTTATACCTTAAAAATATCTTTATATTCGTACGCAAATCTCTATATATGAAGAATAATCTAGTAATTGTTTTTATTTTATTTTCACTAAATAATCTATTTTCTCAAGAAGAAGTAAATGTGGGGGTGAATACAGGAATTACTATTGGTAACATAGAAAATTTTTCTACGTTTGCTTATGGTTTAGATGCTAATTACCTATTTGAAGTTTCTAATAATATTAAAGTAGGACCTTCGTTGAATTTTGTACTTTATTTGCCTAAAGAGTTTAATGGAGAAAGAAAGGATTCTTTCCTGTACATGCCTATCGGTGGTTCTGTAAGGTTTCATTCTGCTAGCGATGCTTTTTATTTTGGTATTGATGCAGGTTTTGCTGTGGGATTGTCTCCAAGTGGAGATAGAGGTGGTATCTTTTTTAAACCTCTATTAGGGTATAAGTTAACAGATAGCTTTAAATTTAACCTTTTCTATTCTGCTGTTAAAAAAAGACAGCCAACTTATAGTCATTTAGGTTTAGGTATTGTTTATAATCTTTGGGGTAGGTAAAAATATTTTTAAAATGAAATTAATAATTATAAATGGACCTAATTTAAATTTATTAGGTAAAAGAGAGCCAACTATATATGGAAATACATCTTTTGAGTCATTTTTTGAAGAAGAATTAAAAGAAAAGTATTCGAATGTAGAGTTGATATATTTTCAATCAAATATTGAAGGTGAAATAATCAATAAGATTCATGAAGTTGGTTTTTCTTATGACGGAATTGTTTTGAATGCAGCTGCTTACACACATACTTCAGTAGCAATAGGAGATGCAGTTAAAGCAATAGAAACTCCAGTTATTGAAGTTCATATTTCTAATGTTCATTCTAGAGAAAAATTTAGACATACAAGCTACATAGCTCCGAATGCTAAGGGAGTAATTTCTGGTTTTGGACTAAAAAGTTATGAATTAGCTATTCAAAGTTTTTTATAACTCCTTCTTATTTATTTAAGAGGAGTTAATAAAACTTCATTGGTAACATAGTTTTCTTTAGAGTTACCATGACGTCTGAATTCCGAAGGAACATCAGATGTAGTACTATTAATAATATTATCTATTGCAAAATCTAAAATAGGGTCAGTTCTTTCACCTAATTCTCCTAAATTACCATAATCTTCCGCTAATGTTTGTGATGCAGTGATTCTGCTATTTATCGCATCTTTGTTTAGTACAGTTGCAACGTTAGGAAGTAATGCATAATTATGGCTAGGATTTATTTCAAATTTCTTGTAATTTTCAGAATCATATAAAACAGAAAAGGCATTGTAAACACCTTTAGTGTTTTCTCCTATGGTATGAACATCAATATGAGAAGCTAAACCATTAATTAAAACTTCAGAAGCTGAAGCTGTTTTATTAGACGTTAAAAAATATACCTTAGTAAGATTTAAAGCATTTAAAGGATTTCTGTTAGGAAGAATATCAGTGATTAAAGTTTCTAATAATTGTGTGCTTCTGTTGGTGTTTACTTTATTATTCCATACTTCAGAGGCTAAAACTTCACCTTTTAATTGACCAGCAATCAAACTAGCTAAAATATTCACAGCTTCAATAGATCCATTAGAAGTGTATCGTAAGTCAACAATTAATTCGTCAATAGCTTCTGTTCTAAAATTAGCAAAAGCAATATTCAATTCATTTAAAAACTCATTATTGAATTCATTATATAACAAATAACCTATTTTGGTAGTTCCTTCAGTAAATGTTTTATTAATTGCAACAGGATCTGGTGAGATTGTTTCTGCTACTAAATCAATGACGGCTGGAGTAGTTGTAGGTGAAGCAGGAGTAATCATTGGATTACCATTATTATAGTTATCAGCCAACGTAATAGAATATCCTGTAGGATTGTTCAATAATAAACCTCTGTAGTTTGCTCTAGTTAATGGGGTGTCATTTACAGCTGTAAAAATCATACCTCTTGTTACACCGTTACGAGAAGCGCTAGAATTAGGGTGTACATAAGAAACAAATGCAAAAACATTTTCAGAATTGTCTCTGAAATTAACAATTTCAAATTCCATTCCTGTAGTAAGAATAACACCTTTTAATTGTTCTTCTAAAATATTGAAATCTTCATGAAGAGTAGAAACAGAATCAATATCAATAGGTCTGTATAATAAACTTTGAAAAATAGTATTAGGTTCATCAAATCCAGCTAAATAAGTGTTTAGTTGTTCTCTGGTAGAAAATCTTCTGTCAGATAAATCGCTAATTTCACCTTGCCATCTGTAATAAGCATTTAAACCTGTCCAAACAAAATCATTCACTTCTAAATCACCAGGAACAAATTCATCTTTACTACAATTAAATAAAGAGAAGAAAGTTATTAAAAGCAATAATACTTTGTAGGTCATGTTTCGTTTCATTCGTATACTTTTTATATTTTCAATTAACATTACACTCGTTTTAAATCTAGCTTTCATAACAAAATAATTACTCTTAATAATTGTAAATTTATAATTAAAATTACAATGTACCTATAGTATTTAACGTAATTTATGTAAAAATTAGTATTTATTTGAAATATAATTGTAACAAAAAAAACACTGGCTCGTCGTAAGTGTGTAAAAGAAGTTAATACAACTAACAATTAAGTAACCAAACTATGAACCAATCAGACTTTTTAAAAGCTGTTTTACCCTTTAAAGATAAGGTGTTTCGTTTAGCAAAACGCTTGCTTGTATCGAGAGAGGAAGCAGAAGATGCGACACAAGAGCTTTATTTTAAATTATGGAGAAACAAGGAAAAATTGGCTACTTATAAGAATGTAGAAGCTTTTGCAATGACAATGACAAAAAATTATTGTTTTGATAGATTAAAATCGAAACAAGCTAGCAACTTAACATTGGTGCATAGCAATTATAAAGAAAAAGAAACATTGTTAGAAAAGAAAGTAGAATATAAGGATAGTGTAAACCAAGTGCATGAGCTTATAGAAAATTTGCCCGAACAGCAAAGAATGATTATTCAGTTAAGAGATATTGAACAATATGATTTTAACGAAATATGTGAAATGGTAAATATGAAGCCAACAGCAGTTCGAGTAGCTTTATCTAGAGCTCGCAAAACAATAAGAGAAGCGTTAATTAAAAAACATAACTATGGAGTTAGCTAACATAGAAAAGTTATTAGAAAAATACTTAGAAGCGGAAACTTCTGTAAGAGAAGAGCAATTATTAAGAACATATTTTACATCGGGTAATGTAGCTCCACATTTACAAGAATACGTAGCGCTGTTTGAGTATTTTAAAGAAAGTCAAAGTGAAGTTTGTGATACAATCATTCAGTTAAAACCTAAGAAAACAAAAAGTAAGAACTTAAAATGGTTATCAATAGCAGCATCTTTAACTTTAGTCGTAAGTATTTATTTAGGAAAGCAAGAGCATGATAAATATGTAGCAAAACAACAATATGCTCAAGTAAAAGAAGCATTGTTGCAGGTTTCATTCAATTTAAATAAAGGAAATGACGCATTGTATGCAGTTTCAAACAATTTAAATAAAGGAAGAGAAGCTGTTGGTAAATTAGGTACCTACGATTCAACTGTGAAAACAGTACTTAACAAAGTAAATTATTAATTAAAAAAGTAAACAAGTAAACCCAAGTTTAAAAATTAGAAATCATGAAAAAAGTAATCATATTATTAGCATTTATATTTGCCGCTAACGTAGGATTTAGTCAATCTATGTTTGATAAATTAGAGTATTTAGATGAAGTTTCATCTGTAGTTGTAACCAAGGATGCTTTTGAGTTAATTAAAAAGTTTCCAGATGCGCAATCTGAAGATATGGAAATTATTAATACAGCGAAATCATTAGAAGAGTTAAAAGTTTTTTCTACTGAAGATATGAAAATAGCAGCTCAAATGGATGAAATGGTTAATAAGGCTATTAAAAGTTCAAACTTAACTCAGTTAATGAGAGTAAAAGATAAAGGATCTAGAGTTAAAATTTACATCAAATCTACAAGTAATAAAGATATTGTAAGTGAGGTTTTAATGTATGTGAAAAGTTCTGATAAAGAAGACAAAGATGATAAGCCTTCAGCAACTATTATTTCATTAACAGGAGAAATAGATGTAAACAAACTAGCAAAAATAGCTGGTAACTACGAGAAAAAATCGAACAAATAATTTTAATCTAATACATAACCAAGAGGAAAAATTCCTCTTGGTTTAAAAATATAAATTCCATGAAAAAACTATATACTACCATATCAATACTGTTTTTGGCAGTTTTTTTGAATTCTTGCCAAAAGGAACTAACCTTGCAAAAATACTTGGTTGAAAGTCAGTCTAATGACAACTTTACAACATTAGATTTTTCAACAAGTACACTGCCTTTTGATTTAAAGGAAGATGTATCTGAAGAAGATTTAAAAGCTTTTAAAAGTGTTAAAAAAGTTAATATTGCATTCTTAGCTAAATCTGATGCAAGTGAAGAAGAGTTAACAACTGAAAAAAATAAGCTAAGAAGTATTTTTAAAGATTCAGAATATAAAACATTAATGAAGTTTAATGACAAAATAGGAAGAGGAACTATTTATTACTTAGGTGAAACAACTGATGATATTAAAGAAATTGTTGGGGTTGTTGAAGCTGAAAAATTTGGAGTAGGAATTGCTAGATTGTTAGGAGAAAAAATGGATCCTTCTGCTATTATGAAAATGGTAAATAGTAGTAAGATAGATCAAGATAATGCAGGTTTAAAATCTATAGCAAGTATGTTTAATAAGAAAAGTAGTTCTAAATAAGAACATAATAAGCAATTAAAACTTTTAAAAAAATCTCTGTTGATATTTAAATTCGACAGAGATTTTTTATTGTAATTAATTTAAAACTGATTTTAAATTAACATTGAGACTTTTATGATAACAGAAAATTAAATTTATAGTTTAGATAACTTTTAAACCAATGAATAAATTTCAGGATAAAATAATTTAATCTCAAAAAAATGAAAAAAATTACACTAAAATTTATCTGTATTGTTTGTTTAACAGCATTTGGTTTTAATTTAAAAGCTCAAAAAAATACAAGTAACTCTTTAAATTCAATAATTACATCTGGAGAAGTTATTACTAATAGTAATGAAAAAGCAACTTCAGCGTTAAGAACTCTTACTGTTGAGTACTTTTTTGGTCAAACGCCAAATACAACAGGTTTTTTAGCAATTATAAATAAAGAGTTTGCTACTATTGAAGAATATTCTGATGAAATTATTTCTTTTGCTTACAATGCTGAAAATTTAAATCCAAATTTAGAAGTAGATGAAATTGTTTTTGGAGCTTCTCAAATAGAAGGAATTGGTGATGGTGTAGAAAACGATTCTCAAGCATTAGTTACAGCTATAAACAGTAATAACGTATCAGAAGTTCAAAGATTGATAGGGAAAATTAACCAAGGTTTTATTGGTGTTTCTAATTATGTTGAAGAAATCATAGATGTTGCTAAAGATTTAAAAGAAATTCCACAAACATTTAATGTAAGAATTGAGTTAGTTGATAATAATGGAAATTCAATATCAGCAGATACCTTACCAGGATATTTTGCGCAAAATTTAGCAACGAATGTATATTTTTCCGCAGGAGAAAATCAAGGAGATCCAATAGATTTGTTTTTTAATTTAGAAGAAGGATCATATCGTTTTGACGCTTTTGATGGATACTTTGATGGAGCGAGTAGTAAAACAATAACATTATCAAATGATCTTGTAGAGGCAGATGGATTCATTGTAGTTACTTTAAGATATTGGTCAGAATAGTCTAAAAAATAGATTAAAATACCCAACGTCAACGTTTTTAACATCGTTGGCGTTTTTTGTTAATTAAATCCTGATTATATTCTTTTTAAAAATAAAGCTAAGTACTATATTAGCGGTTCATACCTCAACTTTACTGATTTTTATGACGCAAGAAACGAAATATACCGAAGATAATATACGATCACTCGATTGGAAGGAACATATCCGAATGCGACCTGGAATGTACATTGGGAAGCTAGGAGATGGATCTTCGCCAGATGATGGTATTTATATTTTGGTTAAAGAGGTTTTAGATAACTCTATTGATGAATTTGTAATGGGTACTGGTAAAACCATAGAAGTATCTATTCAAGGAAATAAAGTAATTGTTAGAGATTACGGTCGTGGTATCCCTTTAGGGAAAGTAGTTGACGTGGTTTCTAAAATGAATACAGGAGGTAAATACGATAGTAGAGCCTTTAAAAAGTCAGTAGGTTTAAACGGAGTTGGTACCAAAGCAGTAAATGCATTATCTACTTTTTTTAGGGTAGAAAGTACACGTGATGGTAAATCTGCTTCAGCAGAATTTGAAAAAGGGAATCTTACAAATCAAGACCTTTTAGAAGAAACATCTAGAAGAAGAGGAACTAAAGTAACATTTATTGCAGATGATGCTATTTTTAAAAACTATAAATACCGTCCTGAGTATGTAATTCGTCTACTAAAAAACTATGTATACTTAAATCCAGGGTTAACAATTGTTTTCAATGGAGAAAAGTATTATTCAGAAAATGGATTAAAGGATTTATTAGAAGATAACAACAATCAAGAAGATATGTTGTATCCAATAATTCATTTAAAAGGAGATGATATTGAAGTTGCAATGACGCATAGTAAAACGCAATATTCAGAAGAATATCATTCGTTTGTAAATGGTCAAAATACTACACAAGGAGGTACACACCAAGCAGCGTTTAGAGAAGCAGTTGTTAAAACAATCAGAGAGTTTTATGGTAAAAATTTTGAAGCTTCAGATATACGTAAATCAATAATAGCAGCCATTTCTATTAAAGTAATGGAACCTGTTTTTGAAAGTCAAACAAAAACAAAGTTAGGTTCTACCGAAATGGGAGGTGATTTACCAACAGTTCGTACTTATATCAATGACTTTGTAAAAAATAAGTTAGATAATTATCTACACAAGAATACAGTAATTGCTGAAACATTACAGAAAAAGATTTTACAAGCAGAAAAAGAGCGTAAAGAACTTTCTGGAATACGAAAACTAGCAAGAGATAGAGCTAAAAAAGCAAATTTACATAACAAAAAATTACGTGATTGTCGTATTCATTTTGGTGATACTAAAAAGGAAGATTATTTAAATACAACTTTATTTATAACGGAGGGAGATTCGGCTTCTGGATCAATCACTAAGTCAAGAAATGTTAACACTCAAGCCGTTTTTAGTTTAAAGGGAAAACCTTTAAATTCTTACGGATTAACCAAGAAAATTGTATACGAAAACGAGGAGTTTAATTTATTGCAAGCTGCTTTAAATATTGAAGATGGTTTAGAAGGATTACGATATAACAACATTGTAATTGCAACTGATGCCGATGTAGATGGTATGCATATTCGTTTGTTATTAATAACCTTCTTTTTACAGTTTTTTCCAGAAGTAATTAAAGAGGGGCATTTATACATTTTAGAAACACCTTTATTTAGAGTTCGTAATAAAAAGGAAACACATTATTGTTATTCCGAAGCTGAAAAACAAGCTGCTATCAATAAATTGAGAGGAAAACCTGAAATTACACGATTTAAAGGACTTGGGGAGATTTCTCCAAACGAATTTGTTCATTTTATAGGTGATGATATTCGTTTAGATCCTGTAATGCTAGATAAAGAAATGTCTATAGATCAGATGCTTCAATTCTATATGGGGAAAAATACACCTGATAGACAAAAATTTATCATTCAAAATTTAAAGGTTGAACAAGATATTGTAGAGGAAAGTTAAATACATGAATAAAGAAGAAAAATTGCTCTGGGAAAATGTGAGAGATTTTAAGTTAGATCACCCAGAAGAAGATTATGGTTTTTCAATAAAGCTGTCATACGAAAATAATTGGTCTATTAAGTTTACAGAAGATGCTATTTTAGAATATAAAAAGTTTATGTTTTTAGCAGCTGTTTCAAAGAAAATGGTCTCACCATCTCATATTATTGATATTGTCTGGCATTTACATTTGACTTTTTCTGAATCATATCAGCAGTTTTGTGATCTTTTAGGTAAAAATATAAAGCATATTCCATCAACAGGAAGAGTAGGTGAACAAGAAAATTTAGCTAATGCAGTAAGTTTTACAGCTGATAAATATGAAAAATACTTTAAGACTAAAAATGAAGTAATCTGGACTACTCAATCTTTTGAGGATAATATACAGATTAACAAGGTTGACGAAAGATTGAATAATATAATTGATGATAAAAGTAAGCTGTTGTTGATAGGGTTAGTTCTATTAATACCAGCAGTTATGTTATGGAAACCTATCTTATTAATGATAGATAATCCGGGGTTTGTAACGATAACTCTTTTTGCTTTTTTGGGATTAATTGGTATTTTAGATATAGTAATTGGTTACAGTGTAAAAAAGGCATTTGAAGAATTAATTTTTAAAAATCCATATTTAAGAAAATTAACCAAAGAAGAAATTATTGAAGTAGCTGAACAAAGTTTACATAAGTTAGTATTATATAAATGCAATGATTTATTTGATAAAAGCTTTTTAAAAGTTTCTGATGAAGACGATAAAGCGGCAGTATCATTAAAAAAAACAAGAACAGAAGAAGAGGATGTTTATGAAAATGCAGTTCTTAATTATATAGAAAGGTTTCCTGACGACAGTTTAAGAGTTGCTATTAATGAAATTAAGAATAAATCATTATTTAAAAGATTATCTAATGTAGCAGATTTGATCATAGATAAAGTTTTACATTCTAAAGAGTTAATTCAAGGTAAAATTTATGCTTTAATTTTACTTTTTGTTTTTTATTCTTTTATTTTTTCTAGATTGATCATTGGTTTTTTACGTCAAAAACCTTTATCTGTTTTAATGATAGTAACTATTGCACTATTGGTAATTTCTTACTGGTATTTTTCTACTGTTTATCAAAGAAAATTAAAAAGGAAATTCTTATCAGAAATAAATAGTTATATAGATACAAAAGACGATTATTTAAGAAAAATTATAAATAATGAACATATCATATTAGTAGGAACTTTAACGGTACTCTTGGGAAATCAATTGAGTAAAGCAAAAGGTTCTTCTAATTGGTTTTTTGGAGATAGTTCTTGTACTACAAGTTGTTCTTCTTCTTGTAGCTCATGTAGCTCTTGTAGTTCATGCAGTTCTTGTGGAGGATGTGGTGGAGACTAATAATTTATTTATATTTAAAAAATAACACTCAAAGCGTATAAAGTTAATACATGAGCGAAGAAAATAACAATTACGAACACGACGAAGAATTAACCAACGAAAATCAATCAGAAAATACAGAAACCATTACTAAGGTAACTGGTATGTACAAAGATTGGTTTTTAGATTATGCTTCGTATGTAATTTTAGAAAGAGCAGTACCTTCCATTGAAGATGGTTTTAAGCCTGTGCAACGTCGTATTATGCATTCTATGAAAGATTTAGATGATGGGCGTTATAACAAGGTAGCAAACATTGTAGGTCATACAATGCAGTATCACCCACATGGTGATGCTTCTATTGCAGATGCCATGGTGCAAATGGGACAAAAAGAGCTTTTAATTGATATGCAGGGTAACTGGGGGAATATCTTAACAGGAGATAGAGCTGCAGCATCGCGTTATAT
Source organism: Tenacibaculum sp. M341 (assembly GCF_004337695.1). GTDB lineage: Bacteria > Bacteroidota > Bacteroidia > Flavobacteriales > Flavobacteriaceae > Polaribacter. The sequence goes on from NZ_SJXJ01000001.1 coordinate 304,170, forward strand.
TGAAGCACGTTTATCTAAATTTGCATTAGATGTTGTTTTCAATGCTAAAACTACAGAATGGCAGTTATCTTATGATGGTCGTAAAAAAGAACCAGTAAACCTTCCTGTAAAGTTCCCATTGTTACTTGCACAAGGAGCTGAAGGTATTGCAGTAGGACTTTCAACAAAAATTCTTCCTCATAACTTTAATGAATTAATTGATGCATCCATTAAGTATTTAAAAGGTCGTAGTTTTACAATTGTTCCAGATTTTTTAACAGGAGGTGTTGCTGATTTTACCAATTACAGTGATGGTAAAAGAGGAGGAAAGGTACGTGTAAGAGCAAAAATATCTCAGCTTGACAAGAAAACATTAGTAATAACTGAAATTCCATTCGGAACTACTACAACTTCTTTAATTGATAGCATATTAAAAGCGAACGATAAAGGAAAAATTAAAATAAAGAAAATAGAAGATAATACGGCTGCAGATGTAGAAATTGTAGTGCATTTACCACCAAATATTTCTCCAGATAAAACAATTGATGCTCTTTATGCATTTACCAATTGTGAGAATTCTATTTCACCGTTATGTTGTATTATTGAAGATAACAAACCTATTTTTATTGGTGTTTCTGAAGTACTTAAAAAGTCTACTGACTTTACGGTAGAATTATTAAAAAGAGAACTAGAAATTCAATTAAATGAGTTAGAAGAACAATGGCATTTTTCTTCTTTAGAACGAATTTTTATTGAAAATAGAATTTATCGTGATATTGAAGAACAAGAAACTTGGGATGGTGTAATTGAGGCAATTGACAAAGGATTGGCGCCACATGTTACACATTTAAAACGTGCAGTAACCGAAGAAGATATTGTAAAGCTTACTGAAATCAGAATTAAAAAGATTTCGAAGTTTGATATTGATAAGGCTAAGCAGTTTATAGAAAGCTTAGAAGAAAAAATTGCTGAAGTAAAACATCATTTAGATAACTTAATAGAATTTGCTATTGATTATTATAAAGAATTAAAAGCAAAATATGGAAAAGGAAAAGAACGTAAAACAGAAATCAGAATTTTTGATGATATCGTAGCTACTAAAGTGGTTATGAGAAATGCCAAACTTTATGTAAATAGAGAAGAAGGATTCATTGGAACTTCTTTGAAAAAAGATGAGTTTGTATCTGATTGTGCAGATATTGATGACATCATAGTTTTCAAAGAAGATGGAAAAATGTTAGTAACCAAAGTAGGATCTAAAACTTTTGTTGGTAAAGGCATTATCCATATTGCAGTATTTAAGAAAAAAGACAAAAGAACCGTGTACAATATGATGTACAAGGATGGTACTCGTGGACCAAGTTATATGAAACGTTTCAATGTTACCTCAGTAACCAGAGATAAAGAATATGATTTAACAAACGGGAATAAAGGTTCTAAAGTATTATACTTTACAGCGAACCCAAATGGTGAAGCTGAAATAGTGACTGTTTTATTGAGAGCAGTAGGGAGTATTAAAAAATTAAAATGGGATATAGACTTTGCAGATTTAGCTATTAAAGGAAGATCTGTAAGAGGAAATTTAATTACTAAACAAAGTATTAAGAAAATTGAATTTAAAGAAGCTGGGGTTTCTACTTTAAAGCCTCGTAAAATTTGGTTTGATGATACTGTGAAGAGATTAAATGTTGATGAAAGAGGAGAGCTGTTAGGAGAGTTTAAGGCAGAAGATAAAATATTAATAGTATCCCAATCAGGTAAAGCAAAAGCGGTTACTCCAGATTTGGCAATGCATTTTACCAATGATATGATTGTACTAGAAAAATGGAAGCCTAAAAAACCAATTTCAGCTATTTATTACGACGGTCATAAAGAACGTTATTTTGTGAAGAGATTTTTATTAGAGTCTACAGATAAAGAAGAAGTATTTATTACAGATCATGAAAAATCTCAGTTACAAATTGTAGCTACTGATTACAGACCTGTAGTAGAAATTGTGTTTTCTAAACGTAGTTTACCTAGAATGGAAGTAAATTTTGAAGATTTTATATCTATCAAAGGAATTAAAGCAGTAGGTAATCAATTAACAGCAGCTAAAATAAGAACGATTAACTTTTTAGAGTCACTTCCATATGAAGAGGAACCAGAGGAAGTGCCTGTTGAAGAAGTTACTGAAAACGTGGAAAATGTAGAAGAGGATGCGGTTGAAAGACCATCTAATATGGTAAGTAAAGAAGATAAAGCTAAAAAGGCGCTTGAAAATGCCATTAAAAAGAAGAAAGAAGGCGATGATGAAAGTCAGACAGCTTTATTTTAGATACTAACTTTATATGCAGAAAATACTTACATATCTACTAGACTTAGATTCTTTACTAGGAATTTCACTCTACATATTTTTGGTAGTATTTACTGCATGGATTTTATCAAGAATTATAAGATATCTGATTCTGTTGATAATCAAATCAAGAACATCAGAACGTTTTGGTAGAACCAGTATTCAATTTTTAAGAAATTCCGTAAAGTTTTTTATCGGAATTTTTGCTTTGGTGTATATCATACTTACAGTTCCTTTATTTAGAAGTAAAGCCACAATTATTTTTTCTGGAGCAGGTATTATTGCAGCTGTAATTGGTTTTGCTGCTCAAGCTGCCTTATCGAATTTAATAGCAGGGGCTTTTATCGTAATTTTTAAACCTTTTAGAGTAGGAGATTACATAAAATTAGATACAGAGCGTGTAGGAATAGTAGAAGATATTACTTTAAGACATACAGTAATTAATAATTTTGAAAACAAAAGATTAATTATACCTAACTCTGTAATTAGTACCGATTCTGTTTTAAATCACACCATACAAGATTCTCACGTACTTAGTTTTAATAATTTTAAAGTTGGAGTGAAAGCTGATATTGATTTGGCTAGAAAAATTATTCAGGAAGAAGCTTTTAAATTACCTAATGTAATTAAAGATGAAATGAATAATAGCGGAGAAATTGATGTTAGAGTAATTGATATTCATTCCGATCATATTCATTTACGGGCTTATGTGTGGTTGGTTGAACCTTTTAAAGAATTTAAAACAAAATGTAAATTGAAAGAAGCGGTTCACAAACGATTTATAAAAGAGGGAGTAGATTTACCAATTCCGATTCATAAACAAATCAACTTATAAATTTACAGCTATGAAAGAAATACTTGAAAAGTATAGAAAAACCAATGATAATACCATTCTAGAAGAGTTTAGATGTCAAAAAAACGATTATTGGGATGATAATTATTGGAAAAGGAGCGAGTTAATTTTTACTCTTTACAATGATTTTAGTCCGTCTGATAAAGTTCTAATAAAATGGCTAATAGCAGAAGAATTGGAAGGTCAAGAAGTAGAAATTCCAACAGAAACGATTCAGTTATGTGCTTTTATGTTGTATAAAATAATGGATTTTGAAGATATTTATGACTTGTATAGTGTAAAATATGGAGGAGGAACAGATTTAGAGTGCACAACTGATATCGAGCTTGTTTTTGGTATTGATAAAGAGTTAACGAAAGAGTATTTAAAAAAGGTTTCAACAAAAAAGAGTAAAGAAGTATTAGGGTGTATAGAGCATTATGAAAGTTTTGAGAATGCTGTATATAAAAGTCGTGATGAGTATATTGAATATTTTGAAAGTAAAAGAATTAATATGTTAATTGCCGATTTTGAAGATACTAAAGAGTATTTATCAGAAAAAAATAACTCATAATACTTTTTGATGTAAAGCAACAATGAAAAAGCTGATGTCCAATATTTTTTCACTAGGTGTAAGATCGTATCCAGGTTCAGAAAAATATTTCCTTCCAGTTATGATCATTGTTTTTTTAGTACTTGGTTACACTTGGTATTCCGTAAATAAAAAAGTGAACTTACAAAGGAAGTTTGCTAGTTACCTAGAAAACAATTTAGATAAGGATTTTACATTTCATTTAGAAGATTTTAATAATTGTTTTAAAACTAAATTTAGAACAATAAATGAATTGAGTAAGTTTCTTCAATTAACAAAAAGAGATTTCGATAATTTACATTTTTATAAAATATCTTTTCAGTTCAAAGTTAAATCTGATAATATCAATATTGTTTCTTATAAAAAGTAAAATTCTATAAATAATGAAAGAAAACAAATGTAGGATTGCTGATGCCATGAATACTTACAATACAGCCTTAGGAATTATAAAATCTAAAGGATATAAAATTTTCTTGTATCCTGATGAACGAGAGGAGTATTTAGGTGATTTTTGGGCTGTAAAAGAAGAAAGGCAATTTATTGGTTCAGATCCATTACGATTGCTGGGAATAATTTCTATATGGGAACATACAGGAGATGATTGGCAAATAAATAGTTATGAAGATAAAGATTGGTATGACGAAATTTTGTCAAGAGCATTACCCGATGATACTGAAGATTTTAAAAAGTTAACCGAAACAGACTTCAATGAAATGGTAACTGATTATAAAATATTTTTTCATAAAATTCTTAATAAACCATTTCCAGACAATCCATCTAGAGAAGAAATGTTTCAATTAATAGATTCAATATATTAAGGTTAACCTTTTAAAATCTTAATTATTAAGCTAGTGTTGCTTTATTTTTTTCGTAATAATCAATAATATGCTTTGGTGTTTGAACACTATCGGCTAGTTTATCATCAGAAATAGGTTTTTCAGCAATTTGCTTTATAGGTATAACTCCAGCCCAAATAGGCAAATTTTCATCAGCAGGTTCGTCATTCACACCTTCAGCTCTAACTTTAGCCGAAGCTTGTTCTATGGTAAATTCAACAATAATAGTTCTATCTAACTCTTGTTGAGTCATAGTTCGTAAACTATCCCATCTATCAGGAGTCATATTGTTAATGGTCTTTTCTAATATCTCTGTTTTTCTAGCATCATCATCTATTTTTTGTAAAGATCCAAACAAGGTAACTGATCTATAATTTACGCTATGATGAAGACCAGAACGTGCTAATACTAATCCGTCTAAATGAGTAATATTTATAGATGTTTTTTTACTTTCAAGAATAGAAAGTAACATTCTATTTCCGGTAGAACCATGAAAATATAATTTATCACCATCTTTTGCATAAGCCATTGGTATAGATATTGGGTAACCATCATAAATATATCCAACATGTGCTAAAAAACCAGCATCTATAATTTCATGAACTACTTTTTTATCGTAAACAGCTCTATTAGCTCCTCTTTTAACACGATTTAGTTTACTTTTTTCAAATTCTTCCATAATTTTAAATTTATTGTTCTCTATAGTTTTTTTGATAAAATAGGATTATCATATCCTTTTTTACCTATTTGAAAAGAGATGTTTCCTACTTTTTCAAAATCATACTTTTCATAAAAATGAATAGCTCTGGTGTTTTTAATGTATACAGATAACCAAATGGTATCAAAGTTTAGTTCTTCAGCTTTTTTAATTACAAGATTACATAACTCGTAACCATATTTCATAGCAATAAACTCATCAAGAATATAAATTCTTTCCAGTCTACAGCTGTTATTTGAAGAAACACAATCTATGGTTGCGTTTAATACAAGTTTAGCATAACCAATAGGAAATTTGTCTTTATAAACTATATAATAGATGTTATTTTTATTTTGTAATTCTTCTAAAGTTTTTTCGGTAGAGAAAGCTTTATCAAGGTATGCGGTTAAATTTGTTTTGTCTTCAATATATCCACCATGAGATTCTCTAAAAGTAACTCTACCTAGCAAAGCAAGCATTTCAAAATCACTTGCACTCGCTATCTTAAATTCTACCATTATTGTTATAAATATAGTTCTGTAATTACTTTTTGGTGCCAAATATCATGACCAGGTATAATAAAAGCAGCTGCTCTAGCAGATAAATTACTTCCGCCAGCCTTACCTACAAAACACAAATCTTCATTGTTTAAAGTATTTAATAAATACATAGAATTGGTTCTATTTATTTTAAACTCTCCCAATAAATCAGTAATACTTTTATCATTAGCTTTAGAAGGAGCGATATATATATTTTGATCAAAACTTGTTAAGTCTTCAGGATCTCTTCTAGCAATTCTAAAACAACGATTCATAAAAATACGTTCTGTATCAATGATGTGTTGAAATACTTCTTTAACAGTCCATTTTTCAGGTTGATATTTATACTCAAGTTTGTCGTTTGAAATATTACTGAAGAAATTATAAGTGTTTTTCATTCCTTCAGAAAAACTTTCTTTTAGGTTGATGTTTTCAGGTAATTGATCAATATATCTTTTAAAATATTCGTTGAATTCAGAATTATTTAATTCACTTCTATTCATGTTAGTTTTCTTATTTATACTTCAAAAGTAGTATTTTTATGGACTACTATAAGCATCCAGAAGAAAAACAATAAGTAGTCCAGTATGTTTCCGTATAAAACCTATTTTAAGTTAGATAGAAAATCGTCTCAAGCATTATATATTCAATTGTCTAATCAATTTATACAATTAATTAAAGAACAAAAATTACCGTCGCAAAGTAAATTGCCAGGAACAAGAACTTTAGCTGATTTATTAAATGTTCATAGAAAAACTATTGTAGCTTGTTACGACGAATTAGCAATGCAAGGTTGGGTAGAGAGTGTACCCAAAAAAGGTACGTTTGTACATTGTAAATTACCAGATTTTAACCCGAAAGAATTATCAGTATCAGAAACAAAGAATAACGATTCAAAGAAATTTGATTTTTACACCAATGATTTCCTAGGGAGAAAATTCAATGAACTAAAAGATGATTGGACTTACATAAATGATGGAATATGTGATACTCGATTGACTCCAGTAGATGAAATTGCTAGAACTTATCGAAGAGTAGCAGGTAAAAAGAATATTTACAAAGATCTTTCATATGTTTCTACATATGGCAATGAAAAGTTACGTAAAGTATTAGTGGCTTATTTGAATGAAACAAGAGGATTAAAAATTAATCTAGATAACATTTTAATAACTAGAGGTAGCCAAAATGGTATTTATTTAAGTTCCCAATTGTTGTTGAGAGAAAATGATGTAGTGGTAGTGGGAAAAACCAACTATATATCCGCAGATATTACCTTTGAAAAATCGAAAGCAATCATAAAAAGAATTGGAGTTGATGAAGAAGGATTAATAACTAAGGATTTAGAAAAGTTATGTAAGTTGCATAGGGTAAAAGCTGTTTATGTAACTTCTCATCATCATCATCCAACTACAGTTACTTTATCTGCAGAAAGAAGGATTCATTTACTAAATTTAGCTAAAGAGTATGGATTTGCTATTGTAGAAGATGATTACGATTATGATTTTAATTATAATCATGCACCTATTTTACCATTAGCCTGTCACGATGTAAACGGGAATGTAATTTATATAGGATCAGTTTGCAAAACAGTAGCACCAGTTTTTAGAATAGGATATTTAATAGCTCATAAATCTTTTATTGATGAAGCTGCAAAATTGAGAAGAATTGTTGATAGACAAGGAGATGCCTTGTTAGAGTTGACATTTGCAGATTTTATTCAATCTGGCGATTTAGATAATCATATTAGAAGAGTAATGAAAGTCTACAGGGGAAGAAGAGATCTTTTTTGTGAATTGGTGTCATCTGAATTGGGAAACTATGTTGATTTTGAAATTCCGAAAGGAGGTATGGCAGTATGGTTACATTTGAAAACACCTTACAATTGGAGCAAGATAGCTTTAGAAGCTCGAAAGTATAAATTAGAAATTGGAGATTTTAATCGTTACGATAGTATTAAATCGAACCATAACTGTATTCGTGTAGGTTTTGCAAGTTATAAAGAAGAAGAACTTTATGTGTTAATCAGTAAACTAAAAAAAGCAATAACCTCATGTAGTTAAAATACAATTAGAAATCCTTTTTTTTACCATATGTAATTGATTATTTGCTGTTTGTGATAAAAGAACAATGTTTTTTTTATTAACATATGATAATTTTCTATATATTTGGAGTGGGATTAATTATATTATTTAATATAAGGTATTATTACTTAAGGGAATTAACAGTTATTAAAAAAGTATCGAAAGATTATACAAACATAAAAAGATAAAATAGTACTTTTTTTAAGTTAAGATTAGTAAAAACTGTTAAACGAGAGCCATATTTAATATGGCTCTCGTCTTTTTTTAAAGAATCATTTAATACTGCTTAAAAATGTATTTTATCGTTGTTTTTTACTTTCTGTAATGTGTAATTAACTGATAATGTTTTAATAAGGGGGGAAAACACTGATGCTTAAACCATGTTAATTATCTATATTTGAATTGGGATTATAAAATAAGAAAAAATGGTAAAATTATTACTTAAAGAATTAAACAGATTATCAAAGAAAACAACATTATTCTTAGCGGAATTCGGAAGAGCAGCAGGCTATGCTTTGAAGAATTAATCAATGTAATATACACTGGTAATTAAATACGAGCTATCAACGATGATAGCTCGTATTTTTTATAGTATTTAATTTTTGTTTAATTTATTGTTGTAAAAATTAAACAAAAAAATCGTATCTTTGAAACACTACAAATTAGTTACCATAATGTAACTTAAAATTTTATTCATGGCTAAAAAGAAGAGTATAAAAAAAGAAGACATTTTAACAATGTATATGGATTATGTTTTAGAACACAATGAAGATCCAAAATCGGTATATAAGTTTGCAAAAGACAACAACTTTGATGAAGCACTATTTTATAGTAGTTATGCATCTTTTGAAGCAATTAGAACATCGGTTTTTACAGAGTTTTTTGTCAATACATTAGAATTATTACACAAAAGCGAAGAGTTTCACGACTTTGATACCAGAAACAAACTATTAAGTTTTTATTTCACTTTTTTTGAAATACTTACTGCTAATAGAAGCTATGTTACCTATGCATTAGATGCTAATAAGTTACAATCCCTAAAATTATTAAAGGGATTAAGAAAGCATTTTATAAGCTTCATACATAGTTTAGATATAGATAAACTTGATTTTAAGCAAGAGAGAATTGAAAAAATTCAAGATAAAGCTATTGGAGAAAGCGCTTGGGCACAATTATTATTTACGATGAAATTTTGGTTAGAAGATACTTCTGCTTCTTTTGAAAAAACAGATGTTTTTATTGAAAAAGCAGTAAATGCAAGTTTCGAAATATTAAATATTGCGCCAATCAAAAGTGTTATTGATTTAGGAAAATTTTTATTTAAAGAAAAAATGAAGACAGATATATGAAGACGATAGACAGAATCCCCACCTCAAAAATTCAAAGAGCCACTAAACTAGTTCAAACTGGAGCAAAAGTTGGCGTAAACTATTTAAAATACTACGGTAATAAAATAGTTAGTGGAGAAGAAGAAGCAAAAGAACAGTTAAACAAAGACAATGCTGAAGATATTTATGATGGTTTAAAGCAGTTAAAAGGAAGTGCTTTAAAAGTTGCTCAAATGTTAAGTATGGAAAAAGGTATTTTACCTCAAGCCTATGTAGAGCAGTTTTCTTTATCGCAATTTTCTGTACCACCATTATCACCACCATTGGTAAATAAAACATTCAAAAAATATTTTGGAAAAGCTCCAAACGAGTTGTTTGATAAGTTTGATTTAAATGCGGTAAGCGGAGCCAGTATTGGTCAAGTTCACTTAGCTGAAAAAGATGGAAAAAAGTATGCGGTTAAAATCCAATATCCAGGCGTAGCCGAAAGTATTTCAACAGATTTAGCATTGGTAAAACCTATTGCTATTAAAATGTTCAATATTAGAGGTAAAGACAGCGATAAATACTTTAAAGAAGTAGAAAACAAGCTGATTGAAGAAACGAATTACATATTAGAAGTTTCACAAAGTCAAGCTATCGTTAATGCTTGTAAGCACATCGCTAACTTACGCTTTCCAAATTATTATGAAGATTTTTCTTCAGATAGAATTATAACGATGGATTGGATGGAAGGAGTACATCTTTCAGAATTCACAAGTTCAAATACAGACACTGAAAAAGCGAATAAATTAGGACAAGCTTTATGGGATTTTTACATGTATCAAATGCATGTGATAAAGAAAGTACATGCAGATCCACACCCAGGTAACTTTTTGATTTCAAAAGAAGCTGAGTTAATTGTATTGGATTTTGGTTGTATGAAAGAAGTACCAGAAGACTTTTATGTGCCTTATTTTGAGTTAGCTAATAAGGATAATATTTCTAATGAAGCCTTCTTTGTAGAGAAGTTATATCAATTAGAAATATTAAGAGAAGATGATACACAAGAAGAACTAACATTTTTCAAGGCTATGTTCCATGAAATGTTGAGTCTTTTTACAGAACCATTCAATAACGAAACATTCGATTTTTCTAATGAAGAATTCTTCGGTAAAATAACCGAGCTAGGTACCAAGTATGCAAAGAACACTGAGTTGAGAAATATGAATGGTAATAGAGGTTCTAAGCACTTTATATACATCAATAGAACATTCTTTGGATTGTATAACCTAATGCACGATTTAAAAGCAACAAACATTAAGATAAATAACTTTAAAAAATACTAATGGCATTTTTCACACAAGAAGACATCAATAGTTTTGATCATATTCACAGAATTAATTTAATGAATAGCTTATCGGGCTATAAATCTGCCAATTTAATTGGTAGTATTTCTTCTAGTGCCATAGAAAACGTAGCTGTTTTTAGTTCTATTATTCACTTAGGTTCAAATCCACCGTTACTAGGGTTTATTCTAAGACCAACAACAGTACCTAGAAATACTTATGAGAATTTAAAAGAAATAGGATACTATACTTTAAATCATATCACAAAACCAATAATAGAAGATGCGCATCATACATCAGCAAAATATGATAAAAGTATTTCTGAATTTGATGTAACCAACTTAACACCCGAATATTTAAATGGCTTTGTAGCACCTTTTGTAAAAGAATCTCCTGTAAAAATAGCCATGAAATTTGTAGAGGAGTATTATATAAGAGCTAATGATACCATTATGGTTGTTGGAGAAATTCAATTTTTTGATGTAAAAGATGATATGTTAGAAGAAGATGGTTTCTTAAATCTATCTAAAGGAGAAGTAGCTACCATTAATGGTTTAGATGGTTATGCAGTGCCTAAACTGCTTACAAGAGAAGGATATCAACGTCCTAAAGAAATTCAAAAAACAATATAAATGAAGGTATTAATCACAGGTACAACAGGCTACATAGCAAAAAGATTAGTTTTAAAACTATTAGAAAAAGGTCATAAACTAGTCTGTTGTGTCCGTGATTTAAATCGAATTCCTGATGAAATAGAAAACAAGGAAAATATTGAATTTATAAAGGTAGACTTTTTAGAAGAAGAAATACCAGCTTTTCCAACAGATATAGATGCGGCTTATTATCTAATACATTCCATGTCTACAACAGCAACTAATTTTCAAGATCTAGAAAAAAAGTGCGCATTTAATTTTAAAAAGCTGGTAGAAAAAACAAATTGTAAGCAAGTTATTTATTTAAGCGGGATTGTAAATGATAGTTCATTGTCGAAACATTTAAAATCTCGATTACGCGTAGAGGAGGCACTAAAATCTGATAATTACGCACTAACCACTTTTAGAGCAGGTATTATAGTAGGTAGCGGAAGTGCATCTTTTGAAATTATAAGAGATATTGTAGAGAAGTTACCTTTAATGATAACGCCTAAATGGTTAAATACAAAAACACAACCCATTGCCATTAGAGATGTACTGAGCTTTTTAGTGAAAGGCTTAGCTAATGAAAAATTGTACAATAACTCATTTGATATTTGCGGACCAGAGGTATTAACCTACAAACAAATGTTATTACAGTTTGCAGAGGTAAGGCAGTTTAAACGTTACATTTTTACGTTACCGGTTTTAACTCCTAAACTATCATCTTATTGGCTATACTTTGTTACTTCAACTTCTTTTAATCTAGCGCAAGCTTTAGTAGATAGTATGAAGGTAGAGGTAATAGCGAAAGAAAGCAATATAAATAGCTTGTTAAATATTGTTCCAATTACGTACAAAGAATCTGTTGCCTTAGCTTTTCAAAAAATTCAACAAAATGATGTAGTTTCTAGTTGGAAAGATGCTATGAGTAGTGGTGTTTTTAATGCACAGTTAAATACCCACATTCAAATTCCAAAGTTTGGTTGTTTTTCAGATGTAAGATCAAGAAAAATAGAAGATGAAGACTTTACCATTAACAGAATTTGGTGTATCGGAGGTGAGAATGGTTGGTATAGTTTCAATTGGTTGTGGCGAATAAGAGGATATGTTGACAAACTTTTTGGAGGCGTAGGCTTAAGAAGAGGAAGAACTCATAATACGTATTTAGAACCTGGTGATCCACTTGATTTTTGGAGAGTTTTATTAGCAGATAAAAAAGAAAAACGTTTGTTGTTATTTGCTGAAATGAAATTACCAGGAGAAGCTTGGTTAGAATTTAAAATTGTAAAAAACAAACTATATCAGCGTGCGGTTTTTAGACCAAAAGGAATTTGGGGACGATTGTATTGGTATTCGGTTTTGCCCTTTCATGCATTTGTATTTAAAGGTATGATAGATGCATTGATAGTTCAAAAATGAGGAATGTAAAAAAACAGCATTTGCCAACAAAAATATGTGAGTGTTGTAAGCGACCTTTCACATGGAGAAAAAAATGGGAAAGAGACTGGGAGAACGTTAAATATTGTAGTAAAAAATGCAGCAGACAAAAACAGCTATAGTTTGGTTTACAAACAATTTAAGAGTGTACGACAATAAAGTATTGCATGATGCTTGTATTCATTACGATCGTGTAATTGCTGCGTATTTCTTTAATCCTAATGAGTTTGAAACAACACAATTCGGATTTAAAAAAACAGAAAAGTTTAGAGCTCAATTTTTAATTGAGTCTGTAAATAATTTAGCAGAAAATCTTAAGAAACATAATATTTCTTTTTTTCTTTCTTATGAGCATCCGCATGTTCTATTGCCTGAAATTTGTCTGACACACAAAGCGGATGCTCTTTATGTTCAAAAAGAGTTTACTGATGAAGAGTTAAAAACGATCAATAAAGTAAAAAATAAACTACCAGAGAGTACTGAAGTAGTTGAAATGTACGATCAGTTTTTATATCATCCAGCAGACATTCCTTTTAATGAACGTACCATACCAGAAGTATTTACCAACTTCAGGAAGAAAGTAGAGAAGTATGGGAATATTCAAGAGGAAACTTTATCGGTAATGAAATCGAGAAAGGATTATATTGAATTTGAGTACGAGGCTCCAACACTTTCAAAATTAGGATTCAATAGTTTTTCAAAGCCCATTAATACAGCTTTTCCTTTTAAAGGGGGGGAGAATGCCGCAAAAGAACGTTTGAATGAGTATTTTTTCGAATCCAAAAAGCTAGCAGTGTATAAAAAAACACGCAACGGATTAATAGGTACGAACTACAGTTCTAAATTTTCTTCGTGGCTAGCAAATGGAAGTATATCAGCAAGAACAATTTATTGGGAGGTAAAAAAGTTTGAAGCTGAATTTGGAAGTAATCAATCTACTTACTGGCTGATTTTTGAATTGATATGGCGAGATTACTTTAAGTTTTTATCGTTAAAGCATCAGAATAAACTTTTCAAAGTAACGGGTATAAAAAATATTGAGTACGATTGGAAAGTTGATCAGAAGTTAATAGATAAATGGATTCAAGGAGAGACAAACGAACCATTTGTGAATGCAAATATGATTGAATTGCAAAAAACAGGTTGGATGAGCAATAGAGGCAGACAAAACGTAGCTTCTTATTTCGCAAAAAACTTGTTGCTAGATTGGCGAATTGGAGCAGCTTATTTTGAAAGTATGTTAATTGACTATGATGTGCATAGCAATTATGGAAATTGGCAATACGTAGCAGGAGTTGGTAACGACCCAAGAGATAGAAAGTTTAACGTAAAACTACAAGCAGAAAGATACGATAGTAAAGGAGCGTATCAGAGTATGTGGTTACAACCAACATTATTTTAAATGAAGAATATAACAATACTTTTTCCACATCAATTATTTAAAAATATTGATTTTCTACCTTCAAATACTATTATTTATATGGTAGAAGAAGCATTGTTTTTTAATCAATATAATTTTCATAAACAAAAACTTTATTTTCATAGAGCAACAATGAAATTTTATGAAAGTTATTTAAAAGAAAACGGATTTGAGGTAGTGTATATTGAAGCAGCGAATTCACTTTCAGATATTAGATTATTGATTGCTGATTTAATGAAGTCAGAGGTGAAGGAGTTACATATTGTTGATCCTACTGATAATTGGCTAGAAAAGAGAATAAAAAGCGTAATTAATGATTCTGTAGAATTACACTGGTACGACAATCCATTGTTTATAAATTCTAGAGAAGATTTAAGTCCTTTTTTTAAGTCAACAAAAAAGAAGTTTTTTCAAACAACATTTTACAAAGAACAACGAGTAAAAAGAAATGTTTTAATAGAAAATGGAGGTCCTGTAGGAGGAAAGTGGACTTATGATGTAGATAACCGAAAAAAGTATCCTAAAAACAAAATTCCACCAGCTATTTCCTTTCCAGATAAGAATGTATTTACAGAAGAAGCCAGAATATATATATCAAATCATTTTTCTAAAAATATAGGAAACCTTTCAAACATTTCTATTTATCCAATTACTTATGAAGAGTCAGAAGTCTGGCTACAACAATTTTTTGAAGTACGTTTTCATGAGTTTGGTGATTATGAAGATGCAATGGTAAAAGAAGCTCATTTTTTAAATCATAGTGTATTATCGCCATTAATAAATGTAGGATTATTAGCTCCTTTAGATGTTATACATAAAGCTGTAGAGTATTCAAATTCGAATGGAGTTCCTTTAAATTCATTAGAAGGTTTTGTTCGACAAATTCTAGGATGGAGAGAATTCATTAGAGGTGTTTACGAAGTAAAAGGAACAGAAGAGCGTACCAAAAACTTCTGGAAGCATAAAAGAAAAATTCCAGCTCCTTTCTATACAGGTACCACAGGAATTTTACCAGTAGATAATATTATAAAAAAGATATTAAAAACAGGATATGCTCATCATATTGAACGATTAATGGTTTTAGGGAATTTTATGTTGTTATGTGAGTTTGATCCTGATGAGGTATACCAATGGTTTATGGAGCTTTTTATTGATGCATATGATTGGGTAATGGTACCTAATGTGTATGGTATGAGTTTATTTGCTGATGGAGGCTTAATGTCTACCAAACCTTATATAAGTAGCAGTAATTACATCAAAAAAATGAGTAATTACGAAAATGGTGATTGGCAGAAAATTTGGGACGGGTTGTTTTGGAGATTTATGGATGTAAATAGAGCGTTTTTATCTAAAAATGCCCGACTACGAATGCTGATTACCAACTTAGATAAAATGGATGCGGAGAAAAGAACACTACATTTTAAAAACGCAACCGACTTTTTACAAAGTTTAGAACAAACCAAAGAATTGCAACAAACAGTATAAAGATTTAAAAAGATGAGTGATAGAGAGAACATAACAGTAGTATGGCTAAAACGCGATCTACGATTGGAAGACAACGAGGCTTTATACAATGCCTTACAAAGCGGTAAAAGAGTATTGTTATTGTATGTTTTTGAAAATTTATTACTTAATGATCCTCATTACAGTGAGCGTCATTGGAATTTTATAAAACAATCATTACAAGATCTTAACGAGCAGTTACAAAAGTACAACACTAAAGTTTTATGTGTACAGGCAGATATTTTTGCGGTATTTAATCAATTGTTTAATGCTTACAATATCACTAATGTCTATTCGCATCAAGAAACAGGTTTATTAGTTACTTTTAATAGAGATAAAGAATTCAATAGATATTGTAGAAACAATTCGATTGAATGGTCAGAAAATATTAACAACGGAGTTTTAAGAGGTTTGTTAAATAGAGAAGATTGGTTTGAAAAATGGGAACATTACATGTACCAATCTCCTTTAACATTTGAAGCATCTTCACAAGATTTCTTGTCAATTCAAGAAATAGATAAATTATCTAAGTATTTTATGTTAATGGATTTAGCTACTGAGAAGGATACGAATTTTCAGTATGGTGGTAGATCGATGGCTTGGAAATATGCAGATACTTTTTTTGAAACAAGACATGAGAAATACATGTTCCATATATCTAAGCCAGAAGCTTCAAGATCAAGTTGTAGTCGTTTATCTCCATACATAGCATGGGGGAATGTATCAATTAGAGAAATTTTTCAGAAAGCAAAAGAAGTAAAAGCAGAAAGTGAGAATAAAAGACATTTAGGAGCTTTTATATCTCGTTTACGTTGGCAAGCACACTTTATTCAAAAGTTTGAAATGGAGTGTACTATGGAGAATGCAAGCATTAATAAAGGATATCACAAACTTAAAAAATCAATTTCTGAAACTTATAAAATAGCATGGGAAACAGGTCAAACAGGTTTTCCGTTAGTAGATGCTTCTATGCGTTGTTTAAATGAAACTGGTTATGTTAATTTTAGAATGAGAGCAATGTTGGTTTCTTTTTTTACACACATTTTATGGCAACCTTGGCAAGAAGCAACTCATCATTTGTCTAGATGTTTCTTAGATTTTGAACCAGGAATTCATTTTCCGCAGTTACAAATGCAAGCAGGAGAAACAGGAATTAACAATTTACGCATTTACAATCCGATAAAAAACGGACAAGAACATGATCCGGATGCTTTATTTATAAAAAAATGGGTGCCAGAATTAGCAAATTTACCAGTGCCTTTTATTCATGAACCTTATTTAATGACACAATTAGACCAGCAGTTTAATAATTTCCATTTAGGGAAAGATTATCCATGTCCGATTGTAGATGTTAAAGAGAATAGAAAGAAAGCAAGTGATATTTTATGGAATATGAAAAAAAATCCGATGGTACGTAGAGAGAGTATGCGAATTTTAAGAAAACATACTATCACAGATAGAAAAAGAATGTTAAGAGACGAATGATTTACAATACAACATATAACAACGAAGATTTCATCAAAGAAACAAACATAGCCTTAGGAAAAGACTTTTCACTATTTCAAAAAATTAAAATGAAAGGTGTAGGATCGGGTAGGCTAATGATTGCAAAAATGAGTAGTAAACTTCAGCCTAAACAAAAACAGTTTAGTGAATTGAATTATGGAAATATTGAGCTAAGACCTAAAGGGATTTTAGTGCATTTTACTAACAGATTAGAACGTTTTTCTTGGGCAATACCTTATTATAAACTGGTGATTTATAATGCTCAGTTTTTTAGCATCCATGCCGATGGAAATTCAATTCAGTTTTTAAAAAATAAAAATTACGTAGAGAACAAAAAGTTCATTAATAAAATGACTGATTTAAAGAACACTTTTTTAAACTTAGATTACTATGACGGATAGACAAATAGATAGAATTATAGAAATGGCATGGGAAGACAGAACCACTTTTGATGCAATTAAATATCAATTTGGATTAAAGGAACAAGAAGTGATTGACCTTATGCGCAAAGAAATGAAACCTTCAAGCTTTAGAATGTGGCGCAAACGAGTACAAGGTAGAAGTACAAAGCATCAAGCAAAAAGAGAATTTGCAAAAGGAAGGTTTAAGTGTAGTAGACAAAGAAATATTTCAAATAATAAAGTATCTAAACGCTAATTCAGTTTAGAAATCATAAAATAAGCTTCTGTTTTCAGAAGAACAAACAACATACATATGAAAAATATACTAGTAATAGGAGGTAGTAAAGGTATTGGAGGTGCAATTGTAAATGCATTAAAAGAGACCCATGGAATTATTAATTTAAGTAGAACAGTACCAGAAGCTCATACAAACATAACTCATTATTCAATTGATGTTTTAGAAGATGAGTTACCAGAAATAGAAGATGACATTCATGGATTGGTATTTTGTCCTGGTAGTATTAATTTAAAGCCTATAAATAGATTGTCTTTAGATGATTTTAGAAATGATTTTGAAATTAATGTAATAGCAGCTGTAAAAGTTATTCAGAAATATATAAAATCATTAAAAAATAATAATGGTAGTGTGATTTTATTCAGTACAGTAGCTACTAAATTAGGTATGCCATTTCATGCAAGTGTTGCAGCTAGTAAATCTGCAGTAGAGGGAATTACAAAATCTTTAGCAGGAGAGTTTGCTACAAAAGTAAGATTCAATTGTATTGCTCCAACAGTTACAGATACATCGTTGGCAGAAAAACTATTAAGAAATGATAAGCAGCGTGAAAATATGGAAATGCGTCATCCACTTAAAAAGTTTTTAAAAGCAGAAGAGGTCGCTAGTTTAGCAGCTTATTTATTATCAGATGCCGCTGCAGCTATATCTGGACAAGTATTTCCAATTGATGCAGGTATTGTAAGTTTAAAATTATAATATGCGCTTGCTGATTTTATTTTTTTCAATATGCTTATTTATGAAGGAACAAACTGTTTTTGATTTTCATAAAGATTGTGAAATGAATCGTTGGAGAATTGTAAATGATGATGTTATGGGAGGCATTTCATCATCTTCAATTTCTTTAAATGACGAGTTTGATGCTGTTTTTTCGGGAGCTGTTTCTACAGAAAATAATGGAGGTTTTGCTATGACACAAGCTTCTGTTTCTGTTGAGGTACCTTCGGATGCTACTCGCGTAAAGTTAAGAGTAAAAGGAGACGGAAAACAATATCAATTCAGAATAAAATCAACATTAAGTCAGCGTTATTGGTATGTACAATCTTTTGAAACTTCTAATAATTGGGAAGAAATTGTATTAGATTTAAAGGATTTTTATCCTTCTTTTAGAGGGTACCGTTTGGATAAGGATAACTTTTCTTCTAATAAAATAGAAAAAGTTGCTATTTTAATCGGAAATAAGAAAAACGAAGATTTCAAATTAACGATAGATCATATAAAAATTAATTAACCATTTATGAATAAATACATACGTTTCATCATTTTTTTAGTATTCAATTTTTTAGCACTTTATGTTG
Source organism: Tenacibaculum sp. M341 (assembly GCF_004337695.1). Taxonomy (GTDB): domain Bacteria; phylum Bacteroidota; class Bacteroidia; order Flavobacteriales; family Flavobacteriaceae; genus Polaribacter. The sequence continues at coordinate 323,212 of NZ_SJXJ01000001.1, forward strand.
GTGTTTTAGTAATGAATGACGGACCTAGAACAGGTTGGTATGAATCTTTAAACAAAGCACCTTGGACACCTGCAAATTGGGTTTTTGGTGTGGCTTGGACTACCATTATGTTGTTATTTTCATTTTACATGACCAAATTAAGTTATGAGTACAAAGAATTTAGTAAAACGTTAATGAGTTTATACATAGCGCAATGGTTATTGAATGTAGGATGGAACTTAGTCTTTTTCAACAAGCATCTTACCGTAGTCGGTTTAATAGTAATAGCAGCTTTATGGTTACTGATAGGTTATTTCGCTTTTAATCATCTTAAAAAGTTGAAGTTTTATACTGCTTTAATAGCGCCTTATTTAGTTTGGATGACGATTGCTACAAGCTTAAATGCGTATATTGTTTTTTATAATTAATAAAGAAGATAGAAGCTAGAAAAAAGAGGTTAGACTTTGTGATTTTAGTTACACCGCATCAAATTTTCAGATTAATGGCTATATAATAAGAGTAGTTCAACTACTGCCAACTAAAAAACTGCTTACTGCAAGCCGATTGCTAAATAGTGGTTATTGTCCTAAAAGTAAGATTAATTCTTGGTCTGTGGATTTTTTTAGTAGGAGGTAAGCGGTGCAACCAATTGGTTTGTGTTTCGTCTTTCATAACAAGAAGAGAACCATGTTGTAACACTAAAGAAACAACTTCCTTAGTGTCCTTATTTTTAAAAGCAAACTTTCTTTCCGCTCCAAAAGTTATAGAAGCAATAGCCCCATTCTTTTTTAAGTCCTTTTCGCCATCGCTATGCCAAGCCATACCTTCAGAGCCATCATGATATAGATTCAATAAACAAGAATTATATGTTTCGTTTGTTTCTTTTTCAATGAATTTTTTAATGTTTAAAAGTTCATCAGTAAAGGTTAAGGCTGTTTTAGTAGTTTTTGAGTATGTGTATTGGAAAGGTTTATCTCCATACCAAGCAACCTTTCTTTTGGTGGTTATGAGCTTACCAAAAATAATAGCTTGATCATTTTTCCACTCAATGTTATGTAAAAGATGATCGTAATAAAAATCAGCCTCTTTTTTATTAAACACGCATCCGTAATAATTTACAGTACCACCACTAGGTAGTAAATTAGTGATTTCATTATTTTGATTAAATAAATCCATGTTTAAATAGGTTTTAACGTAGCTATTAGTAATTACACAAATTTACTAAATGTAAATAACCGTATAAAGTAAAAAAGACAGCAATTATCTATTGCTGTCTTTTTTGTAATTATAAAATGTATTACTAAATATTATCCTTTAATTTTACTTTTAAAAGCATCAAATTTAGTGTCATTCTTCTTAGGCCAGTTGTTGTTACTAGTATCAACATCCGCAGTTTCTAAATCTGGATCAAGAGCAATGTTTGTTACTTCTTTAGTAGAAGAGAAAACTTTAGTTACTTGGTTATCATTTAACCTCCAAATTTGAGCAGGATATGTTTTTCTTTCTTTAGTACCATCTTTGTATGTAAATTCAACAATAATAGGCATTACTAAACCACCAGGTTTGTTGTAAGTAACTTCATAGTAAAATTTAGAATCTGATTTCTTTCCTTTACCAAAAGCTAAACCAGCAGTTGTGTCTTCAATAAAATCTACATCATTTTTATTCTCTTTTGTATAGAATTTCTTTACATTTTGAATTCCTATATCAGTTACATCAGTAGTATAAAACCAACCTCTCCAAAACCAATCTAAGTCCATTGCAGAAGCATCTTCCATAGTTCTAAAGAAATCAGCAGGAGTAGGGTGTTTAAATTTCCAACGCTTTGAATATGTTTTGAAAGCATAGTCAAATAACTCACGTCCCATAATAGTTTCTCTTAAAATCCATAAACCAGTAGCAGGTTTACCGTATGCGTTATTACCAAACTCATATACATTATCACCTTTAGACATAATTGGCGCTATTCTTTCTTGATTTCCATCCATATACCCAACAATGTTTTTAGGTAAACCTCTTACAATAGGGAAATTCGGGTCGTAATCTTTTTCGGCAAGCATTTCAACAAAAGAGTTTAAACCTTCGTCCATCCAAGTCCATTTACGCTCATCAGAGTTAACAATCATAGGGAAGAAGTTATGTCCTACTTCATGAATTGTTACTTTAATCATTCTATATTTTACTCTATCAGAATACGTTCCGTCAGGATTAGGTCTTCCTGGGTTGAAACATATTTGAGGATATTCCATTCCCATTTGTCCATCTACAGAAATAGCTTTGTGGTAAGGGTAATCAAAAGTATAACGAGAATATGTTTTTAATGTTTGTGCAACAGCCTTTGTAGAATGATCACCATATAAAGGATTCGCTTCTTTTGAATAATATGAATATGCCATTACCGTTTTACCGTTAATATCAACAGCCATACCATCCCAAATAAACTTTCTAGAAGTAGCAAAAGCATAATCTCTTACGTTTTTAGCAAAAAACTTCCAAGTTTTTGTTTTTTTAGATTTTGTTTTCTCTGTTTTTTCAGCTTCAGCTTGACTAACTATAATAACAGGTTTATCAAAAGTCTTTTTAGCAACAGCTAACTGCTTTTGTTGTTTTTTAGTTAATACTTCTTTCTCATTCATTAAAACACCAGTAGCTCCTAAAATATGATCGTCAGGAGTTGTAATGTTTACTTCAAAATCACCAAACTCTAAAGCAAATTCACTTCTTCCCCAAAACTGATCATTTTGCCATCCTTCTACATTATCATACACACACATTCTTGGATAAAACTGAGCAATTACATAATTGTTATTGTTATCTTCTGGGAAATGTTCGTATCCAGATCTTCCTCTAACAACTCTATGATTGTTAATATTATACCACCACTCAATGTTAAAAGAAAAAGTAGCACCTGCAGCTAATGGCGTAGGTAAGTTAATACGCATCATTGTTTGGTTAATAATGTATGATAATTTGCTACCATCTGTATTAGTTACACTCATTATTTTAAAACCACCATCAAAAGGAGCATCTTTAAAGTTACGATCAAAACTCTTTTTATCAACAGCTCTAGGAACTCTATCAGTTCTAATGTCTGGAGTTTTAGAGTCTGCAGCACGCATGTTTTGATCTAACTGTACCCATAAATAAGGTAATGCATCTTCAGAATTATTATGGTATGTAATAGTTTCTTTTCCTGATATTTGTTGTTTCTCATCGTTTAAAACGATGTCCATTTTATAATCAACCTTTTGTTGAGTATATTTTACACCTGGAGCACCAGAAGCTGTGTGTTTGTCATTTGGAGTAGCCAATAAGTCATCAAGTTGTTTAAACTTGTTTTCATTTGTATGACCTTTTTGTGTTTTTCTTGCATTGTTTTGTGCTGAAATGGTTGTAATCACAAACAAAGCTGAAAAAATCAGTACAATTGTTTTTTTCATTTTTAGTTATGTTATTTGAAATAGTGCTTAAAATTACTAATAAGTTTGCGGTTTCGTTAAAAAGTTAACAAACCTTTATCATTTGAATTGGTTAAAAATAAACTTTTTCTTTCTCCGTTTACTTTTACTTTAATTAGATTTTGTTGATCTGGAAAATGTTCAATTAATACATCGTTCTGTATTTCAATGTTTTTTAAGTTTTGAATGTTCTCAATTTCTAGATAAAAGTAAACCAAATCACCTTCATATTCTTTACCAATAAAGTTATAATTACATTTATTGTTATCTATAGTAACATCAAAATGCTTTTGTAAATATTTGAAGAAAAACTCATCAACTTTACTATTCTCTTTTTTAGTATTTAATTGTAAATCTGTATTGTAGTCTTTATTAATTGCTGTTTCTATATCATCTATAAACACATTCATAATCATTTGCACAGATTGTTTTTCAGAATTTAATTCTATTTCGGTAAGTGCTATGTAAAATTTATGAGCATTAAAAGCATATAATGAAAATATGAGTATAAATGGTAAGAGTATTTTTTTCATGATTTTATTTGGTGCAAAAAAGAGACCAAATTAATAGTTTTTATTGGTTTTCTTTAAGAAAGCGCTCACTTTTATCTTTTATATCTTCTATTAATAACAAAACTTTATCTTTTTTTACTAATTCTTTTACTTTTTTATCGATAGCATAGTTTATGAATAGATATATTTTATCTTCTGGAATTTTATAGATAGTAATTAAATTGTGTTTACCAATTAAACTGATAATTTTATCCGGAAGTTGATCTTCAAAATTTTCTTTAGCAATTCTCTCTTTTAATCTTTTTTCTTTTTTGGTAGTAAATAATGAAAATGAAGTTAAAGTTACTCCTTCAAATCTTTTAGTAGGATCTACCATTTTAGATATATCTACTTTAGATTTCGATATATTATCATCTTTTAGGGTAACAGTTTCATTAAAGTCAATCTTAGAAAAGTCTAGACTTTCTGATTTTACAACGGCTATATCTCTTATACTTTGTTTAAAATTTCTTTCATAAGAAGGAAACAGATTTTGTTTTTTTATGACTACTTCATCTAATAGATAGTCTTTTAAATGAAGTTTTACAAAAATATCTTTGTTTTGAAGAATTACATTATTAATGGTTATTTCTTTGGTATGATGTTGTATTGAAGTAATTTCTATTTCATCATTTAGAGAAACTTCAAGTTGAAAGTTTCCTTCATAATCAGTAAAAGCACCTTGTTTGGTTGTTTTATTATGTATGTGTGCATTTGGAATGGTACCTATACCATCAAAAACATTCCCTTTTATAATTACTTTTTGACCATAAGTGTTTAATCCAGTAATAAATATAGTAAGTAGTGAAATATTTTTCAAAGCCAATTATTCTTTTAGAGTTTTAAATAAAGTAGCCTGTTGTTGTAAAAATTCAATAAATACTAATTCGCTGCTATGATAAGCTTTATTAAAGTTTTTATCAAAATGAGAAAAGTAAACGAAACGACTAAGTTCTAAACTATCAATACCAAATTCTTGAACAATCATTTTTCCATACGTATCTTTTATGAATTGCATTTTTTGATCACTTTCAATTACATTTTTTTCCTCTTTTAGCTTTCTTAATCTTCCAGATAAGGTGTTTATTACTAGGTCTAAAGAAACTAATCCAGCTCCGCTAGAAGAAGCGGTTATTAGTTTACGGTCTATTTGAGATATTTTTTTAGGATGTGGATTAAAACCTAAGTTTTGCATTATTTTTTCTCTGTCAGATATTCCAATGTTTTTAGAGTCAGACACAAGAACTCCCGATAAGTCTGTTTTTTTAACTTCAACTTCTTCTAATAGGTAATCTTTTAAATGGAGTTGAACTATTAATTCTCTATTTGTTATGATGTCGTTGCTTACGGTAATATTAACAGTATGATGTTGAACAGAAGTGATTTCAATTTCATCATTTAAAGAAACCTTGATACTAAAATTTCCCTCATCGTCAGAAAAGCTTCCTTTTTTTGAGGTTTTATTTAATATATGAGCGTTTACAACCTCCCCAATTCGATCAGATAGCGAACCAGAAATTTCGATACTAGTGTTTTGAGAAACACCATAAAAAGTAATTGTAAAAAAGAAAAAAGGTAATAGTTTTTGCATATAATTAGTTCTGTTACAAATTAAAACACTATTCTTCTTAAAAAGTTTTAATATAACTGTAAATGTTTGTTAAATAGAAAAACCTGTAAAACATTAATTTTACAGGTTTTGTATGCTCTATTTATTTTAAAAACTATTTTTCAAGAACAATAGTAACTATGCCTTGTGTTTTAATATTTTTATCTCCACTTAAAGAATCATGGCTAGTATCTATAATTTGTTTTAAAACTATTTTACCATCTGTAGAACGGTCTAAATCCATAACAACATCTTTATCATCTACAGAAAATATCAATTGATCATTTTCAATTTTCCATGCACCAGAATTCAAACCATAAATTATTTTAGTTTTTACCTCAACTGTTCTTGGATTGTTAGTACCTATATCTGTTGTAAGTGCTATTGTAATTTCACCATCAGTGGTAAACTCATTAGTAGATTCATCAAATGTAAAAGTTAAACTAGACTCTTTACCAATTGTCTTTGAAGTAGTGGAGTTAATTACATCTCCGGAAGGTATAGCAGTTGTAGTTCTCTGTGTACCAATTATAAATTCAGTTAAATTCCAAGTACCAGCTAAATCGTTTTGATTTACAGTGTTTGTAGCCTCTTCATTACAAGAAATAAATAACACACTTGCTACAAATATTAATAATAAATTTTTCATGGTGTAATTTGATATATTTTAAACAAGTACAAGAGTATAACTTATTTGCAAGGATACATTGGCTATTGAGTTAAAAATAAGTAGTTTAATGTTAATAGATACTAAGTTTTAACATTGGTAGAAATGTATGTTAAATAAAAAATGCACCCGATTTGGATGCGTTTTTATATTTGAATATTAATTAATTTTTATCTTTCAAATACAAAAGTGCTTACACCTTTAACGTTAAAATCAAAACCTTGAGTATCTTGAGTTTCATCAACGTTTAATTTTAAAACAACTTTGTTTTCAGTGATACTTTCAACACCGATAGGAGAAGAAACACCACCTCCTATAAGTACTAATTGATTGTCTTCAATTTTCCATTCACCTGAACTTAATTCAGAGATAGCAGAAACTTTTTCTTCTAAAGTATTAGTAACTCCATTGGTAGTACTAGTTGTAACAACAGTAAAACTACCGCTTGTAGTAAATTCTTTAGGATTGTCAGTAAAAGTGATACTAAAGTTATAATCTTTACCTACAGCCTTAGATTCACCAGAAATATTTGCACCTTGAATATTTAAAGTAGTTACAGCATCTAAATCAAATAAAGTTAAATCCCAAGTTCCGCTGATAGTACTATCATTAAGATCTAAACTAGTACCTGAATCACTATCAGAACATGAAACGAATAATAAAGTTGCTGCAAAAAGAAAAAGTAATTTTTTCATAATAATATTTTTTTTTGTTAATTGTTGAGTTGCAAAACTATGATTTTAAATACATTTGTTAAAACTAAATCAAATAAAAAGTGAAAAAAATAATCATAGCAAGCACGTCTACTGTTCATGGAAGCAGTTATTTAGCATATATTTTACCAACATTATCTACTTTTTTTGATAATACGGTAGAAGAGATTGTTTTTATACCATACGCTCGTCCAAGCGGAATTTCATATGATGAATATACAGCTAAGGCGGCAGAAGCTTTTGATAAGTTGGATATTCAAGTAAAAGGAATTCATGAGTTTGATAATCCAAAAGAAGCGATACAAAATGCACAAGGTATTTTTGTTGGTGGAGGAAATACTTTTGAATTAGTGAATCAATTATATAAAAATGATATTTTATTCGATTTAAAAAAGGTGGTAGAAAACGGAACTCCTTATTTAGGTACAAGTGCAGGTAGTAATATTTGTGGTGTTACTATGATGAACACGAATGATATGCCAATTGTATATCCGCCTAGTTTTAAAACAATGGAGTTAATTCCTTTTAATATTAATGCACATTATTTAGATCCAAATCCTGATTCAACTCATATGGGAGAAACCAGAGAAACAAGAATTAAAGAATATCATGTTTATAATGAAACTCCGGTGTTAGGATTGCGTGAAGGAAGCTGGTTACAGGTAACCGACGACACAATTCAATTAAAAGGAGAATTTTCAGCCAGATTATTCAGAAAAGATAAAGAAGCAATAGAGCTACCTACAGAAAGCTTTATAACAAATACTACTTTACTTTAGTGATATTTAAATACCATCAGCATTATTTGCTGATGGTATTTGTACTAAAACAACAAACTACCCTTATTTTTTTACAAAAAATTTACAAAGACTTGTATTAATTCAACTTTTTATAACAGTCTATTAATTAATATTTTACTCAAAACACAGCGTTTTCACATACTTTAGCATCGATTAACTAAACAAAGTACGTTCTAATAACTTATTGAGAATTTTAGAATTGTAATTGACCTTTAAACGATGAAAAAAAGTAAGAGACGTAAGTTAGATATTGCGGTTATTTCAGATGTGCATTTAGGAACTTTTGGGTGTAGGGCTGTTGAATTACACAACTACTTAAAAACAATTAATCCTAAAATTCTGATTTTAAACGGTGATATTATTGATATATGGCAGTTTAATAAGCGTTATTTTCCGAAATCGCATTTAAAAGTGATTAAACAATTAATGGCTTTTATAACTTCAGATACCAAAGTGTATTATATAACTGGTAATCATGATGAAATGTTACGTAGGTTTAAAGGTTTTCGTTTAGGAAGTTTTGAAATAGTAAACAAAGTTGTTTTAGATATTGATGGTAAAAAGGGATGGTTTTTTCATGGTGATGTTTTTGATGTTACCATGCAACATTCTAAATGGTTGGCAAAACTAGGAGGTATAGGCTACGACTTTTTAATAATGTTAAACACCTTTGTAAATTGGGTTAGTGAAACGTTGGGCTACAGTAAGTTGTCTTTTAGTAAGAAAATTAAAAACAGTGTAAAAGGAGCTATTAAGTTTATAAACGACTTTGAAAATACAGCAGCAGATATTGCCATTGACGAAAACTACCATTATGTTGTTTGTGGTCATATACACCAACCAACGATTAGGGAAGTAAATAATGAAAAAGGAAGTACTATTTATTTAAACTCAGGTGACTGGATTGAAAATTTAACAGCTTTAGAATATACTAATCAAGCGTGGAGTTTATACGAATATGAAAAAGATGATTTAGTTAAAAAAGAGGTTGATGCTATTGAGGTGCACGAATCTGAATTAATAGGAAACGGAGCACATAGCAATACCGAAATTTTTAACGAATTACTACAGGAGTTTAATATTCAAAAATTTTCTAAATAGATATGAGGATTTTATACGCTTTTCAAGGAACAGGAAACGGTCATGCAAGTAGAGCTTTAGAAATTATACCATTTTTACAAAAAAGGGCAGATGTAGATGTGTTAATAAGTGGTTATCAATGCGAATTAGAGTTACCTTTTGAAATAAAATATAAATTATATGGTTTAAGTTTTATCTTCGGAAAAAGAGGTGGAGTAGATATCGTAGAAACATTAAAAAAAGTAAAATCAAAGGTTTTATGGAAAGAGATCAAATCGTTGCCAGTAAGAGATTACGATTTAATAATTAATGATTTTGAGCCAGTATCTGCTTGGGCATGTAAATTAAGAAACGTTCCCATAATATCATTAAGTCATCAGAATGCAGTGTCAGATGATAATGCACCTAAATACGGAAGATTTAAACTGGAAAGACTTATTTTGAAATATTATGCTCCTGCTAGAAATAAGTTCGGATTCCATTTTAAAACATATTCTTCAGCTACGTTTTTACCAATTATAAGAAAAGAAATACGCTATAAAAACATAACCAATAAAGGGCATTATACAGTGTATTTACCAGCTTATGGAGATAAAAAGTTAATCAAAATTTTATCAAAGTTTAAAACCGTAAAATGGCAAGTTTTTTCAAAACATACCAATCAATTTCAGTTACACAATAACATCACAATTCATCCTATTAACGGAAAAGAATTTATTAAGAGTATTGCCTCTTCTAGTGGTGTGTTATGCGGAGCTGGTTTTGAAACGCCGGCTGAAGCTTTGTATTTAAAAAAGAAGTTGATGGTAATTCCTATGAAAAACCAGTACGAGCAACAATGCAATGCTTTGTCTTTGAGGGAAATGGGAGTTCCGGTGTTAAAAAAACTAAACAAGAAAAGATTACCCAAAATAGAGAAGTGGTTAAAATCATCAGAAATAGTAAAGGTGAATTATCCTGATGTTACTGAAGATATTTTAGATGCCATTACATTACCGTATTACAATGATACTTTACTACCAGAAATAACGGTAGTATAGCATCTGTTGTTTTTATCTTACAAAGCATTGTTTAGGCAATAATTTTTTTACTTTTTCAAGTTCAGCTCTTGTAAAACTATCATTTCTCATCAATGAAAGATCTTCTAAATTGATGAGATTTTTGATAGATTCAGGTAGAGAAGTTAAGTAATTAAAGTCAAGATTTAGTGTTTTTAGTTTCGTTAGTTTACCGATATTTTCAGGAATTTTAGTTAAACCATTTGCTTTAAGTCCTAAATGCTCAAGATTTGTCATTTTGCCAATTTTTTCAGTTACATTACCAAGTCTGTTTCCTCCAATCTCTAATACTCTCAATTTAGGTAATGAAATAATAAAATCGGGTATTGTTGTTAAGTTATTATGATGAACTCTTAAGTATTCAAGATTTTTCAATTTGCTTATTTCCTTCGGAAGTTCATTTAGTCCGAGGTCTCTTAATTGTAGTCCTCTAATTTTTTCAGGAGTCTTTAAAGCCTCTTCCAAAGAAAAATAAATAGTAATGCTTCCTATTTCAGTGTGTTCCCATACATCATGAGTCTTTTTTTGACTGTGTAATGAACAAGAAATACCAAGTGAAAGTATTAGTATTACTAATGCTGATTTGAAATTGATCAGATTCATTATGTGTTGATTTTTAAATGTTAGATTAATTAGACGATACAATTATTCACCAACTCTATTAACGATTATTTCGTTTAATGTGTTTCTTAAAACATCAACATCTTCTTGAGTTATTACTTCTTTTAAAATTTTGATTTTCTTATTTGAACCAGCATCATTATAATGAATGGTAATTTTACGGTTTTCAACTTCAAAACTTACCAAATCATCATTTAAAATTAATCTTTTGTGTACTGCACTAGGTTGAAAAACAAAATGTTTTGGGTAAAATTTAAATATTTTAGTGCCTGCAGTTAAAGATCCTATTACAATAGATACAATTCCGAATACCAAAGGCATTAAAACAATTCTATTAAAACTAGCAGATAAAATAATAGATCCTAAAATCATTATTCCACCCACCATAAATGATTTGTTTCTCCCTTTCCAACTTAATCCAATTTCTTTAATTGCTGTTTCCATAATTTTCTTCGTTAAATTGTTTTTCTGCTATTTCACTAATTGTTTTTTGAATTCCCATAATACCAACTATTCCTAAGGGAATAAATAAAATACTGCCAATAATAAAAGTGATTTTACCCGCTTTTAATTGATTTTTAGCGACTAGTATTGCTCCAATAATGCACAATAAAAAAGCAATTAAGGTTGGTATAAATAGTATTTGATATCTTTCTGAAGTTCCTGTAAAAATTAAGATAAAGGCATTTATTACAAGACCAATAAGTGTCATTGGGTTTATTTTATTCATTATTTGTTTTTTGGATAAAAGTATTTTCTTTTACAAGAATATATAAGTGTTATTTGAGATATGAGTTAGATGAAGCTATATATGTAGACTTTTAACTTATTTCTGTAAAAGCTCAAAACAGTAATGTAATGGCAATTGTTGGAGTGACAAAAGCTTGAAACAGTAATGTAATGGCAATTGTTGGAGTGACAAAAGCTTGAAACAGTAATGTAATGGCAATTGTTGGAGTGACAAAAGCTCAAAACAGTAATGTAATGGCGATTGTTAGAGTGACAAAAGCTTGAAACAGTAATGTAATGGCAATTGTTGGAGTGACAAAAGCTTGAAACAGTAATGTAATGGCGATTGTTGGAGTGACAAAAGCTTGAAACAGTAATGTAATGGCAATTGTTGGAGTGACAAAAGCTTAAAACAGTAATGTAATGGCAACTGTAGGAGTGACAAAAACTTAAAACAGTAATGTTTTAGTAACAATCAATTATTTAAAAAATAATAACATTAACCTCAAACCATCAACAATTACCAAGTTATAGTATCTAATCCTTGATTTTGTAAAAACTCGTTAGTTTTAGAAAAATGTTTGTTACCAAACCAGTAACCTCTGTTGGCACTTAAAGGTGAAGGATGACCAGATTGTAATACATGATGTTTTTTAGTATCAATTTTAGCACCCTTTTTCTTGGCGTAACCACCCCAAAGTAAGAAAACAACATTTTCTCTTTCAGAAGATATTTTACTAATTACGGCATCAGTAAACTTTTCCCATCCCTTTTTTTGATGACTTCCAGCTTCGTGGGCTCTAACTGTTAAAGTGGCATTTAATAGTAACACACCTTGTTTAGCCCATCTAGATAAATCGCCCGATGTAGGATACGGAATATTCAAATCTTGTTCTAACTCTTTAAAAATATTAATTAAAGAAGGAGGGTGTGCAATAGTATCGTGTACAGAAAAGCACAAACCATTTGCCTGACCAACTCCATGATAAGGATCTTGCCCAATAATGACAACTTTTACATCATTAAAGGCGCAAAAATCAAATGCAGCAAAAATATCATTCCCTTTAGGATAACATGTATGCGAACTATATTCTTCCTTAACAAATTGAGTTAAAGATTTAAAATAATCTTTTTCAAACTCAGGTTGTAAAATATGTTTCCAACTTTCAGCGATATTTACTTGCATTATTTATATTTTTGTAGCTTTCAAAAATAAGAAATTGAAACAGAATATTTCAGAAAAAACATTACAAGACTTAGAATTTACAGCCGTTTTAGAACAGGTTGCTTTGTCGTGTATTTCACAGTTAGGTAGAAAGGAAATTTTAAATACAAGACCTATTTACAACAAAGAAGCGTTGTTTTTTGAGCTAAATTTGGTGAATGAATACGTTGCTTCTTTTGAAAATGAAAATAGAATACCAAATCATGGTTTTGATAACATTACTGATTTTGTAAAGCGTTTAGCAATAGAAAACAGTTATTTAGAAGCAGATGCTTTGTTAAAAATTGCAACGGTTACACAAACAGTAAATGAGTTAAAAAAGTTTCTAAAGAAATTTAAAGAATATTATCCAACCTTATTTGATTTAAGTGAAGAAGTAGAGTATACCACCTTTGTTTCTGATGCTATTTTAAAAATAGTAACACCTTATGGAGAAATAGCTGATAATGCATCTTCAGCTTTAAAACAAATCCGTAGAGGAATAAATCAAGTTAGAGGAAAAATAGGAGAAAGCTTTTCTAGAGCATTAAGCAAAAACATAGCTAATGGTTATTTAGATGATATTAAAGAATCTATTATAGATAATCAACGTGTTTTAGCTGTATTAGCAATGCACAGAAAAAAGGTACAAGGTAGCCTTATGGGAACCTCTAAATCTGGAAACATTGTATACATTGCACCACAAGCAACACTAAGTTACAGTAGAGAGTTACAGAACCTATTATACGAGGAGAAACAGGAGATTATTAGAATTTTAAGAGCTTTAGCAGAAGAAATTCGTCCGTTAGTTCCATTATTAAAAGAGTATTTAGAGTTTTTAACGCACCTAGATTTAGTAGGAGCAAAGGCAAAATACGCAGTATCAATTAATGCTATTTTACCTAAAATTTCTAACGAGCAAAAAATCTATTTAAGAGATGCTTATCATCCAATTCTTTGGAAGAAGAATGAAGATAAAGACATTACCACCATACCTCAAACAATTGAATTAAACGAGAAACAACAGATTATTGTTATTTCTGGTCCTAATGCAGGAGGTAAAAGTATCACTTTAAAAACAATAGGTTTATTACAAGTAATGCTACAGAGTGGATTGTTAATTCCAGTACATGAGCGTAGTGAAACTTCGTTATTCGGAACCATTTTAACAGATATTGGTGATAATCAATCTATAGAAAATCAATTAAGTACTTATAGTTATCGCTTAAAAAATATGCGTTACTTTTTACGTAAATGTGATGCAAATACGTTGTTTTTAATTGATGAATTTGGTACGGGGTCAGATCCTGAATTAGGAGGGGCTTTAGCTGAAATTTTCTTAGAAGAATTTTATCAAAAAAAATCGTTCGGAATTATTACAACGCATTATGCTAACTTAAAAGTATTGGCAAATGAGTTAGAAAATGTTACGAATGCCAATATGCAATTTGACGAGCGTACGTTAGAACCTAAATATAAGTTGTTTATAGGTCAGGCAGGTAGCTCATTTACCTTTGAAGTGGCTCAGAAAAACGGTATTCCTTACAGTTTAATTAACAGAGCTAAAAAGCGAGTAGAAAGTGAAAAAGTACGTTTAGATAAAACAATATCTAAATTACAGAAAGAACGTAACAGGTTGCAAAAAACCTCAGATTCTTTAGAAAAGCAACAATCTAAAGGACAAGAGCATATAGAAAGCTTACAAGAAAAAGAACAAAAAATACGAGAAAAGTTAGAAGGTTTTCAAGAGTTATACGATAACAATCAACGTATGCTTGGTCTTGGTCGTAAGCTTAATGAGTTATTAAACAAATACTTTCAAACCAATAATAAAAAAGAATTATCAGCAAACTTTTTTAAATGGGTAGCTGCTGAAAAAACCAAATTCACAAAGAAAAACCCACCTAAAAAGAAAACAAAAACAGAAAAAGCCAAAGACAAAAAAATAGCTGATGAACAAAAAGAAGCTATTAAAAAAGTAGAGCAAGAAGTACTTAAAAAAGTAGTTAAAGTTAGACAAGAGAAAAAGGTAGAAGCTAAGAAAATAGCAGAAGAAAGAGCTAGTTATGTTTTTAAAGTAGGAGATAGAGTTCGTTTGATTGACGGAAACTCTGTTGGTACTATTGATAAAGTAGAAAAGAAGAGTGTATTTATAAATTATGGTTTGTTTACTACAAAAGCTACTTTAGATAAGTTAGAGTTGGTAGAGAAAGCTAAGCGTTAGAAGCTGGAAGAGTTTTTAGTATGAAGTACTAAGAATTAAGAAGTATTTTAATATACTGAAACCTTCAGTCTCTAACTCTGTAGCTAAAAGAAAACTTCAACTACCTAATATTGTATTTTTAATATAAGTTTAGTCTATCAAGAACTGGTAACTAATTTTATAATAAATATTCTATTTTAGTCGAAAATAACCAAATATGGATCAACAAGATAATAGAGAATCATCTAAAAGAGCATGGTTACAACGATTAAAAGATGAAAGTTGGGAAGCTGAACTACTAGTATCTGCAATTGCAATCTTCGGTACTTTTAAGTTATTTGGCATGGTTGAATGGATGACGAATATTTTTATTAGTATTTTGTATCCAAGTCAATATTTAATAGCCTATGGTATTGTTTTTTTAGGACTATTTGCTATAAGTGTTATGGCTTCTATGTTTGTAATTCATTTCTTTTTAAGAGCCTATTGGATAGGATTAGTAGGGTTAAACTCGGTATTTTCTGATTATAGTTTGGATGACAGTATGTATTCAAAAACCTATACAGAAAAATTTTTAACAATTTTACCGAAATTAAAAGATACCATTGATAATGTAGATGAATTATGTAGTGTTATTTTTTCCGCAGCATTTACCGCTCTATTGATATACATGTATTTATCTGTTGTAGCTAGTTTTTATATCATAATTTATAATTTACTATCGCTTTTTATACCTTCAACAATTGTTTTAATTCCAATTATTATTTTAATCATTTTATTGGTACTACAGATTGGATATTCCATTTTTGCCAACACAAAAAAGAACAAAACGAATGACAAAATTCAAGTACGATTATTTAAGGTAGTACGTTTAGTTTCAATGATTATGTATGGACCGTTGTATAAAACTATTTTACAGGTAACCATGATATTTGGATCTAACTTTAAGAAGAAAAAGAGACTTTCTTATTTAATGCTACTGTTTTTATTATCAGGAAGTATTATTGCTATTTATCAAATGAAGGAAACCAATATACCTTATTTAATTAGGTATGATAATTATTTTGATAAAACGAAATTAGAAGCCAGTTATTACGAGGTTAATAATGATAAAAACAATTTCTTACTAACACCAGAGATACCTTCTGATATTATTAAAAAAGATGTGATAAAGGTTTTTATTCCAATGTTTATTCATGAGAAAAAACAACGAAAAGAAATTTGTGATCATGATAAAGAAGGATTAACACATGAAGAAGAAGATGCTTTATTATTAAAATGTTACAAAGAATATATTACAGTAAAAATTGATGAAAAAGAGCAACATATTGACTTTTTAAGATACACACACTCAAGAACAGAGCAATTTGGATTGATTGGGTATTTAGATTTAAAAAAACTATCAAGAGGAAAAAAGAATTTGACTATTGAAAAAGGACTAGATGTTAAATGGAGTTTTCCTTTTTATTACACTTTAGAATAAAAGATATTTTTGTTTATGACAACTATTTTTAAAAATATAAAAGAACTAATACAAGTAAGAGATAAAAGCGTAAGTAAAGTTTCAGGTAAAGAAATGAACGAATTACCTACTATAAAAGATGCTTTTCTTGTTGTTGAAAATGATATTATTACAGATTATGGTAGTATGGATGGAATGCCTGCTATTAATGAAGCTACTATAATTGATTGTGAAGGTAAGATGATTTTACCTTCTTGGTGCGATAGTCATACACATATTGTGTACGCTGGAAATAGAGAGCAAGAGTTTGTTGATAGAATTAACGGATTAACTTATGAAGAAATAGCCAATAGAGGAGGAGGCATTTTAAATTCTGCAAAAAAATTACAAGAATGCTCAGAAGAAGATTTGTATAATCAATCAGCAAAAAGATTAGAAGAAGTTATTCAACAGGGGACTGGTGCAGTAGAAATTAAATCAGGATACGGACTAACAGTTGAAGCAGAGCTAAAAATACTTAGAGTAATAAAAAAGTTACAACAGAAGTATGCTATTCCTATAAAAGCTACTTTTTTAGGTGCACATGCTTTTCCGAAAGAATATACTGATAACAAAGAAGCTTATGTAGATTTAGTTATTGAAGAAATGCTTCCGAAGGTTGCTGCTGATAAATTAGCCGATTTTATTGATGTATTCTGTGAAACAGGATATTTTTCTGTAAAACAAACAGAACGAATAATGAAAGCAGGTATTGCACACGGATTGATACCTAAAATTCATGTAAATCAATTTACTTCCATAGGAGGTTTACAAGCAAGTGTTCAAAATAATGCATTATCTGTAGATCATTTAGAAGTTATGACTATGAATGATATTGAAGCGCTTAAAAACAGTGAAACAATGCCAGTAGCACTGCCTTCGTGTTCTTATTTTTTAAGTATTCCTTATACGCCAGCCAGAAAAATAATGGATGCAGGTTTACCATTGGCTTTAGCTACAGATTATAATCCAGGATCAACACCTTCAGGAAATATGAATTTTGTGGTAGCAACTGCATGCATAAAAATGAAAATGACACCTGAAGAAGCCATAAATGCAGCAACTATTAATGGTGCATATGCAATGAATTTAGAAGATGAAGTAGGATCAATTACTAAAGGTAAAAAAGCAAACTTTTTTATAACAAAAGAAATTCCTTCATACGGATTTTTACCATATAGTTTTGGTTCTAATTTAATTGATGTTGTGTATTTAAACGGAGAAAAGGTTTAGTACTGAAAAATAAAGAGAATATGGTGTTACAAGTTTTTTCTGAGGAGAATGTAAGAGAATTGATAAATGTAAGAAGTGGAGAAATAAAGTTAGGAGAATGTGTACAAACGATAACCAAATCAAAAAATGTAATTGAAGAGTTACAAAGTTCTAAAGCTAAATTTGTAATTATTGGTGTGCTAGAAGACATTGGTGTACGAATGAATTACGGAAATGGAGGTGCTCATACAGCTTTTATTCCTGCTCTGAAAGCATTTTTAAATACTCAGCAGAATCAGTTTAATAGAGGAGAAGATGTATTGGTTTTGGGGTATTTAGATTTTTTAGATGATGTTGTGAATTTTAATGCAGCAAATAGGGCAGAAGGTGATGAGTTAGTTAAAAAAGTAGATGATGAATTGTCTAAATGGATTGAGGTAATTGTTAGTGCAAATAAAATACCTATTGTAATTGGTGGAGGACACAACAATGCCTATGGAAATATTAAAGGAACTTCTTTAGCTAAAAATGAAAAGATAAATGTAATTAATTTAGATGCGCATACAGATTTACGATTGTTAGAAGAACGTCATAGTGGAAATGGTTTTTCATATGCTTTGCAACACAATTTCTTACATCGTTATTTTATGTTTGGTTTGCATCAAAATTACACACCTCAATATATTTTTGAACAAATTCATAACGATTTTAATCTTGAATATAACTTTTTTGAGGAAATGGAAGTGTTTAAAACAACTTCTTTTGATAGAGAGTTAGAAAGAGCTACAAATTTTATAGCAGAGAATTCTTTTGGAATTGAGATAGATTTAGATTGCATACAAAACTTTCCGAGTAGTGCTATGACTCCAAGTGGTTTTACGCCTCAACAAGCACGTTATTTTGTATATCAATTAGGAAAGAATAAAAATGCAGCATATTTACACATTTGTGAAGGTGCGCCAATAATTGTAGAAAATTCAACAACTTCTGCTCAAGTAGGTAAGTTTATTAGTTATTTAATAACTGATTTTATTAAAAGTAGGAGTTTGTAAGTGTGTGTTATTTAGTTTTTTAACTGTTAAATAAAGCTTTTCAACGATTAACATATGTTAAGTGTCGAAACTCAATGCTTAACATAGATCAATGTGTGTAACTTTGACTCGGGATAAAATATTTAATATGGTTAAATATTACTTAAGGGAGTTAACAGGTTGATGAAATCATCATTTTATTCTTAACAGGGTTTGGTTAGAAACTTTTAAAGTTTCGATAGATTAAGAATAATTAACTGTTAATAGAAACGCATATGATACAATGTATTATGTGCGTTTTTCTTTTTGTTAATGTTTTGATTGTTAGTTTTTTAAATTCTGTTTAACGCTTGTTTACTTATTTTCAACGATTTATTTCTGCCATACATCGATACTTGTATTGTTAACATATGTTAATAATGTAAATTTGATCAGGGATTATTAAATTTTTTAACATGGTTAAATTATTACTTAAGGGAGTTAACAGACTGATGAAAACATCATTATTATTCTTAACAGAGTTTGGTAAAGGCGCAAGTTATGCTTTAAGACACTAAGAGAAAAAACTGTTAATAGAAACGCGTGTAATATTAGATATTACACGCGTTTTTCTTTTTATGATTGATGTATGTTGTATGTGTTTGTAAATTAAGTTTTTAAAGTGTTAAAAAGTGATAATCCTTTTGTGGTTACATAATAAATTGATTATCTTTAAGATAAGATTAATAAACAATCTATCTTGGTTAGAATTTAATAACAGTTTGATATAGTTTATATACTAATTCTTGAATTTGTGTTCATAATTTAAATTAAGAAAGTCAAACTGTTAAAAAGGTGTACGATACTTTGTAACGTGTACCTTTTTCTTTGTAATATAAATTTATCCTTTTAGAGATTGACTAAACGGAATTCTATTTACAATACTTCTTCCTAAAGTAATTTCATCGGCGTACTCTAATTCATCACCAACAGAAATTCCTCTGGCTATTGTAGATGTTTTTATATTGTAACTTTCAATTTGTTTGTATATGTAAAAATTTGTGGTATCACCTTCCATGGTAGAACTCAGTGCGAAAATTAACTCTTTAACTTCCCCGTTTTTAACTTTTTCAATTAAAGATTCAATTTTTAAGTTTTGAGGTCCAATTCCTTCAATAGGAGAAATTTTACCTCCTAAAACATGGTATAAACCTCTAAATTGTCCCGTATTTTCTATAGCCATTACATCTCTAATGTCTTCAACAACACATACAATTTCTTGATTTCTGTTAGGGTTACTACAAATGTCACATAAAATAGTGTCAGATATATTATGACATTTCTTACATAGCTTTACATCATTTCTTAAAGTGCTTAATGCCTCAGCTAAGTATTTTGTATGCTCTTTGGGTTGTTTTAATAAGTGTAATACTAAACGCAGTGCCGTACGCTTACCAATACCAGGTAATCTGCTCACTTCATTTACCGCGTTTTCTAGTAATTTAGAAGAAAATTCCATTTAGAACTATTTATTCATATGTAAATTTACCAGATAGATTGTAAACATCTCCTACATTGACTCCGCAAAAAATAAAAGTAATTTTACCATCTTTATTTTCAACATAAACTGTTTCCCCAATAGGAGCACTCCCTCCACCTAACGAGCCTAAACCAAAATCAGTGATTTTTAGTTTTACTTCACCATTAGATCGAGTTGATTGATTATCAAATAAATCAACTGTTTTATATTCACCTGTTAATGGAAGCGATTTATTTATTTCGTTAAATTGGAGAAAAAATCTAGCGGTTGAAAAGCCACTACTAGCTTCAAATTCAATATTTCCATCATTAAATCCAGTAGGATCTTGATTTTTAACCATATCTATATTGATTTGATTAACACCAGTATCAATTCTATTATCAATAGCCGGATCACAAGAAGGTTCAGATGAAGTAGTGAATTCATATACCTTACCATAACCAACACCAATTTCACTGATTGCGTATGCGCTGTAAAAGTATTTAGTATTAGACTTTAAATTTGAATAGAGATTAGAAAAACTTCCTAAACGCTCTCCTTCAACAGATTTATTATCATTAATAGTAGGTGAGGAATTTTCACTCCAAACAACACCATATTCAATTACATCTTTACCACCTTCAGCTACTACTTCACCACCTAAAACAGCAGAATTTGTTAAAACACTGCTAGGTTCATCTGTTAATACTATTGGAGTAATGAAATCAATGTTTTCAATTTCACAACCAAACAGAGTAAATAAGGCAAAAACAATAATTAGTTTTTTCATAAAATAAATTTTAGCAAATATATATATTTGCTAAAATTTATAAGAAAGGAATATGCGTAATTTTACAGTCTTAATTTGTTTATCAATATATTCAACTTTATTTAGTCAAAATAATTTTTTTAGAAACGATAGCGATCCTTTATTTGATGGAAGATTTGGAGTTACTATTGGAGCAACAAATTATATTACTGATGCGAGTTATTTGTTTTCTAAATCGTCAACAGGTTTTACAGTAGGAGTTCTTGGAACTGCGGAATTAAGTGAACGTTTCGAATTATTTTTTGAAATTAATTATAACAAGCATTTTGTGAAATTTGTAGGAAGAGAGAATCAGCTTGCTGAGCCTAGAGACATAAAATTTAACCTTCAGAATATAAGTATTCCTATTTTATTAAACTATTCGTATTTGATAAAAGACGATTACAAACTAGGGGTAAATATTGGACCTTCATTTGATTTACTTTACAATTACAACCTAGTTAATGAATCTGAATTTGATTATGTTCTAGATCCTTTATATGTTGAACCTTATGATTTAGAGTTTGATACAAGAAGTGATGGTAAAATTTCTTTTAATATGTTTGTAGCTTTCGGTCTAAATTTTCAATATAATGAACGTTTTATGACAAGCTTAAGATATTATTATGGTATAACAGATCCATACAGAAATTCACCAGTTTTTTCTCCTGTAATAGATATAACTGGAAGAGACAGTTATTTTGCTTGGACTTTTACCTATTTTATTTAAACCAGTAAGTTTTTCTTAGGTTGCTTAGCGAAATATAATCGTTTTACATCCTAAAAACGTACCTTTGAATCATCAATTAAAGCAAATCAAATATGAGCTCAGAAATAAGAAATTTAGAACCAAAAAGTGTTTGGAATCACTTTGCTGATTTGAATGCAGTTCCTCGTCCGTCAAAAAAGGAAGAGCGTGTTATTCAATTTATGGTTGATTTTGGTAAAAAATTAAATTTAGAAACAAAAGTTGATAAAGTTGGTAATGTAATTATAGCAAAGCCTGCAACTTCTGGAATGGAAGATAGAAAAACCATTGTAATGCAAAGTCATTTAGATATGGTACATCAAAAAAATGCTGATACTGTTTTTGATTTTGATACAGAAGGTATAAAAATGTTTGTTGATGGTGATTGGGTAAAGGCTGAAGGAACTACATTAGGAGCTGATAATGGATTAGGAGTAGCATCAATTATGGCTATTTTATCTTCTACAGATATTGCACATCCTGCAATTGAAGCTTTATTCACGATAGATGAAGAAACTGGTATGACTGGAGCAATGGGATTAGAAGGTGGTTTACTTACTGGTGAAATTTTATTGAATTTAGATACAGAAGAAGATGATGAAATTGGTATTGGTTGTGCAGGAGGTGTAGATATTACAGCTACAAGAACCTATAAAGAAGAAGAAACTCCAGAAAATACAACAGCTTTTGAAATTGCTGTTACTGGATTAAATGGTGGGCATTCAGGAATGGATATTCATAAAGGTTTAGGTAATGCTAATAAAATAATGAATCGTTTGTTGTTTGACGGTTTTACTAATTATGGAGTGCGTATAGCTGAAATCAATGGTGGAAGTTTACGAAATGCTATTCCAAGAGAAAGTTTTGCTTCTGTAGTAGTTGATACTGTTTCTAAAGCATCTTTTGTTTCAGAATTAGCCGAATTAATTACAAAAATTAAAGCTGAATTTGCTTCTTTAGAGCCAAATTTAGAAATTGAAATTAAAGAAACAGCATTACCTGAAAAAGTAGTAGAATTAGGTGTTCAAACAGGTTTAATTAAGTCTATATATGGAGCTTTAAATGGTGTGTACCGAATGAGTCCTGATATTGAAGATTTAGTAGAAACGTCTAACAATATTGCCAGAGTAATCCTAAAAGAAGGAAATATTAAAATAGGATGTTTAACTCGTTCTTCTTCTGAAACAAATAAGTGGGATTTAGCAAATTCTTTACGTTCGGTATTTGAATTAGCTGGTTTTGATGTAGAATTTTCAGGTTCTTACCCTGGTTGGTTACCAAATACAGATTCAGATATTTTAAAAGTTTTAAAAAGCTTATATGTTGAAATGAATAATGCTGAGCCTCATGTAGCAGCTTGTCACGCTGGTTTAGAGTGTGGTATTTTAGGACAAAATTATCCGAATATGGATATGATTTCTTTTGGACCTAATATTCGTGGAGCTCATTCACCAGATGAAAGAGCACAAATTTCATCTACTCAAAAGTTTTGGAAGTTCTTATTAGAGATTTTAAAGAATATACCAAGTAAAAATTAATAGAAAGTATATTTTCTAATTAAAAAGCAATTACAAAATATTTTGTAATTGCTTTTTTTTAGTTGCAAAGTATTTATTTAGTTTTACGAAGTACCACTCGCTGTACATTGGTAACTGAAAAACCAGCAATATCATTTTCCTTGCTAATCTCTTTACCCGATGTTACTTCAAAAATAAGTTTGTCACCTAAAAATTCTGTAGAAGCAGTTAAATGAGTGTCTTTTACTTTAAATGAACTATACAATTTATCGCCTACATTATAAGTCATCAATTTTATTCCATTTTCTTCATCTAAAACATAACGACCAGTTTCTAAATCATTAATAATAAGTTTATAATCTTTTACAATTGTTCTTTTAGGAGATAGATATTCAGTTTTCCAAACATACTTGCCAGTAATATCTGTTTTTGCAACCGTAAACTTTACATTAACATTATCAAGAAGTTTATTATTACCGTAGATTTGCATAATACCTTCCCATACACCTAAGCATTTTTCAGGAAAAATAGCTTCATCTTTTGGTTCGGAATTATTTGTCATATTTTTTTGTTGAGCTATACCAATTATTGAATGTATGCTTATTAGTAGAACAATTAATTTTTTCATATTGTATTTATTTAAATGATGATTAAGGTATGCGTTATTTATAAATTATGATTTGATAAAGAGCATCACAATTTTGTGTGGTTTCAAAATTATTTAACAATCTTACAATAAAAAATAGCAAAAATTAGCTTTTTAACAGTTTTAGCAAATAATAACAACTAATTTTAAATTATTGTTCTTTTTGAACAAAATCGACCAAACTTTACATCTAAAATAATGAATGCATATTTATTATTCTTTTTAGTACTTATTAGTAGCTCAGTATCATCTCAAAATAATGAAAGAGATCAGAAAATTTATGCTCTTTTTGATAATACTGTAAATCAAATTAATACAAAATTAAGTTACGGAACTGTTTATAAAGAAAAGTACATCAAAAAAATAAAAGAGAATCATAATTTTTTTGTGACAGATCAATTTAAAAAAGGAAGTATAAATTACAGAGGAGAAGTTTTTTGTAATGTTTTTTTAAAGTATGATATAGTTGATGATTTTATCGTTTTAAAGATTTTAAATTTAGATGGGTATGTTTCTATAGTTCCTGAAAAAGAATTGGTGAAAAGCTTTCAAATAGAGGATAGGTCTTTTATAAAAACTGAAGAATACGGTTTTGTTGAAAACGTTTTTAAAAATGATGGTTTTCAATTACTGAAGAAACATTTAAAATTTGTGAAAGAAAATCAAGATGATAAATACATTCATCATACTTTTAAAATTGAAAAAGAAACGTTTGTAGAAATAATAGACAAGGCTAAGATTAGAAATCTATAAGAGGGAGATAGGTTTATAGTTCCGTTATCAGATATTGATGAAATAAGTTCAGTAGAAAGTTTACCATCACTATTAATTGTAGAGGGTCATGTAGTTCATAATCATAATGATTTTATCGATTACGATAGTAGAAAAATAAAAAGAATATCCATTATTATAGATAAATACTTTTATGGAAATGCAATCTATCAAGGAGTTTTATTGATAGAAACTTTTAAAAAAGATTACATGCTTAATAATAATCAAATAAAAGAATTTGAGGTTTTAAATGTACAACCAGAGAAAGAGTATTTCTTTCAAAGTTATCAAAAAGGTAGTAAAAAAAGAATTCCAGATTTTAGAACTCAATTATATTGGAATCCAAATCTTATTTTATCAGAAAAAAATACAATAAGCTTTTATAATTCAGATGTTTCTGGTGATTTTGAGATTGAAATAACGGGAGTAACACAAGAAGGTAAAACTATTTCTACAAGAAAAGAGTTTAAAGTTGAGTAATCATTAATGGTTTTACTAAATAATTTATTGGAAAAAGATTTAAAAAATATATAAATGTTAAAAACAATAGCAAGTTGTTAAAATGTTTGTTGTGGATATTGGAAATTCGTGTGAAAAATATATATTAGCAGTATCAGCCAATAAATCTTATAAAAATTATTATGAAAAACTGTTTACTACTGTTTTCAATTTTTCTGTGTATGCTATGTATTTTACAAATTGTTAGAATAAATCTTACACAGCTCACTAACGCTAATTGTTACTCCAATATTATTTTAAAACATAAATTTTATTTTGAAATTAAAGTTTTAATGAACATACGTGCTTATTATTTGCTACAGTTAAGTTACTCATTAAATTAATAAATTGTTAATAAATGAAAAGAAATATCTTATTGATATTGGTGTTTTTCATCAATATCCCTATGTTTTTTGCTCAAAATCAAGATTCTAAATTATACAATACTTTTGATAACAAAGTTGGTAATGAAAATGTAAACTTAAATTACGGAGTTGTTTTTGAGGAAAAATATCGCAAGAAAAAAGGAAACCATAATTATTTCATATCCGAAAGGTATCAGAAAGGTCAACTTAAATTTCGCAATCAAGTTTTTTATGATAAGTATATAAAATACGAGTTGAGTGAAGATTTATTGATTTTGAA
This sequence comes from Tenacibaculum sp. M341, assembly GCF_004337695.1. Classification (GTDB taxonomy): domain Bacteria; phylum Bacteroidota; class Bacteroidia; order Flavobacteriales; family Flavobacteriaceae; genus Polaribacter. Next base: position 348,759 of record NZ_SJXJ01000001.1, read on the forward strand.
AGTAAATACTAAGAGTATAGAAGAGTCTATTATACTTGATAAAAGTTTAGTGTCAGAATTTCAAATTGCAGGTAAAAAGTTTATTAATTATAATGATTATGGTTTCTTAGAACAGGTTTACTTTTCTAATACTTTTTCACTTTTAAAGAAATATCATAAAAAAAGAAAGGAAAATAAAGATGGAGCATATGTGTATTATACTTTTAAAAAAGAAATAAAACATCTTGTTGATTTTGATGATAAAATTTTTACGGTAAAATCAAAGAAAAGTTTTGAAAGAGAATTTCCAAATCAAAAGAAAACTATTACACAGTTTTATAAGAAAAACAAATTCCTTCAAAAGAATAACTACAATAAATTTATTGTAGAGTTAATGAAATTAATTACATCAAAAAAGGCTAATTATGAATAAGATTTTGCTATGTTTTTTTCTTCTTATAAGTTTTGTCAAAGTTTTTTCTCAAACAAAAAAGGAAAAAATCTCTCTAGAAATAAGAAACTTAAATAAAAAACAAATTATACAGCTTATAGAAGAGAAAACTGATTATAAATTTTTCTATTTAAAAAAATGGATGGATACTGTAAAGAACACTCACTCTTTTAAAAATAGAAATATAGGTGAAATACTTGAAAAAGTGTTTGAAAACAGTGATGTTAATTTTCATGTATTAGAAAATAATAAGGTAGTTCTCACAAAAGGCTATCTTATAAAAAGAAGTGTATATCAAACAGATAATGAATCTCTAACAGAAGATGTTTCTTCAGTTGTATTTGAAAAAGGTAAAAATGAAAACTTTATAAAGATTGGTAGAGAGAGTTTGACCAAAAAGACCAACTATACAGTTAAAGGATATGTAAAAAATATAACCACAAAAAAAGCTATAGAAGGTGTATCTGTATATGAAAAAAGTACAGGGAAATATGTTGTTACCAACAAAAATGGATTTTATAGCATAAATGTTCCTTTTGGTAAAAATGAATTAGAAGTTTCTTTTATAGATTATGAAAAGCAATCAAAGAATATTATAGTTTTTGAAAACGGAAATTTAGATTTTTTTATTAGAGAAACATCTGAACAATTAGATGAAATTGTAATAGATGGTAACATTAATAAAAATGTCAAACAAACAATAGCAGGTGTAACACAAATTAAAGCAGAGAAAATAAAAAATATACCACTGGTTTTTGGGGAAAGAGATATACTTAAGGTAGCCACTACTTTACCAGGAATAAAGTCTACAGGTGAAGGCTCTGAAGGGGTAAATGTAAGAGGAGGAAAGGTAGATCAGAATTTATTTTTATTAGATGATGGAATAATATATAATCCTACACATTTTTTAGGTTTGTTTTCTGCAGTAAACCCTTTTACGACTAAGGATGTAAAAATATATAAGGGTAGTACTCCAGCAGAGTATGGAGGTAGGCTTTCTTCTGTTTTTGATATAAATTCTAAAAATCCCAATACAACAAAATTTAAAGGAGAAGCATCTATAGGACCTGTTACAGGTAATCTTAGTGTTGAAATACCAGTAATTAAAGATAAATCAGGTTTAATGCTTGGTGTAAGAAGTACGTATTCTGATTGGATATTAAATCTTTTAGATAAAGATAATTTTGAAAACAGTAGTGCTTCTTTTTATGACGTTATAGCAAAGTATAACCATAAAATTAATGATAATAACTCTTTAGAGGTAACTGGTTATCATAGTTTAGATAAATATCAAATAGCATCAGATTCTATAAATAAATATGGTAATTCAATAGCTTCAATTAATTGGAGACATCAATTTAATGAAAAGAATACTGGTAATCTGATTCTATCAAATAGTAAGTATTTCTTTAGTATAGATTTTGATGATGATACTAATCAAAACGGTTTTAATTTAGATTATAATATCAATGAAACTAATTTGAAATTGAAAATGAAATATTTACATTCTGAAACTCATAATTTTGATTATGGTTTAGAGTCTAAATTATACAATATATCTCCTGGTACAATTTTACCTAGTAGTACCAATTCAGATATAACACCTTTGTCCATAGCTAAAGAAAGGGCACTTGAAAATGCCGTTTTTTTAGCTGATGAAATAAAAGTTACTGATAAATTGAATGTTAATGTAGGTTTAAGGTTTTCTCAGTTTTTGGCATTAGGTGCTTCTTCACAAAACTTTTATCAGAATGGATTACCTAAAAATTCTTCGAATTTATTGACAACTAAAAGTTATGGTAATAATGAAATTTTTAAAGCATATCACGGATTAAGTTATCGTTTATCAGGTAGATACTCATTAACAGAAGACTTGTCTTTAAAAGGTAGTTTTAATAAGTCATTTCAGTATATTCACAGGTTAAATAATAATACTACAGCAACGCCTATAGATACTTGGAGGTTGTCAAATGTAAATATCAAACCTCAAATAGGAAGACAGGTTACCTTAGGTCTTTTTAAAAATATTAAAGGAAATAAGTATGAACTTAGTTTAGAAGGGTATTTTAAAGATTATGATAATTTATTAGATTACAAAACTGGGGCAACTTTATTACTAAATGAGAATATTGAAACTGATGTTCTACAAGGAGATGGAAAATCTTACGGAGTAGAATTTTTAGTAAGAAAAAACGAAGGAAGACTAAACGGATGGCTTGGGTACAGTTATTCAAGATCATTAATTCAATTTAATAGCCAATTTGAGGAAGAAACTATAAATAATGGAAAATATTTTCCAACAAATTATGATAAACCTCATGACTTTAGTGCTGTTTTAAACTATAAGTTAACTGAAAGGTATAGTTTTTCAGCAAATTTAGCGTATCAAACAGGTCGACCGATTACTTATCCTACAGGAAAATATACCTCTAATGGAGTAGAGTTTTTAACCTATAGTTTTAGAAATCAATTTAGAATTCCTGATTACTATCGTTTGGATATTGGGATTAATATTGAAGGAAATCACAAAATTAAAAAGTTTGCACATAGCTTTTGGAATATATCAATTTACAATGTTTTAGGTAGAAATAATCCGTATTCGATATTTTTTGAAACTGTAAATGGTAATGTAAATGGTTATAAGAGTTCTATATTTTCAAATCCAATACCAACGATTACTTATAATTTTAAATTTTAAAAATGAAGTTGAAAAAGTATAAAGTTTGGTTTTATTTTATTTTAATAACAAGTTGTATAGAACCTTTTGATATAGAAAATCTTTCATTTGAAAAGAATTTAGTAGTAAATGCTGTAATTACTAATGAATTCAAACATCATATGATTGAGTTATCAAATACAGTAGAGTTAAATTCAGATGAAGTTAAATTTGAAACAGATGCTAAGGTTTCTATTGTAGATAGCAATCAGTTAGTACATAGGTTTATAGAAGTTAGTGCTGGTAAATATGAGTCTGAAGAAAAATTTAAAGCAGAGTTAAACTTAGAGTATAAGCTTATCATAGAAACCAAAGATGGGCAAGTTTATGAGTCAACTTCAGAGAAGTTAGCAGAAGAAACTTCTATAATAGAACAAATCAATACAGATGTAATTCAAGATAATTTTGAAACGAAAGTTATTTTAAGTGTTGATACTAAAAGTTTTGACGATGATCAAAAATTTTATAGATATGAATATGTTGAAACTTATAAAGTGACACCTCCTTTTTGGAGAAAATATAGAATAAAAACTGTTTTAGATACTTATCCTTATGAATTTGATCTTGAACTAAAAGATTTTGATAGATTTTGTTATCCGACTAGTGCCTCCAAGAAAATAATTTTAAAAGGAACAACGAATCTATCAGAGAGTTCTATTCGAGAGTTTCCTGTAAGGAGTATTCCTATTGAAGATATCGCTTTAAGTATACGTTATAGCATTTTGGTTAAACAGTTCTCTATTAATCAAGAAGTGTATAATTATTATAAATTATTAGAAAAATTTTCTATTTCTGATAATGTCTTTTCACAAACGCAAGTAGGAAAAATCCCCAGTAACATAAGGAGTATTGATACAAAAAATAAAGCTGTTGGATATTTTCATGTAGCATCTGTATTTACAAAGAGAATATTTTTTGATAGAGACAAGGTAACTGATACTTATTATAACAATAATACATCAGGTCAATGTTATAATATTTTTGCTCCGCCTGTAAGAGCAAGAGATGGAGAATCACCTTTGTTAAATCTACTTAGAGAAGAAAGGTATGTTTATTACGGTTTATCAGATGAAATCTCAGTTATTCAATTTGCTCCATATCTAGTAATTCCAAGGGAATGTGGTGATTGTAGACATTTAGGACCTGCTGAGAAACCTGATTTTTGGATAGATTAATTAAAAATTATGAAAAAAAATATTTTAATAATAGTATTGTTATTACAATCGATATTAACCATAAAAGGACAAGATAGAACAGAAAGTTCTCAAGTATTTAATAAAGTATTAAATGAAAAAGTACAGATTCATTATAATTCTAATTTTCTAGTAACAGGAGAAACACTTTATTATAAACTCTATTGTTTAAATTCTTATACAAATAAAATTTCAAAGAATAGTAAAGTAGCTTATGTCGAGATTGTAGATAATGAGGATAAAAGTATTTTAAAGCAAAAAATTAATTTAAGAAATGGACAAGGAAATAGTGAAATTTTTATTTCTTCTAAAATCCAATCTGGACCCTACAAATTAATAGCTTACACTAAATGGATGGGGAGTAAAGGTTCTTTTTCTCAAAGTAATATTTTTATTATGAATCCATTTTTTAGAAAAATTGAAAAAATTGATGAAAGTAATAAAGAAATCATTACTAATAGAAACATTGATAATGCTTTTTTACCTGTAAAAATAGACAAGTATAATTATGGTAAAAGAGAAAAAGTGGTGTTAGAATTTAAAGACTCAATATTAAAGAGTAATTTGTCTATATCAGTTAGAAAAAAAAATAAATACATTCCAAATAAAGCAATAATTATTAATAAAGGATCTATTAATACTACAAAAAATGATGATTTAGCTGAATTAAGAGGGAGTTTGATAAAAGGTTGTTTAAAAGCTAAGAATGGAGAAGAAATTTCTAATATAAAATTATCATTGTCATTAAATAGTTCAAATAATTTACCATTGACTGCAACTACTGATAAACAAGGAAATTTTTTCTTTAATGTTAGTGAATTAAATAATGAATCTGTGTATTTGCAAGTCTTAAATGTTAAAGGAGCTGATTACGAGATTAAATTAGCAAAAGAAGATGTTCCTAGTTTTAGTTTTGGTAAAAATTTAGATTTTAAAGTAAATGATAGTTTGATAGCTATAATGAATAAACAGAGTATTTATTCTCAAATAGAAAATTCTTATTCAGATGTTAAAAAAGATTCTTTAATTAAGAAGCCTAGTAATTTCCCATTATTAAGTACAGAGAAAATTACATACAAGTTAGATGATTTTAAGAGGTTTAAAACAATAAAAGAAACTTTTACAGAAGTTGTTGAAGGTGCAAGAATTATTGGGAAAGATAAAGACCAGAAGGTGTATGTTGTAACCAATTCAAAGTTTATAAACACAAAATCACTTGTTATAGTAGATGGTAATATTGTTATGGATCATATAAGTTTTGTAAATCTCGATCCAAAAGAAATAAATTCTATTTCATTAATAAATAAACCTTTTTTCTATGGTAATGATATTTATTCTGGAATTGTTTTTGTAGAAACTTTTGAAAAAAATCAACTGTTAAATACTAATGTGTTAAAAGAATTTAAAGTTTTAAAAGTACAACCTAATAAGAAATATTTTTTTCAAAGATATGACGATGATTTATCAGAAGAAATAGATAGAGTACCTGATTTTAGAACTCAACTATATTGGAATCCAAACATAGATTTATCGAATAAAAAATCACTAAATTTTTATACTTCAGATGTTTCAGGAGATTTTGTAATTGAAGTAGAAGGGGTAACAGAAGATGGTAGACTTATATCTTTAAAGAAAGAGTTTAAAGTGGAGTAATTGAGGTTTTTACTTGATTTGTTGTGATTTAATTAAAAGCAAAATAGTTCAATATTTTATAATCATACTATAATAACAATAATGTAAATTTAAAAATGAAAATGAAAAAATATAACATTTGGTTCTGTTTTATTTTGATAGTAAGTTGTATTGAACCTTTTGATATTGAAAATCTTTCTTTTGAAAAGAATTTAGTAGTAAATGGAGTTATTACTAATGAGTATAAGAATCATACAGTAGAATTATCAAATACTGTAGAATTAAGTTCTGATGAAATAATAAAAGAAACTGAAGCAAAAGTTTTTGTAGTAGATTCTAATAGTCAGTTGTATAGGTTTTTAGAGGTAGAAAATGGAAGGTATGAATCTGAAGAGAAATTTAAAGCAGAGTTAAATTTGGAGTATAAGCTAGTAATAGAAACAAAGGATGGAAAAATTTATGAATCAACACCTGAGAAACTTGCTGAAGAAAATTCTATAATTGAAGAAATAAACAAAGATGTAATTGAAGAAAATTCTGAAACAAAAGTGGTTTTAAGCATTAATGCCAAAAGTTTCGATGAAGATCAAAAGTTTTACAAATATGAATATATTGAAACATATAAAGTAACCCCTACTTTTTGGAATAAATATAGAATCAAAACAATTTCTGATAGACCTCCTTATGTGTTTGATCTTGAATTAAAAGATTTTGATCGATTTTGTTACCCAACTAATTATTCGAAAAAAATAATAGTAACAGAAACAACTAACTTATCTCAAAACTCTCTTCGTAATTTTCCTATAAGAAGTATTCCTTTAGAAGATGTGGCATTGAGCATTCGTTATAGTATTTTAGTTAAGCAGTTTTCAATTAGTCAAAAAGCTTATAATTATTTTAAGCTACTAGAAAAGTTTTCTATTTCCGATAATGTTTTTTCTCAAACACAAGTAGGCAAAGTTCCTAGTAATATAGAAGATACTCAAACAGGTAGTAAGGCTGTAGGCTATTTTCATATTTCATCTGTTAATTCAAAAAGATTTTTTTTGAATAGAGAAGAAGTAACAGATGCTTTATATGATAATAATACTTCAGGTCAATGCTATGAAACTTTTGCACCTCGTGTTAGTATACGTGATGAATCCCCTTTGTTAGAGATATTAAATTCTGGACGGTTTGTTTTTTATGGATTATCAGAAGAAATTACTCCAATACCAGTAGCTCCTTATCTTATGATTCCAATAAAATGTGGTGATTGTAGGCATTTAGGTCCAGCTTTAAAACCTGATTATTGGATTGATTAAGAACAAGTATAAATGTATATTAAATAATAATCATTTTAAAAACAGTCTATGTTAAATTAAATGATTGATAAAGAAAATGTATAATGAAAATGAGAAGATATAATATTTGGTTTTGTTTTATTTTACTAATAAGTTGTATTGAACCTTTTGATATTGAAAACCTTTCGTTTGAAAGAAGTTTAGTAGTAAATGCGGTTATTACAAATGAATTCAAAAATCATTTAGTAAAATTATCTAATACTGTAGAACTAAGGACAGATGAAATTATAAAGGAAACTGGAGCTAAAGTATTTATTGTTGATGATAATCAATTAGTATATAATTTTATAGAAATAGAAGAAGGTAAATATGAGTCTGAAGAAAAATTTAAGGCTGATTTAAATATAAGTTATAAGTTAGTAATTGAAACAAAAGATGGAAAAGTATATGAATCAACTCCGGAGCAATTAATGGAGGAGAATTCTATCATTGAGTCTATAAATAGAACTGTAATAGAGGATGATTCTAAAACTAAATTAGTTTTAAGTGTTGATTCAAAAAGCTTTGATGAAAATAAAAAGTTTTATAGGTATGAGTATAGTGAAACATACAAAATGGCTCCTAATTTTTGGAATACTGAAGAACTTAAAGTTTTTTCAGACACACCTCCATTTGTAATTGCTCCAGTACTAAAAGATTATGGTAGGTTTTGCTATCCAACTGTACATTCAAAAAAAATACTTCTGGCTGAAACTACTAAATTATCTCAGAATTTCATTCGCGAATTTCCTGTAAGAACAATACCTATAGATGATATTGAAATAAGTATAAGGTATAGCATTTTAATAAAGCAATTTTCAATTAGTCAAAAAACACATAATTATTATAAGTTGTTAGAAAAATTTTCGGTTTCTAATGATGTTTTCTCTCAAACCCAAGTTGGAAAAATTCCAAGTAATATAAAGAATATTGAAACAGGAAAACAAGTGGTAGGATATTTTGATGTTTCTTCAATTTCATATAAGAGAATATTCTTTAACCGAGAAAATGTAACAGATGAATTATATTACAATAATATATCTGAATGTTATTTTTTAAAGCCCTCTTTAGCAATTAGAGATGAATCTCCTTTGTTAAAATTACTTGAGTCAGGTGAATATGTTTTTTATGCTAGAAAAGACCCAGAGTCTAATTGTCCTGGAGGTCCTTATATATTGGTACCTAAAAAATGTGGTGATTGTAGAGATTCTGGTCCTTCAACTAAACCTGATTTTTGGATAGATTGAAATTATAGGATTAGGAGTTAGAGAGATTGGAATCCAAATCTTATTTTATCAGATGAAAACACTATAAGTTTTTATACATCAGATGTTTCTGGTGATTTTGAGATTGAAATAACAGGAATAAAACAAGAAGGTAAACCTATTTCTACAAGAAAAGAGTTTAAAGTTGAGTGATCTTAAATAACAATATGTTGATTTTTTAAGAGATGAAATATATTTTAAAAGGAAATAAGAGTTAATATTGAGAAAATCGTAAATAAACATTGTAAGTAGTGGATTTATTGTATTGAATTATAGGAAATTGGTGTGAATTATATATATTAGCAATATCAGCCAAAAAATCTTATAAAAATTATTATGAAAAACCGTTTGCTACTGTTTTCCATACTTCTGTGTAATATTACTTTTTCACAGCAAGAGAAAACTTATTATGCCCAATTTGATCATATTGTTAACCCTAAAAACACATCTTTAAGCTATGGAGTGCTTTTTAAAGAAAAATTTAGAAAGTTAAGGGGAGATCATAATTATTATTTAACGAATTATTTTTTAACAGGAAATGTTAATTATCAGGGAGAAAAATTTACTGATGTCATTTTTAAATATGATTTAGTAGATGATCAAGTAATTGTTAAAATACCAGATAATGACGAAACTTTTATTTTCATTTTAGAGAATAAATTGGTATCAAATTTTACAATTAAAGATATTGCACCAATAAAATCTAAAACTATTAGTATTAAAGAAGAGTTAGTTATAAGTAAGTTGAAAAGAGAATTAAAAACCACAAACTTTATCAATACTAATAGCTCTTTTGGATTTGTAGAGCCACTAACTAAAAACAAGTTTTTATCACTTTATAAAAAGTACAAGAAGAAGGCATATAGAAAGTCAAAAGAAAACTTTGTTCATTTTGAATTTAGTGAAAGAGTAAGGTATTTACTTGAATATGATGGAGAATTTCGATTTGTGAAAAGCAAGAAAGATTTTGTCAAAATATTTCCAAATTTAAAAAAACTTATCTCTAACCAATTCAAGAGTAAAAATTATATTAGAAAAAAGAATCCAGATGCGTTTTACCAAGAATTAGTAAAAACGATCAATCAAAAACTTATTGAAATCAACTAAATAGCTATGAAAAAGATACTTTTATTCATTGTAATTGTTTCTTGGGTTAACAATATTTTTTCTCAAAACAATTCAAAAAAGATTTCTATTGAATTTAATCAACTAAATCAAAAGGAAATCATTCAAATAATAGAAAAAAACACTGCTTATGAATTCTTTTTTTTAGAAGAATGGTTGAGTGATAGAAAAATAACAAAAACCTTTTCAAATGCTTCTTTAGAGCAAATATTAGATGAAATATTTATTGATACAGATATAAATTATTCAATTATAGAAACAAGTAAAGTTATTTTAACTAAAGGAGTTTTAATTAGACCAACAATTTTTGAAAATGTAAAAAACACCAATAGTGTTTCACCTATAATAGTAGAAAATTACGATGATGTTGATGTTTTTATAGGTAAAGAAAAGAGTCAAAGATCAGATTTATATACAATAAGTGGTTATGTGATAAACGATAAAACAAATAAACCTATTGAAGGAGTAACTATTTTAGAAAAAGAGAAAAATATTTACACAACTACGAATAAAAAAGGATATTATAAATTACAGTTACCGTATGGAAAAAATAACTTAGAAGCTAGATATGCTGGTTTTTCTAATGATAGTTATACGTTGGTTATATACGATAATGGTTCTTTAAACTTTTCAATGTTAGAAAAATTAGAAGAATTAGATGAAGTAGTTATTCAGGGTGAAAAAGATAAAAACTTACGCGAAACTGTTACTGGTATAACTCAGTTGAAAGCTGAAGACATTAAAACAATACCACAAGTTTTAGGAGAAAGAGATTTGTTAAGAGCAGTTTTAACTCTACCAGGAATCAAATCTGCAGGAGAGGGAGCGGAAGGAGTAAATGTTAGAGGAGGAAAAGTTGATCAAAATTTATTTCTATTAGATGATGGAGTAATGTATAATCCTACTCACTTTTTGGGATTATTTTCTGCTATAAATCCTTTTACTACTGATGATTTAAAAATATATAAAGGAAATATTCCGTCAGAATATGGTGGTAGGCTTTCCTCAGTTTTTGATATGAAAACAAAAGAAGGTAATACTCAGAAAGTAATAGGTGAAGCATCCATAGGACCTGTTACAGGAAATATTAGTGTACAAACTCCAATTGTAAAAGATAAATCATCTTTATTAATAGGATTAAGAAGTACTTATTCTGATTGGATTTTAGAGCTTTTGGATGACAAAAGATTAAAAAATAGCAATGTTTCTTTTTATGATGCAATAGCAAAACATAGTCATAAGTTTAACGATAAGAACTCTCTTAAAATTACAGGTTATTACAGTAAAGATAAGTTTCAAATAGCTTCTGATTCAATTAATAATTATAGCAATATTATTGGAACATTAAATTTTGAACATAAATTTAACGATAAGCATAAAGGGAATTTAATTTTAGCAAATAGTGGATATAATTTTAATATTGACTATAAAAATGAGGGAAACAGAAACTTCAATTTAAAATATAGAATTAACGAAACTGATCTGAAGTTAAAAATGCAGTACAAGCATTCTAAAAAACATGTATTTCATTATGGAATCGAGTCAAAGTTATATAATGTATCACCAGGTAATATAAATCCAAGTGATCAAAATTCCACAGTAATACCTTTAAATATAGCAAAAGAAAGAGGTTTAGAAAATGGTGTTTTTATTTCAGATGCAATTAATTTAAATAAAAAGTTATCCTTTGATGTAGGTTTACGTTTTTCACAATTTTTAGGATTAGGATTAGGATTATCTGAACAGAGATTTTATGAAGAAAATTTACCTAAGAACGAGTCAACATTATTAAATACAATATCCTATAATAATAATGAAGTATATAAAGCTTACCAAGGATTTAGTTATCGTTTTTCAGGTCGATATGCGTTTGAAAATGATTTGTCTATAAAAGCAGGAATAAACAAGTCATTTCAATACATCCATAGATTAAGTAATAATACAACAGCATCACCAATAGATACTTGGAGGTTGTCAGATGTGAATATTTTACCAGAAGAAGGAACACAGTTTTCTTTGGGAGTTTTTAAAAATTTAGCAGACAATAACTTTGAATTAAGTTTAGAAGGATATTATAAAGATTATAAAAATTTAATAGACTACAAGACAGGTGCGACATTATTATTAAATGAAAATATAGAAACAGAAGTTTTACAAGGACCAGGTAAATCTTATGGAATAGAATTTTTATTAAGAAAAAAAGTTGGAAGAGCCAATGGTTGGCTAGCATACACATATTCTAGATCATTCATAAAATTAGATAGTCAGTTTAAAGAAGAAACTGTTAATAATGGTGAGTTTTTTCCTACAAATTACGATAAGCCTCATAGTTTAGATGTTGTTTTTAATTATAAAATCACGAACAGATATAGTGTTTCTAGCAATTTTAGTTATCAAACGGGAAGACCTGTAACATATCCAACAGGAAAATACATATTAAACGGTATTGAATACTCAAACTATAGTAATAGAAATGCTTTTAGAATTCCTGATTATTACCGATTAGATATTGGAATTAATATTGAAGGGAACCACAAAATTAAAAAGTTTGCTCATAGTTTTTGGAACATTTCTGTGTACAATGTTTTAGGTAGAAATAATCCTTATTCAGTTTTCTTTGAAACAGAAAATGGAAATATTAATGGATATAAGAGTTCTATTTTTTCTACGCCAATACCAACAATCACCTATAACTTTAAATTTTAGATTATGAAAAGAAACACATTACACATATTATTTTTTTTGATCATGGTTTTGAACAATAGCTGTGTTGAACCTTTCGAAAACGAAAATATCGCTTTTGACGATTTATTAGTAGTTGAAGCCAGAATAACAAATGAAAATAAACATCATATTATTAAGTTATCAAGAACTATTCAGATAGATTCTATCAATAATATACCTGAAAAACAATCTATAGTATGTGTAATAGATGAAGCACAGAATGTATATAATTTTTCAGAAATTAGCGAAGGTATTTATAAATCTGATGTAACTTTTGAAGCAGCATTAGGGAAGAAATATAAATTAAATATTAAAACAAAAGATAAAGGAGAATTTACTTCAACTTTCGAATCTATTACTGGTGTTTCAGAGATTAAAAATATTAATTATTCGATTGAGGAGAATAATCTTAAAGAAGAAATTATTCAAATTTCCTTAGACAGCAAAAGTTTAGAAAAAAATGCTCGTTATTATTTATTTGAATATGAAGAAACTTATAAGTTAGTTGCACCTTACTGGACACCATTTGAGTTAGAGTTAGTGCCCTATCCACCAGAAAATATTCTTGTAAAAAGTGATCAAGGAGGTCATGTTTGTTATAAAACAGATTTTTCGAATAAAATCATTCAATCGGAAACACAGTCTTTATCTGAAGGAGATTTAAAAGGTTTTGTAGTTCGTTCTATTTCAACTCAAAACTACATAGTAGCTCATAGATATAGTATACTTATAAAACAATATGTTCAGAGTTTAGAAGCCTATAGTTTTTACCAGGCATTAAAGAGATTTTCAGAGTCAGAAGGAATTTTTTTAGAAAATCAAGTAGGTTTTATTCAAGGAAATATTACTTCTGAAAATGACGATAATAGACAAGTAATCGGTTTTTTTGAAGTTTCCTCAGTTTCTGAAAAAAGAATATTTTTTAATTCTGAAGATTTGAATATTGATGTTATAAATAATTATCCAGAAGAATGTATACTAGTAACACCTGCTGTGTTAAGCGGAGATGGAGAATCTAAACCTCTTTTAAATGCTCTTAGTAATGGATATCAATATTGGGATTTAAACTCCAATGTATCCGATACTATGCCAGGTCCTTACTATGTCGTTAATGACAGTTGTGCTGATTGTAGATTTGTTGGAGAAGCAGAAAAACCAGATTTTTGGATAGATTAAGAAAAATTATGAAAAAACTGACATTATTTTTAACGTTTTTGAGTTACATAAACTTAAATAGTCAATTAAGTATTTCTAAAGAATCGTTTAATGATTTACCTCAAGAGTATTTATTTGTTCATTACAACAATAATTTTCTTTTGACAGGAGAAAAATTATATTATAAAATTTATTGTTTAGAAAAAGAACAAAAAAAATTGTCTAAAGCAAGTAAAATCGCATATTTAGAACTTGTTAATTCTCAAAGTAAAAGTGTATTAAAACACAAGGTGAACTTATCGGAAAGCGTAGGATATGGTGATTTTTATATAGGTACCAAATTAAATACAGGTACTTATAAATTAATAGCATATACACAATGGATGAAAAATGATCAATTATTTTTTGAAGATGAAATTTATATTGTAAATCCTTTTGAAACAGCGTTGATAAAAGATGAAAATAAAGAAGTAGTCATCACAACACAATCAAAAAGTAACATAATAAATAATGATCTTTTAAGAATAAATAAAAAATCATATTCAAAAAGAGATAAAGTAGAATTAATGTTTGACAAGTTGTTAATGAATGGATCGTATTCAGTTTCTGTAACACAAAAAAACAATGACGACATACCATTAAAATTAACACAATTTGAGTTTGATAAAAAAGTAAAAGATAATTCTTCAAAAATTAAATTCTATTTACCTGAATTAAGAGGAAGTTTGATTAAAGGGAAGTTGGTTTCCAAAAATCCTACTCATAAAGTTGCAAATATAAAATTAGCTTTATCTGTAAAGGATGATAATACTTTTGTGAAAACAGCTATTACTAATGAGGAAGGGATATTTTATTTTAATGTAAAAAATATAAATACATCTACAATAAACCTTCAAGTATTGAACAGCAACAGAGAAGTTTATGAAATTTCTTTGGTAAACGAAGAAGCGATAGGTGATAAGTTTTCAAATTTTAAATACTTAAAATTGAATGAGGAGTTAATAGAATCTATAAAAAATAGAAGTAAATATTTTCAAATTGAAAATGCATACCAAGTAGTAAAAAAAGATAGTATCATTAAATTTAAAATACCATCACTTTTCTTTGAAGATCAAAAAACAATAATAAAACTAGATGATTATAAACGATTTCCTACTGTAAAGGAAACAATTATAGAGGTTTTAGAGAATGTGTATTTAAATAAGAAGAGAGGACAATATTATATACATGTAAGAGATCAAAACTTAGATACGAATGCTAGTTTACCTTCTTTATTAATAGTTGATGGATATATGGTTTATAACCATAACGATTTCTTTGAGTTAAAAGCTCACAAAATAAATACGGTTACTATATATAGAAATAAATATGTTTATGGAAGTGAAGTCTATCAAGGCGTAATGGTTGTTAAAACATTTGAAGATGAATTTAAACCTAACGAAATACATTCCAAAGAATTTGAAATATTAAAACCTGAACCACAAAAGGAGTATTTTTTTCAAAGTTATCAAAAAGGAAGCATAAAAAGAATTCCAGATTTTAGAACTCAATTATATTGGAATCCAAACCTTACTTTATCAGATGACAATACTGTAAGTTTTTATACTTCAGATGTTTCTGGTGATTTTGAGATTGAAATAACAGGAATAACACAAGAAGGTAAACCTATCTCTATAAAAAATCAGTTCAGTGTTAAATAAACAAAATCAAAGAAGAGGAGTATCGATTTAAGTTTTTTCCCTACTTTTATTCTATGAATTTTCTATCACATCTCTATTTATCTCCTAATAATTCAGAAGTTATCATAGGAAATTTCGTAGCCGATCATATCAGAGGAAACAAGTTTAAACATTATTCTGAAGACATTCAAAAAGGTATCTTTTTACATCGAAAAATAGATACCTTTACTGATACAAATGAAATAGTGAAAGTAAGTAAGCGTAGGCTAAATAAACGTTATGGACATTATGGAGGTGTTATTATTGATATTTTTTACGATCATTTTTTAGCCAAAAATTGGGATTCCTATTCACAAATTCCGTTGAATGTGTTTTCTCAAAGTATTTATGCATTATTATTAAAAAATAGAGAAAATTTACCTGAAAAAACTCAGGAATTACTTCCGTATATGATTCAATATGATTGGTTGTATAATTATCAATTTTTAGATGGAATTCAGGATGTATTGCATGGAATGAATAGAAGAACAAAAGGAAAATCTCAAATGCATTTAGCCATTGAAGATTTAGAATTGCATTACACAGAACTAGAAAATGATTTTAAAACGTTTTTTAAAGAAATCAATCAATATATCAAACTAGAGATTCAAAAATTATGAGAAAATCAGCCTTATTTATTTTTTCAATCCTTTTATTAATTAATTGTACTCAACAAAAAGTAGAAGTAGGTGTAATTACCGATAAAGCAATGGTAGTTTCCGCTAGAGAAGAAGCTTCAAAAATAGGAGTAGCTATTTTACAAAAAGGAGGAAATGCTTTTGATGCCATGATGGCTACTGAATTAGCTTTGGCAGTTTCGTTTCCTTATGCAGGTAATATAGGAGGTGGCGGATTTATGGTTTACAGAAAAAATACAGGAGAAATAGGCGCACTAGATTACCGTGAAAAAGCACCGTTGGCTGCTACAAAAGATATGTATTTAGATTCTATAGGTAATGTAATAGAAGGTAAAAGTACATTGGGAAGTATGGCAGTTGGTGTTCCAGGAACTGTAGCCGGAGTATTTGCTGCTCATCAAAAATTTGGAAAATTATCAGTAGAAGAAATTATACAACCAGTTATTGATTTAGCTAAAAAGGGAGTTATTGTAACTCAAAAGCAAGAAGATCGATTAAAAAAGCATACACCAGCTTTTAGGAAAGCTAATAAAGAAACTATTTTATTAGATAATAATTGGAAAAAAGGAGATACAATTAAATACAATGCTTTAGCTGAAACTTTATCAAGAATTCAAAAGAATGGAAGAGATGAATTCTATAAAGGAGAAACAGCAAAAAAGTTAGCTCTTTTTATACAAGATAACGGAGGAATAATTACAGAAGAAGATTTAGCAAAATATGAAGCTAAGTGGAGAGATCCAATTACTTTTACTTATGATGATTTAAAAATTATATCAATGGCTCCGCCATCTAGTGGAGGAATTTGTTTGGCACAAATCATGAAAGCTATTGAGCCTTATGATTTACATTCATTTGGTCATAATTCTACGAAAGCAATTCAAGTAATAACAGAAGCAGAGCGTAGAGCATATGCAGATAGAAGTCATTTTTTAGGTGATCCTGATTTTGTGAAAATACCTAGAAATACTTTGATTAGTAAAGAGTACAATACTGAAAGAATGAAAAGTTTTTCATTTGAAAAAGCAACTTCTTCTAGCGAATTATCACATGGAACAGTAGATTTTAATGAAAGTACAGAAACAACTCATTATTCAATTGTAGATCAGTATGGTAATGCAGTTTCTGTAACCACAACTATAAATGCAGCATTCGGATCTAAATTGTACAGTTCTGAGTTAGGTTTCTTTTTAAATAATGAAATGGACGACTTTAGCAGCAAACCAGGTGTGCCTAATATGTTTGGTTTGGTAGGAGCAGAGGCAAATAAGATAGAACCAGAAAAACGAATGTTAAGTTCTATGACTCCAACAATTGTAGAAAAAGAAGGGAAGTTATTTATGGTAGTAGGTACTCCAGGAGGATCAACTATTATTACTTCTGTATTACAAACAATTTTGAATGTACATGAATATGATATGGGAATGCAGGCTGCTGTGAATCAACCAAGATTTCATCATCAATGGTTGCCTGATGATATTAAAATGGAACCGAAAGGTTTTTCTGAAAAAGTAAAAACTAATTTACAGAATTTAGGATATGCTTTAGATGAAACTAATTCACCAGTTATAGGTAAAGTTGATGCTATTTTGGTGTTACCTAATGGAAAATTAGAAGGAGGAGCAGATCATCGTGGAGATGACACAGCTGTAGGTTTTTAAACGTATAAAAAGTAGTTTTTTATATAAAAAATATCATTTATAATATGTTAAAAATCAGTGCTTTTTTTTGAAGAAAACTAAAAGAATTAAGACTCTAAGTAGTCTAAATAATTAATTTGGTAAAAAAGAGTAAAATACGTTATTAGTGATTTGTTTTTATGGCTTTTTTTTGAAGTTTAATTTATTGAAATTAAATAATTTATATCTTATATTTATAAGAAATAAATACTTAAAAAATGGCAATAGTTAAGCAAGTAGAAAGTAAAGAACTACATACTTTAGTAACATTTAAAATTGGGAATTACGAAACGTTAAATTCATCGCAGGTTTTATTATTAGGAGATTTTAATGACTGGCAAATAAATGAGAGCTCTTCTGAAATGAAAAAAGATGGAGATTCTTTTACTAAAAGTTTAAAACTCAAAAATGGTAAAAAATATGAATTTCGTTATTTAAGTAATGATACTGGTTGGTTTAATGATAATGAAGCAGATGATTATGTACCATCTCCGTATGCAGGAATTCATAATAGTGTTGTAGATTTAAGTTCTATACCATCAAAAACTCAAAAGAAAGACGATTTAAAAAAGATAGAAGGTATTGGTCCTAAAATAGCTTCTATTTTATCAGAAAATGGCTTAGAAACCTTTGAAAAGCTAAGTAAAGCTACTGTAGCAACTTTAGAAGGGATATTGAAAGAAGCGGGTAATCGTTATACTCGACACAAACCTCATACTTGGCCAGAACAATCTAAATTAGCATTTGATGGTAAATGGAAGGAATTAAAAGAATGGCAAAAAACACTTAAAGGTGGAAAATAAAACATATAGAAATGTTTAAGAAAGGTCCAAGGTTTTTAAAATCTTGGACCTTTCTTATTTATACGTTATAAAAATTAGATATATTAATAGACGTAACAAATAAATATTTTTTCTACTAATAAAGTAAAAACATTAAATGATCTTAACAACAACAAATTCAATAGAAGGTTTTAAAATATCAGAATACAAAGGAATAGTAACAGGTATATCTTATAATACTTCTTACACTTATAAAGGTACAAATGTGTCATTTAAAGACATGTTTAGTATGAAAAAGTATTACAAAGCTTCTGAAGAAGGTTTACAAAATATAAAAGAAGAAGCTTTTCAAAAATTGAAAGATAACGCTATCGTACTGAATGCAAATGCTATTGTTGGTATTTCTGTTGAAATAGAACCATTATCGAATTCATCTACATTAATCGTTTCTGTTACGGGTACCGCTGTATCTGTGGTAAAAGATGAATAAAAATTGAATGTTTTCGCTAAATTAGCAGTGTAAGAAACATACAATTCCAAATAGAAAATACATGTCAGTACAACCATTTCATCTAGCAATACCAGTACAAAATTTAGAAAAATGTAGATTGTTTTATAGAGAAATTCTTCAGTGTGAAGAGGGAAGAAGTGCTGATTATTGGGTGGATTTTAATTTTTTTGGACATCAATTGGTGTTGCATCAAAAAGAAAATTTTATTCCAACAAAATCAATAACGAATCCTGTAGATGGTCATGATGTACCAGTTCCTCATTTTGGAGTAGTATTATCTTGGGAAGATTGGGAGCAATTGTCAGAAAGATTAAAATTTCATAAAATTAAGTTTATAATTGAGCCAACAATTCGCTTTAAAGGAAAAGTAGGAGAACAAGCAACGTTATTTTTTAATGATCCAGAAAACAATGCGTTAGAATTTAAGGCATTTAAAGATCAAAGTCAGTTATTTGCCAAATAAAACAGTAGAAAATAATTCTACTTAAATTTAGTTTTAGTTAGCAAGAGCAAAGAAATTTAAGCTTAAAAAATGTTAGTTGTTTTTTATTTTTAAAATTATCTTTGCCTTAAACAAGTACTTATTTGTTTATTGATTAATTGATTTATTTTGATAAAAGTAACAGCTATAATCCCTACATTAAATGAAGAAAAAAATATTGAAAGAGCCATTTCATCATTAGATTTTGTAGATGAATTAATAGTTATAGATTCTTTTAGTACCGATAACACTTTATCAATTGTTAAAAAGCATCAAAATGTAAAAGTATTACAACGGAAATTTGATGATTTTTCAACACAAAAAAATTATGCAATTGAGCAAGCAACTCATGATTGGATTTTCTTACTCGATGCAGATGAAGAAGTAACTCCAGAGTTAAAAGAAGAATTATTAGAAATAATATCTTCGGGAAATATAAATAATGCAGGATATTACATTCATAGAAACTTTTTTATAAATAATAAAAGACTATACTTTAGTGGTTTTCAAAGAAGTAAGGTGATTCGTTTTTTTGATAGAAAATTATGTAAGTATGAAGGTAAGGTTCATGAAACAATAATAGCCAAAGGAGAAGTGAAAAAATTGCAACATTCTTTAAATCATTATTCGTATAGTGATTATACTTCATATAAATCAAAATTAAATCATTATGCCAAGTTACAAGCAGAAGAGCTGTTTGCCAAAAAAGAAAAAGTAACATTTTATCATTTTTTAGTAAAACCAATAATTCGTTTTTTATTACATTTTGTATTAAAGTTAGGTTTTTTAGATGGTCTTAAAGGATTAAAGATATCTTACTTACATGGTTATGGAGTGTATAAACGTTATTATGAATTAGTAAGATTAAAGTTTTCAAGAAGCATCACTACAAATAAAAATAGTCAGTTAACTTTTTTTAATTTACCAGATAATCGAAAAGCTATTGATGTCTCAATAGTCATAGTCAATTATAAAAGCTGGAAGTATGTAGATAATTGCTTGAGAACGATTAAGAATATTAAAAGTGATTCTTTTTCTTTAGAAGTTTTGGTTGTTGATAATTTTTCTAATGATGATCGTTTAGTTGATTTTTCGAAAGAGCATTCAGAAGTAATTTTTATTCAAAATACTGGTAATAATGGTTTTGCTAACGGATGTAATGTTGGAGCAAAAAATGCAGTAGGAAACTCTTTGTTATTCTTGAATCCTGATACTTTAGTAAATGAGGATGCTATTGAGAAAATGCTTTCAAAGGTAAAAGATGAACCCGATTTTGGAATTGTTTCTTGTAGTCAGCAAAATAGCAAAGGAAAATCGGAAGATAGTATTAGAATTTTTCCAAAGTTTTCAACCTTATTTGGTTTAACTAGAGCTGTATATAGATTATTGAACAATGATTATAAGCAAATATCAAAAAGCACCTCTAACATTATTTTTCCTGATTGGGTTTCTGGTTCTACAGTTTTCATTAGTAAAGAGTGGTTTCAAAAAATTAATGCATGGAATGAAGATTTTTGGATGTATTTTGAAGATGTAGATTTATGTAAAAAAGTTACTGATAAAGGAGGAAAAGTAGCTTTATTAAAAGATGCATTTATTGTGCATGATCATGGAGGGGCTTCAAGAATTAATGTAAAAACAGCAGCTTTAACAAAATCTGAAGTTATCTTCTCAAGACATGTATATGTTGATACTCATTTTAAGGGAGTCAAAAAACATATAGCACAATTACTCTTAGTATTAAAAAACGTTTTTGGTAAACTATTATTAGGTATTTTAGGCTTTGTATTGTTTTTTATACCAAAGTTGAACATACAGTTTTATTTATTAGTAGCGATTACTAAGTATTATTTAGATGTTTTAAAATATAGAACATGGCTAAGTAAAAGATCAACTAAATTTCTAAACTAAATGAAGTCTATTTTTTTTATAACCAAGCCATTAGAGCTTTTAGGAGCAATTGAAGCTCGCAATCAATTAAAACTTGATAATTGTTTGTTAATTATTAAGTCAGATAAAAAAGACGATGAGACGTTAAATTTTTTGATAGAAAAATCAGGAAATTGGAATCACATTATCCGAACTAAAAAAAAGTCTTCTTACGGAGTTTCTTGGATTAAGTTGATAAAAAAACTTCAGAAAGAATCTTACGATTATCTATTTTCAAGAGCATTTCCTATAGCTAGTTATTTTATAAATAATTTGAGGTATAATCATCTTTATCTGTTAGATGATGGACATGCAACCGTAAATATAGCTGATGAGTTTAAGAAAAATAAAAACTTAACCAACCGTTTTTCTTTATTCAAAGGAAAAAACAAAGCAGGTATTAAATATAGTATTGTAGAAAGTATCTATAAGTCGTTAAATATTTTTATAGAAAAACCTGTTGAGAGTATCGGTTTTTATACATATTACGATTTAGGAAACATCCCAAATGTTACAGTATTAAAAAACAATTTTAGTTGGTTTGCATCTTTAAAAACTAAGGATTATAAGGTTCAAGAAGATATTGTGTATATTATTGGAACTAATGTTGTAGCAGCGAAAATTCTATCTCAAAAAGATTATGTTACAACTTTAAAAAAGATAGCTTTACATTATAAAGATAAAGAGATTGTATATATTCCTCATGGTAGAGAAACAGAGGAAAGAATAGCTGGAATTAAAAGCGAGTTAAATTGTGAGATTCGTAGAAACAAGTTTAATGTGGAGTTAGACTTTGCTTTAAGAAACGAACAACCTAAAATAGTTGTAGGTAGTATTAGTACTGCATTAATAACCTTAAAGAAAATATATAAGGAAGAAATACAGATATCTTTTTTTAATTTTGATAATACTAAAATAGCAGTAGATAAAATAGAAGCAGTTAGTAACTTGAATGAATATCAGAAGAAGTTTCTAGATTACATTGAGTTAACCTACTAAAACAATAACCATATAAATGTTTACAATAGTTAAAGATACAGTAGCATCGTTAAAATCAGGAAAAACAATTTTGTATCCAACAGATACTGTTTGGGGAATAGGTTGTGATGCTACCAATGAAGAAGCAGTAAAACAGATTTATAAATTGAAAAATAGAGAAGAATCTAAGAGCTTAATAGTTTTAGTAAATTCATTAGAAATGCTAAAAATTTATATAAGTGATATACCTAAAAAAGTTTTAGAGATCTTAGAAACGTCAACAAAACCTACTACCATTATTTATAAAAATCCGAAAGGTATTGCTGATAATATTATTAACAAAGAAGATACAACGATAGGGATTAGAATTGTAAAAAATGATTTTTGCGAAAAAATGATTACTGATTTTGGAAAACCTATTGTGTCAACTTCAGCAAATATAAGTGGAGAACCAACACCAAAGTCATTTTCTGAAATTTCAAAATCTATTTTGAATGGCGTAGATTATGTGGTAGATTTGCAGACTGATAAAATTTCAACCAAATCTTCAACAATCTTGAAAATAGATGGCGAAGATATTATTGTGATAAGAGAATAGTATGCAAGAACAGTTTTTTAAAGAAGCACTTTCTAACGAAATATTCAATTATATAACTAAAGCTAGTGAAGAATTACAACTAGAAAGTTATGTGATAGGCGGCTTTGTACGCGATTTTATTTTAAAGCGAGGAACTGCTAAAGATATTGATGTTGTTGCTGTGGGGAGTGGTATCGAATTAGCAGAAAAAGTAGCAAGTTTATTACCAACTAAACCTAAAGTACAAATTTTCAAAACATACGGAACAGCAATGTTACGTTTTAATGATATAGAGGTAGAGTTTGTAGGAGCAAGAAAAGAATCATATAATAGAGAGAGTAGAAATCCAGAAGTCTCATCAGGAACATTACAAGATGATCAAGATAGAAGAGATTTTACCATAAATGCTTTAGCATTAAGCTTAAATAAAGAATCTTTTGGAAAGTTATTAGATCCTTTTGGCGGAATTCAAGATTTAAAAGACAAAATTATACGAACTCCATTAGATCCAGATATAACTTACTCTGATGATCCATTGCGTATGATGCGTGCAATACGTTTTGCTACACAACTTAATTTTACAATAGAAGAAAACTCTTTAGAAGCAATTTCAAAGAATTTTAATAGAATAGATATCATCACTAAAGAAAGAATTGTTGATGAATTACATAAAATATTAGCTTCACCAAAGCCTTCTATAGGTTTTTTATTATTAGAAAAGACAAAGTTATTATCTAAAATCATTCCTGAACTAATAGCGTTAAAAGGAGTAGAAGATGTAGAAGGTCAAACTCATAAAGATAATTTTTATCATACATTAGAAGTGGTTGACAATATAGCCCAAAAAACAAGTGATGTTTGGTTAAGATGGGCCGCTTTGTTGCATGATATAGGAAAAGCACCTACGAAAAGATTTGACAAAAAAAATGGTTGGACATTCCATTCTCATGAATTTGTTGGATCTAAAATGGTGTATAAATTATTTAAAAGGTTAAAGATGCCTTTGAATAATAAAATGAAATTTGTTCAGAAAATGGTACTATTGAGTTCAAGACCAATTGTATTAGCTACTGAAGTAACAGATTCGGCTGTAAGACGTTTAATTTTTGATACAGGTGATGATATTGATAGTTTAATGACTTTGTGTGAAGCAGATATAACTACTAAAAATCCTAAGAAGTTTAAACGTTACCACAAAAACTTTGAATTAGTTCGTACTAAAATAAAAGAGGTAGAAGAAAGAGATAGAGTTCGTAATTTTCAACCACCTGTTACTGGTGAAGAAATAATGAAAGTATTTAATTTAAAACCATGTAGAGAAATTGGTCAGATTAAAGAAGCGATAAAAGAAGCTATTTTAGAAGGTGAAATTCCTAATAATTATGAAGCTTCTTATGAGTTTATGTTGACTAAAGGAAAAGAACTAGGACTTCAAATTCATTCATAAGTTTACTATAAGAAATAACAGAGTGTGTTTAGCATACACTTTATAGAATAAAAAAGGTCGGAAAAAATTTCCGACCAATTCTAATTATATTATTTATGAAGGGTTTTTTATAAATATATAATGTTATTATTAAATAGCTAATGCTCCTGCTTCAGCTACAGTGTGATCATTTTCTACAGTACTACCGCTCACTCCAATAGCACCAATAACTTCTCCAGCTTCGTTTTTAATAGGTACTCCACCAGGGAATGTTATTAAACCGTTATTTGAATGCTCAATATTATATAAAGAACCACCTGGTTGAGATAATTCTCCAATAACGCCAGTATTCATATCAAAATAACGAGCCGTTTTTGCTTTCTTAATAGAAATATCTAAAGAACCTAACCAAGCACCGTCCATACGAGCAAAAGCAACTAAATTTGCACCAGCATCAACTACTGCTATGTTCATTTTAGTATCTATTTCAACAGATTTATTTTTTGCTACGCTAATAATTTTTTCTGCTTGTTCTAATGTGATGTTCATTTTTGTAATTTTAAAGTTAAATAAAAAACAAAAATAAATCTCTCCTTATTGTTTCCGCTTACTAAAATAGTTCAAAAACTTATGAAAAACGACCATTAGTTAATATTAAATTAAATTAAGGTTATTTATAGATATATGTTAACGGAAAAACACTGTTTTTATTAAAATACTTTACAAGTTAATTTCACTTGGGTTAACACCAAATTTTTTCTTAAAAGCAATGCTAAAATTAGATAGATTATTGTATCCAAAATCAGAAAAAATTTCTGAAGGTTTTAAATTACCAGTCTTTAAAGTTTCTTTAGCTTTTAATAGTCTTTTGTTTTTTAGCCATTTACCAGGAGATTCATTGTATTCATTTAAAAAGTGCCTTTTAAAAGTAGATAAGCTCATATTGCATAAAAAAGCAATCTCTTCTAGTTTTAAATTAGAGTGAATTTTACTTTCTACAATTTTTTTAAATGTTGAAGTCTCTTTTGTGATTAAAGATTGTAAATATATTTCAAAAGCAATGCCATATTTACTAATAAGATAGAGTAGGAGTTCTTCAAGTTTTACAAGTAATAATCTATCAGTAAATTTTGATTTAGCTTTATCTATAGTGTTTAAAGAGTTGATGTAAGAAGTAATGTAAGCATCATTTTGTATGGTAAAATATGGAATTTCGGTTTTATTTAAGTGTTTACCAATGTTATGTTTCTTTAAAAAGTCTTCTAAAACTTTCTGAGAGAAAAATAATAGCTTACAATAGTAAATTGTTTCCGTATCTAATAATTCTGTCCAAAGCCAATTTCCTTTTTTTAAAACAAGAGACTGATCTTTATTAACTATAACAGAAGCTTCAGCAAAATGCACCTGTTTGGTTCCAACTTGTAAAAAGCTAAACATATTCATTCCTAAATTGACTTTACTTTTTACAACATCACTTGTCATTTTAAAGTCGTAAACAAACAAATCAGGATTTTTATCTTGATTTTGAATATAAATTTCAGGAATATTTTCTATTGACATACGAAATCTTGTGAGGTAATAAAGATAAAGTAAAAAAGGACTGAATTTTAAATTCAATCCTTTTGAGTATCATTAAGAATCAATAAAATTATTTATTTCTTCTTTTGTTTGCTAATAATGTGTTTTTTAATAACATTGCTATTGTCATTGGACCAACACCACCAGGTACAGGAGTAATATGAGAAGATTTAGCTGCTACTTCTTCAAAAGCAACATCACCAACTAATCTAAAACCACTCTTTTTTGAAGCATCTGCTACACGAGTAATACCAACATCAATTACTACTACACCTTCTTTAACCATATCTGCTTTTAAAAACTCAGGAATACCAATTGCTGCAACTACAATATCTGCTTTTTTAGTAATTTCTTCTAAGTTTTGAGTTCTACTATGTGTTAAGGTTACAGTAGCATTTCCTACTTTTCTTTTTTGAGACATTAAAATACTCATAGGACTTCCTACAATATGGCTTCTACCAATAACCACTACATTTTTACCAGATGTTTCAACATTATATCTCTCTAATAACTCTAAAATACCAAACGGAGTTGCCGAAATGAATGTAGGTAAGTTTAACGCCATTTTTCCAACATTTTCAGGATGAAATCCATCAACATCTTTTTCAGGATCAACTGCCATTAAAACTTTTTGTTCATCAATATGTTTAGGTAAAGGTAATTGAACGATAAAACCATCAATGTCATTATCAACATTTAAAATTTCAATTTCATTCAATAATTCTTCCTCAGTAGTTTCTTCAGATAATTGAATCAAAGTAGATTCAAAACCTACACGCTCACATGCTTTTACTTTTGCATTTACGTATGTTAAACTAGCACCATCATTACCAACTATAATAGCTGCTAAATGAGGTGTTTTTTTCTCATTTCTTTTTAATTCACCAACTTCTAAAGCTATTTCTTCTTTAATGTCTGCTGATGTTTTTTTTCCGTCTAATAAAATCATTGTTGTTGTGTTGTGTGTTGTTGTTTATACTGGTTTTACAACCAAAAAAGGTGGCTTCGAAATTTCTAAACCACCAATATTATCTTGTTTCTAATAAATTATTAACGCATTCCTCTCATCATTTGCATCATGCGTTTTCCGCCACCACCTTGCATCATTTTCATCATCTTGCTCATTTGATCAAACTGCTTCATTAATTGGTTCACTTCTTGAACAGAAGTTCCAGAACCTTTAGCAATTCTCTTCTTTCTACTTGCGTTGATAATAGATGGTTTAGTTCTTTCAGAAGGAGTCATTGAGTGAATAATAGCCTCAATTCCTTTAAAAGCATCATCATCAATATCAATATCTTTTAAGGCTTTACCAGCACCAGGAATCATTCCAACTAAATCCTTCATGCTACCCATTTTCTTAATTTGTTGAATTTGGCTTAAGAAATCGTCAAAACCAAACTGGTTCTTAGCAATTTTCTTTTGAAGTTTTCTAGCCTCAGCCTCATCATATTGTTCTTGAGCACGTTCTACTAAAGATACAACGTCTCCCATTCCCAAAATACGATCAGCCATACGATCTGGGTGAAAAACGTCAATAGCGTCCATTTTTTCACCTGTACCAATAAATTTAATTGGCTTATCTACAACAGATTTGATAGATAATGCAGCACCACCTCTTGTATCACCATCTAACTTTGTTAAAACAACTCCGTCAAAATTTAAAAGATCATTAAAAGCTTTTGCTGTATTTACAGCATCTTGCCCTGTCATAGAATCTACAACAAATAATGTTTCTTGTGGTTTAATAGCTTTGTGAATGTTAGAAATCTCAGTCATCATTTCTTCATCAACAGCTAAACGACCAGCCGTATCAATAATAACTACATTCTTACCATTGGCTTTTGCATGTTTGATAGCGTTTGTTGAAATTTCAACAGGATTTTTATTTCCTTCTTCAGCATATACTTCAACACCAATTTGTTCTCCAACAACTTGTAACTGATTAATAGCGGCAGGACGATATACATCACAACCTACTAATAATACTTGTTTTGTTTTTTTGTTTTTTAAGTAGTTGGCCAATTTACCAGAAAAAGTAGTTTTACCCGATCCTTGTAAACCAGACATTAAAATAACAGTTGGAGAACCACCAAGGTTTATACCAACAGTATCACCACCCATTAAATCGGTTAATTCATCTTTTACGATTTTAACCATTAATTGCCCAGGATTTAACGTAGTAAGTACGTCTTGTCCCATCGCTTTTTCTCTTACTGTGTTGGTAAATTGCTTTGCTATTTTAAAGTTAACATCGGCGTCTAATAAAGCTCTACGAACTTCTTTCAACGTTTCAGCTACGTTAACTTCATTTATCTTACCATGACCTTTCAGCGTATGTAACGCCTTATCTAATTTTTCACTTAAATTATTAAACATTGATGTCTGCTACATTTTTGAGGCACAAATATAGCATTTTCGTTAGTAGTTTTCAATTAAATCTTTTGTATGGTGTTCTGTATGGTGTGCAGTCCACATAATTATCTCTCTAACGGGCATTTTTCCCATTAGTGGATGCGGTAAAATAATGTTGTCTAAATCTTTATCAGACCACTTGTT
Organism: Tenacibaculum sp. M341; assembly: GCF_004337695.1. Lineage (GTDB taxonomy): Bacteria > Bacteroidota > Bacteroidia > Flavobacteriales > Flavobacteriaceae > Polaribacter. Next base: position 377,177 of record NZ_SJXJ01000001.1, read on the forward strand.
TGTTTTTTTCTGAAGCTTTTTTTGTTGTTTTAAAAGTGTTGCTAATAATTGATCTCGCTGTTTTAAAGGAGGGACTTTTAATTTTGAGTTAAAAGCTTTTGCTTTTTCTTGATTTTTAGCAAGTTTTTCATCGTATCGTTCAACAATATGATTATAAGTTCTTACAGATCTATTTGCTTTACCAAACTTATATTTTAATATAAATTTAGGCAAGCTCATAGCATAATTTACTTGTTTTATTGAGTTAACTAAATGAGCAATGTGCTGACCAGCGGTCCATTTTCCTTCTGGATGAGATAACCATTTCTCTGTTGGTTGTTCAGCTATCCAATTGAATAACATTTGATGCTTTTCTTCTAATATCTCGTTGATTTGTTGTTTATCCATTTGTAAATATTGAATGCTAAATTTAAGAAACAAATTGTTTATGTAGTTGCTTATACTTTTAAGCAAGGAACTTTAAGCTTAAAAAGATATTTTTCAATACTCAGTACTTAATTCTTGATACTTAGTTTCCACTAATAAAACTAATAAGCTTTTCTGTTTCGTATTCCAAAAACAAACCCGAAAATACTAATAGCTGCAAAACTTAAAAGTAAAATATAAGCAGCATTATCATTAGCAATTAATGCAGCAATAAAATAACAAGATAAGTAGGTTAAACCGATAATACTCCAAACTTTATGATCTTCTAATCTTTTTATATTAGAAACAGTTGGTTTGAGATTTATTAACACTTTTAAAGTGTTCCAATCCCATAGAAGTAATAATATATTAGCCAATAACATTAAAGCTGTAACAACGTAGGTGTATCTAAAATCGTAGGATATGGTAATTACAAAAATATTAGCCATAATAGGAAAAAACATAACAGCTCCTAATTTGGCATAACGTTGAGTTATTAATAGTAGCCCTGCAATTAATTGACCTAAACCTAAAAATTTCCAATAAATCCCAGACTCATATAAGGTTTCAAAAAAATGCCAAGCACTATCAATAGGATTTTCAGCACCACTTTCAGTGGTAAATCTGTTTCCTTTTATTTTTTTAATGCTATTGAATACAAAAGCAAAGCCCATTAAATATCTTAAGAAAATAATGAACAATTGAGGAATTAATTTATCCTTCATCTTTGAATTTTAAAACTTGGTTACTAAAATCAGAGACGATTATGAGTGTTTTTTGTTACTGTAAAATTGAATTATAAATTTCACATTATTAACAAAAACATTTTTCTATTTAATATTATGAATTTGATGTATTATACAACACACATTTTTCAAGTGTAGGATACTCTGTAAGATATGGATGATTAAAATCTTTTACTTTTTGCATTCCTATTTTTTCCATTACTGCAATAGAAGGTGTATTAATAACAGGAGCAACCGAAACAATTTCTTTAAGTTTTAAATGATCAAATCCGTATGTTAAACAAGCTTTAGCACCTTCGGTTGCAAAACCTTTTCCCCAGAATTTAGGCAATAAACGCCAACCAATATCAATAGACGGATTAAAATCTGCTTCATAGGTTTGTTCATTTAAACCGATAAAACCGATAAATTCTTTTGTAGTAATCAATTCAACAGCAAAATAACAAAAGTTAAGTTTTTGAAGTTGGTTTTGCATTCTAGTAATAAAATCCTCACACTGTTGTTTAGATTGTTTTGTGGGAAAATATTGCATTACTTCTTCATTTGTATTCATTTCAAATAAAAGTGAAAGATCAGTGTTTTTCCAATCTCTAAAACCGAGACGCTCAGAAGTAAAAATATAGTTGTTATCCATGTTTGATTGCTATAGCGCTGCAAAATTAAAAAGAAAAAGCAGTTCAATAACTATTGAACTGCTCAAATAAATTGAATACTAAAGTTTGTAAAATACTTTAGAGTTGAATTATTTTTTTACTATTTTTTTCTTGATTAACTCGCCATTAACATTGATGATTGCAATGTAAATACCAGTATTGATTTCTTTTCCAAGATCATTCTTTCCGTTCCAAGTATAGTTAAAACCGTTGTTGTTTTCATTTGAATCAACCAATTTAGTAACTAATTTTCCTGAGATATCATATATGTCTATAGACACTGTGTTTTTTGAAAAAGTGTCATTAGAAAAAGTAATTTTATCACTAAAAGTGTTAGGATACACATTCACTTCTTCTTGTTTCTTCTTGTAGTTATTTAAAGTATCTTTTTTCCATTTTCTACCTAATGGTTGATCTAACCAAACTAAAATAAATTCATTATCGTCTGGTAATTGTTTTCCTACATGTCTTCCAACGCTAAAAGGGTAGTTGTTATCATTTAAAACTCCTATTAAAAACGGATTTAAAACAACAACGCTTTCAATAGTTACAAAAGGAAAAGCAAAATTATTACCAATACCTACATCGCCGTTTAAACCTGTAGAAATTCTAAAAGGGTCATTAATATCTAATAAATCAAGATTTAAACGTTTCTTAACTTTAGTTTTGTTTGGTGATAATTCAACTTCGTAAATAGCTTTAAATCCGTTTAAATCTCCTTGAGAATTATCTCTTTCTATAATTAAACCACGTTTTTTACTAAACATGATAAAATCTCCAATAGCTGCAGCTTTTTCATTCAACGGATATTGAAATTGCTTACCTGTATACGATTTTGTTTTAAGATCAAACTCATGAATTAAAAGGTTGTTGTTTTCTGAGTTTGTCAAAGGTTTTTCAAGTAGAGGAAGTAATTTTTTACCATTACTGCTTAATGCCATTCCTTCAAAACCACCACTAGATGGTACTTTAAATTGAGAAGTAAGTTTTGTTTGACGATATGGCCAATACAATCCGGCTAACCAAGGTGTGTTTTCGCCATTCTGATCTTGTAAGTTAGTTCCGTCACCAGCACTACCAACTTTAGGGAAATCACCAAATAAACATACAGTTCTAATTGCAGGATATAGTTTTTGAGTTAATAAAAGAGTTCTAAAATCAAAACTTTGAATATCAGCCCTATCTTGTAAATTATTAGCAACAATAACATCAGCAACAGCCTTTGTAAACGTTTCAGGATTTACAGTTCTTTCTGCAAAAATATCGCCACGATCATCAACATCAGTTCTTGGATTAATCTTGGTTTCAATATTAAAACGAACTTTAGCTGCATTTTTCCATCTTTTAGTAGCATCAGCATGATTTTTACCAGCACCATTTTTATAATATGCTACATAAAAAGCAACAAAATCAAAAAGTTGTTGAAGTGAAGGCATAATATATGGACTGATAAATCCTTTTTCATTAGCAAAAGCTACCGAAACAGGAGACAAAGCTAAATCGTTTGTTTGTACTGGTCGTCCATCAAGAATTTTATCAGCAATAAATGTGTTTTGAATTTCTTGCAATGTTAAATCCTTCACCAATACTTCATCATTAAATTCGTAAGCAGTACCATCTAATTTACGTGTTTTAGCAGCCTCAATATGTGGATCGTGATCTAAAACAGGTACACCATCTAAGGTTATACCAGTATCAGTTTCTAAAGTTGGCATTAAATAATCTAATGCAGCCTCCATTGATGGTATTGTGTTTTCTGGACGAAGATTTCTTGCACCTCTATGACCTTGAGCATCAAATTTAGTAACATCAATTAAACCATTAGCGTCTAAATAATCAGGAGTACCATTGTTATCTCCGTCAAAATTTTCAACCGCTGTTAATAAAAGGTCAGGACGATCAGAAATAATTCCCTGTACACCCAATTCTAAAAGTAAATTCATGTTTTCAGAATCATTCACTGTATACACAACTACGTCATGTCCAGCTTTGTTTAATGAAGTAACATTGAATAACTCACTTGAAGCATTTTTTAAACTTTCAGGAGCATTGTTTCTACTTCCAACAGTTGTATTAGCATTGTTATCATCTAACATTACAAACCAAGGAGACATTACAGGTGCCTTACTTCCGTTTGCTTTCGCATGTGCGCGCATTGCATTCATTACGCGTAAAGCACTAATTTCTTCGTTATACGGATTTTGAGGAGCTCTAAGTTCTTTACCAGGTTCACTAAAATCAGGCAAAGCATAAGGAGCATCTAAAAGCACACCATATTTATTAAAATGAAGTAAAAATGGACCAAATTCATCACCAATCCAATAATCACCATTTTTAGTACGCTGAATCGATTCAATATCAAAGTCGGCACCAGTTAATACTCTATCATCAGTAAAATGGTTTACAATAGCAAAAGGGATTAAGTGATTTGGATCTTTAAGTTCTATAAAATCTAAAACTTTAATATCTCCTTTCTTTTTACCAAAGCTAAAAACACTTTTAAATCTTGGTTTTATAGTGTATAAACGTAAATTATAATCAGCAGAGTTTTCAATACTACCAAAACCATTATCAGATAAAGCGGTAAATGTTCCGTTGTAGTTATTTAATACAGAAGAAAAACCTTGTATTGGTTGTTTATTGATAAACGGAATAGTTTGCTCATTAATAGAAGTTGCACCAATATATTGACCAGATGTAGGACCTTCAGCAAAACTAGCTGCTGGAAGAATAGCACGAGAAACTAAAATGTCTTTAGCCAAAAAAGAGGATTTTTTGGCTGCTTTAGAATACTTTTTAGGATTGTGTTCTGCATCTTTTTTAATTTCAAAAGAAAAACCTTTTGTTTCTTTTGAGTTGTTGTTTTGTATTTCTTGTGCCATACAAAAACTACTGAAAGTAGCACTCATTGCTAATGTTAACGTAGTAACAATGAATTTTTTAGTTGGGATAATTTTTTGATTAAGTTTCATAAAAACAGATAAATAAGGTTAATTATTTTAAATGAATCCCAAATTACTTTTAGTAAATTATTAAATTGTTTTTAGCGTTTAAACAAAAGATTAGTATAAAGTTATTAATGTTAAATTTTATTTGTCACTTATTTTAATTAATCGTTTGTTTTTCAGTGTTTTTTTGAATATAATACAGTTAATTGAGTTAAAGATTTAATAATATAAAAATGAAGTTTAAATGTTTTGTAGGATACAAATTAAGATTTTCTTGTATTTTTATTTCGTAATTCGATATAATCTAATCAATAAATGAAGAATATAACACTTAAAGAACTGTCTAAAATGCTTGATGTATCTATTTCAACGATATCTAAAGCATTGAATGATAGCCATGAAATTAGTATTTCTACTAAAGAACGAGTTAGAGAAGCAGCTAAGCAATACAATTACAAACCAAATAGAACAGCTATTAATTTAAAATCGGGTAGGGCAAGTACTATCGGAGTGATATTACCTAGTATTAAAAATTTCTTTTTATCAAGAGCTTTGCGTGGTATTGAAAATGAGGTTGCAAAAACTGATTATAACATTATCATTTGTGTTACTAATGAATCTTATAAAAAAGAGGTTCAGTATGTACAAGCATTAACAAATGGTTTGGTTGATGCTATTATTATAGCGGTTTCTGAAGAAACACAAGTGTTAGAAAACTATGATCATTTAACGAATATTTCTAAGTACACTAATTTATTAATGTTTGATAGAGTTTCTGATGATGTTAAATGTGATAAAGTAATGGTAAATGATTATGAAGCTGTTTTAAATGCTGTAAAAGAATTACAATTTATGGGTAGAAAAAGAATTGCATTAGCAGCTACCATTCATAATTTAAGTGTTGGGCAATTAAGAATTAAAGGTTATGAAGATGCCATTAAAGATTCACATGAACCAATTATTATTACCGGACCAGAAAAAAGGGTAGAGAAAGAATTGGATAAGATGATAGAGAGTGAAGACATTGATGCAATTATAGCATTAGATGAAGAGGCTTCTTTAGCTACTTTTAGAGTAGGTAAAAAGAAAGATATCTTAGACAGTGGTAAGCTTGCTTTGGTAGGATATGCAGGTAGAACAATATCTGAGCATTTAACGCCAAGTATGACAACTATCAACCAGCACGGTAAGAGAGTAGGGAGGACAGCAGCAGAATTACTATTGAGTAGATTAGAGAATAACGATAAAGAGATTGAAAAAGTGATTATCGATTCATCTTTATATAAAAGAGAAACGACAAATAAGCCTTCATAAGACAATAACTTAAATGATTAGATTTAGATTCTAAGTAATTAAAAAGTATTTATAAATGAAAAACTGCCTTTTGAAGGCAGTTTTTTTGTTTATACAAGGAAAATGATATTCTACAAAATTTATAATTATAGCAATTAAATTTAATTTATTGCATTTAATTTTGTAAGTTGCAAAGTATCAGTTGGAAGTTTCTGGCTAGATACCTGAATTTCAAAACTCAACCCTATATCTAATAACCTGCTGAAAAAATTAAACCATTAAAAAACAACTCAGTAATGATAGTATATACTCCCATATTATACGTATCATGTTCAGGTATTAGTTTATGAACTTGCGACGGTTCCTGAGTAAGGAAATTGATTTGGTACATGCCAGAAATCCCAATATTATAATCTCTTTTATAATTTGTTATTGGTCAAAGGCTTTATAAATTAATTTAATACGTTTGTTTTAATAACTTCTAAAGAAATATAGTAACTATATGTAGTCTTTTATACTTAGAAAAAACATGTTACTAAGTAATTAATAACAATGTATTATTAATTTATTTTACCAAAAATTAAGCAGTGATAGGTGGTGCCCGAGAAGATTTTCTTATGAGAGTTACATTTTTTTTATCTGATGGTAACTCATTAAAATTAGTTGGAACAAAATATTTTGGTAATATTTCGTAAGCAATATTAAAATCAGTAGCATTAATTTCCATTTGATAGTGCATCATTGAGCAATCACTCTCGTCACCTTCATGAAAATGTTTTTCAGTTTTAGAGGTACATACCACATGACCATGATCATGATCTTCAAATGCATGATGCAATTGAATTAAAGAAGGAGCTATTATAGCTATAATTCCTAAAAATGCGATATATTTTCTAAAAAGATTCAGTTTGATATTTATTTGACTGATTAAATACTTTTACAAGTATACATAATATAATATAAATTTAAAAATAACTTTGAATAAAAAAGCATTAAGAAATGAATATTCTATAGTATCTTAACAAATAATTAAAATTTATTTGAATTGAAAGAGCGTTTTTTTAAAATCTTATATGCTTTTAAAGATACATTTCTATATGTTTTAATGATGGAAGCTATAAGTAGCTGGCTTTATTTTGTGAATTTAGAAGTTGATTATTACAATCAATATTATATTTTAATTCAAAGTTTAGTTCATTGTATGTTAATTTTGTTTTTTGTTTACATTACAAAAAACAGAAGGTTTAGGTTCTTATTAGATTTTTTTAGTGTAAAATGGTCTTTAGTAGCAGCTGTATTGGGTATCGTATTTGTTTTTGTACAAATTCCGTTAAGTAATTTTTATAATGTCATTACAGGTGAGAGTCTTCAATTGATATATGAGTTTAATGGGTACGGAGCGTTTTTTAAATTAAGTGTTTTAAGTGTAGCTTTTTTTGTTCCCTTGTATGAAGAGCTATTCTTTAGATCCTATATTCAAGATTATTTACAAGAAAAAATAACAGCTAATAGAGCAATGTTTTTAAGTGCTGTGTTATTTGCTTTAATTCATCTACCTTTCAATAATTTATTCATACTAAATTCAAATGAAGGTTTTTATTTGACTTACATAGCTTTTTTTGGAGGATTGATATCCGCCTTTTTATATAGTAAAACTAAGTCAGTTCTAACCTCCATTATATTTCATGTTTTTTGGAATATCACGGCTGTGATAGTATAAAAATAAAAAAGAGCTTCATATGAAGCTCTTTTATTAAAGTTTTTGAAATATTGGTGAAATTATTCTACTTCAACAGTAAAAGTAGCTTCAATATCAGTATTACCACCAGCATCTGCAACAGAACCATCATTTGGCTTTTTAGGCTCATGCTTTAAAACAACAGTAATAGTTCCTGTTCCAGCAGCACCAGTTACTAAATTAGTAGTAAAACCTAAAGGATTTCCATTTCCATCTTCATCAGTTTTAGAAATAGTAACATTTGCTACAGTAGTTGTGTAGAAAAACTCATGCTCCTCAGCTTCACCTTCAATTTCTTCTTGAATGTGTGCAGGATCATCGCTATCAGTTTTGTTTAAAACAGTTAATTCACCTGTATAATCAGTATTTGCTTTTAAGTTTCCAGATACAGTAGCAACTCCATCAACAGAATCGTCTGGATCTAAATCTTCAAAAGTTAATGTAATAGTATCTGTACCGTCAGTAAGTGTGTACGTTAAAGTTGTAATCACTTCTTCCTCGTGATCGTGATCATCACCACCGTGATCATCATCGTCATCAGAACATCCTGTAAATGCTAAACTTGAAATAAATAAGAAAGCTAATAATTTAATTGTTTTCATTTTTGTTAATTTTAGAGTATTCATAATTGTGTTTAATTAATAATTAAATTTAATTTTAAGGTTAATATTTCTGCCAATATCATCAGTATAATATCGTTGTCTGTTTAAGTAGTCTCTGTAGGACGTATTGAAAATGTTCTCTACGTTTAGTTCAAACCTAACACTTCCTTTTTTAAAAGCTTTAAAAGTTATTGAACTATTAAAGTCGAATAAAGAGTAACTAGCAGGAGTAGAGCTTATATCTACAAAAACATCTTCTTGAATAATTGGATTAAAAGTAAAAAAGTTATAATCAGGATATCTATTTTGTTGCAAAACAGTTTTGCTTTTTAAGCCTACAGATAAATTGTGAAAATCTTTATTAGTGTAAGCTATACTATTTGTAAAATTGGTACCTGGCATATGAATTAAGGGTATATTTTCTGTCAAATTATCTCCTTGTAACAAACTAATATTTCCTTGGTAATTTAGTTGGGCGTTAATTTTTTTATTAATATCAATATCAATTCCAAAAATTCGAGCATCTACTTGGTTGTAATGCCAAATAGGAAATGCACCTCTAATGGTTGTAACGGTATCAACAGGAATAAGTTGAATAAAACCGTTAATAGAATTGTAATATGGACTAATTGAAAAACCAAAATTTTCATTATTTCTCTCAAATGAGATAGAAAATTTATTGGCTACTTCTTGTTCCATAGTTAAAAAACCAACTTCTATACGCGCTGTACTATGATGCAATCCATCGCTAAATAATTCAGAGGGATTTGGCACACGTGTTGCCAAACCATAATTTACTAGTAAATTAAAGTCATTGTCAAATCGTTTTGATAAACCAGCATTTGCAGAAACAGAATGAAAAGTAAATTCCGGTCTGGTTAAAGTTCGAGAGCTTCTAATGATACCAGTATCAAACTCAGGAAATAATTCATCATAATTATAAACTTCAAACCAGTCATTTACTCTATATCGTTTTTCGGCTTTTATGTAAGAGTAATCATAACGAACACCAGCACTAATATCTGTTGTAGCATCAGGCTGATAATTTGCTGTAAAGTAAGTTCCAAAATCATATTTTTCATAATCTGGAATTATTGGATTAGTTCCAGTACCACCAATAGCGTCGTTTTCTTGAAATCTAGCTAAAATACCTGTGTTAAATTCAAAATCATCTAAGAAATCAATTTTTAAGTTAGGTTGTAAACTTGTGGTAAACAAACGTAAATCAATTACAGGAACATTTTTAAAACTTCCAACTCTAGTATCAAACTCTTTACGTCTGTTTACTTGAAAATCATATTGCGCTGTTAATTTACCAAAGTTTTTAAAACGTTGATATGCTTCAACTTTCCCTAAATAATGTCTAATAGCTTGTTTAGGTGTATTAATATCATATGAAAAGTCATCGATAACTCTCGGTTGTCTATTATTTATAGACGCTACTAAATCGTTTACATTTCCAATATGTGAAGATTGTAAAATACCAAATTCATTATCTACAAAACTATAGAACACATCAAATCCTCTTGTAAAGCTATTGTATCCAAATCTAGCAGAAGAATTTATGTTTCTTAGTCCTGTATTCGTTAAATAATAATCAGGAGCTTTAAAATCACCGAATCTTTTAAAACTAGTTTGTAGTCTCAAATAATAACCAGATTTGTAAGTATTAACAATTTCAGAGTTGAAATTACCACCTCTACCATTCGTATTTAATGATAAAATAGAGCTACCAAATAAACTATCTTTAACGGCGTATTTTTTAGGCTTTAAAATTACAAGACCTCCAATAGCATCACTACCATATCTAAGTGTATTTGCTCCTTTTACAACATGCAAAGTATTGGCAGCATTAATATCAACATTAGGTGCATGTTCATCTCCCCAATCTTGATCAAATAAACGGACATTGTTATTGATAATTAGTAATCTACTACTGTGTAAGCCATGAATCATAGGTTTTACAATGGTATTTCCTGTATTTAAAGAAGAAACACCACTTACAGTATTCAAAGCATCACCTAGAGATTTATCAGTAAAACTTTCTACAACTTCTTGTTTTACTGATTTCTCAATGCTTGTTTTTTCAATTTTTGTTTGTGAATTTACACGAACTTCATCTAACTCTTCAACATGATGCTCTAGATCTATTATTTTGTATAAATCTTTTTTTAATGTTAGTTCTAAAGTTTGTGTATCACAACTTAAATGTGAAATCTCAACGATTAATTTTCCTTCACAAAGATTTGGAATTTTAAACTTTCCATCAAAATCACTAGTCGTATACTTATTTAAATTCTTTATATAAATAGTTGCATTAACTAGTGGTGACTTATCATGAAAGTCCTCTACAAGACCTGAAAAGGTATAATTACAGTTTTGACCTATTAATGAAGCTATATTAATGCCCACGAATAGAATCAAAAGTTTAATTCTTAAGTTCATTATGGTAATTTAGTGTAAATTAAAGTGTTGTTTAATTAATCTAGACTAAAGATGGAGGAGCTCTAAGTTGGAATAGTAAGTTTAAATCTAGACTAAATGAACAGTAGAAATTAGCATAAGCGTCAATTTTTTCAGAAAAAACTAAAACAATATGCTGAATTTCAGTTGAAGCAAAATTATGAAGGTGAAAAGAGCAAATGTCACAATCTATTTCTAATTCATGAAAACTAAGATCTTTCTTAGAAGTAGATATCTCTTTCTTTTGATGATGATGATCATCACAATGGTGAGCAAGTGAAGCAACGTCACAACAGTGGTGCGTTAGCTTAATTACTGAAGGCATCAGTAATAATGTAAGCACGATAATATATAGATATCTCTTCAAAAACTCCATTCAGCTCGCAAATTAAATAGAATTATTATTAAAAACCAATTTAAATAGTTGATTTTTATGAAATTTTTAAGAAAATTAAAGAATCAGTAATAATTATTTACTGATGTAAAGCGTTCCTTTTGAAGTAAATTTAGAATATCCTCTTTTTAATTTAAAATCGTAAGATGAATCTCTTACTTTGGTTATTTGAACATTAATAAGCTCTTTTTCAAAATCAGTTTTAGGATTCTTTATTCGCAAGTTATATGAAAAATTATTTTTCCATTTGATGAATACTGTATCTATGGTTTGAATTTCTTTTTCAACAACAGTACTATCTGTTGAAATTGTAACTGTTTTAGTGTTGTATTCTATTTGTAAGCTATCTTTTCTAATAATAATAGTTTTCTTATAGCCTTTACCAGGAGAATATTCAAAAGTTCCGTATTTAAAACGTTCAGAACTATCTTTTGTACTCAAATTACATGAGACTAGCACAAATAATATACATACAATAGCAGTAATGTATTTCATAAAAGGAAACTGAAAAATAATTACTTACTTATGTAAACGGTTCCTGGAGTAGTAAATTTTGAATAGCCTATTCTTGATTTGAAATCGTAAGAAGAGTCTCTAACTTTTGTTATTTGAACAAAAATTGGATCTTTATCTAAATCTGTTCTTGGATTTTTCATTCGCAGTGTATATGCGAAATTATTTTTCCAACCAATTAATAAAGTATCTACTCGTTTAATTTCTTTCTCTGATACGGTACTATCTGTAGAAATTGTTACTTTTTTTGTGTAATACTCAATTTGTAAACTATCTTTTCTAATAATAGTTGTTTTAGAGTATCCCTCTCCAGCAGGAATTTCAAAAGTTCCGTATTTAAAACGCTCAGCGTTTCCTGTGGGTTTTGTATCACAAGAAACGATGAACATTACTAATATTGATATATATGCGATATATTTCATTAAATACCTGTATAATTTGAAGGTGTAATTTGCTTTAACTCATTTTTAATAGCATCAGATACTTCTAATGTGTCAATAAAATCTGCAATTGATTTTTGGGTAATTTTTTCGTTGGTACGAGTTAACCCTTTTAAAGCTTCGTATGGATTAGGATAAGCTTCTCTACGTAGAATTGTTTGAATAGCTTCTGCAGCAACTGCCCAATTATTCTCTAAATCTTCCTCAAATTTTTCTTTGTTTAACAATAATTTGTTTAAACCTTTTAAGGTAGATTTAAATGCAATTAATGTATGTCCGAAAGGTACACCAACGTTTCTTAAAACAGTACTATCAGTTAAATCACGTTGTAAACGAGAAACTGGAAGTTTAGCAGCTAAATGTTCTAAAATAGCATTTGCAATACCTAAATTACCTTCAGAGTTTTCAAAATCAATCGGATTTACTTTGTGTGGCATAGCTGATGAACCAACTTCACCTTTTTTAATTTTTTGCTTAAAGTAATCCATAGAAACATATGTCCAAATATCTCTATCTAAGTCAATTAAAATAGTATTGATTCTTTTCATGGCATCAAACAAGCTTGCCATGTGGTCATAATGTTCTATTTGAGTAGTTGGAAAAGAATGGTGTAAATCTAAAACCTCTTCTACAAAAGAAGTACCAAAAGATTTCCAATCTATAGATGGATATGCAACTTTGTGAGCGTTATAGTTTCCTGTAGCTCCACCAAATTTAGCTGCATTTGGTATATGTTGTAAAAATAATACTTGCTGATTGATACGCTCAACAAAAACAAATAACTCTTTACCTAAACGAGTAGGAGAAGCTGGTTGTCCGTGAGTACGAGCTAACATTGGAACATTTTCCCATTCTTCACATAATTCAGCTAATCTTGAAGTTAAACTATCTAATGTAGGAAAATAAACTTCTTCAATAGCGTCTTTAATAGAAAGAGGAATAGCAGTATTGTTAATATCTTGAGAAGTCAATCCAAAATGAATAAACTCTTTGTATTGAGATAATTGTAAAGTGTCAAATTTTTCTTTAATAAAATACTCAACAGCTTTTACATCATGATTAGTTACACTTTCAATGTCTTTAATCTTTTGAGCATCTTCCGCAGTAAAATCAATATAGATTTTTCTCAAGTCTTCATATAATCCTTTATCAATACCTTCTAATTGAGGTAATGGAATTTCACATAAAGCAATGAAATACTCAATTTCAACTTTAACTCTATATTTAATTAATGCTTCTTCAGAAAAGTAATCTGCTAATTGAGCTACTTTATTTCGGTATCTACCGTCTATAGGTGAGATTGCGTTTAATGTTGTTAAACTCATTGTTTTTTGTTGTGTTGAAACGACAAAAATAGAAAAATGAAATTGGATTTTTTAGATTATTTAATGTTATTTTAATTGGTCTTTTACTTTCAAAACTTCAATGTTTACACTTTAAATTATTATTGTTGAAGTATAAAAATAAAGACATATGATGATCAATTTTTCTAATTAATAGAATAGTTAATGGATGTTTTTCAATAAATAGAAAAAAACTTACAATAGTTGTAAATAAACTTTCTATTATTGAAAATTGATTTTGATTCATGTAAAAAAAGATTTAGCATTGTTTTGATAAAAAACGAGGCTATGAATACAAAATTTAAAAACAATTCAAAACAGAGCAATTCATGTTTAATTAGAAAGCAAGAATTCGCTGTAGATAATTATACTTAACAAAACAATAGAGAAATTATACATACTACTTTTTTAGTAAGCGAAATATTCAACCCTTTAACCTTTTGGTTTAAGGGTTTTTTTACGCATAATGTTTAAGTGATTAGTTGTTTTTTTTTGAAAAAAGATCTTGATGAAATTAAAAAAAGGTCTTGATCGAAACTTGTTTCGATCAAGACCTTTTAAAAAAATGATTCGTATTAATTATTTTTTTGGTGTTTTAGACAATATTAAATGTATTAGCTTCTTTTTTGGGTTTTATTAGTTGTCTTTACAGAGTTAAAAACTACGTTTATTGCAAAAAACACTACAAATACTGTAATTATTTTATAATGTTTTTCTGAGTTTAAAACTATTATAAAGGAGTTTCTATTCTAAGAAAATTCCCTTTAATCTGTTTCTTTTGTAGTTTTTTGTTTGAATATTGAAGTATGTAAAAATAAATTCCTTTTTGACTTCTTTCTACATCTTTTTTTAGATTGACTTCTTTTTCTTTTAGAGAAACAAAATGATTGTCTATGTGTATGGATTGAGTTTCACAATCGAAAAACTTTTCAGCATTATTCTGTATTAAAAGACTCGTATGAACTCGCTTTTTTACAATCCAATATTCATTGGTAAAAGTATCATATAATTTTGTTTCTGGCGGAATGCCATTTTCAATATGTGCTATTTTAACTAAAATTTGTGATTGAATAAAATCAGTAGACTCAATGATTTTAATAAAACCTGGAGAAATCATAGTAAAAACAAAATATTTTACAAATCAATCTCTTTTAAGGCATTTATATTATTTCGTTCTAAAAATGCGTCAATAGTTTCAAAATGTTCAATTACACGCTTATCTTTAAACTCAAATACTTTTTCAGATAAACCTTGAAGAAAATCTCTATCGTGAGAAACTAAAATTAAAGTTCCGTCATAATTAAGTAAAGCTTCTTTAATTACATCTTTCGATTTCAAATCTAAGTGATTCGTTGGCTCATCTAAGATCAATAAGTTTACTGGTTCTAGTAATAGTTTAACCATTGCTAAACGAGTTCTTTCACCCCCAGACAATACTTTAACTTTCTTTTCTAAATCATCGCCACTAAACATAAATCTACCTAAAATATTCTTTATTTGTGTACGAATATCACCTTCAGCAACCTCATCAACAGTTTGAAAAATTGTCAACTCAGGATCTAGTAAAGAAGCTTGATTTTGAGCAAAATATCCAACTTTAGCATTGTGCCCCAAACCACATTCACCTTCAAAATCAATTTCTCCCATAATTGCCTTAATCATGGTAGATTTTCCTTCACCGTTTCTACCAACAAATGATACTTTTTCACCTCTTGCAATAGAAAAACTAGCATCTTTAAAAACAGTTAAGTCGCCATAACTTTTAGTTAAGCCTTCAACTTTAACAGGATAATCTCCAGATCTAGGAGAAGGAGGGAAGCGAAGTTTTAGAGCAGAAGTATCTACTTCATCAATTTCTATAGGAACTAATTTTTCAAGCATACGTTCTCTAGAAGCTACTTGATTCGTTTTGGAATAAGTTCCTTTAAAACGTTCTATAAAAGCTTTGGTATCAGCTATAAATTTTTGTTGTTCTTCGTAAGCTTTTAATTGGTGAGCTCTACGTTCTTTACGTAATTCTAAATAATGAGAATAATTAGCTTTGTAATCATGAATAGTTCCCATAGTCACTTCTATGGTACGATTGGTGATATTATCAATAAAAGCTTTATCGTGAGAAATTACTACTACAGCTTTTGCTTTATTTAATAAGAAATTCTCTAGCCAAATAACAGATTCAATATCTACGTGGTTGGTAGGCTCATCTAATAAAATTAAGTCAGGTTTCTGAAGTAATATTTTAGCTAATTCTATACGCATACGCCATCCACCACTAAATTCAGAAGTAGCTCTATCTAAATCATCTTGTTTAAAACCTAGTCCTTTTAAAGCTTTTTCAACCTCAGCTTCGTAATTAATCTCTTCTAGGGCGTAGTATTTTTCACCTAAATCAGATACACGCTCTATGATTTTCATGTAAGCTTCCGATTCGTAATCGGTACGAGTTTCTAATTGCTTATTTAAATCATCCATTTCTGCTTTCATATCAAAAATACCTTGAAAAGCTTTGGATGCTTCTTCTTTAACAGTGCAATTATCTTCCATTAATAAATGCTGCGGTAAATAGGCAATTACTGTATCTTTTGGGCAACGTACCGCTCCTTTTGTAGGAGAAGAAACTCCTGCAATAATCTTCATCATGGTAGATTTTCCTGCTCCATTTTTTCCCATTAAAGCAATCTTATCATTTTCATTAATTACAAATGAAACATCGCTAAATAAGGTGTTACCACTAAACTCTACACGTAATTGATCTACAGTAATCATAATCAGCATTAATTTTAATGTCGCGAAAATACTAATTTACATGGCACAGATTTATGAAAGTTCTTAGTTTTTATAATCAATTTCAGAATTTAATTAAATCTATCATAAATTGAAGAAATACGAGTACAAAATACCTATTGAGTGATGTGTTTTAAAGGGAAACTTTGTAATTTTGTGTGGTCTAAACACAAAATATGCCAGCAATTCAAAATATAAAAGTAGCTGTAGATGCAGTTGTATTTGGTTACGAATCTAAAAAATTATCTGTTTTATTAATTAAAAGAGGTGTTGAACCTTTTAAAGATTCTTGGGCTTTACCAGGAGGATTAGTATTAGATGATGAATCTTTAGAGTCTGCAGTAACTAGAGAGCTTAAAGAAGAAACTGGTGTTACCATAGATTATTTAGAGCAATTATATAGTTTTGGGGCTCCTAAACGAGATCCTAGAAATAGAGTAGTGTCAGTAAGTTATTTTGGTTTGGTTAGACCTAATCATTTTACCATAAAAGCAGATACAGATGCTGATGAAGCACAATGGTTTGCTATGGATGATTTGCCTTCATTAGCTTTTGATCATAAAGTAATTTTAGAGATGGCTCAAAAACGTTTAAAAGCAAAATTGCAATATGAGCCAATAGGTTTTGACCTTTTAAATAAAGAATTTCCGTTTTCTGATCTAGAAAACTTATATACTACCATACTAGAACATCAAATTGATCGAAGAAACTTTAGAAAAAAAATATTAAGCTTCGGAATTGTAGAAGAGACAGATAAAATTCAACAGAAAGGCAGCGGTAGACCTGCGAAACTCTTCAAGTTTAACAAACAGAAATACGATCAATTAGTCGCCGAAGATTTCCACTTTGAAATTAAGATAGTGTAAATTTTACACAAAATATTTTGTTGTATTGTTTTTATGTCTTAGTTTTGCGTAAAAATAACACAATATGATTTTTAATTTAGATACATCATTTAAACCATTAGGAGAAGGACAGGTTCTTTTTGAGTCTTTTGTTTTTTCAGGAGGTGAACCACACATTAAACTAAAAAGTAATTTAGAAAATGTTATAGAGGTTACTATAACAGCAAGAGTTACTTCTTTTAATGATTTTGGAATGCTGCTTTGTGCAATTGATGCTGTAAAGCGATGTGGGGTGAAAAATGTGCACGTTTTTTTACCATATTTTCCAGGAGCAAGACAAGATCGTGTGATGGTGGCTGGCGAACCTTTAACGGTAAAGGTGTATGCTGATGTATTAAATAATCAACAATTGAGTAGTATCACGGTTTTTGATCCGCATTCAGAGGTAACTCCGGCGTTATTAAATAATTGTAAAAGTATACCGAACCATACTTTTATAGAAAAGGTATTACAAAAGATAGGAAAAGAAGTGTTATTGATTTCTCCTGACGGAGGTGCATTGAAAAAGATTTATAAAGTGTCGGAATATTTGGGGGGAATTGCTGTGATTGAATGTTCGAAAAAGAGAAATGTAAAAAATGGAAAATTAGAAGGTTTTAAAGTGTATGAAGAAGATTTAGGTGGGAAAGATTGCTTAATTGTAGATGATATTTGCGATGGCGGCGGTACATTTATGGGGTTAGCAGGAGAATTGAAAAAGAAAAATGCAGGTGACTTATACTTAGCGATTAGTCATGGTATTTTTAACAAAGGTGTAGCAGCATTAAATGAACACTTTAAAGAGATTTATACCACAGATAGTTTTAGAGATGTTGATGGTGTGACGCAAATTAAATTGGAAGAAATATGAAGTTTTATTTTACAGATATTAATTCAAAATTAACAGAAGCATGGAGTAAAGTGTTTTATAATATTGATGATGTAATTGTAAGTAACCAATCAATATTTGACCTGTCTTGCGATGCTATTGTGAGTCCAGCCAATAGTTTTGGGTTTATGAATGGAGGAATTGATTTTTCAATTTCGAAAAACTTAGGATGGCATATTGAAAAAAAGTTGCAAAAATTATTGAGAGAGAAATACTATGGTGAACTTTTAGTAGGGCAAGCGGCAATAGTATCAACAGATAAAGAACAATTTAAGTATTTGATTTCTGCGCCAACTATGCGAACACCAATGACCATATTAAGGTCTCCTAACATTTATTTAGCAACGAAAGCAATTTTCACTTTGCTAAAAGAAGGAGAGTTTGAAGATGGAACCAAAATAAAAGATAAAGTAAAAACGGTAGCGATACCAGGTTTAGGAACAGGAATAGGTGGAATGCCACCTCTTTTATGCGCAAGACAAATGAGGATAGCATGGGAAGATGTTATGAAGGAAAAATATAAAACAGAAAAAGGGTGGGATGAATTAAGGTCAAACTATGCATATTTTTTTACTCACGATGAGAAAGATCTGCATTATGATATTCCATAAATAAGGAGTTAGATCTCCTTTTAAAAAAAGAAAACATGAAAGTAAAAGTTAAAAAATATACAGAACAGTTGAACGAATGGCCAGAAAAAGGGCATCATATAATGGCACAGTACGACGATGAAAAAGTAATTGTATATCAATCATACAGACCAGCAATTGGAAATTTTGCGGTAAGAAATCAATTTTTTGGAGGTCCGTTTAAGTATACAAGAATGACTTGGATTAAGCCTAATTTCTTATGGATGATGTATCGTAATGGTTGGGGAACTAAAGAAGGACAGGAAGTTGTATTAGCAATTCATTTAAAAAGAGAAGCATTTGAACGCTATTTATCACAAGCAGTGTATTCTAGTTTTCAAGCAGATTTATATGAAAGTCATGAAGC
The DNA here is from genome assembly GCF_004337695.1 of Tenacibaculum sp. M341. Taxonomy (GTDB): domain Bacteria; phylum Bacteroidota; class Bacteroidia; order Flavobacteriales; family Flavobacteriaceae; genus Polaribacter. The sequence goes on from NZ_SJXJ01000001.1 coordinate 396,268, forward strand.
ATGGAAAGAAGCGGTAGCAAATTCATCAATTCGTTTGCAGTGGGATCCAGATCATGATCCATATGGTGCGAAATTAGAGAGAAGAGCCATTCAGCTTGGAATTAGAAATGAAGAAATCGTACAATATGCAAAAGAAGATATTTTAGAAATAGAAGATGTATCGTCATTTGTAAATGAACAACATCAGTTTGTATTACAAAATGATTTGGAGAGTTTGATGGTTCCTGAGGAAAAACCATTTATAAGTAGAGATGAAACTGTAAATAAAAGATTGAGAATAAGATGAAAAAGTCAACAAGAAAATTAAAAGCAAAAGAGACTTTAGAAATTATTCAAAATGGTTTTTATATCGTTGAGAATGGAGAAAAAGTATCTTTAAAAAGTGAAATTGATTCAGCAATAAATAGATCACGATTTTTTAAATCAGAAGAGCTAAAGACTCTAAAAGATAGTATAGAGTTAAAACAAAATAATCAGACGAGTTTTGAAGTAACTAGTGAAGATTCGATAAGTGCAATTTTAAGACTAAGTAATGAGCAACATGAAAAGTTAATGTGTTTAAATTTTGCTTCAGCAAAAAATCCTGGAGGAGGCTTTTTAAATGGAGCTTTAGCACAAGAAGAAAGTTTAGCAGTTTCATCAGCTTTGTATGGTTGTCAAATGAGTACTTATAATTTTTATGAAACTCACAGAGCTATGAAATCATGTATGTATACTGATGGAATGATTAATAGTCCTGAAGTGCCAGTTTTTAGAAATAAAAAAGGTGATTTATTAAAAGAATTTGTTTTGTGTAGTTTTATAACTTCTGCAGCAGTAAATAAAGGAGTTGTTAAATTGAAAGAGAAAGAATTATTAAAAGATGTTTCTGAAATTATGAGTGTCAGAATAGAGAAAATGTTGACATTATGTGCAGATCAAGGGTATGAAAATTTAATTTTAGGAGCGTGGGGTTGTGGCGTTTTTCAAAACGATCCTATTGAAATAGCAAATCTATTCCATAAACATTTTAATGGTAGGTTTAAAAATCAATTTAAAAAAGTAGTTTTTGCTATTTATTCTAGGAATGAGAAATTTATAGAACCGTTTAAAAGTTTGTTTAATTAGAAAGAAAATATGTTATGAAAAATAAAATAGAAGCAATGTTTTTAGGGCTGGCAATTGGAGATGCTCTTGGAGTACCTGTAGAATTTAAAAGTAGGTATTATTTAAACAATAGTCCTGTTACAGATATGCTTGAGTTTGGTTCGCATCATCAACCAAAAGGAACTTGGAGTGATGATAGTTTTTTAACTTTTTGCTTGGCAGATAGCTTATGTAATGGATACAGTTGTAGTGATATAGCCAACACATTTGCTAAATGGTATACAGATACTTTATGGACAGCACATGGAGAAGTTTTTGACATTGGTATTGCAACCAACTCGGCAATTCATGCTTTTATAAAGGGAACACCAGCTACGTTGGCAGGAGGAGACGGAGAGTTTGACAATGGTAATGGATCGTTAATGAGAATTAGCCCGATTGCTTTTTATGTAAAAGATAAGCCTATTGAAGAGCGATTTGCTATTGTTAAAGACGTATCATCTATTACACACAGGCATATCAGATCTGTAATCAGTTGTTTTATTTATGTAGAGTTTTTACTGGAGTTGTTAAAGGGAATAGATAAAATTGAAGCTTATAAAAATATGATAACTGCGGTGAATGGTTTTTTATATTCAAATGCCATTTGTTCTCAAGCAGAGATAGATAGGTTTCATAGAGTATTAGAAAATAAAGTTAATGATTATGATATTGAACCTTTAAGAACACTTGAAGAAAAACAAATCAGTGGATCAGGATATGTGTTAAATACATTAGAAGCTAGTATTTGGTGTTTTTTAACCACAAATTCATACACAGACTCAGTTTTAAAAGCTGTTAATTTAGGTGAAGATACAGATACAACCGCATGTGTTACAGGAGCTTTGTCAGGATTGTATTATGGAATAGATGAAATTCCTGAGAAATGGAAAGAAGTTTTAGTAAAAAAGGAAGAAATAATAGAATTGAGTCATCAATTTGCACAAAAAATGGAAAAATGAAAACAAGAATAGCATTGGCAAAACAATCTTTAACAGGAATTTCTATTGGAGATGCTTTTGGAGATAGTTTTTTTAGAAATAGAGATGAAGTAGAAATAGCGCTAAGTAACAAAACAATTCCAGAAACACAATGGAGATTTACAGATGATACTATTATGGCGATTCCTATTTTACAATCGTTAGAAGAGTTTGGAGAAGTAAATCAGGATTTTATAGCGGTTAAATTTGCTGAAAACTATGAGAAAGATAGGCATAGAGGTTACGGTCCTTCAATGCACAGAAAATTGATGGATATGAAAGGGAATACAGATTGGTTGTCTATTTCTAAATCTAGTTTTAACGGATCAGGATCTATGGGGAATGGCGGAGCAATGCGAGTAGCATTAATTGGAGCTTATTTTTATGATAATTTAGATAAGGTCTCAGAGCAAGCTAAGCTGTCGTCAGAAATAACACATTATAACAATGAAGCCATAGCAGGAGCTATTAGTGTAGCTATTGCAACAGCTTTGTGTACGGAAACAAAGAATATAGATAAAGATGTTTGGTTAGATACAATAATTGAATATACACCAGAGAGTGATTTAAAATATAAAATTAAAAAGATAAAAACATTACCTAAATCGTATACAATTAATACAATAGTAACTGCACTAGGTAACGGAACTAAAATGCTAGCTCAAGATACAGTACCTATTGCTTTATGGAGTATTTATCATCATATGAATAATTTTGAAACATCTCTTTGGAAAACAGTTTCGGCATTAGGAGATAGAGATACTACATGTGCAATTGTAGGAGGTATTTCTATAATGAATTCAAAAGATGAGTGTATTCCTAAAAACTGGATGGATGAAGTAGAGCAATGGAATGATAGCATTTTTTATAAAGATTAAGAATGGAAACGATCAAGTTTTATAGCGAACATCAAAAATGGGGAGAATTTTCAAACTTCGCCTTATATCCAGTAAAAATGAACGGTAAAACTTGGCCAACTTCAGAGCATTATTTTCAAGCACAAAAGTTTGATAATAAATCTTATCAAGAAAAAATAAGAAAAAGTGCTTCGCCAATGAAAGCTGCTGAGTTAGGTAGATCGAGAAAAGTAAAGTTAAAACGTAATTGGGATAAAATTAAAGATAATGTGATGTACAATGTTGTATATGCTAAATTTCATCAACATAATGAGTTAAAAGAAATTTTATTCCAAACGTTTGACTTAAAAATTATAGAGCATACAGAAAATGATTCGTATTGGGGTGACGGAAAAGATGGAACTGGTTTAAATAAGCTAGGTAAAATTTTAATGAAGGTAAGAGAAAAATTAAAAGAAAATGAAAACAATAACACTATTTAGACCTGTAGGAGAAAAAGAGTTGCAATTAATAGCTGAAAGTGGATTCAAAGAATTTCCGCCTAGACTAAAATGGCAGCCAATTTTTTATCCAGTTTTAAATGAAGTATATGCTTCTGAAATAGCATCTAAATGGAATACCAAAGATGAGTTTGGAAATTATCTAGGTTTTGTTACTCAATTTGATATTACAGAAGAAGAGTTTGAAAAATATGAGATAGAAAATGTGGGTGGAAAAATTCATGATGAGTTGTGGGTACCATCAGATAGATTATCTGAATTTAATAAGGCTATTCAAGGAGAAATAAGCGTATTGAAAGTGTACATAGGAAGTAAATATATCAAAAGTGAGGCTATTGAAGTGACAGAGTTAATAGCTACCATAGAAAAGATATATGAAAATTGAAGTGATACAAACCGATATTACTACTGTTAATGTAGATGTTATAGTAAATGCTGCTAATTCTAGTTTGTTAGGAGGTAGTGGAGTTGATGGTGCAATTCATAAAGCTGGAGGAAAAGTGATCTTAGAAGCATGTCAACAAATAAGAAATAGGCAAGGAAAATGTAAAACAGGAGAAGTTGTTATTACTACTGCTGGAAATTTACCATCAAAAAAGGTAATTCATACAGTAGGACCAGTATATAATAAAGGAAATGATATTGAAAAGCAGTTATTAGCAAATTGTTATAAAAATAGTTTGCTATTAGCCAAAGAGCATGGTTTAAAAACAATTGCTTTTCCGAATATAAGTACAGGAATTTATCGTTTTCCGAAGGAAATAGCTGCAGAAATAGCTATTCAAACAGTAAAAGAATATCCTGTTTTAGACAAAGTATTATTTGTATGCTTTGATGAAGAGAATTATAAGATGTATGTAAATAATGTTTAAAAAATAAAAATGAAAGAGATAAAATATATAAAAGGAGATGCTACTTCTCCTCAAGCAAAAGGAGTTAAAATTATAGCTCACATTTGTAATGATTTAGGAGGATGGGGAAAAGGATTTGTTTTAGCAGTTTCAAAAAGATGGAAAGAGCCAGAAATCAGTTACAGAAAATGGCATAGAGAAAGATCTAAAAATGATTTTGAGTTGTGAAATATTCAAATTATTCAGGTTGATAAGTTCACATATGTGTGTAATATGATTGGGCAAAGAGGCATGAAAACAGGAAGTAATGGTGTTCCAATAAGATATGAAGCAGTTGACGAGTGCCTTGAAAAATTAACTGAAGTAGCAACAGAATTGAACGCCTCTGTTCATATGCCTAGAATTGGTTGTGGTTTGGCAGGAGGTAAATGGGAAAAAATAGAACCAATTATTAAAGAGAATTTAATAAAAAATGATATTGATACGATAGTATATGATTTCTAATAAATCGACTAGCAGATTGTTTCGTGCCTCGCAATGAAGATTATCATAATTACTATTTATTTAAAAAAGAAATAAAAAATGAAACTAACAATACATGGATATTCAACGGCATTATTTGCAACCTGGTACTTTATAGAAGAATTAGGATTGTTATTTGATGCTGGCGATGGAGTAACATCAAATCTTTTGGGTAAGAGTGGTAAAATTAAACATGTGTTCGTTTCACATGCAGATCGAGATCATTTAGGAGGCCTTTTTCAATACAATCAATTGTTTGCAAACAGAAAACCTAAAATATTTTATCCGAAAGATTCAGGATCATTTCCGTTTATAGAAACATTTACATCAAAATTTGATCCACACACAACAGGAACAGAATGGATTCCATTAGAGAATGAGCAAGTGGTTCAAATAAAGAATAATTACGAAGTGTTTTGTTTTGAAAATAAGCATATAAATGTATCGAATCAATTAAAAAGTTTATCGTTTCGAGTAGCAGAAACTAAAAAGAAGTTAAAACCTGAATTTAGAAGTTTAGTACAGCAAGATTTGATTAACTTAAAGAAAGAGAAAGGAGATGATTTTATTAATGAACAAGTTAAAAGAACAATTCTAACTTATTCTGGTGATACCCCAGTTTTTGATTATTCGAAATATGATAATTCAGAAATATTAATTCATGAAGCTACTTTCTTAACAAAAGAAGAGTTAGCATCAGGAAATGATAAAAACAAACACAGTTCTTTAGAAGAAGTGATGGAAATGGTAGCCAATATTAACATAGATAAATTAATCTTAGGACATTTCTCATCTCGTTATTATATGAACGATATAGATAACGCTATAAAAAAGTATATAAAACATTATAACATTAAAATTCCAGTATATAGAATTCCTATTGGTATTACAGAGAAGGATATTCTAAATGGAAAAACAATTAATTAAACGAGGAAATTGATTTCCTTGTAAAACAAAAAGAAAATGAACGAAAAAAATATAAAAAGAATAAGTAAATTTTTAAGTCTATTGCTAAGACATCAACCAGAAACAATTGGATTAAAATTAGATAAAAATGGTTGGGCAATGATAGATGAATTAATAGCAAAATCGAAAAGAAGAAACATGAATCTTTCAATTGATGTTTTGAGAGAAGTTGTTGCTAATAACGATAAAAAAAGATTCAGTTTTAATGAAGATGAAACCATGATTAGAGCTAATCAAGGGCATTCATTAAAAACAATAGATTTAGAGTTTAAAGCTATTCAGCCTCCTGAGTTTTTATACCATGGAACGGTTTCTAAGTTTATGAGCTTAATTAAATCAGGCGGATTGAAAAAAATGAACAGACAGCATGTACATTTAAGTCAAGATTTACAAACGGCAACCAAAGTAGGAAGTAGAAGAGGAGTGCCTATTATTTTAACCGTACGATCTGGAGATATGCAAGCAAAAGGATTTGAGTTTTATCAATCTAAAAATGGAGTTTGGTTAACAGATCATGTACCGGCTGAGTTTATAGAGTTTAAGTAAATAATTTCATAAATATTAGAAAGGCAGTGTATGAATTTAGAAAATAAAATAAAAGAAGCATTTTTTGGACAAGCTATTGGAGATGCATTAGGCGTACCTGTAGAATTTAAGTCTAGAGAGTATCTTAAAGAAAATCCTGTGGATGATTATCTAGCGTTTATGTGTTGGAATCAGCCAGCAGGAACTTTTTCAGATGATAGTTCCATGATGTTTTGTACAGCAGAAAGCCTTTCAAAGAAATATGATATTGAAGATATTGGAAAAACTTTTGTAAAATGGTATACAGAAGGATATTGGGGTGCTCATGATGAAGTTTTTGATATTGGAGGAACTACCAGAAGGAGCTTACGAAGAATTATAGAAGGAGAAAAAGCTAAGTTTAGCGGTGAGTTTTTTCCAGAAAATAATGGTAATGGTTCTTTAATGAGAATTTTACCCTTGGTCTTTTTTCTGTATAAAGAGAAAGATATTAATATCAGATTTCAAACAATAAAGGAAGTTTCTAGTATTACGCATGCCCATTTAAGGTCTGTAGTATCGTGCTTTATTTTTGTTGAGTTTGGAATTTTATTACTGTCAGGAGAAAATAAAATAACAGCATATGCTAAAATGCAAAACGTTGTAAATGATTTTATAGTACTGAATGGTTTTAATGCAGAAGAGGTAAGTTTATTTGATAGAATTTTAAAGTATAAAGTATATGAACTATCAGAAAATCAAATTAATTCTGGTGGATATGTATTAGAATCTATTGAAAGTGCACTCTGGTGTTTTATGAATTCAAACAACTATACGGAATCTGTTTTAAGTGCAGTAAATTTAGGAGGTGATACTGATACAACAGCAGCTATTAATGGTGGTTTAGCAGGAATGTATTATGGTTGGGAGTCTATACGTTTAGAATGGATTAATGGGATAGCAAAACAAAAAGAAATTACAGAGTTAGCATTACAATTTTATCAGTCTGTTAAATAATTAAAAACAAATATAAAAATGGCAAAACACAACAAATATCTAGAGCAATATAGTAATGGTTTTGAAAACATTGCCATAGAGTTAGGAGATTTAAGATATGATTCACTAGCGGAATTTCTAGAATTACTTTCTCTAAAATTACATAAAGATTCGTTAGCAGATAAAGAAAGAAACAGAATAAAACTTTCAACCGAACTGTTAGAGGCATCAAAAAGATTAAAAGAAGCTTCAGAAAATATAGATAGCGCATGGACTATTTGCAAACCCTATATGGATGTTTAAAACAATAAATTGAAAAGTTATGAAAAAAGTAAAATTACATGACGAGGTTTTTTTAGTAGAAAGTTTCCTTTCAGAAGAAGAGTGTGAGCAATATTTAGCAACATACAAAGCAAAAGAGTTTGAAGAAGCTAAAGTAAATATTGACGGAGAACAAGTGATGTTTAAAGGCATTAGAAACAATGATCGACTCATGTTTTTTAATCAAGATTTAGCAAATGAGTTCTGGAGTAAAATGGAACAGTTTGTACCTGAAAAAGTTGGTTTTTACAAAAGCATTGGATTAAATGAAATGTTTAGAGTGTATAAATATTCAAAGGGACAACGTTTTAAAATGCATATAGATGGAAGTTTTAAAAGAAACTTGATAGAAGAAAGTAAGTTTTCTTTTTTAATTTATTTGAATGATGATTTTGAAGGAGGAGAAACTGAATTTAGAAAATTATTTACCGTAACACCTAAAAAGGGAATGGCATTGGTTTTTAGACATCGATTACGCCATGAAGGTAAAGAAATTGTTTCAGGAGAAAAATATGTATTACGAACAGATATAATGTACAAAAGAGAATAGTGCTAGATTAAAAGTTGGTTATGAAGTATGAAATAGTAAGGTATGGTGTTGTTGGTTTTAGTAAAAATAAGTTTGATAAAAAAACAGCATACAAGTTATTAGATAATTTATTTAAAGAGCTAAAGGAAAAACATACAGATGCTATTATTGAGGTTGTAAGTGGTTATACCAATTCAGGTATTCCTAAAATAGCATATGAGTTAGCAGATAAATATGGGTTTATTACTGTAGGTTTTTCAGCTAAACAAGCTTTGAAAGTTGTTAGTGGTACATATCCAGTATCAAAAGTAATTTTAAAAGGAGAAAAATTTGGAGAAGAATCAGCTGAGTTCATAAGTTATATAGATCATTTGATTCGTATAGGTGGAGGTCCGCAGAGTAGAAAAGAAACCAAGTTATTTACAGATAAAATTTTAATTAAAAAGAATGATTCAATACTAATAGAACATGAAGTCGATTGGTATGGAGAATAAAAGAAAGTAAAATGAAGACATTGAAAATAAAACTAGTGTATCAAGATTTAGGATTAGAAGAAGCATGGAAGAAAGATTTTGATCAATATGAAAATGTTGAAATTATTCAAGAAGATATTGTAAAAGTATCTTGCGATGCAATTGTAAGTCCTGCTAATTCATTTGGTTTTATGGATGGAGGTTTAGATATACATTTATCAGAAACTTTTGGATGGCATATGCAAGATGAATTGCAAAACAGGATATCTAAACTAGAAGAGCGAGAGTTATTAGTAGGAAAATCAATGATAATTTCAACAAGAAATAAAGAAATACCGTATTTAATTTCTGCACCTACAATGAGAGTACCTATGAGTTTTAATATCGCAACTTCTGTGAATGCTTATTTAGCTATGAAAGCTATTTTAATAGCTGCTAAAAATCATGAAAATATTCATACAGTTGCCATACCTGGACTTTGTACTGGTTGCGGACGTATGCCTTTTGATATAGCATCAAACCAAATTTTTTTAGCATACAATGAAGTTATTTTAGGAAATTATAAGAAGTATGAAACCTTTGGTGAAACTCAAAAGTTTCAATATAAATTAAATGAAAAAGGATTAATTTGGGATTATTAATATCATGGAAGCATTAAAAGATGTTATACAAGAAGCTTTAAATATAAAAAAGAGAAATAAAGTTACTTTTTTAACCGGAGCAGGTATCTCTTCTGCTAGTGGAATTCCTACTTACAGGGGGACTGACGGTATATGGATAAAAGGATCTAAACATTATAAACCAGAATCTTTTGGTACGTTTGAACATTTTTCTAAAAATGCAGATGAAGTTTGGCAATACACTTTTTTTAGAAAGAAAATGTTCGCTGAAGCAAATCCGAATGAAGCACATTATAAATTAGTAAGATTAGAAGAGCTTTTAAAAGATCGTTTTAATGTAATAACTCAGAATATTGATAATTTACATCAAAGATCAGGGTTACAAAATGTGTATGAAATTCATGGGAATTTAAGAGAGATGAGATGTGCTTCAGAGTGTACTAAAGATATTTATGAAATACCTAAAAGTATACCGTTAAAAGAGATAGATGAAGATTTAACTTATGAGGAGAGTAAACTATTAGTTTGTCCAGAATGTGGAGACCATACCAGACCTAATATTTTATGGTTTGATGAGTTTTATAACGAGCGTATTTTTAAGCTACATACTACTTTAAAAATAGCAAAAAACTCAGGTTTATTAATCATTTTAGGAAGTTCGGGAGCAACAAATTTACCTAACAGGTTAGTTCAACAAACATTACAATATGGCGGACATGTAATTGATGTAAATTTAGAAGACAATGGTTTTACCAATAATTTCTCAGATAAAAAACGATTTCATTCTTACAGAGGTACAGCATTAGATTTTTTGAATTTGTTTGAAAGTATTCTTACATAACAAAGAAGAAAAAGAAAAGGAAGAAATGTTAAAACAACAAGAAATAAGAGCCGATTTTGATAGCAAAACAATTACTGTTTACCAAGCATATAATAAGAAAATAGCATTGCCTGCAATCAAAAATAACCGATTTGAAGCTCCATTTTCATTTACAAGAATGACATGGATAAAACCGTCATATTTATGGTTAATGGAGCGAAGTAATTGGGGAACAAAATCGAATCAAGAATATATTTTAGGTATTAAAATAAAACGAGATTGTTGGGAGAAAGCACTTGCTATGGGCGTATTAACAGATCCTGATAAAACAGTTTATAAAAGTGGTTTAGAATGGGAAGAGAAATTTAAACAAGCCAAAGTTCATATTCAGTGGGATCCGGAGCGTTCTTTAAAAGGAGGAAAATTACAAAACAGAACTATCCAAGTAGGTATTAGTCGCTTTTTAATAGAAGAGTACAATAATGATTGGATAGAAGAGATCGTAGATGTAACACCTTTAACCAAAAAAATTAACCAATTACTCAAAGAAGGAAAATATAAAGAAGCAAAAAGGTTGATTCCTAAAGAACGAGTTTATAACTTACCAGCATTAATAGCAAAAAATATAGCAATAAGATAAAGAAGACAATGAGAACATTTACGATAGGAGATATACATGGAGGATTAAAAGCTTTAAAGCAGCTGATAGAAAAGTTAGCTTTACAACCCGATGATAATCTTATTTTTTTAGGGGATTATGTAGATGGTTGGGGAGAATCTGCTCAAGTATTAGATTATTTAATGGAGTTAGAAAAAGAGCACCATTGCGTTTTTATAAAAGGAAATCATGATGTGTATCTAGAAAAATGGTTAAAATCATTAGATATAAATGATATATGGCTGTTTCATGGAGGGTTGATGACTATAAAAAGTTATGAAGGATATTCAGAAACTCAGAAAAAAGAGCATTTACAGTTTTTAGAACGCATGAAGTTATTTCATGTAGATACAGAAAATAGATTGTTTATTCATGCAGGATTTACCTCTATGCATGGACCCGCCAAAGAAGTATATGAATCCAATTACAATTGGGATAGAACACTTTGGGAAATGGCATTAATCATGGATAAGCGTATCAAAAAAGATTCGCTGTTATATCCTAAACGATTGTTACTATTTAAAGAAATTTATATTGGGCATACCCCTACAACTCGTTATAATATTAATGAACCAATGCAAGGTTGTAATGTATGGAATGTAGATACTGGTGCTGCTTTTAAAGGAAAACTATCAGCATTAAATATAGAAACAAAAGAGTTTGTTCAAACTGAACCTGTGTATTTATTATATCCAGAAGAAAAGGGAAGAAACGAAAGTCCGTATAAAGTAATTAAAAAGAAATATTCATAAGTTTTTGGTTTTTAGGTTAGTGATGTGATAGTTTTTTAAGAAAAAATTAATAGTAAATCGTAATGAATTAACTATTATTACTCATTAATAAAATCTTAAACTAACTAAAAATGAAATTCAAGAATCTTTTTGTGCTTTTATTGTTACTAACAGTAAGTGTACAAGCCCAAGAAAGTGTTACTTATCAAAAGCCTTCGAAAGAAATTTTAGATTTGGTTGATGTACCACTTGCTCCATCTGTAAGAATGGATGAAAAAGGTGAGCAAATGGTATTTTTATATAGAGATTATTATAAGTCAATCGTTGAGTTATCTGAAAAAGAAATGAGATTAGGAGGACTTAGAATTAATCCTAAGACAAATATTTCAAGTAGAGCAAATTACTTTAACAATATCAAGCTAAGAAAAACTAGTGGTAAAACATTAGTACAAGTAAAAGGATTGCCAACTAATCCTAGAATTAGCAATGTACAGTGGTCACCAGATCAAAAAATGATGGCTTTTACCAATACAGTAACTACAGGTGTTGAGTTATGGGTTGTAAATATTGCAGAAGCAAAGGCAATAAAAATTACAGAGCCTATTATTAATGCTAACATGAGAAGACCTTTTGTGTGGTTTAATAATAATAACGAATTACTTGTTAAAACATTACCAAGCGATAGAAAACCTCTAATTGATAAAGCTACAGCAGTACCTCAAGGACCTACAGTATCTGTAAGTGAAGGAGTAAAGGCTCAAAACAGAACGTATCAAGATTTATTAAAAACTAAAGATGATGAGTATAATTTTGAGCAATTAGCTACTTCTGAAATTTACAAAATAAGCATTAGTGGAGCAAAGTCATTGTGGTTAAACAAAGGAATGTATACAGGGATGTCTTTTTCACCTGATGGAAAATATGTTATGGTTTCTACCATTTTAAGACCATTTTCATATTTAGTTCCTTACAGAAGATTCCCAAGTGAAACAAAAATTTACAAAGACGATGCTACTTTTGTAAAAACAGTAAATTCAGTTCCTTTAGATGAGGTAAGACCAAAAGGTTTTATGGCTACAAGAAAAGGAAAACGTTCTATGGGATGGAGAGGAGACCAGCCAGCAACAATTTATTGGGCAGAAGCCTTAGATGGAGGAGATCCTAAAAAAGAGGTTTCTCACAGAGATGAGGTGTTTCAATTAGCAGCACCTTTTAATGGACAACCAACATCTATTTTTAAGTCTGTAAACAGATTCTCTGGAATTCAATGGACAGATGATAAAAACGTAGCGATTGCTTACGACTACTGGTGGAATACTAGAAACATGAAAACCTATGTATTCAATCCTGAAAATAATAAAGAACAGCCAACAATTTTATACGATAGAAACTATCAAGACAGGTATAGTGATCCTGGTAGTTTTGTTTCTTCAAAAAATGAATTAGGTAGATATGTAGTAAGTATAGACAAAGGAGAAGCTTATCTTATTGGTGATGGATACACTAAAGATGGTCAGTTTCCTTTTATAGATAAGATTAAGTTAAAAAATAAAAAGACAACCAGAGTTTATCAGTCAGCTTATAAAGATAAAGTTGAGAATATTTATTATGCTTTAGATTTAAAGAAAGGTACTTTTTTAGTTAGAGTAGAATCTTCAAACGAATATCCTAATTATTATGTAAGAAAAATAAAAGGAAAAAAAGATTTAAAACAAATCACAGATTTTGAAAATCCTTTTAAGAGCTTACAAAACGTACATAAAGAAGTAATTAAATATAAGAGAGATGATGGTTTAGAGTTATCAGGTACATTATATTTACCAGTAGGATATGATAAGGCTAAAAAAGAAAAAATGCCAATGATTTTATGGGCATATCCTAGAGAATTTAAAGATAAGAAGAGTGCTTCTCAATCTACTTCTAACTCAAACGAATTCACATACCCATTCTGGGGATCTATGATTTATTGGGTGACGAAAGGATATGTTGTATTAGACGATGCTTCGTTTCCAATTGTTGGTGAAGGAAAAGAAGAACCAAATGATAGTTTTAGAAAGCAATTGGTAGGAAACGCAAAAGCTGCAATTGATGCTGTAGACAATCTTGGATATATCGATAGGGAAAGAGTAGCAGTTGGAGGACATTCATATGGTGCTTTTATGACAGCTAATTTATTATCTCATTCAAATTTATTTGCAGCGGGTATTGCAAGAAGTGGAGCTTATAATAGAACGCTAACTCCTTTTGGTTTCCAAAGTGAAGAAAGAAGTTACTGGGATGCACCAGAAATCTACAATGGTATGTCTCCTTTTATGCATGCGGATAAAATGAAGGGGAATTTATTATTAATTCATGGTGAGGCTGATAACAATTCAGGAACATATCCTTTACAAAGTAAACGTTATTTTAATGCATTGAAAGGATTAGGTGCTACTGCAAGATTAGTAATGTTACCAAAAGAAAGCCATGGTTATAGAGCAAAAGAGTCTATTTTACATTTATTGTGGGAGCAAGAGCAATGGTTAGATAAATACGTGAAAAATAAGCCTAAAAGTAAAAAAGTTAGCGCTAAATAATCACTAAAAAATAATAGTTAAAAGACATTCTTATACAGGATGTCTTTTTTTTTGTGTAAAAAAAACACAAAATAGTTTTGTTTCTTCTTTTTCTTGATTTATATTTGCGTCATTATAACACAAAGTGGTTTTGAAAATGAAATATACGATACAAAGTATTCAAGATACAGGTAAAAGATTGAAGTTTTTGTTTTTCTGGGGACATCAACCTAATAAAGACGAAAGTATAGGTAAAAGCTGTTTTAGTCAATGGTGGGAGTCTGATTTTAAAGTGAATGGAGTTTTGTATAAGACAGCAGAACATTATATGATGGCTGAAAAAGCCAGATTGTTTAATGATGATATCCATTTAAAGAAGATTTTAGAATGTAAATCGCCAGCAGCTGCAAAAAAGCTAGGAAGAAAAGTAGAGAATTTCGATCCAGCTATTTGGGATGAACAAAAGTTTCAAATAGTGGTTCAAGGTAATTTAGCTAAGTTTTCTCAAAATGAATCTTTAAAGGCTTTTTTATTGACTACAAAAAATAGAATAATTGTTGAAGCCAGTCCAAGAGATCGAATTTGGGGAATAGGAATGGGAGCATCTAATGAAAAAGCAGAGAATCCTAATGCATGGAGAGGAAAAAATTTGCTAGGTTTTGCATTAATGGAAGTGAGGGATCAGTTAAATAAATAGTTATGAATTCAATATATGCAGTAATTTTAGGAGATTTAGTTGGTCAGCCTTATGAATCTAAATTGAAAGAAAATGTAGCTATTAAGGATAATGTTATCATATACAATGATAGAGCAAGAATAACAGATGATAGCATAATGACTATTGCAGCTTGTGAATATTTAATTCAACAGAGCAGTGAGAAAAGTATAGAGTATTTCTTTAAAAAGCATGCACTCGAAAATGTAGGATGTGGTTTTGGTAGTGGTTTTAAAAAGTGGATAAATACACCTTTAGGTACCATTGGAAATTCATGGGGAAATGGCAGTATTATGAGAATCTCTCCTTTTATTCTACTTAAAGATTTAAAAGGATTATGTGATTCTATCAATACTTCACATTCTCACATTATATCACTTAAAGCAGCGATGAATTTATATGAGCTTTATCATCAACCAAAGAAAAAAGAAGAACTATTTCAAATAGAGCAATTTGAAAAAATGGAGCTAAAGTCTGATATAACTTTAAGTACAGTCTATAAAGTATTCAACAATACAAAATCTACTCACGAAGCTATAAAATTGGCTGTAAGCTTAGGAGGAGATACAGATACAATTGCTTCCATAGTTGCTGGTTTAAGTGCCTATCATTACAATGATATAACTGAAAAAGATATAGCATATGTAAATTCCAAATTAACTCAATCTCAAAAAGAGATCATTTTGAATTTTACAAGTATGTACAATAATTAAATTATCAAAAAATGAACATTTACAATATTTTGTTAGGCACAGCTATAGGTGATGCATTTGGAGCAGGAGTAGAGTTTCAAGATAGAGACTGGATTCAGAAAAATGTAGATTTTTCTGAATTTGTAAATGTTCGTCATTTGATTAAAACTGAAAAAGATAAATTAAAAAACTTTACAGAAAATTATAAAGCTTGGGATTATACCGATGATACAGAAATGACCATTGGTGTTTTAAAAGCATTAATTTCTCAGGAAGATTTTAATGAAGCATTGCTAGTTAAAAAATGGACTGAAGAATATGAACAAGGAATTGCTAAAAAAGGCTATGGAAGAAACGGTCATGGTTCTATGCGTTGGTATTATTCAGGTGAAAAAACAATAGAAGAAATCAGATCTTTTCAAAAAGATAGACCTAACCCAGGAAATGCTCCTGCTATGAGAGTGGTATTTTTAGGTTTAATGCAACCTGAGTTGATAAATGAGTATGCAAAAATTAATGCTACAGCTACACATCCTAATATCAATGCAATATTATCAAGCCAATGTATTGCTAGGGTAGCAGAGTTTTTAATCGTAAAAAAAGGAAATAGAAAAGATATTATTAAATATTGTTTTGATACTGTTGATTTAAATGATGAATATAAAAGTTATTTACAAAAAGTAGCAGTTATAGATTCTTTTGAAAAGATAACACTTAAAGATTATGAAGTTTTGTGTGGCTCACAACCAATAGAAAAGCCCTATTTTCTGTCAGGTATCAAAGGTGTTCCGTCAGACTCTAAATTTACTACAGGTTGTGTTTTATATCTTTTAAAAAACTGTAAAAGTCCTTTTGAAGTATTAAAGAAAAGTATTTTAATTGGTGGAGATGTAGATTCTTTGGCTTCAATTACAACAGGTATTTTATCTGGAGTTTATGGTATTTCAGATATTCCTCAGTTTATGATTGATAATGTAGAAGGGAAGGAGTATTTTAAATTATTGGCTGATGAAGCTGAATCTTTTTTTAGTAATGATATATAATTCAACAATAACTTTACCGGGAGAGATAGGAGTTAAAAAAAGAATTTTTTTAGCAGGTAGCATGGATATAAATGTTACGAATACTTGGAGGGATTCAATAATTAATGAATTATATAATACATATGATTTTTTTGATCCTACCATTGACAATCATGATAACCTTACTGACACTCAAATGAGAAATCATATTTTATGGGAGTTGAAAGCATTAGAGTTATCAGATATTGTGCTTCTAAATCTTTTACCAGAATCAAAATCACCAATTTCATTGATAGAATTAAGAATGTATGTGAAAACTAATAAGCTAATAGTTGTTTGTCCAAAAGAGTTTTATACAAGTCGTTATTTAGAAGAGCTTTGTAGTTATTATAAAGTTGATTTATATAAAAGTTTACCTGATTTCTTAAATCATTTTACACGCACAAATTTAAACTGATAGTATTTGTATCTTTTTATTTTTTGTAAAAACAGCATACTGATCTCTATTCACAGGTAAACAGCTTATAATGCCGTTTATTCTAACAGTGTCAATCAACTCAGCTTCGATGTTTTTTATTGAAAATAATTTTATGATGATATCAGAATAAACAGCAACAATATCACTACCAATAAAAAAAGCATCTTTTCCAAAAAAGTCACTCGAAAAGAGAGAGGTTTTAATAATAAACTCTTTTTGATTGAAAGAATAAACCAATAACCCACTATAAGTTTTAATTAAAATATTATTGAAGTGTAATAATTTAAAGTTTTTGATGCCTGTATCTAAGTTAAGAGAAATAACATTACCTGTTTTTTCATCAACAGCAAATAAACTGTTACTAGTGTAGCTAAATAAATATTCATCAAAATATTGAAGCTTTTTAATGCTTTGTAAATCGAGAGATTTGTTATTTTTAAGAGTAATTACTTTTCTAAATTTTTTATCACTACTGTATATAGAAATATCGTATGTTTTTTCATCTTTTTCAATTGCGTAATAAGCATTTGAACTCATCGAATAATACGAATAAGATTCACTAAATTCATAATGATGTGCTAGCTTAATAGTTGTATCAAAATATTTATTTTTATGTAAGGTGGTTTTTTCAGATATACCTTTGCCATTTCCAGTAAAAACAATTAAAACTTCATCAGAGTAAGAATCATTGTTAATCAGTTCAATATATGTGTTTTGAATATACTGATTTTTTAAAGTATGATATTCAATATTACCATATTTGTTAACTCTAGCTATATACCACCATTTATTGGTATCATGACCAACAAATAACATGATTCCTTTATGTTTTATGCATTTAACCCAATTTAAGTTTTTATCTAATTCTATTGTAAGTGGATTAGTATTTTTCTTTTTTCTAGCTTTATTACTAACAAAACGAGTAATATCTGTACCTAAAAAGCGATCATCAACAAAACTTTTTAGTTTATAAATATCAGTTGTATTTCCCTTTCTTATTTTTTTACTGATAATTTTATAAGCAATGTTAGCACCTAAGTCTTTGGCTTTATATTTATTTAAAGGAATATTGGTTAGTACATTTAAAAGTTTACTTTCAGATTGTTCATTGGTATGTTTTTTATAAACTTTATCAATTATTAACTTCATATTTTCTGATTCATCTTCAAAAGACTCTTCAAAATATTTAGATAAGCATATTTCTGATTTCTTATAATCAGTCCACCCTTTTAATAAAATAGCCTTGGAATTTTCGGTACTCTTTAACTTTTCTTTCTCTATTCGAGCAGCATTTATATAATCTTCTTTTAGAAGATAGTCTTCAGAAGTTATTTTAAAGTACTTTTTAGATAAATCCTCTTTATTTAATAATTGGTATAAATCACCTATTTTTTCATTTCTATCAAGTTCTTTATAAATATCAATAGCCTCTTCATACAACATTCCTTTTTCATAACAAGTAGCGGCACTTTGTTTATTATGCATTCTATCTAAGTATAATACAGCTGCTTCTTTGTAATAACCGCCTTGTTCTAAAACATTGGCAGCTTTATGATAATCTTTTAATAAGTGTGCATATATATAAGCTGCTTTTCTAAAATTTTTATTCTCAACTTCTATTTCAGCTGCTTTTAAATATTTTTGTCTAAGTTCATAATAATGATTGTCAACATTCCAACCATAGGTAGAAACTCCAGTTCTCATATTACCTAAACTAAAAGAAGGTGTTTGCTTTGAAAGTTTATAAGAAGGAGGTTCGTTATTATTTCTACCAAGTTCATCACCACCAAGCGGAACAGCATATTTTAATGCTTCTGAAATATTATCATCAAACATTTTTAGCAGCTTATTTAGCTCTTTTTGCTGTTGTTTTTCTAGTTCTTCTAAATTATTTTTAAACCAATTATGTAATTTTTGTAATGGAGTTATACCAGAACTTTTTCCTGAAAATTTGCTATTATTACCAATACTTCCACTAACACTACTGCCACTTCCAGATGAAAAACTTCCAGAAGGTATAATACCTCCATCCATTAGAGATTTAATAACGCCTAAACCAGCTTTTAAGAATGTTTTTTTGATTTTATCTTTAATCTGACCTGTTAATGTCTTTTTTTCATCTTCATTTAAGGGAATATCTGATAAATCTTTTTTATCAATTTCATTTTCTAATTCATTAATAAGTTCTTCTTCGTTTTCAGGAGCAATTAAAGAAACACTAACAATTTTAGGTACTGTAAAAGGATTGAAAGTAGCCAATGACCAATCAATAGTATCTTTTTTAAAGTCAACTTCAATGCTATTCCAATTAAAAATATCTTCTTTTTCCCATCCAATCATTCCAATAGTTGAATGAAAACATTGCATGTAATATTTAAAACTACTATTTAATTCTTCATTAGTTAAAGGAGGAAATAAAGAGGTTGCAAAAGGGATAAATAAATTTTCTGCAACTTTATAATAAGGATATTGAATTGTTGTATTTTCTATTTTAATCGGTTGCTTTAGTACTATAAAAATTCCTGAAGCATTAATATTAGCTAAAGATTCAGGGACTAAAAAACAAGTAATATCATGTATTCCAATTTTATTTTGGTGTAAAATAGTCAACCATTTTTCAGGATTAACAGATGGGATATAAAAAGCAGCAACAAGTGATTGTTTTTTAGATGTATGTTTAAGACTAATTTCCATTTTCATAAGCAGTTAAAATGTTATTAATAAAAGGCGTAAGATACCTTTCGTTAATTTCTGATGGTTTTAATATCTCAACATTAAAATCTCTATGTATCATATTAGTAGGAGCACAAATAGCTTCACCATCTACATAAAAACAAGGAGTGCTATTTAAGTTTAGCTGAATTGTAATTTCAGGAATATTTTCATTCGTACTTTTTAAATGCGCAAATCCTTTATTATCAAATAATATCTCGCTACCATCTTTAAAAGTAACATACCTAAATTTTAATTTTGAATTATTAAAAAGAGCTGTTCTTTTTAAAATTTGTGTGTTTTCACTTACTACATATGATAAATTTTTACCTTCATTGTAATAGCTCATCGTGTATTTGTTGGTAAAATTACATGTATCTTGATTAGAAGCTTTATGAAAATTTAAAATTTGATCATCGTTTATAGTTAATTCGCCTGTATTTGTAATTTTTACTTTATTAATATTTACAAAAGGAGTTTCCATTCGTCCAACACTGTAATC
This sequence comes from Tenacibaculum sp. M341, assembly GCF_004337695.1. Taxonomy (GTDB): domain Bacteria; phylum Bacteroidota; class Bacteroidia; order Flavobacteriales; family Flavobacteriaceae; genus Polaribacter. Next base: position 416,397 of record NZ_SJXJ01000001.1, read on the forward strand.
TTGTTCTTTACTTTCTTTTTCGTTTGATTTTATGTTACTAGAAGCAATTAATGTCAAAGAATCCTTATCAAAAATATAGCTATCTCTACCAGCTTTAATGTAAAAATCTTCATTAAAAGTAGTAACAAATATTTTCTTACAATCTAAATTAAAAGACTGTTTAATATCATAATAATCAACAGAAAAATCACCAAGATGAATTGTAGAAAATCCTGCTAATCGTTTTGGAGTATATGTTAAAAGATATACTTTTTCTTTAGTATTACTTAATACAAACTTATAATGATAACTACCAATGTTTTTTTCCAACACATAGCCTCCGTTTTGACTTTTATTTGGATAGTGAACTAGTTCATTGTAACGATTTTTTAAAATGATACCCTTTTCATTTGGGAGGTACATCACCTTTGATATTTCTGGGTAATTGGTAATTCTATTTAGAATAGGGTATTTGGGAGCTTCTTGATAAAAAGTAGGAACAAATGGAAGCGTATTATATTGTATTGAATCTGTGTCTTGTTTCTTGTTTCCAAAAGTCCTCTTTTTATTTACAATATTTTCAATATCAATGTCAACATCTCCCATATGCTTTAACATTCCATTCATAATGCTAAAATAGTTTACGGTACCATTTCTATGAATTGTAGCTAAAAATTTGAAAATCTGACTATTTTCATTAAATATCTTTTGTACTTCCTCTGTTTTAAAGTTAGAGTCCTCTACAAAAAATATAACTTCATCATTGGTGTTTATTTCGTCAGATTTTAAAAATGCATCTAAACTATTACTACAATCTAAATGAGGAGATAAAAGTTTTAGTGTGTTTTTTACTTCCTCTATAGAATTTAAAGTAACTTCTGTGTAAGCGTCACCATCTAGCAAAAACACTTTAGTTTGAATGTTTGATTTAGAATGATATTTAAATGCTAAAGCCAAGGCTAATTCAATAATTCTTGGTGTTCCCCATACTCTAATGGTAGTATCAAGAAGTAGAATTCGATTTTTAGATATATTTTCTGAAGCTATTTCTCTCTTAAAGTATAAAGCTTCATTGTTAATAAGACGAGAAAGAAATAACTCTTCATTATATGCTAGTTCGCTTAATAATAGTTTATCAAAGTCTCCTTTATTGGTAACATCAGACACGCCACCTAAAGATAAGTCGCCCGTATTTTCTGAGGAAACAGGAATTTTCAGTCCTGCTATTAAATGCGAAGCAATGTCACTTAAAACAGCAGTTTCTTTATGGTTTAATAAACTTTTTAAAAAATCTTTTTCTTCTAAAAGTGAGTCCATTTTTTTTAAACCAACAACACCTGTTTCTAATTTCTCATTAAGAATTTCAGAAGAGGCATATTGATCATCAATTTCTGATAATACATGAAAATCAGCTAAAATTTCTGCATATGTAACTTGATGTTGTTCAATAAAAATAGTTCCATCATAGTTACCTGAATTAAAATCGCTAAGTATTTCTTTAAAATTAGGAATTGTGATTTTATTATGTTGCAATAGTTCAGTTAATAATAAAACTCTTTTTTGTCCTTTTTTTAATTCTTCAGGAAGTCTATTTATTTTTCTTAATAATTGAAAAGCTTTTACAATATGGTACTCTAAAATTTCTTTAGATGTATCATCTTCTTCAGCATTGTTAATTATATTTTTAGCGTTTTCGTATGTTGGTTTTATAAATTTATCAGAGCAAGCATATAAAATTAATAAAACACTACCAAGCCTAGGAGATATAGAAGGAGCAACATCATTTAATAATAATGTAATATCTTCTCTGTAACCAATTGTAGTATTGGAAAATGAAGAAGAAATAACCGTTCCGTTATCTCCCCAATTCCAGAAATAATTAGAAAAAGCTTTAAAATAATCGGCTTTGCTATGTATTACATTATATTCCATTTACAATTGCTTTTCTAGTTAATGGATACACATGTTTAGTAGAAATTTCTTGATATGTATTGTCAGCAGTAATTAGAAATAAAGAATCATCAGTAATACTTTGTTTGAATAAAGCTAAATGTGTTTTACTTTTTAAAATACGTCCATTAGGAAGTAATATATTATGAAATTTCCAATAAGTAATTCCTTGAATAGGTAAAAATGGCGTGCCAAAAATAAAAACATCATTAGCTTCACTTTCAGCATATTTTAAATTTTTAAACCTAAAATTAGGAGCATCTATTAAATAACTACCAAGAATTTCTTTTGTAGTCAATAATCCAACACTTTCTTCAATTTGTGAATGATTTTCTAACTGTAAATTAATTTTTAAAGAAGTTGCTTTACCACTAAAAGCAGCAACAGGTAAGTTAATTTTAAAATATAAATGTACAGGAGTCCATGATGCTTCAAAAAAGCGCATTTCTGGAGTTGAGTGCTGTTTTTGAAATAAGTAGTTATCTTTTAAAACATACCAATTTTTAAAACGTACCTCATACAACCGTTCTTTAATTTCTTCTTTTTCAGTAGTACACTTTAACCAAATAAAATCTAAATATTCAGCAATTTCAATAAAAGGAATATCTCTTATTGCAGCTAGCGTATTTTTAAATTCAGGGTCAATTTTGAGTACAATTTCTTCTTTCATAACCTTTTATCAACTAGTTATTTCTTTTTTATTCAAAATCAACTCCCATAACTCATTTATAGGTGTTAGTACAAACTCTCTTTTTTCTGTATTGCTAATCCAATCACAGCGTCCGGTTAAATTTCTTAATTTGTCCTTTATAGTAGCTCTATCTGCACTTGTAATGTTGTTACTCTTCCATTTATTTAAAAGTTCAGTAGCATCTTTGTAAATCTCCTCAGGATCAGGAATATTATTTTCTAAAGCTCTTGGGTGTTGATTTTCTTCAGTATCCTCTTTAATAATAGATTCAACAATGTTATTTAATACTTCTCGTTGTTCATTATTTTCCCAGGTATACTTAAAAATCCATAAATCAGACAATATAGCTTTATCACGTTTGCAAAGCAATGCACTAGCTGCAACCAATCGTTGAAGTTTTACAGCACGTCTGTCAGAAACAGAAATACCAGCATTTCTCAACCTCGAAACCATTTCAATATATTGATTGGTAATAGGAGAGAGGTCTACTGAAAGCATTTCTTGTTGTAAATCTAATATTGTACTTACTTCTATAGTTGGTATTTCTTTCACTACTTTTTGTTGTAGTTTCCAACCAGCATTTAGTACGTTTGCTAGTAAATCTGGAGCAACATTATCACATTTAACTCTAATTAAAAAACGATCAAATAAAGCTTGTAAAGCCTCATCTTCAGGTAAATTGTTACTGGCTCCAACTGATATTAAAGCAGGTATTTTTTTCGTTTCTTTACCACGTTTAAAAACTTTTTCGTTTAAAACCATTAATAAACTATTTAAAATAGCACTATTAGCATTAAACAACTCATCTAAAAAGATAAGCGTAGCTTCAGGTAACATTCCTTCTGTATTAGTAATCAAATCACCTTCTTTTAATTTTCTAATATCAAACGGACCATATAATTCATTAGGTTCTGTAAACTTCGTTAGTAAGTACTCAAAAGTTTTTCCTTTTAATGTTTTAGAAAGCTCTTTTACAATAGCACTTTTTGCAGTTCCTGGAGGTCCATACAAGAAAAGGTTTTCTTGAGCAACTAAACAAATACCCAATAAATCGATAATATGGTCTTTACCTATAAATGTGTTTTTTATATGGTTTAAAACTTCGTGTAAATTATTAATTTTCTCTTCTATATTATTTTTCATATTCTTAGTATAATCAATATTTTGATTAATAGTTTTTTATTTCAATACTTTCTATTTCTTTCCAAAAAGAATTAGAATGGTTTCCTATGTGTGTTAGCACATTATTCTTTATGGTTTCAGATATAATTGCTTTCGTATAATTTTTTTCAATAATTCTATTGCAAAATACATCTAGTAATACAGAATCGTTTTCAATATAGCCAACCTGCATATTTTCTGCTATTTCAAACAAAGAAAAGCTCCATGTATTAGCCAATTCTTTCATTTCATGAGTAACCACATCAGCAGGAGATAATTCTTTTGATATTCGAAATAATTCAGGGATAAACTGAAAAATTAAATCTACAGAAAACACTTCGTTTCTAGATTGTTTGTGTGCGTATTTTGGTAAATAATTTAAAACTTGCTCATCACTTAGTTCTCTTAACAGTAATACTTGACACAATTTATATAAATAATCTATCGCCCAAAAGGCAGTATCTACATTAAAGTTTAGGGTATGACTGTTTGGGAATTGTTTTGAATACGTTTCAAAATAGCGTGATAGTATTTCTAAAGCAATTTCTTTATCATTTTCACTAAAGTCTGTCATTTCTTTAGCTACTTTAATTTTTCCTGTTTCAAATAAATCTTTTACAAAATCTATTAGCATAACTCTTTTAACAATTTATAATGCAAAGATGAAATTAATTTTTAGAACATCAAAATAGCGTTTATTTTTTTGTTATCAGTTACTTATTGAATGTGTTTATTACTCTTTTATATGATATGATTGCTTCGAAAAAACAACTTTGTGTAAAAAAAACACAAAATAATTTTGTGGATTTGTTTTCTTGATATATATTTGTGTTGTAATTACGCAAATAAGATTACAGACATTAAAACAAACATCATGAAAAATAGAAGTCAAAGAAAAAATATAGCAGAAAATACCGTTCAAATTTTAGAACAAGGATTTTATATCAACGATAGAAAAGAGAGAATATCAATGCAAGAATTATTAGATTATGCAATCAGTAATTCAAAACTATATACACCAAATGAATCAGATGATTTGCTTGAAGAAGAGGAAGAAGATCATGCTATTGAAACTGAAATAAGAGTAGAAGAAGCAACAACACTAGAAAGCGTTAAAAATCTACTTAAAGAGACGAATGAAGAAGTAGTGTACTTGAATTTTGCTTCGGCTAAAAATCCTGGAGGTGGCTATTTAGGGGGAAGTCAGGCACAAGAGGAAAGTATTGCAAGAGCAACAGCACTGGTACCATGCTTAAATGATAACTTCGAGTATTATGAGGTCAATCGTAACACAACCTCTGGCTTATATACGGATTACATGATTTACAGCCCGAAGGTTCCCATCTTTAAAAATGAAGAGGGGGAAGTATTAGATCAGCCAGTTTTAGCAAGTATCATTACAGCACCAGCAGTAAATGCAGGAGCAGTGAAAAAAAATTCGCCAAAAGAGGCTGATCAAATTGAAACAGTAATGAAAAGAAGAATAGAAAAAGTGTTAAAAATTGCTGTAAAAAACAAGTACAATAATATCGTATTAGGTGCTTGGGGATGTGGGGTTTTTAGAAACGAACCCAATGATGTAGCAAAATGGTTTAAAGAAGTAATTACAACCAAATTCGAATCATCATTTAAAAAGATTGTGTTTGCAATTTATTCGAGAGATGAAAAATTTGTGAATGCATTTAGAGAAGAGTTTTAATAGCTAAATGGGATAGTTTCTAGAACTATCATTAAGAAAAGTTTGATTGTAAAACTCTTTATTCTTTTATCTAAACAGATGTCTTTAGAGAAGAGAAATGAGAAAAGAGAGAAGAAATTATTGATGTTAGAAGTACACATTTTGTTAGAGGTTAAAAGGGGGGAATTCGAAACTCGCTTTCTTGATACTTAATACTCTTTACTAAAACCTAAATTCTAGTAGTGAAACGATCTTTTCTCTAAAATTAGGATAATAAAATTAAAATGTAACCAATGGAAAAAGATGTAAAACCAAGATTTGTAGATGCGCTGAGAAGAAATAATGATCAAATTAGAGAAGACAGAGCAAAAACAATAGGAGAGGATTCGGAGTTAATTTATAAACGAAGAATTGAAGATATAGAATTAAAAATTAAACGAATTGCAAGAGAACAAGAAGGTGCTATTGATATTAGTCCGCTAGATAGAAATAGCTTGACGTTTGCTGATTTTGATCCGGAAAGTTTTGTAGAGAAAGACATAGAACTATCATTAAAAATCAGAAATCTTAAAATTCAATTTGAAATCGCAAAAAAGAGATACGAATATTTATTTGGTAAAAATTATTAATTATGGGAGGGACAAGATATAACGTTAGCAAAAGAGCTATCAAAGCAATGAAAGAAGGCTACGCAAGTAAGTCAGTAAATGAAATATTTAAACAAAACATAGAGCGTAAAGCGCATAATTCAATGAATCCTAATGGAGTTAATTTTAGAGAGGCTAGAGATTCAGAAGTGCATCCAAATTCGTTTCCTATTATTTTAGGATTGGATGTTACTGGAAGTATGGGGCATATTCCGCACGATTTAATCAAAGACGGTTTGCCTAAGTTAATGGGAGGAATTATTCAAAACGGTGTTCCAGATGCTTCACTGTTATTCTTAGGAATTGGAGATCACGAGTGCGATTCGTATCCGTTACAAGTTGGACAGTTTGAGTCTGGTGATGATGAATTAGATATGTGGTTAACACGTACCTATATTGAATCTGGTGGTGGAGGAAATGGAGGAGAAAGTTATTTATTAGCTTGGTATTTTGCCGCTTTTCACACAAAAACAGATGCTTATGAAAAAAGAAATCAGAAAGGTATTTTGGTAACTATTGGTGATGAACCTAATTTAAAAACCTTACCAGCATCGGCAGTAAGAGAGATTATGGGCAGTGGTCAGCAAACCTTTACTCAGGCAGAATTATTAGCAGCAGCTCAAAAAAAGTATGAAGTATTTCATATAAATGTATGTCATTCATACAGAGCAACTAAAGCAGAGAAAGGTTGGAAAGATTTGTTAGGACAAAACTGTATCTCTGTTGAAGATTATAAAACCATACCAGAAGTTGTTAAAAAATTAGTGTGTGATAATTACCAAGCTGTAGAGAGTAAAACGGATAGCACAGACATTTCAGGAATCAATTTTGATGATATAGATATGTTATAACATAGCAAGGGGGCAACCCCTTGTTATTTAAAATAAATAAAAATGAAAAAAGCTAAAATAGTTATAGGATTAGGATTTGGAGATGAAGGTAAAGGAATTACCACCGATTTTTTATGTAATGAATATCCAGAAGCAATGGTCGTTCGTTTTTCTGGTGGGCAACAAGCAGCACACACGGTAATGTACGAAGGAAAAAAACATGTACACTCTAGTTTTTGTAGCGGAGCATTACGAGGCTTACCTTCATATTTTAGCGAGCACTGTACTATTTATCCGTCATTTTTATATAACGAACAAAAAGAACTAGAAAAAAAGAATGGAAATACAACATTATACATACATCCGTTAGCAAAAGTGACCACTCCTTTTGATGTTTGGCATAATAGAAACAATGTTAAAAATTTATCGCATGGTAGTTGTGGAAAAGGAATAGGAGCAACAATGAAAAGAAATGAAGGTCCGTATAAATTATATGCAATTGATTTAGTGGCACCAAAACCATTGTTAATTGAACGATTGAAAAGTATTGCAAATTATTACGGAATATCTGATAGCGAAGATCTTCAAAATGAAGTATCGTATTTTTTACAAAGCGTTGCTGCAATAGATTGGAAAATTAAAGACTATTCATTTTTAAAACAATATGAAACCATTATATTTGAAGGAAGTCAAGGAGTGTTGTTAGACATGAATCACGGGGTTTTTCCGAATGTAACTTATGCCAATACCACCGCTAAAAATGCCATAGAAATTTGTAATAAATTACAAATTGATGATATAGAAACATTTTATGTATCAAGATCATATGTAACTAGGCATGGTAATGGTTGGATGTTAAATGAAGAAGAAATAACCCTAATAAACAATGAAGAAGAAACTTGCACATATAATGAATATCAAAAACATTTAAGATTTGGAAAACTGAATTTAGAGTTACTTTTATATGCAAAAAGTATTGATCAAATTTACAATCCATCAACTAAAAATAACATCGTAATAACTTGTTTAGATCAGTTATCAGAAAATATTGATATGAACGTGTTACAAACAAATTTTAATACAATTTATGGCTCATACAGCCCTGAATCTAAAAACTTTAAAAAATTAACTATATGAACCCTTTATTATATACAGACGGTTACAAAGTAGATCACAGAAGACAATATCCTGATAATACCACTTTAGTATATTCTAATTGGACACCAAGAAAAAGTAGAATAGCAGGTGTAAATGAAGTAGTATTCTTTGGATTACAATACTTTATTAAAAAATATATTATTGAAGATTTTACAACGAACTTTTTTCAACAACCTAAAGAAGAAATATCAAAAAAATATGCACGACGTATCAATAACTATTTAGGCGAAAATCAAGTAGGTGTTACACACATTGAAGCTTTACACGATTTAGGTTTTTTACCAATGGTTATAAAAGCATTACCAGAAGGAGTTTCTGTGCCTATTAGAGTACCAATGTTTACAATGTACAATACATTGCCAGAGTTTTTTTGGTTGACAAATTATTTTGAAACATTATTATCTACTACTATTTGGATGCCATGTAACTCGGCAACTATAGCTAAACAATACCGAAAAATATTAGATACCTATGCAAATGAAACCTCTTCAATAACTGAGTTTGTAGATTGGCAAGGTCACGATTTTTCTATGCGTGGTATGGCAGGTTTAGAAGCAGCGGTATTATCTGCATCGGGACACTTATTAAGTTTTACAGGTACAGATACCATTCCGGCAGTAGACTTTTTAGAAAATTATTACAATGCCAATTCTGATACTGAATTAATTGGTGGATCTGTAGCAGCAACCGAGCACTCTGTAATGTGTATGGGAACCAATAGTGGTGAAGAAGAAACTTTTAAACGTTTAATCACAGAGGTATATCCGAACGGAATTGTGTCTATTGTTTCTGATACTTGGGATTTATGGAAAGTATTAACAGAGTATTTGCCTAATTTAAAAGAAGAAGTATTAGCTAGAGATGGAAAAGTAGTGATTCGCCCTGATAGTGGTGATCCTGTTGATATTATCTGTGGAAACCCGAATGGAAAATCTATAGAAGAACAAAAAGGTGTTGTAGAACTGTTATGGGATATTTTTGGAGGAACAACCAATGATAAAGGTTTTAAAGAGTTAGATGCGCATATTGGAGCTATTTATGGTGATAGTATTACTTTAGACAGAGCAACTCAAATTTGTGAGCGTTTAAAGAAAAAAGGATATGCATCTACCAATGTGGTATTAGGTATTGGTTCGTTTACCTATCAATATAATACCAGAGATACTTTTGGTTTTGCTATGAAAGCAACCTATGGAGAAGTAGCAGGTGAGGGAAGAGAAATTTTTAAAGATCCGATTACTGATGATGGAACTAAAAAATCAGCAAAAGGGTTAATAAAAATTGAAAAAGAAAACGGAACTTATAAATTAATAGATCAGGTTTCTTGGGAAGAAGAAAAACAAGGAGAGCTTAGAGAGGTTTTTAGAGATGGTAAATTGTTAGTTGAAGATAGTTTATTAGAAATTAGAAAACGAATAAGATCATAAATCAAAAGGCGCTACATAATTTTGTAGCGCCTTTTTTTATGGTGAAGTTTAAACAATTAAGCATTATCTACCAAAGTGTTTTCTTCATTGGTAGTATCAGAAGTATCATCATTAACAGATACATTAGACCTATTGTCTACAACTCTATTATAATATTCAGATAAACTATCAATTTTTTCGCTTAAAACACTGTAAGCTTCATTTTCACTTAATATAGTGTGAGCAGAAATATGATCAACTAAATTTTTATAAGCTTTTATAGCATCGGTACGTAGTTCTAAAAAATCAATATTATCTCTAGCTACCAACTCATCAATTCGCTCTAAATACTTATTGTTAAAATCAAGATTAGTTTTATTTAAGTTACCTATCCATTCAGTAGCATTTAAAGAAACAACAGTTTCTGTTAATTCTACACTATTAGCTATATCTTTAATAATAGTATCAATAATTCCTGTTTGTTCATTGTAATTTCTACGAGCAATATTAGTACCATGCTTATCAATAACACCTAATAGTTTGGTAGCTGCAATAGCTATGGCATCATTTTCAAAAGTAGTGTAAGCATTCACTAACATTCTAAACCCTCTAATGGCTTTATCTCTTTTGTTATCTAGTTCTTGAATTTCTGGAGTTACAGAACTTCCTTGTGTTTGTTTATAAGCTCCTTTTAATTTGGTAACTAATAAATTCACTTCATTAAAAGGTTCTGTTAATAGTAAAGCATCTATATCTTGCTTACTAACGGTTTCAATTACCTGACTTAAATATTGAATAAACTCAATATTCTTATAGCGTCGTAAATTCGCTGCTATCATAGACTTAAATTTTTATAAGATTAAAAAACAATTTTTTGAAAGTAAATACTTTCATAGCTGTTTCTAAATTACTATAATTTTTCAATCTATTTAACTGTGGTTTAGTTTTTAACAAAAGTTTAGTAGTTGATTATAAGGTGAAAAATTAAAAAGCTTAAAACAGTAATGTATTGGCGATTGTTAGTGTGACAAAAGCTTAAAACAGTAATGTATTGGCGATTGTTAGTGTGACAAAAGCTTGAAACAGTAATGTATTGGCAATTGTTGGGTTGACAAAAGCTTAAAACAGTAATGTATTGGCAATTGTTGGGTTGACAAAAGCTTAAAACAGTAATGTATTGGTGATTGTTGGTGTGACAAAAGCTTAAAGCAGTAATGTATTGGCGATTGTTGGGTTGACAAAAGCTTAAAGCAGTAATGAATTATTGAAAAATATGTTGTGAATACATAACAAACAGATGTAAGTCACAACTATTTCAATTAACAATTATCGGTAAACAGTTATCAAAAATTGATCATTGTTTATTGATCCCTGATAATTGAAAATTTATCGTCACTACGAGGCACGAAGTAGTCTGTTTATTGCTAGTTAAAAATATTATTTACATCTAACAATAAACAGATTGCTTCGCTTTACTGCGTTCCGCTCGCAAAGACGTGTTTTATTAGTAATTCATAATTGACAATTCCTAATTGATTATGCTGTGAATACATTCCAAACAGGTGTAAGTCACAACTATTACAATTAACAATTATCGGTTAACAGTTATCAAAAATTGATCATTATTTATTGATCCCTGATAACTGAATAAGCTGTGAATACATTTCAAACAGATGTAAGTCACAACAACATATGACGACAAACGATCAAATTTTATGCTGTGAATACATTCCAAACAGATGTAAGTCACAACTATTACAATTAACAATTATCGGTAAACAGTTATCAAAATTGATCATTGTTTATAGATCACTGACAACTGAAAATTTATTGTCACTACGAGGCACGAAGTAGTCTGTTTATTGCTAGTTAAAAATATTGTTCACATCTAACAATAAGCAGATTACTTCGCTTAACTATGTTCCGCTCGTAAAGATGTGTTTTATTCGTAATTAATAATTAACAATTCCTAATTGATTATGCTGTGAATACATTCCAAACAGATGTAAGTCACAACATCAGGTATGGATAGCCAACAACTCAAGCAGTTGTGAATACATTACAAACTGATGTAAGTCACAACCTTATGTTTACCTATGTTTGCTTATGGTGTGCTGTGAATACATTACAAACAGATGTAAGTCACAACTATTACAATTAACAATTATCGGTAAACAGTTATCAAAATTGATCATTGTTTATAGATCACTGACAACTGAAAATTTATTGTCACTACGAGGCACGAAGTAGTCTGTTTATTGCTAGTTAAAAATATTATTTACATCTAACAATAAACAGATTGCTTCGCTTTACTGCGTTCCGCTCGCAAAGACGTGTTTTATTAGTAATTCATAATTGACAATTCCTAATTGATCATGCTGCGAATACATTACAAACGATATAAGTCACAACTATTACAATTAACAATTATCGGTTAACAGTTATCAAAGTTGATCATTGTTTATTGATCGCAGACAACTAAAAATTTATCGTCACTACGAGGCACGAAGTAGTCTGTTTATTGCTAGTTAAAAATATTATTTACATCTAACAATAAGCAGATTGCTTCGCTTAACTACGTTCCGCTCGCAAAGACGTGTTTTATTCGTAATTCATAATTGACAATTCCTAATTGATTATGCTGTGAATACATTACAAAGAGATGTAAGTCACAACATATTCTAAATTAAATACAGCTGGAACAATGCTGTGAATACATTACAACCAGATGTTAGTCACAACTATTACAATTAACAATTATCGGTTAACAGTTATCAAAGTTGATCATTGTTTATTGATCACTGACAACTGAATAAAATATTATTTACATCTAATAATAAACAGATTGCTTCGCTTAACTACGTTCCGCTCGCAAAGACTTATTTTATTAGTAATTCGTAATTAACAATTCCTAATTGATTATGCTATGAATACATTCCAAACAGATGTAAGTCACAACAAGAACTTAGATAACTAAAAGAATTCATTAGCTGTAAATACATTACAAACAGATGTAAGTCACAACGCAATAGGAGTAAAGACCTTAGAGTTTCTAGCTGTGAATACATTCCAAACAGATGTAAGTCAAAACATTAGATACTGATATTAATTCTAATATAGGGCTGTGAATACATTCCAAACAGAAGTAAGTCACAACTGTTTCAATTAACCATTATCGGTTAACAGTTATCAAAATTGATCGTTGTTTATTGATCCCTGACAACTGAAAATTTATCGTCACTACGAGGCACGAAGTAGTCTGTTTATTGCTAGTTAAAAATATTATTTACATCTAACAATAAGCAGATTACTTCGCTTAACTACGTTCCGCTCGCAAAGACGTGTTTTATTCGTAATTCATAATTGACAATTCCTAATTGATTATGCTGTAAATACATTCCAAACAGATGTAAGTCACAACATCAAAGAAATTTATCGAATTTAAATTAGAGCTGTAAATACATTCCAAACAGATGTAAGTCACAACCAGTTTGTAAGTCAAGAAAACATCATACTCGCTGTAAATACATTCCAAACAGATGTAAGTCACAACGTAACTAAGGGTTTTTAATTTTATTTTGCTATTTATCAGTGTTTTATTTGTTTTATAGGATTGAGGAACTAACGTTTATAAAACGACTTTGAGTGTTTTTTATACGGTTTTTTAATCCTAGGAATGGTTTTAATTAACTCTTTATATGATTTATTTGGGGGTAAAATATCAGCATGTAAAGCTTTGTTGCGTATTTCTTTTAAAGTGCTAAAATTATTACCTAGTTCGTTTTTAAAATCTTCAAAACTAACATATCCCATGTTGGCAAGTGAAATATCATTTTTATTAGTAAACTCTTTTTTATAGTTTTTTTCAAAGGTCAATAATCGTGAAACAAATTCAATACTCTCTTTCCAATGCTGTTGCATGGCGGTTTTTATTTCTTGATAGGTATATGTGTCTTTAGTTGGATGTTCTTTTTTTAATCGACCTACAATTGATTTAATTCTGTTCATGGTATAAAAATCATGACTTTTTAATCGTTTTACAGGAAAGCTAATGGTAATACCATCGTGTTTAATAGAAACTTCTCCTTTTTTATGAGAAAGAGTCAATAGTTTTTCTTTTGGTAACTGTAAAGAAGATTGATTGCTCTTTTTTAATAACTGTTCTTGTAGTAAAGTTAGTATGGTGTCGGTATACAAATCGTCATACCATTGTTGTACTTTTTTACGTTGGTCTTTCAATTTTTCAATAGTTTGTAAGGTAGTGCTGTTAGAAGAGGTTAATGAATTACTTTTTGCAACTTTTAGCTGTGTAATAGTTTCTTTAAAATCGGCAAAATAGGTTTGATACTTGGTGTTGCTTTCTAACGATTGCCATTTGCTTTTAATTTTGGAACTAGTAGTTGTAAATTCTTCCAATTTTTTAAAACGATGTTTTAAAGCACCTCTAGTTTCTGGAGCAATTAAAAAGAAATCGTGCGGTAATTTAAGATACGCATTATAGGTATTGGTGTTTTTATTATAGGTGTAAAACGGAGCTAAAATTTCAGCTTTACGGTTGGCGTGTTCATTATGAAAGTATTCATCGCTTTTATTGATGGAGTTGGAAGGATTGGAAATATCTAATTGTCGTGCCAAACCAATTAAGTTTTCATACTTGTCATAAGTAGGTAACTTCTTTAGTTCATCTTTATATTTTTGTAGGACTAATTTTGTTAGTTGCTTAAAACAATTATCAAAAGATATGGCTTCTAATAAAGCTTGTTGTACTTCTTTTTGATAAGGTTCAAATAAGTTGTTTTCATGATTTTTAAGGTTTTGTTTGGCTTTACACGCAACATTTAACCAATCGGTAATTAAATACTTATTTTCCTCTTTCCATGCCTGTACATCTAACAGGTAACAGTATTTAGCAAACTGTTTTTTAGCGGTTGCCGATGTAAATTTGCCTTTTTTACCTAACAACCATTGAATAGATGCATACATGAGTTGCATTTTTTTATGTCGGATGGTTTGATTGTTTTTTCTTTTTAATAAGCGTTGTAGTTCTTGTTTTTTTAAATGATCTTTTTCATTTGCTTTTTTTGCTAAAATGCGATTTTGTATGGTGTTAATTTGTTTCAGTAGTTTTTCTTGTTCTTTTTTTTCAAAATAACCAGTACAGTTTTCTCCTTTATTATAAGTAGTTACCAAATTAGCAAAATGATTTTTATTAGCCGGATTTGTGATACGTTCTATTTTTTGTTGAATTCGTTTGCGTAACACTTCCATAGCTTTTTTATTAGAGAGTGTAGGTTGTTGTAGTTGTAATAAAATTTTAGGTAATAATGATTGGTGTTTATAAGTACCGTCGGTATTTTTTTCACCATTAAAATGTTGTAAATAGCTGTTATTGATAAAAAAAGCTTTTTTATGTGTTGGTTTTGTTAAACATTGTAACCAATTGGTGAAATCTTTAGCAAACGCTTTTAAAGCCGTTACACTATCATTTAATCTATTACTACAAGCCAAAGCACCCCAATGTTTAAGATTTTGATGTCCGATAGTAAAATGCATATAAGTATTTGAGGTTACTTGTAATCGAATCATTATTTGATCTTGATTGGTAGTGTATAGCTCGTTAGTTGTTTGTATTTCGGTAGGAGTGGAGTTACCTGTGGTATGATTTAAACGTGAAGCGGTTACATGGGTAGTACCTAATTTTGTTACATAAGTAGGTTGTGTAGTATAGTACGCTTCAGGTATTTTTTGTAATTCGTCTTCTTGTTTTTCATTATGTGCTACTTTTTTCTGTACATATTCATCAGAACGTATGCGCCAAGCCAAATTGGGTTCGTTTTGAATACTATGTGCTATAGAGGCAGCTAATAATTCGGTAGGACGTTTGGCAATACGTTGTACATTGGTTAGTTTTTTAGTATCACTAAGTTCGTTGTACAAATATGAAGGTAACGATTCTAAATAGTTAGTGGTTTGTAACAAGTGGTATTGAATAATATCATTATTATTTAAAGTTAATTTACCTAACCAATATGCCGCACTTTCAGAAGCATCACGTTGTGCATAAAAAGAGGCAATAAATCTACTTTTTTCTAAATCTAAAACATCATCAGCGCTTCGTAGAGTTCCATCTGTATTTTTTCGTTGTTTCCCATAATCATCAAACAGGTATTTGCTATTGTTTGTAGGTGGATTTTTATATCCACCACGATTTAAATATTGACGTGATTTCATAAACAACTCCATTTGACCACGAGTTAAGAAAAAACTTAAAAAAAAGTTGATGCCCATATTACTTAGCTTTCTTTCATCTTTAACATTCCAACAATTTTTAAGTGGGGTAACGTCAATAGCAAAATTAATTTGAGGTTGATAACTTCGTAAGGCAATGTTAAAGGTACGATCTAGTACGATTCTTGCTTCTTTTGTAGGATAAATAGCCGATTCTTCGTGCCAATAATGTGAATGGTAATCGCGTAAACGCAATAACAATAGTAATATATGGTTGATTTCTGTAATTTCTTCAGGAGTAACAAAGCGTATGTTTTTTCCTTTGACAGCATTCCATAAGAATACTTTTAATTCAGAGTAAGTACGATTGGTTAATCCATGAATGGGTTTCTTTAAATCTTCAAAATCTATTTTCTCCTTTTGAGTTTCTGTACCATAATGTAATGGAAAAAAGAGGTGTCTAATTTCTTTAAATTGATGTGCGTTATCTTTTTTCTGAATGGTATTTATAAAATTACTTGTTCTATTATAGGCTAAATTATAAAACACAGCAAGTTCTCCGTTTTTAAAAATAGCAGGTACCGATCTTTTTTGATTTACTTTCATAGAAGGTTTTCGTGTCATAATTTTTAGTAATTAGTGTGCTTTTAGTATTTCTTCTAGTTCATTATTCAGAATTAAAACATCTTTTTTTAAATGTATGATATCAATGTATTGTAACATATCATACCCACGTTTGTGATTACCATTAGCACACTTTCGTAATGTTTTACCACTACCACAGTAGCAACGGTCTTTATGACTTAATTTGTTACCTTTTATGTATTCAAAAAGTACTTTTAAAATCAATACATTGTCTGTTGTATCAAGTAGTGTTTGATAGGTTTCTTGTGTACTGTTACTATGTGAAAACTCACCATTTATATAGTGTTTATGCAATTCGTAATACGAGTTATTTTGTAAATACGGAATTAGTATGTGCTGCATAAACTGAGCTATGGTTTTTATTTTAGTTTTTAGTAAAATTTCTTCCAATCGAGGAGTGGTAAAACAACAGTTTCCAGCTTCATATACATGTCTATCTATGCTATTAGGAATACGTTCACCTAGTTCATATACCCTTGGAAAGTGCTTGTTCCAAGGGGTTAAATCAATTAAAAGGGTGTAAAAATCATTGGTATCAATTTCTAGAGTACCTTCAAGTGTATTTTTCTGTTGATTAAAATGCAATTCAGGATAGTGTTGTAATACTTTAGTTATTTGTGATTTAATATCCATAAGGTTTTGGAGGTATGTAAGCTGTTTTTAATTCATCTGACATTGACTTTTTTTGTGCATTTTCATCAGTATCATTTCCTTTCGGAAAACGATCTCCAAACTGATAATCTCTTAAATACTCAGAAGCTTTTTTAAAATTAGTTTCATCGTTTGCACGATCGCAATCGTTAACTAAGCTGTATAAGGTTGTTAAAAAGTTTTCTCTTCTGCTATCAGAATACTCTGCAAAAACATCATCGTTTACAGGTACCGTAGGGCGTAAACATTTAAAACCATTGTATGAAGTAAGTGTGTTGTATATGTTTCTGACGGTTTCTCTAAAAGCAGTGCTATCATCGTCGTCTGAAACATAATTGTTTACAATTAAAATAGTTAATGCAAACCCCGATGGCAGTTTTAAATGTGTGTTTTTTTGCTGTCTGTAATCTTTCCAGGCTTTTATATAACGTACCAAACGTTTCATTTGTTTGTTTGATTTTTTGATAAACCAATCGGTAAATGCAACAGGATCACTATCTATCCAATCTTTTGATCGATGTGCAAGTTCCGGTGTGTCTCCATCTTTGTAATAAATAGGTAAATCAATGTGATGTCCATTAGCAAAAACCACTCGTACACAAGTATTTTTTCTAATAGGGTCTTTTGTATTGGTATGGTTTTTTACAGCTTCGTATACCCAATTGTGCCAAGTAGCTATATTTTCTCTATTGTTTTCATTTTCTTTTTCTTTAAAATAAATACCATCGTCTAAATCGTATGCACGCAATTCGTTTCCGTTTTCATCTTTTACAACAATAGGGTTTACAGTAGTGTCCATTTCAAAAGAACCTTGTCCTTTAAAAGTAGGTTGTAACCTATCAGATTTATGTTCTTTAAACCAATCTTTTACTTTTTTTCTGATTGCTTTTCTACTACCTAATAAACCGTCTTTTCTATTGTCGGTAAGTTTTATAGTATTGTAAAATGTATTGTATTCTTTGTGTAATGTTG
The DNA here is from genome assembly GCF_004337695.1 of Tenacibaculum sp. M341. GTDB lineage: Bacteria > Bacteroidota > Bacteroidia > Flavobacteriales > Flavobacteriaceae > Polaribacter. Next base: position 434,393 of record NZ_SJXJ01000001.1, read on the forward strand.
CCATATATGGTTTGTTTAAAATGGGTGAGTAATGTCTTTTGATATTCTTTTTATGTTCGGAAATATTCCGCTAGAGGGTAGTGGTTTCCGATTGGCATAATACCGTCCATTTAAAAAGTACTCCCCATTTTTGATGGTAATTTTTGAAAAACAAGCGCCTTCATGTTTATCTTTTGTAGCAAGTCTATCCAAACTTTCTTTTCCACCATTTTCATAGTTGTAAACTAGTTCGTAATTATGATCGTTAATTTTTGATATGAAACAAAATTTACTTTTTGAATGTGAAGGATCTCTTTTGTCGTATGTATAAAAAGAATCTACTTTTATTTCGCTTGCCGTTTGAGTGATAATAATGTCAACATCAATATAGATTAATCTTTTTTCGCAGTTATTTTCTTCTATAAATACATGACATTCTTGTCTGCCTCTGTAGGTTCCAGAAATGTCTTTTATAGTAAACATCCAATTGAATAAAGGATTTTTCCATAAATGAGTGTCTATACTTCTAATTAAAAAAAGTGTAAGAAGTATTGGAATAATGATAGATAACACACCAAATAAAGGATATAGTATAGTGTTTATAGTTAAAAAGAACGCTAAGGGAACTAAAAACCCTTGTGAGGTATAGTTATTAAAATAATTTGTTTTCATAAAAAGATTCTGTGTATTAAAAATCAAGTCAATTTTGAATAAGAAACCTTCGTCAGTTCGAGTGATTTTACGGAATTATAAAGAAGTAAAATTGTATAGAGAACAGTGTCTTTATGTCTCAATAGTTGAGCGACATTTTTATTCTTAAACTAGATTTACATTAAAATATATGTTATGAGTTGTTCTATAAATAATTGATCATTGATAATTGAATACGTTGTGAATTGATTACAAATTGATAGGAGTCACAACCTAAATATCGTTGAGCATTACTTTATACGTCATTATTTGTTGGTAATAAATATTTTATATTTCGCATAGACATTTCTCTTTTCGGAGACCATACCAATGAGCTTTGATGAGGTATGTTAAATTTACTTTCTAAAGTTTCTTTAAGCATATCTAAGTTTTTTTCATCGTCAATAGTCATTCCTTTAAAGTGCTGAAAAACACCTTTCATTTGCTTAAATTCAAAAGGAGGAATAGTAACAGAAATATGCTCCTTTGTTTGTATCCAAACTGCACCAAGTTCTATTAAACACATTGGCGATTTATAAAAGTGCTCTGATAGCATAAAAAAGACTAAGACATCTTCATTTAATTGACTTTTGATATCATTAATAAAATCCTTACCTAAAGGTGTACCGTACCCTTCTAATGAAGAACAAAAAATATTTTCTGAAGGTATTCCGATGTTTTGAAGTAGTAATACAAAGCTTTCTACAATTTTTTTATCGTGATGTGAATGACTTATAAATACTTTTTGAAGAGGTTTTTGTTCTTTTTTATGAGTAGTACCTTTATTAGTTTTAGTAGGTGGTATAACTAAGTTTAAATCGTCAGCAATTTTAATAATTTTAGTATTCTCTGTTTGTTGTAATAATTTTTTTATAGAATCTTGATTGTAGGTTTTTGTAGGTATACTATCTATACCGTATTCATTTAGTATGTTGATAATTCCTTCTGCATTGTGTCTTGTTTGTAACGAAAAATAAATGTCTTGTATTAATCGGTATTTGTCTGTTGGGTTCATATAATTTTACTGTTTAATAGTTAGGTAATAAATAAGTTGATTTTAATTTTTGTTTTAGGTTTTTGGATATGAAATAAGTGTCTATTTGTGCCAGTATGGCATCGGTATTCCCTAGTTTTAGAAATAAAATTTCTTGCTCTATTTTATTCTTGTAGTACTGATGTACACAAAAAGAAGTTATTTGAAAAGTTACAATACCTATAAAAACAAATACACCAATTCCGTTTTCCATTCCTCTTCGCATTGAAGCTCTATGTAAAGCGTTTGTAATTGCAGCACCTCCATTATTCTCATTTATAATTAATGCTATTTTAAAAACGAGTTTAGGAACACCTATGCCAGAAGCATAAATAATTAGTGTGTCTTTCATACTATAGCCTATTTTCCACTACTATTTTTTTATAGTATTTTCCTAAAGCGGTAAGCTTACAAACTCCATTTTTAGAAGCTTCTGCTTCAAATGAATCTGTAGTACCTAGTGTTAAAAGTCCGTTGGCATAATATTGTCTTAAGTGTTTAGTTACTAACGCTAGGTTTTCATTATGTAAATGATTTTCAGATAATGAAAAACTTGAGTTGTCTTCAGAAAAATACTCAGGTAATTTTCTTAAAACAGGATTAGGAATTTTAGATTCACAATTTCTTAATGAAATCATATGAGAAACATGCGATTTAAAAACAGGGCGTTGTTTCCATGCGTCCAATAATGTATCTGCAAAATAATAAAGGTTAGCAAGGGTAACTCTACCAATTACATCAGCGGCAGATCCTCTCAAAGCATCATAAATAATACCTGTAAAAACACCTCCACCGTTTTTTTCATAAGAATATTGTGTTTCTGTAGAGGCTGCTAAAATAGAAACTCCTTCGCGTAGTATAATTTTACGTTCTCCTAAATCGATACTATTTCCAGCACCACCTGAATGGCAACAATCTAAAATTATAATAACTTCTTTTGCTTTAGAATTGTTAGCGAGTGCTACAATTTCTAGTAAACTAACGCCAAGATCATTTGATTGTACATCTTGTGTTACCAAATAAGTACCTGCGTCTGTAGTGGCCCCATGACCAGAGAAATAGAGTAGGGTGGTGTCTCCGTCGTTATGGTTGAATAACTTTATGATACTTGATCGTAACAAACCACGAGTTATTTTTTTCGTGTCTGATATTAACATTTTACAGTCAAAGTTTTTATCATCGTTTTCGTGTCGTTCAAAAACTTCTTGCATGCGTTTTGCATCGTTAATACAACCATTTAAAGGTGCTGTAGGGTAATCGTTAATTCCAACTAGTAATGCTCTTTTCATTTTAATAAAATTTTAATTAAGATTCTGATTACAAAGGTGTAGGATTAGCATATGCAAAAACACCCCAATATTGTGGAATACTAAAACTCCACATATTTGTGGAGTTTTAAAGTTGTTGGTTTTTAGTTCTTTGTTAGTTTTTGTTGAAGTAGTGTTGAGTTTTTGTAAAATAAAACCTCACAAATCTTTTAGATATGTGAGGTTTACTTTGTGCAATCATCGGTTAACAGCTATCAAAAATTGATCATTGTTTATTGATCACTGATAACTGAATATATTGTCACTACGAGGCACTAAGTAGTCTATTTCTTATGAGTTTAAAATGTTATTACTACTTAGAAAAAAACAGATTGCTTCGCTTTACTGCGTTCCGCTCGCAAAGACGTTTTTATCAGTAATTCGTAATTGATTATGTTGTGAGTACATTAAAAAACGATATGAGTCACAACAGAAGATGAAAAAGGAGAATCTAACATCAAGTTTTGAATACATTACAAAATGGTATGAGTTATAACTATTACAATTAACAATTATCGGCTAGCAGTTATCAAAAATTGATCATTGTTTATTGATTACTGATAACTGAATATATTGTGAATGGTCTACAAATTGAATCAAATCACAACGTAATAGATGTTTTTAAGTTTTAAATTATAGAAAAAATAAGTAATTGGTTTTTAGGTAGGATTCGTAAAATAAAAGTTTTTACGAGTGTTAAGGCTCAATTTTTACTGTTTTTTTAATCCTAGCCGATTTAAATATATTTATGATCAATAGCAAACTTTACCAAACCATGAGAACTTTTAGTACCAATTTTTTCAATTAAGTTTCTACGATATGTATTAACAGTACTTACTTCAATATGAAGTTTTAATGCAATTTCTCCAGAGGTATGATCATTTGCTATTAATTGTAAAACTTCTATTTCTCTTTTAGTTAAGTGTACGTTTTTAGGTTGTGGGGCTTTATTAGCTGTAATATAATTGTCTAACACTTCTCCTTTTAAGTAGTCATTACCTTCATTAATAGTTTCTAAAGCGTCAACAAACTCTTGTTTATCAATGTTTTTTAAAATATAACCATTGGCACCAGCATTAATAATTTCTTTAATAATAGTACCTTCTTGATGCATAGTAAGTATTAATGTTTTAGTTGTTATACCCAATTTTTTCATAGATTTAACAACCTCCATACCACTCATTTTAGGCATATTTATGTCTAATACAGCAATATCTATTTCATGAGCACTCTTTTTTAAGATGTTTATAGCCTCTTCACCATTTGTAGCTTCATTTACTACTTGTATATGTTTATATTTTGATAACATTGATTTTATACCTTGAATAAACATGGTATGATCATCTGCAATCATAATTCGTATATTCTCTTTAGTCTTCATTTAGTTTATATTTTAAGTAGGAATATCTATAGTAACAGTTGTACCATTTCCTTTTCCTGAATCGATTAAATAATTCCCTTTAATTTCAGATATAACTCTTTGTTGTATCGATTTTAACCCTAATCCGTTTTGTTGTTTAGAAGTATCAAAGCCAACGCCATTGTCTTCAACTATAATATTAAGTTTGTTTTCAAATTTTAAAAGCTGAATATGTACTTCTGTAGCTTTTGCATGTTTTAAAATGTTATTCAAGAGCTCTTGTATAATTCTATATACATGTCTTTCAATATTGTCTTTTAAACGGTTGTCTAATCTATGAAAGGTTAATAATATGGAAATGTTTTCTTTAGAGCTTTTATTATATGCAATTTCATAGTTTTGTGTTAACTCTTTTAAGGCACTAACTAATCCAAAATTAGATAAGAAGCCAGTTTCTAAACTGTGAGAAATATTTCTAACATCTTTACAAGTTTCATCTAAAAGAAGGTTTGCCTTTTCATAGTATTCAATATCATTACTATTTAGATTATTTTCTATAGATTGATAAAATATTTTTACCAATGCTAATTTGCTGCCAATGTTATCATGTAATTCTTGAGCAATTCTTTTACTTTCTTTTTCTTTTCCATCAATCATTGCATTGTATGTACGTATATCTTGTTCGTTTATTAACGTTTGTATTTGTTTCTCTTTTTCATGAGTAATAATTAGCTTTTCTTTTTGTTGCTTTTTAGCTTTTACAACATAAAAAAATAAAAAGATTAATAATATTACTGTTATTACTAGAGCTATTATATAAGTGTTTTTTTGTGTAGTTTTTGCTTCTAAAATTTTTTGACGGTGTAAAGTAGCTTCTAATTTTTTTTTCTCATTTGCATAGGCAACTTCATATCTATCCGCCTGTTTTATTTTTTTAAAATTTCCTTTTTCTATTAAATAGCTAGAATCTTTATATGCATAAGCTTTAGTATGCTTATTTAGTTTATAATATACATTAGCCAAAGAGGTGTATGTATAACCCAATAATAGAGAATCATTATTTTGATGTTGTAAATCTAAGCTCTTTGTCAGGTGATTAAGAGCATTATTGTATTGTTTGTTATCGAAGTATAAATTTCCGATATTATTGTAAGAAACAGCTAATTTTTTATTGTTTTTATAAAGTTTAAATTCATTTATTCCTTTGTTATAATAATATAATGAAGAATCCTTTTTACCAATTTTTCTGTATAATGTTGCTAGATTGTGATATAGGTAACCGCTATATTTTGTATCATTATTTTTAGTAAGTGATAATGCTTTGTAATAATGCATTAACGCCATTTCATTTTCGTTCAAATAATCATAAGTACTGGCAATACTCATTTGAATGTCTGCCATTTTTATTATTTGTTTTTTATCTTCATAAATAGTTTTAGCTTTCTTAAAGTAAATTAAAGCTTCTTTGTAGTTTTTTAATTGTTGATGTACAATTCCTAAATTTTTATAACAATAAGCCGTTAAGGTTGAACTATTAATTTTTTTACTGAGTTCAAAGGCTCTTAAATAATAACTTAAAGCTTCTTTTGGTGTATTATATGCTAAATATAACTTGCCTATGTTAATAGCTACAGTTGTAGCTTGTTTGAATTTTTTGATTTTTTCGAAAGCTTGTAAGCTTCTATTGTAATGAGTAAGAGCTTCTAATTTTTTTGTCTGTTTTTCATATACATTGCCTAGTTCATTATTGGCTCTAGCAATACCATAAATGTAGTTTTGTTGTTTGTCTATTTGTAGGGCTTTATTGTAATACTCTATGGCATTCAATAGAAAACCTTTACGTTTAGCTATATTTCCTAAACGGTTATAAGCATTTGAAACCCCTAAATAATAGTTGTTTTTTTTGCTCAAATTTAGTGCTTCAAGTGCATAAAAAACAGCTATTGAATCATTTCCTTTCCTGAGTACCCAAGCTAGTTCATTTAAAGTATCTACTTTACTAATACCATCTTGGAGCTGCAATATTTTTTGTAGACTATCAATTTTTTTTTGTTGAGAGAAAACTACAAATAAGTTAAGTAAACATATTAAGTAGAGTATATATTTCATTTTTTGTTAATAGGAGTAATACAAATATAAAAGGCTTTTACTTTAAATAAATCATAAATTTTAATTTAAAATAAATAGGTAAAAGCCTTAAAAATTGTTTTAATGATATGCTACTTTTTAAAAGGTTTTATTTCTCCTTCATCATCTGCATCACCTGAGTCTACTGTATTATCACCATTTCCTGGTTTTGGGTTTTCTATTTCGCTAGGATCTGTTATGTGCAAATCATTTTTTAAAACTTCACTTTGAAACTCTAATTCTGTTGTAAATTTTTTAATCATAATTTTAATGTTTTATTATTTATGTTACAAAGTTTGTTCTTTAATAAAGGTTTTACAATAGTGTGTTTTTACGATATTCAACTCCATAAATATGTGGAGTAATTTCAATTTATTTTGGTTACTAATTGTGTTTTATTACTATAATTAGTAAGACAAAAAAAGACATCAATACCCACACTATAAAATAACTTAATTTTTTAGGTAACCTATGTTACATTGCAGGTTAAAGTAACATATTACATTTACAATAAATTTTTTTATATGTTAGGTAAAGGAACCAAATTGTACAGTGTAACTAGGATGAAGTGTCCTAAATGTAATGAAGGAAGTTTTTTTGTAGGACATCCTTATAAATTTTCAACTCTTGGAGAAGTTAAAGAAAAATGCTCTGTGTGTGATTTAAAATATTCAATAGAACCATGGTTTTTTCAAGGCTCGTATTATGTTTCTTATGCATTAGGTGTTGCTCTTTTTGTAGCTATCTTTATTTTAAAGATTGTTTTATTACCCAAATTAACTTATCTTATTACTCTGATATCTATGGTAGTTATATTATTAATGCTATCTCCTTTATTATTCGCCCTTTCTAAAATTATTTGGATAAACATATTTGTACATTATGATTCAAGATTTAAAAGATAACTACGGACATATTTTTGAAAAAGAATTGTTAAACGAAATTAATCAAGTAGGAATTTATAAAGATGTTCCTGAAGGATTTAAAATGATAGAGATTGGAGATTATCTTCGTTCAATTCCATTATTAATTTCTGGAGCAATTAAAATTTTAAGAGAAGATAATGATGGTGATGAATTGTTGTTATATTTTTTAGAAAAAGGAGATACTTGTGCTATGAGTTTATCATGTTGTATTGGGCATACTAAAAGTGAGATTAGGGCAATTGCAGAAACAAAAGCCACTTTAATAATGATCCCTATTCAAAAAATGGAAGAATGGTCTGGAAAATATAAAAGTTGGAGAAGTTTTGTTTTTGAAAGTTATCAAAATAGACTTAATGAAATGTTTTCTACCATAGATAGTATTGCTTTTTTAAAGATGGATGAGAGATTATTAAACTATTTAAAAGAAAAATCAAGAATATCTAAACAACAAATCATCTACAATACACATCAAGAAATAGCATATGAATTACATACTTCTAGGGTTGTTATTTCTAGACTATTAAAAAAACTTGAAAGTTTGGGAAAAATAGAATTACATAGAAGCCATATTCTGATTAAAAACCTTTAAAGCATTGTAACCAATGTTACTGTTAAAAAATAAGGTAGCAACTACTTTTGAAAAAAATAAAAAGTATGTTGAAAAAATTATTTCCTGTTTTTCAGTGGCTTCCTAATTATAAAAAAGCAGATATAACAGATGATTTAATAGCAGGTTTAACAGTGGGAATTATGCTTATACCTCAAGGTATGGCATATGCAATGATTGCTGGTTTGCCACCTGTATTTGGTTTATATGCTTCTTTAATACCTCAAATAGTTTATGCTTTTATGGGAACATCTAGACAATTGGCTGTAGGTCCAGTTGCAATGGATTCTCTTTTGGTAGCTTCAGGCTTAGCAGCTTTATCTTTATCTGGTATAGATGAATACATAGCCATGGCTGTGTTTTTATCGCTTTTCATGGGAATAATCCAGTTATTATTTGGGGTGTTAAGGATGGGGTTTTTAGTAAATTTTCTTTCAAAACCTGTAATCAGTGGGTTTACTTCAGGAGCAGCAATAATCATAGGTTTAAGTCAGCTAAAACATTTATTAGGTATTGAAATTCTTAGAAGTAATCAAGTACATAAACTAGTAATAAGTGCTTTTGAGAATATTAGATTCATTAATTTTTATGCATTAACAATAGGTTTGTTAGCCATAGTTTTAATTGTAATAATAAAAAAGCTAAACAATAAATTTAATAAAAGAATACCTGCAGCTTTAGTTTTAGTACTGTTAAGTACTGTTATAGTATATGTATTGAATTTAGATGGATTTGGAGTAAAAATAGTAGGCGAAGTACCTAGTGGGCTTCCTTCTTTTAAAACACCAGAAATTCCTTTAAATAGAGTTTCAGAATTAATACCAATAGCATTTACATTGGCTTTAATTGCTTTTATGGAAGCAATATCAGTATCTAAGGCAGTAGAGGAAAATCATAATAATTATAAAATAGAAGCTAATCAAGAGTTAATAGCTTTAGGAACTTCTAATATATTAGGATCATTGTTTCAATCATATCCAACGACAGGAGGTTTTTCAAGAACAGCAGTAAATGATCAAGCAGGCGCAAAAACAGGAATTGCTTCCTTAATAAGTGCAATGGTAGTTGCGTTAACCTTACTTTTTTTAACCCCTTTATTTTATTATTTACCAAATGCAGTATTGGCAGCAATAATTATGGTTGCCGTTTTTGGTTTAATAAATATCTCATATCCTGTAGAGTTATTTAAAAATGGAAAAGATGAATTTACACTATTAATTATAACTTTTCTAATGACACTATTAGTGGGAATTAAAGAAGGTATTTTAATAGGAGTCTTATTGTCTTTAGTAATTATGGTTTACAGAATATCTATTCCTCATATTGCTGTAATAGCTAGAGTTAACAATACAGATTATTATAAGAATGTATTGAGGTTTAAAGATTTTACAAATGTCAGAGAAGATATTTTAGGAATAAGAATTGACTCTCAATTATTTTTTGGTAATAAAGATTTCTTTAAAAAACAATTATATACACATATTGAAAACAAAGGGCGTAGTTTAAAACTAGTGATAATTAACACGGAAGCAATTGGTTATATTGATAGTAGTGGTATTCATTTGCTAAAAAAAATTATTAAAGAATTAAAAGAGAAACAAATTAAAATTATGTTTTCAGGAACCTCAGGTCCAACAAGAGATATTTTATACAAAAGTGGTTTAGTAGATGTATTAGGGAAAGAAAATTTATTCTTAAGGTCTTATGAAGCAGAAGATTATTATGATGGTAAATATCATAAAACTACTCTTTCAAGAAAAATAGCTGAACAGACTCAAAATAAAGTTATGTAACAAATGTTACTGACTCTAAATGAGTTTATTGGTACTTTTAAATAACGTAAAATTATATTAATGAAAATTGAACAAATATATACAGGTTGTTTGTCGCAAGGAGCTTATTATATAGAAAGTAATGGAGAGGTAGCAATTATAGATCCACTGCGTGAAGTAAAGCCTTACATTGACAAAGCAGTAGCAAACAAAGCAAAAATTAAATATATTTTTGAAACTCATTTTCATGCAGATTTTGTAAGTGGTCATGTCACTTTATCCAAAGAAACTGGTGCACCTATTATTTATGGACCAAATGCAAAAACTAATTTTGAAGCCATAATAGCAGAAGACGGACAAGTATTTGAATTAGGAGATATATCAATTACAGTTTTACATACTCCTGGTCATACTATGGAGAGTAGCGTATATCTTTTAAAAGATGAAGAAGGAAATGATCATGCTATTTTTAGTGGTGACACATTGTTTTTAGGTGATGTTGGTCGTCCAGATTTAGCTCAAAAAGCTGGAGACTTAACAAAAGAAGATTTAGCAGGTTTCTTATTTGATAGTTTAAGAAATAAAATAATGCCTTTATCTGATGATGTTATTGTTTATCCTGCACATGGAGCAGGTTCTTCTTGTGGAAAAAACTTAAGTAAAAATACGGTAGATACACTTGGTAACCAAAAAAGAACCAATTATGCTTTACGTTCTAATATGACCAAAGAAGAGTTTATTAAAGAAGTTACAAAAGGTTTATTACCACCACCACAATATTTTCCATTAAATGTGAAAATGAATAAGAATGGTTATGATGATTTTCAAGAGGTATTACAGCGTAGTACTAGAGGTTTGCTCCCTAATGATTTTGAAGCATTAGCAAATAACTCAGAAGCTATTATATTAGATGTACGTACTCAAAATGATTTTGCAAAAGGACATATTCCACGTTCAATTTTTATTGGTTTAAATGGCAGTTTTGCACCATGGGTAGGAGCTTTAATAGCCAATGTTTCTCAACCTATTCTTTTGGTAACTGAAAAGGGAGATGAAGAAGAAGCTATTAAACGGCTGTCACGTGTAGGTTTTGATCAAACTTTAGGTTATTTGAAAGGTGGCTTTAACGCATGGAAAGAGAGCTCAAAAGAGTATGACACTGTAAACTCAATATCAGTAGCTACATTTAAAGAAATTATAGCAGGTGATGATGTTACTGTTTTTGATGTAAGAAAAGAAGGAGAGTTTTTATCAGAACATTTATTAAAAGCAAAAAATACGCCTTTAGATTATATTAATGATTATTTAACTCAATTTCCTGAAGAAACAACTTTTTATATTCATTGCGCTAGTGGTTATAGGAGTATGATTGCTGCTTCAATTTTAAAGAGTAGAGGAGTCCATAATTTTATTGAAATAAAAGGTGGGTTCAAAGCAATTAAAGAAGCGAATATTGAAGTATCAAATTATTTATGTCCATCAACATTATAAAAGTTATACTGATGAATTAAAAGTTCACAGATTAAATTAAGATTTTTTGCAGTGAGTAACATAGGTTACTGTAAGTAGATAGGTAATAAGTTTACTTTGTCAAAAAATAAATAAAATGTATTGGATTTATAAACCATGGCCTTGGTACGTTGGAGGACCAATGATTGCTCTTATAATGTTTTTATTATTAATGACAGGTAAAAATTTTGGAATGTCTGCCAATCTTAGAACAATGTGTACCATTTGCGGAGCAGGACAAAAAACTAACTTTTTTAAGTTTGATTGGAAATTACAAAAATGGAATTTAATAGTGGTGTTAGGAACTATTATAGGAGGATTTATAGCATCTAATTATTTAACAGTTGATGCTACAGTAATTATAAACCCTAATACAGTTAGTGATTTAAAGAATTTAGGGTTTAATAGCGCAGGTGAAGCTTATTTACCCACAAAATTATTTCAGAAGGAAGCTTTATTAAGTTTTAAATCGGTTGTGATTTTAATAATAGGTGGTCTTCTTGTAGGTTTTGGTGCAAGATATGCTGGAGGATGTACTTCTGGACATGCAATATCAGGATTAAGTAATTTGCAGTTGCCTTCGCTAATTGCAGTAATAGGCTTCTTTTTAGGAGGATTGTTAATGGTTCATTTAATGTTCCCTTTAATATTTTAAGTAATGAGAACAATTATATATTTATTTATAGGAATTCTTTTAGGAATCACAATGTTTAAGTCTGAAGCAGCTTCTTGGTTTCGCATATATGAAATGTTTAAATTCCAGTCATATCATATGTATGGTATTATAGGTTCTGCATTAATAATAGGAATAGTAGGAATACAATTAATTAAAAAGTTAGAAATTAAATCTTTTTATGGAGAAAAAATAGCATTAAATCCTAAAACCAAAAGCTTTAAACGTTATATGTTTGGAGGTGTAATTTTTGGTTTAGGTTGGTCTTTAGCAGGAGTTTGCCCTGGACCAATGTTTACACTAATAGGTGTAGGGTATTTACCTTTAGTTATCGTTTTATTATCATCTATTATTGGTACTTTCTTATATGGTTTGTTTAAAGATAAACTACCACATTAGGTTGAGCAATTTTATAAAAGTTCTTAATGCGCCCCCCAAATATTATACTTACACAAGTAGAACTTTTATAAAATAGTACATCTAAAACAGTAAGAAAGATAAATGAAAAACCTTCTAAACAGAAGGTTTTTCTTATTGTAAAATTAAATGTTTGAGGAACACTTTTGATTTTAAGATAGTGTTTTGTTAGTAGTTTATTTTTAGTAATTTAAGTTGGTTTTGCTAAATATTCAACTCATTAAATATGTGGAGTAATTCCCATTTATTTTAGTGATTCTTTTTTTTTGGAATAAAGTTTGATAAATTCGTAGCTATACTTTAAGAGTATATTTGTCGTTAATGAATAAAACAAAAAATTAAAATTTTAAAAAATGAGAAAAATTGTATTTCTAATGTTTTTAGTAGCATTTGCTATTAATTCAAATGCGCAAGACGGACAATTAAGAGTAGGTGGTCATATTGGTGTTACTACTAACGGAGGATCTTCTTTTGTTGTAGGAGGTGATGTAGACTATTTATTCAATGCTGAAGATAGATTTAGTGTTGGTGCTGCTACAGGACTTGCAGTTATAACAGATGGAAATTCTATTATATTACCTTTAGCTATTGCAGGACGTTTTCATGCAACTAGCGATATTGATCTTGGATTAGATATGGGATATGCTATTGGAATTAACAATTTAGGAAATGGTTTTTACTTTAGACCAATTTTTGAATACAAATTAAGTAATTCTGTAGCGTTAAGAGCTTCTTATTCAGGAATTGGATCTGGAGGATACATAAACGCTGGTTTTATGTTTGCTCTGTAAGCATAAAACAATCATAATATTTATAAAACCACTGTTTAAGCAGTGGTTTTTTATGTGAATAATAGGCATTCTTATAAAAAAGAATGGTCATTTTTGTTAACATATGATATTTTAAAGTTTAATTGGCAACACATCTATTTTAGATGTTTATATTTGCTCGAAACCAAAAAAGAAAGGATGACATTAATAAAATCAATCTCAGGGATTAGAGGTACTATTGGTGGTAACACAGGAGATAATTTAACTCCTATTGATGCTGTAAAATTTGCAGCTGCTTATGGTACTTTCATAAAAAATAAAAATTCAGAAAAAGAAAAAATAAAGATTGTTATTGGTAGAGATGCTCGTATTTCTGGTAAAATGATTAGCGGTTTAGTATCTGATACTTTAATTGGTTTAGGTATCGATGTTATTGATTTAGGATTGTCTACAACCCCTACAGTAGAAGTGGCAGTTCCTATTGAAAAAGCAGATGGAGGAATAATTTTAACAGCGTCACATAACCCGAAACAATGGAATGCATTAAAATTATTAAATGAGAAAGGAGAGTTTTTAAATGGTGAAGATGGTAAGGTAATTTTAAGTATTGCCGATAAAGAAGATTTTGATTTTGCTGATGTAGATAGTTTAGGTACTGTTGAAAGTAAAAACGATTACATAGAAAAACATATTCAAGAAGTTTTAAAACTTGATTTAGTAGATCAAGATGCTATTAAAGGTGCTAATTTTAAAGTAGTAGTAGATGGTGTAAATTCTACTGGTGGTATTGCTATTCCTGCTTTATTAAAAGAGTTAGGTGTAGAATGCGTAGAATTATATTGTGAGCCTAATGGTCATTTTCCTCATAATCCAGAACCTTTAAAAGAACACTTAACAGATCTTTCTGAATTAGTAGTAAAAGAAAAAGCAGATTTAGGTATTGTTGTAGATCCTGATGTAGATCGTTTGGCATTAATATCTGAAGACGGATCAATGTTTGGTGAAGAGTATACTTTAGTTGCTTGTGCCGATTATGTGTTAGGTAAAATGAACGGAGGAAATACTGTTTCTAATTTATCTTCATCTAGAGCTTTACGTGATGTAACTGAAAAACATGGCGGAAAGTATACGGCAAGTGCTGTTGGTGAAGTAAATGTAGTACAAATGATGAAAGATACTGATACTGTTATTGGTGGAGAAGGTAATGGTGGTATTATTTATCCTGCTTCACATTATGGTAGAGATTCTTTAGTAGGTGTTGCTTTATTTTTATCGCACTTAGCTACAAAAAAAGTATCTTGTAAAACATTAAGAGATAGTTATCCTAGTTATTTTATGAGTAAGAATAAAATTCAATTAACTCCTAAAATAAATGTAGATGAAATTTTATCTACTATGGCAGAGAAGTATAAAAATGAAGATGTAAATATAATTGATGGTGTAAAAATTGATTTTGCAGAAGAATGGATTCATTTAAGAAAATCAAATACTGAGCCCATTATTCGAATTTATACCGAAGCTAAATCGCAAACAAAAGCAGATGATTTAGCAGAACGATTTATATCTGAAATAAAAGAAATAATAGCTTAACAAAAAACTCGCCTAGTGCGAGTTTTTTCATTTTATATAAAACCATACAAAATTACTAGGGTTGTTAAATATTAAGTAAGGAATGTGTAGATTCAATAATTTTATAGAAATTCGTAACGCGTAAACAATAAGGGAATGAGTTTAGAGCAATATTTTAATCAGTTTAGAAAACATATTATAGGAGTTGACCAAACGTTTACCACTCCTTATGGAGAAAAAAAATTAATATATACAGACTGGACAGCGAGTGGTCGTTTATATCGACCAATTGAAGAAAAGTTAATGAATGAGTTTGGACCTTTTGTAGCCAACACACATACAGAAACGTCTACCACTGGTGCAGCAATGACTTTGGCTTATCATGAAGCAAGAAAAATCATTAAGCAACATGTAAATGCATCAAAAGATGATGTATTAATTACTGAAGGATCAGGAATGACTGGAGTAGTTAATAAGTTCCAACGTATTTTAGGATTAAAAATATCTGAAAATTTAAAAGATCATACAGAAGTTCCGCTAGACAAAAAACCGATTGTTTTTGTAAGTCACATGGAGCATCATTCTAATCAGACTTCATGGATTGAAACCATTGCCGATGTGGAAGTGGTTCCTTGTAATAATGAAGGATTGGTGTGTTTAGATTTGTTTGAGCAAAAAATTAAGGAATACGAAGATAGACCTATTAAAATAGCATCTATTATTGGTGGATCTAACGTAACAGGTATTAAAACACAGTATCACAAAGTTGCAGCATTAATTCATAAATATAATGGTTTATGTTTTGTTGATTTTGCATGCTGTGCTCCTTATGTAGATATTGATATGCATCCTGAAAATGAAGATGAGTATTTAGATGCCATTTTCTTTTCACCACATAAGTTTTTAGGAGGTCCAGGAAGTTCTGGAGTTTTGGTATTTAACAAGAAGTTATACAAAAACATGATTCCTGATAACCCAGGAGGAGGAACTGTAACATACACAAATCCTTGGGGAGAACATGATTATATAGATGATGTAGAAACGCGTGAAGATGGAGGAACACCTGCTTTTTTACAAACAATTCGAATTGCATTATCAATTCAGTTAAAAGATCAAATGGGTACAGACGTTATAAAAAAGCGTGAAGATGAAATTAATAAAGTACTATTTGATTGTTTAGAAAAATTATCAGGAGTACATATTTTAGCGCCAAATCATAAAGAAAGATTAAGTATATTTTCTTTTTATTTTGAAAAGTATCATTTTAATCTAGTAGTAAAATTATTAAACGATCGTTTTGGTATACAAACCAGAGGTGGTTGTTCTTGTGCAGGTACTTATGGTCACTTTTTATTAAATGTTGATAGAGTAACTTCAAAATCTATTGAAAGTAAAATTTTAGAAGGTTGTAATGTAGAAAAACCAGGTTGGGTTCGTTTATCTCTTCATCCTACAGTTACAAATGATGAGTTAACGTTTATTTGCAATTCATTAAAAGAATTACATGCTAACATAGAAGAATGGAGTTTAGACTATAAATATGATGCTATAAAAAATGATTATGTACATAACTCTGTAGCCCCCGTAGAAAGAGAACTTGTGAAGTCGTGGTTTTCAATTTAGATGATGAATATTTTAGATATAGATTTTTTACAGGAAGTATATCCTGATGTAAAAGAGAAAAAGTTACACGGAAAATGGATTACGTTAACAGATATTGAACCTTTGTATGTTGAGTTAAACGGATTTGTTTCAAAAGAAATAATTGGTAAGTCAGAGCAAGGGAGAGATATTTATAAATTAAGATTTGGTAAAGGAGAAAAGCGAATCTTAATTTGGAGTCAAATGCATGGAAATGAAAGTACAGGTACAAAAGCTGTTTTTGATTTCTTAAATTTTATGACTCAAAATACCAATCCTAGTATTGTAAAAGAAATAATAGACAGTTGTACTATAGAGATAATTCCAATGTTAAATCCAGATGGAGCATTGGCATATACTAGGGTGAATGCTAATAAAGTAGATTTAAATAGAGATGCTGTTGATTTAAAAGCTTGTGAAAGTGTCCTTTTAAGGAAACATTTAGATGAGTTTAATCCACATTTTTGTTTCAATTTACACGATCAACGCACAATTTTTGGAGTAAAAGGAACTGAGAAGCCAGCAACCATTTCATTTTTAGCACCTTCTGAAGAAGAAACAAGAAAGCTAACAGATGGAAGAATTGCAACTATGAATGTAATTGTTGCTATGAATGAATTATTACAACAAATTATTCCAGATCATATTGGTAGGTATACAGATGAATTTTATCCTACAGCTACAGGAGATAACTTTCAAAAATTGGGGCATAATACAATTTTAATTGAAGCAGGACATTACCCAGATGATTATGAGAGAGAAAAAACAAGAGAATTTAATTTTTATGCTTTAATTCAAGGTATTTATCATATCACTGTTAACACTGAGTTTAAAGTCTATAAACCTTATTTTAATATACCAGATAACATTAAAAATTTTTATGATGTTATCCATAGAAACGAACAAAAAGAAGACGTTGCATTCTTATACATAGATCAAGTAGTAGAGAATCAATTAATTTCAAAATTAAAAGAACAAAAAAAAGGGAACTTAAACGAATATATAGGCCATACCGAAATCGTTTTCGGTCAATAAAGTATTATTAATTATTAAATTTAACATGCCAAAAACTTGTTATTTGTTATTAATTATTCATATTTTTGTGGTCTACTATGAATAAAATTTAAAAATGAAGAAATTTGTATTAGACGAAATCGATCATCAAATATTAGATATTTTAATCGAGAATGCAAGAACACCTTTTACCGACATCGCTAAAAAATTATTAGTATCAGCAGGTACTATTCATGTTAGAGTAAAGAAAATGGAAGACGAAGGAATTATTCAAGGTTCTACACTTACGTTAGATTATGAAAAGATGGGATATTCTTTTATAGCTCACGTTGGAATATTTCTTGAAAAAACGTCAATGACTCAACACGTTATTGATAATTTAAGATTAATTCCAAACGTTACTGTAGCTTATGTAACTGCAGGTAAGTATAACATCTTCTGTAAAGTTAGAGCAAAGAGCACTAACGATGCTAAGGATATCATCTACAGAATAGATGAAATTCATGGAGTTAGTAGAACAGAAACGATGATTGCATTAGAAGAGAGCATCAATGATAAGAAGAGAATGATGCACGCAATCTTTCAAGATTTATAATACTAATAATCGTCTAAATTTATTTTAGGCGATTTTTTTTATCCAAAACTATCTGAAAAACTTTTGATCAGTTGTTTTCATCAGATTATTGATGTGCAATGACTCAATGCAATTAAAATAAATAAAGTATTCAATTATTACAGGTTGAAATTTATAATCCTGTTAGTTAGTTTTTTGAGGTTTACTTTTAAGAAATAATTATTTAATGAGTTATGCTGATTTATGAAATTTGATTCTTTAATAGTTCTCAAAATAAATAATTATTTATTTAAAATTTCGTCAGACTTATTTCAGTAAATATTATAAAACTTAAAAGGGAAACAGATATAACTGTTTCCCTTTTAAACTTTTAATTTGATATTTTTTATTAAACCTTAGCGAATTTATCTGCTTTAATATATGATACATCGTATCCTGCAAATTTTCTCATATAAGATTTAATTGAGGTTCCAAAAGCGTCTTTAAATTGGAATTTACCATAAGAACGTAAAAACTTCTTAACATTTCCTGCTCCGGCTAAATGCGCAGCAGCTAAAATTCCTGATTCGGTTACTAAAACTCCATCAATTCGTTTCCCAATAAAACGAGAGATGTCTCTCCTTAAAATCCATTTATTCACTTTACAAAGAGCTATAAAAGCATTCTCTTGTAATTGTGGATCTTTAAGAAATTCTTGAGAATTGTAAATTTTGAATCTTCTTAAAGTGCTTTTTCCAAACTGATACTTTCCTAAATACCCTAATTTATTAATAACTCTATATCTACCTTGAGATTCTTTAAAAGCTAATGCTTCTTTAAACCCAATAAAATCTTTTTCTAAGATTAAAATCTCCTCTGTAGCTTTGTAGTAGTTTTTAGGTGTAACTTTGGTTGTCTTAATTTCTTTTTCTTTTGTAAAACTAGAAACTAATAGCACTAGTAACAAAAGTCCTAAATTTCTGATAATTAATATACTTTCTGTTTAGCGGGGGCAAATATATGATAAAAATACAAATGGCAATACACCGAAAAAGACACTTGTTTTTTCGGTATTATTATTTTTATAGTAAAGAGGGTTTTAAAATAGAAAAAACATAATTTCTGCTTCGTTTAACTTGTTAAAATTCCTAAAATAGGTTAATTTATTGAAGAATAAATTTTTGTTAAAAAAACAGTAGTTTCAACTAAACTAAGCTATTAACGTGTTAAAAACCTGTATTATTGTTAAAAATGTTATTTTTTTCTAAAAAATTATCGCTAAAATTTTAATGGTAAAATTAAAGTATTGAAAGCTAGTTTGTAATGTTGTAAAAAAAATGATTATTTGAGTAAAAAATTATCTTTTAATTCCTTGTTTACTGATCCAACGCTGATATTTAGCTGCATTTCTGTTATGCTGTGCTAAAGTTTTGGCAAAATCATGAAATCCGATTTTATCTACACTAGCACACATATAATAATATTGATGTTGTTCTGGATTCAAAACGGCATCAATAGCAGAAATATCAGGCATACCAATTGGAGAAGGAGGTAAGCCTACATTTTTATAAGTATTGTATGGTGAATCTATTTCTAAATCTTTATTCAAAACACGTTTAACAATAAAATCTTGTCCATTTTTTTCTTTTAAAGCATAAATAACCGTTGGATCAGCTTGTAATGCCCAGCCGCTCTTGTATCTATTTAAATACAATCCAGCAACTGTTGGTCTTTCAGAAACTTTGGCGGTTTCTTTTTGAACAATCGAGGCTAATGTAGAAACTTGATTTTTTGTAAGTCCAAGTTTTTCAGCCTTTGCAGTCCTATTTTTATTCCAAAACTTGTTGTAATAACTCAACATTTTATCTCTGAATTTTTCAGGACTAGTATTCCAGTAAAATTCATATTGATTAGGAATATACATTGCAAGAGCAGATCTTTTATCAAGATTTTGTTTTTTTAAAAAAGAAATGTCAGTCATTGCAGTTAACAAAGAAACACTATCAGTTTCTATTTGTTGTGCTATTCTACCAGCTAATTTTTCTAATGAATCTTGATTGTTAAAAGTAACTTTAACAGCCACTTGATTTCCTGATCTTAATAAATTAACAAGAGCATTGGTAGTCATTCCTTTTTTTAATAAATACCTACCAGCCTTTGGTTTATTGTATTTTTTTAAACCTGCAACAAAGGTAAAATCACTTGTGTTTTCAACTACATTACTTATAAGTTTGGAAACTTCATCTAAATTACTATTTGTAGGAATAAATATTTCAGCATCTTTAATAACAGTTTTTCCAAACACTTTTTTGTAATAAGAAAAACCAAAAATACCACCAATTAAAAATAGTGCAACTACAATGTAAATTAATTTATTTTTCATGAATCAGTTGAAATAAGATTTCATCTTTATAAGCACCTTTTGATAAAATCCAATCTTTTTTTATACCTATTTGTTTAAAATTATGCTTTTTAAATAAATGCAAGCTGTTATTATTATCACTTGTAACATTAGCATAAAGTTGATGCAGCTGTAAATGTATAAAACTATAATTAATTAATAAACTTAAAGCCTCAGAAGCATATCCTTTTTTTTGAGAATTTGTATGAATAATGATTCCAACTCCAGCTCTTTTATTTTTTGGATCAAAATCAAATAAATCAATTAAACCTACATTTTTATTAGTACCATTTTCTTTAACGGCTAATCGAAGTTGTTTGGCTTCATATATATCTAAATGACAGTTTTCAATATATTGCTTTAATAAAAATTTAGAAAAAGGAGCTTGTGTGTTGCTTAATTCCCAGAAAGATTCATCATTCTCAATTGTAAACAAAAATTCGAGATCTTCAGGTTCTATAGCCTTTAAAGAAACTAGTTTTCCTTTTAATGTATTCATTAAATTAATTTAGTAGCTGTAAACTTAAAGATTTTAAAGAAATATTACACAATAATGTTACCTTCAAAAACAAAATCAGCAGGACCTTTTAAAAATACATTTGAGTATATATTGTTATTATAATCAAAAGATACTGTCAAATTTCCACCTTCAACCTTTAAGTCAATGGTATTTTTGTTGGTTTTATTAGTAGCGTACATTGCTATTGCAGCAGCAGTTGCACCCGTACCACAGGCCAAGGTTTCATTTTCTACACCTCTTTCGTAAGTTCTTAATCTAAAAGCACCCTCACCAAGTGGTTCAACAAAATTTACATTACTACCTTCTTTACCATATATGTTATTTCTAATGTCTCTTCCTTTATTGAAAACATCAAAATTTCCAATATCAGAAACTAATTCAACATGATGAGGAGATCCAGTATTAGTAAAAACATAATTTTCTTTTATATCTACACTATTTACATCAATCATTTGTAAAGAAACAATATTGTCTTTTATAGTTGCGTGATGCAGTCCATCAATAGCATTAAAGGTTGTTGAGTGCTCAAAAATTCCTAATTGATGAGCAAAAGCGACAATACACCTTCCTCCATTACCACACATTGTACTTTCATTTCCATCAGCATTGAAATAAACCATTCTAAAGTCTGTATCTTCATCATTTTCAAGAAGAATGAAGCCATCTGCTCCAATTCCGAAATTACGATGGCATAATGAATTGATAATTTGAACATTTTCTTTTGGAAAGTTATTCGCTCTATTATCGACTATTATAAAGTCGTTCCCAGTTCCTTGGTATTTTTTAAAAGTAATTTTCATGTGTCGCAAAGATACATATTTACATAAGATAAGAGTACTGTTAAACACTGGTTAAAGTGCGTTAAAATGAAGTTAAACAGATTGAGTTAAAATGTTTAAATTGTATATTTGAGTAACAAAATTTAGTAATTATGAAGAGAGTATTTGGAATTTTAGGCATCGCTTTCTTAGGAGGAGTGTTTGCGTTAGGAGGTTACAAATTATTTATAGAACAACCCCAACTTATTATTGAAAAAACAGCAGAACCAGCTTTACAAACCGTTAGAGCTAATTATACACCAGCAATTGTAAATACAGTTGCAGAGCCTACTGATTTTACAGAAGCAGCAGAAAAAACAGTAAATGCTGTAGTACATGTTAAAAATACAGCTGTAAAAGAGGTTTATAATCCTTTAGATGAATTTTTTGGAGGATCTGGTAGAAGTAAGAGACAGCAAGTAGGAACAGGAAGTGGTGTAATCATTTCTTCGGATGGATATATTGTAACCAATAATCATGTTATTGATCAAGCTACAGAAATTGAAATTACTTTAAACAACAGAAAAAAAGTAATTGCAGAATTAATTGGTACTGATCCTGATAATGATATTGCTTTATTAAAAATAGATTCAGACATTGAGTTACCTTATATTACATTTGGTAATTCTGACAATGCAAGAATAGGAGAATGGGTGCTGGCTGTAGGTAATCCTTATAATTTAAATTCTACTGTAACAGCAGGAATTATTAGTGCTAAAGGAAGAGATTTAGAAGGAAGCAAAAACGTGGTAGATTCTTTTATACAAACTGATGCAGCTGTAAATCCTGGAAATAGTGGTGGAGCATTAGTAAATACAAGAGGAGAATTGATAGGTATTAATACAGCTATTACATCAAGAACAGGTTCATACATAGGATATTCTTTTGCAGTACCGTCTAACATAACTAAAAAGATTGTAGATGATTTATTAGAATATGGAAATGTACAAGAAGCATTAATTGGTTTTAGACCAGATCCTAATAGTTTTGATGAAGTAGAAGGAGTAAGAATTGGGTCTATTGATGAAGATAGTGATGCATTAAAAGCAGGTTTAAAAGCAGGAGATGTTATTACGAAGGTAAATAATGTAAAAATTTCTAAATTTTCAGATCTTAAAGGACAATTAAAAGCCAAAAGACCAGGAGAAGTAATTGATTTAACTGTTGACAGAGACGGTGAAGAGTTAGTGAAAACGGTTACTTTGAGCAAGAGAACTTCGTTTGTATCTAATAGGTTTAGTGTAATTTTGAAAGATTTAACAGAATCAGATAAGAAAAAATTAAACATTGAAGGAGGTGCCAAAATAGTAGAATCTTCAAACAAAGGGTTTGAGTATTTCGAAGTTGGAAAAGGTTTCATTATAACTAAAATTAATGGTAAAGAAATCTTAAACGCATCACAAGCAGTTTCAATTTTAGAAACTTATGGGAAGACCAATGATAGAATGTACATTGAAATGTTGAACCTTAAAGGAGAAGTAGAAAGGTATAAATTTTAATAATTTCTAATACAATAAAAAACTCGATATAAAAAAATATCGAGTTTTTTATTTTAAAAAAGTTACGAAATCGTTTGAAATAACTACTTTTGCAAAAATTTTAATATTAGTTAACACACAACTATGTCAACAATAACAAATTACGAAAAAGAAGTGGTAGCACAAGCTCAAACACGTAGAGCAACCACAGAATTCATTAATGTTGTAAACGACTTATGGTACGACAAGTCTATTGAATTAGTGCTATTTAGAAACCCTTTAGTAGATAAAAGAGCTAGTGAAGTTCTTAACTTAATAGATTATGCTAGAGAGTTTGTAGCAAAGCCAATTTCTATTCAAGATGCTTTAGAAATAGCAAAAGCTATACAATCAATAGAGTTACCAGCATCAAAGTTAGATATTGGTAAGTTAGCTTACGAATATCACTTAATTGACGATAGTAATTTAGATAAAGTTGATTTTGTTAAAAATCAACTTAAAGATGCTACTCAAGCAAATCAAATAGCTCCAAAAGATGTTGTATTATATGGTTTTGGACGTATCGGACGCTTATTAGCTCGTGAGTTAAGTAGTAAAATGGGTAAAGGTTCTCAATTAAGATTAAGAGCTGTTGTTACTCGTGGAAAAATAGATCAATCTGTTTTAGAAAAAAGAGCTTCTTTATTAAGTGTTGATTCTGTTCACGGTGATTTCTTAGGGACAGTTCAAGTTGATGCTGATAATAACGCTTTAATCATTAACGGAACGACCGTTTATATGATTTCTGCAGCGCAACCAGAAGATATTGATTATACTAAGTACGGTATTAACGATGCTTTAATTATAGACAACACAGGTGCTTTTAGAGATAAAGAAGCATTAAGTCGTCATTTAGTACCAAACGGAGCAAGTAAAGTATTATTAACTGCACCAGGTAAAGGAGTACCAAATATTGTTCACGGTGTAAACCATTTAGAGAACAATCCTGATAACATAGATATCTTTTCTGCTGCTTCTTGTACTACTAATGCTATTACTCCAATTTTAAAAGTATTAGAAGATAATTACGGTATTAAAAAAGGACACTTAGAAACAATTCATGCATATACAAACGATCAAAATTTGGTTGATAATATGCACAAAAAGTACCGTAGAGGAAGAGCAGCTGCTTTAAACATGGTAATTACTGAAACAGGTGCTGGAAAAGCAGTATCAAAAGCATTGCCTGCTTTAGAAGGAAAATTAACTTCTAACGCAATTAGAGTACCAGTACCTAATGGATCTTTAGCTATTTTAAATTTACAATTGAATTCAGAAGCTTCAGTAGATGCTATTAATTCAATTATGAAAAAGTATGCTTTAGAAGGTGATTTAGTAGAGCAAATTAAATATTCATTAAATAACGAATTAGTTTCTTCTGATATCGTAGGAACAACTGCTCCTTCAATTTTTGATAGCAAAGCTACAATTGCTGATGGTAATACAATTGTAATCTACATTTGGTATGATAATGAGTATGGATATTCTCATCAAGTAATGCGTTTAGCAAAGCATATCGCTAAAGTTCGTAGATTTACCTATTATTAGTAGATAAAATTGAAATAGTTACAATACTATTTTATGATAAATCAAAAGAGATTACTTTTAAAGTAGTCTCTTTTTTATTGTTAAGTTACTTGTATTTAGGTTGTTATTTTTTGTTTTGCTTAAAATTGCGTAAATTGTATGAAACAATTTTTACAAACAAAACAATATAGAATGATTAGAAAAGTTACCCCCGTTATCTTTATGTTCATAATTTCTTTAGGGTATGCTCAGGTGTTTCCTATAGATTTTACGGATGTAGCAGACGAGAATTTTGAAGCTTTTAATGGAGCTTCTGTAAGTTATGAGGCAGATCCAAGCGATGCAAGTAACAAAACATTAAAATTAATAGGAGCTAATATGGCTTTTGACGGAGCATCACTGGTGCTTACACAATTTGTTGATTTATCTGATGATAGTAATAACACTATTACTTTTAGAATAAATCCTACCGGAACAGGAACTGGTTCAAGCGGATCACATTTGCTAAAATTTGAAGGACCAGATGGAAATACAGAATTAGCTTTTACTACTACAGGAACTGGTTGGCAAAATATAAGCGTAGATTTTGGAGCTGGTTTATCTAAATATTCAAAATTGGTGATTTTTACTGATTTTGGAGATGCTAATGCAGGAAATGACGATACTTATTATTTTGATGATTTTGATGGAGGAGTAGTATTAGCAGCTACTTGTTCAGATGGTTTAAAAAATGGTGACGAAGAAGGTGTTGACTGTGGAGGCTCATGTGCTAATGCTTGTACTATTGAAGAGCCAGCAGCAGGTGCTACAGCTCCTACTAGAGATGAAACAGCATTTGAGGTGATTTCTATTTATAGTGATGCCTATACCAACGTGTCTGGTACAAACTTCAATCCTGATTGGGGACAAAGTACAACGTTCGCAGAGGAAATAATTGGCGGAAATAATACGATTAAATTAGGAGGATTAAACTATCAAGGTCATGCTTTTTCTGCTCCAGTTGATGTATCTGGTAAAACACACATTCATATAGATTTTTGGGCAAAAAGCTCTACCGATTTAGGATTTTTCTTAATCAATTCTTCGGCGGTATCAACACCAGCAATGGAAAAAGAATATTTGTTAATTCCTTCAGGAACCGTAGAAGAATGGAATAGTGTTGATATTCCTTTATCTAGTTTTAGTGATGTGGTAGATTTAACTAAAGTAGATCAGTTAAAATATGACGGAAATGGAAATATTTGGATTGATAATATTTATTTCTATAAATCATCAACAGCAAGTATAGATGATGAAAAATCGATAGCATTTTCTGTATCTCCTAATCCATCTTCATCAATTTGGAATATAACAACTAATAATAGTATGATTAATGCTGTAAAAGTGTACAATATATTAGGAGAAAAAGCTATTGATTTAACTAACTTAAATACAGATCAGCTTTCTATACCTATAGAAAAATTAAACACAGGTATTTATTTTGCTTTGTTTAAAACGGATAAAGGAAGTGAAGTTTTAAAGCTTATAAAAAAGTAATTTATACCATTAAATATAAATATTAATTTAATCCTTTTGAGGTTTTCTCAGAAGGATTTTTTTTGTTAATAACGCAATTTGAATTCAATAAAATCTATGAAAGTTTTCATTAAATTAGCCAATTAAACAAACACTAATGAAATTACTAACTACAGTTTTTACAATTCTATTTTATGTTATAAATATGAATGCTCAAGATTTACCTTATTATGAAATTCCAGAAGCTCCAAAAGAATATACAGCAGGTACTGTTGCAAGTAGAACTATTGATGGATTAGGTTTTCGTTATTATTGGGCAACTGAAGGTTTAACAGAAAAAGATTTAGCGTATAAACCAGGAGATAATACCAGAAGTGTTTTTGAAACAGTAGATCATATTTTAGTGTTATCAATAATGACATTAAGTACATTAGAAAATACAGAAATGAAGTTTCCTAAAGAAGGATCGCTTTCGTTTAAAGAAATGCGTAAAATGACATTGGAAAACTTTAAAAAATCGAGTGATATTTTAAGAAAGGCTACAGATTTATCACAATATGTAATGAAATTAAAAAGAGGGAATGGTAAAGTAGCTGAATATCCTTTTTGGAATCAATTAAATGGACCTATTGGTGATGCTCTTTGGCATACAGGACAAATTGTTTCGTTCAGGCGTTCTTCAGGTAATCCATTTCCAAAAGGAGTAAGTGTATTAACAGGAAAAGTAAAAAGATAAAATGAGTATTAAAGAAAAAATAGAATCTTTAAGAGAAGAGTTAAATCAGCATAATTATAATTATTATGTTTTAGATAATGCTACTATATCAGACTATGAGTTTGATATTAAATTGAAAGAGTTAGAAAAGTTAGAAGAAGAAAATCCAGAGTTTTTTGATTTAAATTCTCCTACAAAGAGAGTTGGAGGAGGAGTTACAAAGAATTTTGAGACTATTACTCATAAAAACAGAATGTATTCTTTAGATAACTCTTATTCTAAAGAGGATTTGTTAGACTGGGAAAAACGTATTCAAAAGAATTTAGGTACAACAGAAATAGAATATACTTGTGAGTTAAAATATGATGGTGCTTCTATTAATTTAACTTATGAAAATGGTGAGTTTGTAAGAGCTGTAACCAGAGGAGATGGTTTTCAAGGAGACGATGTTTCAACAAATATTAGAACTATTAGATCTTTACCATTATTACCTAAAAAAGATTTCTTATCAGATTTTGAAATGAGAGGTGAAATTATTTTACCGCTAGAAGGTTTTCATAAAATGAATGAAGAAAGAGTTGAGAATGGAGAAGAACCTTATAGAAATCCAAGAAACACTGCTAGTGGAAGTTTAAAATTACAAGATAGTACAGAAGTAGCTAAAAGACCTTTAGATTGTTTGTTATACCAAGTAGTTACTAACGAAAGAAAATATAAAACGCATTTTGAAAGTTTAGAGGCTGCCAGAAGTTTTGGGTTTAAAATTCCTGAAACAATTTCTTTAGCTAAGTCGATTGAAGAAGTTTTAAAATTTGTGAATTATTGGGACGAGAAGCGTCATGATTTACCATATGAAACAGATGGTGTTGTAATTAAAGTTAATGGTTTACAGCAGCAAGAAGAATTAGGGTATACCTCTAAATCTCCTCGTTGGGCAATTGCTTATAAATTTAAAGCAGAACAAGTAACAACTGTTTTAAATGAGATTTCTTACCAAGTAGGAAGAACAGGTGCTATTACTCCTGTAGCTAACTTAGAGCCAGTTCATTTGGCAGGAACTGTAGTAAAAAGAGCTTCTTTACACAATGCAGATCAAATTGAAAAATTAGATATTAGAGTAGGAGATACTGTCTTTGTAGAAAAAGGTGGTGAAATAATTCCTAAAATCATAAAAGTTGATACTACAAAACGTCCGAAGGATTCTGAGAAGACAGTGTATGCTACTCATTGTCCTGAATGCGGAACAGAATTAGTTAGAACAGAAGGAGATGCAAAGCATTATTGTCCGAATGAATTTGGTTGTGCACCACAAATTACAGGTAGAATTCAGCATTTTATCAGTAGAAAAGCAATGGATATTGATGGTTTAGGAGGAGAGACTGTTGATTTGTTAAGAAAGGAAGGATTGATAAAAAATTATGCTGATTTATATGAGCTTAAAAAAGAACAAATCATTCCTTTAGAGAGAATGGCAGAGAAATCAGCTCAAAATATGGTGGCAGGAATCGAAAAATCAAAAGAAATTCCTTTTGAAAAAGTATTGTTTGCTTTAGGAATTAGATTTGTTGGTGAAACCGTAGCTAAAAAATTAGCTAAGCATTTCAAATCTATTGATAATCTAATGCAAGCTGATTTAGAAACATTAATTGCTGTTGATGAAATTGGAGATAGAATTGCACAAAGTATTATTAATTTCTCACAAGATGAAAATAATATAGCTTTAGTTGAGAGATTGAAATCTTATGGAGTACAATTAGAAGTTTCTGCTGAAACGTTAGAAAACCTTACCGACAAATTACAGGGGAATGTTTTTGTTGTTTCTGGAGTTTTTCATGAAATGAGTAGAAATGAACTAAAGAAAGCCATTGAAGATAATGGAGGAAAAGTTAGCAGTTCAATATCTAAAAAAACAAATTATATAGTTGCAGGAGATAACATGGGACCTAGTAAATTAACAAAGGCTCAAGATTTAGGAATTCCTATAATATCAGAGCTAGACTTTATTGAAATGATCAAATAATATTTTTGGCGTTTAAAACAACTATTGTTTAATATAGGATTTACATATTGAAAAAAGGATAAACATAATTTAATGATTACTAAAAAAACGTTCTTTTCTATTTTGTTTTTGATTATATCTTGTGCAGATATATATGCAACGATATATGAACACAGAGTACTTGAATTAATTTTTAAACCTTTAATTACTTGTGTTTTGGCAGTTTTATATTTGGTAAGTGTTACAAAACCCAATTTTTGGTTTATATCAGCTCTATTCTTTGCATTTTGGGGTGATGTTTTGTTAATGTTTCCTGAAAATTATTTTGTTTTAGGGTTATTATCATTTACGATTATGCATCTAATCTACATTAAGTTGGTTGCAGGATATCTACCTAAGATAAAAATGACGACAAAACTGATTTCTTTAGGAATGTTTTTTCTCTATTTCGCAGGAATCATTTATGTAATACAGAGTAATTTAAAAGAATTGTTTATTCCTGTAATTATATACGGATTAATCATTTCAACTTTTGGAACAGTTTCTTTATTAAATTACATGAAAAATAAAGTAACTGAAAATTTATGGTTGCTAATAGGGGCTTTAATTTTTATCATTTCTGATAGTGTTTTGGCTTTATATAAATTTCATAGCCCAGCACCTATTTTGTCACCAATAATTATGATTACTTATATAACAGCTCAGTTTTATATTTGTAAAGCATTTATAGCTAAGTCTTTATTGTGATAGTTTATAAAAACCAAATAACATATAGTAAATTAACAAAAACGAAATTTTATTAGAAATAATTAAAGAATAAAAGTTATCAATTATAAATAGTAATAATGAAAGCTAAAGCGAACATAATTCTAATGACGTTGTTCATTTCAACTTCTCTAATGTATTTATACATGCTATATAGTGTTGAAGTGGATAATGAAGTTTTTAGAAATTCTTTAAAACCAGTTCCTTTATTGTTGTTATTGTTATTGTATGTATATCAAAGTAAAAAAGTTAACCCATCTACAGTAGTTGTATTTGTTTTAACCATACTGGCAGACATTATCACAAATACACTTCAAATGTTCCCTATTGGTATTGTTATTTATGGTGTAGCACATTTGTTTTTAGTAGAAGTAGTGGGTAATAATGTATATAAAAGGAAAACCTACAAGAAAGAGATTGTAAAGTATTTTTCATTAGGCGCAATATTATTCGCGGTTATTTTTACTTATGTGTTGAGTAATATGGGAAGCTCGTATTTTCCTATTATTTTTTACGGTCTAACCATGAGTTTAGCTTTTTCAATTTTACTTATAAACTATTTAGGTAATATGAGGACAGCAAATGCTTTATTGTTAGCAGCTTTTGGTTTAAGGGTGGTTTCTGACTCAATTTATGCCATAACTATTTTTAATGAATCTAATATTACTTTTGATGTTATATCTTTAAGTATATATTTAACGGCTTCCTATTTGTTTTGTAGAGGATTTATATTGATAGATGAAAGTAAGTCTGATACTGAAGAGAGTGAGTATGAAAATCATTTTTTACACTAAAAACGGGGTTAAGTTATTTATTTTATAATAGTTTGTCTTTTTTCTTACTAAAAAGCAAGTTTATAATTTGTTTTTTTAAGTGTAATAGAAAGAAGTCATCTTGACTTTTCAATTTTATGAAATTTCTTTAATCCGATTACAATAAATGCTAGGAAATTAAAGCCTTTCCAACTAGTAATTGTGGTGTCAAATCTATTCAATAAAGAACGAAA
>NZ_SJXJ01000010.1 GCF_004337695.1 Tenacibaculum sp. M341
ACTATTTCTAATTCTATCATATCTTTGCTTAGTACTTGGTACATAGGGTTGTGTTTTTATGTTTCGCAACACAAATATCTACAACCCTTAATTTTTTCTCAAAAAAAGTCAAGATGACTTCAATGAAAAAGCCTCTGAAGAAAACTCCAGAGGCGTTAATTTTAAATATTAAAAAATTAATTTTTCTTGATGAATGTTTTGACTCCCTTTTTAGTTTTTATAAAATAAACACCAGTTTCAAAACCATCTACTTTAATAGAACTCTTTTTAGTACTCATCATTTCTCTACCATTTACATCATAAATTTTGATTGGTGAATTTTCAGACAATCCCTTTATATTGATAATATTTTTAGCAGGGTTTGGATAAAGAATAAAATCATTATTAAAGTTAACCGTTTTTGTACTTAATCTAGCAGAAACTTTACCTAATAGCATTGCATTTAAGTTAGCACTTCCGTGTAACCAAACAGATTTATTAATTTCTGTATTCCATCTAGAAGAAATTCCTGTATTTGATTGCACTCTTGCATCTCCCCAGTAACCTTCAGCATATCCACTTCCAGGTCCGAATTTAGAAGTATCTTCATCCCAATTAACATTAATATAGTCTACAGCTCTAATAACATCTTTGTTAGCATATACGTAATCAAACATTGGCGCATACCACTCATTCCAAATTTGATTAGAAGATTTGTTTTGGCATCCTGAATTAGCAGTCCCATCTATAAATCCGATGTTACATTTACTACCAGCACTTAAATCATAACCTTGAGGAGAAGTTTCAGAAAGTTTAACAGGTTTGTTTTTTAATCTAGCTAAATTGATAACTTCATCAGCTAATTGTCTTTGGGTTGCAGCTTGATATCCATTTCTTTGATATACTCTATCTGGAGTTAAAAACCAAGAATACCCAAGCCAATCAACATAATTATCACCAGGCCAAAAATCTTCAATATTTTCTCTTCTTTGATCAATTAAATCATCAACAGGAGATGCACTTGCTTGCCATACATAAGCAACATTGGTAACACCTTCAGCTCTCATAACATCAACAAAACGTCTCCAAGCTCTTTTAAACTGACCACTATTATATCTGTTCCAAGCTCCATCAAATTCGAATCCTAATCTTAAATATATAGCAATGTCACTATGATCTTTTGCAAATTTTGCAAATCGTTTAATATTATCATCCCAAACACCATTTCCCATTTGATTTAGACAGCCAGCACACCATGTTTCAGATTCATTACCTTCTGCAATACTCATTCCTATTGATAAACTAGAGTTAGGGAAACCAACAGCACCACTATGACTATTTAAAGGACCTGCTCCCCAATTAATATCAATACCCGTTGGTGTTCCGCTTGGATTTTCACCTAAAGCACCGTATTGTGGATTAGAAGGACTTAACAAACTATAGAAAGCAACATATTGAGTTACACCTCCCATAGTTGGATATAAATTAGAGCTTTGATACTCAGCAACAGTTTTTAAATCTTGACCAACAGTTAATAAGATTTGATCGTTTGGAGGCAATAATTTAGCGTTTAAACCAGAAGTTGGTTCGCAAGTATTTGCGCATGAACCACCACAATCAATTCCAGTTTCATCTCCGTTTTGTTCTCCATCATTACATGTTGGAAGTTCAGAAGTGTCACAAGTATAAGGACATGATCCACCACAGTCTATGCCGGTTTCATCTCCGTTTTGAATTCCATCGTTACAAGTTGGAGTAGAGGTATCACTACAAGTTTCAGTACAACCTGCAGATTGAGCTTGCTGTTCGTTCACCCAACATTGTCCACAGGCAAATAATTCGTATCCATCAGGACAATCACCAGAACAGTCTGAATCAGGTGGGGTTGTAGTGTCACAAGGATCACAGTTACCGCCGCAATCTACACCAGTTTCATTTCCATTTTGAATTCCATCAGTACAAGTCGGTGAAGGAGGTGGCGTAGTGCTTCCCGATGCATGAATATACCTTGAACTATTTCTGAATTTATTTAACCAATTAGTTCTAACGCTATTGTTAATTTCAACTCTAGAGTCTCCCCATTCAGGTCCCCAACCATGAATTGGCCATTTAGAATTAATATAGGCTAATACTCTTACATCATTATCTTTTACAACTTTATCTAACAGATTTAAATAATTATTAAATTCAGAAGGTGTAGCTGTAGCTGGTGCTTGGGCAGCAGCCTCAGCAATCATAATTGGATGTCCTTTTTCTTTAGCAAAATCAATACTAGATTGTAAGCTAGGATCAATAGTTGAACCTTCACAATTTTTAGTTCCGTTTACCTCAATACAAACGTCGTTATTAAAAACAGAAAAGGCTACCCAATCTACAAACTCACTACCAGGATATAACCATTTTGTATCATTTAAACCTCTAACAGGATGGTATACAAAATCAACATTAGTAACACCGTTTACATTACGAATTCTATTAGCCACATAATTATAAGCGTTTATATATTGTTGTCTGTCTAGTTCACTAATAGTATCAGGATTGTCAAATACATTAACACCGTTTTCAGCTTGTTCAGTTAACCAGTCTACTACATATTGTTGATTGTTATTATAAGCAAATAAAAGTAAGCTAACTTCATAACCAATTCGGATATAGAATTTTGTGTCTGGTCTGTTTTTCATAAGGTCAGAAAAGTTGTCAATTTCCTTGTTCCATTTACCAGAATTAACATCAGATAGAGCATCCCAAACAGCATTGGTGTTTAAAGGTTTGCTATCATCTATCATTTGTCCATAGCCACCTGCATCAGTATTATCTTTAAAACTTAAAGCAACTAAAGCATATGGATCTTCTTGTGTATTTCTTACATGATCTAAAAATACAGCATTTGGGTCATCGTCACCTTGTTCAATTTGTCCTAAGAAAAAGGTTGCATAATGAGAGGATCCGGCAGGAGTTAAACCTGTACCAGATTTATAACCTTCATATTCATTTTGAAAGGTTTGACCAATCAGCATTAAAGTTTTACCAGAGCCTGGATCAAACTTTTGAGAAAAAATAGGGGTGATTATTACTAATGAAAGGATCATAGTAAATAATAATCGGGAGAATTTAAACATAATTAAAAAAATAATAGGTTAATAATTGTTACGAAATTAACAACGTGAAATGTTTTAATTTTCATTTTTAATAAAATTAATCTGTTATTTTGATAAAAATGTATTTCTTTAAGATGTCAGTTTTGCTTATTTTATCTGTCTTCTAACTCAATTAAAAAACTTACTTAAACCTTTAAGTAAGTTTTCTTTCAGTCTTTCCTAAAAATTAAAATTTCTTTACATCTATTGCTATCTTAACAGACTCACAAAAAATCTATTTAAACAATATGTACGGCACTCACACCATTACTTTTTTTAGTAATTTTAATTTGAGTTGAAATACGTTCCTTTAAGTT
The DNA here is from genome assembly GCF_004337695.1 of Tenacibaculum sp. M341. Lineage (GTDB taxonomy): Bacteria > Bacteroidota > Bacteroidia > Flavobacteriales > Flavobacteriaceae > Polaribacter. The sequence goes on from NZ_SJXJ01000010.1 coordinate 3,434, forward strand.
TTCTACATGAGATATGATTCCTATCATTTTACCCTGCGATTGCAGTGTTTCTAAAGTAGCTATCACTACTTCTAAAGAGTTTTTATCGAGTGTTCCAAAGCCTTCATCAATAAAAAGAGAATCAATTCTAACATTTTTACTAGCTAAATCTGATAAGCCTAAGGCTAAAGCTAAACTAATAATAAACTTTTCGCCCCCGCTTGACGTATCTACTAATCTTACTTGATCTGTTTGATAATGATCAATTAAACTAAAATTAAGCTCTTCTTTTGGTTTGTAATTGTCTTCCATTTTTAAAGAATATCGCTTATTTAATTTATATAAATGAACATTGGCCAGATCTAGTAAATGTTTTAAAGTTAATCGCTGTACATATACATTAAAAGAATCTTTAGAGTTTCCTATTACTCTGAATAAATCTCTCCATACGGTACAGATACTTTCTTGTGCATCTATTTTTTTATAAATATTCTTGTTTCGATCTCTAATTTCTTTATCTTTTCTAAAAGCTTCTTGTATTTTACCTTTTTCTGTTAGATTGTTTTTCTTTTCGGTATTTAAATTTTCTAAAGTAGAGGTACTTTCTGTTTGAGTGAGTTCAAATTTTTTAGTCTCGTTTAATTTCTTTATTTCTTTTACATTTTCCTCTTTTAAAGCTTTTATTTTAAGCTGATTTCTTTTAATACTTTCCTTTGTATCATTATATTTCAGAACTGTTTCCTTATCTAATAATGCTTTTTCAATTGTTTCTTTGTTTTCAAAATCACTATTTAGTATTAACGCATTAAGTGATGTTTTTAAAGTATTTAATTCTTTGGTTAACTTTTTTTGATCCTCTAAGTTTTGTGTTTTTAAAGTGTCTTTTTCTGTTTTAATTTTCAGTTGTTTTTGCAATTCTTTTTGTATACCATCAAGCTGTTCGGTTAATTTATTTTTATTGGTATTTAAAGTCGCTCTTTTATTTTCTACACTTGTGTTTAATGGTAAAATAGTGCTACGTTTAGTTTGTAAGTCAGCAAATGTTTTATCACTATTTTTAATACTTAGTAGATATTCTTTTTCAGAGGTGTAGTATGTTTCTAATTGCTTATCTGTATTTTCTAGTTTACTGTTAAATAACTTATCATTAGCTTTTAACTGATCCGATACTTTTTGGTTTTGATTAAATTGTAAAATAGCTGCTTCTATTTCTTTAATGAAAGAATCTACATTTGAAATAGCTGGTAGTTCGTATTTAAATTTAGCTAATTTGGTAGTTAAATCTTTTTCTAATTCACTACATGATTTGGTTAAAGAGTCAATTGTTTTTTGAATAGCAACAATATCTTTTTCTATATTCTTAATCTTTTCTTTGTAAGTTGCAAGAGAGGTGTTTAACGTATTTATAGTTGTTTTTTGAGTTTTTATAGTTTCTGATAATTCATTTTTTGTTTTTTGCAAATTTTGAGTAACTTTCAAAGAATCATCTATCCTAGAAATTTGTTTACTTATCTGTGTTAATTCAGATGTTATTTTAGAACTATCTGTTAATTCACAGTCTATTGAAAGGGGAGTAGCACTTGTTTTAAAAGAAATCAATTCATTTTCAATAGTTTTAAGTTGTGTATTAAACCCTTTAATAGCGGTATTTAATGCAACTTCATTTTTATCTAAATCACTTTTTTGATTTGTAATTTCTTTCAACCTTTTTTGTCGATTTAGTAATTCTTCCTCTGCCTTGGAAATATTTATCACTTTCAAGTTATCAGCATACGGGTGTTCTGTAGCACCACATAATCCACAAGGTTCTCCTTTTACTAAATGTTGTCGGTCTGTTTCATATTTCGCAATACTTTTTTCTAAATCTAAAATTTTAGTGGCATCAGATACCGCTTTTTCTTGATTAGTAAGATCTTTTTGAACAATTTGTAATTGATTAATAATACCTTTTAAATTATTTTCTTTCGTTTTCTTTTTTTCTAATATATCTGAATACTCTTTTTGAGCATTTATAGTTTGAATGGAAAGATTTTTAAACTGTGTCCAGTTAGCTTCTTTTTTTGTGAATGTCTTTTTTTGATTTAAAAGATCAGTGATATTATTTTTTTGAAGTTTTTCTGAAACATCATCATATTCTTTTTCTATTTTTTTTAGAGCAGTTGTTTTTTGATTTAAAAGCGACGTTTCATCTTTTAAAAGTGCATTAGTTTTTTCAATCTCTTTCTTTTTTGATGAAATAGTATTTTCATCTTCTTTTAGAGACTTTGTATCAACTTTTAAGGTAGTTAAATCTTTGGTCCATGATGAAATTTCTAAAGTAACTTCTTTTAAGAAGGCATTTTCTTTTAAAAACAATTCTGATTTTTTAATTGCTTCTTTGTTTTCTTTGATCTTTTCAATGAAATCTTTTTGTTCTACTTTACAGTTTTTAATTTTAGTAGTTACTTCTTTAAGTTGTAAGCTCGTTTTTTGTTTGTTTTCAAGCTCTATTTTCAGAGAGTTATCTAACTTGGTAATGATATCAAATTTTGGTAACCAGTCATTAAACTCTTTATTTGCTAATTCTAATTCTTTAGTACTTACTATTACTTGTTTTTCTAAAGATTCAATCTTTGGTTTTAGAGTAATTAAACTAGCATCAATTAATTTTAATTGATTTATTTGATCATTTTTACTTTTTTCTGCCCTATTAAAGTTGTCAATGGTTTCTTTAAAAGGCATCGCTTTTTCATGTAATGCTAAGGCATCTAATTCAGTTTTACGTTTTTTAATGAAAGCCTCTATTTTTTCAGATTTTTCATCTAACTCTTTAGCTTCTTCATTTAATTTATTTTGTTTGATATACCAATCAACGATTAATTGAGTTGCCTTTATTTTTTTCTCTATCTCTGTAAGATGGGTATCTAGTGATTTGTCTTTAGCAATTAATTCGTTTTTAGCTTCATCATTTAAAACATCTGCTGAATTAATGGTAGATTGAAGCTCTTTTAATATGTTTTCTTCTTTAGATTTTCGTTCTAAAATACTTTGTCCAATTTTTTTATAAATCTGTTCACCTGTGATTTGTTCTAACAGTTTTCCTTTTTCCGGACCTTTAGCTGTTAGAAAAGAAGCAAAGTCTCCCTGTGCCAACATAACAGAACGTAAAAACTGTGTATAATCTAACTGTGTTACCTTCTCGACAACCTCAAGATATTTTCGTTTTTGATCTGCTAAGGTTTTTTGTGTCGATAGGTTTTTTAAACTTACTTTTTCAATAGGATTTTTTAGAAGTACTCCTGATTTATTGGCAAGTCTAATTCCCCAATAACCTTCATAAATCGTATTGTTATTTTCAAAAGTAACTGCGCTAAATGCTTCTTTTGCTCCATGGCTTACTACATCAGTTAAGGTTGCTTTTGTACCATTAAATCTAGGTACATTATGATAAAGAGCAATGGTAATAGCATCTAAAATCGTTGTTTTTCCAGCTCCTGTAGAACCAGTTATGGCATATAAACCAACATCTTTAAATTGGTCATTTTCAAAATCAATAACAATAGGTACGTTCGATTTTAATGAATTTATATTTTGGAGCGTTATTTTTAAAATTTTCATATAAAGTATACCTTATTGATTTTTAACAGTGTGTAAAATTTCATTAAAAGCATCTAAAACAGCTGGATTTTTCTCTAAATCGTAACTCATTTCTTGACACTTCATTTTAAACACTTCTTCAGGAACCAATTCTTTTATGGATTTTGTATTTTCTAACAATTCTTCAATACCTTTTGTTTGACGTCTGTTTTTTAAAGAAGTTTTTAAAATTTCAAAAGAGTAATTTTCGGCTGCTTTTTTTAAAACATCAATATTGATATTATTATCTTCTTTTAAGACAATTTCAACCCAAGGAGTTAGTTCGTATGTATTTGAAGTAATTGTAGGGAATTTTTCAATACATTCATTTATCGTACCTTTTAATTTGTAAAAAGATCTAAAACAAGGAATTGTTTCATCCGATACATTGGTTATTTTACTGTTTTCTACTGTTAGTACAAGTATTTTTTTATCGTAACCAATTTCACTAAAACTTAATACATTGGGAGACCCTGAATATCGAATTTTATCATTTCCACCAACAATTTGAGGTCTGTGTAAATGCCCCAACGCTACATAATCGAAATAATCAGGAAAATCTTCGGCACCAATATGACCTAAAGTACCTACATAGATATTCTGTTCACTATCAGAAATAGAACCTCCTGTTGCAAATAAATGTCCCATAGCAATTACTGGAGCATTGGTCGTATTTACTAATTCACATTGTTCTGAGACAGCTTTGTAATGGTTGATTAAGGCTGTTTTGTATTTATCAGTCAGTTCTTCAAATGTTTCACCTGCAACTGCGCGTCTAATATCTCCGTCACGTAAATAAGGAACAGCACCTACTATTACAGTTTCGTTATTGATATCTACTTTAAAAACTTCATCAGCTACATCATCAGTAGCTTTTCCTACAACTTTTATAGAAAGTGCATCTAGGATATGTTTCGGTGCATTTAATGTTCCTGGTGAATCATGATTACCTCCAGTAATGATAATCGATTTACAGGAAGTGGCTTTTAATTTTACCAAAAAATTATAATACATTTCTAAACTTTGATTGGAAGGCGATCCTGTATCAAAAACATCTCCTGATATCAGTAAGACATCAATTTTATGATCAATGATATAATTTTCAATCCAATGTAAAAACAAGTTTTGTTCTTCTACTTGAGATTGTTCGTGTAATCTATGTCCTAAATGCCAATCGGCGGTGTGAAGTATTTTCATTTAGTAATATGAAGCCAAAAAGTAGTACAATACTTTTTGTTTTTATAAATCTTCCGTTTTAATATTTAAAGTTTGAATAATATTTGAGAATAGCTCTTTAATTTGTTCATCATTTTCATCACTAGAATTATTTATTTTCCAGATAATTCCGTGATTATCTCTAGCTATACTATCGGAAATCATTTTTTCTTTTAACTCAAAAGTATATTGACTATTCAATCTATTTTCAATTTGTTCAGTAGTATAACCTCTGTTGTTTAATCTTTTATTTTGAGATTCTTTATCAACATCAACAAGAACAATATTATTGTTAGACAAATATCCCATTTCAGATTCCGCTATTAAGGCAGAGTCAAGTATAATCAAACCTTTTTTACCATAAATTTCTCTTCTTAATCTAAGAAGAAGTGGTTTGTATATTAATAAATTAAATTCATCCAAAAGCTGTTTATTGCTAAATAGTATTTTCCCTAGTTGTTTTCTGTCAATAAAACCATCACTTAGTAATAACTCTTTTCCAAAGGTATTAGCTATTTTATTTCGTAACTCAACATATAGAGGTTGTTCAAGACTACCTAGAATTTGGTGTCCTATTTTATCGATATCAACTACATAAGCTTCTATATTTGAATAGGAAGCAATTTCTAAGAGTTTGTTGCTAATGAAAGATTTACCACTACCGATTAAACCAGTAATACTAATTATGTATTGTTTTGAAAGTTTTTGCTCTAATTTTTGTTTTACACAAAGCGGAACATATTCGTGAATTAATCCTTGTTCTAATTGTAAAGCTTTTGAAGCACCTGAGCTAATATGAGATAACTCTTGACTTGAGGGAAAGAAAATAGTATCAATATTTAATTGTTGACTTTTCCCTATTTGATAGAGCATAACTTCGTAATTAAGATCTTCATTATTACGAATTCCTCTTATAACAGTATTAATACCGTTTTCGTAAGCATAGTCTACAAGTAGTCCTCTAAATGAAATAACTTTTATATTTTCATAACTTTTTAAAGATTCTTCTGCAAGTATTCTTCTTTCCTCTAAAGAAAGAAAATATTTTTTAGCAGGGTTCATTCCAATTCCTACAATTAATTCACCAAAAACAGCCAATGCACGTTCAATAACATCAATATGTCCTTTGGTTATAGGGTCTCCAGAAAAACCATAGATTACTTTTTTTTTCATTCACTAATCATTTTTAGACTAAAATGTAAATTTAAGTATAATTAGAAGACTATTCGTTTTTCTAGTAGTGAAACCATCCTTTCTATAAAATTTCAAATAGTTGGGATATTAATCTTAATTGTTTTATAAGTGTTTAAAATAAGTTGTTTTTAAGGTTGGTTAACAAAGATCTCGACTGCGCTCGATCTGACAAAAGCATTTATAATAATTTTTTTAGTTAGTAGTATGCAGTGATTTAGTTTACAGTATTAAAAAGGAATTTTCTCTGTCTCTTCGAGCGCAGTCGAGAAGTTGTTCAGAGTAATGTGTTGTTTTAGTTTTTGGAGGTTAATCAATGTCAGGTTATAAAGATTATTATTCGATTTTCCTCTTAATTTCCTCTAAGCTCAAATTATCAATACTTCCAATATGTGTATGTTTTTTTGAAGTGTCAGGAGAGTAGGTTTTATTTTCTACCTCATTACTAATTTTTAAATACGCTTCTCTAAAAGGCATACCTTCTGTAACCAAGCTATTAATATTGTCTACAGTAAAAAGATATTTATATTTTTCATTGTTAATATTTACATCTTTTACAATTATTTGTTGAATGCTATAATTAAAAATGTCCAGAATAGTCTTTGTATTTTCAATAGCTTTGATGGTGTTTTCTTTTAATAATTGAAAATCTCTATGATATCCACTAGGTAAATTATTGCTAATTAAAAGCATTTCGGTTTGAATGGCTTGAATTTGATTACACTTTCCTCTGATGAGTTCAAATACATCAGGATTTTTTTTGTGAGGCATAATACTACTTCCAGTCGTTAATTCATCAGGAAAAGAAATAAAACCAAAATTCTGACTCATATACAAACAAATATCCATAGAGAATTTACTTAGTGTATTGGCTAAATTCCCTAATGAACTAGCTAATATCCTTTCATTTTTTCCTCTAGCCATTTGTGCAGCGACTACATTATATTTTAGAGTAGAAAATTCAAGTTCTTTTGTTGTAAAACCTCTATCAATAGGGAAGGAGCTACCATAACCTGCTGCTGAACCTAACGGATTTTGATCTACAATTTTTAAGGTAGCCTTTAATAAATCTACATCATCAATTAAAGTTTCAGCATAGGCAGAAAACCATAATCCGAATGAAGAAGGCATTGCTACTTGTAAGTGTGTGTATCCTGGTAATAATTTTTCTTGATGTATTTCTGCTAACTGAATTAGAGTATTAAATAACGTTTTTACTTTTTTAATAATTACTTGTAATTCATTTTTATAATAGAGTTGTAAAGCCACTAAAACCTGATCGTTTCTTGATCTTGCAGTATGAATTTTCTTTCCAGTATCGCCTAGTTTTTTGGTGAGTTCATATTCTATTTTTGAATGTACATCTTCAAAATCATTTTCAATATTAAATTGATTGTTTTCTATTTGTAGAAGTAAATGATTTAATTCTTTAATTAAATTTTCAGCTTCTTCATTTGAAATAATATGTACAGAAGCTAACATTTTTGCATGTGCTTTTGAAGCAATCACGTCATATTTTGCTATGTGTATATCAATTTCTCTATCGTTACCAACAGTGAAATTTTCTATGGCTTTATCTAAATCGAATTGTTTTTTCCAGAGTTTCATGGTTTCAATTATCAGTGATCAATAAACAGTGATCATTTATCAATTATCGGTTATTAATTTTTAGGTATACTTTTAATTATTATTTATTTCATTATTTATTGATCAGTGATAATTAATAATTGCAGAAAGTATTTTAATATAAATATCAATCCCTTCTTTAATTTCATCAATGTAAATGAATTCATCAGCGGTATGAGAACGAGTACTATCTCCAGGACCTAATTTTACAGATTGACAACTTAATACCGATTGATCTGAAAGGGTAGGAGAGCCGTATGTTTGTCTACCTATAGCAATTCCAGATTGAATTAATTCATGATTTTTGTCAATAGAAGAAGAATTCAATCGTAAACTTCTAGGTGTCATTTCACATGGAGCTTCTTCATTTAAAATATCGGCAATTTCTTGATTTGTATACTTGTCATTTACACGAACATCAACTACTAAATCAACAGCAGAAGGTACCGCATTATGTTGTTTTCCAGCATTAATTTGTGTTACTGTCATTTTAACATCACCTAACACTTCTGAAGTTTTTGGAAATTGATAATTTTTAAACCATTCCAATACTTCAATTGAATTATAAATTGGATTGTCAGTATTTGGATGTGCTGCATGACTTGGTGTTCCTTTTACTTTGGCATCAAAAACAATCAACCCTTTTTCAGCAATAGCTAATTGCATTTGAGTAGGTTCACCTACTATAGCAACATCAATATTTGGTATGATAGAAAGCATACTGTTTAAACCATCAGGACCACTACTTTCCTCTTCAGCAGAACCAACAAAAACGATATTATATTTTAAGTTTTCTTGATTGTAGAAATATGAAAAAGTAGCAAGTAACGATACTAAGCATCCACCAGCATCATTACTACCCAAACCATATAACTTACCATCTTCTACAATTGCTTTAAAAGGATCTTTTGTGTATCCGTTATTTGGGTATACCGTATCATGATGAGAGTTTAGTAGAATAGTTGGTTTACTTTCATCAAAATATTTATTAGTAGCCCAAATATTATTTTTAGTTCTGTTGTACTTGATTCGATGTACATTACACCAATTTTCTAATAAATCGCCTGTTTTATCTTCTTCTGAAGAAAAAGAAGGAGTTTCTATTAGTTGTTTTAGTAAATCGATAGCACTATATGTAAGTTCTTTTTGTGTCATTATTGTTGAAACGTTGTACATTTTTCTCTTGCATTAAAAGGCATAGTAGGTGATCCTATATGAACACTTTTAACTCCTTTTTCAATAGCCGCTAAGCAATTATGAATTTTAGGAAGCATGCCTTCGTTAATAATTCCGTTATTTTTTAAATCATTAAATATTGAAGAGTTAATCCGCTCAATTACAGAGTTCTCATTGTTAATATCTTCTAAAACACCATTTTTTTCGAAACAATAGTATAGTGATACATTATACTTTTCAGATAAGGCTACAGCTAGTTCGGCAGCAATTGTATCTGCGTTGGTGTTTAGTAGTTGTCCGTGTTTGTTATGGGTGATCGCACAAAAAACTGGGGTAATGTTATTGGGTAGTAGTATTTCTAAAACATCAGTATTTACTTTTACAATATCACCAGCAAATCCGTAATCAATATCTTTCACAGGTCTTTTTACAGATACAATTGTGTTGCCATCAGCTCCTGAAAAACCAACAGAATTACAATTTTTAGCTTGTAATTTAGCTACTACATTTTTATTGATTTTCCCTCCGTATACCATAGTAATTATTTCCAGAGTATCAGCATCTGTAACTCTTCTACCATGAATCATTTTAGGTTCAATTCCCATTTTTTTAGAAAGTTCAGAAGCCGATTTTCCACCACCGTGCACTAAAATTTTAGGAGATGATAGTTGGGCAAAATCAGAAAGAAAATCATTCAGTAATTCATCATTATTAATAATGTTTCCACCAATTTTTATGATTTTTAATGTTTCCATATATTTATTTTTGGATGTGAGTGTATAGTACAAAGTTTAAGTATTATAAAACTTCGAGCTTCTAACTACAGACTTCCAGCCTAACCATTTAAATTTTCCAAAATCTTTTTTAACACTATTTGTGCCGCATACGTTCTATTATTCGCCTGATTAATTACAATAGAATTTTCAGAATCTAGAACCGCATCTTCTACCACTACATTTCTTCTAACAGGTAAACAATGCATAAATTTAGCGTTGTTTAATTTCTTTTGAGTAATCATCCAATTGTTATCTTGACTTAGAATTTTTCCGTAGTTACTATAAGAACTCCAATTCTTTACATATACAAAGTCAGCATCTTTTAAAGCTTCTTCTTGGTTATAACTAACGGTACTATTTTTAGTAATATCGGTATTCAGTTCATAACCTTCAGGATGTGTTATGGTAAGATCTACAGGTAACTCTTGCATCATAGTTACAAATGAATTTGCTACAGATTGAGGCAAAGCCTTGGGGTGTGGTGCCCATGATAATACTACTTTTGGTTTTGCTTTAGCAGAAAACTCATTAATAGTAATAGCATCTGCTAATGCTTGCAACGGATGAGCTGTTGAACTTTCTAAATTTACAACAGGAATTTTAGCATATTTAGAAAAACTTTCAATAATAATTTCTGCATTGTCTTTATCTTTATCAGAAAGTGTTGGGAAAGCTCTTACAGCAATAATATCAGCATATTGAGCAATTACTTTAGCGGCTTCTTTAATATGTTCAGAAGTATTCAGATTCATAATAGTACCATCGTCAAATTCTAAATTCCATGAATTGTTAATTTGAAGGCAAATAACATCCATTCCTAAATTTTTAGCTGCTTTTTCAGTGCTAAGTCTAGTTCTTAAACTAGCATTAAAAAATAGCATCACTAGTGTTTTGTTAGTACCTAAGTTTTTATAATTAAAAGGAGCCTTTTTTATTTCAATAGCTTCCTTTATGGTTTCATTTATATTTTTAATATCATGTATGTCTGTATATTTTTTCATGACTTTTGAGTTTTTTACTTCTCGACTGTGCTCGAAGTGACATTCTTTAATGCTTTTTTTAATGAATTAATAAACATATCTATATGTTCTTTTTTAACGGTTAATGAAGGAAGAATCCGTAGTAAATTAGGATTCTTAGCACTTCCAGTAAAAACATGATAGTTGTAAATTAAATCTTTACGTAATTCAGCAATAGGAAAATCAAACTCTAACCCAAGCATTAATCCACGACCTTTGATATTTTTTATTTCAGATATTTCAGCAATACTTTTAATAAAGTACTCTGATACTTTTGTTACATTGTCTAATAAATTGTCTTTCTCAATAGTTTCTAAAACGGCTAAAGAAGCAGTACAAGCCAAATGATTGCCACCAAAAGTAGTACCTAGCAATCCGTAAGAAGCTTTAATTTTTGGATGAATTAGAATTCCTCCAACAGGAAAACCATTTCCCATTCCTTTAGCCATTGAAATGATGTCAGGTTCTATTTCATGTTTTTGAAAAGCAAAGAAATCACCTGTTCTACCAAAACCAGATTGTACTTCATCTGCAATAAGTAAAGCACCAAACTTTTTACAAAGTGTATCTACAGATTTATAAAAATCAGTGGTAGCTTCATCGAGTCCACCAACACCTTGAATAATTTCAGTAATAATAGCACATACTTCTCCTTTAGAAAGTATTTCAGCAAGTGCATCAATATCACCATACTCAATAAATTCAACTTGTTGTTGAGCATTTACTGGAGCAACAATTTTAGGATTATCTGTTGCGGCTACAGCAGCTGAGGTTCTACCATGAAAACCGTTTTTAAAAGCAACAATTTTATGTTTTTGAGTATGAAATGAAGCTAGTTTAATAGCGTTTTCATTCGCTTCTGCTCCAGAGTTACATAAAAACAATTCATAATATTTGCATCCAGATAGTTCGCTTAATTTTTCTGCAAGTTCTTTTTGTAAAGGATTTTGAATTGAATTGCTATAAAAACCAATATTTTCTAATTGGTTTTTTAATTTATTGACATAGGTTGGGTGTGAATGTCCAATAGATATCACTGCATGACCTCCGTATAAATCTAAATACTGAGTATTATTTTCATCATACACATATACATCTTCCGCCTTTACTGGAGTAATATCAAATAACGGATATACATTAAATAAACTCATATTTGTTCTTTTTTGATGGTGTTAATTTTATTGTATGAAGCTACCATACCTTGAATTAAAGAAGAGCTTAAACCTTTGTGTTCCATTTCATTTAAACCTTCTATCGTACAACCTTTTGGAGTGGTAACTTTGTCAATTTCTTCTTCTGGGTGATTACCAGATTGAATTAATAAGTTTGCAGCACCTTCGCTGGTAAACATGGCTAATTCTTGTGCTTCTTTAGCATCAAATCCTAACTGAATTGCAGCTTGAGTTGTAGCTCTTATCAATCGCATCCAAAAAGCAATCCCGCTAGCACAAACTACGGTTGCAGATTGCATTAAGTTTTCAGAAATAACCATAGCATTGCCTAATTGATTAAAAATAGCTTTTGCTGTTTCAATTTGCTTAGTCCCTTGATTATTGGCACACAAACAAGTCATTGATTTACTCACAGCTATAGCAGTATTAGGCATAGCTCTAATAATAGATTGATCTTTACCTGTAATTGTCTCAATTTTCTCAATGGAAAAACCAGTAATTGTAGAAATTAAAACATGGTTTTTGGTAAGCAAATTTTTGTTTTCTAATAAAATAGCTTCTAAATGTTTGGGTTGCACTGCAAAAATTAGAATATCAGAATTTTTAATAGCTTCTTCGTTACTATTGGTAATGGTTACATTATTGTATGTTTCAAAATTTTGAATTTCTGAGACATTCCTTTTTGTTAAATACAATGTAGTAACTGCATTATTGGTTAGTAATCCTTTTGCTATGGAGGTTCCTAAATTTCCTGTTCCTATGATGGCTATTTTCATGGTATTGTTTTTTAGAAAAAATTAGCTTTTAATTGTAATCCTTCAGTTTCTTCAAAACCAAATTGTAGATTCATATTTTGCACTGCTTGTCCAGAGGCTCCTTTTAATAGGTTGTCTATACAACTTGTAATTAATAATTGATTACCATGTTTGTGTACATGAATCAAACATTTATTGGTGTTTACTACTTGTTTTAAATGTAACGGTTGTTCACTTACATGTGTAAAAGCAGCATCTTTATAAAAATTACTGAATAATTGCAATGCTTCTTCTTGAGTACCTTTGAATTCAGTATAAGCTGTAGCAAAAATTCCTCTAGAGAAATTACCTCTGTTTGGCATAAAGAAAACCTCATTAGAATAATCAGATTGTAATTGTTTTATTGTCTGATTAATTTCTCCTAAATGTTGATGTACAAAAGGTTTGTAATATGAAAAATTGTTATCTCTCCAAGTAAAGTGAGTCGTTTTTGATAAACTAGTACCTGCACCAGTAGCACCCGTTACTGCATTTACATGAATATTATTTTTTATTAATTTATGATGTGCTAACGGAGCAATAGCTAGTTGTATAGCGGTAGCAAAACACCCAGGGTTAGCAATATAGTTTGCCTTTTGAATATGTTCTTTATAAACTTCTGGTAAACCATATACAAATTCTTTTCCTTGAAAAACGGCATCATTTGTCAACCTAAACTCGTTACTCAGATCAATAATTTTTGTTCTATTAGAAAACTGATGTTCAGAAAGAAATTTACCCGAATTACCATGACCTAAACACAAAAACAATACATCTACATTTGAATTTACAGTATCGGTAAAATGTTGTTCAGTTGATCCAACTAAATCTTGATGTACAGCACTAATTTTATTTCCAGCATTAGAAGTACTAAATACAAAATCGATATTCACTTTTGTGTGATGTAATAAAATTCTAATTAACTCACCAGCTGTATATCCTGCACCGCCTATTATTCCTGCTTTAATCATAGCCATTTGTATTTTGAAATATTTTTGTTTGGTTTCCGTATATATTTATGAATCCTTTAGCATCTTCCGCTGTCCATGCATTATTCATTTCTCCATAGCTTCCAAATTTCGATTGTAATAAATCGTTTTTAGATTCAATTCCGTTTAAAGTAAAATGGTAAGGTTTTAATGTAACAAATACATCTCCGGTAACTTGTTTTTGACTACTGTTAAGCATTGCTTCTAAATCTCTCATCACAGGATCTAAGTACAAACCTTCATGTAAATGTGTTCCATACCAATTTGCTATATAATCCTTATGTTGCAGTTGCCATTTAGTAAGGGTGTATTTTTCTAATAAATGATGAGCTTTTATTAAAATAATAGCCGCAGCAGCTTCAAAACCAACTCTTCCTTTAATACCTAAAATAGTATCTCCCACATGAATATCTCTACCAATTGCATATTTTGAAGCAATATTATTTAATTCCTCAATAACATTTTCAGGTGTGTTTTCATTTCCGTTTAAAGCAATAGGCTCACCATTTTTAAATGAAATTTTAATAGTTGTTTCTGTTGTTTCTTCTAGCTGAGAAGGATAAGCTTCTTCTGGTAAAGCTAAATGAGAAGTAAGAGTTTCATCACCACCAACACTAGTTCCCCATAAGCCTTTATTAACAGAATATTTTGCCTTCTCCCAAGCTAAATCTACTCCATGGTTTTTTAAGTATTCAATTTCTTGTTGTCTACTTAACTTTTGATCTCTAATTGGTGTAATGATTTTAATATCTGGAGCCAGGGTGTTGAATATTAAATCGAAACGAACTTGGTCGTTACCGGCACCAGTACTTCCATGTGCAATATAATTTGCACCAATACTTTTAGCATATTCAATAATTTCTATGGCTTGAATAATTCTTTCTGCACTTACTGATAGAGGATAGGTATTGTTTTTTAATACATTTCCATAAATTAAATACTTAATTACTTTTTGATAGTAATTAGAAATAGCGTTTATATTTTGATAGGTTTTTACACCTAATTGATAAGCTTTGCTTTCTATTGATTTTATTTCTTCTGATGTAAATCCGCCTGTATTTACACTTACTGCATACACTTCAAAATTTTTGTCTTTAGATAAATGCACTGCACAATAAGATGTGTCTAATCCGCCGCTGTAGGCTAATACTAATTTGTTCATTTTTTCTCTTTTTTTAAGAATAAATGTTGTTTTATACTTTTCAACCTATTGAAAGTTTTTTCTTTAATTTTTTTCTGAGGTTGCGTTTTATTTTCAGTTACTGGATCATATAACATTCCAGTACATAAACACATTTTCTGATTTGTTCTTTGTAAAACATCATAGTTTACACAGGTTTTACAACCATTCCAAAAGGTTTGATCTGTAGTAAGTTCAGAGAAAGTAACAGGTTTGTAGCCTAAATCACTATTTAATTTCATAACGGCTAAACCAGTTGTAATACTAAATATTTTGGCTTCAGGAAATTTAGCTCTAGAATGTTCAAAAATTTTCTTTTTTATTTTTTTTGATAATCCTATTCCTCTAAAATCTGGGTGTACAATTAACCCTGAGTTAGCTACAAATTTTCCATGACTCCATGATTCGATGTAACAAAAACCAGCAAATTTGTTGCTTTCTAACGCAATAACTGCATTGCCTTGTTGCATTTTAGAAATAACATATTCAGGTTTTCTTTTTGCAATACCAGTACCTCTAACTTTAGCAGCATTTTCTATGGTAGTGCAAATCTCTTCTGCATAAATACTATGTGATATATCTGCAATAATGATTTCCATTATCTTGATCTTGATGTTTTTTATTGAATTGTTTTTTTGGTTTTGGAAAGAAGAACCGGACTCACCTAGGTTCCAAATAGATATTATAGCCCTAAGGGGCGCGGAAAGAAGCGGCGTACGCGAGTAATGCTATCATTTAAGATAGAAAAACTGTATGGTAAAAAAGAGTGATTGTTAGTTTGCATTTAAGTGATAAATAAGATAATTCAAATTCAGTTATTCTTTGTGTAAGAATGTATTAGCGTCGTCCATTGGGACGTCGTCGTACTGTAATTTGATTTGTCTTATTGTTTGTATGCATGTGGCTAAAGTATAAAAAAAAAGAAAACAAAAAACATTTTTTTGAAAAAATAACATTTAGTTCATCTTATAGGTAGTTTGTACTTAATACTATTTTATAATTGAAAGAGAAAAGAAAGAGGCGATGTTTAGTTAAAGATACTTAATAATCATATTGATAACAGGGGATTGATTATTGATCACTAAAAAACACATTTCATCATAAAAAAAATACAGTTCGGTAATTTAAAGTTTAAAAAACTCTTTTTCTGTTGCAGATTTGTAGTGTAATTAATTTTAAAATCGTTCATAATATGAAAACTATAAATACCTTTTTATTTTTTGTACTAGCCGTTTGTGGAGCTGTTCAAGCACAAAATATAACAGTAACTGTAAGTAATCCTAAAGGAAATAAAGGAACAATAAAATATGCACTTCATAATAAAACTACTTTTTTAGTGAGTAAGCCAATTCAAGCAGAAGAAAGCGGAATAAAAGATGGAAAGAGTGTAATTACTTTTAAAAATGTACCAGCGGGAGAGTATGCAATTACCTGTTTTCATGATAAAAATGAAAATGGAACCATGGATTTTGAATCGAATGGTATGCCTAAAGAACCTTATGGAGCATCAAATAATGTGATGAATTTTGGACCACCAAGGTATGAAGATGCAAAGTTTACTGTATCTGATAAAGATGTATCTTTAGAGATCAGATTATAGAATTATTTAAACAAATAGACTGAATAATCTTTACAGATAATTATAGATAAAACAATATATATGAAATCAAAAGAGATTCTTTTTTCAAGGAAATATTTTCAAAAAGAAATAACTCACACATTAAAGTTAATGGTCGGTTTTGGTTTTTTCTTTTGGTTAATAGGAGGAGAGTATACTATGAAACTTCTTTTGATTTCTCTCGGGGTTTCAGCAATGTACACGTTTGTGCTTGCTTTAATTCAAGGTATTGTTAATGATTATTTAAGTACTAAATGGGACTGGATTAAAGAAACGAATCAACGAGTTTGGGCAGGAATTATCTTTACAGTTGTATATACCATTCCAGTAATACTAGGAATCAACTATATTCTGTTTATTAAAATTCAAGGAGCTGATCCGGCTAGTTTCTTTGAAAGAAGTATGATTTGGGTACACTTATTTTGGATTCAATTTTCTTTTGGAGTATCTGCTTTTTTACATGCTCGTGATTTTATGTTCAATTGGAAAAAGGCTGCAAGTCAAGAAACGAAACAACAACAAATTGTAGCAAAAACTGAAACAGCAAAATTTGAAACTTTAAAAAGCCAAATAGATCCTCATTTTTTATTCAATAGTTTAAATGTGTTGACTTCATTAATAAGTGAAAATCCGTATCAAGCAGAACGATTTACGACTAAGTTGTCTAAAGTTTATCGATATGTATTAGAGCAAAGAAATAAAGAATTGGTTCCTATTTCTGAGGAGTTGAAGTTTGCAAAAACTTATATGGAATTGTTACAAATGCGTTTTGAAGATGCGTTAGAGTTTGAATTACCAGAAGTTATTAGTAACAAAGAAGTAAAAATAGTGCCATTGTCTTTACAATTATTGTTAGAAAATGCTGTAAAACATAATGTAGTGTCAAGTTCAAAGCCTTTGAAAATAGTAATTTATGAAGAAGAAGGTTTCTTAAAAATTAAAAATAATATCAATTATAAAGAAGCTATTGGAGGTAAAAGTACCAAAGTAGGTTTACAAAATATAGCAGATAGGTACGGATTGATATCGAATAGAGTAGTTCGTATAGAAAATAATAGTAGAACATTTACAGTGAGTTTACCACTGTTACAAAGTATAGAAAACATCATGAAAGCATCGTCAGATAATTTTGAAAATAATAGTTATATAAAAGCCGTAGAAAAGGTTGAAAAAATGAAAGAGTTTTATCAGAACTTAATTACATATATCATTTTTGTACCTGTATTTATATTTATCAATTTACGTTTTTCACCTCAGTTTCATTGGTTTTATTTTCCTGTTTTAGGATGGGGAATAGGAGTGTTGTTTCACGGATTAGAAGTATACAATTACAGTGTGTTTTTAGGTAAAGATTGGGAAGAGCGTAAGATTAAAGAGTTAATGGATAAGGATAAATTTTAGAAAAGATGAATGTGAATAGTGTACATGAAGCTCGTTATTTTAGAGCTGTTAAAAAAGTAAAAGCAATAAAATCAGTTTACGCACACATTGTAGTTTATTTACTAGTTGTTTCTATGCTGATTTATGTCAATCTAAAGTTTACTCCTCATTTTCATTGGTTTTGGTTTTCAGCATTAGGCTGGGGAATGGGATTGTTATCACACATTTTTCAAGTGTTTGAATGGTATAAAATCTTTCTGGGAAAAGATTGGGAAGAGAGAAAAGTAAAAGAATTAATGAATAAAAATTACAATGATGGAAAATAAATATATAGTAGAGCAACGTTATTTAAAAGCTAAAAAACGAGTAAAAGAAATAAAAGGATTCTACGTTCATTTGGCAGTTTTTCTTTTAAATACACCACTTATTATTACTGTAAATTTATTGGTATCTCCATACTTTCACTGGTTTTGGTTTTCAGTTTTAGGTTGGGGAGTAGCTATAGGAATTCACGCATTTGTAACTTTTAACGGAGCTTTGTTTGGTAAGGATTGGGAAGAACGAAAAATAAAAGAGTTAATGGATAAAAATTACAATGATGGAAAATAAATTTACAGAAGAACAGCGTTACTTAAAGGCAAAAAAAAGAGTGAAAGAAATAAAAGGGTTTTATGCTCATTTTATCGTGTACATACTTGTGAATATTTTTTTAAGTAGCATTATCATATTCGGGAAAATGCACGATGGTACCGAGTCTTTTTTTGAGGTAATTAACGATTTTGGAGTATATTCTACATGGATTTTTTGGGGAATAGGAGTGTTTTTTCATTGGTTAGGAGTTTTTGGTGTGGGCAATGTAGTTTCTAAAAGTTGGGAAGAACGAAAGATTAAAGAGATAATGCAGCAGGAAGAAGAGAAAAACAAAAGATTATTTAATAAGTAAAACAATGAATTATATACAAGATACATACGAAGAAAGTCAATATGTTAGAGCTACAAGAAGAGTAGAAGAGCTTAAAAAGTTTTACAAACATTTGGCTGTTTATTTGGTGATAAACATTTTTATTTCAACAAATAAAATTATTAGGAATTTAGGAAATGGAGAATCTTTTGAAGAAGCTTTTTTCGATTTTAATACTTTTGCTGTATGGTTTTTTTGGGGGATTGCAATTGTTTTGCAAGCATTTAAATTATTTGGATTTAATTTTTTTCTAGGTAAGAATTGGGAGGAAAGGAAAATTCAAGAAATGATGCAAAAGAACAAGCAACAGCGTAATAATGTTAAATTTTAAAAATTGAAAAATTGACAGCAATTTTTCATACAGTTTCATCAAAAAAATAATTATTATGACCCCAAGCATAGAAGAATTTAAATTAGAAAGAATTAAAAGTAAAGTAGAGGAGTTAAAGAAGTTTTACAAACACCTAATAGTATATGTAATAATAAATACTTTGTTTGCTTTATCTTCTAACTTTACAGAAATAAACTTTCATATTTTTAGTGGTTATAAGATTACTAATTTATGGACTGGTTTTGATAGTTTTAAAATATACCCATTGTGGTTTGTGTGGGGTATTTTTCTGGTGTTAAATGCAATTAATGTATTTGCAATTCCAATGCTTTTAGGAGATCAATGGGAAACTCGTAAAGTAAAAGAGTTCATGAAAAAAGAGAAAACCAAAAATTTAAATAACATTTAAAAAAATAATGAAAGTACTAATTATAGAGGATGAAAAACCAGCAGCTAGAAGGTTACAGAGAATGTTAAATGCGTTGAATATTGAAGTGCATACCATGTTACATTCTGTAGAAGAGTCTTTAAATTGGTTTCAAAATAATGAACATCCCGATTTAATTTTTTTAGATATTCAGCTTTCTGATGGCTTATCTTTTGAAATTTTTGAAGAAATTCCTGTAAAATCTGCTATTATATTTACTACTGCTTATGACGAATATGCTTTAAAAGCGTTTAAGTTGAACTCTATAGATTATTTACTAAAACCGATTGATGAAGATGAATTGGAAATTGCTGTTGAGAAATATAAAGATCAACAACCTGAAAAAACAGATATTCAGGTAAATATTGATGAAATTAGAAAACTGCTAATAAATCCATTAGATAGAAAATATAAAAAGCGTTTTTCTATTAAAATTGGTCAGCATATTAAAATTATTCATACAGATAATATTGAATGTTTGTACTCTGAAAATAAGGCAACTTATATTCATACCAATGAAAATAGAAACTATTTAATAGATCATTCTTTAGAACATTGGTTCGAACAACTAGACCCTGAGTCGTTCTTTAGAGTAAATAGAACTTACATTGTACACATAAATGCTATTAAAGATATTATTTCATATACAAATTCACGCTTAAAATTGGTGTTACATTCTTATTCAGATAATGAAATTATTGTGAGTAGAGAACGGGTAAAAGATTTTAAAAATTGGATTGAGTAATTTTTTAGTGTTCATTATTTATGGGTTAAATTTGAAAAGAAAATCAAACTAAACCTTATTTATGGATACAGTTACTTCTAACCTAATAAAAGCAGAGCAAGTTGCTTTAGAATTATTCAATGAAGTTGAAAAAAGAAATTTAATTGTTGCAGGTAAAGATGAAAAA
The DNA here is from genome assembly GCF_004337695.1 of Tenacibaculum sp. M341. Taxonomy (GTDB): domain Bacteria; phylum Bacteroidota; class Bacteroidia; order Flavobacteriales; family Flavobacteriaceae; genus Polaribacter. Next base: position 23,794 of record NZ_SJXJ01000010.1, read on the forward strand.
ACGCTGAATACAGAAATTTTTAATGTAGCAAAAGAACTATTTGGTATAGAAAAACACTGGCACAAGAGAATTGTTAGGAGTGGAGAGAATACTTTACATCCGTACAAAGAAAATCCACCTAATAAAGTTATTCAAGAAGACGATATTTTGTTTTTCGATTTTGGACCAATTATAGATAAATGGGAGGCAGATTTAGGAAGAACTTATGTAATTGGAAATAATCTATTAAAATTAAAACTAAAGAACGATATTGAAAAAGCTTGGCAAGAAACGAAGACTTGGTTTGATACTAAAACAACTTTAAAAGCTTCTGAGTTATTTGCTTTTGTTGTGGAAAAAACAGCCGAGTATGGTTGGGAATTTGGAGGTGAAATAGCAGGTCATTTAGTAGGAGAGTTTCCTCATGAAAAGTTAGAAGCAGGTAGTGTTCAGTTATATATTCATCCTGATAATCATAACAACATGTTTGATTTAGATGCCAATGGAGAAAAAAGACATTGGATTTTGGAAATGCATTTTGTTGATAGGGTCAATAAAATAGGTGGTTTTTACGAGCAATTGCTAACTTAAAATTAAAGCAAATTACAATGTGTACAAGGTAGTTGTAATAACACCTTTATGCTCTTTTGCTGTAATGGATAATAATTCTTTTTGATTGGTGATTTTTAAATTGAATGGAGAAGCTAATAAATTTACTCCTGATTTTTTTTTCAATCGAATACCTAAGCTTGTAACAATATCTTTATTTGGAATAAAATCAGTTTCGGGTAAGTGTTCAGTAATGATTAAATACTTGTATTGAGTTAGTTTTTTAGTAACATTCAAAATTTCTTCATTTGATAAATGTTGTAACACTTGTCTTATTAATGCGCAATCTCCTTTAGGAAGTTCGTCGTTTGCAATGTTTAAACAATGAAACTCTAGATTTTCAGCCGTAAATTTTTGCTGATTGTATTTTATCAGGTTAGGAACGATATCTACAGCAATGTATTTTTCTGAATGTTTAACTAATTGTTTGCCAATGTTAAAATCACCACAACCTAAATCGCAAACGGTTAAAGGTGTTTTAAATGAGTTTAAAAATGAAGTGACAAATTTTATGTATGGTTGAACAATATATTCATTGTGCGAACCAGAACCAGAATAGAATTCATCACCATTATTTCCCCAAAGATGCTTTTCATAGATTTGCTCCATAACATCTTTCGTGGCCCATGGTTTCTTCTTTTCTTTATTCATTTAAGCAAAAACGTGTTTTATGATTTAAAAGAAAACTCTTACAATAGGAGAGATGGCAGATGCATAAATACTTCCACTAGAATTGTAAAGTACATCATAACGAACTCCTAAAGAAACATTATCACTTACTCTGTAAGCTCCTCCTAAATATAAAGCAGGATAACTTGTTTGGCTTTCAACACCTTCAAAACTCTGATTTAAAAAAAGTTGTTCAAATTCTACTGATAACTGAATATTATTGATAGGATTGAAAAGAGATAATAAACTTACACTAAATACATTTGATTTTACATTATCTCTTTTAGAGTATTGATATCCAACTCCTGCACCCAAAGAAAACTTTTCGTTAAAATCGTAAACAGCTGTAGGAGAGATAGCAAAAGTAGTGGTGTTGTTTCCAAAACCAAGACCTAAACCACCACCAAAACGAACGTTTTTCCAAAATGTATTGGTGTCATCATTTTCATTTTGAGAAAAAGTTAAAAGAGATAGAAAAAGAGTAATTATTAGTAATAATTTTCTCATAATAAAGAAGTTAAAGTTACTTATAAATATAACAAATATTCATCAGTTCGCGAGCTATAGTATAAAAACAATATATAATCAGTAATTATTCAGCCTCACTTACATTAGCACTTTTAAAAGTAGCCATGTTGTTTAAAAAAGTTACTGCCGATTTAACTATTGGAAAAGCCACAGCAGCACCTGAACCTTCACCTAATCGCATACCTAAGTTCAATAATGGTTTTGCTTGTAAAAAAGATAACATTTTTTCGTGACCTTGCTCTCCAGATGTATGTGCAAATATGCAATAATCAATAATATTTTTATCGATAGCATATGCAGCAAGTAGGGCAGAAGTAACAATAAAACCATCAATTAAAAGAGTCATTTGTAAAGTAGCAGCTTCTAACATTGCACCACACATCATTACAATTTCAAAGCCTCCAAAAGCCGTTAAAGCTTCTTCAGCAGATGAAACTGTATGAAGATTATACACTTTTCTTAAAATTTCAGCTTTTTTTACAACACCTTCATCATTTAAACCTGTTCCTTTACCAACACATTTTTCGATAGGAGTATTTGTAAAGTAGCTCATCAACAAAGAAGCTGAAGAGGTATTACCAATTCCCATTTCACCAAATCCTACAATATTGGTTCCTTCACTGTAAATTTTTCTAATAATTTTTTTACCAGTTTCTAAAGCTAATTCAAACTGCGCTGAAGTCATCGCTTTCTCTGCAGCGTAATCTTTAGTTCCAAAGTCTATTTTATGATGAAGCAATCCTGGAGTATTTTCAAAATCAGCATTCACACCAGCATCAATAATATGTAAATTGATATCGTTTTGCTTGCAAAAAACATTAATAGCCGCTCCACCGTTTAAAAAATTGAAAACCATTTGTTGGGTAACTTCTTGTGGGTAAGGACTGACAGCATTATTTTTTACTACACCATGATCTCCTGCAAATACTAAAATAGTAGGCTTAGAAATAACAGGATTCAACGTATTTTGAATTTCTCCTATTTGTTTTGCAATGGTTTCTAAAGTTCCCAAAGCACCAATTGGTTTAGTTTTAAAATCTATTTTCTCTTGTAAATCAGCGATTAATTCTTTAGAAATAGCAGGTATCATAAAAAAATTATTTTAAAGTTAAAGGTAAGCCAGATACCATAAAAGTAGCTTTATCAGCTCTTTGTGCAATGTATTGATTCATCCAACCTTGAAGTTCTGTAAATTGTCTACCAGATTTAGTTTGAGCATGCAACCCCATTCCTATTTCATTAGATATAATAATAATAGTAGCATTTACTTTTAACAGTTTATCAAACTCTTCTTTAGCTAGTTGTAGTGATTTTTCTACATTGTATTCGGTATCAGTATAATAATTGGTAAGCCATAGTGTAACACAATCAATAACTACAGTGGCATTTTCAGGAATAACAGCGGTAATATTTTTCTCCTCTTCTAAGGTAGTCCAACGTTCATCTCTTTCGTTAATATGTCTTTGTACTCTTTTTTTAAAGTTGTCGTCCCAAATTCTAGAAGTTGCCAAATAATAAGGATTATCGGCTAAAGATTCTGCTAATTGTTGTGCATAGGCACTTTTTCCAGATCGTTCACCACCGCTTATGTAGTATATCATTGTACTTTGACTTAGTTGGTAGCAAAGATTGTAATTTTTGTTGAAATATTACGATTTACAACAACTGATTTTTATTGTTTACAAAGCTTTGTATAAAAAATCGAACCTGTTTTTTGCGGGTAATCTAGCTAAAACAAATCCGATTATTAAATATTGTTGCTACAAATAAAGTAGCAGCAGTAAGTTATTTATGAATTCAATATTTTTTCTGTTTCAGAAATTAGTGTTGTAACCTTTTCTTCATTATAGGCGTCAGGATGTGCATCGTTAAAAGCACCTCTATCATTATCAAAATAATAACCACTCATTTCTGAAAACTTATCTAAAGTAGCAAGTTCAAATAAAATATTAGCACCTTTATCAGCTGAAGACCAATGTTGACCATAGGCTTCTTTTACCATTTTAGTATTTAATAATGAACCAGGATTTACAGCGATGGTATTTATAGTAGGATATTGTTTTGCAAAAAAGAAACTCCACATAGTTAAAGCTAATTTACTTTGTGCATATGCTTCTTGATCAGAAAGTTCTTGACTTCCCTTTAGAGCTTCTATAGAGACAGGAGCTTGTGCTGCAGAACTTAAATTAATAACTCTAGCTGCCTCACTATTTGATAAAACTGTTTGTAAACCATTGGTTAAAATATATGGAGCAAAATAATTGACAGCAAATCGTAGATCTAAATTTGTATTATTTTTAGTAATGCTACTTTTAAAAACTCCAGCATTATTTATTAAAACGTCTATAGATTTATGAGTTTCTATAATGTTCGAAAGCATTTGATCAATACTTTTAAAATCAGATAAATCAGCAATAAAACCACTAATATTTTCATTGTTTGACGCTTCCTTTACATCTACAATAGTATCGTTTAATTTTTGTTGGTTTCGTCCATGTAAAATTACTTTATCTCCATTTTTAGCAAGTAGTAAAGCAGTTAATTTACCAATTCCGTCAGTGCTTCCTGTTATTAAAATAGTTTTCATAATGATGTTTTATGTTTAAAGAGGCTTTTTTAAGCTATACTAATTATAGTAGCAAAATTAATTATAGCATTTAATTTGTGCAATAACGGTTAAAAATGATAGTATAAAAGAGTATATTACAGAGTAATCGATTTATCGAGGCTTGTTTCTGTTTTTAGTATGATTTTCAAAAAATGTAATGCCGCTATCATAGATTTTTATATCTACTCGCTAAAGTAAAAACAGTTATTATTTAGTTTTTCTTGATGTTTTATTTGAAAACCTAATCTGATTAATTTTCGTTTTTCAATATTAAGTTCAGTATCGTTAAGATTTAATTTGATGAACTTGAAAAGAGGTTTACCATGATGATCTTTTTCGATGAGTGATACATGTTTATTGAAACTATTTTCTTTAAGTTTTTTTAAGACATTAAAATAAGCTTCAGAATAACTAAAAGTTGCAGCTAAGTTTTTATATCCTTTACTTTCGTATTTACCAATATCTTTATCTAATTTGTAAATCAGTTTGTGATTTATACCAAGCGCACGTATATTTTTCTCTATTCTCTCTACATCTTCTTTATTATCAAAGTTAGCAGTGTAGATACAGATAACTTTATAATCAGGGTCTAAAGCGTTTTTATTTGTTTTTGCAGTAGAAACCTTTGCACTATTACCTAACTGACCATTAATAACAGATTCTCTTATAGTAAACCAGACTGCATCAATCCCACTGATGTGTTCAAAAATCATCCATTTTCCACTATTTCCTCTTTTTAGTGTATAGTTATCTTTTTCATTAAAAGCGTAAATCCAATAGTCGTCGTTAACTTTACTTGGGGATTTTTGGTCTGGACTCATACAATTTATCTTCTGAATTTTTTAGCTTTTTGTAATGTAGTATCAAATTCAATCTCAACTTCAATTTTATCTAGTAGTTTTCTAGCATTGCTCAATGGGTGTTCAGGGAAATCTAAATCATATTTTCTTTCTTCTGATTTGTTCATTAATAAGCCTTCAGATATCGCAGAGTTGTAAGGATCACTAAACCAACCTTCATAACCGTTATCTCCTATGGTTATTTTATTTTCATTTAGTAATTTAGAAGCAATCATACTGTCTCTTATTCCAGTAGTTCCAATTTCAGGAGCTTGAATTTTTATAACATAACTATGGTTTTCAAAAGGAATAGTTAATGAAGCTAAATATGTCATTCCTGTTGGCTGTTGTTGAATTTTAAAAATAGTTCTAATTACATTGAAACCTTTTATATCTATCATTTCGACTTCAACTAGGCCTCCATTGTAATTGGAAATTTGATTTCTATAAAAATCTCTGAGTTGTCCAATGTCTTTGATGGTTGGTAAATCAGGTTTTAAATCAAAAAAATTAACAGATAAAGCAATTGTTTGTGCTGGATTAATCCATTGCTTAATGTCCGAGGTGTTTTTATCAATATTCCAGTTCATATTTGGTATTGAAATGGAATCAATATTTATTTTATCTTTTTTAAAGAATTTAAACATAGATTTTATTTGGTTTCTTCTGAATGTATTTGATGTATCTTTTCATTTAACTCTTGATTCTTTTTAAGAATTTTTTGCTGTTGTTTACCTTTAACAATAAAAGATATTCCTCCGAAAGTTATTATAATTCCGACTACTAACGATATTAATAATAAAATAATAAGACCAGCAACTATAAGAAAAGCACCGTAGTTAATATTTTTTTGTGGATTTAAAGAACCATTTTGAGCTCTTGAATTTCCTGCGGCAGCAAGTTTCATGTTTAAAACTCTTTCAGCTTCTTTTTCATCTTTTATAAAGTGACTACAATTATTAGAAAAATTTGGTTTTTGATTCGTTAAATTACAAACAAGTCCCGTTTTAAAGTCAACTTTTCTATTTTGACATATTTTACAGTACTCTAACTGTTCAGTTAAATTCATATTCAATTTTTTTATTTGTTAGTTTTTAGCAATGCAAAACTACATTAATTCTGTTTAAGTACAACTTAATGATGTGATTAAGTTCTTTTTTTTGTAGCTGTGCAATTATTTATTCAGGAAAGTTTAGTGCTTCGTTAATTAAAATATCTTTACCTTTCTACAACTTGATTTTCATTTCTAAATTTTTATGTATTTGAATTGATACTTTTATTCCTCCATCCTCTTTTTTCAATAGCTCTTACATTCTCAATATCTTTTATAGAAATTAAATATTCAGATAGAATTTTTAGTTCGTTATCACTTTTGTTTCCTTCAAAAGGATTGATGTAAATAGCATTGCCAAAGTTGTTTTTGGTTTTTTCAGGAGAGTCATCAACAATCAGTGTTTTTTTAAACTAAAACCTTGTTTTTTAACTTTTCTAAGTCTTTTTTCTTGAACGTATCTATCCAATTGATAATCCCTAGTTAAAGTACATCTACTTTTAGCCCAAACAAATTCAAACTCTATTTCAGAAGGTTGAATTGTTTTTACAATATCATGTACATATTGATCATCAGCCGAAGACCAAACAGCAAGTTTATAGTGTCTACTCATATCAATTAAAAATTGAGTTACGTTTGGTCGTTTATATACAAAGTATTCTGAGTATTTAAAATCAGGTTCAAGTTCAAGCTTGGTTTCGGTAGCATGAATTAGTGTTTCATCCAAATCAAGTACTAGCAATATTTTTTCTTCAGTATTCAAATTATAGCAATTTATAGATTATAAAAATTAACTGAATTGTAACAAAAGGAGATGTATTAATAATAGCGTTTTAGCCCCATTCTTTTTCAATTACTAGCATTCAGTGTGAAGGAAAGTTTTTTTAGCATAAACTTATACCTATAGCAAAGGTATGTAAAATTAAAAGGTTGTTAGGAGTACTCCTAAATCAACCTTTTAACCTCTTGTTTGATAATAGCAATAGCTGTTTCTGTTGGGCTTTCAACTTTAGCATATTCTATTAATAAGTTTTCTCTAAGTGTTTTAGCATTATCACTAGCTTCTGCACTAGAACGAATTTTATTAATGATAGCTAACTTAGAGCCTACAACTGCTTTCCAAGCATTGTCGTGTACATAAATCTGTTGTACTAAATTATGTTCGTATTCTTGCTCAATATTTGCAATTAATAAGTGTACATAACTATCAGTATCTTCTCCAATAGGATGCACTCTTAATAATAATTTTGCAGGATTTATACGTTCACAAAATAATAAAAGTCGTTCATAAGCTTGTAATTTGGTAGGTAAGCTTTCTCTTTTTTTGTTGATTAAAGCTTCCATTTTTTTTTCGTTTTCATCTCTTTGTAAAAAAGAACTGAACATAAAAAAGGCAACACCACCAGTTATCAAAGCAGGCAAAGCAAAAGCGAGTCCTTCTATTAATTTTTCTTGCATTTATATTATAGTTTAATTGTTTAAAAAGTCTAACGCTAAATTAGTCATTGTTTCCACACCTAACTGCATTCCTTTTTCATCAATAATAAAATCAGGTGTATGATGTGGATATGGATTATCATTCCCAACAGTTTTTCCTCCTAAGAAAAAGTAAAAACCAGGTACTTCTTTTTGAAAAAACGAAAAATCTTCAGCACCAGTAATGGCTTTTATTTCTTTTACATTATTTGTACCAGCTACCCTTTGTAGTGTTGGTAATACTTTTTGGGTTAAATCAACGTCATTAAATGTAATAGGATATCCTTTTTCAATTTCAATAGTTGCTTCAGCTCTGTACGATTTTGCAATAGCAGGTACCATTTCTTTCATACGATCGTTAATTTGTTTTTGCATACCGTAATCTAACGTTCTAATAGTTCCAATCATTTCAGCAGATTCAGGAATAATATTACTACGAACACCAGAATCTATTTTTCCAACAGTAATAACAGCACCTTCATTAGTTAGGTCAATTTCTCTACTCACAATGGTTTGCAAACCATCAATAATTTTAGCTGAAATCATAATAGGATCAATACTTGTCCAAGGCCTAGAACCATGAGATTGTTTCCCTTTTACTTTTATTTTAAAAGATTGAGATGCTGCCATAATTCCTCCTGGTTTATAGCTAATAGTACCAACATCAAATCCAGAGGCTATATGCAATCCAAAAATAGCATCCACATCAGGATTTTTCAATACTCCTTCTTTTACCATCAATTCAGCGCCACCTTCTTCACCTTCAGGAGCTCCTTCTTCAGCAGGTTGAAAAATAAATTTCACAGTTCCTTTTATATATTTTTTGTTTTTAGCCAATACTTCAGCTACTCCCATTAAAATGGCAATATGAGTATCATGTCCACAGGCGTGCATAACACCAACATCTTTACCTAAGTATTTAGAAGTAACATTTGATTTAAACGGTAAATCGTTTCTTTCAGTAACAGGTAATGCATCAATATCTGCACGTAACGCAACTACTTTTCCTTTTTTAGATCCTTTTAAAATACCAACAACTCCAGTTTTAGCTACATTTTCTTGAGTTTCTATGCCTAAAGATTTAAGGTGTGCAGCTATTTTTTTAGCGGTATTAAATTCTCTATTAGAAAGTTCTGGATTTTTATGAAAATGCCTTCGCCATTCAATTACTTTTTGTTCAACATTTTTAAAATCATTAGAAAAATCCTGAGCAAAGAATGAAATGCTACTAAACAATAAAACGATACAGAAAATACATTTTTTCATAATTAGAGAAGTGTTTTTAAATTTTAATGGTTCCTACGAAAATACATAATTTTTCAGTGTTAAAAGAATCGTCTGAATCTCTAAATCTTAATATGATTTGTCAATATATTCTATGGTTTAATTTGGGTTAAATAGCTAACGATAAAAATGTGAATAAATTTTCAAAAATTCTATTTATTAACGCAGAAATAATCAGTAATTTTCAACCTTAAATACTTTCATTAAATTTTATTCATTGAGTACTTATTTAGAACAACTTAACGAACCACAAAGAGCAGCAGTTATACAAAAAGACGGTCCTATGATTATCATTGCAGGAGCAGGATCTGGTAAAACAAGAGTATTAACGTACAGAATTGCACATTTAATGCAAAATGGAGTTGATGCTTTTAATATTTTATCGTTGACCTTTACCAACAAAGCTGCAAGGGAAATGAAGGAAAGGATTGCGGGTGTAGTTGGACATAGTGAAGCTAAAAATTTATGGATGGGAACATTCCACTCTGTTTTTGCTAGAATATTAAGATCAGAAGCAGATAAATTAGGGTATCCATCTAACTTTACCATTTACGATACACAAGATGCAGTTCGTTTGATTACTTCTATTATTAGGGAAATGAAATTGGATAAAGATAGATACAAACCAAAGCAGATTTTGAGTAGAATATCGTCTTTTAAAAATAGCTTAATTACAGTAAGAGCATATTTTAATAATCCAGATTTACAAGAAGCTGATTTAATGGCTAGCAGACCGAAAGTAGGGGATATTTATAAAGAATATGTAGATAGATGTTTCAAATCGGGAGCAATGGATTTTGATGATTTGTTATTGAGAACAAATGAGTTATTGGCTCGTTTTCCAGATGTGTTGGCAAAATATCAAGACAGATTTAGATATGTAATGGTAGATGAGTACCAGGATACCAACCACTCTCAGTATATTATTGTAAGAGCTTTAGCAGATCGTTTTCAGAATATTTGTGTAGTAGGTGATGATTCGCAAAGTATTTATAGTTTCCGTGGAGCTAACATTAATAATATCTTAAATTTCCAGAAAGATTACCCAGATGTAAAAACATTTAAGTTAGAACAAAACTATCGTTCTACTAGTAATATTGTAAATGCAGCAAACTCGGTAATTGAAAAAAATAAAACCAAGTTAGATAAAGAAGTTTGGACAGCTAATGATCCTGGAGGAAGCATTAAAGTAATGCGTACCATTTCTGATGGAGAAGAAGGACGATTTGTAGCGCAGTCTATTTGGGAAAACATGATGAATCATCAGTTAAAAGCAGATGCTTTTGCTGTTTTATATAGAACAAATTCGCAATCAAGAGCAATTGAAGATTCATTACGAAAGAAAAATATTGATTATAAAATTTACGGAGGAATCTCTTTTTACCAACGTAAAGAAATTAAAGATTTACTTTCATACTTACGCTTAATTGTCAATCCTAGTGATGAAGAAGCATTAAAAAGGGTGATCAATTATCCTGCTAGAGGAATTGGAGCTACAACTATTGACAAAATAACGATTGCTGCCAATCATTATAACATCAGTATTTTTGAGCTGATTGCAAATGTAGGCAAATACGATTTAAAAGTAACTTCAGGGATCAAGGTAAAAATGCAAAACTTTGCTAATATGATTCAGCGTTTTCAAATAGAAACCAAGACTAAGAATGCTTATGAAATTTCTGATTTGGTTGTAAAACAGGCTTCATTAGTAAAAGATTTACAAAAAGATGGTACCCCAGAAGGTATTAATAAAGTAGAAAATGTACAGGAATTATTAAACGGTATTAAGGACTTTATTACCGATAAAATAGAAATGGGAGAGGATGCTTCTTTAACATCATTTTTAGAAGATGTAGCCTTGGCAACCGATTTCGATTCAGATAAAAATGGTGACGTTCCTAGAGTTGCATTAATGAGTATTCACCAATCTAAAGGACTAGAGTTTCCTTATGTTTATATTGTTGGTTTAGAAGAAACTTTATTTCCTTCTGCCATGAGTATGAATACCAGAAGTGAGTTAGAGGAAGAACGTAGATTGTTTTATGTGGCATTAACTCGTGCAGAAAAGCAAGCTTACCTAACATATGCACAAACACGTTATAGATGGGGTAAGTTAACTGATGGTGAACCAAGTAGATTCTTAGAAGAAATTGATGATCAGTATTTAGAATATATTGCTCCAAAATTACCAGAACCAAGTGTGAATAGATTTATTGACGCTAGTCTGTTTGATGATTCACCTAAGAAAATACGTTTTCAAAAACCTATTCAAAGAAAACGTAAAGAATTTGAAAAGAAGAAAGATGCTTTATTACCAAATAAAGGTAAAATGAAAAAAGTTTCTGAAGTAAGTGGTAATGCGAATTCAAATTTATTTGATAGTGAAGTTGTAGTAGGTAGCATTATTGAGCATAACAGATTTGGTCAAGGAGAGGTAATAGGACTTGAAGGAAAAGGACCTAACAAAAAAGCAGAAATTCAGTTTGCTATTGTTGGTAAAAAGAAATTATTACTACAATTTGCAAAGCTAAAAGTGATAGGATAATTCAAAAGAGAATATAAAAATTGTAATATGGGATGGAAAGTATCAGCATTAATAGTAAACTCTGATAAGCGAGTTGATGAGAAAGAACTTTTGAGTAAGTTAGGGTTTAATCAATTAAAAGAAATAGAAAGTAAATCTTTTGATGAGATCATGAATCCTGATGATGATGAGGTTTACATCGGTACTCATAAAGGAAATTTAATTATTTGTGCTCAAGATTTCCCTACCACATTTTTAAATCAAGTTGTATTAAAAGGGGAGAAGGCTTTGACAAGTTATTTTCCTAATATAGAGATTTGTTCCATCTTATTACACAGTGTTGTAAATTTTTGGGGATATTCAATTTCTAAGAACAATGAAAAGATAAGAGTAAGAGGAGGAAGTGCAGAAAGCGGAACTTTTATAGAATATGGTAATCCGGTAGAACAAGAGTTAGACTTACTATCAAAATCAACTGAAAATGATGGAGAAAGATTGTTTAGTTTTGAAGACGATCCTGATGAAGTTTATACAGATGATCAAGTAGGAGAGAACTTTGTTTTTGAGATTACTAAAAGATATTTTAATGAAAGTTTAGATGTTAATGATGAACTTTTAGAAACCGAATTAAAAGGATTTTCATATCAAAATCCTACATTTAATACCGTTGTAAAAGAAGAAAAGAAAGAGCAAAAATGGAAAAAATATCTTTCTATTATAATTGTGATAATTATACTACAATTATTGAGAAAGTTATTCTTTAGTAACTAAAAAAAGTAAAACCTCTATTTAAATAGAGGTTTTACTTTTTATGATTTCTGCAACTGTTTTGTTTTGAATTTTACTTTCTAACCATGACAGAATGTCAAGGTATAAAAAAGCACGTTTTTCGTACGGATGATTTTTATAAATAAGTAAACGTTCGTGAATTTTTTTAAACTCTTTTTTAAATTCATGCGGATATAAATCTCCTAAAGATCTAATAGATTCAATAAAAACTTTTTGTACTTCTTGTAAATTTTCCATTTTCAATAAATACTTATAAGTTTCTTTAAACTGTTTTTCTAGGTGATAGTCTAAGCCACATTCATAATGTGCTAAAAGGTTTAAAATTCTTGCAAAACACTGCAAATCTTCACCAACATATATTTTTTTAGTTTGAATTATTTTAGACAGATAATCAATACATTTTTTATTATCTCCCATTCCAAAATACAAACAGGCAATCTTGTAATAAAATCGAGTAATATGATGTTCGTCTAAAAGATGATTGTAGGTTTTAATTTTATCATTAACAATATCTACTAAATAAGAACCTTCTTCGAAGGTACCTTCCATAAAATGCTTATGAAGTTTATTAGAATATAAATATTGAAAAATAAGAACTTCGGTATTATTATTTTTAGGAATCGCATCATTTGCTACTTCACTTTCAAAAATTAAAAGTTCTTTATTAAACTCTTTTTTATGTTGAATGAAAAATAAAGATTCTAAAAAGTAGTTGTATCCTTTTAAATAAAAAACAGGATGAATTTCTTTCATTTTAGGAAACTCTCTAAATAAGTGTACCCATTTAGAAGAATATTTATATCCGTGTAAAAAATCTTGTGTTAAAAAACATCTCCATAAGTTGGCTTTATATAACCATAATCGCTCTCTAAATCCGAGTAATTCGTAATTAAATGTTGGTAATTTTTTATTGAAATAATCATCAATCTCTTTCAATTCACGATCATTTCTTGCATATCCAATTTTAAGTAAAATTCCATACAATTGTAATGATAGGTTAGAAAGCTTACTAGTAATTACATTTTGAGTACTTAAATCTTTAGCCTGAATGGTTAATTCATCAGCTCTGGTACTAATACTTCTTGTTATATATTGAGTTTCAATAACTTTTTCTAATTCAACAATTTCATAGGCAATATTTTTTTCTTCATTATCAATAGCCATGGTTTTAGCTTTCTCAAGCATTTTTAAACTCTGTTTATATAAACCTTTCTGATATAAAACAGTAGCAAAATCTAACTGTTCACGTATTTGAACTCTAATATTTTTATGAGCAGGATTCATACGCAAACTAATTAGTAACTGTTTGTACAAATGTGCCTTTAAATTAGAAAGCTGTTGTTTGCTAACAATGCCACTTTTTATAATGGCTTTTTCATCATATTTTTTTTGTTTTTCTAAAAACTTAAATAGAGCAAAAAACTTCGCATCAGTATTACCAACCAATCGTCCAACATACAAGTTGAATTGTCGTTTTTCAGACTTGGTTAATGACTGAATTAACACAAATAAAGTGTCATTATGTTGATTAGCTTTTGTAAAATTATTCATTTTAAGTTACTGATTGTTAGTTTTTTAAAGATTTTATTTTTGGGGCTAGGTGTCGTAGGATTGATTGAAAAACACTGTGTTTCTATAAATCTAATATATACATTTGAATTATATAAATAACAATTACTTTAAGAATGATGGATGCAAACAAAGTTCAAATTTTCGATACTACATTACGTGACGGAGAGCAGGTGCCTGGTTGTAAGATAGATGCTAAACAAAAATTAGTAATTGCAGAGCGACTGGATTTGTTGGGGGTAGACATCATAGAAGCTGGTTTTCCTGTTTCAAGTCCGGGAGATTTTACTTCGGTAAATGAAATAGCAAAATTAGTTAAAAATGCTACTGTATGCGGATTAACCAGGGCGGTAGAAAAAGATATTGAAGTTGCTGCCAAAGCATTGAAACCTGCAGTAAGAGGAAGAATTCATACAGGAATAGGAACAAGTGAATCACATATTAAGTATAAATTTAAAACCACAAGAGAAGAAGTAATAAGAAGAGCTAAAAAAGCAGTTTCTTATGCTAAAAATTTTGTAGATGATGTTGAGTTTTATGCTGAAGATGCTGGTAGAACAGAAAATGAGTTCTTAGCAAAAGTATGTGAAGAAGCTATTAAATCAGGAGCAACAGTTTTAAACATTCCTGATACAACAGGATATTGCCTACCTGAAGAATATTCAGCAAAGATTAAATTTTTGAAAGAAAATGTGAAAGGGATCGATTCAGTGATATTATCATGTCATTGTCATAACGATTTAGGATTAGCAACTGCAAATTCAATAGCAGGAGCAATAGCTGGTGCTCGCCAAATTGAATGTACTATTAATGGTATTGGTGAAAGAGCTGGTAATACTGCTTTAGAAGAGGTAGTTATGATTTTAAAACAACACCCATATTTAAACTTACAAACAGATATAAATACGAAACTATTGTACGATACTAGTTTAATGGTGAGAGAGAAAATGGGAATGCCTGTACAACCAAATAAAGCGATTGTTGGAGCAAATGCTTTTGCGCATAGTTCTGGAATTCATCAAGATGGTGTAATTAAAAATAGAGAAACCTATGAAATTATGAATCCGGAAGATGTTGGAGTTACAGAAAGTGCTATTGTATTAACTGCAAGAAGTGGTAGAGCAGCATTAGCCTATAGAGCTAAAAAAATAGGGTATGAGTTAACTAAAATTCAGTTAGACAAAGCTTATCAAACATTTTTACAATTTGCAGATAAGCAAAAAGAAGTAATTGATGATGATATTCACGTCATTATGAAACAAGTAAGTAGAATTTCTAAAATAGCCATTGCATAATGGGAAAAACATTATTTGAAAAAGTATGGGATGCACACGTAGTTGACACTATTGAAGATGGCCCTCAAATTTTATATATTGATAAACATTTAATTCATGAAGTAACAAGTCCACAGGCTTTTAATGAATTAAAAGAAAGAAATATACCGATTGCTAGACCCGATAAAATTGTGGCAACAGCAGATCATAACACTCCTACACAAAATCAACATTTACCTATTAAAGACGAGTTGTCTAGAAACCAATTAGACCAACTCGAAAAAAATTGTAAGGAACATGATATTACTTTATACAAATTAGGACACGAATACAATGGTATTGTACACGTAATGGCGCCTGAATTAGGAATTACACAGCCTGGTATGACTATGGTTTGTGGTGATAGCCATACGTCAACACACGGAGCTTTTGGCACTATTGCGTTTGGAATAGGAACTAGTCAAGTAGCACAAGTATTTGCAAGTCAGTGTTTATTAATTCAAAAACCTAAAAGTTTACGAGTAACAGTAAATGGTAAACTAAAAAAAGGAGTATTGCCTAAAGATGTAATTTTATACATCATATCTAAAATAGGTACAAATTCAGGAACTGGATATTTCTGTGAATATGCAGGAAATGTGTTTGAAGAAATGTCTATGGAAGGTAGAATGACTGTTTGTAATATGAGTATTGAAATGGGAGCAAGAGGAGGAATGATTGCTCCTGATGAAACTACTTTTGAGTATGTGAAAGGTAGAATATTTGCGCCTGAAGGAGCCGCTTTTGATGAAAAAGTAGCGTATTGGAAAACGTTGAAAACCGATGAAGATGCAGTGTTTGATAAAGAGTATTCTTTTGACGCAGCTGATATTGATCCAATGATTACCTACGGAACTAATCCAGGTATGGGAATAAAAATAAATGGAGTTGTGCCATCAGAAAATAATGCTTCTTTTGATCAAGCATTAAAATATATGAACTTCCAAAAAGGAAAAACATTAGTAGACACCCCAATTAATTACGTGTTTATAGGAAGCTGTACAAACTCTAGGATAGAAGATTTTAGAGTGGCAGCTGACTTTGTTAAAGGAAAACAAAAAGCATCTAATGTAAATGCTTGGTTAGTGCCAGGTTCTCAACAAGTAGTAAAACAGATTAAAGAAGAAGGTTTACACACTGTATTTGAAGCAGCTGGTTTTGAATTGCGTCAACCAGGTTGTTCGGCTTGTTTAGCAATGAATGATGATAAAATTCCCGAAGGAGAGTATTGTGTTTCTACATCAAATAGAAATTTTGAAGGAAGACAAGGGCAAGGAGCACGTACTATTTTAGCGAGTCCTTTAGTGGCAGCCGCAACTGCTATTGAAGGAAAAATTGTAGATGTAACTAAATATTTAAATTAAGATGGAAAAGTTTACAAAGTTAGAAGATACCGCTGTACCGTTAGCAATTGAAAATATTGATACAGATCAAATAATACCTGCTCGATTTTTAAAAGCCACTGATAAAAAAGGGTTTGGCGATAATGTATTTAAAGATTGGAGATTTCATAAAGATGGAAGTGTGAATGAATCTTTTGTATTAAACAACAAAAAATACAACGGTAGTATTTTAATAGCAGGCGATAATTTTGGATGTGGATCTAGTAGAGAACACGCAGCTTGGGCTTTGGTTGGTTATGGATTTAAGGTAGTTATTAGTAGTTTTTTTGCAGATATTTTTAAAGGAAATGCTTTAAATAATGGAATGCTACCTATACAAGTAACTCCAGAATTTTTAGCACAATTATTAAAAGAAGTTACAGAGAATCCAGCAACAAAGTTAACAGTAGATTTAGAAAATCAAGAATTACAAACGACATTTGGTAACGCAAAGTTTGAAATTAATTCATACAAAAAGTTATGTCTCATAAATGGTTATGACGATATTGATTTTTTAGTAAGTAAAAAAGATAAAATAGAAGCTTTTGAAGTTTCATTATAAAATATAATAGTCCTCAATTATGAAATTTAACATTACAGTAATTCCAGGAGATGGAATAGGACCAGAGGTAGTAAATCAAGCTCAAAAAGTATTAAATGCTATTGGTGAAGTGTACGATCATACTTTTTTATATGAAGAAGTATTAATGGGAGCTTGCGCTATAGATAAAGAAGGAACTCCTTTACCAGAAAAAACATTAGCATCTTGTAAAAAAAGTGATGCCATTCTTTTTGGAGCTATTGGAGATCCTAAATACGATAATGATCCATCAGCAAAAGTAAGACCAGAACAAGGGTTGTTAAAACTAAGAAAAGAGTTAGCATTATTTTGTAATGTGCGTCCTGTGAAAGCTTACGATCAATTAATTAAAAACTCTCCTTTAAAAGAAGAAATTATTAAAGGGACTGATATAGAAATTTACAGAGAATTAACAGGAGGAATCTATTTTGGAATCAAACAATTAAGTGATGATAAACAAATTGCTTTTGATGGTTGCTCTTATTCTGTAGAGGAAATTGAAAGAATAGCACATTTAGCATTTAAAGCTGCCCAAGGTAGAAGTAAAAGATTGACCTTAGTAGATAAAGCTAATGTATTAGAAACTTCTCGTTTATGGAGAAAAACAGTTAGTGAGTTATCTTCTCAATATCCAGATGTAGCAGTTGACACCATGTTTGTAGATAATGCAGCAATGCAATTAATTTTAAATCCAAAACAATTTGATGTGGTATTAACAGGAAACCTTTTTGGAGATATTCTATCAGATGAAGCTAGTGTAATTGGAGGATCTATTGGTTTATTAGCTTCCGCATCTGTAGGAAATGAAAATGCATTATTTGAACCTATACACGGATCTTATCCGCAGGCAAAAGGTAAAGATATTGCCAATCCATTAGCCTCTATACTATCAGCAGCTATGTTATTAAGGCATTTAAAACTATCAAAAGAAGCTGAAGCTATAGAGAAAGCGGTAGAAAAATCATTAGAATTAGGTATTACAACAGAAGATATCCAATCTCAGAGTAATTTTAGTACTTCTAAAGTTGGTGATTTTATTGTGGATTATATTCACAATCAAGAAGATAGTAATATCAACTTTAAAAACATACACATGGGTCAGAGTACCATCATTTAATGATGGGTATGTAGGTAAGTTTTTGATTATTATATTTTTAAATTAGTAGGGTTTGCTCCTTCAATCAACTATAATCAAGGCTTGCTTGTATGAAAATCCATGTAAAAAATAGCTGAAAATACACTTTAAAAATAATTGAATTGCTTTGTAAAAACTAAATTTTCAAACCTTATGGTTTGTTTATTTGCATTAATTATAAGGCACTTCAATTTTGAAGTGCTTTTTGAGTTTTTAACACCTAAAACTGTTTTTTAGCAGTTTTTATCTTGTTTTTTGATTTTTTTAATGCTGATAAATGTTAAAAAACGCTTTTTTTTTAACAAAACTATATTTTTCAGAGATTCATAAAATGACTACGTAATATTACGTATATGGTAATTGCAATATCTCTTTTTTAAACCGAATTATCATATTATTATTTTTAGATATGTTTTTTTAACGCGTGTTTGTTTTATGAAATCGTTTTCGTTTGTTTCACAGTGTTTTATATTTTGATTTTTCAATTATACCCTATAGATTTGGGATATGAGGGTATGGACTTTTAATAAGAAATACTATCAAAAAAACTAACAAAACTGTAAAATAATTTTTTAAAATTTCTACGTAACAACATGAAAAAAATCGAAGCCATAATAAGGAAGTCTAAATTTCGAGAAGTTAAAGAGGCACTACATGAGGTAGGTGTTAATTTTTTCTCTTATTGGGATGTAACAGGTTTAGGAAACGAAAAAAAGAGTCATATATATAGAGGAGTTTCTTACAGCACTAGCGACATTCAAAGACGGTACTTATCTATAGTGGTGAATGACGATTTTGAAGAAGTTACAATCAACACAATTTTAAAAGCAGCTTCTACAGGAGAAGTTGGTGACGGTAAAATTTTTGTAAGTGATATTAAAGATGCTTACAGAATTCGTACAGGAGAAAAAGGAGGAGAAACATTAAACTAATACAAAGATTATCATGGAAACATTAACAACAGGCAATGTATGGATGATGATCTGTACTGCATTAGTATTTTTTATGCACTTAGGTTTTGCTTTTTTAGAAATAGGCTTAACAAGACAAAAAAACACATTAAACATTTTATTTAAGAATATCTTTATAATTACTTCAGGACTTTTATTATATGCGGCTTTCGGATTTAATTTAATGTATCCTGGTTTTGCAGAAGAAGCATTAGGTATTTTTGATTTTTCAGGTTTTGGTTTAAAAGCACCAATGAAAGACGATGCTTTAGATTTATCTTACAACGATAATTATACCTATTGGACAGATTTTCTTTTTCAAGGAATGTTTGCAGCAACTGCGGCTACTATTGTATCTGGAGCAGTAGCTGAACGAATGAAAATTTTACCATTCATGATTTTTACAATACTTTATGTAGGTTTTGTATACCCAATAGCAGGTTCATGGAAATGGGGAGAAGGCTTTTTACATCAATTAGATACTCCTTTTTATGATTTTGCAGGTTCTACATTAGTACATTCAGTTGGTGGTTGGGCTGCTTTAGTTGCAGTTTGGTTATTAGGTGCAAGAATAGGAAAGTTTAAAAATGGAAAAGCTCAGGCAATTCCAGGTCATAATATTCCATTAGCAACAGCAGGAGTTTTAATTCTTTGGTTAGGTTGGTTTGGATTTAATGGAGGTTCAGTTTTATCTGCAAATCCAGCAGCAACTTCATTAACATTAGTAACTACTTGTTTGGCAGCTGCAGCAGGAGGAGTTTTCTGTGCAATTGTTTCTACAATTATGTACAAGAATTTAGATTTAACAATGTTTTTAAATGGAATTTTAGGAGGACTTGTGGCTATAACTGCTGGTGCTGATCAAATGGGACCAATGGATGCTATTATTGTTGGTAGTATTGGTGGTGTTCTTATTGTGTTAGCTGTAAGTTTAGTAGATAAAATTAAGTTAGATGATCCTGTAGGAGCAATTGCAGTTCACTTAATATGTGGAGTTTGGGGAACATTGGCTGTTGGCTTATTTGGAAAATTAGCAGGCGGCGCTCAGCTTGTAAGTCAGTTAATAGGTATTGGAACTTATGCAGTTTTCTGTATTGCAACCTCTTTTATTATCATTTTTACATTAAAGAAAACAATAGGAATACGAGTATCAGAGAAAGAAGAAGTGGAAGGATTGGATACTCACGAACACGGTATGACTGCCTATTCAGATTTTAGATTAAACGAACGTTAATAGTAATATCATCGTTTAACAACAATACTTTTTTGAAGATTCATAGCAACTTCAAATACTAAACTATTTGAAGTTGTTATTCTAAATAATTTTTTTGACAACAAAAGGCTATTAAATAGCTGTGTCTTTGTCAGAATTACTTAATACGTATTGAGCTTAAAAGCTCAATCAATGAACACAAAACCAAACTTAGATTTGGAGGTGAGTGGAATTCTTATTTCGCTGTTTATATACAATTTACGAGTAAAAGTGTATTCATAATTTTTAACAACAAGCAACATAGTTAGTGTTACAAATTTGAGAATACCTAAGTAATCTGTTTTTCAATTTTTCATATTTCTTTTTTAGAAATAGATGCATTCATACTTAAAACAAGCAGATTTCTTTAAACCTCGCCAAGACAAAACAATAATGTTAGTAGTTTTTATTGATCTTTTTTTAGAATCAAAGCAATACTACTTATCAACACAAAAAACACAATGATTATGCAAAATCAAGGACTTTATTTAAATGAGTTTGAAACTGCCAATTGTGGAGCTGGTTTTATATGTAACTTAAAAGGAATCAAATCCAATCAAATCATTCACGATGCATTGGAGATTCTTATTAAATTAGAACACAGAGGAGCTGTAAGTTCTGATGGAAGAACAGGAGATGGAGCAGGAATTTTAATTGATATTCCGCATGAATTTTTTCAAAGAGTATGTGATTTTGACTTACCAGAGTATAAAGAGTACGCAGTAGGACAAGTCTTTCTACCTAAGAAATTAAATCAAAGCAGTTATTGTGAAGCTGTTTTTGAATCGGAACTTAAAAAGCAAGGATTATCAATTTTAGGTTGGAGAGATGTACCAGTAGATACTTCAAACTTAGGAGCTATTGCTGCAAAAACACAACCAAAAATTAAACAAATTTTTGTAACAAAAGGAGAAGATAGCTTAACAGAATTACAGTTTAATGCTAAACTTTTTGCCGCTAGAAAAATTAGTGAGCATATTATTTCAAAGTCAAAAATTTCAGAAAGTAGTTACTTTTATTTATCTAGTTTTTCTTCAACAACTCTTATTTACAAAGGTTTATTAATGCCTGAAGATATCGGACGTTTTTATGTTGATTTAAGACAACCAGATTTGGTTACTAGATTGGCATTAGTGCATCAACGTTTTTCTACGAATACATTTCCGTCTTGGGATTTAGCTCAGCCTTTCCGATTTATGTGTCATAATGGAGAAATTAACACATTAAAAGGAAACGTAAAACGTATGATTGCCAGACAAGAATTAATGAAAAGTGATTTGTTTGGTGATGATATGGAACGCATTTTTCCAATTATAACAGAAGGGAAGTCAGATTCTGCATCTATGGACATGGCAGTAGAGTTATTATTAATGACAGGTAGATCTTTACCTGAGGTAATGATGATGTTAGTGCCAGAAGCATGGGAGAAAGATGCTACTATGAGTGAGGAAAAAAGAGCTTTTTATGAATATAATTCATGTATTATGGAACCTTGGGACGGACCTGCGTCAGTTCCATTTACAGACGGGAATTATATTGGAGCGTTATTAGATAGAAATGGATTAAGACCTTCAAGATATACCGTAACCAAAGATGGAAATGTGGTGATGTCTTCAGAAATTGGGGTTTTAAATATTCAACCTGAAAATGTTGTAAAGCATGGTCGTTTGGAGCCTGGGAAAATGTTTTTAGTGGATATGAATGCAGGAAGAATTATTGAAGATGAAGAAATAAAATCATCAGTAATAGCAAAACATCCATACAAAGAATGGTTAGACGATAACATTTTACAATTAGCAGATATTCCGTATACAAACAATACTATTCCTTCAGAGAAAACAGATTACAAAACACGTTTGCGTTTGTTTGGATATACCACAGAAGAAATAGATTATTTGATAGCACCAATGGCGTTACAAGGTAAAGAAGGTATTGGTTCAATGGGAACAGATACACCTTTAGCTGTATTATCAGATAAAACTCAATTGTTATATAATTATTTTAAACAATTATTTGCACAAGTAACCAATCCTCCTTTAGACGGAATTAGAGAAGAGATTATTACTGATATTAGTTTAGCCATTGGATCAGATAGAAATATATTCGATATAATTCCTGAGCAAGCAAAAAAATTACGAATTCAGAATCCAGTAATATCTAACGAAGATTTAGATAAAATAAAAAATCTGGAGCATGATGATTTTAAAGCAGTAACTATTCCAATGTTATTTCCTTTGGAAAAAGGGGTGAACGGAATTGAAAATGCTTTAGAAGGAGTTCTATACAAAGCAACTGTTGCTGTTGAAGATGAAGGCGCTAATATTATTATTTTGTCTGATAGAGGCGTAAATAAAGAATGGGCACCAATTCCTGCATTGTTGGCATGTTCATATTTACACAATTCAATGTACCGAAAGAAGACACGTTCTAAAATAGGTATAATTATAGAAAGTGCAGAGCCTAGAGAACCACATCATTTTGCAACTTTGTTTGGATATGGAGCAAGTGCTATAAATCCGTATATGGTTAATGAAATCATAGCTAAGCAAGTTGAAAAAGGAGAAATACAAGATGTAGAAGTTGAAGAGGCTGTTCAAAATTTTAATAAAGCTATCGGTAAAGGCTTGTTAAAGATTATGAATAAAATAGGTATATCTACATTACATTCTTATAGAGCTTCTCAAATATTTGAAATATTAGGACTTAAAAAAACATTTACAGACAAATATTTTCCAAATACACCTTCAAGAATTGGTGGTATTGGTTTATATGTTCTGCAAAAAGAAATATATAAACGATGTACAGAATCGTTTAGAGAAAAGGAAATTGATTCTGTTTTAGATTTAGAAGTAGGAGGAGATTACAGATGGAGAAGAAATGGTGAACGTCATATGTTTAACCCAACTACAGTATCTAAATTACAACAAGCAGTTCGATTAAAAAGCAAAGAGAGTTATATAGTTTATGCCGACAAAATAAACAAACAATCAAAAGAGTTAATGACACTTAGAGGTTTGTTTGAATTTGTGAATCTTGATCCGATTCCTGTGGAAGAAGTAGAGCCATGGACAGAGATTGTGAAACGTTTTAAAACAGGAGCAATGTCTTATGGATCAATTAGTCAAGAGGCACATGAGAATTTAGCCATTGCAATGAATAGAATTGGAGGAAAGTCTAATTCTGGAGAAGGAGGAGAAAATAAAACTCGATTTAAAAAATTATTAAACGGAGATTCAAAGAATAGCGCTATTAAACAAGTAGCATCTGGTAGGTTTGGAGTTACAAGCAACTACTTAACCAATGCGAAAGAAATTCAAATAAAAATGGCACAGGGAGCAAAACCAGGAG
Source organism: Tenacibaculum sp. M341 (assembly GCF_004337695.1). Lineage (GTDB taxonomy): Bacteria > Bacteroidota > Bacteroidia > Flavobacteriales > Flavobacteriaceae > Polaribacter. Next base: position 47,679 of record NZ_SJXJ01000010.1, read on the forward strand.
AGGGTGGACAGCTACCGGGGAAAAAAGTGTTGCCGTGGATTGCTGAGGTGAGAAATTCTACGCCTTATGTTGGATTAATTTCACCTCCCCCGCATCACGATATTTATTCTATTGAAGATTTAGCTCAGTTAATTTTCGATTTAAAAAATGCCAACAGAGAAGCGCGAATTAATGTAAAGTTAGTATCAAAAGTAGGAGTAGGAACAATTGCAGCTGGTGTAGCAAAAGCAAAAGCAGATGTAATTTTAGTTTCTGGTTTTGACGGAGGTACAGGAGCTTCACCATTAACCTCGTTACGACACGCTGGTTTACCATGGGAATTAGGAATTGCTGAAGCACAACAAACATTAGTTTTAAACAATTTACGTAATAGAATTGTGTTAGAATGTGATGGTCAGTTAAAAACAGGTAGAGATGTTGCTGTTGCTTGTTTATTAGGAGCTGAAGAGTTTGGCTTTGCAACAGCTCCGTTAGTGGCATCTGGTTGTATTATGATGCGTCAGTGTCATTTAAATACATGTCCTGTAGGAATTGCAACTCAAGACCCTGAATTACGTAAAAACTTTAAAGGAACACCTGAGCATGTAATTAATTTTATGTATTTCGTCGCAGAAGAATTAAGACATATTATGGCTTCCTTAGGTTTTAGATCGATTAATGAAATGGTAGGACAGGTTGAAAAATTAAATATGAATGAAGCCATTGATCATTATAAAGCAAAAGGGATTGATGTTTCTGCTATTTTACATAAGCCAACCATAGATAAAAGTCCTATTTTATTTAATACTGAAAAACAAGACCATAACCTAGAGAAGGTATTAGATTTTAAGATTACAGAAGATGCTAAAAGAGCAATTAAAAACAAATTAAAATCAGAGCTTTCTTATGAAATTCAAAATACCAATAGATCTGTAGGAGCTTTATTAAGTAATGAAATTTCCAAAATACATGGAGAAGACGGATTGCCAGAAGATACATTAACTTTAAAATTTAAAGGTTCTGCCGGGCAAAGTTTTGGAGCTTTTGCAACTAAAGGAATTTCAATGTATGTAGAAGGAGAAACCAACGATTACTTAGGTAAAGGATTATCAGGAGCTAAAATTGTTGTTAAAAAGCCAAAGGAGGCTGATTTTGAAGCTTCCAAAAATATAATTGTAGGTAATGTATGTTTTTACGGAGCGGTAAAAGGTGAGGCATATATCAATGGAATTGCAGGAGAGCGTTTTTGTGTTCGTAATTCTGGGATTACAGCAGTTGTAGAAGGAATTGGTGATCATGGATGTGAATATATGACAGGTGGTAAAGTGGTTGTTTTAGGAAAAACAGGTAGAAATTTTGCGGCAGGTATGAGCGGTGGTATTGCTTATGTGTACGATCCTTCTCACCAGTTTAGAAATGAAAAATGCAATTTAGAGATGGTGGAGTTGGTACATTTAGAAACACAAGATCAACAAGAATTAAAAGCATTGGTTGAAAATCATGTAAAGTATACAGAAAGTGGTTTAGGTAAAGAGATCTTAGCAGATTGGGAAGTAAATAAAATGGATTTTATTAAAATTTTCCCAACGGATTATAAGGTTGCATTAGAAAGATTAGCACAAGAAGAATTAACTCATAAAAAAGCAATATAGTATGGGAGAATTAGGCGGATTTAAAAAATACGAAAGAAAGTTAGAAACGAATATTGCTGTAAAAGAGCGTATAAAAACTTTTAAAGAGTTTACACAACCTTTAGAAGAAACAGAACAGAAAAAACAAGGTTCACGTTGTATGAACTGTGGAATACCATTTTGTCATAGTGGTTGTCCGTTAGGAAATTTGATTCCTGATTTTAATGATATGGTTCACAAAGGAGAGTGGAAAAAAGCATTAGAAATATTACATGCAACGAATAATTTCCCTGAATTTACAGGTCGTTTATGTCCTGCACCTTGTGAAAAAGCGTGTGTTTTAGGAATTATTGACGAACCAGTTTCTATTGAAAATATAGAGAAATATATTATAGAAAAAGGTTTTGAAAAAGGTTGGATTAAACCAAACTTACCAAAGTATAGAACAGGTAAAACTGTTGCTGTTGTTGGTTCTGGTCCAGCAGGATTAGCTGCTGCTCAGCAATTAAATAGAGCAGGACACTTAGTAACAGTTTATGAAAGAGCTGATGAAGTAGGAGGGTTGTTACGTTATGGAATTCCGAATTTTAAATTAGAAAAAAGTATTATTGATAGACGAGTTGCTATTTTGGAAGCTGAAGGAATTATTTTTGAAACCAATGTAAATGTTGGTGTTGATATTTCTGTAGAAGATTTAAAAAAGCATGATGCTATTGTGTTATGTGGAGGAGCAACCAAAGCAAGAAGTTTACCTATTCCAGGTAGTGATGCTAAAGGAGTACACCAAGCAATGGACTTTTTAACAAAGCAAACTAAAGCATTATTTGATAAAAAAGTACAAAAAGACATCATTAATGCTAAAGGTAAAAATGTAATTGTAATTGGTGGAGGAGATACTGGATCTGATTGTATTGGAACGTCGAATAGACATGGAGCTAAATCGGTAACGAATTTTGAAATTATGCCAAAACCACCGATGCATAGAAGTGAAAAAACACCTTGGCCATTTTGGCCTCTTCAGCTTAAAACAAGCTCTTCACATGAGGAAGGTTGCGATAGAAATTGGCTAATAAATACCAAAGAGTTTTTAAAAAATGAGAAAGGCGAGCTGATTGCTTTAAAAACAGTAGAGGTTGAATGGAAAATTATTCCAGGACAGCGTCCACAATTAATTGAAAAGGAAGGAACAGAAAAAACTTGGGATTGTGATTTAGTTTTTTTAGCTTTAGGGTTTACAGGACCAGAAAAACAATTACCAGAACAATTAGGTGTGGAGTTTGATTACAGAACGAATGTAAAAGCAAATACCCAGACTTATGAAACTAATGTTTCCGGAGTTTTTACAGCTGGAGACATGAGAAGAGGTCAATCTTTAATTGTTTGGGCAATTTCAGAAGGAAGACAAGCTGCATATCATGTAGATGCTTATTTAATGGGAAGTTCAAGTTTACCATTAAAAGACAAAAATGATTTATTAACAGCTTAATACAGTATATATAAGGACCATTGTAAAAATCCCCAAAAATTATAATACAATGGCATGAGGGGGTGTACTCTCTTCTTTATTGAAGAGAGTTACCTGTTTTCATTTATATATTTGTAATAGCTTCTTTAGAAGAATACACCTTGTATTTTAATCTATTTCAGAAGGAAAAGATTCTAAATCTATTTTTTTCCACTCATCTCCAATATAAAAGGTAAAAATGTTATTTTCATCCACATCAGTTTTTATTTTTATTCGGTTTTTATCAAATGAATAAATAAACCCTTCAATTGTATAGTCCATAGTTGCATGAACCTCTCCAATTATAACTGTTTTATCATTGAAAGGTGGTAAAAAACGGAAAATAAATTCTTTTTCTATTGGACTTTTGTTGACTAATGTAAAGCCTGTTACAACAGAGTTTTTAACTTGATATCCTACAACTGAAAAAGAATCCGACTTATAATAATGTACCTCATAAGTTTTAAAAGTATCGGTTACTATTTTTGTAGGAGCACCTAACGATTCATGAATTTTTGAAATAGTTGTATCAATTTTAAATCCGTTTAATAGATAAACAGTTTCATTACTAACTTTTTCAATCCAACTTTGTTGGTTTATTTCTAATGTATTCAATTTAAGGAGTGTAGTTTTTATGAAGCAATCCTATTTCTTCTCATTTTCGATAATCCATTCCATACTTTGGTCAAAATATTTTTTAACCGATTTTTTTAGATATACACTGTAATCTGTAGCTTCTTTTCTTTCATACGATAATTTAGCCATTGTATAAGCTATAATTTGTTCAGGTAAATACCCTTTCTTAGTCGATTTCCACCCAAAACCTTCCGATTTAAATTGGAAATGAGTATTTCCAAGAAAAATACCAAAACCATAAAAAACAGCGACTAAATCTGTTGTATATTCATCATCTGTTCCGTATCGTCTTTCACCTAGTAAAAACTGATGCGATAGCTCATGGGCTAATGTTGCAATTAAAGAATCTGTGTCCTTTAATTGTTCTCTTTCTATAGAAATTATAGCGCCATGCTTTGTTTTTTGGTAAGTACCAGAAGCACTAGACCATTTACCATTTATATCTGCAGGAGTTGATAATATAGTGCCATCAGACATTCGAACATTAGTATCAGAGAAATATTGAAGAGTAATTTTACTTGTTTTAAGACCTATTAGTTTCATGTTACGTTCCAAAATAAAATCAGCATCTTTTTCGGTACCATCAAAGTCTCTATCGTAAAAATCTTTAGTAGGTGTTACTGTTTTAATTTGCATGTGACGTTTTTTATTAATTTGAGATTTAAACCAACTAAGATTCATTTCAACCCAAACTCGATCCTCTTGTGTGATAGGCAATTTGTTTTTTTTGTTCCAGAACATTTTTTGTTTGTTTTTATTAAGTTTTTCAAATATAACCAACCGATGTTTTTATTCTTTTAAAAACACTTTAATTGATTTTATAGTACATGTTTTTGTTGTGTTTTTTTAATTTCTAATATTAAAAACTATCATACTTATTGGTTACGAATACCAGTTTTTTGATAGCTTCACTTAAGCAATCTGCAAATTTTGTTTTTGTAATTTTTATTTGGTTAAAAGAACCGTCTTTATTTATGATTCTATAATCACCAATTCTAAAATATAGCTTTAGTTGTATTAGCTTTAATTGTAGTTTAGATGAGTTTTTTATGGTTTCTTCTAAATTTTCAAATAGCATATAATCAAATCGATAAATTTCTTTTCCTTGAATTTTAATTATTGTTGATTGATTAATTATAAAAACATGTTTGGTTGTAATTAAAACTTTTTTACGCTTAGATAACTTTATCAAAAGAACTTCAATTTCATTGTTTTCTAATGAAATGTTTTCATCTAAAGTATTTTTAGGATTATCAAAGAAAAGAATACCACGTTTGTTATTATAAAGTTTTAAATGTGTTAAAATCTGATCTCTTATCTTTTTTTTACTTTTTTGGTTTTTCATTTTAAATTTTAGTTATAATTACATAACCATTTATCTTTTTAGCTTCATTTAAAAAGTATTTTAAGTCTGCAAAAGTTGTTTCAATAGCTTCTTTTTGATGATGAATTTGAGTTATTTTGTATACCCCATATTGTTTCATCTTTTTAAAATCATAGTGTTGCATTAGATCATTGTAAGTTATTTTTTCAAGTAAGTTCGCTTTTTGATGGAGCATTTCTTGATTCCAATATTTAAGAGCAAATCCCTGATAACTTGTAGCTACATTAAATTCTATGCCATCATTTATAAAACGATCATCGGTATTGTTTAAAAATGCAGCAATTAAATAATCGATTACATCATAGGCTCTGTTGGGGTTGAAATAGTACTTAGACTCAAATTTTTTGTTCGGATAATATTGTAATAATTCATTAGCATCTTTTTTAAATTCAATCCAATCAGGATGGCCAAAATCACAAAAATCAGTTCTAAAAGCATTGGGTAATGAACATAAAATATCAGGATACTCAGTATTACTTTTTTGCTTAGCTTTTTCAAAAATAATATCCATTTCTATTGGTACCGCTGTTAGTGAAATATCTAATCCCATAATTAACTTATTGGTGTATCTTTTATAAATTTCCGAAAACAATTATTTCATCAGCATACCTTAATCTAATATTGAACCATTTAATTAAATTTCTAAGAAACACTTCAACATCAGGATCTTTTGTTTTGATTTTAGCCATTCGTTGAACTATAATCTTACTAGTTTTATTGTCAAAATAATTATAACCACAAATATCGAAAGATCCATTTTGTTCGTCATCCTTTGCTAAATCTTTAAAAATGTCAATTACATAGTCAAAATCTTTAGTTTGAATAAATAAACTTCGATCTCTTGAAGTGACATATTTTTCAATACTTTCATTTTTTGCCCACAAACAATATCCAATTTTATCTATTTTCTCATTTGGAGTTGCTGTAAGATATTGTAATTGTTCGTGAATTTTTTTGACAGATTTTTCAATATTAAATTTGCAAATTCGGTAGTATTTTTCAGCTGTTTTTTCATCACATTCAACTAGCCTACAAATGGTATTAATATTATTGAAATGATATTCTTGTACACAAACAGATAGATCTCCGTTATGCTCTAAAATTAATTCTTTTGCTAAATTTATAGGAATAGAAAGTTTGTTTCGCAGCTCTTTTATTTTTTGAAATTCTTCTTTTGGATTCATGTATTTCTTTTTCAATTTACATTGGAGTAAATGTACTCAAAAAGTCTTTATAATAGGCTTATCCTTTAGTAGTTTGTATTCTTACCTCTATATCTTCAATACTACCATACATGTCACCATTATCAGAAATAACCAACGTATCTTTAGCTATTGGTAAAGGAATTTGATGTATACCTTTTAAAAACTGATGCATTTTATGAATGTTTTGTGATAGTGCTTCAGGTTCGCAATAAACAACTATAAGTTGTTCTTCAAATTGTCTTGCCAAGCGTCCTCTTAAGAAACCTCCATAATTGGGTTCATCATTTAAAATAAAATCATAACCTTTTGGAACATTTTTTTTATGAGCATCTTTTGCGTTGAATAATGTTCCATCAGGATAAATCCAAAAGACGAATTCAGGAAAAGAATGTGTGAAATCTTTAATGTCTTTTCTTCTGCCTCTATATTTTTCTTGTAAAAAAGGAAAGGATTCACTTGCTTTTTGCCTAGAAATACTTCCAGCTGTAATGAGTTTGTTTTTCAATTTCAAATTTATTTTTAGCAAGTTACGTAAATAAACGTAATAAAATATATGTGTTGAAAATAATTATTTTGTTTATGAAAGAGGATTTTAGCTCATATCTAATCCATTAAAATTGATCTAGTTTATTCAAAAATTTATTCACTTCTTCAATTGGATCTTGTTTGATATTGGGTATGAAAAATTGATATCCCTTAACTTTTTTGTTTTTAATATATAATTCAGCATATTCAATTCTCAATTCATTACAATAATTTCCTGTTTCAGTTGATGATGGAAATATAATATCAATTGTAAGATTATATTTAGAGATTCTCCACCATAAAACAGTCCAGTCAACGGGAGAATATTCTCTATGAACTATATAACTAGGATGTTCAAGATATACTTCTTTTTTTTCTTGAGGGTCTAAAAAAGTCCACCCTCTTTTTTTTAAAGCTTCTTCAAGCCGATATAAAATACTTTGAGCCATTTTTATTTATAAAGTTCGTCAATGATTTCTTTTGCTAATTTAAGGTCAGAATTTGTTAGGTAAACAAATTCAGGTCCATAACTGTTTCCTATACCCAAAATACCATATTCAGTATTGAATAATAATGGACCACTCCCATCGTCATAGGATTTTTTCAATTTATAATATCCAAAATTCAATTTGTGTATTTTTTTGTTTTGGTATTCCATTTTATCAGAGAGAATGAATTTATCAAAAACAAGAGTTAATTGTTCAGATGCTTTGTGATAATAGAATTCCATATTCTTCTCTTTATTATTCAAATTTTGATATGAATATTTGGTGATTGAATCATTATCTGAAACAGTTAATTTATACTCCATGGTTTTAGCTATTTCAGTATGGAAAACAAAAAGAGTTCTTTTTTCAGTTTTTAAAATTTGCTTTTTAGGAAATTGATAATCATTAGTTTTTTTCCACATCATAATTTCTGAAAGACTCAGAATTCCGAGAACAATTAATGATGTGCTAAGAATTTTTTTCAAATGTTTTTTGTAAGTCATTTTTGTTAACTGAAATTGGCATATATAAATTGTTGGTTGTTTATTTCAGTTCATAATCTGGAAACTTCATATTAATAAATTTTCCGAAATCATTTTTAATTTAGAACTTATGAAACGATTAATAGTGATTAGTATTATTTACTTTCACCATTTATTACTGATCGAAAATCTTTAGCGTTTTTAATATCAGCAATCCATTCCATACTAATCTCTTTAGTAGCTTCTGAAGTGAACTTTTTAATACCTCTAATCACGTCTTCTTTAAAATCATGTAACTCTATCTTTTTAGAAGTTTTCTCAAAAATTAATTTTTGTCGATAGACACCAGGTAAAAATTTAAACCATTTTCTTAAAATATTTTCAGTAGGTTCACAAGCAATAACTTTGAACAATCTACCTTTAGAGTCTATAAATTCTTTATTGAAAAAATAGGTCTCGAAAATTTCCTTCTTAGATGCATACATGTATTGATTAAATAAAGGATAAAGTTCCTCATAGTCAATCCAAGTATCGGAATTAATTCTCATCAATGGATATTCTATTTCTTTCATGTTTTTTCTAATTTTTTAATAAGTAGAATGTATGCAGATAGAATAAAGTTAGGTAAAAAGATCAAAAATCAATATTAGCTATTGTCATTTTTTACAGTAGGATTTTAATCTTTCAGTTTCACTCAAATATAATCATCAATAATTTTCCCATTTTTGATAACAGCATTTTTTCTTATGAACTCTAGGTAATATCCATTTTTCTCTAATACTTTCATTGAAGACTTATTAAAATCAAAAACTCCAGCTACTATTCTTACAATATCAAAATTTTCAAATGCATATTCAGTCATTTTTTTAACGGCTTTAGTAGCCAATCCTTTTCCCCAGAATTTTTTAGAAATAAAATATCCGATTTCAGCATTCAATCTGAATACGTCTTTTTTTAATGTTATTCCAATAAATTAAAAATCGTTCTTCAGGTTTTTTACCAATTTCATTATTAATAAATTCAATAGCGTCTTTTTCTGTAAATGGATTAGGAGTTTTATCGTATCCGTTATCAAGAATTTCAGGAATATTTTTTATTTCTGAAAATTCTTTTGCGATATCTATTCTATGAGGTTTAAATTCAATCATTTTTTAGCTTGTTACTAAATAGTTTATACATGTGCAAGCTACATTTTGTACACAACTATTTTTAATGAAAGTGTTTTATTTAGGTTAATACTACAAATATAAAAGTTAAATGGTGTATAGTTTTATATTTTATTAAAAGCTATGTGTTTTTTAATTTTAGGAATTGCATCTAGCTTTTTCTCATGTGATTAATTAAAGCAAGAGTAGAGAAGTAGTAGCTTTTCAATTTGGCACCAAGATAAAGCATTTTTAAATTATCGGATACATTGATATTCATATGTATTCGTGATTATCAAAATATCCGATAAAGAATTTATTTTAAAAGGAAAAGATCTTTAAGACTATTCTTCTGATGTTACTATTTCATAATGAGGAGCAATTGCGGTAATCCACCCTTCAATACCAGTAGCATTAGAAGAAATAAAATCCCCAGAACTTTCCTTAAATCGGCTTATACCGTTTAGTAGAGTAACCCCAACAATTTCACTATTAAAAATGGTTAGGCAATAAGTATCAATGCTTCCATCAATAGGAATGAAACTTTCGTTTTTATTAGATAAATTTAGTTTTACTATAGGATCTGTTACAGTGTAACGTAAGTAGTATAAATTGTTACCATCAATAGCTATATCAGGAATACTAAGTGAGGCATTTTGAGCTACTATTGCTTCAACAAAAGTTCCGTTTTTTCGAATCTTATGAATAGTATTCGTTTCATAAACTGAATAATACAAGAAATTTTCATCAACAGCTATACCTTCTGTTCTTATGTTTGGAATTACAGAAAGTGTTGCACCTGTTTCTGGATCAATTTGGTGTATAGATTCATTTTCATGAATACCACCAACCCACAAAGACTCACCATCATATGCTATGGCATGAGGAGATCTTAAATCATCAGGTAAATCTAGTTCTGCTTCAAATAATCCACTTGTTTCGTTGTAAAGATATATCCCTGGCTTTTGATATCTTCTATGTTTTAGTAACCATAATTTTTTATCAATGGTATCATCTATTCCTTCAGATTTAATAGGAAACTCAATATAAGGTTCACCACAAGAAGAGATTAAAAGTAAAAGAATGATTGACTTTAATATTATTTTTGTTGCTTTCATAATCATTCATCAATTACATTTTAATTGCTTTATGAACCTCGCTACTACCATTAGATAGCAATATTTCAAAATAATAAACACCACTACTAAGATCAAATAAATCTACGGTTGCTTTACCGTTTACTAAAAGATCTGTTCTACTCATTAATAAAACTCCAGAGCCATTATAAATTTTATACGATACAGTTTCTAAATATTCAATACTAGATAGGTTAATTGAATTTTTAAAAGGATTTGGATACAGCAACCATTTTTTGTTTTCTTGAAAGTTATCATTTTGATTAGGAATACATCCTAGAGAAATATCAAACTCAGATTTTAAAATATCGCCTACTTTTAAATTGACGAAACTATCATTTAAGGTATGGTTAAAAAAGGTTTCATCTATAATGGCATCATTTGCACCTAAAAAGTTTTGAAGTAATGTAGCAAATGTTTGTCTGTAATCATATTGAACCGTTGTAAGTTGATAATTGTTATTGCTTGTAGCTTCTGATAAATCTGGATTGGTACCAGATACTCCTCCTTTTACAGGTTTACCAAAAATAAACATAGGAGCTATTTCACCATGATCTGTACCTAAATTTCCATTTTCTGCGGCTTTTCTTCCAAACTCAGAAAAAGTAAGTCCTACCACATCATCTGCTAAATTCTGACCATTTAAATCATTCATAAAAGCTTCCATGGCACCAGATAACTCTGAAAGTAGATTGTAATGCGAACCAATAACTTCTCCACCTCCTTGAACTTGCGAATCGTGAGTATCAAAACCATGAATATGCACCATGTATATTTTGGTTTTTAAATCGCCACTTATCAATCTAGCCACTGTTTTTAATTGATTAGATAAATCATTATCAGGATAAGTAGCAGCGTTTGTACCTTTATCAAAGGCAGCAGAAATAGTTTGAGAATAGGTATCGGTTGATGAATCTATGCCTGTTAAAAATCGCAGTTGGTCTCCGTAGTCAGAATCCGGAAAATTTAAAGGAGCTTCACCTAATAATCCATTAACAATAGAATAAAAATTATTTGGATCTTGTCTTGAAAGATTTATAGATAAATTGTGCGCTTCTTGAGAGTGAAAACCTAGAGATCTGTTCACGGCACCAATTTCTATGGCAATAGGAAAATTCTGTGTAACTAAACTTGAATAATAACGCTCCATAAAGCGTCCCATCCAACCTGTACTGGATCCGTTTAAAACACTATTTCCATCGTTTCCAGTTAAATATAAATCATTAGATCTAAAATGACTTTTGTTTTGTGATGGGTATCCTACAGATTGCATGATTCGTAACCAACCTTTATCATACAAGCTTTTAATACCTGTAAGTGCTGGGTGTAAACCTATTTGCTGATTATTTACGAGTGTTCTATCTAAGGTGATATATTGGTTGCTTCCTGTAACAGGAACTTTTATTTTAGGTCTTAAATTACTATAAATATCATACTGATTTAAAGGAACAATAGTATTTAAACCGTCATTTCCTCCAGATAAATTTACGAGTACCAGTTTTCTATTAGAAATATCTGGACACTCCATGTATGGCATAAATGTTTTTAATGCTGCTTGCAGTTGTATTGGAGTTAAACTAATTGCTGAAGCTGTTGCCGAAAGTTTTATAAATTTTCTTCTTTTCATAATTACATTAATTGAAATTCAGCTGCATTAATCATGGCAGTAACTAAAGCATCTATACGTGTTTTTACAGTAAAATCATCATTGTCATTCAAATATTGAATCCATACACCATTCCAATAATAATCAGGAAAACCATCATCTACTAAAAACTGTTTAAAATAGTTTATTCTATCAGTATCAATAGCTTCTGGGTATAGCAAATCAGCCATTTCAGAGATCAATGAATTAGGATCTTCTGCACCTGTAATATTGTTTCTTACAAATTGAACTGTATTTATTGTAGCGTAAGTATCGCCAGAACCAATTGTATTTACTCCTTGAATTAAACTTTCAATTAGACTGTATCGTCCTATAATTGTATTCGAAGAAAACCAATATCGATCAAAATCGGGTTCTTGAAAATAAGCATGATAACCAGCAACATCAAAAGGACTGAAAAGATCCATACCAGCTGAAACAAAATAATCATCGTGAATGAACTCTTTGAAAAAAGCATTATAATAATCTAAAGGATCATTAACAGGATCAGGAATGGTTGCATTAAAAATTGAACATATTTCAGAGACTAGTTGTAGTGGACTTTTAATAATACTTCCTATGGTTTCATCTGTAGCTACAGTGTCATCAGCATCATAAAAATGTTGACTAGAAAGCAGTGTTCTAACTACAGGAACTATTTCAAAATCACTAGCAATTAATAAGTTCGCTAATGGTGTAATAATATCTGTTTCAACTTCATTGTCCCATTTACTTTTTACAAAATAGCGGTATAATTTTCTACAGTAGGCTTTAGCTGTTTCTTGTTGAGAAAAAACCATTTCAACAAAATCATCTAATTCTTCTACTATTCCAGCAGGTGTTTCTCTACCAGTAATTACTTGGTTGTTAAAAGCACCACTAAATGTTTTATCGTCAGGATTATGTTGTTCAAAGTCTACATATCCCATTGGAATTCCTGTATCAGGATCAATAATAGTTCGACTTTTTTCAATTTTAATTCCAGAAAACACTTTTGCTGCTTCTTGTATATCTTCTTCTGTATAGTTTGTGTAATTGTCCGGACCAATTTGTTCTCCTCTTAATACAGTGAAAAGTTCAAAGTATTCTCTAGCATAATTCTCATTTGGATTATATCTGTTATTCCTATGATTATCTAAATAATAGAGCATAGAACTATCTAAGGTGATTTTTTTTGCTAGGGTTTTTATATTTCCTAAGGCATAAAAATCTAATAATCTCAAATAATCATAAAAATATGTTGCCGCACCAGAACCACCATCTTTTGAGACGGTAAAACAAGTGTAAAAGAAAAAGGAAAGTTTATGTTTTAAACTTACTTGATTCATGGCGTTGTACCACCACCATCCTGAAATTATAGCTCGTTTTCTATTTTGTCCTTCAAAATCTTCTGGTAATGTAGGAGAGGAAGTCCAAAACTCATCCGGACTTCCTTCTGGAAGTGGATCGTAGGGCTCTGTAAGTGTGTATGGAGAATCTATGATTAGACTATCAACAGCTTGAGTTGCTGACATACCCGTAAATACATCTAATTGGTCTTTAGTATAGTTAAAGGTGGCACGTCTGAGTAGGTGTTTAGCTTTTCTCAAATCTAAGCTACCACCGAGGGGATTAAGTGATGCCATAAATTAGTATTAAATTTAGTTAGTGGTAATATAACAAAAAATGATCTCAAATATTGTTTTATGTTGAGATTATTATTGTGTTTAGAATCAAAAAAGATTATATTGATTAGTTTTTAAAAAAGACCGTGGAAAATTCATTTTTTTACAATGAAATAAATTAGTTTTCATGTTTTAATTTTTGTAAAACTAGATGGAATATAGAATGAATTTTTAAAGGAGTAGAATAGAGGGGGAACTTGAGTTTTACTAAGAGTAAATATTAAATTTTATTAGCAAAGAACTTTAAACATTTTTTGTTACTGAGGAAAGCTAATAGATTATAACTTGTTGTAATGATTTATCTTTCTGTTTTATCAATACTTTCGAGTTTATCTATAATTGTAGACAATTCTTTTTGACTCCATTTAGCAAGTGTTTTTAAACTTTCTTTTTCCTTATACAAATCTTTAATAAATCCATTATAATATAGTTTTTTCCTTTTTGTTATGTTCTCTTCCAATAATTCTTTTTTGTAGTATGTAATTTGTTTATCAATAATATCTAGTCGATTTTCTCCAATGATTTTCTGAATCAATCTAAGTTCTTGTTTGATTACTCCTGTCAAACTAATAGTTTGAACTTCACAACCACTTTGATAAACAACTTTCATTGGATATTTTGAATAAAATTGATAAAGCCAAATAACTTTTTCAATGTCTTTACGATTAACAAGTGACTTTAAAGAGTAAAACCTAAGAGAGTTACTTCCATTTTTCGCAAAATGAAACAGCTCTTTATTTGTTGCTATTGAATCAATTTTTCTGTAGTTAGAATAGATTATACTTGGTTTTCCTGCAACACCAATAATACTACTTTCTGCACAATGAATAGTTTCTAATTTTTTTGATAGCTCAGATACTCGATTAGAAACTTGTGATAGAATGTTTTGTGTTGAGATAGAAAATAGCAATATGAGAAAAGTTTTTTTAATCATTAAAAGACCAGATTTTGTGTTTTTTTATAGAGTTAATTAAAAGGATTTAACTTTTGGTTTAGTGAGATTTAGTCCGAAGGATTGAATCCGTAAACAATTAATAATACATTTGTAACCAAACGTTTTCGTTTTTTTAGAAATCAATTATTTTATCACTATGTTTTTCTTTAAGGTATTCATTTACCAGTTTGTTGTAACATATAAATTTCGAAATAAGAGAGCATCCCATTCCAAAACTTTCAATATGATATTTGTCTTTTAGTGTTTTCTCTAATTTAATATCATATCCAAATCCAAACTGAAAATATTTGATTTCCTGATTTTTTAGGTCAGTAGCAAATCTTTTTTCCATTTCCGCGCAAGTTTTTAATTCAGAATATTCTTCAAATCGGTTTTGTTTTTGAGAGATTTTATAATATTCAGCAAATATATATAAGTTTAAAGCTAAAGAAATTCCAAATAATCCAATTATTATTTTAGATATAACTTTTCGCCATTTTCTTATAAGAAAATATAAGCAAAGAGTTATCAAACCAATTCCATATAAGATTACAGAAATATCTAATTCTGGTCTTATATGAGAAAAATAATGCATTTTATTATAATTAAAAGTCAGAAGAATTACACCAACAATTCCTGTTGCTTCAATCAACATCTTTGATTTAGAGTTCATTTTTAATTCCTTTTTGGCTTTTTCCATTTGTAAATTTTTTCTTTCCACTATTTTGATTCACAATTTCAAAATTCGATAAATTTAAAGTTGAATCAATTTTTAGTTCAAAAGTGTTGAAGTCAAATAGTTTGGAAGAAATTTGTGTTGTAAGGCAATGTTTGTTTTTTACTTCTTTAGCGTAGAACTTAAAACTATAAAAACATAACACTCCAATTAACAGAATAGAAATTAAAATCAGATTTTTCTTTTTTAGCATTGCTTTTTTAAATTAGTAGCAACGGTTTCCTAACCGTCAATTACGGGGTAAATTAGCGATTATTTTCGGTTTAACACAAGCTTTAGTAATTCCGAATGGATTCGGATATAGTTAAATCTGCAGTCATTTTAGTTATATTTTGTTATAAACTAGTTTTTATTTATAGTAATTGTGAATTTTTATAATAGTATCATTCCCTTTTTTATAAAAACTATACTCTCTGATTATTCCTATTCCATTTTCATCCACATCTATTCTTTTTTTTATTAGTCCAGACGTTAAGTTTGCCTTAGTCGTATATTCTAGAGAATAAATTCCACTAGCATTAAAATAATCTAAAAATGTATTAATTGGTTTTTCAGTCAGTTCGAAAGTTTCAGGTATTTCAATTAGTCCTATTTTTTTTCTTTCGTTATTATACTCAATTCCGTATTTATTTTGATTTATACTTAAAAAGCCAGATATAAAACCTTGTAATGTAAATATTGAAATAAAAATTAGGATTGAAGTTGTTATTTTCAATTTGCCATTCTTTTTCATTATTCTGAGAGTTATAACATTTATTTTGACTTGTGACTAACGGTCTCGGATAACCATCATTTTCGGTAAAATTAGTGATTATTTTCGAGTTTTTTGTACTAGCTTTAGGAATTCAAAGTAGATTCTCACGTAGTCGAATCCACAGTAATTACGAACCAATTTTTATGCAAGTTCTTCAGATATAAAATTAATTGTTTTTCCATCATTATTTGTCGCCCAAATTTGTAAAGTATCATATCCATTTCTTTTTACTTTATCAAATTCTATTTTACTCCCATCAACTAATTCAATTAATCCATTTTCATCAACTTCATCCCTGAATTCATCTTCATAATCTATTCCATTGTATGTAGATATTTCGATTTCAAAAAGTTCATTTCCTTTTTTGTCAGAGTAATATTTTGTTGTAGGTCTGTTTTTAATTTGTTTGTCAGTAAATCTATCACAAAACA
Organism: Tenacibaculum sp. M341; assembly: GCF_004337695.1. Taxonomy (GTDB): domain Bacteria; phylum Bacteroidota; class Bacteroidia; order Flavobacteriales; family Flavobacteriaceae; genus Polaribacter. Next base: position 63,958 of record NZ_SJXJ01000010.1, read on the forward strand.
GAGCATTATATCCGTGTTTACAACCATCAAATAATAATAACTCCTCTCCAGATTCAATGTCAACAGCAAAGACAAGAGAAGGGGCGAAATCAGTTCCAACAATTAAATTTGTATAGTTTTTGTGAAGTTGCCCATAATATTTAATCTTAAATTTTGTTTGCCCTGAACTAGTTTTTAGTTTTCTTCTCCATTCATGTGAATGTAAGTCTTTCGGATTATCAATTTGAATAGTACACCCGTCCAAAAAAGTAGGTCCTAAAACACCATTGTTCGTATTTGTGTTTTTAGATTTACCCTCCTTTTTTAAAAAATTAAAAATTCCCATTAATTTGAATTTAAGCTATGCTGTTTAATTGGTTGCAATGGCTTCGTATAACTTTTGTTACAGGATTGAAGTTACATATTTTCTTTTAATCATTAGTTTTAGCAATTTCAAGTGGATTCGGACGAAGTTGAAACCGCCGTAATTACGGTTAGATATTGTTGTGAAATATTATATTAATTAAACAACCCTCTAGCCTTAAAAACGCCATTTTTCTTTTTGTTAAATAGCTCTTCGAGACTCTCTCCATCTAATCCTTCCCAGGTTCCATCTTCGTCAATTATTAATGGATCAAATTGATATTTTTGATGATAGTATTCTTTCTCATTCTTATCTTTAGAAATGTATAAAATAATATTTTTATGATCTTCAAACTTAGGTCTTCCATAATGGTCGTATGTTATAAATTCTATAGTATCTTTATTCAAGTTGTTGAAAATATTTTTTAATACCTTGTACTTAGCTTTAAAGCCTAAGTCCATTGAAAAAGTAATATGTTCAATTGTGTCTCCTGTGATAGAATCAATTTCTATTCTAGCATTATTTTCATTTGGATCAAATTCTGTTAAAGATATTTTCTCCCCAATAAATGCAAAAAGATTAATAGAATCATTTTTCCTTCTTAATTTCGATTCTAGATCAATTTTAGATGATTTACAATTAATCAGTATTATTATTCCTAAAATAGGAAGGATACGATTCATTTTATTAATGTTTTACAGTTATTTTTGTAATCGGTTGATTTAGTGTTGTTTATATGGTGTTAGTGGCTTTTTTAGTTTTTATTTCTATTTTACAGGCGATTCCAAATTTATTCAATTTTTTTACAACATTTATGAAGCTAGGATTGTGTACATACTCTTTATCACTACCTTCATATAAAAAGCCTAAATCTTTATAAGTTTCTCCTAAAAAATTATCAGTCTCTATTCTTTCTTCTAGAGTAATTTTATTTTCTAATACTTTGCTTTCAATTTCGTTTATGTTTGAGTCAAAAACTTCAACAAACTTGTCTATCCATTTATTCTTAAACGGAATTTCTACGTACCAATATTCTTCCAAGTTCCTTAATTTTAATTCAAATTTTTTCACCCAATCTATAGTAGGTGCCGAACCTTTGAATTCAATATCATTTCCTTTTTTAGATATTAATATAGCTCCAATTCCGACCCATCTGGTTCTGTTTTCTGAATTCAAATTTATTTCTGATTTTTTACACCAATTTAATGAATAACAATAGTTATGTTCTATCATTCCTTCTTTCAAAATAACCATTTCTTCATCAAACTCTTGATTGTTGATCCATTCATTGGCTTTTTCAAGTATTTCTATTTTCATTTTTTGAATTGTTACTAACATTTGGTATAAGATTAGTGTGGTTTAAGCACTAAATCTAGCAAATAAATCACAGATAGAAAGTCCGTGAAGACTTTCGTAAGTATACTATAACTAGCAATTAATTTTATACTGTGTTAGCTAACGTATTTTATTTAATTCACCATTTTTATTTTTAAATCGATAGTCAATTTCCATAAAGCTTATTTTTCCTTTTTTCAGCTTTGTTATCAACTTTGGTGCTGATACAATTCCTTGTATTATTATAAAACCGTTAAAGTCTATTATTTTATATTCAGATTCCCATTCTGAATCTCTTTCTAAAGGCTTTACTATGACTAGTTCATTTTCTTGATATGTAAATTGATATTCTTTGATTCCCTCAACAGACTCAATTAATGGTTCTTTTTGCAGTTCAGATTTAAGTTTTTCTAAATCAACCTTGTTCGATTTTAAATCTAATTTTACATAAGGCAATGTATATCCATTAAATTGTATTGTCAAAGAATCATTAGAATGTAAAATAAGAGTTTCTTTGTCACTCAATTTATAAGATTTAGTATCTGATTGACTTAGATTTAAAGTATCTCTGTAAACGAAAACTTTAGTTTCTCCAGTTTCCATATTTACTTTGTCTTGTGTTCTTAATCTGTAAAACTGGTTTGATTTTGAACTAAAGAGAAAACTTTGAATTTTTGCACGTTCAATAAAATTTCCTAAAGAGTCGTAAACTCCTTTAGTTCTCCATAATTTTTCTTTTTCAATATTTTGTCCAAAACTTATGGTTGAAAGAAAAATGATTATTAATGTAAATATGTTTTTCATATGTTAGCTATCGGCTTCGGCTGTCATTAGTGCTGGAATAGGGAAGCAGAGGCTTTCCGATTAAGCACTAAGACGAAGCATTTTGTTTGCTTTTATTTTTTCTAATTCAAAAGTCAAATCAAAATGATTTGACGACATTATAAAAATACACTAAACTTTGGATTAAACACCAACCCCGTATTAATTATAACCATTGTTTATAGTAGTTTTAATCTATACCATAGTGTAAAGGGTTCTGATTGTCTGTTTTCATTTCAATCCAAAATCCCATTAACCAGAAATAAGTTATTGTTTTTAATTCTATTTTTGAATTGTGTGACATAATATGATAATCAGTATCTTTAGTACTCGAATGAAAATATTGAAAATTTATTCTTTTCATTAATAAGGGAACTGTTTTTTCTGTACATAATTTATAAATTATACAAGACTTACTTTGCAAGGAGTCAGTATGTTTATTAATTTCCAAAAAGGGCTCTGTAGTATTGTAATCAGTTTTCCAGAAAGAATATGAAGAAAAAGGATAATCATAGTTTTGATTCCTTGAATTTGATTCCTCTATTATTTTTCGAGTTTTCTTTTTATTCCTAAAAAATTCGTCTCCGCAAGAAGTTAATATTACAATTTCAGTAGTGTCTTTAGTCCATTTATTATCAAGTCTTTTTTTTGTGAATTTTAAATACTGATCATTCACAATATTATTTGTTGAAGATTCAGATAAAACTAAGTAAGTCAAAATATTTACAACGATTAGCCAAATAAATATTTTCTTGATAATTTTCATTTTTTGTAATTACTACCAACGGCTTCGTATAACCGTCCGTTTCGGGTTAAATTAGTTATTTTTTCTTTTATTCACTAGCCTTAGCAATTCCGAGTAGATTCGGACGTAGTAGAATCCGCCGTAGTTTTGGTTATATATTGTTGTAAACAGTTATTTATTTTTAATAAGCCCATCTTTCTAAATTTTCAAAGTATTTCCATTCACCGTTTTCCATTTTATATAATTCAGTACTTCCTCCAGAATTCCCTCTAATAATTGTTATCAAGGCCATTTTTCCATCGTTTGACATAATCGGTCTTGAAATTGAAAGAGGGTAATTTCTCCATTCGCTTTTGTTGTTGTTAAGACCTTTTATTTCCTTTTTTAATTTCTTTTGTTCAGCTTTTGGTTTGTCTGACATTTTGTGCATTTCTTTTTTTATGTCAATTCTCTTGCCTTTAGAAACTATTATTCGTTTTTTAAGTTCGCTTTTAGTCCATTTGCTGTAATCAATTTCAAGAGTATCAATTTTGGATATTAATTCTCTCACATTTAATGAGTCAGATTTACTTTTTCTATAAAAAAAATCCTTTTCATAGAGTATAGAAAACGGAAGTTTCGGTTTAGCTGGTTTTTCATAAACAATTAAAGATTTTTCAGTCAATCCAACATCAAGGATATTTTGCGCACTTAATTCAGTTGCAAAAAAAGAAATTAGAATTATCAGTAGTAGGTTTTTCATAAATTGTGTACAACGGTTCGGCTATGGTTAGTTGCGGGTTAAATTAGTTATTTTTTTCTTTTGTTCATTAGCATTAGCAATTCCGAGTGGATTCGGACGTAGTCGAATCCGCCGTAATTACGGTTATTGATTGTTGTAAGTTTGTTTTTTATTCATTAATAATATCAAACTCTTTGTATTTCATTCTTTGAGAGTCATTATATTTTTCAGTCCAATATCCGTTTTCAAATTTTTGTACAACTAAACCTAGTCTAAATTTATTTTGGATAAGATTCTGTATAACATTTCTCAAGTCAATATCCGTTCCTTCGTATTGAAGTTCAGTTCCAAATCCGTCTTTTACTTCAAAAGTGTGATAATTAAAGTCAAACTTTATATTTTTCCTTAATAATTCATCACAAATTATTAATCTAAAGTGGTCTTCCAGAGTTTCTTCATACATTCCCTCTCCTTGAAAATCAAATATCGTTCTCATTGGAATACTAAATCTTAAATTCTTTTTATTTTCTTTATTCATAATTGAATTTTCGAGAATGTTTAAATGACTTACAACGGTCTCAGCTAAGGAATCGTTGCGTTGGTTTTAGCGTTTACTTGGTAAATATACTTAAACATTTGGTGATCAGCGGTATTTTCCCAAGGGGAAAATCCGTAAGCAATGTTTTTTAGGTTTTGTTAGACAATGTTATTTTCATTACAATTATTAGGATTCAAATAATCTGAAATCATTATTCCCAAAAAATTAGTTGACAAACTCATTATCCATAAGAAATAACCAATATCATATCCAGTTATAGGTTTTTCTGTTCCACCTTCATTAACTATTATATTATCAAATAGCAAAAAAGATAGTCCACATAATAATGCTATGAGTCCGAAAATTTTTGCTCTTTTTATTCTATTTTTAAGTATACATATTAAAGAGATTAAAATTAACGGATTAGCTAACCAAGGAATAACTTTTAAGTCAAACATAAACATCCAACCGAAAAGTAGTGCAATCAAGCCATTTGAACCAACTGAATCAATTTTTTCTTCTCCAACAAAATATGTGTTTTGAGTCAAAGAAATTATGAAAAAAATCAAACAAATAGCGATGAATATTTTATTAATCACCGATGTTTTCTTTTTATTCATTTTCTTCATTAATTAACGGTTATTTTAATATTGCCTAACGGTTTCGGCTAAGCTACGTTTTAATGCAGTTTAGGTGGTGTTGGGCAATCGTTTTTAATTTAAATTGTATTTTTTCGTTCTTTTCTTTTGATAGTAACAAAACACCTTTTTTTTTGATAAATCTAGAAAAACTGAATCTACAGGTTCTTCAAGTGGAAATTCAATATAAGACCCTAAAAAACTTATAACAATCATGTTTCTTATATTTTCTAAATCCAATACTGCATTACCATTCATATCAGATTCTGTTCCAATAGGTGGTTTAGAATTTTTAATTAAAATAGTTGCACCTCTAATTGGTTTGTTCTTGTCAAAGATAAGTTTAAATTTAACTTTGTTTGTGATTTTATTTTGTCCACAACAGCTAAAAGCAAAACAAAATATTACAATTATTAATTTCATTTATTGGTAGTTTGAATGTTGCCCAACGGTCTCGTATAATCGTCAGTTACGGGATTAAAGTTAATGTTTTTCGACTAAGCACAGACGTTAGCAATTCCGAGTGGATTCGGACGTAGTCGAATCCGCCGTAATTGCGGTTATACATTATTATAACCAGTTTTTTATTCGGTTATTTTTTTAAAATATAAATCCGCTTTTTTACTGTCAGGTCCATAAATTTCTAAACTTGGTTCGAGTTCGTTATTTTCCAATCCAATATTCAATTCATATTTATTCGTATTCCAATTATTCATTTTAAAGTGTCCAAATTCATAAACCTGCTTTCCTTTCCAATACAATTCAAAAGTGCAATGACCATATTCATTTTTAATTCCTTTTCGGTTTTTTCCTTCCGCAAAGATTGTCTTTCCGCTATTTTGGTTTACAACTTTAAAATCCGATAAATTTAGAGTGGACTCTACTTTTAAGTCAAACGTATTAAAGTCAAATATTTTAGATGAAATTTGAGTAATCAGACAATGTTCGTCTTTTACTTTTTTAGCGTAATTTTTAAAACCATAGAAACTTAAAATTCCGATTATTAGAATTGCAATTAAAATTAGATTTCCATTCTTTTTCATTAGTTTTCTTAAATTGGTTACAACGGTTTTGTGTATGAGTAGTAGCGTTTTTTTGCAACTGCTTTTCAACTTACAATATACTTTATTTAAATGACAAAACGGTTTGAGTTTAAACTTAAACCGCTATTTCTTATACACTGTGTGTCTGTTGCACAAGTTACCAAAAAAATAAGGTTTGCTTAGAAAAGAGGTTCCATTAGTTTTTTATTTTTATATATGCAAGGAGTTAAAGTATACCAAGAGAAGTTATTTAATAGTTTTCGTTTAAGCGATCATGTCCCATCATCAAATTTTTACAGACAATTAAAAGAGATACTTCAATTAGATTTTTTATATAAAGCAACGTCATGTTACTATGGTAAAAGCGGGCAAAAAAGTATAGATCCTATTGTTTTTTTTAAGCTTAGTTTAATAGGTTATACCATTTCTACGATAATATGATTTTTTCAAATATTTCCAAATACCTATGATTACTTACTATAGATTTGATTAAGTCTTTATCCATGTCAGTAACCATATTGTGTAGCCATTTTTTAAGTTGATCTATGTTTTCAAAGGTTTGATTTTTAAAACGTTGCTTAATGTATTGCCACACTTGCTCGCAAGGATTTAATTCAGGAGTATATGGAGGTATTCTAAGTAGATAAATATTTTCAGGTATTTCTATATTCTTGGTAGCATGAAACCCAGCATTATCTATAACGACAATTTTGTATTCTCTAGGGTTTTGTTTTGAAAACTCATTTAAATAAGCTTCAAATATATTAGAATCTACACCATTGATTTCCCATACGAAACTATCTCCATTGATTGGAGAGTAGCTACCCCATAAATAAGTATTAGTGAATTTATGTTGATAATTTACTATAGGTCGTATACCTACAGCTGCTAAACAATAACCAATAAAAGTCTTTAAACCATATCTTGATTCATCTTGAAAGAATAAATTAATACTATCAAATTCATCTTTATTTAGATTATTTCTAATCTCGGATAGAGTACTAGGCAGTTTTAAAAAAGTCAGCTGCTGCTTCTTTGTTTTTTTTGACATTACTTTTTCTAGGAACTTTAATACGACCATGGAGTTTATTGGTGATGTAACACCACAATGTTTTATATTTTATTTCAACTCCATAAGTCTGTTTTACCCATTGTTGAGCGTCCCAAAATCCATTGAATGAATTATCAGGATCTTCTAGACGATTTTTTAGACCTTCATGAATCTCAGAAGTAATAATTGATGAAGAACATTGACGACTTTCTTTCTTTAAATATTCAGATAAACCTAATGATCGGTATTTGTTTAGTCATCTACGTACTGTAGTAACGCTTATACCTAAAGCATCAGATAAATCTTCCAAACGATCGTAATTATTAGTTTTTAAAAGTATTAGACAATCTAAACGCTTAGACGATTTATAGTTGTCTATTTGACTTTTGTGATTCTTTAAGCATTTAAGAGATTCTTCTATTGGTGTATTCAAAACTTTGCCCATGAGCGAAAGATAGTGAAAAAGCAAATAATTTCAGAATTGGTATTATTTAGAAAACATTATAAGTGATCGTAAACTGATCTCACACTGTAGTATGCGTTTAGATTTGTTATGTTTTTTAGATTATGACATCGATGAAAAACTTCCTTGGCACTCTACTTTTAGTCGTACTCGTCAATTGTTTCCAGAGTCTGTTTTTGAAAGTGTTTTTACTCAGGTATTAGGTATGTGTATAGAAAAGGGTATGGTAAGTGGACATACTCAAGCCATTGATTCAGCACCAATAAAAGCGAATGCAAGTATGGATAGTTTGGAGTTAAAAGTGGCTAGTGAAGATTTAGCATCTCATTTAGCTTCTATTCGTCATATAAGTAACCGAGATAAAGAAGTTTTTAGAAAAGCAAAGCAAGATAAAACAACGAGAGAACAAAGGACACTAAGTGCTAATAAACAGGAGTTAGATAGTATTGTATCACGCAATAAGAAATGGAAGAAAAACCAAAATCATCGTCCTGGAGCTAATAATAAAGGAAGTCGCTATACGAGTAACAAAACACATTACAGTCCTACAGATCCAGATGCACGAATTAGTGTAAAACCAGGTAAGGCACGAAAGTTAAATTATAGTAGTCAACTTAGTGTAGATATTTCAAATCATGTGATTACTGATATACAAGCTTATCATGCTGATAAAAAAGATAGTCAATGTTTAGAAGATATTATAAACCGTTTGCATAAACGATTATGGCGATCTGGTTTTTTATTAGAAAACTGTTTGGCTGATACAGGATATAGTAGTGGTGAGATATATGCTTACTTAGAAAAAAAAGGCATCACCAGTTTTATACCACCTCATGGAACTTACAAAGGGGGACCAGAAGGTTTTATTTATGATAAAAAAGGAGATTATTATCAATGTCCTCAAGGAAAAAAGATTCCATTCAAAAAAGTATTTTTAGATTATAGAACACACACAAAGAAGAAGGAATATCGAGGGTCAAGTAAACTATGCAAAACCTGTCCTATAAAGAACCAATGGTTAGGAAAAACAGTAAAAGAGAAAAAGTTTAGTGTTACCTATTACCGAGAAGAATATGAACGTAATAGCAAACGAATACATAGTAAACAAGGACGTTACATGAAAGGGAAACGGCAAAGTACAGTAGAACCCGTTTTTGGTACATTAACCCAGTTTATGGGGCTTCGTAAAATAAATACTTTAGGAATTAAACAAGCAAATAAGGTGATGCATGTATCGGCAATGGCCTATAATTTGAAAAAATATCTAAAATTCATAAAAAAGACGGTAAAAAGTAAGGTAAAGACTATAAATAGTCTGTTTTTAATAAAAAGGATGTTCGTAGACTTTATATCTTACTTTTTAATGTACTCAAAATTAAAAGTAGTCTTATAATTACTAAAAAATAAGCCTCTTAAAAAGGCTTATTTAAAGTTGTTTTCTGTGAAATTATAGAGTTGTGCAACGGCTACTATTGTTGTAAGTAGTTTTTAATCAACACTTTTTTTCATATAAATAGTTAAATTAGTATAGTCAATTATAGCGTTAAATTCAGTTAATATGTCAGCGCCTAAAATTCCATCTATTTTATCTATTCCATAATCACTTAATGCAGAGTTTACATAATCAAGATTCATTATGTAAAGTTCTTTTTTATTAAATGTTAAACCGTTTATTTCTAACTTAACATCCTGAGCTTTTTCAAAAGGTATATCTGTTTTTCCAGCACCAGTTGCTACTTCATTTGATAACTCCGAGTTTAATTTTAACTCTTGTTGTTTTTTTATGTCTATAGCGGTATTTGTTGCTCCTGTATCTAGAATAAGTCTACTTTTAATACCGTTTATATTTGTCATTAAAACCAGATGTCCAGTAATTTCTTTCTCCATTTTAACTTGAATAAATCCAGCCTTAATTAAATTCTGTTTATAATCAGACGAAGGTTCATTTTTGTTAAAACAACCAAACAGAATTACTATAAAAAAAAGGAAATTATATTTTTAATCATTTTTAATTACTTACAACGTATGGCTAAACACAATTGTGTTTATTCCCATTATATATACACCAAAAATACTCATATATGTTATAAATCTAAAGAGTTTTTAATATTATCGAAGTTTTTAGTGGCAACATGTGTATATATTTCAGTAGTTTTTGTAGAGTTGTGTCCTAATAATACTTGTATATATCTCAAATCAGTTTCGTTTTCTAAAAGATGAGTAGTATATGTGGTGTTACTTTTTTATTAATGTTGGCTTTTTTAACAGAATTATTAATGTTATTAGCAATACTATATGGAGAAAAAGTAAAGCCTAAAAGGAAAATTTATCATTCTATTTAGCAGCTAAAAAACGTTTTTAAATGAAATATTCTGTACATTTTTTTTTCAACTCGATTTTGAAGTGTACAAGCGTGTACACTTTTTAAAAAAAATAAAATAAAAGTGTACAGCATTGTACACTCGAAAAAAAAACCAATAAAAAAGTGTACAAAAAAAATTGTACCACTTTTAAATAAAAGGGTACAATTAAATTTTACTTTATAAAACCAGTTAAATGCTATTAATTTTTACTTTGTTTAGCAGCCATTAAAAAAGCATTATAAGCATTAATTATTTTACCAGATTTACTCAATTCTTTAAAAGAGATTGATTTTTTATCACCATTATCCATAACATTTACAGAAATATCAAAAGTATTACCAGATTCTATAATGATCTTTTTTAAATCTTTGGCAGAAAGTTCAGGAAAATGAGTCAGTAATAATCCAGCTAAACCAGAAACCATTGGAGCAGCTAAAGAAGTTCCTCTTGAAAAACCAAATTTACTATACTCTTTAGTAGTGTAAACCTTTAGTCCTGGAGCAAAAACATCAACAGATTTTTTACCATAATTAGAAAAACTAGCAATAATGTTTTCATCTAATTTATATCCGCTAGCACCAACAGTAATAAAATTACTAACCAATTCAGCGTCTAAATCACTGTGATAATCATTTGGATAATATTTCAGTTTATCGCTATTAGTAGCATCATTTCCTGCACCATGAACAATTAATACATTTTTACTTTCAGCATATTTAATAGCATCCAATACCCAATTTTGATGTAATGAGAATTTTTTACCCCAACTCATATTAATCACTCGAGCCCCATTATCTACAGCATATCTAACAGCCAAAGCAATATCTTTATCATGCTCATCACCAGAAGCTACCATTACTATAGGCATCACTTTAATGTTTTTAGAAAATCCCATAGCACCTAAGTTATTATCTCTATTAGCACCAATAACTCCAGAAACTACAATAGAATGATTAAAAGGAACTTCACCAGAAACAGTATTATAGCCATAATTTACATCAGTAATATCATCAGGATTATCACCAGTTATAGTACGTTCTTTATAATCAACGTTGTAAGTTGTAGCTAACATATCCGTATACCATTTCGAATAATGTTTATATGTTGCTTCGGTTTGGTTATTTTGGATAGCAGTTTTTAAAAAGTTAGCGTGTTTTATAGTAATTGAATCTTTATTTGAGTTCAATACCGAATTTAAAACGTCAATATTAATATCTTCTTTTTTAGTTATTTCTTTAATTTTTGCTGAAGCTGTAGCATAAGAGTTTAACCATTCATTAAAAAAAGAGATAGGATTTTTTAAACCAGTAATGTCTTCTTCTAAAGCTTTCTTAGCTTTTACATACAATTTATAATTGGGTAATTCTTTACTATCAATTTCTGTTTCCTTTTTAGCTTCAAATTTATCTCGAAATTTTTGAATAATTCTTACTACTTCTGCACTTTGATATTTGATGTATTCACCCTTGGTGTTGCCTAAAAAATCCCAACCAACCATATCATCAATATATCCATTGTTATCATCATCTTTACCATTATTGGCAATTTCATCTTCATTTACCCAAAGTTGTCCTTTTAAATCAATGTGATCAATATCTATTTTAGTATCAATAACAGCTACTATAATTTCTTGCGTTTTTTTATAAGAATTTAATAAACCAGATTTGTATAGTTTTTCTAAGCTAACTCCAGGAAGTGTGTCTTGTTGATAATCTTTATGGTGCCAGTTTTGCAATTGTTGATCTGATAATTCAACGTTTTTTTTAATAGGGTTTTTATAGTTTTCTTGACTGTAAGAGAAGTTTGTTATAGAAATAACAAGAGTAGTTAAAATAGCTTTTTTAAGATTCATTTTTTATTTTGATTGATTGTTTTTAACCATTTTTTAATGGTTTTTTGGCTTTAAATATAGTTAAAGTTATAAGATACCAAATAGCTTGGTTAAGTAGGAGGGAGCTGTTCAGGTAAAATGTATTAAAAGGATATTATAAATATTCTTTCGATTCAATAAGCTGAATGATCTTTTCATCAAGATTCGGCAATTCACCGTCTGCTATTAAATCTCTTACATATTCTGTATCTTCCAATACAGGGAATATTCTTTCCAGAATTTTTAATTTATCAGATTCCGTAAGAAAAAAGTATTGCCTTTCAACAATTTGATCTTTCGCTTTATCTCGCTCTATTTTAATTTTCATTTAGTATTTCTTCAGAACTAATTTTTACAATAACTTTTTTGTAATCGATCAGAGTGGAGTCTTTATCTAAAATTTCTTGTTCCTCATCTGTTAATGCATCATATTCTTTTCCATCAGATTTACGAATTTCAATTTCTTTGTCTAGTGTAAATACATCATTGTTATCCCAACCTTCAATGTCACCCACATCTTCAATTCGCATAAGTTCTTTGTAAGGGAGTTCGTCAGGGTTCGAAAAATCAAAAAATACAATGTCATACGGACAAGCCCAATAACAACCTTCAACAGCAATAATGTTTCCTTTATTGGAAGCTATTGCATTCAGCCAACAAAATCCATAACCATCAAATCCAGCTTCAGGAAAATAATTTTTAGTAGTTCCTTTAGTTACATTTACAATTGTTTGTCCTTGATAGTCTTCTCCACACAACAGATATTCATTACCATTAGCGTGTTGAACCCACGAATACCAAAAATGAGAATAGTTTCGTTTAATATCGGCTATAACTTTATTGTTTTTACTGTCTTTAATAATTCCACGAGTGTATTGCCAAGTATTTTCTCCTGTATGGTAAGAGGAAATAGTTAAGTAATAGTTTCCAGAAGGAGCATAAATTTTATCAGATTCTTTTGTTTTTTTCTCAAGTTTAAAAAAACTTGCTATTTCTTTTCTCCAGTTTTTATATTTTTCATTCATTTTTTTCCTATAACTGTCATTGTCCATTTATTTTGATGGTTACTTAGTTCATCGTCCAAGCAATCAAACATAAAATAAACACCGTTAGATAATTTAATCTCTACACATCCAACTTCAAATGTAGTTTTTGAAAAGTCTATATTTAAGTTGTTAAGCTCTTGTATTGTATCTAGCAAATTTGGGCTTGCTTTTCCGTTTGGTAAAATCCACCAATTTATAATTGAAATGCTTTCACCACCATAAATATTGGTAATATAGTCAGTGAAAATTCCACTTAAATGATTACTATCATCAAAATGTAGCTCAATATTACCATACCTCCAAATAGCAGAAGAAGCTATCGTTTGTTTATGCAGCCAATCTTCAGGAGGAAATCCTTGATTAATTATTTCTTCTTTAGATTCACCTAATTTAAGAAAACCAAATTTTCCAGTTTTTACGAATTCTAGAATATCTAATTCCACTTTAATTTTTTGCATTCAAATATTGATTTAATCCCATTCTATTTCATTTCCTTCATTTTTCACTATTTCATAAAGTGTATCTTCATTCTCAATTAAATTTTCAATAATTGTTACAAAATTTTCGGCTCTTTGTTCATTTTCAGAAGTTAAATCATAGTAAGCCACATACATTCCTGCTTCTGGATCAGTATTCATGTTGATTGTAATTTCTGAATAATTTTTAGCTAAATAATAATTGAAAAAAGCTTCCCAATTATATCCATTCATGTAAGCTTCTTCATTATACTGCTTCATTTTTTCGCCTATTTTAAAAGGCTTGTCTTTTTCTATGTAGAAACAAACAGATAATGACGTTTCGTGTTTTCTAATTGATACATAATCTTTCATAATTTTTGTTTTTATTTTGTTTAAATAGCATCGATAATTACAATCCTACTATCTTTTTGTAATTGTATTTTTTTTCTCATTTCTAAAGATTGATAAAGAAATTGAGGTGCCGTATAAATAGTGTTTTTTTCTACTTTGTAATTTTCATTTTCTTCTTTTATACAATGAGATAACCAATGTAATTCTTTACTAATAGCGTTCTGCATTGTTTGATTACCCTTGTATTGTTCTGTTATTTTTTCAATGGTGTTTACTTCCAGTGAAGTTAGTTTAATATCATTATCATCAAGTTTGTTTGTTATAATTTTATGCATTAATAAAATCATATAATCATTGAATAACAAAAAGTCGGATGATTGCAAATTGTATCCATTTTCGTAACTATTAGTAAAAGGAAAAAAATCTTCAAAGTTTCCGAATTGAAACATATAACTATAACAAGCAGTTGATGTATGAATTTTATAAAGAGGTATTATTCCAAGTTTAATTAATGTTTCGTCGGTGTTAGAAACCTCATTGTTGTTTAAGAGGTCTTGATTTTCATTTAAATAAAGGATAATTTTATCTAAACTATCAGGACTAATAAGGTTTATATTTTCTTTAACTGTAGAAATAGTTTCTTCAAAAGTGGTGTTGTAGGATTCACCAAACGCTTCTTTTCGTTGTTGTATAAATTCATTAAAAGTTTTAGCAGGTTTTTGAGAAGTTAAGACACTATATAAATAGTTAGAAGATTTGTGTTTATCAAACATATAAATTTCAGTACTCCTTCCCATAATTAAATTTTTCCATATCAATTTTATCTTAAATAATTGTAAACACCTCCAGCTTTTTCAATTGAATCAATTAAGTCAAAAAAAATAAAAACTTCTGAAAGACGTTTTCCATTGTAACCTTTTCTTTTTAATAGTTCAATTATTTTACTTTTGAAGATGTTTTTAGAATTATTTTTTAGTTCATTATTTAAATTATTCTGATTTTCAAAAAAGAAAAAGAATTGATTAAAAAAAGGAATCATTTTCACAATTGAATTGTTGTTTATTGTCTCTAAAACATCAAAATAAGAAATGTTTTTTAGTGCTTCATGAAAGAAAATTTCATCAAATTCATAATATTCTATTCTAAGATCCTTGTTTGTAATATTTGCGGTAAGATTAGAGTTGTATTTATTACAAATAGATAAAAACTGTTCTTTTATATCATTTCTATCTAAGAAGTAAACAGGAAGTGTTGTTTCTTGAATTGAATTATCAATTAGTAATCTTAAAGAAGGAGCTAGTGATTTAAAAACAGGTTCAAAATATACGTCTGCATTTAAAAGAGTGGCAGCATATTCTTTTTTAAGGAATTTATAAAGTTCTTTAAATTCTATTTGTAATTCAGCTGTACCATCTTTAATTTTCTTAGCTTTTAGATATGTAGCATCTGTACTTAGCATGATTCTTTTATAACTTCGTAAAAACTATTTCGTTTTAATGGTAAATGAAGTAGTAATACCAACACTAAAATTTCTAGGTAGTTTTTCTACACCAAAAATAGCGCGAGAATGTTGTCCTTTTTCTCCAAGTACTCTCACAAACAAATCGGAAGCACCATTAACTACGTTAGGAGATTCATCCCAGTTATTTCCCGATTGAAAATAAGCATCTATGTGATTAAGTCCGATCGTATGATCAAATCCAACTTTTTGATCAATTTGAGCCAATACATTTAAAGCACATAATTCCATGGCTTTATATCCTTGTTCTGTAGAAATTTCATCGCCTAAGCGACCTTGATATAAAAAGTTTTCATTTAGTATGGGGAATTGAATAGCAACATAAGCGATATTTTCTCTAATATTTACAGAAACATAATTTCCTCCAGGAGTAGAAATATTTGGTAAATCTAAACCTAGTTTGGCTAAATTTTCTTTCGGATTCATAATAATTTTTAGTTAGTAAGTTTGTTTATAAAGATACTTAAAAAGTATATAAAAATGATGTAGAAAAAGTTAATTTTCTTGGTCTTTCATATACTGACGAGTCCAAACTCTAGTTCAGTTTTTCTGTATTTTTAATAGTATATTTTTGAATTCTAATTAATGTTTTTACACCATGAATCATAATCATAGAAGCTTTTCCTGTTTCAATAAAATATTTAAAAGTATTTCCTTCAGGTAGTTCAACCATTCCAAAGGTTATCAATTCATTTTCATATCCTTTAAAGTTGCCAAAACTTTTGTTTTTTGCGTTTGTTAAATTAGCTATTTGTTCAATTCCTTTTTCACAAGTAAGTAATCTTTGAGTAGTTACAATACTATAATTATCACTGCTAATTATTGTTGAGCAAATGATTAATTCGTCTTTTAAAAAATTGATTAAACCTTTGTAATAGAAGTCTGAATTTGATTCGTAGAACTGAGTCCATTTAAAATCGTAAGGTTTCATGGTGCTTCTTTTAATAGCAGCAATGGTAACATTATGAATTGATTTATCAGATTTCTTCATTTTTAAAAATTATTTTATGAGCTGTTTCTCGTTTGAATTTCATTTGCGCTTTTTCAAATACAAGGCAAAACTTTTCAATATCTTCTGAGTTGGGAGATTCAATAGTTTCATGAATAAAGTCATCAGAAGAAATAGTAATACTATACATATCAATATTCAATGAAGTCATGATGATTTCAAATTCATCATCGTTGATGTGTTTTCGTTGTTTTATGTTTTCAATAACCTCATTTAAATCTGGTTTTACATCCTCAAATAGAATATTGTCTTGTATCAGTTTACGATCAAAATATTCTTCATGGAATTCGAAGGCTCCGAGTAATTTTTTCTCATTCGTCTTTTTGTTGAAGTAAAAAGGACCTACACCTATAAGAGCGTAATTATCATTACCATTTGTATCATGAAATTTTTTGCTAACATAAAAAGCAAATAATTCATTTTCATCTTCTATTATTTGATTAACAACATAATCAGCGCCTAAATGTTGTTGTATTTCTTCTTTTGTCACAGTTTTTAATAGTATATTTTTTTATTGATAATTTTAATTTTTTGCTGTTTTTCCATTTTTTTGATGGTTCTAATAGTAGCTTCAATACTTAAACCTAACATGCCAGCAATATTTTTTCGAGTAAATTCTATTTTTAAACCCTCAGGAGAATTATCACTATGAACATCGTTTTTAAGATACTCAAAAAATGTTAAAATAGCTTCTTCTGCTGAATTTGATGAAATACCATTGGCCATTGTAGCCTTAAAATAAATTCTATTCGCCATTAACTTAGTAAACTGAAAATGGACATGACTATTGTTAAGCAATAGTTCTTCAAATTTATCTTTAGGTAACCGATATACTTTTAGTGAATTGATAGCAACCGCATTTGCAGGATATTTAGTGTCGATTAATAATGGAGGCTCTCCAAAACTTTTGTTTTTACCAAAAATACCCTGAACAAATTCATTTCCTTTATCATTAAAACTATTCATTTTTACACCACCTTCAATTATTTGAAAATAGTATTTAGGATAGTTTCCTTTTTTAAAAATAATATCTCCTTTTTCGTAATGTAATATTTCTACATCATATTTTTCTAAAACGCTTTTTTCTATCATATGATTTGAATCATAAAGTTTAAGGATGCCATGAAACTACTTTTACACCATAAGAGAAACATAGTAACATTTATAAACTAATACATTGATTGTAAAAATACATTTATTAGTGTTTTTGATTGTTAATAGTTTCAAATTTTTCTAAACCCAAAAAGAAATAATAGTTTATTATGGCAAGTAAAAAAACAATAGAAATAGTAAAAGCGACCGCACCTGTTTTAAAATTACATGGAGAGGCAATTACCAAAGTTTTTTATCAGTTATTGTTTGAAAAGCATCCAGAATTAAAAGATGTTTTTAATATGGTAAATCAGCAAAAAGGTACACAACAAAAAGCTTTAGCCAATGCTGTATTTAAATATGCAGTTTACATAGAAAAGTTAGAGATGATGAAGGGAGAATTAGAAAACATAGCCCAGAAACATGTAAGTTTATCTATACCCAAAGAAGCGTATCCTATAGTTGGTGAAAATTTATTGTTGGCAATTAAAAAAGTTCTAGGAGATGCTGCGACCCCTGAAATAATGGAAGCATGGGAAGAAGCTTACAATGATTTAGCGGTTTTATTAACTGACAGAGAAGAAGAGTTATATGAAACCAAAGAAAAGAGTAGTGGAGGTTTTAGAGGAATGGAAGATTTTGTGGTAGCTAAAAAAGTAAAGGAAAATAGTAATATAACGTCTTTTTATTTGAAGAGAAAAGATGGTACACCCGTGCCACATTTTATTCCTGGGCAATATGTTGCTGTTATGGTTGATATTCCTGAATCTGAACATAAACACACTAGAAATTATAGTTTATCTGATACAAACACGAAAGATTATTTAAGATTAAGTATTAAAAAGGAAATAGGAAATCCGAACGGAATTGTTTCTAATTATATGCACGCTAAAATGAATGTAAATTCCATTTTAAAAGTAGGAATGCCTTCAGGAAACTTTGTATTGAAAAATACAGAAAAACCAATTGTTTTAATTAGTGGAGGTATTGGTATTACACCTTTGCTTAGTATGTTAAAAGGATTACCAAAGAAACCTACGAACATCACTTTTATTCAATGTGTTTTAAATAGTGAACATCAAGTTTTTGATATTGAGTTAAATAATCAATTTAATGATGCATCGCAATTTGTAAAAGTGTTTAGTGCTCCTTTGGTTACGGATGTAATTGGTGAAAATTATGATTACAAAGGTTTTTTTAATTCACAAATACTAAAAGATTTACAGATTTCTAACAATAGTGATTTTTATTTCTGTGGACCAACTCCGTTTATGTCGTGTGTTTTAAAAGAGTTAGAAGAATTCAATGTTAAAAATGAAAATATCAATTATGAGTTTTTTGGACCAGCTGAAGAATTAATGAATTGAGTTTACAAAAAGATGTATTAAAGTAAGGTAACACCAAAACAACGATTTGATTTTTTAAATCGTTGTTTTGGTATATGAAATTTTAGTATTTGGGAACAACATATTTTTGATAATAGTCTTTATGTTTTTTTACAATTTTTCTGATTTGAAAGATGTTTTTAGTCAATCCAAAAGCAGGAATTTGTATTGATTTATCATCTTTAGTTTTAAATTCAAAAAAATATTCCATACCATATGGAGAACGAGATTCTGCACTTACAGTTTCACTTTTAATATGTTTCCATTCAATAAAACCTGATTGACGTGTGCTGATACCATCAATAGATATTACTATTATTTTTTTTAAGGTTTTCTAATTTTTTTAATTGCTTGGTAAAAATGATATATAAATACTAAAGTAATAATTGTTAAGTATATGTATATAAGCGAACTCTCTTCTTTATTAGATAAAAAACACATAAGTATGTATATAAGAGTAAATAAAATATCATTCTAAGGATTTTCCAGATCTTAGATTCATAAATTATAATACTATGATCAATCTTTTCTTGCATTTGATAAAATATTCAATTTTAATAATGAAAAGATCTCCTATGTAAAATATAGTTGAAATAATGTTCAAAATATTCATTAGTAACAGGAGCATCAAAACTTAAAATAGGATCGTTTTTTCTATAAGTATATAGTTTTATGTCTTGACGATATTGTTCATTATGACCTTGCTGAATAATTAATCTTGTATTTTTTAGAATAGTTAAATAATAACTTAAGTTTCTTGAATAGTAATTCTGTATCAAGAAGTTTAGATTAAACCAATCTATATTTCTATTGGAAATAAAGCTAATATTAAAATCATATATACTTTCTACATTTAATTCCAGAATATCATAATATACTTTTCTTTGATCGTGAGAAATTAGATCAATTTTTTTGATGATGTTTGGTTTTAATTCTTTTGAAATTCCAGACCTTTTCCAATCATTAAATGGCATTAGCTTATTGTAATCTTCATAAGCATAATTACCACAAATTACTTTATCGTTTTTATTTAAATTTATTTTTGGAAGTGTATCACCTTCATCATGAATAACTAAAATCGTTTCAAACTGATCAAATATTTGTTCAGGTATTCTCAGCTTTTTCAAATAGAAGTTTTCAGTATCTCTTATTATTTCCATTAGCTTTTAAGTATTTTTATACAAAACTACTCATAATTTTGTTAGAAATAATGTGTCGTTTCTATTTAAAAACGCACTCAATTATAAATTTGATTTTTTTCTAATATCCACAGGAATAGCATCTTTATGCACTAATACAGAAATAGTTTTTAATAAAAGAGCTTTTTTAGACATGTACATGTAACCTCCTTGTTTGTTATTTCCTTCTGAATTTTTTAAAACATAATATTTGTTTCCTTTTGAGTCTTTCGCAGTACCAATAATATGCATATTATGATCGTCAGTAGTAGTTTCATTTTCAAAGGTAATTTGTCTTAATTTTTGAGTAATTTCTTGTTTTTCTTCATCAGTAGTAAGAGTTGCTATTCCTGCTTCAAAATTAAAATTAGGTTCAGAAGCATCACCATCCCAAGCCAAACTAAAATTAGAAGCTAAAGCAGCATCAATTATTTTTTCAAAATCTTGAATCGGAACGTTTAAATATTTGTTAGAATTCCAGTTGGCAGGAATATCTAGCACAATTTTTTTGTAGAAATTATGATGAGAGTAACTAGTAATCTCTACATAATCATTTGGATTGATACCTACAAATTCTCTAGCAAATGAAGTAGGAGAGTAGAGTTTACCTTTGTAAGAGAAAGCATTTGGTGCAGCTCCTATATATGCATCTAAAACAGCTTTTACAGATTTTTTCCAACTGTAAGGTTTTATATAGCCATATCCAGAAGTTCCAACAGAGGTAACCATTGCTTTTAATAAATTATCCATTTCAACATGATCGTGTTGCCAAGCTTTTTCTATAATTCCGTTGTAAACTTCTTCTGGCACCGCTCCAAATTGTTTGTACCCATTTAAAACACTAAAAGTTAAGTCGCCAGCATCAAACCAACTTTTCCCTTTTTTCTCAATAAATTTCTCTGCTTTTCCCATGTAAGCAGGTGTTACATAAAATATAGGCGATAAAGAAACTGTTTCTTTTCCTAATCGAATAGCTTCAGTTTCAATAAAAGAAGTGGTAGCAAAACTCCAACAAGTACCAGATGATTGTTGGTCTTTTAAAGGAGATGTTTTTACTAATTGAATAATTTTAAACTCTTTTTTCTCTTGAGAAAATGACTGAAAGCTTAATAATAGAAAAATGATAATGAAGTAAAATAGTCTCATGTTTTTGTTTTAGAGACTCGTAAATTATTTACTTGTTACAGTATTATTCTGCTTAGTATTCATCTCATACATTTTCCTTTCACAAAACTTGATTAATCACCCTCAGCTAATTCAGCTTTTATTAATGATTAGAATTCAATTCATTTAAAAAAGATCTAGGACCATTACTTTCAAAGTTCCATTCAGAGATGGGATCGGGAGATTTTTTATACCAATTATTTAGCTGATCATTATCAACAGACCATTGATAATTATAAGTTCCCATCATTTCAAATTCGGCATGAATAATTACATCGAACCAAAATAATTTTTTTAAAATACTTTCAAATTTTTCAATCCATAAATGCCATTCATATTCAAGAGATTTATAACTAGCTCCAAAAGTTATGACTTGATTTCTAAAAGTACCTTGATCATCAGGAATTGAAAACATACTTTTGTTTATGTACGGAAAATCAGTGTCGTTTTCAGGTAAACTATTGATTACAGATAAATTTAATTGATGCAATTTATAGAAATCTTCAGTTTTCCAAGTAGCTCCGTTAATACGTCCGTATATGATAGCATGATGTGCCATTTTTTATGATTGTTATACTTTTATTCTTGAAGTTTTTCAATTAATTCAGAAATCATGTTTTTTATATTCTCAGCAACACTTTTGTCTTTAACATTTAAAAAAAGAAAACACTTAGAGTAATTACCTCTCAAAGTTTTGCTATAGATAGCTTTTCCTTTGGTTTTAAACTCTATTTTAGATGTAAAAGTTTTATTAGGACGTTTAGAGGATTTCAATTTAATTTTTTTTAGTTGAATTTTATCAATCGTTAAAACTCTCTTATCAGTATTTTTAAGTTTGTATTCTTTCCCAATATTTTCAAAAATCAGCTGATCATTTTTTATACTCAATTGCGTATAGAGTTTATCATTTAAACCATTTTCTTTCATCAATGTGTTTATTACTGAAATGTCTTTGTCCAAAGAATTAGATTGAGCGAAAGAAATAGAAAAACCAATGAAAAAGAAGGTAAATGTGATAATTTGTTTGATGTTCATAAAGTAAGATTTAGGGTTTTAGCATGCAATTTTATGTTTATTTCATTGTAAATTTAATTAAAAATATCAGACTTTAAATTAGTAGAATACTAACTAAATCAAAAAATGAAAATCATCAATATAATCATGAAATTGTTCATTTTTATCTGTAGGTTCAGTTTTTTTATTAAAAATAATTAGGATAACTCAAAAATAATTAACAATATTTGCAACAGTACATGAGAACACAAATTTTAAATATCATTTCAATTATTGTCATTGTGATTATTTCACAAGGATAAGGAAGTGGTTTTATAAATTCAAAAATATATAAGAAGGCTTCCTAAATTTTAGGAAGCCTTTTTTAGTAGCAAAAATTTAAAAGATGAATAACATCATAAACATTATTATCGTAATTATTATTGTCATTATTAGCTCACCACCGAGTTGATACACATGGTAATTACCTTAAATAAAGCCTGTATCAACAAATTGATACAGGCTTTTTTATTTTAATGAATATGGTAAAATAAAAACATTTAAAATGTTGATTTTCAAAAAGTTATAAAAATGTTTAATCTCCTGAAAATCATTATAAAAGCATTTAGTAAAAAGAATAAAAAAACAATAAAATTAATTTAGAATCATAAAAAGTAATTAGCATGTATTTCAACGATCAAAGTATAGTTTTTTACAACGGAAAATTTATCAAAGCAAAAGATGCCACAGCAAATGTGTATAGTCAAAGTTTACATTATGGAAACGGAGTTTTTGAAGGTATAAGAGCTTACAATACCGAAAATGGAGCTAAAATATTTAAATCTTTTGAGCATTACAAAAGATTAAAGCACGGAGCAGAGGTCATGAATATTCAGTTTAACTATACTGAAGATGAGTTGACAGAAATTACGTATGAGTTATTAAAACGTAATGAATTAAAAGATGCTTACATCCGTCCGTTGATTACTACAGGAGCTAATATGAGTTTGTTAACTTCTACAGAAACAAACTTAATGATTCAATGTTGGGAGTGGGGAAAATACATGGGAGATAAGCTATTACGTGTAAAAACATCAAAGTTTCAACGCCCAAACCCAAACTCTTGTTTTGTTGAAACTAAAGTTACTGGTCATTATGTCAATTCTATTTTATCAACAAACGAAGCAAAAGCAGCGGGTTACGATGAAGCATTATTGTTAGATATGAATGGGAATGTAGCAGAATGTTCTGGTGCTAATGTTTTTATGGAAAAAGATGGGAAACTTTACACGCCACCAAGAGGACATATTATGGCTGGAATTACAAGAGCTACGGTTTTAGAGCTGTGTAAAGAAGAAGGAATTTCTGTAGAAGAAAAGCATTTCACTTTAGAAGAATTAAAACAAGCAGATTCTTGCTTTTTTACAGGGACAGCAGCAGAAGTGGTGGGATTACAATCACTAGACGAGTATCATTTTCCTCTTGAATGGGAAAACTCTCAAGGATATAAATTAATGAAATTATACAAAGACGAAGTTTTAGACGTAAGAAAAAAAGCGAAAGCAGTATAAAACATGGAATTAAATAAATTTAGTAAACGAGTAACACAAGATGAAACGCAACCGGCAGCACAAGCAATGTTGCATGCTCTTGGATTATCTAGAGAAGATTTAAAAAAGCCATTTATAGGAATAGCAAGTACTGGGTACGAAGGAAACCCATGTAATATGCATTTAAATGATTTGGCTAAACTAGTTAAAAAAGGAACTCAAAATGTAGATTTAGTCGGGTTGATTTTTAATACTATTGGTGTTTCTGATGGAATTTCTATGGGAACTCCAGGTATGCGTTACTCATTGCCTTCTAGAGATGTAATTGCAGATTCTATGGAAACTGTAGTACAAGCAATGTCGTACGACGGTTTGGTAACTGTGGTAGGTTGCGATAAGAATATGCCAGGAGCTTTAATGGCTATGTTACGATTAAATCGTCCTTCAGTATTAGTGTACGGAGGAACTATCGCTTCTGGGTGTCATGAAGGTCAAAAATTAGATATTGTTTCTGCTTTTGAAGCTTGGGGAGGTAAAGTAGCCGGAACCGTAACACAAGAGCACTATCAAAATGTAATAGAAAAAGCAATTCCAGGTGCAGGTGCTTGTGGAGGAATGTATACCGCTAATACTATGGCTTCTGCAATAGAAGCTCTAGGAATGAGTTTACCATACAATTCTTCAAATCCTGCTATAAGTAATAATAAAGAAGAAGAATCGGTAAAAGCAGGAGAAGCTTTACGTGTTTTATTGGAAAAAGATATCAAACCATCTGATATTGTAACAAGAAAATCATTAGAAAATGCAATTCGCTTAGTTACAATTATGGGAGGTTCTACCAATGCAGTGTTACACTTTTTAGCTATTGCAAAAGCTGCCAATGTAGATTTTACATTAAAAGATTTTCAAATGATTTCTGATGAAACTCCATTCTTAGCAGATTTGAAACCAAGTGGTAAGTATTTAATGGAAGATGTGCATAGAGTAGGAGGTACACCAGCAGTTTTAAAATATTTATTAGAGAAAAAATTATTACACGGTGATTGTTTAACAGTTACGGGTAAAACATTAGCCGAAAATCTAGCCGATGTTCCGAGTTTAACATCAGGACAAGAAGTTATAAAATCAATAAATAATCCTATCAAAGAAACAGGACACCTAAGAATGTTATATGGAAACTTAGCAAAAGATGGTTCTGTAGCAAAAATAACAGGAAAAGAAGGATTGTTTTTTAAAGGAAAAGCCAAAGTTTTTGAAGGTGAGTTTGAAGTAAATGATGGTATAAGAGATGGTAAAGTACAAAAAGGAGATGTTGTGGTAATTCGTTACGAAGGACCAAAAGGAGGACCAGGAATGCCAGAAATGTTAAAGCCTACAGCTGCTATTATGGGAGCAGGTTTAGGGCAAGATGTGGCGTTAATTACAGATGGTCGTTTCTCAGGAGGAACTCACGGATTTGTTGTAGGACATATTACTCCAGAAGCACAAGAAGGAGGAGCAATTGCGTTGGTGAAAGATGGAGATATAATTTCTATTAACGCACAAACAAACACTATAAATTTAGAAGTGTCTGAGGAAGAATTAAAACGAAGAAAGGAAGAATGGGTGGCACCACCTTTAAAAGTACAAAGAGGTGTGTTATATAAATATGCAAGAACGGTAGCATCTGCTTCTAACGGATGTGTAACAGATGAATTTTAAAAAACGCGTCAGATGAAAACTAAAATAAAAGAACAACAAGAGAAAAAAACAAAAGTAAGTATAACAATGACTGGAGCGGAAGCTGTAATACATTGTTTATTAGCAGAAGGAGTTGATTTGTTATACGGATATCCGGGTGGAGCAATTATGCCAGTGTATGATGAATTGTATAAATATCAAGATAAATTACATCATGTATTAACTCGTCACGAGCAAGGTGCAACACATGCTGCACAAGGGTATGCGAGAGCTACAGGAAAAGTAGGAGTAGCAATGGCTACTTCTGGACCAGGAGCTACAAATTTAATTACAGGTATTGCGGATGCTCAAATAGATTCTACACCAATGGTTTGTATTACAGGTCAGGTTGCAGAACATTTATTAGGAACAGATGCTTTTCAAGAAACCGATATTGTAGGTATTTCTACACCAGTAACAAAGTGGAATTATCAAATAACGAAAGCTTCTGAAATTCCAGAGGTATTTGCCAAAGCATTTTATATAGCTCGTTTTGGTAGACCAGGACCTGTATTAATTGATATTACTAAGAATGCGCAGTTTGAGGCTTTTGAGTTTTCATACAAAGAATGTACATCTGTTCGTAGTTATAAACCTGTACCAACGCTGAATTTTGATAAAGTTAAAGAGGCTGCAAGTTTGATTAATCAAGCTAAAAAACCAATGGTTGTTTTTGGTCAGGGAGTTATTTTAGGAGAAGCAGAAAATGAATTTAAAGCATTTATAGAAAAAGCAGGTTTACCTTCTGCTTGGACTATTTTAGGATTGTCCGCATTACCAACCTCTCACGAGTTAAATGTAGGAATGGTAGGTATGCATGGTAATTACGGCCCTAATGTATTAACCAATCAGTGTGATGTTTTAATTGCAGTAGGGATGCGTTTTGATGATAGAGTTACAGGGAGTTTAAATACTTATGCAAAGCAAGCAAAAGTTATTCATTTTGAAATTGATCCAGCAGAAATAGATAAAAATGTACAAACAGATGTAGCTGTTTTAGGAAACGCTAAAGAAAGTTTGCAAGCTATTTTACCATACATTCAAGAAAATAATCATCAAGAATGGTTACAAGAATTTAGAGATCATGATAAAGTAGAGTTTGATAAAGTTATTAAAGATGCTTTATATCCTGAAAAAGATGGAATTACTATGGGAGAAGTAATGAAAGAAATTAATTACGCTTCAAAAGGTGATGCAATTATTGTTTCAGATGTAGGACAGCATCAAATGTTTGCTTGTCGTTATGCCGAGTTCAATCAAACTAAAAGTAACATAACTTCAGGAGGTTTAGGTACTATGGGATTTGCATTACCAGCAGCTATAGGAGCTAAAATGGGAACACCAGAACGTGAGGTGGTTGCTGTAATTGGAGATGGAGGTTATCAAATGACTATTCAAGAGTTAGGAACCATTTTACAAACAAAAGCAGCAGTAAAAATTGTGGTATTGAATAATGAATACTTAGGAATGGTTCGCCAATGGCAGCAGTTATTTTTTGATAAAAGATATGCATCTACAGAAATGGTAAATCCTGACTTTATAACCATTGCTAAAGGATATCACATAAAAGCAAATAGAGTAACAAATAGAGAAGATTTGGCAGTATCTGTTAAAGAAATGATGGAGTCAGATGAAGCATATTTCTTAGAAGTATGTGTAGAGAAAGAAGATAATGTATTTCCAATGATACCAACAGGATCATCAGTTTCAGATATAAGATTAGAGTAGTTATGAAGGCAAAACAAACATATACAATATCAATATATACAGAAAATAATGTAGGATTGTTAAATAGAATTTCTGCAATATTTCAAAGAAGACATTTAAACATTGAAAGTGTTAACGTATCTAAGTCAGAAATTAAAAGTGTATCAAGATTTACGCTTTTAGTAAAGTTAACTGAAGATGATGTAAAAAAGATTATTGGACAAATAGAAAAACAGGTTGAAGTAATAAAGGCTTTCTTCCATTTAGAAGAAGAAACTGTGTATCAAGAGTCTTGCTTGTTTAAATTAAGTTCTGATTTATTAATTGAAAATGATGAAATTCAAATGATCATTAATCAAAGTAAATCGAGAGTTATCAATATAAATAAAGACTTTTTTGTATTAGAAAAGTCAGGTTCAAAAGAAGAAGTAGAAGAATTGTATCACATTTTAGATAAACACGGAATTATGCAATTTGTTCGTTCAGGTCGTATTGCGGTGACAAAAGAAGAAATGCCAGTATCAGAATTATTAGAATCAATTAAACAATAGTGATTATTAGTACATAGTAGTGAGAATTTAGAAGTACAATATTCAATTTCAGACTACTAATAACTTAAATAAAATATTTTATAAAGAAATTAAAATAACATCATGAAAAATTATTTCAATCAACTGTCAAAAATGTTAGCGCAGCTGTAGTATGAAAAACACTATTAACATACATGATACTGCTTTTATGACTTCTATGTTTAGAGCAATGAATGAGCCATTAAGTAATGATTCTTTCTCTAAACTATGGAGCAATGCCAACACAAAAATGTGGGTAGATGCTTATTTAAAAGAAGTTTCTGAAGAGGAAGTAAAAACGCATTGTGTACGTAATAGATTTTTTCTAGAAAAAATTAAAGAATTATCAAAGAATAATAAAATAGATCTTGTTATAAACTTTGGAGCAGGTTTTAGTATGTATCCTTTTTTATTGAATGAATCCTTAGCGCATATTGAGATAGATACATCAGAAATAATAGCACTAAAAAAGCAAAAGATTTCTGACTGGATGGAGAAAGGAATATTGCCTAAAAGGAATATACATTTTATAAAAGCTAATTTTAGTAAAAATTATGAGAAAAAGTTATTCGGTAAATTGGAAGTATTAATAAAAGGGAAATCCTTATTTGTTTTAATTGAAGGCGTACTATTCTTTTTGAACAAGAATGAATCGGAAAAAATATTCAGTTTTTTCGATAAAATTCAGTGTAAAGGAGATTATATAGGCTCGGTTTCTTTCAATCATTCTATAAGAAATACAAGAGCATTCAAAAGATTGATACACTTTTTTAATAAAAAAATAGTAGCAACTTCGGCAGAAAACTATTTAACATTAAACAATAGTTTTTATACCGAAAAATCATCATACAAAATACAAGAGCATAGAGATTACTTTATGTATTCGGAAGAATTAAATAATAAAATAGATTTAAAAGTAACAGATATTTTAAATGAAAACTATTATCTGTTACAAAAAACACAATAAAAAGCAAGGCTTAAAACAAATACGGTTATGGCAACAAATTATTTCAATCAACTGTCTTTAAGAGAACAGTTAGCACAATTAGCAAAGTGTAGATTTATGAAAACTAGTGAGTTTTCAGAAGGAATTGCAGCATTAGAAGGTAAAAAAGTAGTTATTGTTGGTTGTGGAGCTCAAGGTTTAAATCAAGGTTTAAACATGCGTGATTCTGGGTTAGATATTTCGTACGCATTACGTGAAGGAGCTATTAAAGAAAAACGTCAATCGTATAAAAATGCCACTGAACATAATTTTGAGGTGGGTACTTATGAAGAATTGATTCCTTCCGCAGATTTAGTATGTAATTTAACTCCAGATAAACAACATACTAATGTGGTAAATGCCGTAATGCCTTTAATGAAAGAAGGTGCAACGTTATCTTACTCTCACGGATTTAATATTGTAGAAGAAGGAATGCAAGTGCGTAAAGATTTAACTGTAATTATGGTAGCGCCTAAATGTCCTGGGAGTGAAGTAAGAGAAGAATATAAAAGAGGTTTTGGAGTACCAACATTAATAGCAGTGCATCCAGAAAATGATCCTCAATCTAAAGGTTTAGCAGAAGCTAAAGCATATGCATTTGCAACAGGAGGACACAAAGCAGGTGTTTTAGAATCGTCTTTTGTAGCTGAAGTTAAATCAGATTTAATGGGAGAGCAAACTATTTTATGTGGTGTTTTACAAACTGCTTCTATATTATCTTTTGATAAAATGGTAGCAGAAGGAATCGCTCCTGATTATGCGTGTAAATTGGTTCAATATGGATGGGAAACTATCACAGAAGCTTTAAAGCATGGAGGAATTACAAACATGATGGATCGTTTATCAAATTCAGCAAAAATAAAAGCATATCATTTATCAGAAGAGTTAAAAGATTTGTTACAGCCTTTGTTTAACAAGCATATGGACGATATCATGTCAGGTCATTTTTCTAAAACAATGATGGAAGACTGGGCTAAAGATGACGTAAATTTATTAACCTGGAGAGCAGCTACAGGAGAAACCAATTTTGAGAAAGCTACGGAGACTTCTTCAGAAATCACAGAACAAGAATATTTTGATAAAGGTGTTTTAATGGTGGCTTTTGTAAAAGCAGGAGTAGAGTTGGCTTTTGAAACAATGGTAGCTTCTGGTATTATTGAAGAGTCAGCATATTACGAGTCGTTACACGAATTACCTTTAATAGCAAATACAGTAGCTAGAAAGAAACTATTTGAAATGAATAGAATTATTTCTGATACAGCTGAATACGGATGTTATTTATTTGATCATGCAGCAAAACCATTGTTAACTGATTTTATGAAGTCTGTAAAAACAGACATTATTGGTGAGTCATTTAAAAGTGATACATCAGTAGATAATTTAGAATTAATAAAGGTGAATAAAGCTATAAGAAATCATCCAATAGAAAGTGTTGGAGAAGCTTTAAGAGAGGCAATGGTTTCAATGAAATCATTGAAAGAAGAAGTCAAGGAAGCAGCACCTGTTTTAGCATAATACATGAAGTCGAAATCAACAATAGAAAATACATATTTTCCAAAAATATCAGCAATAAAAAAGGCTGCCGAGGTTCTTAAAAACATAACCTCGGTAACGCCTTTACAAGAGAATTTTAATTTATCTTCTAAGTTTCAGGCAAAAATTCACTTAAAAAGAGAAGATTTACAACAAGTTCGATCATATAAAATTAGAGGAGCTTATAATAAAATAGATTCGTTAACTAAAGAAGAATTGGTAAACGGAATTGTTTGTGCGAGTGCAGGAAATCATGCACAAGGTGTAGCATTGGCGTGCCGCAAAAAACAAATTCACGGAACTATTTTTATGCCTGCTCCAACACCAAAACAGAAAATTGAACAAGTAAAAATGTTTGGTGGTAATTTTGTTGATATCCAGTTGATTGGAGATACATTTGATGATGCATTTAATGCCGCTAAAAAAGAAGAATTAAAAAGCGAAAAAACGTTTGTACATCCGTTTGATGATGAAAAAATAATTGAAGGTCAGGCTACAGTAGGTTTAGAGATTATTGAACAGTCTACTGATCAGTTAGACTATGTTTTTGTGCCTGTGGGTGGTGGTGGATTAGCTTCTGGCTTGTCGAGTGTTTTTAAACAACTATCACCCCGCACAAAGATTATAGGAGTTGAACCAGTGGGAGCTCCTTCAATGAAAAAAGCAATAGCTCATAATACTAATATTAAGTTAGATCACATAGATAAGTTTATTGATGGTGCCGCTGTGCAACAAGTAGGCAGTTTAACCTATAAAATATGTGCAGAGAACTTAGATGAAATGACCACCGTATCTGAAGGAAAAGTTTGTCAGACAATTTTAGATATGTATAATAAAGAAGCAATAGTGGTAGAGCCTGCAGGGGCTTTAACAATTAGTGTTTTAGATGCTTATAAGGAAGAAATAAAAGGAAAAAACGTAGTTTGTGTAGTAAGTGGTAGTAACAATGATATTACCAGAACCGCAGAAATTAAAGAGCGTGCGTTATTACATGGTGGTTTAAAACATTATTTTATTGTACGTTTTCCGCAACGATCGGGTGCTTTAAAAGAGTTTGTAATGGATGTATTAGGAAAAAATGATGACATCACTTTTTTTGAATATTCTAAAAAGACCAATAGAGAAAACGGACCAGCGGTTGTTGGAATAGAGTTGGAAAAAAAGCAAGATTTAATACCGTTAATTACTAGAATGAAAGAGAGGAATTTCTTTGGAGAGTATTTAAATGATAAGCCTAATTTATTTGAATTTTTAGTTTAATTTCTTTTTAAAAAAATGTTATGATTAATTAATAGTAGCTTAATTTTTACTTATTGATTTCTAAATTTTGAAAAAATATGTTTGGTGATCCAAATAACAGACTATCTGTTATATAACCAACCAAATATTTTTCAAAATGAAAAAAAACTACCTATTAAGTATAGTCATTGTACTATCTCTATTTAATTTTCTAAATGCTCAAAACTCATTAAAAGTAATGAGTTTTAATAAGTTGTATACAACTAGTAATAGTTCTGTATTAAATGTTATTAGAGCTTCAGGGGCTGATGTAATTGGATTACAAGAATCTTATGGAGCTTCTAGAAGTGTTGCTAATTCACTAGGCTTTTATCATTATGCTATGAGTAGTAGTGCCGCTGTAATTTCAAGATATCCTATTACAGATACGAATTCGTCAGGTGTAGAAATTACATTGCCTGATGGTTTAGAAGTTTACGTGTTTAATGTGCATTTAACTTCATATCCTTATGAACCTTATCAAATTAGAGATAGAAATATAAGAACAGAATCGCAAGCAATTAATTCAGCTAATAGAACAAGAGGTGCTGAAGTTACAAGATTGATTAATAATATTCAGAATTGGGCTCCTTCAAATGCACCTGTTTTTGTATTGGGTGATTTTAATGAACCAAGTCATTTAGATTGGACATCGCGTGCTGCTAATGTTAGATTGCATGCTATAAAAGTTGCTTGGCCAGCAAGTACAAGAGTTACTAATATTGGAATGAAAGATTCTTGGAGAGCTGTATACCCAAATGAAATAACTAATCCAGGAGATACATGGACTCCTGTTAGATCTTCAAATGAAGTTTATGATAGAATTGATTTTGTGTATCATAGAGGAAATAATGTAAATGTTACGAATGCGGTTAGGTTTGGTCCTAGAAATGATGAAGCAGAATTTACATTAAACGGATTTACAAGTGATCATAGAGCAGTTATGGCAACTTACAATTTACCTGAAGGAAACTCAGGAGGAGGTGATAATGGAGGAGTAGATTATGGAAGTAATTTATTAAAGCAATCAAGTGCAGAGGAAAGTAATTTAAATAACTGGATTCAGGTTGCTGGAAATAGCAAACGAGTAAGAGGAGGACAAGGAGGGTATCCTTCTGCTAAAGAAGGAAACTATCTTTTTTACTTAGGAAATACAAGTACTGGAGAAATGTATCAAGATGTTGACGTAACAAATTACTCAGCTACGATTGATGCTGGTACTCAATCTTTTTTATTGAATGGATTTATCAGATCGTATTCAGGAAGAGATGAAGGAAGAATTAAAGTTGAATTTAGAAATAGTAATAATGTGGTTCTTGCAACTTTTGATTCAGGTTGGAAAAGCAATCAAAATACTTGGGAGGCAATTAAAGATGAAAGATTAGCTCCTGTTGGAACAAGAAAAGTAAGAGTGTCTTTATTAAGTCAAAGAAATAGCGGAAGATCTAATGATGGATACATAGATGCTTTGAGTCTTTCAACTAAAACGAATACTGTTTCTAACAGATCTGTGAATCGCATAAATACATCAGATGATACGTCAAACACAAAGTTAATAACCAAAGCTTGGCCTAATCCTGCGAAAGATTATATTCATATTAATTTTAGAGAACGTTTTACAGGAAAGTTAACGATTGTAAATATGTTAGGAGCTATTGAAAAGACAGAAGAAATACATAATAGTACTAATACTGAGGTTTCAATTTTAGGAATTTCTAATGGTATTTATATGTTGGAGCTTGTATCAGAAGAAGGTGTTAAATACCGTCAAAAGATGATTGTTGAATAAACGAAGAATTTGTTGTTTCTAAATGGTTTATTTTTAATTTGTTATCTTGATGGAGTTAACCATAATAAATTAAAAATCATGTTAAAAAACATTTCAAGTTTAGGAACAACTTTAGAAAAAGAGGCACAAAAAACAATTAAAGGAGGTGGTCGTCCAAGGTGCTATAGCAATTACGATTGTTTTCTTGCTACTGGCGATCTTACTGATAGATGTATCAACAACTATTGTTTTTTCTTTTAAACTAAAGTTCGATTTTTAAAATCTTCAAAAGAATAATAAAAACCGATGGATAGTAGCTGTTACTATTCATCGGTTTTTTTATAATGTATTTATAAAGGACCAAGCAATAATTCTAGTTTTCTTATTGCCATGTTCCATTGGTATAACTTTAAAAGAGGCTTTGAGTTTTTTTAATTGCTTTTCTATTTTTGGTAGATTTTCCTTTTTGGAAACTAATGAACTAAAAACACCAACTTGGTTTTTAAAGAGTGAACTTTGTTTGATCATTCTTTTAATAAATAATGCTTCACCACCATTGCACCAAAGTTCATTTGATTGACCTCCAAAGTTTAAAGAAAATGTTTTCTTATTGAGATTGCTTAATTTTTTTAAAGTACCTTTTGTAGCTTCTTCTTCTGAACTATGAAATGGAGGATTACAAATAGTAACATCAAAGAAATCATTTTCAGTAATAATTCCTTCAAAAATAAGAGCGTTATTGGTTTGATGTTTTAAAGTAACCTTTTCAGCTAGGTTGGTTGTAAAGTCGATGTTTTTTTGAGCTATTTGAATGCTCTCAGCATTAATGTCACACCCAGTCATCTCCCATCCATATACCTGTGTTCCTAAAATAGTGTAAATAGCATTTGCACCAACGCCAACATCCAATCCTTTAATAAGTGTTTTATCTGAAGGAATCAAATCTGCGATATGGTGAATATAATCAACTCTACTAGGAACAGGCGGACATAAATATCCACTAGGTAATTCCCAATTTTTCACATTATAAAAATGAATTAAAACAGCTTTATTTAAAGCTATAACAGCATCAGCGTTATGAAAGTCAATAGTTTCATTGTTGTAAGAATTCATAAAAACAAATTCCTTCAATTTAGGGTTTGCCTTTATTAATTCTTTAAAATTATAATTTGAATTACGATGTATATTGTTTGGATGCATATAGAGTCCAAAAATACGGTAAATTCTAATTAATTATCAATTGTAAGTAAACAGTGTGCAGTTTTATAAATAAACAAAAAAGGTACAGGTTATTATATTACTGCAAACTGAATGCTTTTTTACGATTGATAACTTTATTTCCAAGGGCCCAGTATCAATTTTAATTTTTTAGTTCCTTTCGGATATGAACCTGAAAATTCTGAAGGTACCTGTGGTTGTTTTCCAATATTTTTACCAACAGGATTTTCATCATAAGCAAACCCATAAGCTTTTGCCATATAATCACCTTTAGCTGATGTTACTTTGTTTTTAGGTAAAGAGAAAATGTGTTGTCCGTTAACTTTAGCAGTATGCATAAAATAAGAGAATACATTTTGAGGTTGATTATTTGGATACCATTTACTTTCATCAGCCCAATTTTTGGTTGTATGTCCTTCAGATGTAGTGTCTTCATATTCAACCAAAGCAATTCCTCTGTTTAAAGCAGTGCTTATTTGATTTTCAATTCCATTAACAACAGTTTGATAGTTTTTGCTATTGTAACGAAATGTACCATCAGCAAATAAACCAATTCCAGCAAAAGTCATTTGACCAGGTGAATAATAATACTGAGTTGGAGCTTTGGCAAACTTATAAGGAAGTGTTGGTGAACTACATTTAGTTTTGGTATTTACATTAACTGAAACAATACCTTTACTATTTGTATTCACTTTAGTTATTTGTGTTTTACCGTCAATAGCACAGCCATTACTACTAACATACATTCCTTCTACTAATTTGGTGTTTGTTGGTAGTGTATTTGTAAAAGTTAATACTTTATTTTTTATAGAACCTGTAATTGCTTGCCTTGTGTTAGTAGTCGGATTTTTGTATGAAACAATAGCAAAATCAACGGGATTAAAAACATAAAGTGTTTTAGAACCACTACTTGTAAATTTTAAAGCATCGTGTGTATTGTTGGTATTAGGAAAAGGTTGGTTTTGAACAGGTGTAACAGTATAGTTTTTCTGAAAAGAATTGGTGCCATTTTGCCAAATGTTCATATTCAAAGTAGTACTTGTAAATATCGTATTTAGGGCATCATTAAAAACAGTTTCTAATTCACTAATGTTTTTTTGAAGGTATAACCCAGGGTTAATTAAAGCTGTTATATCACTATCTAAATTTTGATACAAATCTTTGTAAGCATCAATTGCATTACTGTTTTCAATAAAAGGTTTGTAACTAGCAGTAATTTGTTTGCTTGTTATGTTTGCAGGCTGACCAATTCTGTCTAACTCTGTGCCATTTTTATCTTGTGCAATAATCGATAAAGGAAAGAAAAAACCATCAACAGAAGAAACATCTATATATAAAGCTTTATCTTTTTTAAAAGTTGCTTCAATATAACTAAAATGTGGAAATGCTTGTTGAGGTGGATTGGCAACTTGAGAGACACTTGCACCTGAGTTACTATATGAAAAACCTAAGTTTTTATTCAATGTTTTGTTCGAGTTATCCTTATAGGTTTTAGATGTATTTGCTACAAAAAAATAAATTCTAGCTCCAACAATAGGGTTTGTATTACTTAGTTCTATGGAAGTAATTTCTGTTCCTAACTCATAAGATTCTATATAACCAGAACTTTTTTTAATATCTTCAAAGCTAGCTTTTAGGGTAGTAGGGTTTACCTTAAGCATTTTTTTAGAGTTTGTGCTGTAGCCTAAAACATATATTTTGTAATTACTACTTAGTTTGGTAGCATTCTTTAATGAAAGAGTATAAATACTGTCAGATTTGTTACTGAGATATTTAAATGTTGAATTAACGTTTGTTTTAGAACTTTGTGATTGTGAAATAGCTGTAACGTTTATTGTCTGTCCTTTTGAAACTGTAGGATTTTTAACGGTTAATACATTATCTGATTGCACATTAATATTTGTACCTCCTTTGGTTCCAAAGTTTATAGCTTGAACACCTGACAAATATTTTCCTTTAATGGTAATTAATTTATTTCCTTTTACTGATGATGAATCTGGGCTAATCTTTTTTATTTCAGGTAAACAATATGTAAATGAAGCTTCATTTTTTTTAGAAAGTTTGCCTTGAACCTTTACTCGCACATTAACAGTTCCTGATTTTTGTGTTGGGTTTTTTACAGTAATAATACTGTCATTTAATGGTGAAGCTGGGCTACTAGCACTTCCGAATTTTACAGTGGTTGCACCTGATAAGTATTTCCCTTTTATGGTAATTTTCTTATTTCCGATTAAGGCTGTGCTGTCCGGACTAACCGATGTTATTGTAGGTAGTTTAAAAGTAAATTTAGTATTAAGTTTTTGTTTTTTTGAACCAAATAAAAATGTAACATCTACACTTTGAGGTTTGCTTACTTTTGGTGTTTTTACAGTGATTAAATTAGAATCAACAGTTATATTATTAGAAGGTACGCCTACTTTTCCAAAGAGAATAGTGGGTTTATTGCTTGGCGAAAAACCTGAACCTTTAAATTTTACAGTATTTGTATACAATGAACCAGAAGTAGGACTCATTGAGGTAACTTTTTGAGCATTTAGTTGTATTGTACATGCAATTAAGCAACATACAGCTGTAATTGTTTGATAATAGTAATTAGCATTCATAATTAGTCCCTTTAAATTTTACAGATGTTTTACGAGATAAAATTATTCACAGTTGCATTACTTTTTTTCAAAATACCCATGAGAGTGGTTAAAAATGGAAAGAAAGCATTATTTTAATTCATCAAGTAATAATTGAAAAAAGTTATTCAATACTGTATTTCTAGTTATTCATATTGATATAGAATTCTAAAAAATGTCTAAGTTTGCGTTATGGTTAACGAAGATTTATTAAAGTATTTAGAGGCGTTTGTAACTGACGAAAGAAAAGAGAAATTTAATGATGTATTAGCAGAAAGGACGCGTCATTTTACTGTGGTTTTAGAAAATGTTTTTCAACCACATAATAGTAGTGCTGTAATTAGAAGTTGCGATGTATTTGGTGTTCAAGATGTGTATACTATTGAAGATGATTATTTAAGAAAAGTATCAAGAAAAATAGCAAGAGGAAGCCAAAAGTGGTTAAATTTTAATCGTTTTAAATCAGAAAATAACAATACAGAAGAGTGTTATAAAGCCTTAAAAAAGGAAGGATATCAAATTATTGCCACCACACCACATAATGAATCATGTTATTTATCAGATTTTGATATCAGTAAAAAGTCTGCTTTTGTTTTTGGATTAGAAAAAGAAGGTGTTTCAGATTTTATGATGGAAAATGCAGATGGATATTTAAAAATTCCAATGGTAGGTTTTACTGAAAGTTTGAATATTTCAGTAGCAGCTGCAATTATTTTACAAGATGTAACTACTCGTTTAAGAAGTTCAGATATCAATTGGAAACTAACCGATGAAGAAAAACGTGTGATTTATAATTCATGGATACAGACAACGATTAAAAACCTTGATAAACACAAGGCAAACTTTTTTAACAATCAGAAATAGTAGGCTATAACTGTTAAATAATTATCCTAAGTTACTAGTTGCGATAGACAGCCTTTAAAGCATCATTTAAATCAGTGTATTCAAATTGATAATGGTTAGAAACTTTCGTTGCTGAAATTCTACTTCCTTCTAAAACAATAACACTCATTTCGCCCAAAATTGTTTTTAAAATAAAACTAGGTACGTTAAAAGGTGTGACAGGTTTCTTTAATACTTTACCTAATTCTTTGGTGAAAGAAGCATTCGTTTGATGTTGTGGAGCAACAGCATTAAAAATTCCTGAGAAAGAACTGTCGTCAACAGCTTTTACATATAAATTGCATAGATCTTCAATGTGAATCCATGGTAAATATTGTTTTCCTTTACCTAAAGCAGATAAAAATAGGGGAGTGTTCATCTTTTTTAAAGCACCACCATTTTTACTTAAAACTACACCCGTTCTTAAAATGGTAACAGGAGTATTTATTTGTTGAAATTGTAGAGCTGCTTTTTCCCAGTTGATACAAATCTCTGAAATGAAATCATTACCAGATGCATCCTCTTCTTTAAAAATAGTTTCAGAAGTAATAGCTCCGTAATAACTAATACCAGATGAAGAAATGAATCCTTTTAAAGGAACATTTAATTTTTTTACATACGAAAACAACAAATTAGCAGATTCAACTCTACTATCCATTAATTCTTTTCGTCTTTTAGCAGACCATTTCTTTTCAGCAATACCAGCACCGGCTAAATGAATGATATAATCAACACCATCAAAAGCTTTTTCATCAATAAATTGTTCTTTAATATTCCATTTAAAATGAAACGCTTCTCTCGGGTTTCTAGTTAAAATAATACATTCATGATTATTTTGTTGTAGCTTGTTTTGAAGCAATTTTCCGATCAAACCAGTTCCTCCGGTGATTAATATTTTAGCCATACTGTAAAAATAAAAAATCCGAAATTATTTAGCTTCGGATTTTTATAATTATTTGTAGTTAAAAACGTTTATTTAACTTCTTTTAAAGAATTTGTGATTAACGTTTTTATTTGGTTTTTATGAGCTTTGGTAGCAATATCTCCAGTGTTATTTGCTACTAAACTTTTAATTCTTTTTAAATTATACAAAGCCATTGCTTTAGCAGCATTTGTATAACCTCTACCTTTATTTCCACTTAATACTATGTTGATTAGCATTTTTGTGTATTCAGTTTGTAAGTTTTGACGGAAAGAATTTACAGAACCATAAATATCGTTTTTAAAGATAGCATTGTTTAAATCTGTCATAAACTCAGATAATTTATACTTGTTTCCGTATAATTCAGAATCAGAAATTCTTTGTAATGTATTCATGTGTAAAATATGATTTAACACTCTTTTCTGATATGATAAAACTTGCGCATGAATTTTTGGATCTTCTGGTCCAGCAAAGAAATTATAACCTCTACGTTGATTTGCTAAAAAGTTATAAAGATCAGCAGGAGCTTTAAAAGCATTTGGAGCAAAAATATACGTTTTTAATGCATTCATAGCTCTTTTTTGATCGGCATAACTAACCGGAGTATAAGGTTGTGTAGCACCTTCTTGTCCGTGTACAACTCTCTCAACATACACACCACCAATAAATCTAGAAATAACATCTCCAGCTCTGGCAGATTGCCCACTTAAAGTGTAGTATGCATTTCTTAATTCTTGATATGTTTTTCCTGGTTTAGAAAGATTGTCTTTTATTTTACGAATCATGTTATTAGCTAACTTAATTCGATCTACAGAATATGTAATTTGATCATTAGATAAATCACCAGTCATTACTCTAGGGTCAATTGCTTTACCAGCAGCACGCATATCATCAGCGTCATTACCAAAAATTAACTCAGGTTTTGTAGATAAAGCCAATAAAGCATCTCTTTCAGCTTCATTTTTAAAAGGAGTATATCCAAATTGAATTGCCCAAAGATCATAAGGTCCAACAGCAGTATCGTAATATTGTCCTTGTTTACTTCTATCTAAAGTTAAGTTGATAGCTGCATAGTCCATAACAGAACCAGTTAAACATTTCCCTTCTATAAATTCTGGATCTGCTAATTGAGCAGGAGAAAATAATTGACTAGCTTTCATATTATGATTTAAACCTAAAGTATGTCCAACTTCATGCATAATTAAAGCAATCATCGCTTCTTTTTTGATAGACTTCATTTCTAAATCAGAAGCACCAGAAGCAGCTAAAACAGCTTGTCCAAATAAAGTATTCTCATGCATTACATGTCCGGCAGAACATAAAACATGGTTATGTTCATCAGATAAAGCATGCATAGCTTCGTTTTCTGAAGTAGAATTAGATACAGAATTTAAAATACGCTCTAATTTTACTCTGTTCGTAAAATGAACATATTCTAACATAATATCTGCTCCTAAAATTTCACCAGTTCTAGGATTTACAAAACTAGGTCCATAACCACCAAAAGGAGGATTTGGAGAAGAAGTCCAACGTAATACATTATAACGAATATCACCAGCATCCCAATCCGCATCGTCTGGTTGTGTTTTTACAACCATAGCATTTTTAAAACCAGCTTTTTCAAAAGCTACATTCCATGCTAAAACACCTTGTTTAATAGTTTCTCTCCATTCTATAGGAGTAGAATTTTCTATCCACCAAGTAATTGGAGTAACAGGTTCAGAAATAGCAGCAGAAGGATCTTTTTTAACTAATCTCCAACGGTGTACTAAATCTCTGTAATTAGTAGTTTCTGTACTAGTCATATCATTTACTTGCGTAGCAAAATATCCAACACGAGCATCATCCAAGCGGATATCATATCCTTTTTCAGGCATATTCATAAAAGTATGAAATACTTTAATAGAAACATATCTACCATCTTTAATAGCTCTAGAACCTCCATTTAAAACACTAGGATTGTTATATACATATTCCGTTTTAATATTTGTGTTTTCAGGATAGTTGTTAATACTATTAATTTTAGATTTGTTTTTATCAAAACGTCCTAATTTGAAAGAAAATGGAGAACCTCCAGGGAAGTTTGGTAATTTAATTCTTGTTAATGTTTCAGATAAAAATAATCCGTTAGCATCAATTAAATATTCTCCTTTTTCATCATCAGTAGCTAAAATTTTAGAACTAGATATAATTGCATCACTTGTGTTAGCTTCAGCAGATTTAGCGATAGCATTATTTTGATCAAAATAGAAAGAGGTATTTGGTGCTACAAACTCTATTTTATTAAAATACTTTTTAATGTTAATAATACTAGACGCTCTGTAAGCCCCTCTAAAAGCATTTGCCTCAGTTACACCATCAGCAATTTGAGAAAAATAGATAAAATCTTTATCTAATTGATCTTTTTTAACTAACAGTTTTACATCTCCAGTAATTGAGTCTTGAAAAACAGTAAATAAACCTTCGATTTTGTTGCTCTTTTTTGTTAAATCAGCAATGGTTTTTTTAGGTTTTTCTTTTTTCTTCATAGGCATCTCTGTAGTTGCCCCTTTCTTTTTCTTTTTTCTTTTTTTCCTCTGTGCATCTAT
Organism: Tenacibaculum sp. M341; assembly: GCF_004337695.1. Lineage (GTDB taxonomy): Bacteria > Bacteroidota > Bacteroidia > Flavobacteriales > Flavobacteriaceae > Polaribacter. The sequence goes on from NZ_SJXJ01000010.1 coordinate 105,425, forward strand.
ATCATTTATCCCCAAAAAGATTAGAGCCAAGAAGATAGATAGTAATACCCTTGGTCGTTTTGTATACATATTTTTATCCGTTTGTTTTTTAATTTAAAGCAAAAGTATTGTTAATTTATACCTATTACTGTTAATGAAATGATAAATATAGACGTGATTAAGTTGGTTTTAAATAAAAAAAGAGAACAAACTTTTGGTTTATTCTCTTTTTTTATAAAAAGTGATTGATTTTTTATGATTCTTGATCTAATTTCTTAGTTAGGTTAAATCCAAGGAATAAACCTAAACCTCCCATAAAAAAGATCATAGCTGGGAAAATTGCTTCTTCTTCCAAAGCAGAATAGGTAGTTAATAATAATGCAACAAATACACCTAATCCAATTCCCATTAATAATAATGATAAGTTTAAAATAATAATTCTACCAGTTAAACTTGACTTTTTCTTTTCTCCTTGCATAAAAATTTTAGCATCAACTCCTTTTTCAATTAAGGCTAAACGTTCTTTGTTTCTTGTAGAATAGAATAAATAAAAGATTCCAAATATTACTGCGAATAAGAACATGAATACAATTGCTACTTCCATATAGATGTTTTTTAAATGTTTATTTTTATTTCGTTTTCCAATATGACCTGTAGTTTTTAAAAAAGGTTACAAGTTTTTCAAAAAAAATAATTTTTAATTTTTCTGTAACCTTTTTTAAAAGTGTACTGTCAAAAGAACAATGACTATTACTAACGATCAAATCTATATTGATAAAATTCTCAAAGGAGATGCTAACGCTTATGCTTTTTTAGTAGAAAAGTATAAGGTAATGGTATTTAATTTGGCGTTAAAGATGGTAAAAGTGAGAGAAGAAGCAGAAGAGGTTTCACAAGACACTTTTATTAAGGCATATAAAAGTTTGAGTTCTTTTAAAGGAGAATCTAAATTTTCTACATGGTTGTATAAAATAACATATAGAAATTGTTTAGACCTTTTAAAAAAGAAAAAACAGTATTATGTAAATGAAACAATTGATGAGATTACCATTCATAAAATCAAAGCAACCGAAAATATTTTAGAAGGTATAGAAAGAAAAGAAAGAGCAGCTATCATTAATAGTTGTTTATTAAAATTGCCAGAAGTAGAACGTTCTATACTTTGGTTGTTTTATTTTGAAGAATTAAGTTTAAAAGAAATTATAGAAGTTACAGATTTATCTGAAGCTAATGTGAAAGTAAAATTACACAGAGCAAGGAAGCATTTGTTAACGATAGTAAAGAATAATGTAGAACCAGAATTGATTAATCATTATGGGAGAAAATAAACACATTGATGAATTAGATTCTTTTGCAAAGAAATATATGAATGATATTGAAAGTGAAATTCCTTCTATGGATTTTACAAAAAATATCATGACTACTATTGAAGCAACAGAAACCAGCAAAGTATTTAAAACGGAACCATTAATATCTAAAAAAGTATGGTTATTGTTAGTGGTAACTTTAATAGCAAGTATTTTTTATGTTTATAAAAAGAGTAGTACTCAATTAATCAACTTGCCTAAAATTGAATGGGATTTATTTTCAAAGATTAAAATTTTCAATGCTTTCAAAAATATCGAAGTTTCTAATGTAACATTATATGCATGTTTCTTTTTTACATTATTGATTTTTGTTCAGATATCATTCTTAAAAAATAGGTTTGAAAAAAGATTGAAGTTTTAAAATAACAACAAAGTTAATGTTGTTCTTAAAAGCCGTGAATGGTATTTATCTATAGTTGAATGAAATTTATGTTTGGATAATTGATTGCTAATTAGTATATTGCATATGGTTTAAAATTTAGATACTCTGTAAGTATGTGAATTTATCTAGTTTTAAATCAACGTTCTTTATTACCAAAAGATATTAGTTTTTTAATCTTAACCCCCAAAACCCCCAACATGAATACTAAACTAAAAATTCAATCGTTCCTATGGCTATTTGTTGTAGCTAATGTATTTGCTCAGTCAAATAAAACTTGTAATAATTCTGTTGATGATCCAGTATTTGATTTAAATAGTATTACCAAGTGTTCTTTAGAAAAAGCAGACGACAACAAAAAGCAAAAGATAACTGTTCAAGTAACCTCAAGAAGAAGAGTTGTTCGTAAAAGAGACAAAGCAACAGGTATTGCTTCTTCAAATCGTTCACAAAAATTAAATTCAATAAAGAAAAAAGTAGGCTTAGTTAATAATATTATTGTTGACGAAGATAATGTGCCAGATGTACTACCTTTTGATTATGTAGATCAAATACCGTTATTTAAAAAATGTCAAGCTGTACCAATGTCAGGTCAAGAGAAGTGTTTTAAAATGCAGGTTTTATCACATATTAAAAAGAATTTAAAATACCCTTCAAGCGCCTATCAAAAGAAAATACAAGGAAAAGTATATGCACACTTTGTAATTAATAAAGAAGGAGAAGTGGACCAACTTAAAATAGTTTCTCCATATAAAGGCGAAATTTTAGGTAAGGAAGCTGAGCGTATTATCAAGAAATTACCAAAATTTACTGCAGGTGAGCATAACGGAAAAGCGGTAGAAGTGAAATACGGTATGCCTATAACCTTTAAAATACCAGGAGTTAAGCCTAGTAATATCAGAAAATCAACAGGTAAAACTGATATTAAAGAATTGATTTATAGCTTTTCTTCTTTAGATGAAATTCCACAGTTTAATTCTTGTAAAAAAGCAGATGATAGTTCTTTAAACTGTTTCAATTCTAATTTAATAAATCATATTCAAAATTACTTTGCATACCCAGAGCAGGCTAAAAGAGCAAACATTGAAGGAGATGTTGTTGTGAACTTTGTAGTAGACAAAAAAGGTAATATTGTTAATATTAAGAGTAAAGGACCTGAAAATGCTAGGATATTAGAATTAGCAGCAACAAGGTTTATTGAAAAATTACCAAAATTAAGGCCTGGAAAAAAAGGAGGCAAAGAAGTAAATACTTCTTATTCTTTCCCAATAGAATTCAAGCTACATTAAAAATAAAATTCAAAATCATACAACCAAATGACATCTTTTAATAATTAGATGTCATTTGTGTATGGAATTAATATTCCCCGAACCTTATTTAATTATAAATCGATAAATAGTTCTATATGAGAAAACTACTTACACTATTTAATTTGTTATTCATTTTATTTATAGCCCATGCCCAAGAAATAGAAGTCACGGGTACGGTTTTAGACCGAGAAACTAGAGAACCAGTTCCTGGTGCGTTTATTTTACTTCAAGGCACATCCGTTGTAGCTGAAACAGATTTTGATGGTACTTATGCTGTTAAAGCAGCTATAGGAAAAGTACTTCAATTTAGTTACGTTGGTTACTTAACGAAAGATGTTGTTGTAAGAAGTTCAACAATTGATGTAGAGTTAGAAATAGATACTGAAGAAAGTTTTTTAAATGAAATTGTAATTATTGGTTATGGGGAAAAAAGAAGGGAATTAGTATCTGGTTCTTACTCGAGTTTAGAGCCTAAAGAAATTGTAAAGAACAATCCTTTGCGTGTAGAGCAAGCTTTACAAGGAAGAACTGCTGGGGTTCAAGTTTCTTCAAACTCTGGATCACCTGGGTCGGCTTACAATATTAGAATTAGAGGTATTACTACTAACGGTGATAATTCTCCTTTGGTAATTGTAGATGGTGTACAAATTGGTCCTGATTTAAGTATTATTGATCCAAATGATATTGAAAAAATAGACATTATTAAAGATGCTAGTACTGCTATTTATGGAGTACGAGGTGCAAACGGTGTTATTTTAATAACTACAAAATCTGGTAATAAAGACACTAAAACAAGATTTACTTATAGTTCGTCTTTAACTTTACAAGAAACTACTAAAAGATTAGATCTATTAAAAGGTTTAGAGTATGCAGCTTTAGTTAATGAAACAGTATCAGCAGATGGAGGAGCAATTCCTTATCAATTACAAAATATTACATCTGAAACAGATTGGCAGCAACAACTTTTTGAAACTTCTCCAATGATTAATCATTATATTGGAGCTACCGGTGGAGGTGAAAAATATACGTTTAATATTAGTGGTTCTTTTTTAGATCAGAAAGGAATTATAGCACCTGATAAATCGAATTTTTCAAGATGGACAGTGAAGAGTAATTTAGGTTTAGACTTAACAGAAAAATTACGATTAAATACTTTATTACTATATACAAACAATAGTTTAAGAACAATTCCGGAAGGGGGTAGAGGTTCTATTTTATATTATGCAACAAATGCATCGCCATTAACTTCAATTTTTGATGGTACCGATGGTACTGGACCTTCAAGAGGTTTTTCATACATAGGTACAGAACAAGGAAATGAAATTGTAAATCCGTTTGCAGTAATCAACAACACTTACAACAAAACTAAAGTCAATAGGTTTACAGGTAAACTTGAGTTAGAGTATGATATTTTAGAAAGTTTAAAAGCAACTTCTCGATTCAACTATAACTATTCTGATGTGGTATTTAGACAGTATCAACCGCTGGCTTACTATGGGCAAAATAAGGTAGTAAATACAGTTCAGTTAGATCCAGTTTCTGGTTTGTTTAATTTAGATAGAAATAATGATGGAGATAGAGATGTGTATAGTAGAGTAAATGAAAATTCTCAAAACTTTTTCTCATATATTTTTGAAAATTTCATCAATTATGATTTTAGTTTTAATGATGGAGATCATAATTTTCAAACAATGTTAGGGCTTTCTATTACAAGCGAGCAGAGTAAAGCTAATTTTGGTTCAGGGTTTTTGTTAGGAAATGAATCTTGGGATAATGCCTTTTTATTCAATACGCAACCTTCTATTATAGATGATGATGCAAATGGTGTTAATGATATTAGAGATATACCAAACGCTAGTGCACAAAATTTTGATGTTGAAGATAGATATACTTCACTTTTTGGAAGATTACAATACGATTACAGAGAAAAATATATTGTGTCAGCAATGGTTCGTAGAGATGTATCTACCCGATTTGGTCCTAATAACAGAGTTGGATATTTCCCATCTTTTTCTGGAGCTTGGGTTATTCATAACGAAGATTTTATAAATGGCTTACTTTTTTCTAATTTAAAATTAAGAGGAAGTTGGGGTATAACAGGTAATGATAAAATAGGATCTTTTAGGTGGATTGGTAATTTACAAGGAACAAACGGTGAGGCAACATATCCTTTCGCAGACATTTTATCATTTGGTAATGCTATTGGAGTATTATCTAATCCAGATTTACAATGGGAAACGAATTTTCAAACAAATTTAGGGCTAGATGTAGGTTTCTTTGATAATAATTTAAATGTAACTTTTGATTATTTTGATAAGCGTACAGAAGATTTATTATTAGTTATTGAAGCGTCAAGTTTAACTGGTTCAGCAGCAGGAGGAAGTGGAAATCCTTTTGCAAATGCAGGTACAGTTGAAAATACAGGTTTTGAATTTGGAATTAACTATACCCATGAATTTACAGACGATATTTCTTTAAGGTTAGATTATAACCTAACTACAATAAATAACAATGTATTAGAAGTTAATAATCAAGCAGGATTTATATCTGGTGGTTTATTTGGTTTAAATCAGCAACCATCAAGGATGCAAACTGGATTGCCTTTAGGTGTGTTTTACGGATTGCAAACTGATGGAGTTTTTCAAACACAGGCAGAAATAGATGCTTTAGCAGTAGATAGAGATGGAGATGGAAATTTAGATGAATATCAACCAGGTGCAGCTCCTGGAGATTTAAAATATGTGGATGTAGATGGTAATGGGTATATAGAATTTGGTAGCGATAATGATTTTACATCTTTAGGAGATCCTATTCCTGATTTTACCATGGGAGGAGGATTTAATTTAAATGTAAATAAGTTTGATTTTGGAGCTTCTTTTTATGCTTCATTTGGTAACGAAATCGTTAGAGGTTATGAGCGTTTTATAACTTATAGTAATAAACTATCACTTTACAATGGTAGATGGACTGGTCCTGGAACTTCAAATGAAATTCCAAGAGCTTCAACAAATGCTGCAAATAATCAACTATTTTCTTCTTTTTATGTTGAAGATGGTTCTTTTTTCAGAATTCAAAATGTACAATTAGGGTATACTTTAGATGATACTCAAATTAAAGGTATTAGTACTTGTAGAATTTATGTAGCGGCTAACAATATATACACATTTACAAAGTATAGAGGATATGATCCTGATATCTCTAATCAAAGTCCTATTGGAGCTGGGGTAGATTTAGGGCAGTATCCGCAGGCAAGAATGTTTATCACAGGAATCAAAGTATCATTTTAATTAAGTAAGTCATGAAAAAAGCAATAAAAATAATATTAGTAACATTCGTTTTTGTCGTATTTGGTTGTGATGATTTTGTTGATATAGATCCAAAAGGACAAGAGAATACTGAAAACTTTTTCAATTCAGCAGACGATTATGAAAGCGCATTAATAGGTGTATATGATTTATTATCGACCACTTATTTAAATAATATTTTAGGAGAAATAGCATCTGACAATAGTTTATGTGGTGGAGAAAACCCAACAGATGTTTTAGATTGGCAACAAATAGATGATATGTCTCACAATCCAGACAACGGGGCAGTAAGAGATGTGTTTAAATGGATGTATGCAGGTATTAGTAGAGCTAATTATATTTTGGAATTTCAGAATAAAACAGATTTTGATAGAAAACCACAAGTTCTTGCGGAAACCAAATTTTTAAGAGCTTACTATTATTTTGAATTGGTTAAGTTTTTTGGAGACGTACCAATGTACTTAGATAAAAGAATTAGTGTAGCAGAATCGCAAACAATTGATAAATCTACAAAAGAGCAAGTGTATACTCAGTTAGAGAAAGATTTAATAGAAGTTGCGGCAGTACTGCCATGGATGCAAGCTCAAGAAGGGAGAGCAACTAAAGGAGCAGCCTTAGCATTATTAGGTAAAATTTATTTATACCAAGAAAAATTTTCACAGGCAGCTCAAACATTAGATCAAGTTATCAATTCAGGTCAGTACACATTGTTAAGTAATTTTGAGTCTATTTTTTCAAATCTAAATGAGAATAATTCAGAATCAGTTTTTGAAGTACAATATTTCGGTCAAGAAGGAGCAAGTTTTGATTGTTTTGTATGTGTTGAAGGAAATATTGCGGTAGGTTTTATGGGACCAAGATTTACAGGAGGGAATTACGCACCTTATTCTGATGGATTTAGTTTTAATATTCCAACTTTAGCCATTGTGAATGCGTACGAAACAGGTGATACTAGAAGAGATGCTACTTTTTTAGATATCAATGCTTTTGTAACAGGAACAGATATCACATTTGCAACTGGGCATGATCATAATGGGTATTTCAATAAAAAATACATTCCATATGCAGAAGGAAATGCTTCAGATCCACATTTAACGCATAGTAATAATTACAGAGCAATACGATTTTCAGATGTACTATTAATGGCTGCTGAAGCTTACAATCGCGGTGGAATAAACGATGCAATTGCCAGAGATTATGTAAACAGAGTTAGAAGAAGAGCATTTAATGTATCAGATACAAGTAGAGATATAACTTCATCAGGCACAACTTTAACAGATGATATTTATAATGAAAGAAGATTAGAATTAGCAGGAGAAGGACATCGTTTCTTTGATCAGGTAAGAACAGCGAATACAGCAACAATACCTGGGTATGAAGCTAAAAATAGTGTATTTCCATTACCAAGAATTGAAATTGAGTTAGCAGGAAATAGATGGGAACAGAATACAGGATATTAATAAAAAACAAAGAAGATGAAATATATTTATAGATTATTAATAGTTGCTATCATAATATTTGCGTGTGAGGATAATAGTAGAGATCTTTCTTTTGTTGATGCTATTACTGCACCTGCTAATATTGCAGCTACTTATGATATATCACAAGACAATACAGGGTTGGTAACCATAACTCCTACAGCAGACGGAGCAACTGAGTTTAAAGTTTTTTTAGGAGACGGTACATCAGATCCAGTTTCTTTAAAAGTAGGTGAGAGTTTGCAACATATGTACGCAGAAGGTACTTACACAATAACTATAGAAGCGTATAATATAGCTGGAGATAAAGCTGAAGCTACTCAAGAGTTAGTAGTATCGTTTAAAGCGCCAGAAAACTTAATGGTTACTATTTCTAACAACGCATCTGTAAGTAAACAAGTAGACATTGTAGCAACAGCAGATTTTGCTACTGTGTATGAATTTTATTCAGGTGAAGCAGGGGTTACACAACCTGTGGCAACAGCTAATATTGGAGATCCTATTTCATATCAATATCAAAATCCAGGAATGTATGATGTAAAGGTTGTGGCAAAAGGAGCAGCTATACAAACTGCTGAATACATGGAAACTTTTGAAGTAACAGAAATTTTACAACCAATTGCATCTGCGCCAACTCCTCCTAATAGAAATGCCTCAGACGTTATTTCTATATATGGAAGTGCTTATACAAATGTGATGGGAACAGATACGTTTCCTGATTGGGGACAAGGTGGACAAGGAAGTAGTTGGACAGAGTTTGATTTAAATGGAGATACTATGCTTCAATATATCAATTTGAGTTATCAAGGAATTCAGTTTGGAGCAGCGCAAGATGTTAGTGGTATGGAATTTTTACATTTAGATGTATGGACAAAAGATGTCACTGTTTTAGAAACTTCATTGATCAATGTTTCAGGAGGAGTTACAACAGAAAAGCCTGTAAATAGTGATTTAACTCAGGGAGATTGGACTAGTATTGATATTCCTATTTCAGATTACACAGCACAAGGTTTAACAGTTACAGAAATTTTACAATTAAAGTTTGTAGGTACACCATGGGCTTCGGGTACAGTTTTTATTGATAACATTTACTTCTGGAAGTCGCCAACTGTAATTCCTGAAAGTATTTTAGGAACTTGGAAATTAGCGAATCAGCCAGGAGCTTTAGGTGTAGGACCAGCTGTTGGTGATGTCAGTTGGTTTAATTGCGATGCTACTTGTGTAACAGCAAGAGCATGTTTTTATGACGATACTTATATTTTTAAATCAGATGGTTCTTTTGAAAATGTTTTAGGAAGCGATACTTGGATAGAAGGATGGCAAGGTGGAGGTGATGCTTGTGGAGCTCCTGTAGCTCCTCATGATGGAGCTACACCAGGAAGTTTTGTTTATAACGAAGCAGCTGGTTTACTTACAATTAATGGAGTAGGTTCTTATTTAGGTTTACCAAAAGCAACAAATGAAGGGGAGTTAGGAGCAGGATCAACTGTGCCGAGTTCTAGAACTTACAATGTTACATTTTCAAATAATGATACAGAAATGGATGTGTACATTGAAACAGGAACGGGTTCAGGAGTTTTTTGGCAATTTAAGTTTGTGAAAGAGCAAGAGACGTCTCCTTTACAAGGTACTTGGGTAATTGCTAATGAAGCTGGAGCTTTAGGTGTAGGACCAGCTGTTGGAGATACAAGTTGGTGGAATTGTGATGCAACTTGTGTAACAGATAGAGCATGTTTTTATGATGATCAGTATGTATTTAATGGAGATGGTTCTTTTCAAAATATGTTAGGAAGTGATACTTGGATTGAAGGTTGGCAAGGTGGAGGTGATACTTGTGGTACTCCTGTAGCTCCTCACGATGGATCAGCAACCGCAAATTATGTATACGATGCTACTGCAGGTACTTTAACTATTAACGGAGCAGGTGCTTATTTAGGATTACCAAAGACATACAATGCTGGTGAGTTAGGAGCGGGTGATACGGTGCCAAGCTCTATAACTTATAATGTGACTTTGTCTAATAGTAATACGCAAATGGATGTGTATATAGAGGCAGGTTCTGGTACGTTTTGGCAGTACAAAATGGTAAAACAGTAATTAAAAGTATAAATATCTAATGAGATGTTTAACGAAAAAATATTAAATCAGATGAAAAAAATAATCATACTAATTGTAATGACGATTGCGGTTTTACAATTAACAAGTTGTAAAGAGAATGAATTTGAATTTGGAAGCATTGTAGCTCCTTCAAATATTCAAATTACAGCAGACATTGTTGGTCAAGATGCAACCAATCCTAATGGAGATGGAAGTGGAGTTGTAAATTTTACTGCAGAAGCAGATAATGCTTTGTCGTATAAATTTATATTTAACGGATCAGAATCAACAGAAATATCCGGAAAAAAAACGTATACATTTAGTACTTTAGGAGTAAATACTTATACAGTTACGGTGGTTGCTTTTGGTACAGGAGGTGCATCTTCTAGTCAAACCATTCAGGTAGATGTATTAGCTGTTTATGAAGCTCCAGATGACTTAAAAACGAAATTATTTGGTTTTAATCCAGCAGATCCTATGGCTGCTTCTTCAAAAACATTTAGAATAAAAGCTGAAGCAAATACACATTTTGGTTTAGGTCCTGTAGATGGAACTTTTTTTGGAGAGTTTTTTAGTGCACCTGCAAACGACAAAAGTGGCGTTGGAATGTATGATGATCGTTTTATCTTTCACTCAGATGGAACTTTTGAACACACTACGGGAGGTGATATTTTTGGTAGAAGTGGATTGATAGATGAATTAGCTAGTTCAGGAGGATCAGGAGGTACAGCAGATGGGGCTGATATTTTAAATTATTCTTATAATGATTATACCGAAAGTTGGAGTTTAATTGCTCCTGGAGGTGTTGAAACATTAGAGCTAACAGGAGTTGGTTTTATTGGGTATTATATAGCAAATCACACATATGAAATATTTGATAGACAAAATCCGAATGAGTTAACTTTACGAATAACAGATGGAAACAATGAATTTGATTGGTGGTTTGTAATAACATCGGCAGATCCTCAAACAGGTGTTACTTATGAGTTTAATAATTTAGTTTGGGAAGATGATTTTACCGTTGATGGTGCGCCAGATGCAACAAAATGGACTTATGATATTGGTACAGGAACAAATGGTTGGGGAAATAACGAGGTGCAGTATTACACAGATAGACCAGAAAATGTAAAAGTTGAAGGAGGTAATTTAGTTATTACGGCTAAAAGAGAAAATTATTTAGGAAGTGCTTTTACATCAGCGCGTATAAAAACGGAAGGTTTATACGACTTTAAATATGGTAGAGTAGAAGTTAGAGCAAAATTACCAGCGGATGCTGGTACTTGGCCTGCTATTTGGATGTTAGGAGCTAATTTTTCTACCGTTGGTTGGCCTCAAAGTGGTGAAATAGATATTATGGAACAAACAGGAGCTGATAAAAATACCATCTTAGCAACTTGTCACTGGTTAGATGCAGCTAGTAGTACCAAAGCAGATTTTGGATTAACTACATCAATTACAAACGCGACTTCTGAATTTCATAAATATACTTTAGAGTGGAATGATGAGTTTATTAAGATTTATTTAGATGATGTTGAGTATTACAGACTTGCAAATAATGCATCTTTACCATTTAATGAGAATTTCTTTATGATTTTAAATGTTGCAATGGGAGGAACTCTTGGTGGAGCTATTGATAGTAGTTTTACAGAAAATACAATGGAAATAGATTACGTAAGAGTATTTCAATAATTTATAATTCGGAATATCTGAATTAGTACGATGAGAGGCTAGTAACGTTATGTTATTGGTCTCTTTTTTATCACATAGTATTCAGTTATTTATTTGCTAATATCTTTTAATTTAAAGATTAAAAATGAGAAACAGATATCAAATTATACTAGTAGCTATAAGCTTGTTTTACTTTAGTTGTAAAACAGAGTCTAGATTTATTTTAAATGAAGATTTTAATGAAGGTTCATTAAACACAAGTATATGGAATTATGATGAAGGAGATGGTTGTCCTAATTTATGTGGTTGGGGAAATAATGAACGTCAGTTGTATTCAAAGAAAAATGTGATTCTGAAAGAGGGAAGTTTGATGATAAGAACTTCTAAAAAAGATAGTTTATACTTTTCAGGAAAAATACATACCAAAGATAAAATTGAATTTAAGTATGGAGTGGTTGAGGTAAAAGCAAAACTTCCTAAAGGTTATGGTTTATGGCCAGCTATTTGGATGTTAGGAAATGATATTGATACGAATACTTGGCCTGCTTGTGGAGAGATTGACATTATGGAATATGTGGGGAAAAATCCACATGTTATTTACACTTCGTTGCACAATCCCTCTAGTTTTGGAAATACAGTACATTCTAAAAAGACCAATATAAAAAATATTGAAGAAGGTTTTCATGTTTATAAAATGGTATGGACTGAAGCTGCTATAGAGTTTTTTATAGATGCTAAAAAAGTGTATACGTATGCGCCACAAGAGAAAAATGATAAAAATTGGCCTTATAATAAACCTTTTTACTTGATATTAAACGTAGCTATTGGAGGTAATTTTGGTGGACCAGAAGTAGATGACAGTATTTTTCCACAAGATTTTATTGTAGATTATATAAAGGTTTATGAATTAAATCAATGAAAGGTTTGTTAATACTAATTGTTTTTTTGTTTGGTATAATGATTTATAATACTAAAAATCAAGAAAATTATACCTGTAAGAAAAATAATAAAACCGATTATAGGTATGCATCCATGTCTACAACTACTAAGATTAAAAACATAAATAATACGAAATATAGAAGTTAATATCAGGATAATGGAAATAATAAAGTATTTGTGTTTTTTCATTTATCTTTTATTGCAGAATGTATATATCAAATGGCGAATATGATAATAAATATGAAGATACCTCCAAAAATAATTATAGGAGTAAAGTTAATTCCTTTGCATATAAAATTTTGGTTTTAATTTATTTAATTAAGCAGATAAATATTCATTTAATAAATCAGATTCAAAAATATGTCCTCCATTATGATTTATAAATTGTGTATTAGGAAAATAAGATAGAATTCTGTCTTCTTGTTTTTTTACATTTTTAGGATCAAAAATTTCATCATTTAAACCAACGCTATGTATTGTTTTTAAATCTGGTAAATGATTAAAATCTTCTTTGTTTAATTCTTTAGGAAAAACTCCAGAAACCATAATTAATTTGCTCGAAAATTGTTTACGTAATGCCAACCATCTAGTAGCGATACTTACGCCCTGAGAATAGCCTAAAACGATGAAATTTACAGTATCGAAATCAATTTGTTCATTGCTAATAATAGTGTCAATATAATTGAGAACATTTTGTGTTTCTGTAATTGTATTCTCTTTAGTTAACCATGAAGCTCCAACACGTTTATAATTAGCGTCTTTGTAATATTTAGAAGGAGCTTGAGGACAGATTATATAGTTTTCATCTGATGGTAGTTTGGAAAAATGACGAATAAAGAAACGACTCAAATACCCTATTCCATGAAAAACCAACCAAACATTTTTAGTTTTTTGAGAATATTCATTTAAAGTTTCATAAGTATTTGTCGTTTGATATGTGATAGATTTTTCCAAAGTATAAAGAAAGTTGTTTTACAAGTAGCGAATTTAATTATAAAATTAGATATAAATAAAAAGCCCAGAATGGACTATTCTGGGCTTTTGTAGCGAAGAGCAGATTTGAACTGCCGACCTCAGGGTTATGAATCCTGCGCTCTAACCAACTGAGCTACCTCGCCATTTGCGGGTGCAAATATATAACTTTTTTTTAATTGAACAATATTTTTTTGTAATTTTTTTTAAAAAGAATATTTATATATATTGTGGAACAAACTAAATGTAAATGAGTAAAGTTAAATTCGAGTTAGAAATTCCCGTACACGCATCCCCGGCGTTATTATACCAATACTTTGCAACACCTTCTGGTTTAGAAGAGTGGTTTGCTGATAAAGTAAATTCAAGAGGTAAGTTAATTAGTTTTTTTTGGGACGATAGTGAAGAAGAAGCTACTATATTAAGTAAAAAGGCAGACGAGCGAATAAAGTTTAAATGGACTGAAAGTGAGGGAGATGATAGTTATTTTGAATTTAGAATTCAAGTAGATCCATTAACAAAGGATGTATCGTTAATTATTACTGATTTTGCAGATGATGAAGACGCTGCTGATGAGGCTAAGATGCTTTGGGAGAATCAAATAGATGAGTTAAGACATCTTATAGGTGCTTAAAATTATACAACATTAAAAATAAAAACTCGGCTTTAGTCCGAGTTTTTTGTTTTTGTACTTTTTTTATTTAGTAATTTTGCAATCAAAATTTTTTTATTGATGATTGTAAACTACAACGGAAATTTAATTGAAGATTCATTACTTAATTTAGGAGTCGAAAACAGAGCGTTTAAATATGGTGATGGTATTTTTGAAACAATTAAGGTAGTAAATAAGAAAGTAATTTTTTGGGAAGATCATTATTTTAGGTTGATGGCTTCTATGAGAATGCTAAGAATGAAAATTCCGATGGAGTTTACGCTTGAGTTTCTTGAAGAAGAAATACAGAAAACTATAACTACTTCTGAAAGTTCAGAAATAAGAATTAGATTAAATGTATATCGAAAGGATGGTGGTTTATACAAACCTAATACTAATGAAGTAGATTATTTGATTGAAGCCAAAGAATTAAAAGCTTCATCAAGTAAAAGTGAATACCGAATAGATTTATTTAAAGATTTTTACAATTATTCAGGATTACTATCAACAGTAAAAACAACAAACAGAATGTTAAATACTTTAGCTGCTGTTTTTGCTGAAGAAAATGATTTGGATAACTGTGTGTTGTTAAATGAGAGGAAAGGTGTAGTAGAAGCTATTAATGGTAATATTTTTATTGTTAAGGGTACTACAATTAAAACACCTGCTATTTCTGAGGGCTGTATCAAAGGAATTATCAGAAAGAAAGTAATTGAAATTCTTGAGAAAAATGAGGATTATTCTATTGAGGAAACTACAATTTCTCCTTTCGAAATTCAAAAAGCAGATGAAGTGTTTATTACAAATGCAATTAAAGGTATTCAGTCAGTTACAAATTACAGAAAAAAAGAATTTAAAGTTGATATAGCCAGTAAAATAAGTAAAAATTTAGCCGTGTTGACTTTTACTAGCTAAAGCATAAAAGATTACATACTTTATTTTCTATTGTTTTAAGATTTATTTTAATTATTTTCACTTGCATATATATTTATTGATCTTTAATAATTAGCACAATTAAAATGAATTTAAACCAAATAACAGTTCCTTCAATTGATATTTCTAAATCTATAGATTTTTACAAAACATTAGGTTTAGAATTAATAGTAGAAGCTTTGCCTCATTACGCTCGTTTTAAATGCCCAGAAGGAGAGTCAACTTTTTCAATACATTTAGTAGATGAACTTCCAAAAGGAGATGGAGTTTATGTTTATTTTGAAAACAAAAACATAGATTCATATGTAAATGAATTAATTGAAAAAGGAATAACATTTGATGAACTACCTAATGATAAAAGCTGGTTATGGAGAGAAGCCAGACTAAAGGATACTGATGGGAACCAGTTAATTATTTTTTATGCTGGTGAAAATAGAATAAACCCACCTTGGAGAATTTAATTTTTAATTCATTCGAATATCAGCTGGTGCATTAGCCCATATTTTATATTCTCCACCTTTTTGTAACAGCTTATTTTTCCATATACATTCTTCTTCTTCTGATAAAATATTATTAAAATCATTTTCAGAAATAAACCAAGAATGTGTTTTTAATTCACTTTCTAATTGATTTGAAGCCCAACCAGAGTATCCTAAGAAAAAGCGAATATCATCAGGACTAATAGATTTATTTTTCAATAATTCTCTTAGTTCGCTAAAATTACCGCCCCAATATAAGCCTTTGGCTACTTCAATACTGTCTTTCAGTAAATGAGGAACTCTATGTATGAAATATAAATTATCTTGTTCAACAGGACCTCCTTGATAAATTGTGAAGTCACAATCAATATCAGGAATCAAATCTTCCAATACATATTGTAAGGGTCTGTTTAGTATAAAACCTACTGAAGTTTTATCTGTATGCTCTGTCAATAATATGATGGCTCTTTTAAAAGAGTCGTCATTTAAAATAGATGGTTCGGCTATTAAAAGTCTGCCTTTTGACGGGGGTAACATTGTCATAATGTTAAATTTTTACAGTAATGTAGAAATTTTTTTTCATTTTTTTAACTTTTTGTTAAGAAAAAATCATCTCCTTAAAGTTAATTTATTGAAAAAGAGCTTGTAATGTTTTTTCGGATTTATTGTGTTTACAGCAAATTTTTAAAGTTTTTGCGTTGTAATACAAAATGCTGCCAAACTATAGACGTGTGAATACTGTAGTTATACTTACGTTGTAATTGCCTTCTTTTCTTTATAAATGGTATTAAGTTTTTATAAAAACTAAAGTGAGCTTTAAGAATAGACCATGTATGAATGGGGCGTAATTCTACAGCAAATTTAATACCGGCTACACCATCTAAAATAAGTCGAATAAAAATAATTAAGAAAACATGTTTTCTGGGTACATTTTTTAAAATAGTAAAAAGACTATTTCTAAAGTTTAAGTATGTTTTTTGAGGATTAGATTCTTGTAATGTAGCACCACCAACATGATAAACGGTAGAAGTACCAACATACTGTACATCGTATCCTTCATTTTGAGTTCTCCAACACAAATCTATTTCTTCTTGATGTGCAAAATAATCTTCATCGAAACCACCTAAATTATGAAAAACAGCACTTCTTATAAAAAAACAAGCCCCAGAAGCCCAAAAAATATCTGCGATGTCATTAAACTGACCTTTATCTTCCTCCAGGTTATTAAAAAGACGTCCTCTACAATATGGATAACCTAAAAAATCAACAAAACCACCACCAGCACCTGCGTATTCAAATTTAGATTTGTTTTTGTAATCTAGTAATTTAGGTTGAATAATTGCCGTGTTTTCGTTTTCTTTAAAAACTTTAAGAATAGGAGGAAGCCAATTTTCAGTAACTTCTATATCAGAATTTATCAAACAATAAATGTCGGCTTTTATATGTTGTAGCGCATCATTATATCCTTTTGCATAGCCTCCATTAGTTTTGTTAACTACAATTTTTACTGTTGGAAAATTACGTTTAACAAATTCAATAGAATCATCTGTAGAGGCATTATCTGCTACATAAATTTCTGCTTCATCGGAATTAAAATTCACGATTGATGGTAAAAATTGTTCTAATAACTGCTTACCATTCCAATTTAATATGACAATTGCTGTTTTCAAGTTGGCAAACTTACATTAATAAATTGATTTAGATATGTAAAGATTTATTAATTTTTATGGAGTTTTCTGTGAAATTAACATCTATTCTTTTTTTGTATGATATAAGTTAAAACATGAGGTTGTTTAACTTAAAAACATCTTTTTTAACTTGTTATAGGTTCTGTAAAAGTTTAGATAGTGTAATTTAAAAGTGCCAAATATAAAACTATAAATAATGAAAATTAAACACACAGAATTAATTACATTTTTAATGTTAACCATTTTATTGGTGTTAGCAAGTTGTATAGATAATGAATATTTAGATACAGAAATAACAGGTTCAGGTGTGGTAATTACAACTCAGAGTACAGTTAAACCAGAAAGAAATGCCAGAAATGTAAGAGAATGGAATATTGATGTTAGAATGAGGAATTTAAGATTAGGTTTTAAAGAAGCATTTAACTCAATTTTAAACGACCGTAATTTTACTGCAGGAGACGTTATAAAATTAGGAGAAGGACCTTATAATATTGATGGGAAATTTGAAATTAATAAAGCAGTAACCATTATTGGAAACCGAAAACATGGTACTTCAATATATCAAAGAACAGGTTCTAAGAGTAATCCAGATGCTTCTTTATTTATAGTATGCAGTACTACAAATATTAAATTTAAAAACTTAACGATTAACGCAGGAAATAATTCTTCTAAGGCAGTACATATAAATAAAGAGTTTGTAGAGTTTCACGGAGTTAAATTTATAGATGCCAAGTGGGCAATTTTTTCAAATAGAAACTTTGGAGGGTTGAAAATTATAGATTGTCATTTCACAAAGTCAATTACGTTTAGAGGTATAGAATTTAATAGAGTATGGTCAAAAGATAATGTGTCAAGCATGCGTTAAATAGAAATTAAGAACAGTGTGTTTGATGATAAAAAACCAATATCAGGAAATGAGAAATTCGCAATCTCTATTGATTGCGGTAATGAACCCGCTAATAATGATAGTGTCGTAACCAACATGAATAATATGATTATTGAAGGTTGTATTTTTAAAGATGATTTTGGTGGGGGAATCGCATTGGCACAAGTTGCCAATGTGATTATTCATGATAATACTTTTGAGGCTGGAAATGAGCAAAAACAAAATGCTATTCATATTGAAGACACTACCTCTGGAGTAGATATTACAGATAATCGCTTTTATTGTAACACAACAGCATCAGGTAAACCGCTAATTTTTATGGGCTCTAGTCAAAGTCAACTTTTTAGAGATGGGAGTAAACACATAAAAATATTAGGAAATGTTTTTGCTGGTATAGGAGGAGCTACTACTCAAGGAAAAAGCAATAGAATAATAGAAAGTGAACGATCTGAAGATATTTTTATAGCAAGAAATAAAATGTGTAAAATGAATGTGTTTAATAGCCCTAAAATCAGTTTTTTTAACGTTAACAAACAAATTCATATACCGCATACAGGAGATAACAAAAACGAATGTGTATCATATAAAATTAAAAATTTTGATAATACCGAAACGAAATATCCTAGATAAAAATCTTTTTTAATCTGACATTGTATTTTTGCTAAACCCTGTAGGTAAAAAGAATTTCTTTTTATTTATGGGGGTTATTTTTATGTTATTGTTTTTCGTAAACAGGAATATCTCTTAAAAACATGTAGGTTTCATTTTCTTTATCTAAAATACAAGTGTAGTGTTCTAATCCGTTAGTAACAATTAAAAAATTAGCATTTAACTTTAAATTATATCTAGCAATTTGATCAAAAGTGTCTTGTGTTATTTTTACACTCGGAGCCTTACATTCAACAATTATATTTGGAGTGCCTTGTGAAGAAAAAATTAAAATATCAGTTCTTTTTTTTCGATTGTTTATAATTAATTGTTTTTCAATAGCTATTAAAGAAACTGGGTATTTTTTTTCATCAATCAAAAATCTAACAAAATGCTGGCGTACCCATTCTTCAGGAGTTAATACAAGATATTTTTTTCGTAATTCATCAAAAATAAGGGTATGTTTTTCACTATTTTTGAGCCTGAAAGAATACGTTGGTAGATTTAGTTGTTGCATTGCTCAAAAGTACTAAATCTTTCAATTATGTAACTACAATAATGAACGAAGTAAAGCAAATTGTTGACGATATTAAGAATGGTAATTTAAAGCCTATTTACTTTTTAATGGGAGAAGAGCCATACTATATCGATAAAATATCTGATTATATTGAAGAAAACATTCTAGATGAATCTGAAAAAGGATTTAATCAAGTGGTAATGTATGGTAGAGATGTGTCAATAGATGAAATTGTATCAGCAGCAAAACGCTTTCCTATGATGGCAGAACATCAGGTGATTATTGTAAAAGAAGCACAAGATTTAAGTAGAACGATTGATAAAATAGATACTTATGCAGAAAATCCACAGCCTTCTACCATATTAGTGTTTAATTACAAGTATAAAAAACTAGATAAACGTAAAAAAGCATACAAAGCGATTGCTAAAAAGGGATTAATTTTTGAAAGCAAGAAATTATATGAAAATCAAGTTGGAGATTGGATTCGTAGAGTTTTAAGCGGAAAAAAGTTCAATATTGAACCTAAGGCAGCACAAATGCTAGTAGAGTTTTTGGGTACAGATTTAAGTAAAATAAGCAATGAGTTAAATAAACTTACCTCTGTATTACCCAAAGAAACAATTATCAATCCATCACATATTGAAGAAAATATAGGGATATCCAAAGACTTTAACAATTTTGAGTTGAGAAAAGCTGTTGGAGGAAAGGATGTAGTGAAAGCCAATAGAATTATTAATTATTTTGCTCAAAATCCTAAGAACAATCCTTTGGTAATGACCATATCTTTATTGAATAGTTTTTTTACGCAGTTGTTATCTTATCACGGATTAAAAGATAAATCAAAAGCTTCAGTAGCAAGAGCTTTAGGAGTAAATCCGTATTTTGTTGATGATTATGTATCAGCAGCAAGAAATTATCCCATGAGAAAAGTATCACAAATAATAGGTTTGTTACGTGATGCAGATGTAAAAAGTAAAGGTGTAGGAGCAAATCAATCAAATGAAGATATTTTAAAAGAATTAATTTTCAGAATTTTACATTAATAAAACCTCCTAACAATTATGAAAAACATTTTTACCAAAGAAGTTACTAACGAAGTTATTGATAGAATAAACAGCCTTACTTCTCAAACTCAACCAACTTGGGGGAAAATGAATGTAGCACAAATGATGGCTCATTGTTCTGTGGCTTACGAAGGAGTTTATACAGATAAACATGCCAAACCTAATATGTTTTTAAAGTTCATACTTAAAAGCTTTATAAAAAAGGCAGTAGTATCTGAAAAACCATATCCAAAAAATGGTAAAACAGCTCCACAATTTTTAATTACTGATGAGCGTAATTTTGAAGAAGAAAAAAAGAAGCTAATAGACTACCTTTTAAAAACACAAGAATTAGGAGAAAGTTATTTCGATGGAAAAGAATCTCATTCTTTTGGTAAGTTAACTAAGAACGAGTGGAATAATTTGTTTTATAAACATTTAGATCATCATTTAACACAGTTTGGTGTTTAATTTACAGTTATTAGATGTAAAAGACATATGAGAACTTATCATTTTTAAGGTATTCAAAATTAAAAAGCTGCTAGTCAATCATTAATTGTTTGTTGTTTATTGGTTTGATTTTCATAAATTTATAGAAATCAAACTTATACTGTTATGCCAAAAATGAACGTTTCTAAAAGCATTACTATCAATGCGCCTAAAGAAAAAATCAAAACCTTTTTATCAGATTTTCATAATTGGAAAAATTGGTCTCCATGGTTAATTTGTGAACCAGAAGCTAAATTAGATTACCAAGAAGATGGTAAATATTATAAATGGGAAGGAAAGCGAGTAGGAGTAGGAGAGATGACAGTGTTGAAAGAGTATGATAGTGAAATTGATTATGATTTAACTTTTTTAAAACCATGGAAATCGAAAGCAAAAGTTAATTTTAAGCTTACAGATGTTGAAGGAGGTACAGAAGTAAAATGGTTGATGGATAGTTCGTTGCCTTTTTTTATGTTTTGGATGAAAAAATCAATGGAAACCTATATTGGTATGGATTATGATCGTGGTCTAAAGATGTTGAAAGAAGAAATAGAAGAAGGAAAAATTCATAGTGAGATTGAGTTTGTTGGAAAAACAAACTTTGAAGGTTGTAATTATATAGGAATAAAAACAGATACTGCTTTTTCTAAAATGGATAAAGCAATGGAAAAAGATTTTACAGCGCTTCATACGTATTTAAAAGACAATAATGTTGAAACTGTAGGAGTCCCTTTTTCTGAATATCAGAAATTTAATGTGGTAAAAGATAAAGTGGTGTATGTTGCAGGTGTTCCGGTGAAAGAAAAACCAGAAAACTTACCAGAAAACTTTTTTTATGCTAGTTTGCCTAAATCAAACATGGAAACAGTTCGTCATAAAGGTAAATACGATCATTTAGGAAATGCTTGGTCGGCTGTAATGATGATGGAACGAAATAAAGAATTTAAGAAAAATAAAAAAGGTTATCCTGTAGAAATGTATTTAAATGATCCTACAGAAACTCCATCAGATCAGTTAATCGTAGATATTAATATGCCAATTATTTAATTAAATAAAATATAAAGTAAATGTCTGAGGTTTGAAACGAATAGTTTTAAATCTCAGACATTTTTTAAATAAAAAAGTGATAAATAATTGGAATATAACAGTAAGAGAAATAGCTTTGATAATTGATAATTGATAATTGATAATTGATAAAAAAAATGATTCCAGCACATATTTTAACAAGAAAAGGTCCAAGAAGCTTAAAAAATCTTGATCCAGAAGTTTTAGATTATTTAAATAAAGGTTTAATTGAAACTAAAAATTTAATGGAATGGTTAGCTGTTGATCAGTTAGTGTTATTAAAATTAGTATTAAAAGAAATAAATAAAGAAGATTGGTTAATTGATTTTGAGAATGCTATAACTTCTGAAAAGAAGCCTACCGCAAATACAATAACTAAAATTATTGGTCAAACTTTTGGTATTAAAACAAAGGATACTGAGATATATCAGAAATTAAAAAGTCATATTTCAGATGTAGTAAGATGTTGGGCGTGTTGGGCAGAAAGTTTACATTATGATGAGTTATCAGAGTTATTAGAAGTAATGCAACAATATGCTGCTGATGCTCATTTTGGAATTAGAGAAGTAGTTGTTTTTGCTACTAAAGAGAGAATGATTGAAGATTTGGATACAGCTATCGCAATTTTGTCAAAGTGGACATTAAATGAAGACGAAAATATAAGAAGATTTGCTGTAGAGTCATTACGACCAGTTGGTGTATGGACTAAAAAAATAGCTGAATTTCAAGAGAATCCAGCAAAAGGTATTAGTTTACTTGAACCATTAAAATCAGACGATTCAAAATATGTCAGAGATTCAGTTGCTAACTGGCTAAATGATGCAAGTAAATCACAGCCAGATTGGGTATTATCAGTCTGTAATCGTTGGGAAAAAGAATCATCGACAAAAGAAACCGCTTACATTATAAAAAGAGGTTTGCGTACAATTAAAAAATAACGATTAAAATTAAGGCAATAATTGCAGGTAAAGCCTGAACAATAAATATTTTTTTACTAGCAGTCATAGCTCCATAAATACCAGCAACAGCAACACATCCTAGAAAAAAATAAGCAATATTAATTTTCCATTCTATATTGTCAATAAAAAAAGTCCATAACAAACCAGCAGCTAAGAAGCCGTTATATAAACCTTGATTAGCAGCAAGTGTTTTGGTTTTAGGAAATAAATCACTTGGAAAATTTTTAAATACTTTTCTACCTCTAGTTTCCCAAGCAAACATTTCAAAGTATAAAAAGTACAAGTGTAATAACGCTATTATTCCGATAATTATTTGTGCCGCAATGTTCATGGTTTCTTCATTTTTTAACAATATAAAACATTTGGTTTAATATTAAATAATGATTGGTTATAAAATATTGAATAGTTGTATTTTTAAAGAAATAAGAAGCTAAAAGATGGAATTTAAAAATCAAATGAATAGTTTGAAATTATAATTTGTTTTTAATTCTTCTTTATGAATGTTTATTCTCAAACTAAATAAAATGAGTGAAATTCAAGATAAAATGTTTCAAGAAATTAGAAACAAAAAAATATTTAATCAAGTACAAGAGTATTCATTTGAATATTTAGAGAGTGTTTTTGATAGAAATGTATATCCTACAGATGAAGCAATTAAGAATTTGTCTGTATTTGAAGAAGAACTATCTGTTGAGTCTACTAGCGCAGAAGAAGTATTAAAGCAGTTAAATTTTTATGGAAGTCCAACTACAACAGCAACATTAGGAGGTAGGTATTTTGGATTTGTGACTGGAAGTGCTGTACCTGTAGGATTGGCAGCGAAAAAATTAGGTACATTTTGGGATCAAGCTCCGGCAATGAATGTACTGTCACCAATAGGAAGCAAACTAGAAGCTGTAGTTGAAAAGTGGATGATAGAATTGTTTAATTTACCAAGTAATACTTCCGCAGGTTTTGTAAGTGGTACATCAACTGCTAATTTATGTAGTTTAGCGGCCGCAAGATACCGTATTCTTCAAAGAAATAATTGGGATGTTAATGAAAAAGGACTCAGAAACTCTCCAAAAATAAGAGTAATTACTGGGGTACATGCTCATTCAACAGTTTTAAAAGCAATTGGAATCCTAGGCTTAGGAAAAGAAAATATTGAGTGGGTTCCAGTAGATAACCATGGGAGAATTATTTCAGAACAAATACCAGAACTTGATGAAAGCTGTATTTTAATTCTGCAAGCAGGTAATGTAAATAGTGGAGCTTTTGATGATTTTGAAGCTATTTGCAGAAAAGCAAAAAAAGCAAATGCATGGATTCATATTGATGGTGCTTTTGGTCTATGGGCAGGAGCTGTAAAGAAGTTAAAACATTTAACCAAAGGAATAGAGAATGCTTCTTCTTGGGCTGTAGATGGGCATAAAACATTGAATACTCCATATGATTGTGGAATTGTATTATGTGCAGATAGAGAAGCAATGATTGCTGCTCTTCATATGTCAGGAAGTTATATTGTTGAAAGTGAAGAGAGAGACGGAATGTTTTATACTCCTGAAATGTCTAGAAGAGCAAGAATTATTGAGTTATGGTCAATAATGAAATATCTTGGTAAAAAAGGAATAGATGAAATGATATTAATGATGCATAAAAGAGCTAAACAGTTTGCAAAAGAAATATTAGAAATCGAAGGTTTTTATGTAGAAAATGATGTTGTTTTTAATCAAGTAGTTGTAAGATGTGATTCGAATGACATTACAACAAATGTTTTGTGTAATATTCAAAGGTTAAGAGAATGTTGGTTAGGTGGTTCTGTATGGTTTGGTAAAAAGGTAATGCGTGTTAGTATATGCTCTTGGGCTACTACAGAGGATGATATTTCTAGATCAGTAATGTCTTTTAAAAAAGCATTAGATTTAGAACTCGAAAAGCAAAAAGTGATTAAATAATGAAAGGAAAATGGAAAGGTACATATTGGTTTATAGGAAATGTACATGAATCATTAAAAAATAGAAAAACCAATTTTGAATTAACTATAAAAGGTTTTACAAACGCTAAAATTTCTGGCGTAATAAAAGATGATATAAAAACAGGAGGCACCAAAGGTGTTGGTCATTTTTCTGGAACTGTAAAAAACAAAAAAATAAAATTTATTAAAAGAATGCCAGTTAGTACAGTTGTTTTTCCTGATGGAACAAGATTGGAAGAGGATAAACCACATAGACCGATTTATTACAAAGGAGTACTAAACGAATCAACAGGTGTAGCTAAAGGTACTTGGAAGTTTAAAAAAGGCATTGGTTTTAAAAGTGGTAAAATTGTTTTTTATCCTGGTACAAAAGGCGAATGGGAAATGAAAAAAGAAAGTTAAAATCTTATGAAATATTTAGTAAAAAAATAGAAGAAATAGCCTTAAATTTAGTGTGAGAAAGAATTGAAAAAAACGATAAACAATGCCACATTTTGTAATTGATTGTTCTAAAGATATTATCAATATTAAAAGCCCTAAGGAAATCATTCAAAAAGTATATGATACAGCTGATTCTACAGGGTTATTTGCCAAAGGAGACATTAAAGTTAGAATTAATCCATTTGAATATTATACTGTAGGTAATACCGATGATGATTTTATTCACATTTTTGCCAATATAATGGAAGGACGTTCTGTTGAACAAAAGAAAAGTTTATCAGATAAAATTGTTTCAGAACTAAAAATGATGTTTCCAGAGGTACCTATAATTTCAATAAATATTAGAGATTTTGAAAAAGCAACGTACTGCAATAAATCAATGGTTTGATTTAGAGTGTTTAATGCTTAAAAGTTTTATTTTTATATGGTTAGTTAATTGTAAATCAGTAAAAATATATTATGAGTAAAAAACTTGAGAATGCTAAAGGTTTGTATTTAGATGGAATTCGTGACGGAAAAATTCATGAGGCAATCAATAAATACACTGGAGATAGGTACACGCAACATAGTACAGGTGTAAAAGACGGACAATAGGGATTTATTGAGTTTTTTGAACCTTTTATTAAGAGAAATCCGAAAAGAGATATACAAATTATAAGAAGTTTAGTTGATGGGCAGTATGTGTTTTTACATGTGTATCAAAGTTTAAATGATGGACAAGCTAAATGGGTAACTACAGATTTTTTTGATACAGATGAAAACGATAAAATTATAGAACATTGGGATGTTATTTCTGAATATGCAGATGCAACACCTTCTGGACATACTTCAATTGATGGAGCTACTGAAATTACTGATTTAGATAAGACAGAGGAAAACAAACAATTGGTTAAAAACTTACTTAAAGACGCCTTAATGGAAGGAGGTGATCCTTCTAAATTGTCTAATTATATTTCAACAGAAACTTATATTCAGCATAATAAAGATGTCACAGATGGGCTGGAACATTTTCAAAAGTTAGCAAGTATGCCAAATGCACCTTTAAAATATAAAGAGATTGTTTTAACAGTAAGGCAAGGGAATTTTGTAGCAACATTGTCTAAAGCCAACTGGAATGATGGTAAAATAAATAAAGATTATGCGCAAGTAGATTTGTTTAGAATTGAAAATGGAAAAGTAGTTGAACACTGGGATAATGTTGAACCTGTGCCAGAAAATGATGTAAATAGCGGTAAATTTTAATTTTCTTTTATATTTGAGATAGCATAAAAACTATATAAAATGAAAGAATACAAGGTAGAAACGTTAATTTATTATTCAAAATTAACTACAGATAAGAATCATATTGCTAAAGATTCAAAAAGAGATATTCAAAAAAAATTAGATGAATATGCCAAAGAAGGATATAAGTTAGCATCTACAGATTCTACAAGTTTTGGACTAGCTGTTTACATTTACTTATATTTTGAAAAAGATGTTTAATCATCTTTTTTAAGTTTAATTTTCAAAAAAATGCTTGGAATAGAATCGTTTAATCCTAAGTTTTATAGAAAAGCTAGTTATTTTAAAAATGATTTTCAGAAAGTTTTAAAAAATCTTATAGGAAATAAAATTGATACATTTTGGTTAATGTGGAATGTTAGCCAAGATGAATGGCTGGCTGATGGACCTGTGGTTTTAGAAATCAATGGAGATAGATTAGAATTTACTGCGTATCAATTAGATGATTTTAGTTTATCTATAAATTCATTTGAATTAACTGAGAAATTAGATTGGTATGGAATGGGAGACGAGATGCCTTTAAAATGGAAAGAAAAAGCTAATCAATTACTAAGTAAAAACTTAGATAAAAAAATAACTGCAATAAATATATTACAGTATGATTTTTATGGAAATAAAAACGAGTCTGAATATATATTAGTAGGAATAGAGTTTGTTTTAGAAAAAGAATCTGAAATTGATCAAAAAAACTTTTTTTCTATATATAACGGACTTGATCAAAATGCTTTAGATGATACAGAAGTTCAATTTAATGGACAGATACATAGAATTCCAGTAAACTAGATTTAGTGTTATATTCCTCAATGAAGTATATTAAGGATTAAAAATACATATTTTGAGTTTAGTATTTTAAGCTTAAAATATGTATTTTTACTTATACTCCTAATCAAATTAATTAAAACAAGGAATTATTATGAGAACGTATCCTAAGAAAAGTGAAGAAAGTAAAAAATCTTCAGCAGGTTATTCAAACGATCAAAAGGATAACAATAATGAGGCTTCTTTTCAATTTCAAAATAATAGACCAGAGGTTGTTGCTCAAATGAAGCTCCAAGATTCAGTAGACAGTCGTTATGCAGGAAAAGATAATTTAATTCAAAAAAAAGAAAATAAAACAGGTTTACCAGATAATTTAAAGATAGGAATAGAAAATTTATCCGGTTATTCTATGGATGATGTAAAAGTACATTATAACTCTAGTAAGCCAACTCAATTACGAGCTCATGCTTATGCCCAAGGAACAAATATTCATGTAGCTTCTGGGCAAGAAAGACATTTAGCTCATGAAGCATGGCATGTAGTACAACAGAAACAAGGAAGGGTAAAGCCTACTTTACAAATGAAAGGAGGAGTGAATGTAAATGATGACTCAAAGCTTGAAAGAGAAGCAGATGTAATGGGAGATAGAGCTTTAAGAGGTAACCATAGTGTTGGAAAGGTATCTCAATCAACAAAGGTAAATAATACAGGTGCTGAAATTGCTCAAATGCAATGGATTAATGATGATAATTTAGATTACTTTAAATGGGATACCCTGATTGAAGGTGTTAGATGGTTTTCAGCCAAAGACGAAGATTTGATGTATTTTTTAATAGAAAAACCAAAAGAATCAAAGCGAAAATATAAAAAGCACCAAGGGATTGCAAATGCAAAGCCTCGTGCGGATTGGGTTGCATTGCATGGGAGTGATCCTTTAGCGGAAGAAGATGCAACTGTTAGTGATGTAAATGATAGACCTTTCATACATCAAGGTGGGGGTATGGATAAAAAGTATTTTTGGAATGGAGGCGAATATGGATGGCTTGAGACATCTCCAGAGGTAATTGAACGCGAATTTAAAGCATATGAAGCATTATCTTCATTAAACATAACTCTTCCTCGACTGATTATGACTGATGGTCCCACAGAATTACGTGGAAAAGATGGAGGTAGTTTAGGTGCACCACAAAATGGTTATTGGATTCAACATGTTCCAATGGATAAAACATATAAGCCAGCAATGATGTGGTCGGGTACTTCAATGGACTTTAAAAGGTTGTTAAGGTTTTTACCAGCAGAAGCTAAAGCTTCGGCTTTGAGAGGGTTAAATGCTCTAAAACCAAAAGTTGATGGAATTTCGAATATTGTTGGAGAGTTTACTTTAGCTATTCATCAATATACAGGAGAGGTGTATCTACTTGATTTTGCACCTGATGCATCAGGTAAAGTAGGAGGAGATGATTTAGCAAGGAATGCCAAATTAGGTCTTGACAATATGACTTATAGAAAGAAAAAATAAATACCACATAATAATGGAACTGAAAACCAAAAAATAGTATTTATTATTTTTTGGTTTTCCATATTAATCACAGATGATATGTATTTGCTAAGTGTAGATGTATTCTTCTAGGTAAATTATCGTTTTTAATTAGTTTACTGGAATTTTAATTTTATATTCTTTTTTACTCTTGTTGTTTAATTTTGTTTGACGTAACCAAGGATTTACAATCTTTAACTCTTTGTAAGTAGTATTGTATTGTTTTGCAAAATCAGCTAAATCTTCAATAGGAGAATCAATTAGAATCTCTTTAACATTCGGATAGGTATACAAATCTTCTTGATCGAAAATAAAACCATATTTTTTTGGATTCGACATGATTTCTTTTAAAGCTAAAATTCTAAATACATATCTACCAGTTTCAGGATTTAATAGCAAATCGTAATAACTATTTACTTTTTGTTCTTTTAAACGTTTAGAAATTCTACCACTACCAGCATTATATGCAGCAGCGGCTAGTGTCCAAGTACCAAATTTATTTTTAGCTCTTTTTAAATATTCAGCAGCAACTTTAGTAGAAAGTTCTAAATTGTAACGTTCATCTATATTTTCATTCACTTCCAATCCATATTCTCTACCCGTTCTAGGCATAAAGTGCCAATAACCAGCAGCTCCTTTGTATGAAGGTACCTGAATTAAAGCACTCTCAGCAACACATAAATACTTAAAATCATCAGGTAAATTATGTTGTTTTAAAAGAGGTTCCAATAACGGAAAAAACTTATTAGCTCTTTTAAGAAGTAGTAAACCATTAGATTGCCAGTACGTATTTACTAGTAACTCTCTATCTAAACGTTCACGAATATCAGCTTTTGTTAACGGAACTAGCTCACCAGCAAACTCCATAGAACTAGGAAGTTTTACAGCTTTTACTTCATACAATTTACTTACATTTTTAGCTACAATACCGGTGTCTTTTTTTATTATATCTTCGTTCTTCTTGGATGTTTCTTGAGGTTTTGAAACATTCATAAATAAAAAACAAATAATTAAAAAAGTACTGAATAAGGTAATGCGTAAAAATGTTTTCATATAAAATTGTTTTATTTTAAAGTTACAGTTTTTATTTCTTTTTTGTTACATGTTTTGATAAAAATATACAAACATTAACATGTTATTTGTTGCAATTGTTGTTCCAAAATATTCGAAATGGTTTTGGCTTTATTTAAAATCATAATATGAGTACCATTTTCTATTTCTATACTCTTGTTTATGTGTTTTATAGGAAATATTTCATCCTTGTCTCCATGAATATGAATTAAATTATCTAATTCATAATCTTGTTTCCAATTTAAAACATTATAAATAGCCCATTGTAAATAATTACCATCTCTTACAGATAAATACATTTTGTATAGTTCGGCTCTTTTTTTCAAATAATCACCAACAAATAGATGTTCGTAATCTTCAATATTTTCAACTAATTTGGTTGGAAATAATTTATAAGCATTTGTTTTTTGAATAATTTTTAAACGAGTAGGCAGTTCTTTATTGCTTTTAATGCTAGAAATGATGACCGTTTTTTTCGGTTGTAAGTGCTTGCTCATTTCTTGCACCATTACACCGCCAAAAGAAACACCTATTAAAACAGGATTTTCATGAGTGATTTTTTCACACATTCGTTTAGCATAACTCTCAATACTTTCATCTAGCGACAATGGAATAATCCATTCTAAAAAATGAAGTTCAAAAAGATCTTCAGGCAATTTAATGTATTCAAAAATTTTAATGTTGGCAGCTAAGCCAGGCACAAAATATAAATGAGTTTTCTCTTCCATAAATATATTTAATTAACGTATTTTTTTTCTAATAATATTCCTTCTAAATATTCGTGCATTTCTAATAATGTATCTGGTACATCATCATTCCATAAACGAATTTGAATTTGTTTATCATTACAAGTGATAAACGTACTAGGTAAATCCATTACTTTTGGATTATCGTACATTTCTTTAAATGAAGAAAAATCTTTAGCTAAATATTCATTTAAAGTAGTAAGTTCTTTATCAGTTAATGTAAATTCTTTAACTCCTTTTTCTACCACATATTGTTTACCATTAAAAGTAACATTCCCTTTTTTATCTATACTCATAGAATAAACAGGACAATCTCCTAAACAATTTGTTTTATTTAATGTAAGAAGTGTGTTTGTTTCCTTTTCAATTAACTCTTTAGCTAATTCATCAGAATTTAAAGCTACTTCTTTAAAATAGCCAGAAGTTTTTAAAGCTTCAATCCATCTATTTTTATCTTTTTCAGGAACTTCAATTAAAGCAATTTTAGCTGTGTTTTTATCTAAAATCATTTTATCCCAAGTAAAACCACTATTTTTTACCATTTCTTTGGCTTTTGCTAGTTTTTTAGGGTTATTTAATACAGCTATGATTTTATTGTTAACCATCACTTTTTCTTTTGTAACAACATCGTCATTGTTTTTTTCAACTTCAGTACTAACTTCTTCTGGAGATGTTACACTAGGTTTCGTTTCTTTTTTAGTTTCATTACAACTAAGTATTAATAAGAATAAGGAAATACAAAATGCTTTCATTTGTGTTGCTTTTTAGTGTTCGATTTTTTGTTAGAAGTGTAAGTTAGTTATTTAATATTGAAAGTAAAATATTAGATTTTAGAAGTTTGCTTTAGATTGAAAATATTACTCCTTTTTTTTACCTAATAGAATTACATATGTTAGAAATAGTAAAACAATTGAAATAAATAATAAAAACGGTCTAATATTGCAAATAGTCAGTGATTCTTCACAATCAATTAAAATTACTGGAATTGCAATTACTATTGAAAAAATAGCATAGATTTTAGCACGTAAGGTGAATTTATTCATGGTTTAAAGATAATTTATAAACGCTCTAAATACTCTAATTTACTGGTGAAATACTGAACAAATAACGCTCAATCACAGAAAAAATATAATAATACAAACTAAAAAGAGTTATTGAAAAGGGAAAATGTTAAAACGCTATTAATAATTATGACAGATTTAGAGAGAGACATCATATATTATTTTAAAAATGAAAACGACAACAGAATATCAGTAATTGCTGAAAAATACAATACATCCAAGTATATTGTATCTAGAGTTGTAAATAAACACCTTTCTGGTAAATTCAAAAGTTGATATTTGTATTCTCCCTAATCTATTCCTTAATTTTTAACCTCACTATTTATAAATTCAAAACGTACCATACCATCTTCATCTATTTTGGTAAGGGTAACGTTATGAAGTGTATTTACTAATTCTGGATTCCATGGAGTTTTCACTTTTACGTAGTTTTCTGTAAAACCATGAATGTAACCTTCTTTGTTTTCGCTTTCAAATAAAACAGTTAAGTTGTTGCCTATTTGACTTTCATAAAAAGCTCTACGTTTTTTAACAGATAAACCTCGTAACATTTTACTACGTTTAGCTCTAACATTTTTAGGAACTACACCATCCATTAAAGCTGCCTCTGTATTAGCTCTTTCAGAATAGGTAAATACATGCAGGTAAGAAATATCTAATTCAGATAAATAATTATAAGTCTCTAAAAATAATTCATCTGTTTCACCAGGGAAGCCAACAATCACATCAACACCAATACAAGCATTAGGCATTACTTCTTTAATTTTAGCAACTCTGTCGGTATATACTTTACGTAAATAACGACGTTTCATTTTCTTCAACAACTCATCACTACCTGATTGTAAAGGGATATGAAAGTGAGGTACAAAAGTATCGGAATTAGAAACAAAATCTATCGTTTCATCTTTCAATAAATTAGGCTCAATAGATGAAATTCGTAAACGATGAATACCTTCAACAGTATCTAAAGCTTTAACTAATTCTAAAAAAGTATGCTCATGTTTTTTATTTCCAAACTCACCCTTTCCGTAATCACCAATATTAACACCAGTAAGTACAATTTCTTTAATTCCTTTTTCAGAAATTTCTTTAGCGTTTTTTAAAACGTTTTCTAAAGTATCACTTCTAGAAATTCCTCTGGCTAATGGAATAGTACAATATGTACATTTATAATCACAACCATCTTGTACTTTTAAAAAAGCACGAGTACGATCACCAATAGAGTAAGAACCTACATAAAAATCAGCATCTTCAATTTCGCAAGAATGTACTTCTCCTATTTGATTTTTAGTTAAGTCATTAATATAACTTGTTACATTAAATTTTTCAGTAGCACCTAAAACTAAGTCTACACCATCAACAGCAGCAAGTTCTTCTGGTTTTAATTGCGCGTAACATCCAACAGCAATTAAAAAAGCTTCATCATTTTTTTTCAACGCCGATTTTACAATCGTTTTAAAACGTTTATCTGCATTATCAGTAACAGAGCAAGTGTTAATTACGTATATATCAGCCTTTTCTTCAAACTCTACTCTGTTAAACCCTTCATTTACAAAATTACGAGCAATTGTAGATGTTTCAGAAAAATTAAGTTTACAACCTAAAGTGTAAAAAGCTACTTTTTTTTCCGCATTCATTCTTGTACATTTAACCAGCTGCAAAAGTACAATATAATGCGTATAAATTCTAACAATTTTGATTTTCATACTCAGCGTCTTTTTATTAGAAAGATGAATGCTACTGATGTACCATACTTATATGCAATGGAAAGTAAACCTGAAGTAGTGCAATACATTACTGGAAAAGTTTTAACATATGAAGAAACAGCGCAAAAACTTCAAAAATGGTTAACAACTTTTGATTATGATAATGGTTTTGGTGCATTGGCAATTTTTTTGAAAGATGAAAAGGAGTTTGTAGGATTGTGCGGAATTATACATGAAAATGAAGTTGCTTATCGTTTTTTACCAAAGTTTTGGAAAAAAGGATATGGTAAAGAAATTTTAGATTGGCTTATTTTGTATGCAGAAGTATTAGAGTTAAATACATTAAAAGCATTAGTGATTAAAGAAAACGAAGGATCATTAAAATTATTAAAACGTAAAGGTTTTGAAGTTGTAGATGAACAAATTTGTGAGCACACCAATTTGCCTGAGTTTATTATGGAATTGAATTTAGAAAAGTAAATATGATTTTTGAAACGAATAGATTAATTGTAAGAAAGTTAACATTAGAAGATCTTCAGCCTTTTTTTGAATTAGAAAGTAATCCTGAAGTTTTACAATATGCTACAGGTGAAGTAAAAACATTGGAAGAGTGTGAGGCAGAGTTAAAAGAGTTGATTCATAAATATGATAAAAAAGGTAATGATTTTTGGATTTATGCTATTGAACGTAAGTCAGACAATCAGTTTATAGGGACTTTAGCTTTTGTGAAAGATGAAAATAGAGATGATGAGATAGGATATCGATTTATTCAACGTTATTGGGGAAATGGATATGCAACTGAAGTATGTGAAAGTTTAATTCCCTATTGTAAATCTATTGGTATGAAAAAATTAATAGGCTGTGTTGTCGATAAAAATGTAGCGTCAGCAAAAATTTTAGAACGATTTAATTTTACAAAAGAAAAATCGTTTGTAAGTGATGATATAGGATTACCAGAAACTAAATACGTATTGTATTTATAAAAGTAAATATAAAAACTAACTAAACTAAATATAGAAAAGAAAGAATGTACGCAGTAATAACAAAGTTTTTAAAAAAGTTTTTTAAAGATAGTAGTATATATAAATACGGATTCAATTATTCACCAATGTATAAAAGGTCTACAGGAAAAATAATACATGTTTCAGACGATCTATTAGAGGTGAATATCAAAATACCTTTAAGCTATAAGAACAGAAATTATGTTGGCTCTATCTTTGGAGGAAGTTTGTTTTCAGCCACAGATCCAATATATATGATTCAGTTAATGCAAATTTTAGGTAACGACTATGTTGTTTGGGATAAAGAAGCCTCTATAAAGTTTAAAAGACCTGCTAAAAAAGATGGTTATGCTGATTTTATTTTTACTAATGAAGAAATAGAAGAAGTAAAGAAGAGAGTAGCGGATGAAAAAGAAATAGATCTCATAAAACATTTACAAATTAAAGATAAAGAAGGATTGACTGTTTTTGCAGAAGTATCTAAAACCATATATGTTGCTGATAAAGGCTATTATAAAAATAAGCGAAAAAAGAAATAAAGTAGTTTTTACTTAAATATTATGAGTTGTATTTTTTGGGGTAGAGAGTGTGTTAAAGTGTTTGTGAAATTAGTTTCCATATTTTTATTGTTATCAATAATTGCTTGTAAGACTAAAGATCATCAATTTTCCGATCATCAGGTTTTTAGGTATAATGAACATTCGAATATCAGTTCGTTAGATCCTGCATTTGCAAAAGACCAACCTAATATTTGGGGAGTGAATCAATTATTTAATGGTTTGGTACAGTTAGATGATAGTTTGCATGTACAACCAGATATAGCAAAAGAATGGAGTATTTCTGAAGATGGTAAAACATATCATTTTACTTTAAGAAATGATGTTGATTTTCATAAACATGCATTATTTGGTAAAGATTCTACCAGAAAGGTAATAGCCAAAGATTTTCAATATTCGTTTAATAGGTTATTAGATGAAAAAGTAGCTTCACCAGGAAAGTGGGTGTTAAAATATGTAGAGAATTTTGAAGCTAAAAACGACACCACTTTTGTTATTAATTTAAAACAACCTTTTCCTCCTTTTTTAGGATTACTTTCTATGAAATATTGTTCGGTAGTTCCAAAAGAAGCGATTGATTATTTTGGAAATACATTTAGAGAAAATCCAATTGGAACAGGACCATTTCACTTTAAGCTTTGGATAGAAAATGTAAAATTAGTATTGAGAAAAAATAAGGAGTATTACGAAAAAGATAAAAACGGTAATTCTTTACCTTACCTAGAAGCTGTAGCAGTTACTTTTTTACCAGACAAACAAAGTGAGTTTTTACAATTTGTACAAGGTAATATTGATTTTATGAAAGGTTTAGATGCATCATATAAAGATGAAGTATTATCTACCACAGGAGCATTAAAAGAGAAATATCAAGATAAAATAAATATAAAAGTAGGTTCTTACTTAAATACCGAATATTTAGGTTTGTATTTAGATGTAGAGAATAAATACCCTACAAAATCTAAATTGATTCGAAAAGCAATCAATTATGGATTTGATCGTGATAAAATGATGAAGTTTCTAAGAAATGGTATTGGTACCCCTGCAGTTAATGGTTTTATTCCAAAAGGACTTCCTTCTTTTAATCATCAAAAAGGGTATGAATTTAATCCTCAGAAAGCAAAAGAGCTAATTAATCAATATATCAAAGAAACAGGTGTAGTAGAGCCTGAGATAACCATAACTACCAATGGTAATTATTTAGATTTATGTGAGTTTATTCAAAAGGAGATACAGAAATTAGGATTAAAAGTAAATGTAGATGTAACCCTACCATCTACTTTACGTCAGGGAAAAGCAAATGGTAAATTACCAATTTTCAGAGCTAGTTGGATTGCAGATTATCCTGATGCTCAAAACTATTTATCACTTTTTTACAGCGAAAACTTTACACCTAACGGTCCAAATTACACACATTTTAAAAACGATTACTTTGATACTTTGTATGAACAAGCAATTAAAGAGGTAAATGATCATAAACGATATCAATTATATCAAAAAATGGATAGTTTAATAATTGATGAAGCTCCAATAGTACCTTTGTATTACGATGAAGTAATTCGATTCAAACAAAAAAATGTAAAAGGATTAGGAATAAATCCAGTAGACATGCTAGTACTAAAAAGAGTAAGTAAAGAAAATTAGTATAGTTATATTTTTATTGGTTTTGTTAAATTATTGTGTTTTAGATGTTAAAATTTAACTTTTATAGTTAATTTGTTGATATTGTGTGGTTTTTGGTTAAGGAAATGTTAATTGTGTATTTTCGTTACAGAACCCTTTAATTAATTAACCATGAAAAAACACTCCCTAGTAGTGGTGCTATTCCTAGCACTACAGGCAGGTTTTGCGCAAATTTTAACTCCAAAAAACGACGTCGGCGCAATCGAGAGTCATTTAAACAACCTTAAAAATAGTGGAAAGTCATCAGCTGTAGATTACTCTGAATGGAAAATTACAAGTACTGCATCTTCACTTAAAAAAGGACTAACACACTATTATTTGACACAGTATTACAAAGGTATTCCTATTGTAAATGGAACGTATAATTTATCTGTTATCAATAACAAGATAAATTATTCTGTAAATCAATTTGTAAAAGAAGTAGAAGCTAAAGTAGCTGCTAATAAAAGTAGTGGTGCAATTTCTGAATCATCAGCAATAAATGCAGTTATTAAAGCACACAATCTTCCATCAATACAATCTTTATCAAAAGTGCAACAAAAATCTAAAGACGGTTTACTTGTATCTAGATATGAAAGATCTGGTATAACGGAAGATAATGAGCCTATTTTGGTGAAAAAATCATACGTTTTACATGACGGAAAGTTGAAGTTATGTTGGAATGTGAATTTATACGAAAAAGGTGGGAAGAATTGGTGGAACAGTTTCGTTGATGTAAGTACCAGCGAAATTGTAGAAGAAGATAACTGGGTAATTTCATGTGATTTTGGAGGGCCAGGACACGATGAAGAAGGACATATTCATACGTTAAAAAATACAGAAGAGTATTTTAAGAAAGTAGATATTGATGCTGCCCCTTATGCAGCCAAAGAGTCTGCATTTTTTGCACCAGATTCTTATAATGTATATGCAATGCCTATTAGCGATCCAAACGATGGAAATAGATCTATTGTAGTAGATCCTGCTAATTTAACGGCGTCTCCTTTTGGATGGCATGATACTAACGGTTCAGCTGGGGCTGAATTTACAATTACTAGAGGTAATAATGTTTGGGCACAAGAAGATGCAAATGGAAATAATGGTACAGGATCTGCTCCTAGTGGAGGAAGTGGATTAGATTTTGATTTTCCAGTAAATTTAAATCAAGCACCAAGCAATTACAGAGATGCATCTACCGTAAATTTATTCTACTGGAACAATATTATGCATGATGTTTTTTATCAATATGGTTTTGATGAAGCTAGTGGTAACTTTCAAGAAAATAACTACGGAAAAGGTGGTTCAGGAAGTGATTCTGTAAATGCAGATTCTCAAGATGGTAGTGGAACAAATAATGCAAACTTTAGTACACCACCAGATGGTAGTAACCCAAGAATGCAAATGTTTTTATGGAATCAAACTAATCCAGGTAGAGATGGATCTTTCGATAATGTAATTATTGCTCATGAATATGGTCACGGTATTTCTATTCGTTTAGTTGGTGGACCAGGAGCAAATAGATTAGGAGGTTCTGAGCAAATGGGTGAAGGATGGTCTGACTGGTTTGGATTAATGTTAACCATGAAAGCAGGAGACCAAGGTACAGATAGTAGAGGTGTAGGTAACTATGTTTTAGGACAAAATTCTAGTGGAACAGGTATTAGACCGACGGCATATTCTACTGACAGGTCTATAAATAATACTGATTATGCAGATATTAATGGTTTAGCTGTACCTCATGGTGTAGGATATGCATTTGCTACTATTTTATGGGATATGACTTGGTTATTAGTTGATCAAGAAGGTTTTGATCCTGATTTTTACAATGGAACAGGAGGTAACAATATTGCAATGGCATTAGTTATTGAAGGATTAAAAAATACAGCAAACAATCCAGGTTTTGTTTCTGGGCGTGATGGAATTTTACAAGCAGATCAAGATTTATATGGTGGTGCTTACAGTTGTTTAATTTGGAAAGCATTTGCCGAAAGAGGAGTAGGAGAAGGAGCAAATGAAAATACAAATGGTGGAACTAATACAAATAGTGACCAGTCTGTTTCTTTTACAAATCCATGTGATGGTGGTGGACCAGATCCAGATCCAACAAATTGTTCTTCAACGGTAGATACATTCCCTTATGGAGAGAGCTTTGAATCTAATGACGGATGGACTCAAGTAACTGGAGATGATGGTAACTGGGTAAGAGATTCAAATGGAACTCCTTCTTCAGGAACAGGTCCTAGTAACGGAGCAGATGGAAACTTTTATATGTTCTTAGAGGCATCAACAAACGGAAGTACAGGTCAAATAGGAAGTAATGCTACAGCAATTTTAGCTAGTCCATGTTTTGATCTTACAGCAGTAAGTAGCGCAACATTCTCATTTAGTAATCATATGTTTGGTACTAGTGTAGGTTCTTTAACTTTAGAAGCTTCAACTGACGGTGCTACTTGGACTTCTTTATGGAATGAATCGGGTAATCAAGGAGATCAATGGAATGACGTTTCTGTGAATTTAGCTTCTTATGTTGGTCAAGATTCAGTTCGATTAAGATTTGTTGGAACCACTGGTACAAGTTGGTCAAGTGATATTGCAATAGATAATCTTTCTTTAACAGAAGGAACAGGTGGAGGAGATCCAGATCCTACTTGTGAGGCTTTAAATTTCAATGATTTTACCATTACTTCATTCTCTAACCAAGATTCTGCGGGTAACTTCTCTATTGGAAGTGGAGGTTCTTCATTAACATTAACAAACAATACATGGAAGTATATAGCTTTAAATTATACGGTTACAGCTAATACAGTAATTGAATTTGAGTTTAGTAGTACTTCTCAAGGAGAGATTCATGGTGTTGGTTTTGAAAATGATAATACGTTAACATCTACTAGATACTTTAAAGTTCATGGTACTCAAAATTATGGTATTACAAATTTTGATAACTACACAAGTGGTACGCAAACATATGTAATTCCTGTAGGAGATTCTTATACAGGAAGTATGGATAGATTAGTATTTATTAATGATAATGATGCTGGTTCTGGTAATAACTCTACATTCTCAAATGTTAGAATTTACGAAGGATCTTGTGGAAGTTCTGTTGCTGTTAGAGATTTTGGAACTAGAACTGATATTTTAGGTGACCAAGATGAAGATGCATTTACTACAGTTCAATTATCTCCTAATCCAGTAAGTAAAGGGTTATCTTTAAAAATAGTTGGACCTAGTAGAAGTTTAACAAATGCAACTTACTCTGTAATTAACATGATTGGTCAGGTAATCGAAAAAGGTAACTTAAACGATAACAAGGCTATTAATGTTGATAAGTTTGATGCTGGAATATATATACTAAGACTTGAAAATGAGTTTACAAAAACGAATAAGCGTTTCATAGTAAAATAATTCAGATAGATTTTAGTACTTAAATAGTACTTTTAATTAATAAATAAAGCCTCTTGAATAATGTTCAAGAGGCTTTTGAATTTTAGTTTAATAACTCATTTTAAAAAACAAGTTCTTTAATTTTTTTACTAATAGCTTGTTTTATATCGGTAGGATACGATCTATCTCCGTGAAAAATATCAGCCATCTCATCGCTAAAACGTTGACCGTATTTTTTCAACATTATGTTACGAATACTTTTTTGCTCGTAAAACCATTTAGCTAACCATAAACCTGTTTTTATTTCAGGTAATAATTTAGCTTCTAATTTTTTTAGATATAATGATTTAGCTTCATCTAAATTTAAGTTACTTTCACTAATAGCTTCTGCTACTAAAACACCGCTATAAATAGCGTTAGAAATACCTTCAGCAGTAATAGGATCTGCAAAACCAGCAGCATCTCCAATTAAAAAAACATTGTTTTTTATAAAACCATCTGTTCTTGGAGCAATCGGAATTTGAAATCCGTGTTGAGATTCTTTTAAAACAGTATTAATACCAATAGTTTTAAGATACTCTTCGTAGTATTTCTTTAAATTGATTCTGGCTTTTTTTGTAGATGCAACACCTACAGAAAGATGGTTTTTCTTTGGGAAATTCCATGCATACCCATATGGAATGGCATCAATATCAAAGCGAACTTCGTTTTTTAATCGCTCAAAATCTTCTTCAGGTACTTCGATTTCATATTCTAAGGCAGGAATAAGTTTTCTAGTTTCTTGATTCCAACCAGCCATTTTAGCAGTAGGACTCAAAGCGCCATCAGCAGCAATAACAAAGTTTGCGGAAATTTCTTGTTCTGTAGTAGTTAAAAGTGCAATATTGTTGTTGAAAGTGATATTGGTAAGCTTATTTCCTTCTAGGATAGTTACGCCTAATTTTTTAGCTTCTTCAACAATTAAAAAGTCAAAAGAATCACGCATAATCATGGTAATTGTCGGATCTTTTCTTGTAGTTTGAAAGTGTAAACTTTTACCTAAAAATATATCAACTGTATGAAATTCTCGCTCAATAACTTTAGAAATATCAAAAGGTAAATTCTTTCTACCTCTAAAAACAAATCCACCACCACAAGTTTTATAGCGAGGTAATTGTTCTTTTTCTATAATGACAGTTGAAATACCTTGTTTAGCCAAATGAAAGGCAGTTGAAGCACCAGAAGGACCACTACCAATTACAGCAACATCAAAATGTTTCATTTAATTTGATTGTTATTTAGTTAATTGCTAGCTAATATAGTTATTCAAAATTTATTCTAGACATAATAGGGAAGTGGTCAGAATATTTTTTTGAGTATGTTTTAAAGTTATTTATTTGAGTTTTCTTATCGGTTAAAATAAAATCGATACGCATTGGGAAAAAGTAATTAAACGATTTTCCAAAACCAATTCCTGCTTCATCAAAAGCATCTTTTTTATTTTTTGATATTTGTCTGTATACCCAAGAAAAAGAAGTGTTATTAAAATCGCCACAAATTACTTTTTTACCATTCCATTGTTTTTCATGTTGTAAAAAAGCTTCTACTTGTGATGCTTGTTTTATAAAACCTGTTTTTAATCGTTCGATTAGTTTTTCAGAACTTTTTTCGCCGAAATTTTCTTTTTTTGGATTTATTTTTAAAGATTGAAGGTGTAAATTATATATGCGAACAGTGTCTTTATTTTTTAAAACATCAACATAAATGGCATTATTAGCACTGTGTTTAAAGTCTAAAGAACCTTTATTGATAATTTTAAATTTAGAGAAAATAGCTAATCCAAAATTATTCTTTTTTGATTTTGGAACGAAGTAAGAATAAGGATAGTTAATTTTCTTTTTTTTAGAACTATGGTATTCTTGTATAGCAAGAATGTCTGGCGATTTTGTGTTTATGAATTCAACAATTTTTTTATCAATATCCTCTTCTTTAATCCATTTATACAAATTAAACATTCTAACGTTGTAACTCATCACTTTTACATCGTTATTTCTTGCGGTATTTTTTTCTGAAAATTTAAGAAAAGCAGGAAAGAATAACCAGCCAATCAATAAAACTACACCAGATATAATGAATTGTTTTTTAAGCTTTACAACCCAATAAATTAAAAACATAAGATTAATAATGATTAATAATGGAATGGCTAAACTAGCAACAGAAAAAACAGGAACAGTTTTAGGTGATATAAAAGCAAGAAAATATGATAATAGTAGTATTGTTGCTACTATTGAGTTGATAAAATAAAGCAGTTTATCAAAAATTGAATATTTTCTTTTTTTAGCGGTCACTCTTATTTTCTACCCTGTTTAAATAAAAATTCTTTTTCTTCTTTTGAAAGCACATCATATCCTGATTTACCTATTTTATCCAAAATTTCATCAACTTTTTGCTGATTAACATCTTTGTTTTTGAAAGTATTAGATTTTGTGGTAGTTGTTTTTGATTTATGTACAGTTTTTAAAGGAGATTTTTTCTCTTGCTTAAACAAGTTTCTAAAGCTTTTAAAAATATCTAAATCTTTATTACTAGCACTATTTACATACAAAAATCCAAATAAAGCTCCACCAAGATGTGCAATGCGTCCTCCAGGATTACTGATAGGAATTTGAATAACATCTAACATTACCCAGACAGCAGCTAAGTGCCATAACTTAACAAAGCCAATTAAAGGTATTTTTAATTGATAATTTGGAATGTAGGTAGCAACGCCAACAAAGATTGCTGAAATACCTGCAGAAGCACCAATTAATACACTTACATTTTTATCTTGTAAAAAGGCAGGGAAGTAGTTATAAGATAAAAGAAAAAGAATTCCGCCAAATAAAGTTCCCAGTAAATAAAAATCTAGTAATTGTCTACCTGTAAAATATTGTTTAAAAAGATGACCTATAAAATACAATGCGATCAAATTCATTAAAATATGAATGATTCCAGTATGAACAAAACCATAAGTTATAATAGTCCAAGGCTTTCTAATAAATCCGCTAAAACTAGCCGGCAGTGAAAGCCATTCAACCAAAATAAGCGAGTCACCTAGTTGAAAAAGAAAACCAACTACTTGAAATAAATATACAGCAATAAAAACAGCTAAATTGATATATATTAACTGTTCTACAATTCCTGCATTTTTAAAACGATATTTTAAGGTATTTAAATTGATCATCTTAAAGAATTTTAAATTGATTTTTTTTCCAAAACCAAGCAATAATAAAACCAATTAAGGCACCACCAACATGTGCGAAATGAGCTACATTTCCAATAGAATATTTAGTAAGACCAAAGAATAAATCACTTAATATTATTAAAGGAATAAAGTATTTTGCAGCTACAGGAACAGGGAAAAAGATCATTGCTAATTTAGCGTTAGGAAAAGCAATACCAAAAGCAACTAAAACTCCATAAATAGCTCCAGATGCACCTACAGCTGGGGTGTTGTATAAGGAATAAAACTCTCTCATACGTTCAATAGGAATACTTATTAGCTGATCGTTGTATTTGCCTAGTTCTAGAATAGAAGATATTTCAGTAGGAGAAATTCCAAAAGCGATTAGCTCATTATATATACCATTAAATTGATAATAGTTAACTAAAGTGTAAATTATTCCGGCTCCAATTCCAGCAGAGAAATAAAAAAATAAAAATTTATTTCTGCCCCACATTTGTTCCAAAGGAGTACCAAATGCCCATAAACCATACATGTTAAAAAGTATATGATATGGACTACCATGCATAAACATGTGGGTTGCATATTGCCAAAAGCCAAAGTGTTCATTTTTGGGAAAATGCAAAGCTAATATGTTTGTTAAATCCATCTTCAATAGAAGAGGACCAAAAAACAGAATGGCATTTATTATGACTAAATGTTTTATGGTTGGAGTTATTTTCTGCATAATTTATTTACTAAATAATGTATCTATTTCTTGCAAAGTTAATGTTTTAAAGGTCGCTTTGCCAAGAGGAGAAACACTAGGTTCTTTGCAAGAAAATAAATTATTAACCATGTTTTCCTGCTCTTTGGCAGATAATACTGTACCTGTTTTTATAGCCAATGATTTTGCGAAAGATTTAGCCATAATATCAAAATGACTAAAGCTAGCATCAGGTACTTCTAATTTCATATCGTCAAGTAATTGCTCTAAAACTAATATAATTTGACTTTCAGTAATAGAAGTAGGAATTCCACCTATAACCACACCTTCTTTAGTGAATTCATTAAATACAAAACCAGTACTTTCTAAATCAGATTTTATTCCATAAATCATTTCAATATCAGATTTAGCCAATGAAACATTTATAGGAAATAATAATTGCTGACTACTAGCTTCTTTTACAGTAATGTTTTCTAAAAACTCTTCATATAATATACGTTGATGTGCTAAGGATTGATGTATTAGCACTACACCTGATTTTATAGAACTTAAAATATATTTTTTTTGAATTTGAAACGTTTTTCCAGTTTCAGTTTCTTGCTCACTTTTAAATAATTCTTCTTGATGCGTTGCCGGTGGTGTGCTTTCTACTTGAATATTTTCAGAGGAATATAAAGCTTCCCAGGTACCAGCATCTTTTTTGTAATCAGTTTGAGCATATGATTTTTTGTAACTGTTTGAGTTACTACCACTACTAATACTTGTTGTTTTAGATGGAGTAGGAGTAGACGGAATATCATTTTTAAAAGGATTAAAACTTGGATCTACAATAATATGTGGTGTAGAAACTTCTTTTTTATCCTTGAAATCATAAGGAGTATCTAAAGTAGCATCTCTTTCAAAATCTAAAACAGGAGCTACGTTATATTGTCCTAAACTATGTTTTACTGTAGCTCTAATAATAGCATACAGTGCTTTTTCGTTATCAAATTTCACCTCAGTTTTTGTT
Source organism: Tenacibaculum sp. M341 (assembly GCF_004337695.1). Classification (GTDB taxonomy): domain Bacteria; phylum Bacteroidota; class Bacteroidia; order Flavobacteriales; family Flavobacteriaceae; genus Polaribacter. Next base: position 150,352 of record NZ_SJXJ01000010.1, read on the forward strand.
GGGTGAATGTTGATGTCTATGGTGTTTGGCGGTACTTCAAAATAAATAAAATACGTTGGGTGAGTACCATGTTCTAATAACCCTTCAAAAGCATTATTTACTGCATGATTTAAATAAGTACTCTTTATAAATCTATTATTCACAAAGAAAAATTGTTCTCCTCTTTTTCTTTTTGCATACTCAGGTTTAGCAATAAAACCTTTGATGGTAATAATATCAGTTTGTTCTTCAATAGGAACTAGTTTTTCATTCATCTTATTACCAAACATGGCAACAATACGTTTTCTAGAGTTACTAGCTCTTAAATGATATACTTCATTATTATTATGATGAAGAGAGAAAGATATGTTTGGGTGTACCAAAGCTACTCTCTGAAATTCGTCAATAATATGACGTGTTTCTACTGTGTCTGATTTTAAGAAGTTTCTTCTTGCCGGAATATTGTAAAAAAGGTTTTTTACAGCAATACTTGTCCCTTTAGCAGTTGATACTACTTCTTGACAAACAATTTCGCTGCCTTCTATTTTAATAAGAGTACCAACATCTTGATTTTCTTGTTTGGTTTTTAACTCTACATGAGCAATTGCAGCAATAGAAGCCAATGCTTCACCTCTAAAACCTTTCGTTTGTAAATTAAAAAGATCTTTAGCGTCTTTAATTTTAGAAGTAGCATGTCTTTCAAAACACAAACGAGCATCTGTAGTGCTCATTCCTTTTCCGTTATCAATTACCTGAATAAGTGTTTTACCTGCATCTTTCAAGAGCAGTGTAATATTAGAAGCCCCTGCATCAATAGCATTTTCTAATAACTCTTTTACCACTGAAGCCGGGCGTTGAACAACCTCACCTGCTGCTATTTGATTGGCAACATGATCAGGTAATAATTGTATAATATCTGACATTAATTTTTTCGTAAAAATATAGATAGATCAAAGTCTATCAAGTATAAGAAAATGAACGTTAATATAGCAGCAATAATTACTATAGTTTTGTTAAAACCTCCGTTTTTTGAGCTACTAAATTCATTTAAGGCAGTGTTAAGCTTATCCTTTATTGATTTTCTTTTTCCGACAGTAGTTCTAAATTCATCAAACTTATGTTTTACTTCATAAGGATTACCTTCACCTTTGTAGTAACGAGGCTTGTATTCGAACTTTTTGATTTCTTTTTTAAATATACCCATAATTGTCTAATTGTAGTTTATGTGAGTGTTTCAAAAACCACACCAAAACAGATATTCAAAGTTACATAATAATTGATAAGTGATCAAGATTAGTATGTAATAATAAAGAATACCAATTAAGAAATCGGTATTCTTTATTTACTATTACTTTTTTATATTATGTAAGGTTAAATTTATAAATGATTATTTCATTTTAGTAAAAACTAAAACCCTACCGTATTAGTTTGTGTTCCTAGACTTTTAATAGCAGCCATTTTAATAGCAGCTACTGCACATTCAATTCCTTTGTTTCCTAATTTACCACCAGAACGTTCTATTGATTGTTGCCTAGTATTATCGGTAAGTACGCAAAAGATAACGGGAACATCGTATTTTACATTTAAATCAATGATTCCCTGAGTTACTCCTTCACAAACAAAGTCAAAATGCTTTGTTTCTCCTTGAATTACATTACCAATAGCTATGATTGCATCTAACTTTTGAGTTTCAATCATTTTTTTACACCCATAAACTAATTCAAAACTACCAGGAACATCCCAAGAAATGATGTTTTCTTTATCGGTTCCACAATCTATAAGAGTATCAATTGCTCCTTGTTGTAAGTTTCTAGTTATATCTGGATTCCATTCAGAAACAACAATCCCAAATCGAAAATCTTTCGCATTTGGGATTGTGTTTTTATCGTAATAAGATAAATTTGTTGTTGCCATATATTTTTTAGTATTCAGTTAGCAGTGTTCAGTTTACAGTGATTAACTGATAAAAAGATAACCGATAAACTGTTTAAAATACTACCAACTTATATTTTACTGTGCGTATTTTGCAGTGTTTATATACTTATCAATATCTCTACCTATTTGAGTAGTACTATATTTTTCTTTGATAGTATTAAAAAAGCCTTCTGCTTTGCTGTAATCTTTTAATAACATTGCAGTTTGACCCGCTTTGAACAAAAACATTGGAGCAGTAAACTCGTTTTCTTTTTTATTTGCAGCTTTCACATAGTATTCTAAAGCTTGAGCAGGTTGCTCTAAATCAGCAAAAGCATCACCAATTGCACCTAAAGCAGTTGGACCTAATAATTCATCATCAGAATCAAATTTATCTAAATAAGAAATAGCATTGTCATACTTTTTCATTTTTAAATAAGAGATACCTGCATAATAATTTGCAACGTTTCCAGCTTTAGTACTACTGTAAATATCAGCTACATCTAAGAAACCATATTTACCGTCAATACCTTCAAGACCTAAGTTGTATAAACTATCAGCTTTCACACCTGCAGCTTTTTCAGCTTCGTTAAAAAGAGATCTTGGATAAGCTAAATCGTTTGCAGCGTCTACTTCTTTTGGTTCAGAATAAAACTTGTTGTAAGCTAAATATCCTAAAATTGCAACTGCAACACCAACTAATCCAATAAATAGAGGTTTGCTATTTTTTTCGATCCATTGCTCTGATTTGTTAGCAGCTTCGTCTAAGCCTTCAAAGGCTTTAGCTACGTCACTTTGAGACTCGTCAAATGTTTCTTCAATAACTTCTTCTACAACCTTTTCTTTCTTAGGTTTATATCCTCTCTTTTTATATGTTGCCATAGTTAGTATAAAATTAATGCAGGCAAAAATAGTTTTTTTAATTGGATTTTAAAAGCCGATTTTTCGTTATTTTGCGGTTCCTTTCTGAAAACAAATATAGTAGGTGCATTTACAAAAAATATCATTAGTAAATTTTAAAAATATAGAGGCAAAAACATTTGATTTTGAAAAAAAGATAAATTGTTTTGTGGGCAATAATGGCGTGGGTAAAACGAATGTTTTAGATGCTATTTATTATCTGTCTTTTACCAAAAGTTACTTTAATCCGGTTGCTACTCAAAACATAAAACATAATGAAGATTTTTTTGTGATTGAAGGCGATTATTTGTTAAATGATAGAACAGAAAAAATTATTTGTTCATTAAAAAAAGGGCAAAAAAAGCTTCTTAAACGTAATGGAAAAGTGTACGAACGTTTTTCTGATCACATAGGTCAATTTCCATTGGTAATTATTTCTCCAGCAGATAGAAATTTGATTATAGAAGGAAGTGATACTAGAAGGAAATTTATAGATGGAGTCATTTCTCAGCAAGATAAACAGTATTTAAATTCGCTCATTTCTTACAATAAAATTATAAGTCAGAGAAATGCACTGCTAAAGTTTTTTGCAGCAAACAGAACATTTGATGCTTTAAATTTAAGTGTTTATAATGAACAGTTAATTGGTTTTGGAGCTGAAATTCATCAAAAGAGAAAAGAGTTTTTAGAAAAATTTACTCCTATTTTTAATGAAAAATATAAGATTATTTCTGGAGAGAAAGAAGAAGTAAATTTGAGTTACAAAAGTCAGTTGAACGATAGTTCGTTTGAGGATTTATTAGCTAATAGTTTAGAAAAGGATAAAATACTACAATATACCTCTACAGGTATTCATAAAGATGATTTAAGTTTTTTAATTAATGAATATCCTGTGAAAAAGTTTGGCTCTCAGGGACAACAGAAGTCTTATTTAATAGCTTTAAAGCTTGCTCAATTTGAATTTATAAAAAAACAATCATTAATTACACCTATTCTATTATTAGATGATATTTTTGACAAATTAGATGAGCACCGTGTTTCGCAAATTGTTAACTTAGTAAACAATGAAGAATTCGGGCAAATTTTTATTACTGATACACATTTTGAAAGAACAGAAAATGTTGTAAAACAAAGTAATAAACCATATCAAATTTTTAATCTAGAAGCATAGGTTAAGGATCAATGAGTACATTAAGTAGAGGGAATTTAAAAAGGTAATGATTTAAAGAATATGTCGAAAAGAGAAAATGATAGTGTTTCTATCAAAGATTTAATGAGCTTTTTTATTAAAGAGAATAAACTTGAAAAAGGTTTTCAAAAAATTCACATAGAAGAAGCATGGAAAAAGTTAATGGGAACAGGTGTCTCTTCTTACACTACTGAAGTAAAATTGCAAAATGGAACTTTAATAGTACGATTAAACTCTTCTGTTTTGAGGGAAGAACTTAATTATGGTAAAGAAAAAATTGTTCGTATGATTAATGAAGAAATGAAAGAAGAAGTAGTAAAAAAGATAATGTTGGTATAATTAAACACCAACATTGCCTGTTTTTAAAGTCCTTTATATTCCATTTTAATATCACTTCTTTTGTATGGAGAATCCTTTTCTAAAGGGATTTCAACAAAACCATATTTTTTATAAATGTAAATTGCATTTTCAAGTATAGAATTAGAGTACAAAAGCAATTTGTTAAACTGATTTTCTTTGGCAAAATCAATGCACTTTTTCATAAGTTGCTGACCAATTTTATGTCCTCTGTACGTTGGTGAGACAGCCATTTTAGTTAATTCAAAAGTGTTATTGTCGTTTAAAGGCATTAAGGCTACCGTACCAACAATTTCGTCATTCATTTTCGCAAAGAAAATGTGCCCGCCTTTGTCTACGATATATTTTTCAGGTTTGCTTAAAACTTCTTCATCATAAGGTTCAACATAAAAGAAAGTTTTAAGCCACTCAATATTTAAATCATAAAAATAAGGGCTGTAAGATTTTTTAAAATCGATTATTTCTAATTGTGTTTTGTTGTTCATTTTATAATGATTCATAATACTATTACTAAAAGATTCTTTGTCAAATTTTTTTTCAAGTGTATTTATATGCTCAATTAATGAGTCTGAGGTAATGGTTGTATATTCTTTAATTGTATGTTCTATACTTTTCCATAAAGGTTTTATATGATCAATTAGTGCTTCTCCCTTATCAGATAAAGAAATAATTTTTTTTCTTTTATCCTTGGGGTGAGGGGTAAGTACAATCAATCCTTTTTTCTCTAATTTATTTATTGCTTGAGTTGTGGCAGGTTGTGAAGTTTTTAAACTTTTATTGATTTCAGTGTTTGTAACTTCCTTTTTGTGAATAATAATTTTGAAAGTAGGAAATAAGTAGGGATCAAAATCAATATTAAGAGTATCGTAAACAACTTGTGTTTCTTTCATCATATACTCACTTAATCGTTTTAACCGTGAACCAATTCCAATTTCTCCAATTCCTTTTAAAGCATCCATGTTTATCTATGTATTTATATAAGTGCTTATGTAAAAGTATGAGATTTATTTAATATTTAGTTAAAATTGCAGTACAAAATTTATTTTCCTTGGAAAGTATTTCATGATTAATTAAATTTGTTAATAAGACAAAATAATATCTTCTCATGAAAAAAAATCAAATAATTTATTATGTATCAACAGGTTTGCTAACATTGTTAATGCTGTTTTCCTCGGGAATGTATTTTTTTAATTATGAGAAAGTTGTTGAGGCTTTTCAAGCTTTAGGTTTTCCAATTTATATCATATATCCATTAGCCGTTGCTAAAATTTCAGGATTAATAGCACTATGGTTTATCAATAATAAATCGATAAAGGAGTGGGCGTATGCTGGTTTCTTTTTCAACTTAGTTTTAGCATTTTTTGCTCATGTAATGGTTGGAGATGGAGAACAAATGGGAGCGTTGATAGGTTTTGTTTTGTTGGTTGTATCATACTTTTTTAGAAAAAAAATAGCATAAATTACACTTTAATGAAAAAAATAGTAGCGTTTGCTGGTAGTACAAGTACTACTTCAATAAATAAACAATTGGTAACTTTTGTAGCAAGTAAATTAAATAATGTAGAAGTTCAAATACTTGATTTGAATGATTTTGAACTACCATTATACAGTGAAACTGTGGAAAAAGGAATGGAGTATCCTGAAAATGCTGAAAAGTTTAATAGTTTATTAGATGCTAGCGATGCTTTTGTTGTTTCTTTAGCAGAGCATAATGGATCTTACACAGCAGGATTTAAAAATTTATTTGATTGGGTTTCAAGAAAAGAGCAAAAAGTTTTTAGAAATAAACCTTTATTATTAATGGCAACTTCGCCAGGAGGTAGAGGAGGAGCGTCTGTTTTGGCATCTGCACAAGCTACTTTTCCTCACATGGGGGCACAAGTAGTTGGAACTTTTTCATTGCCTAAGTTTTATGATGTTTTCAAAGATGGTGCAATTACAGATAAAGAGCTTTTAGAAGAATTAAATTCGCAAGTAGCTGAATTTGAAAAATCGTTGTAATGGCTGATATTTCAGAAGATATTAATTATACTTTTTTAGATGATAGATTTAAAGCATTTGTAAATATTAAATATACTTATAGTTGGCTTTCAAGTAAAGAAGTAGAATTTTATAAACCATTTGCCATTTCTCCACAGCAATACAATATACTCAGAATTTTAAGAGGTGCTGGAGAAAGAATAAAAGTACAGGTTGTTAAAGATAGAATGATTGAAAGAGCACCTAACGCTACAAGGTTAATGGATAAATTGTTAGAGAAAAATTTTATTACCAGATCACGTTGTAACAATGATAGAAGAGTAGTGTATGTTGATATTACAGAAAATGGATTGTCATTACTTGCAGAAATAGATAAATACATGGATCAGTTAAATTATTTAAATAAATTATCTGAAGAAGAAGCAAAACAATTGAGTGATTTGTTAGACAAAATAAGGTGAGTTTGAATATGAATGTAGCTATATTTCCAGCATCTGACAGAGGATTTGCCAACCATGGTTGGTTACAAGCAAACTTCTCTTTTAGTTTTGCTAATTATTATAATGAAGATAAAATGGGCTTTGGTGCCTTACGTGTTTTAAATGATGATTTGATTGCACCTAGTATGGGATTTAGTCCACATCCTCATCAAAACATGGAAATTATTACGATACCTTTAAGTGGAGTTTTGAAGCATAAAGATAGTATGACCGAAGAGTGGTTATATGTACATCCAAATGAAGTACAGGTGATGTCTGCTGGTACAGGAATTTATCATTCTGAGATGAATGGATCTTCAGAGGATCGTTTAAATTTGTTTCAAATTTGGATTTTACCTGAAAAAGATGGAGTAGCTCCAAGATATAATCAGCAAGCTTATAATCCACAAGACAGAGAAAATAAACTTCAAGTTTTAGTAAGTCCTTTAGGAGGAGATCAAAATGAAGGTCTAAAAATTCATCAAAACGCTCAAATATCTAGAATTGATTTAGATGAAGGAGCTTCTTTTGATTACACATTGAAATCAGAAAATAATGGAGTGTATTTAATGAGTATTTCTGGTAATACTGAAGTAAATGAGCATCGAATTTCTTCTAGAGATGCTTTAGGAATTTCAAAAACAAAACAATTTTCTTTAAAAGCAATAACCAAGTCAGAGCTATTGTTTATTGAAGTTCCTATGTAAAATATAAAAAGATTATCTGTATGTACCTTTAAAAAATGTCTGATTGAATCTCTCAATTATTTTATAATAAGCTGAAAGACTCTATCAGACATTTCAATTATTAAATTACTCTTTAATAATCTTTATAGTTTGAGAGTTTCCAAGTTCTTTATCCTGAACTCTTAAGAAATAAATACCACTAGCCACAGAATCAATATTTAATAAAACACGATTGTTTTCTATTTCAGTAGAAAGAATACTGTTTCCAGTTATATCATAAACGTTAATAATGTATTGTTTGTAATCTTTAAAAGAAACATTAATATTTCCAAAAGTTGGATTAGGATATACAGTATTGGTAATTAAGCTCGCTTCAGGAGTACTTAATGTTTTATCGATAGAAAAATCAGCAATTACAGGAAAATGATCTGATGCAGTGCTAGAATCATTTGCAGTTAAACCATACATGTTTAATCTATCATTGCTCATTACCTCAGTTTGAATCACAAAAGATTTTTCAGAAGTTAAAATGTAATCAGAAAAAATGATGAAATCTAATTTTCCGGTAGGAAAGCTAGAGGTATCAGATCTCCAAGTATATCCCATGTTTATATCACTTTGTAAAGCGTTTTCCTCATGTAAATCGGTGTTATCCCAATCTAATTTACCACCAGCACCATATGTACCAGTATTTTGTATGTCACCAGTAACTAAAGTAGTTAACTGTTGTGATAAACCAACTAAATTTAAATCACCAGAATAAATAAAAGGAGTATTTTGAGGAAGTGTAATATCTCCTCCAGGACTTTTAGCATCTAAGATAAAAGCAGCATATTGATCTACTTGATCTTGTCTTGCATCATCAGCACCACAACAATTTAAGTGAGCATTAGTATATAATAAATCAATACCATAACTTTCTGGTAAATCAATTAATACAGGAAACTGTCTGGTTAAACTATCCCATCTTTGAGTAATTTCCCATCTAGATACAGTAACCTCACCACCATGCTTTTCAACATACCAACCATCTGCTGTGCCTAATGGAAACCAAGTATCGAATAAAGATTTAACAAAAGTAGCACTTGTGTTTGAGCTTTCGATAAAACCAACAATATCTGGTTTAGCAGCTTTAATAATACGTTCAAAATCGTCAACTCTACTACTATTTAATAAACCATCTTGCAATGCATTGTATGCCATAACTCTAATAAAAGAATTGTCTGTTTTATCAAAATCAATTAATGTATACGGAGTAGTTGGAGTTTCATCAAAAGTATATGTAAAAACAGAACCTACATTAGGTACCCAATCTGAGTCTTCTCTGTTTTCAAGTAGTAATTTAATAGTGCTAGAAGGAAATAAAGCGTTTACTCCATCAGGAATGGCATCTCTACTAATAGCAAATTCAAATTCTTCAGAAGTTACAGTAGGTGCTGGTCTAAATTCAATGTCAGCAAATCTTACTTCAGCATCTGGTGTACCTGCAAAATTGTTGTATACAATTCTATTAGCAAAATCAATGCTTAATTCTGCTCCATAATCGCTTCTTACATTATCACCTGTAGCAGCGTCGTTATCGGTATCTAAGTGTAAGAAAAAACTACGAATAGTGGTTCCTTCTGTTAAATCAAATTCCTTATCAGCTTTAATTTTAATATATAAATAATCAGCATCGTTTGTAACCTGAAGTTCTAAGAAATCAACTCCGCTAGTTGTTTCTGTAGCATCGGTAAAAGTGGTCAATCCTGCATTCCAATCATCAAATAAGCCGTCAATTATAATTGGGGCAGACTGAGCAAAGTTAAATTGAAAGGTAAGAATTGATACTAAAAATAATAAATAGTGTTTATTAGTTTTCATTTCTATGTTTAAATTTTGTTGCAAAGTTAGTTTTTTCGTGAATTAAAAATATTACGAAGGTAAAGTTTATAGATTCATAAAATAAAATTATCTTGCAATTTGTTATGCATGCATAATAAAATTAAACGAATATGTCAGATCTTACTAAAATTTTAAATATTAAACATCCTATAATTATGGCGCCAATGTTTTTAGTATCAAATACTAAAATGGTGATTGAAGGGATGAAATCAGGAGTTGCAGGTTGTATTCCTGCATTAAATTATAGAACCTTAGAAGAGCTTAGAGAAGCGATAAAAGAATTAAAAGAGAACAAAGTTGAAGGTGGTTCATTTGGTTTTAATTTAATTGTAAATAAATCAAATGTAAAATACAAAAGCCAACTAGAGGTTTTGTGTGAAGAAGGTGTGGATTTTATCATTACCTCTTTGGGAAGTCCAGCAGAAACAATAAAGGAAGCTCACAAAGTAGGAATTAAAGTTTTTTGTGATGTTACTGATTTAAAATTTGCTCAAAAAGTAACTTCTTTAAAAGCTGATGCGTTGATTGCAGTAAATAACGAAGCAGGAGGTCATAGAGGTAATAGCTCCCCTAAAGAATTAATAGAAGAATTAGTAGCAAATTGTGATATACCTGTAATTTCAGCAGGAGGTGTAGGAAATAAATCTCAGTTAGATGAAATGTTATCTTATGGAGCAATTGGAGTGTCTGTAGGAAGTCCTTTTATAGCATCAGAAGAATCTGGTGTTACTCAAGATTATAAGGAGGCTTGTGTGAAATATGGAGCAGATGATATTATTATGACAAAAAGAATTTCAGGAACTCCTTGTACGGTTATAAATACGCCTTATGTTCAAAAAATAGGAACAGAAGAAACTTGGATTGAAAAGATTTTAAACAAAAATAGAAAGCTAAAAAAGTGGGTTAAAATGATTCGTTTTTCTATGGGAATGAAGGCTACTGAAAAAGCAGCAAAAAAAGCTACTTATAAAACAGTTTGGGTTGCAGGACCAAGTATAGAATACACAAAATCAATTCAATCGGTAGATGAAATTGTAAAAGGTTTTGTTTAATTTTAAAAGAAATTAGAACTTATTTTTATTCAAATAATTAAAACTGCTGACAAATTAGCAGTTTTTTTATTTATAAAAATGATGTACATTGTTGTAGTTATTTAATAATAACTGTGTAATAAAAACTAACAAAATGACGAAGTATAAACATATTTTTGAACCATTAGATTTAGGATTTACAACTCTAAAAAATAGAGTTTTAATGGGGTCTATGCATACTGGTTTAGAAGAAGAGAAAAACGGTTATGAAAGAATGGCTGCCTTCTATGCAGAAAGAGCAAAAGGAGGAGTTGGTTTAATTGTTACTGGAGGAATTGCTCCTAATATTCAAGGCTGGACAGGTCCTTTTTCAGCAAGAATGAGCACCAAAAAGCATGTAAAAAAACACAAAATAATAACAAAAGCAGTACACAAAGAAGGAGGTAAAATTTGTATGCAGATTTTACATACAGGTCGTTATGGTTATCATCCTTTAAATGTAAGTGCATCAGATATAAAATCACCAATAACACCTTTTAAACCATTTAAATTAAGAGAGTCTGGTATTAAAAGAACAATTAAGGATTTCGTAAAATCAGCTTCTTTAGCTAAAGATGCAGGTTATGATGGTGTAGAAATAATGGGGTCTGAAGGGTATTTGATCAATCAATTTATAGCTAAACGAACTAACAAAAGAAAAGATGATTGGGGAGGAAGCTATAAAAATAGAATGCGATTACCTATTGAAATTGTTAAACAAACGAGAGAAAAGGTAGGTGAAGATTTTATTATTATGTATCGTTTATCGATGCTTGATTTGGTAGAGAAAGGAAGTTCTTGGGAAGAAATAGTATTGTTAGCAAGAGAAATAGAAAAAGCTGGTGCTACTATTATAAACACAGGTATTGGTTGGCATGAAGCAAGAATTCCAACGATTGCAACTTCAGTTCCAAGAGCTGCTTTTACTTGGGTAACTCAAAAAATGAAAGAAGAAGTAGCTATTCCGTTAGTAACTTCAAATAGAATAAACATGCCAGAAACAGCTGAAAAAGTACTTGCCGAAGGACATGCAGATATGATTTCTATGGCTCGTCCGTTTTTAGCAGATGCTTTTTGGGTGAATAAGGCAGAAGAGGAAAAGGATGATGAAATAAATACATGTATTGCATGTAATCAGGCTTGTTTAGATCATGTTTTTGAGCAAAAAATAGCAAGCTGTTTGGTAAATCCTAGAGCATGTCATGAAACAGAATTTGATTATTCGCTTGCAGATCAAAAGAAAAAAATAGCAGTTGTAGGTGCTGGACCTGCTGGTTTAGCTGCTGCAACCGTAGCGGCTCAAAGAGGACATGAAGTAACTTTATTTGATGGAGAAAGTGAAATAGGAGGGCAGTTTAATATAGCGAAACAAATTCCTGGAAAGGAAGAGTTTTATGAAACAATTCGTTATTTCGGCAAACAAATAGAGCTACATAATGTTGATTTAAAGTTAAATACCAGAGTTACAGCTGAAGATTTAGTACAAGGTGAGTTTAATGAAATCATATTAGCTACAGGTATTACTCCGCGTACACCTAGAATTCAAGGTATAGAACACAATAAAGTACTGAATTATATTGATGTTTTAAAGCATAAAAAACCAGTAGGAAAAAGAGTAGCAGTTATTGGTGCTGGAGGAATTGGTTTTGATGTTTCTGAATATTTATCTCATCAAGGAGAGAGTACTTCACAGAATATTGATGCTTGGTTAAAAGAATGGGGAATTGATAAAAGTTTAGAGGCAAGAAGTGGTATTGAAGGTGTAGAAAAAGAGTTTCATACTTCGCCAAGAGAAATCTTTATGTTTAAAAGAAGTAAGGGTAAGTTTGGTGGTAATTTAGGAAAAACCACAGGGTGGATCCATAGAGCTAATTTAAAAAAGAAGAACGTAAAGTTTATCAATCAAGTTCAATATACTAAGATTGATGATTATGGTTTACACTATGTACAGAATGAAGAGCAAAAAGTTTTAGCAGTAGATAATGTAATTATTTGTGCAGGACAATTACCTTTTAAAGAGCTTTATCAGCCATTAGAAGCTAAAGGAGTTAAAGTGCATGTTATTGGAGGTGCCGATGTAGCTGCAGAACTTGATGCCAAAAGAGCTATTGATCAGGGAAGTAGATTGGCTGCTGAACTGTAAATAAATATTATACCTAATAAAAAAACCTACGTAACGTAGGTTTTTTTTATTAGTTTTTTCAAGATTAAAACTAACTTAAATTAGATAAATGAAGTCATTTACCGTAAACGAAATTACAAAGCTATTAGACGGAGAATTAATAGGGGATTGTGATCATAAAATTGAAGCTCCAGAACAAATAGAAAAAGCAGAAAATAATAATATTACTTTTATAAATAGTAGTAAATATGCTCGTTTATGGGAAACATCAAAAGCAAGAGTAGCAATATTAGACGAAAAAATAAAATTAGAACCAGGAGCAGGTAAAGCTTTTATAAAAGTAAAGAATGTAGATTTAGCGATGGTGAAGGTTTTAGAACTTTTTATACCTGATTCACCTTATTTTAGTGAAGAGATTCATCCCAAGGCAGTTATTTCTTCTACAGCTAAATTAGGAAGAGGTTGTAAAATAGGAGCAAATTCTTTTATAGGAGAAAATGTAATTTTAGGAGATAACGTAGTTATATATCCTAATGTATCTATTTTTGATGACACTTCTATAGGTAATAATACGATAATTTGGTCAGGAACTGTAATTAGAGAGAGAAGTGAGATAGGAAACAATTGTATTTTTCATAATAATGTAAGTATTGGAGCTGACGGATTTGGCTATAGACCAAGTAAACAGGGATTAATTAAAATTCCTCATATAGGAAATGTTGTTATAGGTAATAATGTTGAAATTGGGGCTAATTCATGTGTTGATAGGGGTAAGTTTAGTGCTACAATATTAGGAGATGGTTGTAAAATTGATAATCTTGTTCAAATAGGACATAATTCAGTTTTAGGAAAATTTTGTATTATGGCTGGAAATAGTGGATTAGCAGGTTCAGTAACTTTAGGAGATGGAGTTGTTATTGGAGGAAGTGCCTCTATAAAAGATCATACAACAATTCATTCAGGAGCAACAGTAGGAGCGGGATCTGGTGTTATAGCTGATGTTCCTGCAGGGCAAACTGTAGTAGGGTATCCAGCATGTGAAGCAAAAGAAAAATTAAGACAATGGGTAGCTCTACGAAAATTAGCAAGAAAATAATAGAAGTTCACTAAAGAAATAATTTAGCTGCTAAATTATAGTTAAAATACAAAGTAGGATTAAACCTACCGGCATAATATCTGTCTCATGAAGTGATAATTTAAATTACATTTTATGAGACAGTTTTTTTTAATATTAATTTTATGTTCAATAGCATGCATTAATGCTCAAATATCTCCACAAGCAAATAATTTAGAAGCTACCAAAAAACAAAAATTTAGTTCACGCAATGCTGTTGGTATATTGTATTTTAATGAGCAAGAAGTGTTGAAAAAGTTAAAAATAAAGAAGAAAAACAAGAAAACCACAGTTTTAAAAGCCATTAAAGACTACAATACTGCAATAGAAGAGATTGAATTTTTAGAAAGTGTAAAATTAAATAAAGTAGATGCAGCTTTTGAAGAGACGATTTTAATTGCAAGAGAAAATAAAGATTTTGAATCGATAAGAGAAGCTAGGAAGGAGGCGAATAGGACTTTAAAACCAGTAAGACTAAAAGTGAAAAGGACTGATGCTAGCTTAAATGAGCGTTTGATGGAGGTTTTAACCAAAAAACAATTAAAAAAATGGTTAAAATTTCAGAAGAAAGAAAAAGAAAAATTAAATCCAAAACCAACACAAAAAGTTAGACGAAATTCAAGAGGCATGAGAGGAAATAGATCTGGTGGAATGAGAAGAAATTTTTAAGTTATTACCACTAAAAATGAACAAACTATAAAAATGGGTGTTTAACTTTTTATCGTAAAATTGTAAAATCTAAATTATTAACGATATTTGTAGCTCAATTTTTTTGAAATTAATTATGGCAATGAACAAAAATACAGTGTTGACCTATGCAACTTTAATAATGGTGATCATGGGGTTATTATTAACTGCCTTAGCAGTTTTTAAATATGATGAGATAGCAGGTTATGGTTTTGGAGCAGTAGCTTTAGGTTTCTTTTCTATAGCTTGGGTATTTAATGCACTAAAAGGAAGAGTATAAAAATACTCATTGCACAAAATATTTCCATAAAACAATATCCTCAAAATGTAAATGTAAGTACAATTGGATTTTTTTGTGTTAGTGTAAAAAATCTTTAAAAGTTTTAAAAATATAGATACTAGTATTATTGATCATATTAGTATCTTTATAATTAAATCATCAAATCAAATAATCAATTAACATGTCAGACGATAAAAAAGTCATTTTCTCTATGAATAAGGTTTCTAAAACCTATCAATCAACAGGGAAACAAGTTTTAAAAGATATATATTTAAGTTTTTTCTACGGAGCAAAAATTGGAATTTTAGGTTTAAACGGATCGGGTAAATCTACTTTATTAAAAATAATAGCTGGTGTAGAAAAAAATTACCAAGGAGAAGTTACTTTTTCTCCAGGTTATAAAGTTGGATACTTAGAGCAAGAGCCGCAATTAGACGAAAATAAAACGGTAATGGAAGTTGTAAAAGAAGGTGTAGCTGAAACAGTTGCAGTTCTTGATGAATACAACAAGATTAACGATATGTTTGGTTTAGAAGAAGTATATTCTGATGCTGACAAGATGGAGAAGTTAATGGCGCGTCAGGCTGAATTACAAGATAAAATTGATGCTTCAAATGCTTGGGAATTAGATACAAAGTTAGAAATAGCAATGGATGCTTTACGTACACCTGATTCTGATAAAAAAATCGGAGTACTTTCAGGAGGAGAGCGTCGTAGAGTTGCTTTGTGTAGATTATTATTACAAGAGCCAGAAATTTTATTATTAGATGAGCCTACCAACCACTTAGATGCAGAATCTGTACATTGGTTAGAGCATCATTTAGCACAATATAAAGGAACTGTAATTGCAGTAACGCACGATAGATATTTCTTAGATAATGTTGCTGGTTGGATTTTAGAGTTAGATAGGGGAGAAGGTATTCCTTGGAAAGGAAATTATTCTTCTTGGTTAGATCAAAAATCGAAGCGTTTAGCACAAGAAAGTAAAACAGCTTCTAAGCGTCAGAAAACATTAGAACGAGAGTTAGAATGGGTGCGTCAAGGAGCTAAAGGTCGTCAAACAAAGCAGAAAGCACGTTTGAAGAACTATGAAAAATTAATGAGTCAAGACCAAAAGCAGCAAGAAGAGAAGTTAGAAATTTATATTCCTAACGGACCTCGTTTAGGAACCAATGTAATTGAAGCTACTGGGGTTTCTAAAGCTTATGGTGATAAGTTATTATATGAAAATTTAGAGTTTAACTTACCGCAAGCAGGGATTGTCGGAATTATTGGACCGAATGGTGCTGGTAAAACAACAATTTTTAGAATGATAATGGGAGAGGAAACTCCTGATGCTGGTAATTTTAAAGTTGGAGAAACATCTAAAATTGCATATGTAGATCAATCTCATTCTAATATTGATCCTGAGAAATCTATCTGGGAAAACTTTTCTGAAGGTCAAGATTTAGTAATGATGGGAGGAAAACAAGTAAACTCTAGAGCTTATTTAAGTCGTTTTAATTTTGCAGGAAGTGAGCAAAACAAAAAAGTAAACACTTTATCTGGTGGTGAGCGTAACCGTTTGCATTTAGCAATGACTTTAAAAGAAGAAGGGAACGTATTATTATTAGATGAGCCTACAAATGATTTAGATGTAAATACATTACGAGCATTAGAAGAAGGTTTAGAAAACTTTGCTGGATGTGCAGTAGTAATTTCTCACGATAGATGGTTTTTAGATAGAATTTGTACGCACATTTTAGCTTTTGAAGGTGATTCTCAAGTGTATTTCTTTGAAGGTTCTTTCTCTGATTATGAAGAAAACAAGAAGAAACGTTTAGGTGGTGATTTAATGCCAAAACGTATTAAATATAAGAAACTAATCAGATAGTTTTAAAGCATTCTTAAAGAGCGTTAAAAGTTCTAAAATAACTCATATTTTGTTGTTAAATACAGTTAAACTTGTTAAAGCAACGAAATATGAGTTTTTATTTTCCGTTTCGATAGTATAGTAATAAAATTTCTGCGCAGTTTATTGTTTTTACTATCATCAACCATTTCGTTTAACTATCAAAAACAATTAAACATGAAAAATTATTTTAAAACTGTAACATTTTTAATGTTATTTATCGGAACAGGATTTTTTGGAACTTTACAAGCTACTAATACATTAGAAGCTGTAGAAATTGTAAATCAAGATAAAAGTATAGTCGCTACTTTTGTGGAATTCTCAGAAAGTGAAGGGTTTAAGTTTTCTACAAAAGATGGTGATACTGTAACTTTTCATCAGGTTGCTGAAGAAGCATCAAAGGTAATAGACTTAAAATCGGGAGATTATAAAGGAAAAACTTTTGAAGTTACTTACACAGTTTCTGAAGTAAAAGGGAAAAAGAAGTATGTAATAACCAGCTTAAAAGAAGTTAGTTAATAAACTAACTCATAAAGCAAATTAAGGACTAGTAATAATTTATTATTGGTCCTTTTTTTATGTAGTTATTTCATTTGAAAAAGTAATAGTAATTTTTGTCAATTTTTGTTTTAAATTGTTTAAGTTTAGGTGATTTTAGGTATTTAATAATACAGAATAAAAGATAAATTTAGATTATGAAATTTTTAAGTTATGCCATTATAATTACTGTTCTTTTATGTATTGTTTCTTTTACTGTAAAAGATTCGAATACAAATAAAGAGGTAAGTTTAGAGGAGTGTGAATTTGACGGAAAAAAACTTTATGGAAAAATTCAACTTGTTGAATATGTTTCTGAAGCTGATGTAAAAGTAAAAATAGTAAACTCTTTTGCAGATATAAAAGTTAAGTTTGTAGAAAACTTTGCAGATGAATGTGGAGAATGGCAGATAGTTGAAAATGGAGGTGATTTAAAAGTATATATCGCAGAAAACTTCGCAGATATTAAAATAGAACCAGTAACATCTTTTCCTGGTTTAGTTAGATAGCATAAAAAAACCGTTTAAAATATCTTTAAACGGTTTTTTAATAATTTACTTTAAATGATTTTAAAGCGCGTTTACTTTTGCTACTAAAGATTTTGCTTTAGTTTCTAAATCAGAATTTATTGCTTTAAAGTGAGCTCTCTTGTTTTCAACATTTTTAGCATGCACTTTGACAATTAATTCATCAAAAACAACAATCGCTTCATCGATAATTCCTTGTGATTTTGTAGTGTCTTCTTTAGGATTCATTAACTCCCATACATAACATTCTTCAATAATATCTCCTAAAGTGTAATTGATATCTTTTTTAAGATTTTTTACGCTAGCCATAATTAATATTTTTATGCAAAATTAAATGATTTTATCTAATTCTTTCTGAAATATTTCTAAAAATAAACAGATAAGACTTATAACAAGTTCTGAAGTTCTTTTATACTTGATAAAGTTTGGTAGTTAGCTTCTTTTTTTTGCGATTCACTTACTGTTTCATGTGCCCAAGTTGTATGAAAAGGAATATGAATTGCAGAGGCTCCGATTTCTAGTAATGGTAATACATCAGACTTTAATGAGTTCCCTATCATTAATAACTCTGAAGGATTTATATCTAAGTGTTTCACTAGTTTTTTATAATCGACAGCTTTTTTCTCACTCATTACTTCTACATGATGGAAATAAGATAATATTCCAGATTTTTCTAGCTTACGTTCCTGATCTAGTAAATCTCCTTTTGTAGCAACAATCAATTTATAATTTTTATTACTTAAATATTCTAAAGTTTCAGCAACATTATCCAGTAGCTCTATCGGTTTTTCCAACATTGTTTTACCTATATCAAGTATTTTATTAATGGTTTCGGGCTGTACATTATTATTAGAAAGTTCTAATGCACATTCAACCATAGAAAGTGTAAAGCCTTTTACACCGTAACCATACAGATGTAGATTATCAATTTCTTTTTTAAAAAGTTCTTGGTGTATTTTATTTTCAGTTTCATAATTACTTAACAATTTAGCAAAAGCATCTTCAGCTTCTCTAAAATAAGTTTCGTTTACCCAAAGTGTATCATCTGCATCAAAAGCAATTATTCCTAAATTTTGGTTGTTTTTCATTGGTTTTTAGTGTATTGGGTATGAGATTTTGGTTTGAATAATAATTCAATAAATATTCAGTTATTAATAATGAATCTTAATCCCTAACCTATTTTGTTTTTTGGTATTAAAATACTAACAAAATATAAATCTAAATTAATGAAAAATTTAAAAAAGAGTCTAACTTTTTTAACAATCTTCGCATTTGTATTATGCATAAACTCTCAGAATAATTGTGATTCTAGACCTGTTGATACATATGGAAGTTTAAAAGTATCTGGAAATAAAATCGTAAATCAAAAAGATGAGCCTGTAAGTTTTGCAGGAAATAGCTTCTTTTGGTCCAATACGGGCTGGGGAGCAGAAAAATTTTATAACAAAGACGTTGTATCATGGCTTAAAAAAGATTGGAATAGCAACATTGTAAGAGCTGCAATGGGAGTTGAAGACAATGGAGGATATTTGAATGATCCTGTTGGAAATAAGAATAGAGTTAAAACTATTGTTGAGGCAGCAATTAATGAAGGACTTTATGTTATTATAGATTGGCATTCTCATCATGCTGAAGAACATGAAGAAGAAGCTGTAGCATTTTTTAAAGAAATGGCTTCTCTTTATGGTAAACATCCAAATGTAATTTATGAAATTTACAATGAGCCTATATATACACCATGGTCTACTATAAAGTCTTATGCAGAAAAGGTTATTTCTGCTATTAGAAGTATTGATCAGAATAATTTAATAATAGTAGGAACTTCAACATGGTCTCAAGATGTTGATGCTGCTTCAAGAAACCCTATTACTAGCAGTAAAAACATTGCATATACATTACATTTTTATGCTGCAACTCATAAAGAATCTTTACGACAAAAGGCTAGAACAGCTTTAAATAATGGAATAGCTTTAATGGTAACGGAATGGGGTAGTGTTTCTGCAAACGGAAATGGTGCTGTAGATAATGGTTCTACTGATGAGTGGATGAAATTTTTAGCAGAAAACAAAATATCTCATCTTAATTGGTCTGTACATGATAAAAACGAAGGAGCTTCAATTATAAAATCTGGAGCATCTACTAAGGGGAATTGGTCTTCGCAGAATTTAACAGACTCTGGTAAGAAAGTAAGAACTATTATGAAAAATTGGTGTAGTAATAATGATGAAACACCAGGTGACGGAGAGCCAGATAATGGAGAACCAGATAATGGTGGAGATACTAATGATGGTGATGAAACTAATGGTAATATTATTATTAGAGCCAAAGGAGTTTCTGGTGACGAAACTATAGATGTATCTATAAACAATAAAGTTTTAAGAACAATCACATTATCAAGAAACTTTAAAAACTACGCTATTAATGGTGATAAAAACAAGAATGTTAAAGTAGAATTTACAAACGATGTTGCAGGAGTAAGAAGAGATGTTCAAGTTGATTATATTACAATTAGCGGAAAAAAACTTCAGGCTGAAGATCAAAAAGTAAACACTGGTGTGTGGCAAAATGATAGTTGTGGAGGAAGTTATAGTGATTGGATTCATTGCCCTGGTTATATTCTTTTTGAAAATAAAAAAGATGATAATAATGATGGTGGCGGAGATGGAGATCAAAACAATCAAGGTTGTGGAAATATTCCAGTATGGTCTAGCTCTACGATATATCCTCAAAGTAATACTAAAGTTGTTTATGAAAATAAAATTTATAAAAACAATTGGTATACTCGTGGTCAGAATCCAAAATTAAACTCAGATAAGTACCAAGTATGGACGCTGATAGGAAATTGTAATTCTGCTGCTAATAAAGTATCAAAAGGGAAAATATCATCTGATTTAGAGAGTAATAAAGTAAAAATTACTCAAAAAACAGATAACCTTACTATTTCTGTAGATAACCTAGTAGATTATTCAACCATTACAATACATAATATAAATGGTCAGATTATTTTAAGTAAAAAATTAATGAGTACAAATACTGACATACCATTAAAGAAGTTTAAAAATGATCTTTACTTTATAAATGTATTTGGTAAGAAGAAGTTTACTAAAAAAATTATAAAAAAATAAACGACTAACAAAGTAGAGGATTAATTTTTACAAACGAGAAAAGAATCAATTTCTCGTTTGATTTAACAGTTTTAATTAACTGTTTTAATATGAAAGTTAGGATTGAAAAAATCTCAGTCCTAACTTTTATTAATTTTTAAGAATTCAGTTTTTTAATAGCCTTTTCTAAATCATCTGGAGTATCAATTCCTATAGAATCTATTTGTGTTTCTACCATTTTTATTTTTTTACCAACTTCTAAATAGCGAATAGCTTCAATTTTTTCAGCTTTTTCTAATGGTGTCATAGGAGTAGTATAAAAATCCATTAAAGCTTCTTTTCTAAAAGCATAAACACCTTTGTGTTTAAAATAAGAAACATTAATATCTGTGTCTCTGTGGTATGGAATTACGGAACGAGAAAAGTAAATAGCAAAATTTCGAGTATCGGTAATAACTTTTACATTATTAGGATTTTTAATTTCTTCTTCTTCAGTAATTTTCACTTTTAACGAAGCTAAGTCTACCTCTTTTTTATTATCAACTTTAAAAACATCAATAAGTTTACTTAAAGATGTAGCATCAATAAATGGTTCATCTCCCTGCACATTAATAACAATATCTACAGACATATTCTCAACAGCTTCCGCAATTCTATCAGAGCCACAATCATGTTCTTTTTGACTCATTATTACTTTACCACCAATTTTAGTTATTTCTTCTGATATAATTTCTGAATCGGTAACAATATATACTTCATCAAATAATTGAGTTTGAAGAGCACTTTCGTAAGTTCGAACAATTACGGGTTTACCTCCTAAGTTTTTCATAAGTTTTCCTGGAAAGCGTGAAGCTTCATAACGAGCAGGAATCATGGCAACTATTTTCATGTAAAATATGCTTTTAGAATGCTACAAAGGTACATATTTACATATTCTGAAAATAGCTTAAAATAAATAATAAAAAGACAAAACTTTAACGTTTATATTAATGACTAGGTTTTGTCACTGATTATAAACACACTAAGTTTGAATAACTTCTTTTGTAAGTTAATTTGGTTTGTTTGTTTAAAAAGCTCAAAAGCAAAGGTTTTTGAGCTTTTTATTTGTATATCAGTTTTATTCACCGCTATAACTCACAAAGTTTCTTGGAGTTTCGTATAGGGTAATTTTAATATCTAAGTCTTCAGGAATATGTACGCGTAGTTTGTTGTATATAACTACTGAAATATTTTCTGCAGTAGGAATTAAGTCTTTAAATTCAGGAACTTCAATATTTAAGTTCTTATGATCAAAAGCTTCTTCAATTTCGTCTTTAATTAAATTTCGTAATACTCCCAAATCATAAACATAACCTGTTTCTGGGCTAATTTCACCAGTTAATGAAACAATTAATTCGTAATTATGACCATGAAAATATTGATTACTACATTTATTAAAAACTTCAAAGTTTTTGTCATCACTCCAATCTTTTCTGTATAAACGATGTGCTGCATTAAAATGAGCTTTTCTGTGTACAGTTACTCTAGGCATGTTTAAGAAATTTTGTGGTTAGCAATTTTGTCGTACGATTTTTCAAAGATAATTTTAAACCAAGCAGTATAATTGTCAGGATTCGTTTCTATATCTTCTTTTACAGCTTCTAAAGTCATCCATTTATAAGATTCAACTTCATCTCTATTAATAGCTGGTTCTCCGTTAAATTTACCAATCATAACATGATCAAGTTCATGCTCTGTTAAGCCATTATCAAAAGGAGCTTTGTAAATAAAAGAAAACACTTCTTCAAGTTCACATACAAATCCCATTTCTTCTTGTAAACGTCTTTTACCTGCTTGTAAATTAGTTTCTCCTTTTCGTTGATGAGAACAACATGTGTTGGTCCAAAGTAGTGGAGAATGGTATTTTTCTTTAGCTCTTTGTTGAAGCATTAACTCGTTGTTATCATTAAAAACAAAAACAGAGAAAGCTCTATGTAAAACTGCTTTTTCATGCGCTTCTATCTTTTCCATTAACCCTACTTCGTTGTCTTGTTCGTCAACTAAAATTACCTGTTCTATCATATATACAAATGTAACAATACCGTTTTAAGTTTAAAAGCTGAAACTCGAAAACTCTTTTCAGTATATTTACACCAAAATAATACAAATAAAAATGTTTCATAAAACAAGCATCTTTTTAATTTTAGTGGCAATTATCACTTTTGTAAGTTGTAATGAAGAAAAAAAACAAGTACCTAAAAAGAAGGTTGAAAAGGTAGCGCCAATAAAAAAAGTTGAGAAAAAAATTAAGAAAGTAAAAGAAAAAGAGGTTTTAGAAGAATGGGATACGTTAGATAGAACTAATGTAGATGCTTTTTTTACGAAGTACGGAGAGTTAAATAAAGAAACCAAAGTATTGATAACTACAAAATTTGGAAAAATTAAATTACGCTTGTTTAATGACACTCCAATCCATAGAGCAAATTTTATATTCTTAACAAAAATCAAATATTTTAACACTGCTTATTTTTACAGAGTAGCTAAAAACTTTGTGGTTCAGGCAGGTGATTCTGATAAATCTGAAACAGCAAGAATTAGAGGTAAATATCAGCATTACAGATTAAAACCAGAAATTAGAAAAAGGAGAAGACATAAATACGGATCATTAGCAGCAGCAAAAGATGTAGAGAATAATCCAAAGAAATTATCAAGTCCATTTAATTTTTACATTGTACAAAATAAAAAAGGAGCACCACATTTAGATAAAGAACACACTGTTTTTGGCGAAGTAATTTCAGGATTTTCTACAATTGAAAAAATAGCGAAAGTAGAAGTAGGTTCTGATGATTGGCCTTTAGAAGATATACCAATGACAGTAGAAGTTATAAATTAAAAAAAAGACCAAAGTATCTACTTTGGTCTTTTTTTTAATTTATTGAAGTAATCGAGCCATAGCATCTTTAATTATGGCAATATTTTTAACTTCATTTTTATTGTCTTTGTTTTTTTGTGTTTGTACCATGCTTCGCATTAAGCTAATACCTACATTATTAAAACCATATTGTTGATATTGCTTTCCTTTTACTACAATATCATTTACTAAATTCTGAATAGCTTCAGTATTATTACTTTCAGCAATTTTATCATATGCTTTTTTGTACAAGCTTTGAGTAGCTTTATCTTGACTTAAGTACATACCTGTAACTACATTTCCTGCAATAAAAATAAGTTCACTTTCATCATTCTCTTCAAGATAAATTCTAGTTAAAGGAGTTGCAATTATATTTTTAACTTCTAAAGGTAATTCTTTTGATTTTTTTACAGCTAATGGTTTATCAATATAATACATAGCAACCAAAGCTTTACCCATAACTGCAAATGATTTGCTGTTTAAAGCTTTTTCAAAAATTGGTTTTAATAAAGGATCGGTTAATTTACCTAAAGTTTCTACAGCAGCTGCCTGTACTAACGTTTTTGGATCGTTATTAGCCATTTCTTTAATTCGTTCAATAACTCTTTTTTTAGCATTTTTATTGATTAAATTGATATGCTCTAAAGCAAGTTTTCTTATTTTGTAGAAAGGAGCATTTAAAGCATCGGCAATAGCGTTAAACGCCTTGTTATCGTATTGTTGTTGTTTGGCAACTTCTAATAATGCCTCTCTTTTGTGTTCATAATTTTTAGCATTCTTAAGCTGAAAGATATAATCACTCAATACTTTGTTTTCGTTTAGAGTACATAGCAAAACTCCATCTGCATTTATTTGCACTAGTTTAGGTTGAGTTACATAAGGAAATGTAAATGAAGTTTCTCTTCTATTTGCAAATACGTGATGACGGTTAACAGTTCCGTTTTTTTCAAAAATATCGATGGCTAGCGGGAATTGAAATTCAGTATCTTGAGTTTGGTATACATTTACAGTAACCGTTTTTCGTAGCTTGTTATAATCATATGAAATATCTAAATCTGGGTGTCCTTTACCATAAAACCATTGATTGAAAAACCAGTTTAAATCTTTACCACTAATTTCTTCAAAAGCTAAACGTAACTGATGTACTTCACCCGTTTTGTATTGATTATCTTTTAAATATTTATGAATGCCAGCATAAAAAGCTTCATCTCCTAAATACTTACGAAGCATGTGTAAAATAGCGCCTCCTTTGTTATAGCTAACAGCATCAAATACATCATCTTTACTATCATAATAAAAACGAACTAAATTTTTATCTTGATTTTGTCCGTTTTTATAAGCTTTAATATTTTCAAATAAATGAGCATCAGCAATATCTTTACCATATTTATGTTCTAACCATAAATACTCACTGTAATTTCCGAAACTTTCATTTACAGCAATGTTACTCCAACTTTCAGCAGTAACCAAATCTCCAAACCAATGATGAAAAGCTTCATGAGCAATGACAGTTTCTTGAACATTTTCATCAATTAATTGTCCAGGAGTTTGATAAGCGGCTTCAGAATGAATAACTGCAGTTGTATTTTCCATAGCTCCAGTAACAAAGTCTCTTCCTACAATTTGAGAGTACTTACTCCAAGGGTATTCAATTCCAGTAATTTTTGAGAAAAAAGCTAACATTTCAGGAGTATTTCCAAAAATGTCTTTAGCATACGGAGCATATTGTTTTTCTACATAATATTCTATAGGAATATTTTTGTAGGTGTCTTTAATGATTTCGTACTCACCAACTCCCATAAAAAATAAATAAGGAGCATGTTTTTGTTTAAAATTCCAGTAATCTGTTCTTGTTCCGTCTGAATTTTTTGTCTGTTTTTCTAAAAGACCATTAGAAAGAGTTACAAACTTATCAGGAACAGTAATGTATATTTCTTGAGAAGTTTTTTGATTAGGAGCATCAATAGTAGGAAGCCAACAACTATTAGCTTCAGTAGCACCCTGAGTCCAAACTTGAGTAGGCTTATTTTTATCAAATCCAGTAGGATTTACAAAGTATAACCCTTTGTCAGCAGAAAAGCTCTTTGTTTCTTTATTTTTTATTTTTTCTGGCTGAGCAGTGTATTTTATATAAATGATAAATTCTTCGTTTCGATTGTATTTTTTAGGTAGCTCAATAATTAATTCATGATCATCATAATTATAGTTCAATTTTTTATTATTCAATGATACTTCATGAATTAGCATCGATTTTGCATCTAAAGTAAATTTATCTGAAGGATAGAAGTGAGGTTTAGCTGTAACCCATTCTTCACCGTTCATAGTTTGATCTTTAAAATTAAAATCGACTTTAAGTTTTGTATGAACAAGATTATGAGTCTTTTCTCTCTCTGCTTTGTATTTTGAAGGATTTTGTGAAAAAGCAAATTCACAAATAAAAATCATAGCAAAAAGTAAAAATAAATTCCTCATAAATCGATCGTGTTTTTTCAAAAGTAGTAATTTATTGTAGGAATGTAGTTAATGAGTCGTTAAAAGAAAAAAGATTACAATTGATGCAATCTTTTCAAAATTTATAATAGTATTAACTATCTACTTTTTTATAATACTTCCAGATCCAATAGCATTTGTGTCAACCAGTTCAGGACTTCCTTTATAGTATATGTTACCGGAACCAACAAGAGTGGCTTTTATTTTGTAAGAAACAGAAGCTTTAATGTTTCCAGATCCAGCTAAACTAGCTTTCAGCTCTTTACAATTTAGCTCGTATGCAATTAAATTACCAGAACCACCAATTGAGCTTTTTAATGAATTTGTTTTTCCTTTTAAATATATGTTACCAGAACCACCAATAGAACTTTTAACCGAATTAGTATCTACAGTAGCTTTAATATTACCCGATCCGCCTAAAGAAAATGATGTATTCTCACTGTTTATTGTTTTTTTAATAAAAATATTACCCGATCCACCTAACGATGCACTAGAAATAGAGTTAAAAGGTACTGTAACTGTTAACTTTTTGTAAGTTTTAATATTTACATGATCTTTTACTTTAATTTTTAGACTTCTATCACGTACCTCAGTAATAATGTAAGGTATAATATTTTCTTCTCCTTTAATAGTAACTTTCCCTTCTCTTCCGTCAACTAATTCTACATCAAAAAAGCCTCCAACATGCACTTTGTCAAAACTTTTTATAGACCTAGTAACCGTAGTGATATTTCCATTTCCTTTTACTTTTTTTGAATTCCACCAACTTTGAGAGAAGCCATTTACACATGATAAAATAAGTGTTACAAATAGTAGTTTTTTCATTTTTTATTTTATTTTTAGTTTTTAATTTACAGTACTTGAGCCAAAAAAAACCTAACAAACTAATAAATCTAACGCTTACAATTTTGTATGTAATAGCTTCGCTTTCTGTAGGCTATACGTTAGTGGTTCAGGATCTTAATATAGAGTTTGTTGTTAAACTAGTAGCGCTATTGTCGTTATCATTTTTATATTTAGAAACCACATACAAGGTAAATTACTGGTACGTACTAATATTACTGATATCGATTCTTTCAGATTCACTATTCGTTTTTGAAGCAGATTTTTATTACCCCGCTTTATTTTTATTAATAGTTAATAGGTTTTTATACATTGTAGTTATAAAAAGTTCAGTTTTTCCAAGGCTTTCAGCTAAAATGTTTATTTACGTATTACCTTTTATTCTGACTTTTATAGCTATCTACACATTATTCTATAGGTACATAGATTTAATTAGGGTTCCTGTTTTATTAATGGGAGCTTTGTCTGTAATTTTAGTGTTTTTTACTTTTTTAAACTTATTGAATAAAAACAATAACAAAGCTCGTTACTTTTTCTGGGGGACTACCTTAATGCCTATGGCTGATATTTTAATGGCTTTTTCTGATTTTGTTAATAATCACATCTCTTTCATTATCATTTACCATTTACTATACTATTTGGCAAGGTATTTAATTTACAAGTCAATGATATTGAGAAAGTAATTAATCATTTACCTTTAAAGATACACCTCCGTAGTTTGATTTAATTTCAATTTTAGAACCTGTTTCAGAGTTACCATAACTACCTTCGTAATATTTTTTAGATATTTTTTTGATAGATTTTTTCATGTTTACAGATTCATCAGGATAGCTAAATCCAGCGTAACTAAGATTTAAGATAAAATCAAAATTATTGTTGCTAGGTGTTCCTATTTTTATACCAGCGTAGCTTCCATCGATATAAACTTTTTGAAACCCTTTGGCTAGATTTTTAATTTTTAGCCCACCATAATCAGTATTAATATTAAGATCTTTAGTAACCGTGCCAATTTGCATACCAGCATAATCAGAATTTCCAGTTATAAAATCTGCATTTTTAATAGCAATACTACCATAGTCACAGTTAAAATTAATTTCTTTAGTTGTACCTATTTTTATTCCGCTATAGTCAGCATTTACTTTTAAGTCATTACTTTCATTTACACTCAATTTAGAATAATCAGAACGTATATTACCTGATTTCATGTAATTAATAGTAGAGTTTCCACAGTAACCTAAATTAATAGAGTTTCCATCATTTAGTAGTTTTTCAATTTGTATAGATCCGTAATCACAATCAATATTTGCTCTTCCTTCTAAAACATCTAATTCAATTCCGCCATATTTATTATGAAGATCGGCATTATTTGTTTTAGGCATTTTAATGTAATAGTTAATTTTATAACTAATATTTTTATAGCTATTTCCCCACCAGCTCCAGCTAGATTTAGTATCTTCAATCCTAGTTCTAGCCTCTACTAAACTTTCACTCGATTCAAAAACAACATTTATACCATCTAACTTATCGTTTACTTTTTCAATGTTACTACCTTTTACAAGTATTTTTACATCTATTTGTATGGTGTTTTCTTCCCAAGTAGTAACTGTAACGTTTCCATACTTGTTGTTAACGTATAAAGTTGCGTTATTCTTTACCTCAAACCTTTTACTAATGTTTTTAGTTTTTTCATGTTTATCTTTTGGTTTATTAGCAAAGCCAATAATTGGTAAAAGAAGTAGGAGGAAGGTGATTTTATATAATTTCATTGAACTCTTCATTTTGTTTCTCGGGGTTTTTAATAACATCTAATTGATATAATAAGTTTTCTAATATTTGTAATCTTTGTTGGTAATTATCAATCATACCTTTTATGATTTGTTTTTCATTACCCATAGTTTCCAGATCATTTTTAAAACTTTTAAATTGATCTTCTAATTCTTCAATTTGTTCTAAGGCATCTTCAATAATACTTTCAGTTTCAATATTTCTATGCCTTTCAATTTCTTTTAATTCTTGATTAATTGTGTTTATAAAGAATGATTCTGTTTCTGCCATTTCACTCATTTGATTCCTTTCTGTATAATTACTTCCAATAAAAATTCCTATTAGTAAAGTAATTGTGGCGGCTATAGATAACCATTTCCAAGAAAAATGATTCTTATTATTTTTTTTAGCTTCAAGTTTCTTCAAAAATCGATCTTCATGACCCGAATGAGGTTCATAAATGTCAAAATCATTATTTAAAACAAAATCTCTTAATTTATCATCCATTTGCATTCATTTGTTTTTTACTATCTATTAATAATCCTTTTAATTTCTTTTTCGCTCTAGAAATTGTTGTTCGAACATTTTCATTACTATAGTTTAATATTTGAGCAATTTCTTCATTATCATAGCCTTCTATTAAATTTAAAGTCAACACAACTCTATAATTTTCTTTTAATGAGTTAATGGCTCCAATAATTGTTTTTACATTAACATCATTATAATTTATCTCTTCAATTTCGTTGACATCATTATCAGAAACAACTTCCATTTTTACTTCATTATAACGATTGTTCTTTTTTAGTTGTGTTAAACTTTTGTTTATAACGATTCTTTTTAGCCAAGCACCAAAAGTTACTTCACCTTTAAAGTCATTTAATTTTGTGAAAGCAGCTAAAAATGCTTCTTGCATAACGTCTTCAGCTTCAAATTCGTCTTTTAAAATTCTGTAAGCAGAATTAAACATAGCTTTGTAATACAACTTATATAGTTGCATTTGAGCTGATGTATTATTTTTTTTACAGCTTTCTAATAATTGTTTTATGTGTGCGTTTGGTGTTTCCAATTCTAGTTAATCTATCTCAAAGACCCATGAAAAAATAAGTTGTTACACTTTTGTGAAAAATAAAAAAAATTAACACTCAATTTTATAAGTTTTAAAAATATAACATATAAATATCCCTATATTTGGCATAATGATTGAAAGAGTTAAAATCATAGAGTGTCCGAGGGACGCTATGCAAGGAATAAAAAGTCATTTTATACCTACAGATTTAAAGGCAAAGTACATAAATTCATTGCTAAAAGTAGGTTTTGACACGATAGATTTTGGAAGTTTTGTATCTCCTAAAGCAATACCTCAAATGAGAGATACTGCTGAAGTTTTAAATAAATTAGATTTATCTAAAACTGATAGTAAATTATTAGCCATTGTAGCTAATGTAAGAGGAGCAAATGATGCGTGCGCTTTTGAAGAAATTGATTATTTAGGGTATCCTTTTTCTATTTCTGAGATCTTTCAAATGCGTAATACACACAAGACAATTGCAGAATCTGTAGATATTTTGAAAGATATTTTGAATATTGCGCAGAGAAATGATAAAAAAGTTGTAACTTACCTGTCGATGGGTTTTGGTAATCCTTACGGAGACCCGTGGAATGTTGATATAGTGGCAAATTGGACAGAGAAACTTGCAAAGATGGGAGTGAAGATTGTATCTTTGTCGGACACGGTAGGTAGTTCAACCCCAAAAATTATAGACTATCTATTCTCGAATTTGACCCCGGAATATCCTAATATTGAATTTGGTGCTCATTTACATACGACACCTTCAACTTGGTTTGAAAAAATCGACAGTGCTTATAAAGCTGGCTGTAAAAGGTTTGATGGTGCAATTAAAGGTTATGGAGGGTGCCCTATGGCTAAGGACGATTTAACAGGTAACATGCCAACAGAAAAAATGTTGTCATATTTTACAACCAACAAAATCGATACAAATGTAAAGCCAATGAGTTTTGAAAGTGCTTATAATAAAGCATTAGAAGTATTTAATTTTATATGATTTTAGATGAAGTTTAGTTTATTAGTCTTTTTCTTTTTAGGATTTTCACTGCACCCCAATCCAGTAGATCCATCAGATAGCGAAAACCTTGGTAGTTGGGATATAAAGAACGGTATTTTTATAGATAACAGTGACGAAGAAACTAGCATTGCTAGATATAATTGGAATGTTTTTTACAATATGTTTCCTAAGAGAATAACTCAGAAATATATTAAAAGACTAGTTTTAATTACAGATGGAGAAGATGAAAAAACAGGAGCTTTAGGATCATTAAATGAAGATAATACAGAATGGCAACTTGTTCTAGATCCAATAGATGTTGATTTTACTAGTAAGGATGATTCTAGAATTAGTCAATCAATCTATACTTTAGTACATGAATTTGGTCATTTACTTACTTTGAATAATACACAAATTAAACCAAGACCAGAATCAAAAATTAATCAAGATAGTAATGAACCTTACGTTACTTTAGAAGGTGTAACTAATAAGAAAAGCTATTTAAACAAATTTGTTAACGAATTTTGGGATGATGGTTTATTAGAAGAATGGGACTTTATTCAAAAAACATATTGCTACACAGAACAAAAAAGTTGTTTAGAAAAATTATATGGTCTTTATAAAGATAACTACACAACTTTCTTAACAGATTACGCAGCTGAGAGTCCAGAAGAAGATATTGCTGAAAGTTGGACTGCTTTTGTTTTAGGTGAAGGGAAAATTAAAAATCCTAAAACAGTTGCTGATAAAAAGATTAATTTCTTCTATCAATTTGATGAGTTAGTATATTACAGAAAAATCATCAAGAAGAATATTAGAAAATATCAATACTAATTTTAGTACCCTTAATCTAAGACATTAATTCTAAGATCTTTTTTCTAATTTGATCTTACATTAATTATTAATGTAATCTGTATAACATCAAATCTAGATTTATACATTATTATATCAACCTCTTTTACTTTTCCGATAAAAAGAATAATTATAAAAAGTCTTTTTCGCCTCTTTTTTTACCATCCTTTTTGCATCTCCAATCAAGTTTGATTCTTATTATCATGCTCTTCTTATCGTAATTTCACTAATTCATATCAATACAAAAAATATTAGATAATAATCTGTTTTTTATTGATTAACAGGTGTTTGTTTCTTTTTTTCTCATTGTTTTATAATCTTTATTTAAACTTATTATAAATTTTATTTTAAATAAATCTAAATAAATTTTTTTATTTTCATTATCCTTAATAATTTAGCCGAAAATTATTTTTTAATAAATCTATAATGAAAAAAAACATTTTAAGTTTATTTGTTCTGGGAGCAATATTAGCTTCATGTTCTGACGATACTGATGGAGGTATAACTCCAGACCCTGGTACTACTGTAAGTACACCTAAAGTGAGTGAAGTAATAACAGGTACTGATTTTTCTAGAGGTGATGATGGTGATTATAATAATGATTACATTAATAATTATAAAACTTTATTCACTAGAGAAGGAGAAGCAACTGTAAGCTTTAGCGGACAAACAACTCGTTTAAAGCAAGCTAAAGAAATAGGAAGCAACTTAAAATCTGAAACTTCTGTAGCTGATATTAGAGAAAAATTTGAAGGTGTAGAAGTAGGAGGAGAACTTCAAAGTGCTGGTTTTTCAGATGCATCATTAAACGGAACTACTAAAGTTGTAAGACCAAAGTCTTCTTCTTCAATAGGTATTTTTGGATCTGATAAAAATACTTCTGGACAAGGAAAAACGAATGTTGAAGCTATAGATGCTTTCATAACTAAGCACCAAGATGTATTAGACAATTGGACAGCAACTGCAGCAGCTGGTCAAGCAGGATCTTTCTTAGAATCTGATGGAACTACTAGAAGATATGTTAATAAGCAAGGACTTGAATTAGATCAATTATTTACGAAATCTATGGCAGGAGCATTAGCTTATGATCAAGCTGTTAACCATTATTTAAATCGTTTAGATAATGAAAACGGAGACGATGCTGATGGGGCTAAAGATTACAGAGCTTTAAATGATGCTGGTACTGTAGCAGAAGGAAAGAGTTATACAACTATGGAGCACCACTGGGATGAGTCTTTCGGTTATATTTACGGAAATACTTCAGCACAGAACTTAATTTATAAGTACATTGATAATGTAGCAGGTTTACCTAAATTTACAGGTTTAGAAAGTGATATTTTTACTGCTTTTGTAAAAGGTAGAATTGCAATTGTAGAAAAGAATTACACAGAGAGAGATACTCAAGTAAAAGTTTTACGTGAAAAGTTAGGTTTAGTAATTGCAGTAAGAGCTGTACATTATTTAATTGGTGGTGCAGAAATTATTTCAGAAGCAGCAGCTCCAGGAGCAACTAAAAAGAGAGAAGATGCTTTCCACGATTTATGTGAAGGATATGGTTTTGTAAATAGTTTACGTTATGTAGTAAATGCTAACGGAGATAGATATTTTACAGATGCTGATGTTGATGGATTCATCAGTATTTTAACAACAGGAGATGGATTATGGGATGTTACTCCTACTCAATTAACTGATATGGCAGATGCTATTGCAGGTAAAAGTGTAGGTGGTATTTCTTGGACTGTTGAAGATGTAAATCCTTAATTAGTTAAAAATGTATAATATTAAAATATACATATAAATATATATCAAAAGGGATTGCTCTTAAGCAATCCCTTTATTATTTTTACAGTCAAATTTAAAACCAAAATTTTATGAAAAAAATAGTGTACATATTACCAATAGTCACACTTTTTTATTTTTTCTCTTGTTCCAGTGATGAAAAACCAGGTAATGGAGGAGATGGTGAGGATAGTTTTAATCGAGTGAATTTAACAACAAGTTGGGTAAATAATTTATTATTACCAGCAACAAATGATTTTAAAACTAAAGTTACTACATTAAATACTTCAGTAGTAGCATTTGCAGATGCACCAGACGCAACCAAATTAACTAAAGTTAAAGCAGATTTATTTGAAGCTTATAAAGTTTGGCAACATGTTGAAATGTTTTTTTATGGATCTAGTTTTTCTTTAGATGTGAACAGTTATCCAGCAGATGTAAACAATATTACTTTAAATATTGATAGCACTACAGAAATTAATTTAGACAGAACAGTTTTAAATTCTTCTCAAGGTTTACCAGCGTTAGATTATTTAGTAAATGGTTTAGAAGCTACCGAAGCTGATGTTTTAGTAAAATATAACGAAGCTAAATATCAAGATTATTTAAAATTATTGTCAGAGCGTTTAGTTACAATAACTACTAAAGTATTGGAAGATTTTGAAGCATCTAAAGAAGCTAATATTAACAAAGTAGATAATACAATTAGTTCATATTTTAGTATTCAATTAAATGATTTTGTTCAGTATACAGAAAAATCATTTAGAGAAGCTAAAATAGCAACTCCTTCAGGAACTAGAAATAGAGATATCTTTCCAACGATTTCTGTTTCAGCAAGTCCTGAGTTTGTAGAGTCTTTATATAGTCCTCAAAATTCTAAAATATTATATTTAGAAGCTTATGATGCTATTCAAGATTTTTATTACGGAAGAAGTTATACAGATAATGCTGATACTATAGGAATACAGGAGTATTTAAAATCTTTAGGAACTACTATTTTAGTAAACGGAGAAGATATTTCTTTAGATACTTATATTCAGCAGTTATTCCAGAACATAGATGCAGCGAATAACAATATTACAGATAACTTTTTTGAGCAAACACAAGATTACAATCCTAATTTTGATAAAGCTTTTGATGCTATTCAAGAATATGTAGTAGCTGTAAAATCAAATGTTATAAATGCATTTAATTTAACAATAGACTTTGCAGATAGTGATGGAGATTAATAAATACGTTAATCAATATCTAAATAAAAAATCAAGAGCGGCTACATTAGCCGCTTTTCGTATATTATTTGGAGTTTTAATGATGTTTAGCCTTGTCCGATTTTTATACAAAGGTTGGGTATACAAATTCTATATTGCTCCAAACTTTCATTTTAAATACTACGGATTCTCTTGGGTAGTAACCTGGGGAGAGTATACTTATATTTTATTTGCAATAGCTATTATTGCTTGTATTGGTATTATTATAGGCTTTAAATATCGATTGTCTATTATTCTATTTTTTTTATCGTTCACATATATAGAGTTGATTGATAAAACTACCTACTTAAACCATTATTATTTTATAAGTGTTTTAAGTTTTTTATTATGCTTTTTACCTTTAAATGTTACCTATTCTTTAGATGCGTATTTCAAAAAAGAATCATATAAATATGTTCCGTCATGGACAGTAGATTCTATTAAACTTTTAATAGGTATAGTATATTTTTATGCGGGTTTAGCTAAATTAAATTCAGATTGGTTATTAAGAGCACAACCATTAAAAATATGGTTATCTTCAAAAACAGATTTTCCTGTTATTGGTAGATTTATGAATGATACTTGGTTCCATTATTTAATGAGTTGGAGCGGAGCTCTGTATGATTTAACCATACCATTTTTATTATTAATTAGAAAAACAAGACCTTTTGCTTTCTTCTTAGTTGTTATTTTTCACATATTTACTCGTCTACTATTCCCAATCGGAGTGTTTCCGTATGTAATGATATGTGTAACACTTATTTTTTTTAGTGGAGAATTACATGAGAAATCCTTAAAAAAAATTACAGATATATTGCGTATTAAGTTTAGTGTTAATACGGTAAGAGATGTATATTTGCCGAAGATTTACAAAAAAATATTTTTTGTTGTCTGTTTATTTTTAGGAATACAATTAATAGTGCCTTTTAGATATTTATTATATCCCGATGAATTGTTTTGGACAGAGGAAGGATATCGTTTTTCTTGGAGAGTAATGTTAATTGAAAAAGCAGGATACACCGCGTTTAGGGTATTAAAATATGATACAGGTAATAGTTTTAAGGTAAATGATAGTTATTTTTTAAATGTGTTTCAGCAGAAACAAATGACTACACAACCTGATTTTATTATTGAGTATGCTCATTTTTTAGGGGAACATTATAAAAAAGAGCTTAAAACTGAAAATATAGGAATTTTTGTAGAAGGTTACATTTCATTAAATGGAAGAGTAAGTAAACCTTTTATAGATCCTACTATTGATTTACTAAAAGTAGAAGACAACTTCAAACATAAAAATTGGATTTTACCATTTAAAGATGAGATTAAAGGCTTATAATTTTTTACTACTTTTTTATTTAACACTAACCACATACGCTTTTCAAAGTAATAACGTACAAGTAATAGATGCAGGAACATCAAAGCCTATTTTAGGAGTAGAAGTGTACACTAAAGCAGGTAATTTTATTGGTACTACTAACGATGCAGGAAAGGTAAGTTTAGTTAGTCTAAAAAATAACACAAAATATAGAATAGTTTTTTTTGAGTACAATTATAAAACTTATGAAACCGAAATTACTGTTGGAAAAACTAACAGTTTGGTTGTTAAAATGGAACCTTTAAGTAATGTACTTTCAGAAGTAGTTTTAGGGTACAAGAAAAGACAAGCATTTGGTTTAACCACCTTAAAACCTGTAGAAGGAACACATATTTACGCAGGAAAAAAATCAGAAGTTGTATTATTAGATCAAGAAATAGCAAATAAATCTGTAAATAATGCACGTCAGATTTATGCTAAAGTAGCCGGACTTAATATTTATGATAGCAATGATGGAGGTTTACAGTTAAGTATTGGAGGTAGAGGATTAGACCCAAATAGAACAGCCAATTTTAATACTCGTCAGAACGATTATGATATTAGTGCAGACGTATTAGGATATCCTGAAAGTTATTACACACCACCAACAGAAGCGTTAGAGAAAATTCAGGTGATAAGAGGAGCTGCTTCTCTACAATATGGAACACAGTTTGGAGGTTTGATAAATTTTGTAACAAAGAAACCTAATCCAGATAAACCATTCGAAATTATTTCTAGAAGTTCAATAGGTAGTTTCAATCTATTTACAAACTTTACAAGCGTTAGTGGAACAGCCAATAAATTAAGTTACTACGCATATTATAATTACAAGCAAGGAGATAGCTTTAGACCAAATTCAGGATTTGACTCTAAAAATGCATTTGCACATGTAGGGTATAAGTTTAATGATAAAACAAAAATTGAAGCAGAAGTAAGTCATTTAAATTATTTAGCACAGCAGGCAGGAGGACTTTCAGATGTTCAGTTTTTAGAAGATCCAAGGCAAAGTTATAGAACAAGAAATTGGTTTGCTGTTAACTGGAATTTATTCAATTTAAAGTTAGAGCATAAATTTTCAGATAAAGTAAGTGGTACACTTAGTTTATTTGCGTTAGATGCTTCAAGAAAAGCCATTGGTTTTAGAAGAATTGAAGTGATAAGAAATGGAAATAATTTTGTGGTAAATGAAAATCCAGACATTTTTGGTCCAGATGAAACAGATGGGTTTGGTAATTTTGATTTCGAAAGAGATTTATTAGTGGGGAATTTTAAAAACTACGGAGCAGAAGCCAGAGTAATTACTAAATATGATATTAAAAATCAACCCGCTGTTTTATTATTAGGAGCTAAGTTTTATAGAGCAAATAACACTTCTCAACAAGGACCAGGAAGTAAAGGTTCAGATGCAAATTTTACATTTAAAACAGATGAATTTCCTTTTTACCCAAATCAGAATAAGTTTGAATACCCTAACTTAAATGCATCATTTTTTGGTGAAAATATTTTTAATATAACTGATGAATTATCGGTTACACCAGGTTTTAGATTTGAATATATTAAAACAGAATCTATTGGTGAATATTTAGAGCGAGGAAGTATTCAAGGAAGTAATCCAATTGTTACGTTTACGCCAGATAATAATGTATTAGATAGAAACTTTTTATTACTAGGAGTTGGTGTAAGTTATAAACCAGAAAACTATTTTGAAACGTATTTTAATTTTTCACAAAACTATAGGTCAGTAACTTTTTCAGATATTAGAAATATCAATCCTTCATTTATAGTTGATCCAAGCATAAAAGATGAAACAGGCTATTCTATTGATTTAGGAGTAAGAGGAAAGCTACAAAAGATTATTTCTTACGATGTAAACATCTTTTCATTGTTATACGATAATAGAATAGGACAGGTATTTAGTAGCGAACCTCCATACAGAGGACAATGGGTACGAGGAAATATAGGAAAAGCTTCTATTTACGGATTAGAATCTTTGGTGCAGTGGAATCTTAAGGAAACTTTTTTCGAAGAAAATGACAATTTAAAATTAGACGTGTTTTCAAACTTTGCATACACAACTTCAGAATACAGTAGTAATACAAGCGAAAGTGTGGATGGTAATAAAGTTGAATTTATTCCTGAAGTGAATTTTAAAACAGGAGTATCTTTTGGATATGGAAACTTACTAACATCGTTACAGTATTCATATTTATCAGAACAATTTACAGATGCTACAAACTCAGAATACAATCCTTTAAATAACGATAGAGTAGATGGAGCAATACCTTCTTATGATATATTAGATTTTTCAGCATCGTATTCATTTACAGAAAATATAAAATTAGAAGCAGGAGTAAATAACTTATTAGACAATTCTTATTTTACAAGAAGAGCTACAGGGTATCCAGGACCTGGAATTATTCCTTCTGCACCAAGAAATTGGTATACAACATTACAATTTAAGTTTTAGAATAAATCTAAATAGGATGAAAGCTTACAATCATTCGGTTGTAAGCTTTTTTTTGTTGTAAATTTATATTAAAAATATTTTTGTGTGTACATGGTTGATTATTAATGTACTTACAAGCTTATTTTTGTTTTCTTTTTAGAAAAATGTTATAGTATAAATTCAAGTATTTGTAACTCATAATTTAAAAATTGAATAATGATGTTAAAGCCTGTAAACCTTCAAGATAAATTAGTAAATGTAAGAAATAGAGAAATTAAAGATGCAGATATAGAATCTTGGATTCATGATATTTTTGCAGATTTAGATAAGGCAAGAGAAACTACAAAACAAAAACTATCTAGTCCAGATCATATTAATAACAATTATTTTAATATTGATGAAGTTGATCCTAA
Source organism: Tenacibaculum sp. M341 (assembly GCF_004337695.1). Lineage (GTDB taxonomy): Bacteria > Bacteroidota > Bacteroidia > Flavobacteriales > Flavobacteriaceae > Polaribacter. Next base: position 189,193 of record NZ_SJXJ01000010.1, read on the forward strand.
TGCAATTTTTCACATTAATCAAATTAAAAAGCTGTGTATAGATTACAGATTACGTTTTTTAGATACATCTTTATTTAAAGGGGAATATCCAGAAGAAGCTATTACAAAAATTCATGAGTTAGAAAGAATCCATGATACAAAGTTAGATGGATTTAAGATTATAGCTCCCTCTGTATTATTCCGATTAAAAAAAGCAGATGATCCTGTACTTTTTGCCCCAATGGGAAACGATTATTATTATTTAATTCACAAATGGGGTAACGATTTGCATCCGCTTAGAAGATTAAAGTTCTGGTGTATTAAAGATGTTGATAATTATATTTTCACGCTAGTTTTAGTAAGTTTTATTCTATCGTTACTTTCTCATACTTTTTTCTTTAGAGAACAAAGTAACTTTACATACTTTATAGTTTTATTTATGTTTTACTTTAAAGGTGCTGTAGGTTTAAGCTTACTATACGGTATTTCTTTAGGTAAAAATTTCAATAAATACATTTGGCAAAGTAAATATGATAAGGTTTCTTAAAAATTTTATTTAGTACTAAAAGAACTCAATGAGTATTTAAATACTAATCCAATATCTAATTGTTTGATGAAGTTTTTAGCCTGATCAGTATTGGTATTAAAAATATCATTTGCTTGGAAAAAAACTCCACCAGTAATAGTGTTTTTATTTACGTTAAAAGCATACAACCCTAAGCCTATAGATGTATTGGGGTTATATAGAACAGAATTACTATAAAAGTGATGTCTGAAATATGGATTTATGTTTAAAAACAGATCGTCATCCTGTTTTTGGTAATTGAATTTACTTTTATCCTTTAATGAAATTAAACCAACATAATCAGCACTAATCTGATAGTCATCAAAACGATCATAAGTTCCTGAAATAGCAGTTATAGAGCTAGATGCTTCAAGACTAGGTGTTACAGTATTGTCAATGATTTTAAATTCAAAGGTTCTTGGTCTTAATAAATTAGAATTATCAGTATAGCTTTTAGATATATTAACACCTATAAAATTATAAGATTTAAACTGATGCGACCAACCTAATTCAAATTGAGTGCCTTGAAAACCTCTTTCAGCAAAGCGTTCTTTTATAGTATTTGCTCCATTATTTAAATCATACAAAAAAGTTCTTCCCGTAAAACCACCTTTAAAGTAGAATGAATGTTTATTGTAATGAAGTATTCTATTATATAGATTATTAATTTCATTCATATTATTTTCTTTTGTTAGAAGGTATAAATGGTACTCTTCAAATAACGAAATAAGTTCAGAATGAGATGATTGTTTTTGCTTAGATAAATAATTCAATTCACTTTTAGTATACATTTTAAAAGTTATTATTTCTTTCTTTAAATTTTTCCAAGTATTTATCTCTAAATATTTATTTAGATCTTCTTTTAGTACAATTTTTTTGAACCTACTATTATCTTTTGATAGACTATTAATTTCAGATTGTATGTTTATGATTTCACTTCTAAGCTCTTCTATATCAATATCTGTTAAGTTTTCTAAATCAGGATACTTATTGTTTTCAAATTTGGAAACTACTGCATCAACTTTATTAAAGCAATAATCTAATACCAATGCTTGATTTTTTAGTTCATTAACACGATCAGCTATTTTAAAGTTAGTTTTTAAATCTGGATCATTAATTCTAGCCTTTATTTCTTTAATCTGATTTTTTACATTACCAATAGAAGCAAAAACAAGAAATTTACTTTTTTGATTATTGGTAATTTCACCATTCAAAGCCATTTGATCAACCAGTTCAATTATATCTGAAGTTAATTCGTGCTCTTTATCTGATCTTTTTTTGAACTCAATTTTTTGCGAAACATATTCACTTAAGTGTTTTCGATTATATTTCTTAGATTTAAAATAATAACCCAACGTACCATTTATTTTTGCAGAATTAGCTAAAAGTTCATTATCAAAAATAAAAGCAACTCCATTTTTAGAACTACCAGTTAGCTCAAATCCATATAAAGCATAAGAGTTTTCTTTTTGGTATTTATTTTCATCTTTTCTCCATGTATAATCAACACATTGTTCGGTTTTAATAAGATCATTGTTTTCATTTAAAAAACATTTAGCAATACTAGCTTCATCATTGTTAATTGGTTTTTTACGCACTCTTTTCAATTGATTAAATGATAATGAAATAATATTGTTATTTCCATCGATATTTAAGTTTGAAACCGGAAAAACTATAGTACTGAAACCATTAGCATCTTGTCCAAAAGCTTGTGCATTTATTAACTGTTTTGAAAGTAATAAGAATGCACCTAAAACGATATAAGTTAGTTTATTTGTATTCAATTCTAAAAAAGCTTTTATTTCCTTGACTTTCTAAAGGAGTGTTAGACATTTTCATTTCGTTATAATCATTATCTCTAATGTTAGTAGCGGTAAATTTCCAAGGTTTAAAATTATCTCTATCAACTTCTACTTCTACAATATTTCCATAAACAAAAACAGAAGCAAAGCGTCCTTTTTTCTCATACTGAGTATTACCGTCTATGTTAATAGAGTTAAAGTCATCTACTTCAATCTCATATTCAAAAGAGATTATTTTACCAGACTCAAAGACATTTAAAGACTCTTTTGCTAATTTTAAAGATCGGCTATTAGTAGACATAGCATTGATAGAAGATCCCGTTTCTGCTTTATCAAATCCGAAAGTTCCCATATTTGAATTCTTTGCAATTTCATTTTCAGAAAGAACAGCTTCTTGTATTCTAATTAAATGCTCTCTGTCTTTTGAAGCTTGTTTTTCAGCGTTCTGTTTGTCTTTTAAAGCCTTTTCTTTTTCTTGCTTTGACTTTTCAGCATTTTCTTCAGCATTTTTTTCTATACTTCTGCTTACATCTCGTCCAAATACATAACCAATAGCAGCAAAAACAATAGCTTCTACACCAGAAAAAAGAAATAGAAATCGACTCCAATACTTTTCATCAACTTCAATATAAAAAGTCAAAAAGACTATGAATATTAAGTAGAAAAAAAGTATTCCTATAGCTAGTCTAAACTTAGATTTTTGTAAGAAATCAGTATTTGAAGATTTCTCTTTTGTTGAATTGTTCCCCATGTTAATTTATTTTTTTGATTATAGTATTTGATAATATTCATTTGTTATGAATTTTTATCGCTACTAAATTATCATGACGATTGATGTAGTTTTATCCCTACAACTAGGTATTTATACTAAGTTCAATTGAGAAATAACTCTAAATTTGGAACTTAATAGTTTTTTGTTGCATCTTTGCAATAGTTCATTGAAATGGTTCTAACAAATTTTATGAAATATGTAAGACAATAGTGTTTTACATAATTTATAAATATTTAAAAGATGAATTGGAAAATTCAAAAACTAAATAATGGTGAAACCATTATTTCAAAAGAACCCGGAAATTCTATGTTGCCTATTTTAAAATCTAAGCAACCTGTAAAATTAAAACCTATAACTTGGGAAGAATGCGAAGTTGGAGATATTGTATATTGTAAAGTTCGCGGAAATTGTTTTACACACCTTGTAAAAGGGAAAAATGCAAAAAGAGGTTTGTTAATAGGAAATAATCATGGTAGAATTAACGGATGGACTAAAAATGTGTATGGTATCGTAGTAGAAATACTTTAAATGCCGTAGGCATTCTAAAAAGAAACATCAACTTAAGAGTGTAACACTCTAAATATATAATTGCTAATCTCATAACTAATCAAGTTTATAAAATTAAAAATATTCAGTTTAATACTGAGAAGTTTTTTTAATTTATAAATTTTAAAATTGAGATATTAAAAAAAGAAAAATAAGATATTACTATTCACTTAATACTGAATTCTCTCTACTCAGTACTAATCTAAATAACATATTTATAAATTTTGATTGCTATGAAACCTAAAAATAAGAAAGAACTACGAGAAAAAGAGATTCGAAGAATTCGTAAAAAACTTGATGAGTTATTCGTTAAAAAGTCTAAGCTAAAGTTGATAAAATTAGATGAACCATACAGACATGGTTGGTTTAAAGAATTAATTATAACTAACGATATAGATAAGTATGCTAACAAAGAGTATGTAAAAGAAGTATATAGATTAGTAGAGAAGAAAGTTTGGGCAAAAACAAAAGAAGAAGCCGAAAGGAAATGGCAATATCAAATATCAAAATATCTTATCAATAAAGAAATTCCTACGATTAATAGAAAGCAATTCAATAAATTAAGTATTGAAGCCCAAAAACTATGTGTTCCTTTTCAATATTACACAAAGCGAAGAAGATTAAGAACGCGTTACTACCTTAAAATTCCTAAAGGTGCTTACAAAATAAAATTTACAAGAGCGTATGTAACTCATACACGTAATATAAATCCTGAACTACAAAAAGAGATAGCGTTTTTATATAAGAAAATGGAACGCAAAGGATATTACGACGTAGAAAAAAAGTTATTTGGATTGAAATCTGACTGGCTTAGTTTTAGAGAAAGTAGGCAACAAGCAAAAGCAAAAGCAAAAGTTAGAAAGTTAAAGTACATAAGAATTGAAGACTTTATTAAAGAGGCTTGTTAATAGTTCAAAGGCTCTGTGGCGTTTTCGGCAGTTATTTTTTTCATCCCAGAGGCTCTGTGGCGTTTTCGGCGGTTGTTTTTTTCATCCTAGAAGCTCTGTGGCGTTTTTGGCGGTTGTTTTTTTCATCCCAGAGGCTCTGCGGCGTTTTCGGCAGTTGTTTTTTTAGCTAATAAATAGTTAGTACATATCAAAAAGTATCTTTAGAGTGTAAGTTAGAGGTCAGTCGATATTTAATTATTAGTTAGTTTTCTGATAAACTTTATCAATTTTATTTAGTATTTAACGTGAATCTTGGATAAGAACCCTATTATGTCAGTTCGAGTGATTTTTTATGGAGTAAAACGTAATAAAAAATTGTATCGAGAACAATTCGTATTACGAAAGCTTCTCGATACAAAATTATTTTTCATTCCATTACAAATAATTTCACTCGAAGTGACACTTTTACTCTTAAACGATATTCACGTTATTTAATAATTAACAGATTGCTTCACTACACTGTGTTTCGTTCGCAATGACATTTTTTTAATGTAAATTTAAGAACGTAAAACTGAATACTTAAACACAGCATACTGCCAACTAAAAAGCGACGATCTTGTCAGGTAGAACTTATTCGAGACCTTTTTACAATTTGATGTATCACTTTAATAGCAATTGAAATTTCTCATCACGCTTTTTTTGATAAATCTTTAAAGAAACCTAGTTAAAAACGGATAATTTTACTTAATTTAAAATGAATCTAACAAAATCATTAGAAAAAAGTAGTATACTTGCACAGTAATTAATAACAAATAAAACAAATTTTAACCTATGACAATACTAAAATTCACATATCAGGACGCAAAAATGCGACTTCGTGGATTGTATTTTAGGTAGAAATTCACAATATAAAAAAGCAAAAGCGTCCAAAATTAATTTTTTGGACGCTTTTTTTATAAAAAAAATAAAAACCTGAAATACTCTTTGAATCGTGTAATTAAAAACATACATCACAAAGTATCAACCTATTAAATATCTGCTTAAAGCGGACAGGATTTTTATTGTCTTTAATATTAGTTAAATTGTTGAGAATCAATAAAATAATTTTAAATTTTATTTGTGTAATTCAAAAAAGCATTCTAAGTTTGCATCGCAGTTAAGCAAAAACAAAATATCGTTTTAAAAGCTTTATTAAATTATTTAGGGGAGTCTATTTAGTTTAAAATAAAAAAAGTAATTAAAACTTAACACTATATAAAAACGAAGTAAATATGTTAAAATTTCAATTAAACACAGGTACAGGATCAGAACTAGGTTTTGCAGTACAATGCTTCGCGACTTTCTTCATAGATAAATAAAACACAATATATATGAAAAGTCCGAAGCCCAAAAGTTTCGGATTTTTTTATACACTTCTTTCAAGGAATCGTTGAGGTTACAAATTATATCCGAAAAGGTTATGAATAGTCAAATTATATTCATTGAAACCAAGGCATATAAAAGAACAAAGACAAAAAGTCATTCGAAATATTCGAAAAAGACAACGAGCAATTTATCAAGAAATAAGGGAATTAGGATATAAAAAACTAGATGAACCTATACGTCATGGTTGGTTTAAAGAAATTGTGCTAACCGAAAATGTAGAACGCTATAAAAACAAAAAGCATATACTAGAATTATACGACTGTATAGAAAAAAGTTTTTGGGGTAGAACAAAAGAGGAAGCTGATAGACAATGGTTTCATCAAATTTCAAAATTTTTAATCTACCGAAATTTCCCAACTATTTCTAAGAAACAATTCAACAGATTAACATACAAAGCACAAGCAATGTGCACTATTTATTCGTACAGAGATGTAAATAAAAGATTAAAAAAACGGTTTTATGTGAGAATTCCGAAAGGAGCTTACAAAATAAAATATACAAGAGCATACATAACGCATTCTAAAAGAATAGATCCAGCACTAGAAAGTGAATTAGATTTATTAGAACAACAACTATTTAAAAATGGTTTTTATGACCTGTGGCAAGATAGTTATTGGGAGAATTGTTGGAGAAAACCTATTGAAAGAGGTTTAAAATTAAAAGTAAAAAAACAATTGTATGCTCTTAAACAATATCCGTTGCAGGATATTATTAATGACAACATATCATGGGAAAAAAATTAAAAGGAAAAGACTTAATTAATTTAGGATTTCCAAAAAATAATAGCATAAATATCGCCTTAGGGCAAATTAATAGATATCGAAAAAAAGAGAAAAAAGAACGCATTTTAGAAGAAGCAAAACAAGTATTATTAGAACCAGAAAAGTACAAAGGAAATGCTATTTGGGGCAAAGTAGCAGAAGGATTGGTAAAGCCAGTTGAAGTACAGTTTCATAAATTAAGAAACACCAGAGCACCCTTTAGTATTTATGGTGAAAATGAAATAGATGACATTGCTAAATATCAATTATACGATGCGTTAAAATTACCAATTGCAGTGCAAGGAGCTTTAATGCCCGATGCACATGCAGGTTACGGCTTGCCAATTGGAGGAGTGTTAGCTACTGATAATGCTGTAATTCCGTACGGAGTAGGTGTAGATATTGGTTGTAGAATGTGTTTAACAGTTTACCCAGTAAAAGCATCTTATTTAAAAGGGAAACAACATCAGTTAGAAAACATATTATCTGAACATACCAAGTTTGGAATGTATGAAACACACAAGGTAAAGCACGATCACGAAATATTTGAACGTACCGAATTTAAAGACATTCCATTGTTAAAACGCTTACGAATGAAAGCATACAATCAATTAGGAACCTCGGGTGGAGGGAATCATTTTGTAGAGTTTGGAATTGTGGATGTTACTGATGAAAATAATGAGTTTGGATTACCAATTGGAGAATATGTAGGATTGTTATCGCACAGTGGTAGTCGTGGTTTAGGAGCTAACATAGCAAAACACTATACATATTTAGCCAAAAAGCAATGTCCGTTACCTAAAAATGTCCAGCATTTGGCTTGGTTAGATTTAGATACCCACGACGGACAAGAGTACTGGTTAGCAATGAATTTAGCTGGTGATTACGCAAAGGCATGTCACGATAATATTCATAAGAGAGTAGGTAAGTTATTAGGAGCCAAAGCTATTGCAAAAATTGAGAATCATCACAATTTTGCTTGGAAAGAGCAAATTAACGGTCAAGAGTTAATAGTACATAGAAAAGGAGCTACACCAGCAAATAAAGGAGAGTTAGGAATTATTCCAGGATCTATGACAGCACCAGGATACATTGTTAGAGGTTTAGGTAATACCGATAGTTTACACTCAGCTTCTCACGGAGCAGGTAGAAAACATTCTCGAAAAGCTTGTAAAGAAAAGTTTACAAAAAGTGATATCAAACATCAATTAAACATGAACGGTGTTAGTTTGATTGGTGGTGGAATTGACGAAGCACCAATGGCTTATAAAAGCATTAAAAAAGTCATGGCAAATCAACAAGAATTGGTAGAAGTTTTAGGAACATTCACACCAAAAATTGTTCGAATGGATAAATAATGTCCAATTATCAATTATCAGTGATTCCAATAAAAAAAGCTAATAGCATAATATTAAAGAGAAATGGGAGCAAATCATAATATAAAAAGATACGGAGAATTATGGCCTAATTACCGAATAGAATTAGGTATAAAAATATTAGAAAAGTTAAAGCAATGGGTAATAATATCTGGAGGATGGGCATGGCATTTTATGTCAGAAATGAATCATAAAGAATACAAACATGCTCATGACCATAAGGACATAGACATATTTGTAAATCCTAAAAATGTAGGTATTGTAATGCAAATTCTTTTAGAAGAAGGGTTTGAAAAAGTTTGGACACGTTACGATCATTTACCAAGTAACGAAAACTTTAGACGCTACGAAAAAGTAGATTGGCTAGACATTGGAAGAGAAGTAAGAACTACCATCGATTTTTTTGAGTCTAAAACATTAAAAAGTATTCAGGTAAATGGTTGGAATGTAGTAGAGCCAGAAACATTACTAAGTTTTTACAGTAACATTCATTCAAGTGATAAGTGTTGGGCGGTTCAAAAAGCAGTTCAATTATTATCTCAAGGAAAAAATCCTGTAGGTAATCCATTGTTAACAAAGAACCCTTTAGAATAAAGTAAAATGGAAGCAAAAAGATTCAGATCAACAATAAAGTGGCTTGATTTTTTTGAAGAGATAATAGATGTTGAGTGTCCTAATTGTCAAAGTAAAGCACAATTACACCGCCAACCTAATACTTATAAATGTTGTTATGGATATACTTTTAAATTTCAATGCAATCATTGTCATTCAGAAATAAAAGAGGTTGAAAAATACATTTATACAGTTAAAAGACATTGTCCTTATTGTGCAGAAGTAATTGATTACAGATCAATGCAAACAAAAAAAATAAAAAAGGAACAAGAAGTTTGTTGCAAAAGTTGTGAAGCACGAATTACGTATACACCTAAAGTAGAAACCGTGAGAGAATTTATTTGGAAAGGAAACAACATTGAATTTACTTTTTGGTATTCTCAAACATATCAGGGCAATCGGTTTTGGGCAGTAAATGAGGAACATTTAGCGTATTTAGAAGATTTTATAAGAGCCAAATTAAGATTAAGAAGTAAATATCGTTCAGGAATGATGTTGGTAGATAAACTTCCATCTTTTATAAAAGATAAAAATAATAGAGATGGTTTATTAAAGTTAATCTCAAAATTAAAAGAAAAATAGTGGAACGAATAAGAATCAATTTAGATCAGCTCCCGTCGCAAAGATGGGAGTTTCTAAAAGCATATAAAGAGCAAGTTAATAACTTATTAGAACCTATTTTTAGAAGAAATACTTTTTGCAAAAGTCACCAAAGAGTATCAGAATTATTAAAAATTAAACCTCCTGTAAGTGTTGAAGATTATTTTTCAATACTATCAGATGATAACGTAAAAATGAATATTACAGTACAACAAATGGTATTTGATGTTACTACTGGAGCAATTCATTTAAAAACATAGAAAACATGAATACAAAATTAATACAGCTAACAGCGGCTAAAGGACCAGCAGAGTGTGCTTGGGTAGTAGCTAAAGTTTTAAAGATATTCATAAAAGAAGTAATAGATCAAAAAATAGAATATCAAATTTTACACAAAGTAAATGGAATTGAAAATGGTACTGTACAATCAGTAACTATTGAGTTAAAAGGAAAACAACTTTCTCAATTCTTAGAGCAGTGGTTGGGCACTATACAATGGATAGGAACCTCAACTTTTAGAAAGTTTCATAAACGAAAGAATTGGTTTATAGGTTGTTTTGAATTAAGCCAAGTTACTGAGAGCACTATTAATGAAAGAGATATTCAATTTCAAGCAATACGAAGTTCAGGACCAGGAGGTCAACATGTAAATAAAGTAAGTTCTGCAGTTAGAGCAAAGCACTTACCAACAGGAGAGCAAGTATTGGTTTCAGATAGTAGATCTCAACATCAGAATAAAAAAATAGCCGTACAACGATTAAAAGAAAAAGTAGCCGTTTACAATAGGGGAAAATTGCAAAATTCAATTCAAGAAAAATGGGAAAACCATTTGAATTTGAAAAGAGGAAATTCTGTGAGAGTATTTAAAGGAACAGATTTTAAAAAAGAAAAGAAAACAAAATCGTATAAGAATAAGCGTAACGAATTAAAAAATGATCTGAGAGATCAATTACGATGACGATTGCTAGAGAAATTTTCATTAATGGAAGCTACTTTTAGGAATAAGATTCTAGAAAAAAGTAGAAGTGATATTTCACTATAACAATTTGAAAATGGATTAATAGTAACAATTAGGTTGTTTAATATCATTTAATTAAGAGTTTAAGTTAAAAATGTCTCCTCGAGCATAATCGAGAGGTAATATTTTTTTAGTTGCGCAAAAAGAATACGTAGTACTGTAAAATATTTGCAGAGTAGTTATGAAAAATACGCCGTTTAGAAGTGGGAATATTGCTATAAAAAGAGAAGAAATTAAAGAAAAAAGAAAAACAAATTAAGTTATGGGATTAACATTAGCAGACAATTATTATTTAAAGGCTAGGGCAGCAGCAGGTGGTTTTGGTTGTGATTGGGGTGAGGTAACAGAATCTCTAAATTACGCTTTGTCTTATGATGAAAACCACTGTCCGTCTTTATGTTTTTTAGGACAAATTTATGCTGAAAGATTATCTCAGTACAGTGAAGCTTTTGAATGCTTTGATAAAATCATAGCTACAAATACAAATTATTTAGAGGTGTATCCAGTATACATTAGATATTTAATTTGGGCAGACGAAATAGCACGTGCAGAAAAATTAATAGCATTTGCTGAGAAATTAAAAGCAATAGACATTTCTCAACTGTATTGGTTAAAAGCATATATAGAAGATGTAAATGGAAACTATAAAAAGAGTATTAAACTATTAAAGAAAGCTCAGGTTCATATTTACAATGAATATTATTTTGATTTTATGGATGACGAGAAGAAGCGCATCAAAAAGAAAATAGCGTTGACAACTAAAAAATCTAAAAAGAAATCAGAGAAAAAATCAAAAGCCAAGAAGAAGAAAACCAAGAATAAAAAGAAAAACAAAAAGAAGAAATAATAAAATCCTCATCGGTTTTTTAGCTGATGAGGTATTAAAAAAAAGAAATTATGGAAGATATATTTTTCACATCCGATCATCACTTTGGTCATAAAAACATAATAAAATTTTCAAATCGACCTTTTGAAAGTGTAGAAGAAATGGATGAAGAACTAATTAAACGTTGGAACAGTAAAGTAAAACCAAATGATAGAGTGTATCATTTAGGAGATGTGAGTTTAGGTGATTCTGATAGTTTAAAAGATATTTTATCACGATTAAATGGTAAAATCTATCTAATCAAAGGAAATCATGAAGGTGTAGCTACTCAGCATAAAAACAGGTTTGAATGGATAAAAGATTATTTCGAGTTAAGTGTTAGAGATGAAGATGCTCCAAATGGCAAACAGAAAATAATGCTATTTCATTACGCAATGAAAGTGTGGCGTTCTTCTTTTAGAGGAACATGGCATTTGTACGGTCATTCTCATGGAAACTTACCCGACGATATTAATTCTCTGTCGTTTGATGTAGGTGTTGATTGTCATGATTATTATCCAATATCATATCAAGAGGTTAAAAATATCATGAAACAAAAAGAGTGGACACCTCCTTTTGCCAATGAAACAAGATAAAGAAATTAAAAAATAAAAAGAAAATGAGTTTAGAAATACCTGAGGATTATATTGAGTTTTTACATTGGGTAAAAGAAAGAACTGAAAGTTTTTGGAGTAAAAATCCAGAAACATCAGAAGATGACTTTGTGTGTGAAGATTGGATTTACGGAGCTAAGTGGATTGGTTTAACCCAAGAAGAAATTGATGCTATAGAAGAAGAATATCAAATTACTTTTTCGCCAGAACATAGAGCTTTCTTGAATATACTACATACTATAGATAGAAAAGAAGTAATTGAGTATACTGATAGTTTTGAGGATGATGCTGAAGTAAAGTTTAATCATCGTCCTTTCTTTTACAATTGGAAAAAGGATACAGAAGAGATAAAGGAGGCGATGGAGTGGCCATACCGAACAATTTTTGAAGATGTAACCGGATCTAATAAAGTTTGGTTGAAATCATGGGGAAGTGTAAGACCTAAATCTGATGAAGACAAGGAAAAAATATTTTCTGAATGGTTTAAAAAAACACCTAAACTATTACCAATTACCTCGCATAGATCTGTTGTTTGTGATTTAGTGAGTAAACAAGAACCAGTGCTTTCTATTTGGGGATCAGATATTATTGTGTACGGTTGGAATATGAGACATTATCTTTTAAATGAATTGAAAGAGCATTTAGATTTATTTGAACTTGTGTATGATAAAGAAGATGATGAATGGTATCATGAATTTGTAAAAGAGTTAGGAGAGATCAATATTTCAGAGTATGAGCAATCGAAAACAAAAGATATTCCTTTGTGGAAAGAAATGATTTTGTATTGGAGTTCGGGGTGGAGCAGTTTTGGAAAAGAGTATCCGAATCCAAATAACGATGTATTGATACCCATTGTAAAGTCTTTTGTTCCTGAGGATGAAGAAGAAGAAGATACTCAAAAAACATTCAATTCATTTTAATTGAATTGAAGTAAAAATTAAAAAACAATGAAACAAAATAAAATTATAGTTATTGACTTAGAAGCCACATGTTGGCGGGGAAACATTCCTCAAGGTCAAACGAGTGAAATAATAGAAATAGGTATTTGTGTACTAGATACTGCTACAGGAGAAATTTCACAAAACCAAGGAATTTTAGTACAACCAGAACGATCTAAAGTAAGTCCGTTTTGTACCGAGTTAACAACTATTACCCAAGAGATGTTAGATGAAAAAGGAATGTTACTTAGAGATGCATTGATAAAATTAAGAGAAGAATACAATCCTAAAGAATATACTTGGGCTAGTTATGGTTTTTACGATTTAAAAATGATAAAAAGTCAATGTAGAATTAAAGGGCTTGAATATCCAATGTCTCATGATCATATTAATGTGAAAGAGCTTTTTACAGAAGTAAGAGGTGTTTCTAAAAGAGTTGGAATGAAAAAAGCATTGAGTATTTTAAATTTTAATTTAGATGGAACTCACCACAGAGGAGTAGATGATGCTAAAAACATTGCAAAAATTTTAGACTGGTGCTTATCTGAGAGTGATAAAATTTTGATATCAAAATAAATACAATTAAAATGATTTTTTGTGTTTTTGGAAATAAGAACATAAATTTACATTAGACTATAAAAGATTATGGAAACTCAAAAAATGACTATTCACAGAGCTTTAGCTGAATTAAAGTTAATTGATTCAAAAATTGAAAAAGCTATTAATTTGGTGGAACCGACTGGATTAATGAAATTAGGAAAACCAGTAAATGGCTTTTATTCTAAAGAAGACTTTGAAAAAGAAGCTAAAGCTAAATATCAATCTGTACAAGATTTAATAACTAGAAAAAATTCTATTAAATCTGCTATTGTTAAAGCAAATAGCATTACAAAAGTAATTATTAGTGGTAAAACAATGACTATTTCAGATGCAATTAATTTTAAAACGGTAATTGCTGTTAAAAAGAATTTGATTAATACTTTAAACAGAAGACACCAATCTGTTAAGGCTAAATTTAATCAAGAAAACGAAAAGGTCAATAACATTGCTCTAGATAATGCTAAAATTATGCTAGGAAAACAAGGAGATGACAGAGTTAAACCAAATGATGAAGATGTTAAAAATATTATTGAGCCTTATATAAAAAGAAATCAATTTCATATAGTGGATCCTTTAAATATAGAAAAGCTAATTGAGAAGTTACAAAATGAAGTAGATAACTTTGAAGTTGAAGTTGATGCCGTATTATCTGAAATAAATGCTATAACTCAAATCGAAATTTAATATTTAGCTGTGGAAACGAAAAACCTGAATTTAATCCCGAGCTTGACGGTTAGAAAAGCTTTTAATTAAAACTGAAAAGTTTAAAGCTTAAGGTTAAAAGCCCAAAGTTTAAATTTTAAAGGTCTTAAATTTAAAGATTAAAAAGTAAAGTAGAAAGTTCTTTTAAATCCAAGATAAATTTTTAAAAGTATTGATTAATTAACTTATGGTTTTGTACTTGGCTGTTTTCACAGCTTTTTTTATAATTATTTTTTAAATCAAGACATTATTAATAGATAAGGATATTATATAGAAACAATGAAAATTTTTGAAAACAGACTTATGTACTAAAAACATTTTTATAACAATTTATAAAAAAAACATAGGGCTTTGGTATTAACTACAAAGTTCTATGTTTTTTAATAAAGTCCACCAAATATAAAATTTGATGTTTTTAAAAAATAAGATAAAAGTAAAATATTATATTTTGCTATTTATCAAGTACTAAAATAGTGCTTATCCTATGCACTATGTGTTTTTACGAAACACGATACTTAAAGAAAATCTCTATTTTAAGTTTTTGTTAAAGTGATCTAACACGTTGTTTTTTTATTTAATTTTAAAGGAATAATTAACCAATAATTTTTAGAAATCATGTTAAAAAACATTAAAGAATTCGGCAAGGCATTAAGTAAATCACAACAACAAGAAATTAACGGAGGAGATGACAGGTTTATACCAATAACTGTTTGTGGTGGTGATGGGTCTTTTATTTATGAAGATGGTGTAAAAGTATGTTGTTATGTACCAGATCGTTTTTTTGGAGGAACTTATATTTGCTAATATAAGTTACAAGGCTTAAGAAAATCTCTCTTATTTTTCAGTCAAAATTTAGACTAAAAGTTAAGGGAGATTTTTGTTTACATACTATTTTTTTAAGTAGTTTTGATACTCAAAAAAATAAGAATGACACTAAACGAATTTAAAAATAAGCTTGCAAACAATGCAAAAGATATCAATTTCACAGAAACTATTTCAGTAATAGAATCAATGTATGAGTTTACACCAGCTACTTTTACCAATGGAGAATTAAAAAATGAAGCTTCTCAAAATCAAGGATCTTGTAAAGTGTTTTCATTTGCTGTAAAGCAAAATTTAACTAAAGAAGATACTTTAGCTTGTTTCGGGCAATATTATTTTAATGATGTGTTAGAGCATCCAAATGCTACAGATCACCAAAACATTAGAAACTTTATGAAAACAGGTTTTGAAGGTTTACATTTCGAATCTGAAGCACTTACAGAAAAATAAAAAAGAGATTTTAGTAGTTGTTAAACATTATTAGCAGCTACTAATTTCTTTATTCTTCAACTTCTCTTTTTAATAGTTTAGCATTATTGGTAAATCTATTCACAGTTATTTTAGGAATGCCATACAATTCAAGAATACTTTCCTCAGAGGCATCAATGGTAATATCATTTTTACAATTTAAAATACATTGAGAATTACCAGAAGCTTTTACAAAGGTTTTAGAAGCTTCCAAATCAATACCTTTAAAACCAGTGTTTTTTTCAGCAGTAACACTTAAAGCTTTTGTAATACCATTAATCTTTAAAGAAGCTTTATTTATTAAACTAACAGCAATACTGTCAGATTTTATAGAAACATTGGTACTAGTGGCATTTGATAAATTAAAACCAGCATAGGCACTTTCAATTTTTAGTTTTGCTTTGGCATTTAATTGTATAGCTCTTATTGTATTGTTTGTTAAGGTAAACTTATTAGATTTTACATGTAAATTTACTTTAGCATAATCATTCATAAACAAGTTTAATTCATCAATGTTTATGGCATTTATAGTTTCTAATTTAGCATTATCGCTTAGTACTATTTCTTTCAAATTATCAGTGAAAAATAAGGTGATTTTTAATCCTTTTTTTGGTCTTATTTTTTTAGAAGTTTTTAAAACTAAAATGCTATCACTAACACTAGTGTTTAAATGTTCGTGAATATTTTCATCTGTTTCTATTTCTATAGCAGATTCACTCGATTTGATTAGCGTAATTTCAAAATTATTGCCTACTTCAACTTTAGAAAAATAAGTTAAAGGAGTTTTTTTGATAGATAAAACACCATTACCTTTTATTTTTTCTTGGCAGTATATATAAACAGAAAGTAAAAGAGAGAAAAAGAAAAAAGTAATTTTTGTATTCATATTTGTAGGTAAGTTTTAATCTAATTCAAAGATACTGGTAAACTCAGTAGTATTCAAAAAGAAATATTTTTTTTCAGGATTATTAAAAAATAGTATGAAAAAATTCATAATTCATAATTCATCATTTAAAATTATATCATTAGTTTTATATGTAGAAAATAGATTGTAATTTTCAACCAACAACACAATTCTAAGTCATGAATAAATACTATATTTTCGATTTTGACAGTACGCTCACCAAAGTTGAAGCGTTGGATGTTTTAGCCGAAATCACATTGGCAAGCCATCCTAAAAAAGAAGAAATAATTGAAGAAATTATTAAAATTACTAATTTGGGAATTGATGGGGACATTTCCTTTACACAATCCTTAGAGAGGAGAATTAAACTATTAAATGCCAATCGATCCGACTTAGAGCTATTAATAAAAGAATTAAGAAAGCGTGTTTCTTCATCTATTGAAAGAAATAAAGAATTTTTTGAGTCCTATTCAGATCAAATTTATGTAATATCAGCAGGTTTCAAAGAATTTATAGATCCAATAGTTGCTGAATATAATATTCCATCAGAAAGAGTATTTGCAAACACATTTGAATTTAGCGAAGCTGGTGAAATTATTGGTTTTGATAGAGATAATGAACTTTCTGTACACAACGGAAAAATAGCTTGTATACAAAATTTACAGCTAGATGGAGAAATACAAGTTATAGGTGACGGTTATAGCGATTATGTTACCAGAGAAGCTGGAGTTGCGCATAAATTCTTTGCCTATACAGAAAATGTTGAAAGACAAAAAACGATCGCAAATGCCGATCATATCACACCAAATTTAGACGAATTTTTATTTATAAACGATTTGCCAAGAAATATATCATATCCAAAAAATCGCATTAAAATGTTGTTATTAGAAAACATTCATGCAGATGCGTACGAAAAATTTACCAATGACGGATTTACAGTTGAAACTGTATCAAGAAGTTTATCAGAAGAAGAGTTAATTGAAAAATTACAAGATGTACATGTTATTGGAATTCGTTCAAAAACACAAATAACAAAAAAAGTAATAGAAAATGCACCTCGTTTATTGGCAGTTGGGGCTTTTTGTATTGGTACCAAACAAATAGATTTAGATGCTTGTAAAGAAAACGGTATTGTAGTATTTAACGCTCCATATAGCAATACTCGTTCGGTAGTTGAATTGGCTATTGGAGAAATTATTATGTTAATGCGTAGTGTTTTTCAAAGAAGTACAGAAATTCACAACGGTCAATGGAATAAAACAGCTCAAGGGTCTAAAGAAGTTAGAGGTAAAAAATTAGGTATTGTTGGTTATGGAAACATAGGGAAGCAATTATCTGTTTTAGCTGAAGCTTTAGGAATGGATGTTTATTATTATGATGTTGAAGACAAATTAGCATTAGGTAATGCAACAAAAATGAATTCTTTAGCAGATTTATTAGCAATTTCTGATGTTGTTACTTTACATGTTGATGATAACTCATTAAATAAAAATTACATTGGAGAAAAGGAAATTTCTCAAATGAAAGACGGGGCACATTTAGTTAATTTATCTAGAGGTTTTGTAGTTGATATTCCTGCATTAACGGCTGCATTAAAATCTGGTAAATTAGCAGGAGCTGCTGTTGATGTATATCCTGAAGAACCAAGAAAGAATGGTGATTTTCTTACTGATTTAAAAGGATTACCAAACGTAATTCTTACACCGCACGTAGGAGGTAGCACTGAAGAGGCGCAACGAGATATCGCTGACTTTGTTCCAGGCAAAATTATGGCGTACATAAATGCAGGTAATACTGTAGATGCTGTAAATTTCCCTAACATTAGATTACCAAAGCAGCAAAATGCACATCGTTTTTTACACATACATAAAAACGTATCTGGAGTAATGGCAAATATCAACAAGGTAGTTGCAGAATACGGATTAAACATTGTTGGTCAATATTTATCTACAGATTCTAAAGTTGGTTATGTAATTACTGATGTTGATAAAGATTACAACCAAGATGTTATATCTAAGCTAAAAGATGTAGAAGGAACCATCCGTTTTAGAGTATTATATTAGACTATAAATAGTCTGTTAGAATAGTAAGACATTTTACAAAAAGGTGTCTGTTTAAAAATCACTATAAAAATTATAAACTGTATAATTTTTATAGTGTTTTTTTGTTAAGTGGTTGTTTTTTAGTGGTTAAAATTAAAAAGTTTAAAAAAAAATTATTGTTTATATAATATTAATCTGTAAATTTGGTTGCTATAATTGGTTTACCAGTTTGGTGATCCAATTTAAAGTTAACTAAATATATAATCCAACAATTATGAAAATTAAATTTTTAAAAACTAAAAAGGTTACAGGTTTATTGTGTAATACTTTTTTTGTCTCAGCATTTTTTCTGACCTCTTTTGCATGTCAGGAAAATGGAGAAGAAACTCTTGAAGCTGCTTTAGCAGAAAATCAATTAATAAAAACTTCAAAAACATTAACTAGTAACGATGTAATTGTTTCTTCTAACGGAGATGATGGAAATGTAGCTGAAAATACCATTGACGGTAAGTTAGATACAAGGTGGTCATCTAATGGATTAGGTAAATACATTACCTATGATTTAAAAGAAACTAAAAAAATAGATGAAATTAGAATCGCTTGGTATAAAGGTGATCAAAGGAAAGCTTATTTCCAAGTAGCTGTAGGAGATTCTAAATATACTTTAAA
The DNA here is from genome assembly GCF_004337695.1 of Tenacibaculum sp. M341. Lineage (GTDB taxonomy): Bacteria > Bacteroidota > Bacteroidia > Flavobacteriales > Flavobacteriaceae > Polaribacter. Next base: position 208,160 of record NZ_SJXJ01000010.1, read on the forward strand.
AACTATTTTGAATAAGAAGCAAGAAGGTTCTTCTGGAACAACGGAAGGTTTTGAATCATATGAATTACCTGATACAGATGCTCGTTATTTAAGAATTAGAGGTTTTGGTAATTCAGAAAGTGAATGGAATAGTATATCAGAAGTACAAATAGTTACTTTAGGTAGTGGAGGTTCTGATGGATCAGATGATGGAAATAACGGAGACAATGGAGATAATGGTGATACTGATGGAGGAACAGATTCGCCAGCAAACCTTTTAGGAGGATTAAAAAACTGGAAGTTAAATGCGTATTCAGGTACTCTTAGCATAGGTGATACATTTAACGGATTAACTTATGTAGATAATACTCCAAATTTAGAAAGTCATAGCAATACAAACTGGTTTTATACAGATGGTACATGGACTTATTTTAAAGCACATGTAGGGAATCCTACTTCAAGTGGTTCTGGTAATCCTAGATCAGAATTAAGAGAGTTAACAAAAGACGGAAGCGATAATATTTATTGGGATGGAACGACTAGTACAGAACATAGAATGATATGGAAAGTAAAAGTTGATCGTTTACCACAATCAGGTAAAGTTTGTTTCGGACAAATACATGATAAAACAGATGAGTTTGATGATGTAATCAGAGTTCAATGTCAAGGTAGCGGCGGACAAACCAGTGGGAAAATTTCAATGAGAATTAACGGTTATGTTACAGAAGTACTTGAAGGAGGCGGAAAAACTGTAGGTGAGTTTAATTTAGGAGAAGAGTTGTATTTAGAGCTAACTTATAAAAGCAGTATTGTAAAATTGTATGAGTTAGATAGTAATGGAAATAGAGTAAGAACAATATATACTTCTAAAAAGGCAGCTGCAAAAGAAAATTATTTTAAAGCAGGAGCTTATTTACAATCTGTAAAAGGAAAAAAAGCAAAAGATATTAATGACTTTGGTTTAGTAGGAATAAAAGAATTAAAAGTATTCCACTAATGGTAGATGTGATAGGATGATTAGTGAAAACCTTGTTTCTTTCGAAACAAGGTTTTTTTATGATTTTAAATTTAAAGTTCTAGTAGATTATTCTTTTAAATATACTGGAGCATTATCTCCACATGAATCATAAGATTCATAATAAGTTTCCCAACAATCTTCGCTAGTAGGGTCTTGAGGATTATCAGTATCAATAAAATTTGAGGCATCTTGATCAACATCATCACAGATGTATCTATATTTTCTAGATGAAATAGATATACAATAAAACTTTTTATCTCTAATTTTTTGTGCTCTTTCGGTAATAGTACTTCCATTAATTAAAACAGCTTTCTCAATAATTTCCTTGGTTTTATTCGTTAAAAGTTCAACACTAGGTGTTTTTAAACCTGTAGTCATTCCTAAAAATGTTTCGTACGGCGTATTAGCATTATATAATTCTCTTCCCATATAATTGTTATGATAATCCATTTCTTTACCATCATCGTCATTTTCTCCACAAATTTCATTAGCGTCTCCTACAGCTTTGGCAAAACGAAGTTTAGGAGCTTTAGATGATACAGTGTAGTAATACTTACATAACAAAGCGCTCCAAATAATATGACGAAAAGCATCTCGCTTTGTATCTGTTCCGCTAAGATTAGGATATTGTGCTGCAGAAATACTTTGTGCTTTAGTAGAAGCTTGATAATATGCAGTGGCAGATAAAGCACTGGAACCTATAAAACCACCATGATCATTAAAAGCGATATCAGCAACACAAGCAACTCTATCTAAATAAGAATTCTCAGAGTTTTTTTGTTTACCTAAAGAAGCATTTTCTTCAAGCTTGTTTAGTGTAATAATGTCTAAGTTTTTGTGGTAATACTCTTCAATTAAAGGCATTTTTTCTTGAATTTCATCATCAGTTAAAGTCGGGAAATCTTGTTTCAAAAGGAGAATTTTTTCTTCTAATTCTTCTTTTGTTGTAATAAAAGGAAAGTTTTTAATTTCATTTTGAACGATTTCAGATATTTGTTTCAAACTATGCTTTTCAAAACTTAATAGGCTTTCATCTGAATTATTACTCTTTTTAAATACACCATTTTCCATATTATGAAGCTGTTCAAAAGGAACATCAAAACGATGAGAAACTGGTAAACCTTTGTAGTTTTTTAAATTAGATACTTTTTCTTTTTCAGAGCTTAATAAGCTGTCTTCTACTTTTTCTTTTTCGCAACTAAAAAAAATGAATAACGATAAAATGATGAGTGAAAAATTAATTTTTTTCATAGGAATATATTTGGATATTAATTACAATTTTTGAGAATTTAAAGATATTAAAAAATTAAAAGGATGTCTACAATTTTGTAACCTTAATTAAGCTATTTTTTTGTGAAAAAATGTAACAGTTTTATAAAATTACATACCTATAAGTTGTTATTTAATATTTGAATGTTATGATTATAGAAGTGCCTGCAGTTACAGTAACAAATGAAGTACAATTAAAAAAAGGAGAATTTAAAAATATCAAATGGAAAAGAAGAATTTTTTCATCTACTTATGAGTTATTTACCAATAATAGTAAAATAGGGGAGTTAAATACCAGTAACTTTAGAAGTATTTCCGTAGGACAAATAAACAATTATAGTTTTAAGTTTCAGAAAAAGAGTTTTTGGAGGTCTGAAATAGAGATTGTTGATTTATTACACCATACAAGTTTAGGCTCTATAAAATTTAAGCTTTTAGGGTATCAAGCAGAGATCAATCTTCAAGGAGAAAAATATGTATGGAAGTTTGAAAACTTTTGGAGAAGTAAATGGGCTGTGTATGAGAATGACTTTTCGATCATTAATTACTACAAAAAGTCATTTAAAGGAGAAATAAAGTCTAAAAAAGAGAATGAGTTATTATTACTTTGTGGTCTTTTTGTTTATAATAATCTTCTGAAATATCAGTAAACAATAAATTAGTGTTTGTATTAAAGTATTTGTTAAAAAGAACCCCTTGTTTCAAAAGAAACAAAGGGCGTTTTATAGTAGAAATGTAGTTTGGATATTATTATTTTGAAGTTTGTAAATTTCCTTGAATAGACCATGCAAAATCTAACATCAATCTATTTTCTAATTCAGGATCTTTATAACTAGTATATTTATCTCCTTGGTAACTAGGTCCGTTAAAACTTGATCCTTTTTTAGTATCAATAGCAGCAACCATATGACACGACATACAATTAGAATCTACTCCTAAGTTGGTGTTAATTTTACTACCATTATTCATCACATAGCTATCTGAACCAAATTTTCCAAAATGAGCTTCTAAATAAGGATTAAATGCAATTAACGGATTACCTTCATTTTTACCATTAATATATGGCTGACTTGGAGTAATCATAGAATAAGCTACAGCCATAGCATAATGAGGAGCAGCACCTTCAAGAGCAATTCCATTTTTAGAAGAAGCAATTGCATTTGAACTAGGATTTCTTGGGTTTAATGGAGTTGGAGACCACCAATATGTTTGCCATGTCCAACGTTTAATTTCTTTTGTTGTAACATGCATAGCTACTAATAAAGCAATGTCACCTTCTTTAGCTTTTACATCAGCATTATTTATTTGTTGGTTGTATGAAGCTGCTTGTTTTTTTGAAATTTTAAAATGAATAAAATCATCTAAATAAAAAGTATTATTGTTGTTAATATCATCGCAAGCATAGTCTAAGCGTCCGCTAGGATTGTTTTTCTTTTCGTTTATATTTACATGAATACAAGATTTCCATTTGCTTTGTGGATAACCATCGTCGTAAGATTTTGGTCCATTCCAAGCAGACATTGTGTACATACCGTCGTATACTTTATCTTCTGTAATTATTTTATATACAGGCTTAATATTAATAGCATCAGAAGGAAAGTCTGGAATTTTACTATAAGGTCCTGTTTGCATTTTTTGTAAGCTAGATAAATAAAATATTTTATTATCAATAGCAAACTTTTCTGAAGCTTTGTTGTAACCAACAGTAACCACAATACTTAAATCATCAGTTACAAAATCTGGATTATGATGTGTAAATTGATGAGGTTTTTCAAACAACGTTTCTGTGTTTTCGTTACCAGATGGATTATTTAATTTATTGACAATTTGTGTTGGACTAGCCCAAGTTTGATATCTTAATTTACCACCTTTCAAACTATCCGTTAAATGTTTCCATATATTCCAACTATGCTTGTACATAGCTTTAAAGTTACCTTCAGAAACCCATTTGTTTATTCTGATAGAATCTGTAGGATATTCGTAAGTTTCTACTTTACTATAGCCTTCATTGTTGGTAGCTGTCTTGTTATCTTTATTATTGTTACAAGCACTTAAAAATAATATTGATAATAAAACACTAAATAATTTTACAGTATTCATAATTGAATGTTTAGTTAGTTTTAGTAATCTAAAATTATATAAATGGGTGTTGCAGTGATTAACAATAACCATAAACGCATAAAAAAAGAGTATTAAAGCACTTATTTTTGTAACAAAAGAAATCTGTTAGTTTTGTTTTTTATCTTTGAATAAAATCAACTATTTGATGAATTATCAAAACTCATTAGCATACGCGCAACAACTAGATAAAGACGATCCATTAGCTTATTTAAGAAATCAATTTCATATTCCTAAAGATAAAGAGGGAAATGATTGGTTATATTTTACAGGAAATTCATTAGGATTACAACCAAAACAAACTCAAAAATACATTCAGCAAGAGTTAGATGATTGGGCAAATTTTGGAGTAGAAGGACATTTTGAAGGAGAAACGCCTTGGTTACCTTATCATGAGTTTTTAACTAATAATATGGCTAAAATTGTTGGAGCAAAACCGCTAGAAGTAGTGGTGATGAATACACTAACCACCAATTTACATTTATTGATGGTGTCATTTTATCAGCCAACAAAACAGAAATATAAAATAGTTATTGAAAGTGATGCTTTTCCTTCTGATAGATATGCAGTACAATCACAATTACAATTTCACGGTTTTAATACTGAAGATGGTTTAATAGAATGGAAACCTAGAGATGGTGAAGAATTACTACGTATAGAAGATTTAGAAGCTATTGTTGAAGAACAAGGAGATGAAATTGCTTTGTTATTAATTGGTGGAGTCAATTATTATACTGGTCAATACTTAGATATAAAACGTATTGCTGAAATTGGACATGCTAAAAATTGTATGGTGGGTATTGATTTAGCTCATGGAGCAGGAAATGTGCAGCCTAATTTACATGATAGCGGAGTAGATTTTGCAGCTTGGTGTACTTACAAGTATTTAAACTCTGGCCCAGGAAGTTTGTCTGGTTTATTTGTGCACGAAAAACATGCTCATAATAAAGATTTACCAAGGTTTGCAGGATGGTGGAATCATAATAAAGAAACACGTTTTAACATGCGTCAACCATTTGATGTAATGGCAGGTGCTGAAGGTTGGCAATTATCAAATCCACCTATTTTATCCATGGCAGCAATTCGTTCTTCTTTAGATTTATTTGAAAAGGTTGGAATGGATGCTTTGAGAGAAAAATCAGAGAAACTAACTGGTTATTTTGAATATTTAATCAAACAAATAGATACTAATAGAATTAAAATTATTACACCTTCAAATCCAAAAGAAAGAGGATGTCAATTATCTATTCAAGTCCAAAATGCAGATAAGAGTTTGCATCAAAAGCTAACAGATCATCATATTATTACCGATTGGAGAGAGCCTGATGTAATAAGATGTGCACCTGTACCAATGTATAACTCTTTTGAAGATGTGTTTAGGATGGTTACTACATTGAAAGAGCTATTGTAAAATGAAAATATTAAAATTGTTATTCTTATTATTAATCATAATAAGTTGTTCAAGTTCCAGAGATATAAAATTATCGGAATGTTTAGAAAAGAAAGAAGCGGAACTATTATATGAAGGAAAAAACGTTTTTGAAGAAACATTAATAGAATTTTATGCAAAAGAAAGTTTAGAGGATTGTTATATGTCTTATTTTAAAGATTTAACATTAGCCACTGACAATCTTTTTTTATTAGAGTCTAAATCGAAAGGAATAGATTTTATTAAAAAGTTAAAATCTTTAAATAAAATTAAAACTTTTTGGAAAAAAACAGAAGTCTACGAAGATGAAGAACAATATTTTCCCAAGAAAGGTAAATATTTATCATGCTTAATTAAATTAGCTAAGACAGAACGGTTTAAAGAGTTTCTAACAATGTTAAATAAAGATGTTTCGGTTTATGTTCCTACGTTGGCAGGCAGTTTGTATGGTGAAAGAGGAAGAGAGACTTTAAGAAAAGAAAATGAAGTTTTAAGAATTTATATAGCTTTTCATTTCTATTATGCATCAATTTTAAATAATGAATTAAAAGAAGTTAAAAAAACAATATGAAAAATTTTGGATTAGTTGGTGGAATAGGACCAGAATCAACGGTAGAATATTATCTACAAATAATAAAGAAGGTTAAAGAAATAAAAGGAACAAATCCTGATTTTTTAATCAAAAGTATTGACACAAATGTTGTATTAGCCTATGCAGCAGAAAAAAGGTATAAAGATTTAGTAGCTTTTTTAAAAGAGAAAATTAACGTATTAGAAAAAGCTAATGCTGATTTTGCAGCTATGGCATCTAATACACCGCATGTAGTTTATGAAGAGTTAAGTAAAGAGATTACTATCCCTTTAATAAGTATTGTTGAGGAGACGTGTAAAACAACCAAAGAAAATAATTTAAAGAAGGTTGCTTTATTTGGTACAATGTCTACAATGGTTAGTGGATTTTATCAGAAAAAGGCTAAAGAATATGGAATAGAAGTAATAGCACCTACTCAAAGTCAAATGGAATATATTCATGAAAAGTACATGAAAGAACTTCTATATAGAGATATAAAACAAACAACTAAAGAAGCTTTAATAAATATAGTAAATGACTTGTATGACAAACATGCTATAGAAGGTTTAATTTTAGGAGGAACTGAAATACCTCTAATTTTAAATCAAGATGATTTTAAAACTATTAAAGTAATGGATACTACAGAAATACATGTAGACGCAATAGTAAAAATGATGTTGAGTACTGAAGGGTAAAAGAAATTAGAAAATATAAATAAGAAAACTCTTTCATAAGGAAAGATTTATAAGTGTTTATGGGTATAAAAAAACATACAAATAAGGAAATTCTTCATAAAGGAGATGATTTAGGAGGAGTTTTAATTATTGGCGCAGGTTTATGCGGAAGTTTATTAGCACTTCGATTAGCTCAAAGAGGTTATAAAGTAGCTTTATATGAGAGCAGACCTGATTTACGAAAAGTAGATATTTCAGCAGGACGATCTATTAACTTAGCGCTTTCTGATCGTGGGTTTAAAGCTTTAGAATTAGCAGGAGTGGCTGAGAAAGCTAAAGATATTTGTATTCCAATGTATGGTCGTTTAATGCACGATACAAAAGGAAACACGTTTTCATCTAATTATTCAGGTAGAGAAGGAGAGTATATCAATTCAATTTCTCGTCAAGATTTAAATTCTTTACTATTAGATGAGGCAGAAAAACACGAGAACGTAACACTACATTTTAATTGTAAATGTATTTCAGTAGATATAGAAAATACCGTAGCTCATTTTAAAAGTTATGAGACAAAAGAAGAGTTTTCGGTAGATGCAGATGTAATTTTTGGAGCAGATGGAGCGGGGTCTATATTACGTAAAAGTTATTATTTAGAAAGAAAATTTTTATTCAGTTATAGTCAGGAGTATTTAACACATGGCTATAAAGAATTAGAAATTCCAGCAGATAAAAATGGAAATCATTTAATTAGCAAAGATCATTTGCATATATGGCCACGAGGTGAGTATATGTTGATTGCATTGCCTAATTTAGATGGAAGTTTTACGGTTACGTTGTTTTTAAGTTACGAAGAAGGAGAGTATAACTTTAAGAATTTAACTACAGAAGAAGCCGTAACCAAATTTTTTGAAGAACAATTCCCAGATGCTTTAGCTTTAATTCCAAGCATAAAAGATGAGTTTTTTAATAATCCAACCGGAGCTTTAGGAACTGTAAAATGTTCTCCATGGATGTATGAAAACAAAACACTATTAATTGGTGATGCAGCGCATGCAATTGTTCCTTTTTACGGACAAGGAATGAATGCTTCGTTTGAAGATGTATTGGTTTTTGATTCGATTTTAGAAAAACCCCAAGGAGATTGGGAAGCTGTTTTTAAAACATATCAGAAAGTACGGAAAAAAGATACCGATGCAATTGCGGACTTAGCAGTTGATAATTATTATGAAATGCGAGATCATGTAGCAAATCCATTATTCAAACAGAAGCGAAAAATAGAAATGGATTTAGAAAAAACATTTCCAACTGAATATTATTCAAAATATGCGATGGTAACTTTTAATCCGTCTGTAGGATATGCAGAAGCATTGAAAAGAGGACGAGCTCAAGATAAAGCACTATTGAATTTGATTGCAGATAAAGAGGTAATTACATCTGATAATATGACTAATGCTGAACTAGAAATCATCTTACAAAAAGTAAAAGAAGAAACTTCTGAAATTTTAGAGGAAGATAAAATAGCTGGATTATAAGCGAATATACTGTTTGGTTTAACCTGGATATTAATTCCATAGAAAAAGAAAAAACAAAGAAAATTTAGAAATACTAAAGTCAATACCAAACAATATGAATTATTCTGATTTGGTAAGAAAAGAGGCATTGTGATTGTATAAATATCAAATAAATAAATGAAAACAGATCAAGAAAATAGTTTCTCCCCTCAGGGGAGATTAAGAGGGGCTTTCATCGTTTTACTAAGAGGTATCAACGTATCGGGTAAAAACAAGCTACCAATGCAAGATTTAAGAACATTGTTAGAAAAGTTGAACTTTGAGGCTGTACAAACTTATATTCAAAGTGGTAATATTATTTTAAAATCTGAAGACACCAAAGAAAAAGTAGCTTCTATTATAAAAGAAGCTATTTTAAAAGAGTTTGGTTATGAGGTACCGGTATTGGTAAAAACAATTGAAGAATGGCAATCAGCAATTGAAAATAATCCATTTAAAAATGTTGAAGAAAAACAGCAATATTTTACTTTTTTATCAGAAGCAACAAGTATGGAAAACATAGAAGTTGATGCAAAAAATGATGAGTACAAAATAAAGGGAGATGTTGTTTATGTAAATGCAGTAGGAGGATATGGAAAAACAAAACTGAACAACAATTTATTTGAAAAGAAATTAAAAGTATCGGCAACAACTAGAAATTTAAAAACAACATTAAAATTATTAACACTAGCAACATGAAAAAAATTATCACTTTAATTATTCTATTTATTGGAGTTTCAGTATCAGCATGTTCTTGTTTAAAGAGCAAGTTTGGAAAAAAAGATTATGCAAATGCGAGTTATATAGTGCAAGGGAAGATTTTAAAAATTGTTACAGATACAGAAGCATATCAGAAAGTAATTACTTTGGAGGTTTATAAAACTTATAAAGGAGATGAGAAAGAAACATTAGAAATTCGAACTGGAATGGGCGGTGGAGATTGTGGATTAATGGTAAAAGAGGGAGATAAGTGGCTATTGTTTGTAAACACCTTTAATGGTAAAAATAACGTAAGCATTTGTGATAAAAATGTTAGATATACAAGAGGTGAAGAACAAACAGATGCCGCATTAGAAAATGAATGTGATAGAATGCTGTCATATATCAAGAAAATAAAGAAATACAAAGAATAATAATACATTTTAGTATTTAACTCTTAGATAATTTAAACAACAACTAAATAATAATGAGTACAAAAAAAGTAACTCCAAGAGGAGCTTATCCGCATGTAAAAGTAGTAGGTGATTTTATATTTGTGTCAGGAACAAGTTCTCGTAGACCTGATAATACGATTGCAGGAGTAGATATTATTGACGAAATGGGAACTAAGCGTTTGAATATAGAAACGCAAACTAGAGAAGTTTTAAAAAATATCGATAAGAATTTACAAACAGTTGGAGCTAGCTTAAAAGATGTAGTTGATGTATCTACTTTTTTAGTGAATATGAATGACTTTGCAGGCTATAATAAAGCTTATGCTGAGTTTTTTGATAAAGAAACAGGTCCGACTAGAACGACAGTTGCCGTACATCAATTGCCACATCCTGATTTGGTAGTAGAAATAAAAGTTACAGCGTATAAAAAACAGTAGAGGAATTGGATGAAAGTATTTTAAAAAAATATATTGATGAAATTGTTGAGTTTGGATTGAAGCCAAGTATCAATCTTTATGATGATAATGTTTTAAGATTAAAGTCTTTATTAATCAATATCTATGCAATTTTTATAGATATAAAAGTTGAAGTAGATGACAATGAATATGAAGTGGATTTTAATTATTTATATGAAGATGTAAGAAAGAATGTTGAAAGTAACTTTCCAAAGTTAACTTATTACACAACTGTTATTGATTGTCATAAAGTAGAGTATAAAACAAATTCAAGTTCAAATTTAGACATAGATTTTTTATTAGGAGACTCCATTGATGATATTTCAGATATAATAAAAGACTTGTTAGAGGTAAAATGGCGATTTGAAAATACAAGTAATACTGATGCTATTTGGCACTTTAATTTTTTGATGAATACACACAGTGAGCAGCATTTGGTTGATTTACTTAAGTATTTAAAAGGTTTTAAAGGTTGATAAAACTAAATGAAGTATAAAAAAGAACTAGAAGAGAAAGGTTTTTCCGTAGAAAATACTGTTTTTTCTGAAGAAGAACTTGATAGCTTTATTGATATTATTGAGAACTCTCACAAGAAGTATGCTATTAGGCAGCTTGTAAATTTTAAACCTCAATTATTAGATTTAGTTTTCAAGAATCGACAGTTTGTTAGCTTATATCAATCAGTTTGCGATGAGAATTATTTTTTATCAAAAGCAATTTTTTTTAACAAGCCAAGCCAGTCAAATTGGTTTGTAGGATATCATCAAGACATGAGTATTAGTGTTAAGAATAAAGTTGAAAAGGATGGCTATACTAATTGGACTAGTAAGAATGGACAATTGGGAGTAATTCCTCCAAAAGAAGTTTTAGAAAACACAATTACTTTCAGAATACATTTAGATAATACTGATGAAACAAATGGAGCTTTAAAGGTAATTCCAAAAACTCATACCAAAGGATTTATAAGAATAGATGAAAACTTTGAGAAAGAAAATCTAGGAGAAGAGTATTTGTGTAATGTAAAAAAAGGTGGAGTAATGTTAATGAAACCTTTGTTGTTGCATGCTTCTGCAAAATCTACTTCAGAGTTTGATAGACGAGTAATTCATTTAGAGTTTTGTAATAAAGAAATACCAATGAACTGGTTAGAAAGGAAAGAGATTTGTTACTAGCAATAAAAAACAATCTCGACTGTGCTCGATCTGACAAGATCAGCTTTCTCTTAGTTGACAATATGGTAGTGTTTAAGTATTCAGTTTTATGTTCTTAAATTTACATTAAAAGAGAATGTCATTGCGAACGAAACACATGTAGTGAAGCAATCTGTTAATTATTAAACACTAAACTAAATTTATAGAGTGGGCTAAAAAAATAATAGTTTATCTTTTTATGTCTCAAGTTCTTTATGAAACTAGCTATTCATTCAATCTCGATTGCCCTCGACCTGATATTATTGATAATAGAATATTTTAATAAGTATATAATTTCGAGTATTATTGAATTTAAAATTAAAAATGAAAAAAAAGATACTTAAACCATATGTCTTTGTTTTAATTCTGATAATTGTTACGCTATTATTTGGAGTTTACAATAAAGAAGAAGTAATAGATATAAATATTCATGACACTTATTTTGTGTTTGAAGGATTCTATTTTTCTATTTTTATTTCATTAATAATAGGATTACTAAGTTTAGGATATTGGTTTATCTTAAAAAGTAACAGAAAAATTAATTCTTGGTTAACTTATTTACACATTTCCCTAACAGTTTTAGGCGGATTGTTATATTATAAAGGAGTAATTTCTATGTATGCTGATATAATTAATTTAGCAAAGCATCATGAATCATTTGAAATAAGTAGTATTTATATAACAGTAGGTTTTTTTACTTTTTTATTAGCTCAATTGTTATATTTAATAAATCTCTTTATAGCCTTAATTAACAGAAAAAAAGGATGAATATAAAAAACTACATAAACGGAGCATTTTTAGCACCATTATCTGGAAATTATATTGATAATTATAATCCATCAAAAGGAGTAATTTATGGACAAATTCCAAATTCATCTAAAGAAGATGTAGAGTTAGCTTACCAAGCAGCAAAAGATGCTTATCCTTCTTGGTCTAATACAACATTAGAAGAACGAAGCTCTATTTTATCTAAAATAGCACAGCTGATAAAAGAAAAATTAGATTTTTTAGCCGAAGCAGAGGCTAAAGATAACGGAAAACCTCTTAGTTTAGCTACAGCTATTGATATACCAAGAGCATCGTCTAATTTTCAATTTTTTGCTAATGCCATCACTCAATTTTCGTCAGAGGCTTATGAGAGTTTTGGTTTAAATGCAATGAATTTTACACTCCGTCATCCAATTGGAGTTGTAGGTTGTATTTCTCCATGGAATTTACCTTTGTATTTATTTACATGGAAAATTGCTCCTGCTATTGCTGCCGGAAATTGTGTGGTAGCAAAACCAAGTGAAGTAACTCCAATGACAGCTTATTTATTAGGAGAAATTTGTAACGAAGCGGGGTTGCCAAAAGGAGTTTTAAATATTGTTCACGGATTAGGAACTACTACTGGGCAAGCAATTATTGAGCATCCAAATATTAAAGCAATTTCATTTACAGGAGGAAGCACTACTGGTGCTCATATTGCCAGAACAGCTGCACCAATGTTTAAAAAATTGTCTTTAGAATTGGGAGGCAAAAATCCAAATATCATTTTTGCCGATTGTAATTATAACGAAATGTTAGCAACAACAGTTCGCTCTTCATTTGCCAATCAAGGTCAAATTTGCTTATGTGGGAGTAGAATTTTTGTAGAAGAATCAATCTACGAAAGATTTAAGAAAGATTTTATTCAGAAAGTATCAGAATTAAAGGTAGGAAATCCATTTGATGAAGATACAAATGTAGGAGCATTGGTTTCTAAGGCGCATTTAGAAAAAGTAATTTCATACATAAATATAGCTGAGGAAGAAGGAGGGAGAATACTTTTTGGAGGTAAAAAAGTAGAGGTTATTGGTAGCGAGCAAGGATATTATTTACAGCCAACAATTATTGAAGTGACTGACAATAAATGTAAATTAAATCAAGAAGAAATATTTGGTCCAATAGTTACAATAATGCCTTTTAAAACAGAAGCAGAAGTATTACAAATGGCTAATGATGTTACTTATGGACTTTCCGCTACTTTATGGACAAATAATTTAAATAGAACCATGCAAATGACCAAGCAAATTGAAGCAGGTATTGTTTGGGTGAATACATGGTTATTAAGAGATTTGAGAACTCCGTTTGGAGGTATGAAAAATAGTGGAGTGGGTAGAGAAGGTGGTTTTGAAGCTTTACGCTTTTTTACAGAACCTAAGAATGTTTGTATAAAAGCCTATCCCAACCCTTCCTAAGTTAGGCAGTGAAAATTATTGTGATAAAAGAATCAATCAAGAGTATATATTATAAAAACTAATAAATAAAACTTTCATTTACCCAGATGAGAGTTCCTCCCTTCTGGGGAGGTTAGTAAGGGCAAAAGCAAAGAATCTAGAAAAGAGAATCAAGAAAAGAGAAAAATCTCTGTTATCTATTCTCTTCTCTCTTATCTAAAAAAAGAATGGATTTACATTTACAAAATAAAAACGCATTAGTTTGCGGAAGTACACAAGGAATAGGAAAAGCATCAGCATTAATTTTAGCTAAAGAAGGAGCTAGTGTAACTTTAGTTGCTCGTAATGAAGAAAAGTTAAAAGCAGTTCTTAAAGAAATTAATGAAACATGTGATGTAAAAGAAGATCAAAGGCATGGTTATATTGTTGCAGACTTTTCTAATCCGGAAGAATTAAAAGACAAAATAGCTGCTTCTGCTTTAAATTACCATATTTTAATAAATAACACTGGAGGACCAGCTGGAGGACCAATTTTTAATGCACAGGTTGAAGAATTTGAAAAAGCATTTACGCAGCATTTAAAATGCAATCATGTATTAACTCAAGCTGTGGTTCCATTTATGAAAAATGAATCTTACGGTAGAATTATCAATATTATTTCAACTTCGGTAAAACAGCCTTTAGATGGATTAGGAGTATCTAATACCATTAGAGGAGCAGTAGCCAATTGGTCTAAAACCATGGCTAATGAGTTAGGGCAATTTGGAATAACAGTGAATAATGTGTTACCAGGAGCAACAGCCACAGGAAGATTAAAAGAGATTATTGATAACAAAGCTAAAAAAACGGGTAAATCTGTAGAAGAAATTACGGAAACTATGCAAAATGCATCACCAGCAAAACGTTTTGCAAAACCAGAAGAGGTAGCAGATGCTGTAGCGTTTTTAGCAAGTGAAAGAGCTAGTTTTATTAATGGAATAAATGTGCCTGTAGACGGAGGCAGAACGAAAAGTTTATAAAGGTAAAAACCCGTTTTTATAAATAAGGTTTTTCCTCTTCCTTTTTAAAGTAAAACACTTGGTGTTTACAATAGTATCAAACTTAGTTTTGAAAACTCAAAAACTAACTATTATGCCAAGAAAAGAATGTTACAAACAAGAGTTTCTTATTTGGGAACTTGTAAAAGATGGGGAATTCCATATTCTTGTAGAAAAACAAAACTAACTATTAAATGGGTATGTAATTTTAATCATTTAAAAGAATACCGATGGGGTGTTTTTTGTTATTCAGTAGGATGTGAAAACGGTAAACAATACAAATGGTACGCACCTTGTTTAAATGTATTTGGAACAGAAGATTTTTTTAATATTGAAATGTATTTTGATGAAGAAAAAAAATCAACGGGTAGTTGTTAACTATGTTGTTACTAAAAATTAAACTAAAAAACCTAGAATTACACTGTAAATTCTAGGTTATTTTATAATATTAAGGAAATAAGTTTTTACTTTCTTAAAAGTTGCTAAACTTTAAATTATTCAAGTGTAAGTTCGAATTTAGCATTTTCTAAAACTTTATCTTTTGAAATCCAATAAGGAATCCAATCGCCTTTATCCCATTTTTTTAATTGTGATTTATAATATGGATGAAATACTCTAGCAGAGTTTCCTCCAGCTATGATTCCCATAATTTTTTCATTGTCATTCATATCAGCAATCATTCTAAAAGAACTGAACCAAGAAGTTTCATAAGTGTGTTCTTTGTTTTTTACAAAACCACCTCTATTAATTGTTTGGTTAGAACCTGCTTTGGGTAACAATTCGCCTCCTAAAAGTTCTTTTCCAAAACCTTTGGTTCTTAACGGGCTTACAAAATTTACAGTATGCAGTTTACCCCAAGTCCAGTTTTTAGTATCTGCTCCAAATCTTTCAGTTAAAATTTTATCAGTAGTCATTCCTGCAGCTATAATTAAATCAGCCAATGTTTCTTTCTCTGGAGTTTTAATATTGTCAATGAAGCGATGATTGGTAAGTATCATTTGATCAATTCTTTGATTCCAGTAATAAAGATTGTCCCAATACATTTCTTCAACCTCATCAGGTAATTCATCATCTAAAATAAGATAGCCAAGTTCATTGTATAGCATTGTGTATACACTTGCGCCAACCTCATCTATGTCTTCTTTAAGATTCCATGAACTCAAAATATCAGCTAACTTTTTAGTTTTTTCATTTTTACTAAGAGCAGCTACAAATAATGGGTTTAACTTTTTTGCTTGTAAATTTTTTACATCAAATAATAGTTTCCATAATTCATCAGCATTATATTTCTTATTTGAAGAAAATAATTCTATTAATCTTTCATACCTGTAGAATGGTGAAAAGTGATTTGAATAAAAATAAGGATAATCATCTGGTCTTGTATCATGATTTGCAGTTCCAAGCCAACCTTTTTCAGGATTAATAGTATGAGGTAGTTCTTCTTTAGGAATAAATCCCATCCAATTATCACCATCTTTAGTTGGTTGTGGATAATTTCCATTCGCATTTTTTCTGATAGGTACTAATCCGGTTGATTGATGGGCAATATTTCCGTCTACATCAGCAAAAACATAATTGTAAAACATATTATCCATACCACTCAAAGCTTTTCTAAAATCAGTAACATTTTTAGCTTCTAACATTCCAATTTGCCCTATAGTACTACTTTTGGTTTCTGCCAACGACCATCTTTGACTGATCACATCATTGGTAAGTATATTAAATATTGGAAAATCAGAAACGATGGGACCTCTTGAGGTAGATCTAATTGTTAATTCAAGAGCAGTAGTATCTTTTATATTGATAGTTTCTTTACGAACTGTAAAAGGTGTTTTTTTTCCTTCCTCAATATAAGAGTCACCGTCAATTTCTTCTATAAATAAATCTTGACTATCACCATAAGCATTGGTAACACCAAATGATACAAATTCATTTCTACCAGAAAGTAAACCAGGTATACCAGGAGTAGCAATTCCTACAGCTTTAAATTCAGGACAAATTAATCCGATAGGATAAAAAAGTCCGGGAAGAATTCGTGAATCTACATGTGGGTCGTTAGCTAAAATCGGTTTTCCTGATGTTGATTTTTCGCTAGAAATAATCCAGTTATTAGAACCTAATTTAGGATAAGGAATCATTGGTAACGGAAGTTTTTGATATGCTACATTCTTTTCAGCAGCAACTGGTGTTACCCTTTTAATAGAATCTAATTTTAAAGGTTTCGTTCTATCTAAATTAATTGAAAGCGGTAATAATTCTGAAGCATTTTCAAAAAGAGAAGATAAATTATGACTAATAATTTCATCATCCATATTTTGTGCTTGAAATAATCCCACAAAATGTACTACAGATAAAATATCTATTGGTTCTAACTTTTTTGGAGTAATGTTTAATAAACCTACTTCAAGCGGATACTCATCTTTACCAACTCTTAAGTATTCATTAAATCCTTCACAGTACCAAGTTAAAGCCTCTTTTGTTTCTGCATTTAAGTATTGATAACTTCTTTTTGCATTTCCATAAATATCTAAAACTCTAACTTTAATATCTGAGTTTAACATTACAGGTCCTATTAATTCTGCTGCTTTACCTTGTATAATAGCTCTATAAAATTCTATTTGAAAAAGTCTGTCTTGAGCAATTACAAAGCCTTGACCTCTTAACACATCTGCCTTATTTTCTGCAATTACGTACGGAACTCCATATGTATCTCTAATTATTTTTATTGGACGATCGTTTACAGTAATTTCAAATTTTCCTTCTTGCTTAAAATTATTACTATTCTTAACCCAGAAGAAAGCAATAACAGCTAACAATAAAAGGAATGAAATAGTAATTAATATTTTTTTCTTCATTTGATGCGGTATAAAAATGTTATACTGGTTTGGTTTGTTGTAATTTAAATAATGCTTAAATATACAAGTTAATTATGATTATTAAATATTCATAGAGAAGCATTGGTGTTTTCAATAATTGTGATATCATATTAAAAGAAGTTATACCATAAAAAAAGCAGCGTTTTTTTGACGCTGCTTTTCATTTATGATATGATGAGAACTTCTTATTTATTAATGATGATCTGTTTTGATATTTTTTTATCTTCAGATGATATAAAATAAGTACCAGATTCTAGTTGTTTCAAGTCTAAAATTACTTTTCCGTTTAGAACTTCTGTAGTTACTTTTTGTACAGTAGCACCTAAAATATTTACAATGTTAAATACTTGTTTTTTGTTATCTAATCCAGAGATAGTAAGAATACCATTTGATGGATTTGGATATACAGAAATGAATTCTTCTTGTGGAGCGGTTTTTAAAGTTGTCAACGTTTGTTTAGAGGTTACTTCCTGCTTTAAAGCGTTTGTTGTATTCACATCTTTAAAAATCCATTGGGTGTAATTACCTGACCAGGTAGTAGGGCGCTGCTCTAAGTTACTTGGCAAAGCATACTTTACAGGACGAAAATACATTCCTGTTTTTCTGTTTTGTAAGTAAAAGTATCCATTAGAACTAGGAACTTTTTTCCACTGTGTATAATACCCCAAATATGTATTAGGTACTTGTTGTATAACACTAGGATTAGTATCATTAAATGGACGGAAAAATAAATTAGTAGCTACATTTTTAAGATGGAAATATCCGTTTCCAGAATTAATCATTGTCCATTTTACAGCATTAGAAGTTGTGTTAGCATTTTCCATTTTAAGTCCAGAAAAAAGAGCAGTACCATTCGCACTAATTTTACCACCAGTTTCTTTATTAACTATGTAAAAACTATCATTATTACTAGTATCGTCCACTAACTTCCATGATCTAGTCCAATCATAATAGGTCGTTCTATCTTCAAAAGAACCGTTAATACCATCACTACCAGCTTTAGGAGGATTCCAATCATAAGTTTCCACAACCATGCGTAAATACATATCTATATTAAAGTTAGCTGGAGGAGTAATGCTGTACACAAATTTGTTATCTAAATAAAAAAGTAACTCAGTTGCACTTTTCCACCAAACACCATAAATATGATATCCTTCGTAACTATTTCTACCCAATGCTGCTTTATTGCCTTTTGAACCTATAGGAGTATTATTACAAGATGTATTTCTACTATGAGTGTTAGAATTCATTTGTTTAATAGTGTTGTTAATCCAATTAGCACCACCAGTATTGGTTCCAACAGTTTCAGTAATGTCTAATTCGGTAACTCTTGCATCACAACCTGAGTTATCACTACGTTTGTTGATAAGCCAAAAAGTAGAAGACATAAACGTTTTATTAGCTTTCATTTTTGTTTCAAAATAGCCATAAGTAGTTTTGTTTTTACTTCTAACTAACGCACCTTGGTGTGTGTAATTTCCTTGTGGACTAGGCAATAAGCCAGCGGTAAGCCTTAAATTACCATCAGCAATAGTAACTGCATTTTTAGTAAATAAGCCAGGTACTCTTCCTGCCCACTGTGGAGATTGATTGTCCCATTTACTAAAATCTAGTGACGAGCCATTAAATTCGTCAGACATGTTCTCAATTTTTTGCCACTTTTTTCCTGACGGAGGAGTAGGTTGAGCAATTACTTGTGTTATTACTAAAAGCGTAATTAAAATAGATAAGGAGGTTAATCTTTTCATTTGGTTAAGGTTTTATTTGTTAATAATAATTCGTTTCGATAGTTTTTGGTTTTTACTAAGAAGGAAATAAGAACCAGTTTCCAAATTGTTTAGATTTATGGTTGTTTTTCCATTTTGAATTTCAGTGTTTATTTCTTTGACAGTTGCTCCTAAAAGATTTACAACCTTAAATACTTCATTGGTATTTTTCAAACCAGTTATGGTAAGTAATCCGTTTGAAGGATTAGGGAAAACAGAGAATTTTTGTTGTTTAGGAATTTCTTGGATTTTTTGTTTAACTGTTACAGTTTTATTGAAAGCATTTCCTGTAACGGCATCTTTAAAAATCCATTGAGTATAATTTCCAGACCAATTGGTAGGGCGTTGTTCTAGGCTACTAGAAATTGCATTTGTAGTTGGTCTAAAGTACATTCCAGTTTGTCTATTTTGTAAATAGAAATAACCATTAGCGCTAGGTACTTTTTTCCATTGAGTGAAATTTCCCTTAAAGGTATTAGGTACTTGTTGAATAATACTTGAATTGGAATTATTTAACGGGCGGAAGAATAAATTAGTGGCTACATTTTTAAGAAAAAAGTAACCATTACCAGCATCAATCATAGTCCATTTTGCACTATTTGAGTTACTACTATTGGCAACCATTTGTAATTCAGAGAATACAGTAGTACCATTTGCGCTTATTTTACCATTTGTCTGTTTGTTGATTATAAAGAAAGTATTGTCGCTAGTTAATAGTTGAGGTGTGGTTTCACAATTATCAATAGAAGTGGTAAAGTTTCCTCCAACTGGTCTAATGCTTGTTTTTAATAAAATAGTACTTCCTGCTGCCGGAGCTTGTTCTAAGTTAACAGAAACAGTAGCTGTACTAGACCCTGCATTTACAGTAGTAACTCCATTGGTTTTCCACACTCCAGATTCCCAAAATTCAATCACAATATCTCTAGTAGTATCAGCTTCATAAGAAACATCAAACGTGTAATTCTTTTCAGCAGTTATTGTACTTGGTAAATTATTGCAACTTACAGAGGCATTATTTGAAGAGTTGGTAATAGGTGTGTATACTCTTACCCAATCTACCAACATTTTATTCTTTGATGGATCATTTAAATCGGCTACAGAAGGTGTACTATTTAATAACCAACCTTGAGATTCCATATTAATTATAATGTCTAATTCTTTTGTAAAACCTGCAGGTTCAACAGTAACTCCATTTTGATCTACATCATTATCATCTCCACCTTGAAACCATCCCGGATCAATTACACTAAAACCTTTTGAAGCATTACTAGTATTTTGCAGCGTACTTAAACTGTAATTGTTAGTTGTAGTGTGAATTGTTACATCTGAATATCCATCAGGTCTATTGGTAGGAAAATAGTAGCCATTGGCATTTTGTTGAACAGCCTTGTAATAGGTGTATTCCCATTTATCACCTATTTTAGTAGCCATGGCATTGTAGTACATAACACGTACTAAGTTTCCATCAATATAATATTCCCAGTGCTTCGGACCTATCCAATTTACTCCCATTCGCATGTAACGTCTATTACCACCATTCCAGCAGTATTCTCCCCATCCACCAGCTTGTGTGATTTCATCAATAGGATACCAGCTATTCCAGTCTCTAGGTTGATAATCTGTAAAAGGATTTCTAACAAACGAATGATGGCTAATGTGTGTGAAATTTTTAAAGAAATCAACACCACCATAATTTTCAATAATGTCAATTTCTTCAGTATCATCAGGACTTAATAACCAAAAACATGAAGCTAATGATATATTGGCAACACTAATTGAAGATTCAACATATACAGGGTATGTAACTTTTGCATTTGAAGTAACACAGCCTGAAGCAACACCATATGCACCTCCTTTGGTTGTTTCTGGTGTTTGTCCAACGGTTATTACCAAGTTAGTACCATCTACAGCTACATTAGAAGTATCCCAATAGGTATATCCTGGACCATCCCATTGATTATGATAAAAATTATACCATTGATTTTGAGGACCGAAGTTCGATCTATTAGCAAATTCCCCAGCTGAAAAAGAATTAGAATAGTTAAAATCATCAGAGAGTGATTCAACTATCTCCCATGTTTTTCCATCACCAGCATTAGCAGGTATCGATATATTGTCCCAATCATTTTGAGCAGTGATTTGTATGCTTAAGCATAGTACAAAAAGTAAAAGTATTTTAAGATTTTTCATTTTAGTAATTGTTTTAATTTTTACTAATTGAAAGACCACATATATTTGAAGTTTGTATATTATTTTTTACAGAATAGTATGACCGTCTTTCAATAGTTTATTAAAAGTTTAAAGGATTATTTATTAGTTTTTTTAGTAAATCAAATCAAATCAGAGTAGGTTTAAATACATTGTATTGCTGTTGAGTTTCAGTCCTATTTTACTGATCTTTTTAGGGTATAAACAATCAGAAACACGAGTATTTCATCCAATTACTATAAACAGTTGGTCAGAAAATTTATAGTAAACTCAATTATTTGATTTTTTTGTAGCTCTTAGTTGATTTCATCATAAATAAAATTCTAACATAGAGTTTTTTAGATAACTCAAAAGCTATCTACAGTACAGAAATGCCTGTTACTTTTTACTCGTTAGAAAGTAATTATGAGTTTCTACTAAAAGCCAATAATTGTTTGATTAGCTAGTACTGTAGTTTTTGTTAGCTATCAAATAGTGTGTTTTGGTATGTAACCAAGCGAGTGTTGATAACAATACATCAACACAAATTGAAAAGGTTAATTTGTTTGTAAACATTTTTAGGGTTTTTTAGATTATAATTTTGATTTTATAATAACGGAGGTTAAGACCGTTTGTTTTACAAAGTTAATAAATGAAAATATTTAAACTACTGGTTTTTAGATGTTTGTTTGTTTTTGTTTAGTTTAAGTCAATTTTTTTTAATAGAAAATCAGTAAAAAACTATTCAATATTTAATTAATGAGCAATAGTTGTACTTCATTCTTTTTCTTTAATTTTAGAATTTAATAGAAAATATTATGAATTTAGTACAGCCTTTAAACTTTAAAAAGTGGATTGATGAACACCGTCATTTGTTAAAACCTCCTGTAGGTAATAAGCAAGTTTGGGATAACGGTGAATACATAGTAATGGTTGTTGGTGGTCCTAATAGCAGAAAAGATTATCATTATAATGAAACTCCAGAATTCTTTTATCAAGTAGAAGGAGATATGGTATTAAAAATTATTGATGATAAAGGAGAGATGATTGATGTAGAAATTAATGAAGGAGATATTTATTTATTACCAGCAAAAGTACCACACTCACCTCAACGCAAAGAGAATACAGTAGGTTTGGTAATAGAATATCCTCGTTCTGAAGGTATGATGGACGCTTTAGAATGGTATTGTGAAAATTGTGGAACACCTTTATACAGAGAAGAATTTGCTTTAGATAATATTGAAACAGATATGCCAAAGATTTTTGATACATATTACTCAGATAAAGAAAAGTGTACATGTAGTAATTGTGGTACTGTGATGGAAGCTCCAGTAAAGAAATAAGACTTTCAAATATTTAAAACAAAACTATTTTAGCGTACATTAATGAAAAAAAGCTTGTCTTATCATTTAGTATCATTTGTTCTAAAATTAAAAGGAATAAAGAAGATGTTTAGTACAGATCCTGTAGATTATAAAAAGATACGAAAGGAAGATGTTAAAATACCCAAAAGCAGTTTTTTTAAAAAGCAAAAAAGATTTACTGTTTTAGATACTACAGTTACAGAAGTTTTATCAAAAGAAGGCACGAATAAATTGATTCTTTTTATCCATGGAGGAGCTTTTATATCTGGACCAGCAGAACATCATTGGAATACTATAAGAAAACTACATAAACATACAGTGTATACTATTTGGTTATGTGATTATCCAAAAGCACCAGAATCTCAAATAGATGTCATTTCTAATAATATAGATGCTGTTTATAAGAAGGCACTAGAAAGCTATCAACCTGAAAACATTGTGTTGTTGGGTGATTCTGTTGGAGGAACTTTAAGTTTTGCTTTGGTACAGAGATTGATAAAAAATCAAAAAGAAATACCTTCAAAAATTATTGCAATTTCACCAGTAATGGATGCTACTTTATCTAATCCTAGAATTATGGAGTTTGATAAAAAAGACCCTATGTTGTCAAAAAAAGGAATTTTAAGTGCCAAAAAAATGTGTGCCAATAATAAGGATTTAACTGATCTTAAAATTTCTCCTATCTATGGAAGTTTTAATGGTTTTCCTAAAACCCTCCTTTTTTTAGGTGAAAATGATATAATGTATCCAGATCAAGAAATTTTAGTAGAAAAGTTAAAAGAAAGTAGTATAACATTTAGAGCTATTGTTGGAAAACAAATGCCTCATATTTGGGTTTTATTACCTTTTTTGAAAGAAGGAAAAATAGCTTTAAAGGAACTTTTAAAAGAATTAAATTGATTATTTTACCCCTCGAAAAACTATAAGAAATGAACAATAGAAAACTACGTATAAATGGTCATTCACACTTACTTCCGTATCCAGAAGAAATTCCACAATACATGAAGGACAAAGGAATTTTTTGGGTAGATAAAGATCGTAAATATATGTTACAGAAAGATTGGAGTCGTCCTGTAACAGATTCGAGTTTTTTCTTAGAAGAAAAATTAGCTTGGATGGAGCATTTTAAAATTGATCATGCTGTAGTTTTAAATTTATCTCAATTATACGGAAACGGATTGCGTTTAGAAGAAATGAAACAAGCGTTGCGTTTTCAAAATGATTTTAATGCTAGAATTCAGCAAGATCATCCAAGTAAATTTACATGTGGTTTTGTAGTGCATCCTGGTTTTGTTCGTGGTGCTTGTTGGGAAATAGAACGTTGTGTAGAGCAATTAGGAATGAATTTACTTTGTTTACCAACGCATTATATGGACACAATTGGTACATGGAGATGTATTTTTGATGAAGAAAATGAACCTATTTTTGAATTGGCAGATAAGTATAATTTAGCTGTAGAAATCCATCCATATGATGGAGAAAAATTCATAAAATTAGAAAATACAAGTTGGCGTTTCCATTTAATTTGGATGTTAGCTCAGTGTGCAGATGCTTATCACTTTTTAACGTTAAATGGGTATTATGAAAAATATCCAAACATGCGTGTATGTTTTGCACACGGAGGTCAGTTGGCACAAATGAACTTGGGGAGAAGAATTCAAGGGTTTGATGGACGTCCTGATTTATTTGATGGTAAAGAACATCCAAGAAAAGCAGTAGGACATAAAAATATTTTCTTTGATACTTTGGTACATGATACTGGATCTTTAGAATTATTGATAAAAAATCAGGGAGTAAGTCAAGTGCTGATTGGTTTAGATGATCCATATCCATTAGGAGAAATGCAAAGTGATAAACAATCATCTTATCCAGGTAAAATTTTAGATTTAGCAATTGACAGAGAAATTATATCTGAAAAAGATAGAGATGAAATGTGGCAATGCAATGTTTTACAATGGTTATTTGGTGATGATGAAGAGAAGAAAAAAGACTTGGTCAATAAAATTTTAAGTTAAAAATATATACTTGTTCTTTATCTCTTTAGAAAATAACTTGTATAAAGTTACCCAATTATAATTTTTAAACTGCTTTAAAAGAGTACTTTTGCGTCACTCATTTAAAAAATAGAATTATGAAAAAACTTTTTTTATTAGTAACAATACTTATTACCTCAATTTTTACACTCAAAGCACAGGTTTCTGATTTGTCTGATTTGGCATCTGGTAGTTTAGAAATGTTTGTACCAATTAGTGAATTAAATGGAGATATTTATGGATATTTTACAATATACAAATTAGATAATATTAGTAAGACTGAGGAAAAATATGAATATGTTTTACTAGATAAAAACCTAAATAAAGTAGCTAATGGAGAATTTGTAGATGTACGTTACAAGAGACATTTTTTTGAAACAAGGTTTTTGAGTCCAGAAAAATCTGGAACAAATTTAATTATAAGTAAAGTACATTATAATTACTTAAACGCTAAGTATACATTTATGACCCATAGGATATTAGACTTGACTAAAAACGAAATGTCTGATCCTTTTTATTATAAAGATGGTGAAATTACTGATGGAATAAGAGATGTAAAAAAGATAAAAGGTTTAGCAAAGAGACAAAGTACATTCGAGTATCCATTAGTTTTTAGTGAAGGTTTTTTCATGTTTGAAAAGATAAAAAGTAAAGCTGGAGGAAATCTAAAAGATATGAAAAGTTTAAAAGCTTTTGGAATAGACAAAAAATTAAAGTGGGAATATGAGTATAATCCAGACAGGTCTTCTTTAAACTATGCTTTTGAAGCAATCGATGAAGAAAATGTTATTTTTTGGACTTTTAATACAAAAACGAAATCTGAAAAGCTGCATAGATTAAACCCTAAAACAGGAGAAGTAATATTCCTATACGAATTAGAAAATAAATCATCAGAGTACAATCATGTATATAGATTAGAGATTTTAGAAGACAGAATTGTTATCGTTGGTAAAATGAGTGCTTATAAAAAGTCTGGTTATAATTATAAAAAAGCATTGGGCGTTTTTAGAATAGAGTTAGATAAAGAAGGAAAAGAGCTTTCTAAAAAATATTTTACTTGGAATAAAGCTAACGAGTTTATGGAGATAAAAGAAAATGGAAAGATGAAAGGAGGCTATAGACTAAGAACTAAAAAATATTTTGTTTTCAAAGATGGAAGTATATCAATATTGACTGAGAAGTGGAGAGATAATACTGATTTATTTATAGTAAAAGTACTTGATGCTAATGTAACTGATTTTGTAATGTTTAATTTTGATGCAGATTTTAATTTGAAAAGTGTAGATGTAATAGAAAAAGATAAAACAAAAGGATATAGTTCGGATTATTTATTCTCTCAAAAAATAGAAGATGGTAAAGGTGTTGCTTTCTTTTATAGCGATAATAAAAAGGTTGAGGGTAAAAAGAAGGAAAAAAATTGGGTGTTAGGTATTGTAACAATTAAAGAAGGTAAAATGAATCATGAACAAATACCAATGTCTTCTGAAGATCATTTTATTTACCCTTACATAGCTAAAGAGGGATATATTTTATTAAGAGAGTTTAATAAAGATGCCGATTATGATCAAATCAGATTAGAAAGATTAAATTATTAGATAAAGTAGATAATTTCATATAAAAAGCAGAAGTTTAATCTTCTGCTTTTTTTGTTTTTGAGTAATAATTGGCAATATTTTTAATTTCATTAAGACGTAGGTTCCATAGAAAACTGATGAATTGTTGGTAGCTTTCACTTTGTTCGTTAGGTACTAATCTATGAACATGTCTGTTAAATTGATACTTTTTCTTAGCTTCATATAATTTTTGAAAATTAATACCTAACCATTCTTTTAAAAACAAATTAGTTGGATTTTTTTCTAACTTGAATAGAGTTAAATAAATACTAATACCATAATCTTCAGAATAACTTAAATTAGGAATATCTTCATTTCTAGCTATACCTTGTAATTCTTTGTATTTTGAGTTGTTTATAAATGGTTTTTCTTCTAAAAGTTCTTTAGCAAATGTGCTTTTTATTTTTGTGATTCTTTCATAGATTTCTGGATGTGACTTTATAGAATCTTGATTTATTTTTTCTTTAAAGTTATTGTAATTGTATGAGTTAAAATCTTCAATTTTCATCCATTCTTCTTTGAATGGCTGTTCTTTTAAGTCAAAATATTTTTTGTAGGTTTCTTTTTTAAGGCTAATATTTGGTAAAGAATCAAATTTAGCTAGTAATGATAATGCATTAACGAATTCTTTAGGTTGATAGTTGGTGTTTTTGTAAAGAATAAAACCAATAGAATCAGCCTCTATTTCTTCTATTCTGTGTTTCTTCTTATTGCTATATAAAATATCTTTTAAAGCACTAAAAGCCTCAGATTGCTTATTGTATTTTTTCTTTTTTATTTTTTTTGACTGCTCTCTTTTTTCTTTAGAGGTCTCTAGGTTTACAGTATGTAAGATATTTTTTTTAGTGTGATTTAATATTTGATGAGCTATTTCGTGGCTTAATACTGCTGCTAGTTGATCTTCATTTTTTAAATATTTAAAGAGCCCCATATTTAGTAATACAAATCCTCTTCCCATACTCAATGCATTAGGAGAATTATTTTTAGTAACATAAACTCTAAGTTTACGGTTTTTAAGTAAAGTATCATTATTGTCGATTAAACTTTGGGTAATTGAATCGATATAACTAGTAAAATGAGTATTAAAAACTAGTTTTTTCTTTTTTATATCTTTTAAGAATGTATTGTAAAGTTCAGTGTAAGACTGAATAATTTTTTTACGTTTTTTCCCTTTATATGATTTTTTTAATTCTTTGTTGAATATTTCTAATTCGGATTCAATATCTTCAATAAGCTTTTTACGTATTTTATAATCTGTTGTATCTAAAGCTGTATAGTTTTGAGAAAAAGATAGTAGGGAATAAAAAAAGAAAATAAATATTATTGTTTTTTTCATACGATAAAATTTTTGTGCAAGATACTATTTATTGTAATCAAGTAAAGAATGTTTAAAAATAGATTGTTTTTGTTGTAACGAAAAACTTATTTATGATTACTAATAAATAAAACAAGGTTATGAATAAGAAGCAAAATAGAGGATTTGTAGACAATGCATTAGGAACTTCTGAATGGTTTGGAGCTATTATTAGATATTTGTTCTTTTTGGGTAAAAGAAAGTTCAATACCATATACAACGAAAAAGACTTTTGGAAAAACGTAATTGTAGGATATATTTTTAAGGTAGTAGGAATAATTGTATTAATTTTATTAATCCTAAATATGTATTACATATAGTTACTGAATAATCTATTCATATTAATATTAAAAAGAAAAACCGATAATACTTCAAAAAGTTTTATCGGTTTTTTTTTATTTTACACAATGTTTAATTTTTTAAATATCTTTCGATACTTAATACTTGATTATCTTCTTTTTTGAATTTAAAGAAATACAGTCCACTAGATAAATCACTAATTGTATTAAAATTAATATCGTTTTTAATCGTTTTAACAACAATTCCACTGATACTTAAAATTTCTATTAACGCAATTTTATCAGATACATTTGAAGTAATTTCAAATACTCCATTTCCATGATTATACTTTAAAAAAGTTTTCTTTTTTGTATAATTATAATTACCAACGTTTAATGACGTATTTTTTTCAAACCCTTCTTTAATCCATGAATTGATTGCTTGAGTAGTATAAGCTTTTCTCCAATTAAAAATGTTTTGTTTTCTTAATTCTGAGTAAAATTCATCTAATGAATTTAAATTTAATTTTTCTTTAATATATCTTTCTAAACTACGTGTTGGGTCTTTGTAATTAGGTTGTTCAGTACTTTTAGAAACATCTTCAGCACTAATATTACTCCATTCATCTAATGTTTTTGTTATTCTATCTATTCTTATATTTGGGGTTTGTCCTAAATATTTATTGTCCTTAAATTCTATATTTCCAGTAGGAAATTCATTACCAAAATCTATATGTTTAGAACGAGTATCTACAGTAGAAAAATCATTTCCTTTGATAATCGTACTCATAAAATCGTAATTTCTTACGCTTAAATGATTTGTTTTTTTTAATCCATAAAGTACATTATTCTCAATAGTAAGATTCCTATTTTCTCCATCTATCTTTATTCCTATTCCGTTATTAATTTCATCACTATCTTGATGTACAATATAATTTTCTCTAAAAGCTCCATTATCCCAATCATTTATTTCCATATTCCATGCTAATGTTCTATTAGTTTGCCTTGAAAGACCTCCTGAATTAAATACATTACCTTGTACTACTACATCTTTAAAACGATAAGGAGCTTCAGTTTTATTACCTCCTAATGAAATTCCTACTTCACAGTCATGAAAGAGATTGTTTACTAACGTTAAATTAGAAGAACTAGCTTCCCCTTTATTAGCTGTCCATTTAGTTCCAATGCTACTAGGTCTGTAAAAAGAATTATTCTTAAAAGTTATATGGTGTGTATTTGCAAAATATGTATTATGATTAAAAATAGTAGCTTGTCCTTCTGCCTGATCATTATAACTTATATAGGATTGTTTGTACCATCCATTATGATCAAAAATATTTTCTTCTAACACAATATAACTTGTACGTGTAGAGAACATTCCTTGGGCGTGCCCTTTATTCGCGTAACTATCTAGTACTAAGTTTCTTCTTAATCTGACATCGGTTACTCGATTATTTATTTTATTATTTCCTCCTTGAAGATTGATTCCTCCTTTAAAAAAGCGAAAAGTACAACCTTCAATTAAGATATTGTTTATTTCTGCATTATCTCTTAAACACAATAAGGAAACTCCCGTAGGACCGCTCTCTTGAAAACCTTCAAAATCAGGATCATCAGGGTTACGTGTTTTTGCATAAAAAGATAATCCAATTACAGCTGCATGTTTTAATGTACCAAATCTATTATTTCTAAGTCCAGTTACGTTAATAAATAGAGGCATTTCATTTTTTATTCCATAAGAAGAAAAAAGAAAAGGTTTATCTTCTGATTTTCCATCAAAGAAAGTTAAACCTTCGGTAAATACATCTCCTCTTTTAAATAATACCCATGTAGCTTCTTCATTTTTAATTTTCTTTCGAGCTTGCTCAAATGTTTTAAAGGGTTTGATACTTCCGTTAGGTAAAAAAGGATTATTTCCTATTTCAAAAGCATCGGGTAGATATATTTCAGCATTTGTATCATCTCCTTCTGTACTACTGATATAAATTATCTTAGATGCATTTTTAGATTCAAATACAGTCCATCCATCACTATTAAGTGTATTCTGACTTAAGCCTATTGTTACAAAAAACAATAAACATAAATAACAAATTGTTTTCATTTTTATTTAGAGATTATTTTAAATTATACTACAAAAATACAATCGCTAAAAAACTACACATCCCTGTTTTCAGGGTAATGAAAAATAAAATTAGTTTAGTTTTAATGAAGGTAATACGTAGAAGGTAATACGTATTTAATTGAAGTAAATAAAGAACTTACTCTGCTACTTAAAATCAACTAATTCTTTTATAATTAGTTACTCTTTAGAGTACTCATGTATTTGAAAAAGATAACAAAGTAAGTTTTTATGAAATAAAAATTACAAAACTTTAATTACTAGTGAGTTAAAGTTGGTTTTGTTAATTTCTGGAGCCATTAAATTTGTATATGGAAAATAAATAGCAAGTATAGAATCATTAGAAATAACTTTTAAAAATTCATGTTCTACAAACTTAACTTCAGTAAATTTAGACACCCAACTTTCTTTTGCATCTTGTTCACTCAACACAGAAATTATCAGTTTTTGAATTTGTTCTGTTATTTGATAAATTCGATTTAATTGTTTAGCATCATCTGGTAAATCCATTTGAGATACCTCTAGCTGAACACCTGTCTGTTCTAAAATAACTTCAGTGAATTTTTTAAATCTCCTCTTTACATCTAATTTACTTGAACTCGTGTATTCTTTAGGTTTTTCTATTGCTCCTTTAGATAAAACATTAATGATATCGACTCCTTCTGTATTCGCAAAAACAATACTTTCTATATTTTCTGTATTAATCTGCAACACACTACCGCTCGCTTTATTATTTTCAATGATCTGAAATAATACAATTGTTCCTTGATTTACAACTTCTGAAATACTTATTACATAACCTTTAAAAGTACGCCCTGAGTTTGTTGTAATATCAAGAATTATATCAATTGTATTTTCTAGTATATAAAGTAAAAGTTCCTCTTTATTATAAACAGGAACTTTTTTAAAGATATTACTAAGAAACATTATAAATTAGATTCTAATAATTTAGTTAAAAGTTTAGTTCTTTCATCAGTATTTCCAATATTAGTGTAGCTGCAATGGTCTACAATTAATACCCCGTCATTAAACTTATATGTTTTGCTTGCATAAGCATTATCATTTTCATCCTTAATAACAATTTTTTTAACACTTTCTCTTATGGCTTCCTTTCCCATTTCATCTTCAGCGATAACTTTAAATGAATTTAAAATAGGTTTAAAATATATTTCTGTAAGCCCTTGTTCTAAAGATTTTGTATACTTTTCGTTTGGTAAACTATCCCAATCAATATCAAATTCAATTTCGTCTCCTATAACATCTTTAACTTCGGATAAAAAATTTTGATATTCTCCTTCTTGATAGGCTTTAATAACTCTTCTTTCTGCTAGTCCCATTATGGTTATAAATTTTTAAATTAATAGTTTCACAAACCTATGAAAGTACGCTAAAATAAAATCCCCTGAATTCAGTGAAAAAAACGTTCTAATTTACCATCAAAGAATTTATTTTTGATATAATACTTCTTTTTGGAAATAAGTTATTATAAATTATTGGTGTCTTTAATTCATAGACACAATAACTTTGTTTATGTTAAATTCTTTCTTAAGAAACGTAATTGTAGGATATATTTTTAAGGTAGTAGGAATAATTGTATTAATTTTATTGTTCCTAAATATATCACACATAGTTTAATGTCAGAAGTAACACAGTTTCATAATTTATCGCATATTTTTATTTCTTTAGTAGGGGCTTTATTGTTGTTAGCGATTTATTACAACATAAGAAAACGTTTTTCAGCTGTATTAGAAGAAGGAAATGCTATAAAAAGAGTAGATAAGGGGTTGCTGTATTTTAGTTTAGGAATGTTAGTTTGGGTGTGTTCAGGTAGCTGGGCATTAATAGCTAATTTTAATCTTTTTCAGAACACATTAGCATATCAAATTGGAGTCAATATACTTTCAACGGTTAATAATTTATTTTGGTTATTAGCATTGTATTATGTGTATGATGCTCCTAAGTTTATCTATAGAAATGAAAAGAACGTAAAAATTATAGCTACAATTATTGTCTTAGTAGCATCTTTAACCTTGTTACTTTCAATTTTTATAAAAGATCAATCTTTTTATGGAGTAAAGTTTATTGCGCTACCAGATTTTTTATTAACTACTTTTTTATGTTTATTGATGGGAGTGTCATTTTATAAAACATTTGTGTATAGAGATTTAAAAATAGTAGCACTAATTTCTTGTATTGTAGTGTTCTTGTTGTTTTTGTCTCAGTTATCAGATGTTTTCACCATTTTTAATAATGATTTTTATAATCAACTAATACGAATCATCACTAAAACATCTTTGGTGTCAATTTTTTTAGTACTAGCAACAAGTTGGGTTATTCAATTAGCTAATACTCCAAAATCTAATGAAATGAAAATTCAATTTTTAGATTGGTCCTTAATTGAATTAACAATTCCCTCTAAAGGTATACTTAAAGAAAAAATAGATTTTGGTTCTAAAACAACACAGTATAAAAACCTTTTAAACTTTGCTTACAAAAGAAAATATCTAAATCCACAGGAACAATCAATCATTGTAAATTCAGGAGGAGAAATTAAAAGTCAAACGTATTTAACTCGTATTATTGATAATATTAATACGATTCTAAATTTAGAAGAAGAAAATAAACTAGAAAGAAAAGATTTAATCACTTTTATAGGAGAAAGTAAATATAGACTTCGAATTTTACCTGAACATATCGTTTTAGATGAGGCTTTACTAGCTGAGTATAAGAAAGAGTTATAGTTTGTGTTTTACAGTAATCTGTTGATTAATAGACTCACAAAAACTCACAAACCTTTATTTTTTATTACAATTTACTACAACACTTTAAAATAGTTTGAGAGAAAAATACATTCGTCAAAAACTATTTTAAATGAATACACAAACAGTAAACAAGGATGCGTTTGGGCATCCTAAAGGATTATTATATCTGTTTTTTGCAGAATTATGGGAACGTTTTTCTTTTTATGGAATGAGAGCTTTGTTAGTTTTATATATGACAAAGCATTTGCTTTTTTCCGATGAAATGTCTTTTGGAATTTATGCAGCTTATATGTCATTAGTATATGTAACTCCACTTTTAGGAGGTATGTTAGCAGATCAAATTTTAGGATACAGAAAAGCAATTGTTTTAGGAGGTATGTTAATGGCTTTAGGTCATTTTTTGCTCACTTTTGAAAATGCTATTTTCTTTTATGGTTCTTTAGCTTTTATTATTGTAGGTAATGGTTTTTTTAAACCTAATATTTCTTCTTTAGTAGGAAAACTCTATAAAGAAGGTGATACACGAAGAGATTCTGGATTTACTATTTTTTATATGGGAATTAATATTGGTGGAGCAGTAGCACCATTGTTATGTGCTTGGCTAGCTGAAATGTACGGATGGCATTATGGTTTTATTGTAGCTGGTTTAGGTATGTTATTAGGACTTTTAGTATTTAATAGAGGTTTACAAAGCAATGTTTTTGAGCATCATGGTTTAATTCCAGATGAAAAAGTATACAATAACAAATATATCGGACTCAAAACAGGTAATTGGGTAGTAGTTTGTTCTTTTTTAGCAGTACCTTTTTTCGCAGCTATTGTTTACTTCTGTAGGTTTGAACATTATCTTGTTTGGGTTGTAAGTACTTTAATGGTGTTATTTTTAATTTCAGTACTTAAAAAAGTAAGTACATCAGAACGAAAAAAGTTATTAGTGGCAGTGTATTTTACAGTATTATATACTTTGTTTTCGGCTATTTTTGAACAAGCAGGAAGCTCGCTTACTTTGTTTGCAGATAGAAGTGTAAATTTAATAGGATTAAATGCAGCTCAAACCAACAGTATTAATTCAGGGTTTATTATAATGTTGGCAATTCCTTTTTCTCTATTATGGACGTTCTTAGCCAAAAGAAATAAAAACCCAAATTCAGTAATTAAATTTGGTTTAGGTTTATTGTTTTTAGGGTTAGGATTTGTGATTTTTGGTTTATCAGCCAATCAAGCCGATCAGTTTGCTAAAACTCCCATGTTCTTTTTAATAATAGGAACACTTGTGTATACGATTGGGGAATTATTTTTATCTCCTATTGGTTTATCAAAAATGACAGAATTATCCCCTTTAAAATATATCGCTTTTATTATGGGAGTTTGGTTATCAGCAAATTTCTTTGGACATTTTTTTGCAGGAAAAATAGCAAGTTTAACAACGGTAAAAGAAGGAGAAGTAAGTGTTTTTTCTAAAGGTTTCTTCGGAAAAATATCAGAATTCATCACAGGAATTTCAAATGACAGTGTACTAAATCAATCTGAAAATTTTCAGCAATTGTATAGTTATGTATCTGTATACGCGAATTTTGGTACAATAACCATGTTTTTTGGATTATTGGTAATCCTTCTTTATAAACCAATTAAATCAGCAATGCAAAATGTTCATTAATATTACGGTTAATATTTTTTATTTATAATGAAATAAAGGTATTTTTGCAGACTGATTTTTAATAATATATGCGTACTAAAACAACAAAACAGAATAAAATTAATGTAGTTACCTTAGGATGTTCTAAAAATATTTACGATAGTGAAGTGTTAATGGGACAATTAAAAGCCAATGGAAAAGAGGTAGTACATGAAGATGAAAATGATGATGGTAATATTGTTGTAATTAATACCTGTGGATTTATTGGTAAAGCTAAAGAAGAAAGTATTGATACAATTCTTCATTATGCGCAAAGAAAAGAAGCAGGAGAAATTGATAAAGTATATGTTTCTGGTTGTTTAAGTGAACGTTATAAACCAGATTTAGAGGCTGAGATTACAAATGTTGATCAGTATTTTGGTACACATGATTTACCGAATTTACTAAAAGTTTTAGAGGCTGATTATAAGCATGAATTAATTGGAGAGCGTTTAACAACTACACCAAAACATTATGCATATTTAAAAATTGCGGAAGGTTGTGATCGTCCTTGTTCGTTTTGTGCAATTCCTTTAATGAGAGGGAAACACAAGTCTACACCAATTGAAAATTTAGTGATCGAAGCACAAAAATTAGCAGCTGATGGAATTAAAGAAATCATGCTAATAGCACAAGATTTAACGTATTACGGATTAGATATCTATAAAAAAAGAGCGTTAGCCGATTTATTAAAAGAATTGGTTAAAGTAGAAGGTATTGAATGGATTCGTTTGCATTATGCTTTTCCAACTGGGTTTCCAATGGATGTACTAGATGTAATGAGAGATGAACCAAAGGTGTGTAATTATTTAGATATACCATTACAGCATATCAATACAGAGATTTTAAAATCGATGAAGCGTGGTACAACTCATGAAAAAACTACGAACTTAATAAAAAAGTTTAGAGAGTATGTACCGAATATGGCTATAAGAACTACATTAATTGTTGGATACCCTGGTGAAACAGAAGAGCATTTCCAAGAATTAAAAGATTGGGTAGAGGAGATGCGTTTTGAGCGTTTAGGAGCTTTTCAATATTCTCATGAAGAAAATACTGGTGCTTATGCTTTAGAAGATGATGTGCCAGAGGATGTGAAGTTTAGAAGAGTAAATGAAATTATGGAAGTTCAGAGTCAGATTTCATGGGAACTAAATCAAGAAAAAATAGGTAATACTTACCGTTGCTTATTTGATAGAAAAGATGGAGAGTTCTATTATGGAAGAACTGAATTTGATTCACCTGATGTAGATAATGATGTCATTGTTGATGCAAAAGAGCATTATATTAAGCTTGGTGAGTTTATAGATGTTGAAATTTTTGATGCAGGTGATTTTGATTTACATGGGGTACCTGTAGTAAAGCAAGAACGTCCAGTTCCATTAAATAAGAGAAAAAAGTAATTTACATTACGATAGATAAAAAAACAAAGCGCATAATTTTAATTATGCGCTTTGTTTTTTATACCGTTTAGAAGTTATTGAATTAAAATTTTTCAAAAACTCCCAATCCAAATAAAGCGAAATCATACTTTACAGGATCGTTTTTATCAAATTTCCTCAATGTTTTGTCAAGTTCTTGTATTGCTTTCCAGTCATTTTGCTTACGTTTTAAAATAGTTAGTTTTCTAGCAATATTTCCTGTATGAACATCTAAAGGACAATGCAATTTTGAGCTGTTGTGAGATTTCCAAATACCAAAATCTACTCCTTTTTTAGCATCTCTTACCATCCATCGTAAAAACATATTAATACGTTTGGCAGCTGAACCTTTTACAGGGTCTGAAATGTGTTTTTGAGTTCTTTGTAAATGAGGTATTTCAAAGAAAATTTGTTTAAAATCGTGAATTGCCAATTGATAGTTATCATTATCTTCTTTAGGTTTCAAAACGTCTTCTAATCCATTATGATTTAAGTAGATGTTTTTTAGCGATTGTACAAAGAATTTAAAATCATCAGCATTGAATGTTCTATGCACAAAACCTTCAAATTTTCCTAAGTCATCTTCAGAATGATTCATTACAAAATCATAAGGAGAATTCCCCATTAAATCCATCATTCGGTTCGCATTTTTAATAATCATCGTACGATTTCCCCAAGCAATAATTGAGGATAAGAAACCTGCAATTTCAACATCTTCTTTTAAAGAATATGTATGCGGAATTTGAATAGGATCGCTATCAATAAAATCAAGGTTTTC
Source organism: Tenacibaculum sp. M341 (assembly GCF_004337695.1). Lineage (GTDB taxonomy): Bacteria > Bacteroidota > Bacteroidia > Flavobacteriales > Flavobacteriaceae > Polaribacter. The sequence goes on from NZ_SJXJ01000010.1 coordinate 245,028, forward strand.
GTATTTTTCTACTTTTTCATCTAAAAACTCCTTGAGTTCAGCATTCGTCATAATTGTAATAATACCATTTTAAAACAATGACTCAATTTGTAATTTGTCATTGAAAATTTGTGATTAAACTAATTCGCTAGCAAAACTAATTAAAACAAAGAAAGCATTGTAAGTTCCATGTAAAAAAATACTCCAAAGCAATCCAAATTTAATTCTAATACAACCTAAATATCCGCCTAAAATAATTTGAGGAAGTACTAATATAGGAGCTAATAAAATAATATTAGTAGTAAGCTTATAATTGGAAAGATGAACCAAACCAAATACAATAGCAAATATGTAAAAAATGAGCTTAAATGATTTTGGGTTTTTAAATAGTGTTAAAGGAGCTCTAAAAATAAGTTCTTCAAAAAGAGGAGCAATTACAGCAACAATTAAAAATATAGTACCATTGGTAAATTGTTTAAAAAGCTCTGTTACTTTGTGTTTTTCCATATTAACCAATCCAGAAGCTTCTATTAAACCAAAAATAGGTGTCAACAATAAACTAGTTCCAATACAGATGGCTAAAAAATGAAAAAAGATGCGTAAACGATAGTTGAAATCAGTATTGTAATCTTCCTCAATATCTGGATTTTTTAAATATGTTATTATGCCTTTAAATGTTTCTACCATAAGTTTTATTTTTTAGTATCAAGTATCAAGTATCAAGTATCAAGTATCAAGTATCAAGTATCAAGTATCAAGTATCAAGTATCAAGTATCAAGAATTAAGTATGGATTAGAACTAAATACTAACTACTTAATACTTATCACCACATACTTAATTCATAGTTAATGCTTAGCTGCTCCCATGTTTTTAGAGCTTTTGTTAATAAAATCACGTAAATCATCATTTGCTTTTTCTAAGTCAACTTTACGTAAATACATCATATGTCCACTTCTGTAGCCTTTAAAAGACATTCTTGTTTTTAATTTTCCACTAGGATCAATTTTACCCATTGTATATTTTGCAGCAGAGTAGGTGGTAGCTCCATCATAATATCCAGATTGCACTAATAAATGTAAATAAGGATTTTGAGCCATTGCTTTTCTAAGATTTTCTCTAGAGTTATCATTAGAAAAATCCCAAGGATGTACAGGGCCAAACATATTGTATTTTACATCTGTTTTAAACTTTAAAACATTTTGTGTGTAATAATTAATTGCAGGAGTAAAAGAATGTAACCAAGAAACTAGTTCAGAGTTATATTCAGGACTTGTACCTGTTTGTCTTTTATCTAATCCTAAATACCTACTATCCAATCGTCCGATGGTTTTTCCTTTAGAGTCTCTCAATAATTCTTTCCAGAAATAGCTTTTAGGAAGTTCTAAGTTATGTTGTAAGATAACTTCTTTTTTTATTCCTGAATAATAAGCCATTTTTTCAGCAATAGTATTCTTTTCAGTTTCTCCAATATAACCGCCTTTAGCTAAAGCAGGTAATAGCTTGTTAATTGAAAAACTTTCAGATTCGGGTAAAATTTCTAATAAATCTTTTTGTTGCAAAGCATGAGGAAGTTGTTTATGATACCATGCTGCAGCAGTAAAATATGGAAAATTAATGGCATAGTCTTCTGAACTTTCTGTACGAATAATTTTATAATCGGCAGGAGAAACCATAATAACACCGTTTAAATACATCCATTGTCTGCTTTGTAATTCGTATGCTAATTGCATAACGCGAGTTCCTCCGTAGCTTTCACCAATAATGTATTTAGGAGATTGCCAACGATTATTTCTGGTAACAAAAGTATTTAACCAGTCTGCTAAATATTTAGCATCTGCATTTACTCCAAAGAAATATTTCTTATCTACTTTTTCGTCTTTTTTAACCACAGGTCTTGAATATCCAGTATTCACAGGGTTTATAAATACAATATCAGCCACATCTAAAACAGAATACGGGTTGTCTTTAATTCCGTAAGGCTGAATTGGATTACCTTCATCGTCTATTTTCAAAACTTTAGGTCCTGTATATGCTATGTGCATCCATACAGAAGCAGAACCAGGTCCGCCATTAAAAGACATAATTAAAGGTCTTTGTGTTCTATTGGTAACACCAGTTCTTTGATAATAGGTGTAAAATAATGTAGCTTTTACATTTCCGTTTGCATCAAAAACAGGTTGTGTTCCTGTTTGTGCTTTGTAATTTACTTTTTGTCCTTTTATAGTTACACTATTAGTGGTAACTATGGTAGTATCAACAGGAACTCTCTGGTCTTGAGCGTTCACAAAAAGAAAAGTTCCGGTAAGCGTTAACAGTAGTAAGAATTTATTCATTTGGTTTTGGTTTTAGTTGATCTCTTTTGAATACAACGCAAAACAGATGCAACAATATTATAAAGGGTATTTCACATCAATATTTATAGAGGAAATACATATCATAAAAATTAATATGTTATAAAATTAAAGAAAACTTTTAGATTAATCGTAATCACTTTTAATGTATAACAAATAGCTATTTCATGTAGAGAATTATAAACTTTATAACATTAAAACTAATATCAAGGCTTTTTTCTTTTCTCTTTGTTATAGAAGTCATCTTGACTTTTTTTGAGAAAAAATTAAGGGTTGTAGATATTTGTGTTGCGAAACATAAAAACACAACCCTATGTACCAAGTACTAAGCAAAGATATGATAGAATTAGAAATAGT
>NZ_SJXJ01000081.1 GCF_004337695.1 Tenacibaculum sp. M341
TAAATAAATAAATAAATAATATTTATTAATATATAATATTATATAATATAATATAATATCTTATAGGATTTGAACCTATATAATTAGATTCGTATTCTAATATTTTACCATTAAATTAAAGATATATACGGAAAATATGAGATTCGAACTCATAAGAATTTACAATTCAATTACTTAGCAAATAATCCACTTTACCTATAGTTAATTTTCCTTTATAAAAAAAAAATATAATAATAAATAAATTAATAAATTAATAAATAAATTAATAAATTAATAAATTATAATAAATTATAATTATTTTTTATATTATTTTCCTTTCGGGGTTCCGGCTCCCGTGGCCGGGCCCCGGAACTATTAATAAGTAATAAATAAATAAATAAAAAGAAGAAATATATTAATGAAATTATATAATAATTAATAAATTATAAAATTATGATTTTTTACTATTAAATATAAAATAAAAATAAAAATATTAATAATAATAATATAATATAATATAATATAATATGATCTAATATAA
>NZ_SJXJ01000082.1 GCF_004337695.1 Tenacibaculum sp. M341
ATATAAACAATTCCTTCTTTAAATATTAAATATTAAATATTAAATATTAAATAAAAAAGGGGGTTCGATCCCAAGGACTATTTATTCTTGTTAATTATATTTTTAATATTATATTAATAAGTTATATTTTATTATATATTATATTATTATTTTTATTATAATTATATATATATTATTAATTTTTATTTATACTTATATTTATATATTTATATTTATATTTATATATTATATTTGTATTTATATTATATTTATATATTTATATATATTATATTTGTATTTATATTTATATTTATATTTATATAATAGGTGGGGTCCCTATAATTATTGAAAATAATTATTATTTATAGGACCCCAGATATCTATCATTTATAAATTATTATAATATTTATTAAATTTATGATATATTTTATATTTAATATGTTTTTATACTTATTCATATTATTTATATTATTTACCATATTTTTATATTATTATTAATATTTATAATAACAATTATTATATTATTAATAAATACT
>NZ_SJXJ01000083.1 GCF_004337695.1 Tenacibaculum sp. M341
ATCAGAGTGTAGTAATTGTAAAAGGAAGTGGTAATGATCAGTATTTAGTTTGTTATTATACTAGTGCTTCTTCTTTAGTAGCATCTGAACTAGAGGAATATTTACAAGGTGTTTTACCGGAGTATATGGTTCCAGGAGCTTATGTTATTTTAGATAGTTTTCCATTAACATCCAATGGTAAGATTGATTATCGTAGTTTACCAGAGGCGAGTATGGTTTCTAAAGAGAATTATGTATCTCCAGAAACTGCATTAGAGGCTGAATTAGTAGCTATCTGGTCAGAGGTACTGTCTATTGAATCATCTGAATTGAGTGTTACACAAAGTTTTTTCCGTTTGGGAGGTCATTCATTAAAGGCAATAAGTTTAGTTAATAAACTTAATAAAGAACTAGGCTTAGTATTAAACCTACGAGATATTTTTACCTATCAAGATATTCGTTCTTTAGCACGTTATATAGAACATCATGAGGTAAAAGGAGGGTATAGCAGTATTCCTA
>NZ_SJXJ01000084.1 GCF_004337695.1 Tenacibaculum sp. M341
GAGAAATTGAATCCAAGTAATTGTGATACAGCTACTGTAACAGTTCGAGTAGACTCAGCTACGATAGTTGCCAACATAGATGATTTTACAGGAAGTTCAGTCAATGGCTTAACTGGAGGAGTTGCAGGAAATGCGATTACTAATAATGATACATTAAATGGAGTTGCAGTTTCGGCAAGTGATGTAAATATTACAACAACAAGTAGTCCATTAGGTATTGCTTTAAATGCAACAGGAGCTGTAGTGGTTCCAGCAAACACACCATCAGGAGATTATACGATTACTTATCAGATTTGCGAGAAATTGAATCCAAGTAATTGTGATACAGCTACTGTAACAGTTCGAGTAGACTCAGCTACGATAGTTGCCAACATAGATGATTTTACAGGAAGTTCAGTCAATGGCTTAACTGGAGGAGTTGCAGGAAATGCGATTACTAATAATGATACATTAAATGGAGTTGCAGTTTCGGCAAGTGATGTAAA
>NZ_SJXJ01000085.1 GCF_004337695.1 Tenacibaculum sp. M341
AATAAATAAATAAATAAATTTATAATAAAAACTTTATTAAAATATTAATATATATATATATAATAAATTTATATATATTTTATATAAATTTTTTATAATTAATACTATTTTATTGTTTATATAATATACTATTAATAAAAATAAAATTATTTATTTTTATATATTAAAAATATAAATAATATTAATATTAATATTAAAAGTTAAATTAGTCCGGCCGAAGGAGTGAGGGACCCCCCCGTATACTTATACTTACGGGGGGACCGAACCCCTTTTTAAGAAGGAGAATATTTTTTATATCTTTCCTTTATTAATAACAATGATTAACTAAATTGACAATCACAAAGTTATAATATTATTATTATATAAATTAATAATATTATATAATTTATAAATTTAGACATCTTTTTTTATTAAATACTTTTTTATAAATATTAATATAATAAAAGATTTTTAATAT
>NZ_SJXJ01000011.1 GCF_004337695.1 Tenacibaculum sp. M341
ACTATTTCTAATTCTATCATATCTTTGCTTAGTACTTGGTACATAGGGTTGTGTTTTTATGTTTCGCAACACAAATATCTACAACCCTTAATTTTTTCTCAAAAAAAGTCAAGATGACTTCCTCATTAAATATGTTTTTCCATACAGGTTTACATATAAACTTTCATCAAACAATGAAGAATTTTTAAATTTTTTATAATTTAATGAATTATTAATTTTTTCATCATTAAAACTCAACATTATCATATATATATATTCTTCTAAAACTTCAAAGTTAAAATCTTTTATAACTTCTTGTCTAAATACCTGTATATCTACTCTATTCTGTTTTTCAGAATGTATAACACTACCTATATCTAACTGAAAATTAATCTTTTTATCATCTATATAATCAATATATTCTTGTATATTTTTTTTCTTTTTAAAAATTTTATTTAGGAATTTCATTTTTATCTGTTTTATGATTATTGTTTTTATATCCAAATAAAGTCCAAGTGCCATAAATTCCTGCAAGTCCCTAAGCTGGCGCTCGACTCCCGTCGAGTGATTCGTTAACTAAATTAACTCATAAGCCTGCTAAATATAATCCTTATTTATTATGATAATTTAAATTCATTACTTTCTAAATATAGAACAACTATCTACATTATTATAAATCAAAGTAGTTTTGATGTTTATTATTTTATTTGATTAACATTAATGATACTCGACAGAGTCGAGCCATTACTTTTATTTATTCATTTGGGAGCAAGCTATAGTAAATGTATCATAGGATTAATCTAAAATATGTAAACTTTTTTAGGCCGAGACATTAATTCGAGCGTGAGCTGGAGACTACTTTAAAACCATGACAATTATAAAAATCATGATAAATAAAAGAATCTTTAGCAAACTTAATCTTGCCCTTTTAATATTTTCCATATTAGGTTTCGAAAAACTTTTATTATTAAAATCGAATAGGTTTTCATGAAAATCAGATTCATTTCCACCATTTTCTTCATACACTTTTATAAAATCAACTATATTAAAAAGAATAAATAATAATGAGATTATTAAAATAATATTTATTATCAGACCCATTTAAATCTAACTTGTGTTTTAAAATTTAATTTCCCTTCAAAACTGAAAAAAGGACTACCATTTAATCCTACATATTTACCTATATCTTCCTGATTAATGAACTAAAATAGCTCACAAACCTGTAAGATGTAATTCTTATTTAATATAATTATTTATATTCACAACTTTTCAAATATAAAACAACTACCTCCATTGTTATAAGTTAAAGTAGTTTTGATACGGATTGAAAATCCGCACTAGCATATACGAGCGATCTGGAATTAAACACCATAAAATTCAGTTGCTAATAAATAAAACTATAAAGTATATCAAAAAACAGTATAAACATAAAAAGCAGTAGAGATTATAAAAATCTCTGCTGCTTTCTTTTATCATTTTTTAAATTAATTTTAGACTTACGGATTTAAGGTGCAAATCCGCACCAGCATATCTGAGAGCGATCTGGTTACTCATTCATGAACGCCATTAGAAAAGATTCTAGCCTTTACTTTAATATACTAGCGAACTATGGAATTATCTTTTAAATATAGGGTAAACTTTAGTTTTATATTTATGTTTATTGTATTTTCCTAAGTCTATATCACAATTACTTGGATCATTCTCATCATAAATAACTGTAAAAATACTTCCAATACAACAAACACTTCCATTATCACATTTAAACTTAGACACTTTTTCTTCTCCTGAATATCTTCTGTTATTAACAAAGAAAATATACTTCACATAATGTTTTCCTCCTATGTAATATTCATCAACTATCTTTCCTTTTGTTCTCAGACCATTATTTGCTAAATCTACGTTTCTTTTTATTGATAAAAAAATTAATACAGCTAGCAACGTTATAGATAAAAAACCTATTATACCATAAAATTTTTGCATAAACTATTCTTTTAGAGGTTTTCCCCCATTTATCTTAATATAATTAAAGTTACTATTTTTTAATTCATGAATGGAAAAAAAACTTTCTTTTAATAAGTTCTGATTGATTTGATCTTCCAACTTTTTCACATAACTCTGAGTTAAAGCTGAGAAAAAATATCCACCTCCTATTCTTCCTTTGTATGCTAATTTTGAGTTTAACCTCCCAGCATGTAGACTCAACATCGTTTGCTCTAGTGTTTTTATTTCTAGACCTTTTTCCCATGTGATATCTACACCTGAATTAATGAGTTCTCCTGCAATACCTTTAACTCCAATTAAGGTTAAGCCTACCCCCAGAATATTTACTCTTTCGAAATGAAAATCATTTGCATAAATCTCAGAACCTAAATCATATAAAGTTGCTAATCCATTTCTTGATACCAATGATGAAACTGTTGTACCAACTGAAGGCACAAATGAACCTATAGCCATAATTCCAGGTAAAACAATAGGTGCAGCCATCAAAGCTGCAATACCTACTAATGCTCCATCCATACTTCTTCTTGCTGAACCTGGACCATTAATCAACAACCATGAAGGATCAGACATAATTCTTGCTACTTCAGATGTTCTACCAGTTATTATAACTTCGGACAGACCAAAATCAAACTCTGTATTCCAAGCTCCTTCTGAATAACTCCATGGATTCCCTCCACCATCATAAACTACTCCTCCATTTTCAGGTTTTTCACATTCATTTCCATCTTTATCTGTACACCCTCCGTCAGGATCAACAGACTGGTTTGGAGTATTGTCCATTGCCATATAAGGTGAATGATATTGACCATAAGGATCTGGTGTAAGCCATCTACCTATTCTAGGTTCATATATCCTTAGTTGAAAAGATGGCTTTAATGTCTCAACATCTGTCTCAGCAAACTCTCCCTGATATCCATAACGATACCCATTTGCCCCCCATTTACGGTTTGTCATTGCCATTCCAAAAGGATAATAATCTGTAGCACTCGTAATAGCTGCTGCATTACCCGTTTCATCTTTTGCTATGACCGCACGTACATTTCCTAAGTGATCTGTCAATTGATAAACGCTCGTACTAGTTGCTTTATTATAAATCCCTAACCTACCAGCACCATAAATTGGGAATTCTTTTTGTATACCATTTTCATAAATCGCCAATACTTTTCCAGCTACATCTAATAAATAGTCAGTTCTTTTTTCTACTGAAACTCCATCGTTTTCATATGTTAATTTGACAGTTCTAAAATTTTTGTCATTATACTGAAAAGCTACTTTATTTTTTCCATTATATTTTACCAAGGTTACCAGTCCACTCGCATTATATTCGTAATCTACCTTCTCTTCTTCATTTCTTATTAGCTGACCAATGCTGTTATACTCATAATTATCACCATCTTGATCTTTAATATCATCTGCGTGGGTATCAATAGTTACTGCATCATCTACACGTTTTAACTGATTTGGTTTGTTTTCATAATACTCATAACTCAACTCATCCATTCTATTAGAATCTTCAGTACCAATCTTTTCAGTATTCTTATTTCTAAACAAGCTTTTTATATTACCATTGGCATCATAAGTTAAATTACTTACGTTATAATCACCATTCGCATATAAACTTGCTCCTGCTGTTGGATTGATAGTAGCACTTAATCTGGTTGTATTAGAAGCAACTATAGAAAAACCATCTTTGAATATAATAGAATTGGACGCTTTAATGGTTTGACTTCCTATTAATGGAGTATCCAACACTACAGTCTCTGGAATATCATTATCTAAATCGTCAAAAGTTGCTTTTGTCAACCAATTATTACGATCGTATTCATAAAAATACTGTAACGGACTTGTTTCGCTGCCTTCTATCAATGTATTCCAAGTCATTGCTTTGATATTGCCGTTGTATTGGTCTTCATTAGCTGATGTATAGGAAAATTTATTTGTATCCCTTGCGTAATCTCCACTGTAATAATCTAACGTAACACCAAACAAATCTGTTCCATTAGGATTTAAATCAAGATCTGTTGCTAAACTTGGATGGTTAATAGATTTTAATTGCCCAGCTAAATTGTATACATAATCAATATCCTGAATACCATCTGCTAATGTAGTACGTTTTAAAGCGCCTGTTTCATAATACGTATAATCAGCATGTGTAGTATACCTACTTCCATCAGTAGAAGTTTCCACTTTTACCAACTGCTGTGTATGTTCATCATAAGTATATCTATGAATAAACTTTTCAGCAGTATTGTATTTTTGAAACACTACTTGTAATACTTGGCTTGTAACTGGATCGTATTCATAATCAATCGTTACACCTTTAACCCCTCCATAAAACCCAATCATTTTCTGTACAATCCATTGTACTCTTCCATATACATCGTAACTGTAATAAGTAATTGAATTCTCATTGGATGTTTTAGCTACATTGCTTGCCAAAAATGAAGGATTTCCATATGAAGTATGAACTCCATTAAGATATGTTACATCAGTACTATTTAAAAAATCATATTTTGTATGGTGCTGCTCTTTACGATCATTTGATCCCCTAGGGATAGTAGGTTCATCATATTCCACGCTATTTCGCAATACTTCCTTAAAAGGATTCATTTCTATTGTAATCTCTACTGTTGGAAAAGCCTCTAAATAATTTGAAATATTTCCTTCATAAACTCCACTTTCAACAGGACGTCCTAATTCATCATACTCAGTATAAGAAAACTCGCCTTGTTCCCATTGTTTACTATTTATAGAATAACGAATCTGTCCGTCTTCTCTGTAAATAAACCAAGCATTCCCTTCATCTGGACTTTCTGTAGCAATTAACTGTCCAGATATATCATATTTAAAATAAGATTTTAACCCCTCATTATGACTAACTGTAGCCTTTATTTTGTTTGTGTTGCTAAAACATTCTTCATTAAATCCTAATGGTTGTAATGTTGCTGTTAATTGTCCGATGTCATTATACTCATTTAAACTATAATCGTAATAATTTACTTTATAACGAACCCCTACAGCTAAATTTCCTTCAACTGCGTTAATAGATCCATCACTAGATATATATGTTAAATTAGAAGCTTTAGTATACTCTTTCATACCTATATATTCTATGCGATAAAAACCAGCATTTTGAATTGCATAAGTAGTAGTAACAATCTCTTCTGTTTTTAAATCATATACTTTATAAACTCTATGAGGATCAGGACCTAAAAAACTTAATGTATTTTCACATCCTTTGGGTATATGAATATCCACAAACCCCTGCTCTCCTATCAATGATAATAACTCATACTGAGCTGGTGCTGTTGTTCTTACTGCTGAATCATTATTCCATCCTGATTTTGCTGCTCCCAAAGTCTTACCATCTGTATCAAAAAAAACCACTGATTCATTTCCATCAACATCCTCTACAATAATTTTAGTTGCTTTTAACCATACCATTTGGTTACTCGAGTCATTAATTACAGAGTTAATATTCTCATAAGTATCTGCAATAGGTTGATTCTTTGAAAACTTCTCATAACCAAATGTGTAATACATTTCTTGAGCTACTGGTAATGTAAAACTGACCCCATGCTTCCATTCTCCATTAATCTTATTTCCTCCAATAGTTTGTTTTACTAAACCAGGCATTAAATCACTATAAATAGTTCTCAAATATGGTCGATTAGTAACATCTTGAAACTTTTCTCCTTCATTTGCCCTACTATAATACCAACCTAATGAATTTGGAATATTTGTGACCATAGTTGGATTTTCTGAGTCATGCTCAAAATCTTCATTAGTAAAGGTACCTCCTTCCTTTTGAATAAAATCTGTTTGATATTCAAAATTGAAAGCAGGAGAATTAAATTTTACAGGAGCGCTCAATGTCTGCAATGCTGGGCGACCTTGTGAATCATATTTTGTTTCATTTACCCATATTTTTTTACTACTTATATCATATGTCTGTGACTGTATTCTTTTTCCTAAATCATCGTAATATGTCTTGATTTCGCCTAATAACTTTCCATCTCTATTATAAGCACCTGATCTTACATAATTAAACTGTAAATCTCCTTCAGCATCAGGACACCCATTTCCTGTTCCAAATTCTGTTGGACATTGATCTAGATTGTTATCTGCATAATTATGAGGAACATTTGTTAATTCAAAATACAAACCTCTATTTCCATACCCAAATCCATCTTCATCCATATCTATATAAAAAATACCGTGTGTTGGATTGGTACTTGCTGACTGAATTAAAATGACATTTGAATCTCTTGTGGACCGAACTATTACATTATTATTTGGTACACGATTAATTGATGGTAAACTTCGTAAAATAAATGAATGATCTAATGTTGAACCTGTATTATTTGGTAAAATTGTTAATTTATAAACGTATGCACCTTCTTGATATCCCTCATATTCTATTGAGGGTCCTAATCTTACAATTGTTCCTGTTGTAGTAGTTACTGACATAGTGTTTCCTCCTGTACTTCCTACTCCACCCCCTATGATTATATTTAAATCTACAGGTTCTATATCATCTTCAGGTAGAATTGTTGGTCCATCAATATTCAAATCACATGGTCCCTGTTTATAAACTAACAAATCTAATATAGCACCTTCTGCTGGTACATTTCCTGAAAATGGACTACCGTTTAGCTTTAACTGAAAGGTAAAATCACAGTAAATAAAAGGATCTGATGGTCCAATAGGATCATCAGGACCTATAGGGATAGGAACTGCTAAACCTTCTACATCTTCTATCGAATTTTCTTGCTGCTCTGTTATTTGAGAATAAACTTGATTTATACTTACAAAGAGTGTAAAAACAAATACTAATCTTTTAAAAATCTTTTTCATATTCTTTTAATTGTTATTTCTTTTGTAATTGTATGAATTTCTAGACACCTTTTTAAAACCTCCTTTTTCTTCTTCTGTTTCTGGATTAAGTACTTTATCTATAACCTCTACCTGTGTTTCTACCAATCTTCCAGCAGTGTCATAAATGTAATGAGTAGATAATCCATTTGATCCCATAATATAACTAACCTCATCCCACTCATTATATACGTAACTAATCATACTTGAACTGATTGGGTGTAATCTAAAATCATCTGCATAAATTGTCCCTGAAGTACATGTAATAGCTACACTAGCTCCTTCGATAGGAATATTAATATATCCATTTAATTGAACCCAATTTCCAGCATATACTTTCTCAGAAACATTGAATGGTTTTTGAGAGGTATTCAATAAAATTTTAGTTTTATTTTCATCAACTTTACGTACCCATACAGATACTTTGAATCGTTTTTTCAAATCTGTATTTCTTTCTTCTTTTCTAGGTATATCGACTTGAAATGACTTTTTACCAGCATCTATCTGCATACTATAACTACCTGTGTGTGCTTGCAATACTCTAGCTGTTGCAGTTCCTACCAATACATTTCCTCCTAAATATTGGTGACTCCCTTCTTCTGTATATTCAGCACTACTATAGTATATATCTTCGTATGCTGCATTAGAAATAGCCATTACTTTTGTATAATTATCTCCCATTTTTGTAGAAATATAATTTGCATTTATGTCTTTTACTTCTAATGGTTGTGAAAACTGATTGTATTTTGTAGTCTCACTTGTTTTTTTCCAATTTAAATTAGTGGCACTAGAATTATAATCAAACTCTACAAAGTTATCATATGTGCTATCAGATGCTAATTTTCCATTCCATATGTACGTTTTATGCTTCCTCCAAACATCATTAGAAGTTTCTGAGCTATTATCATCAAATAAATACACCCAATTATTATTCCATGTTGTTACACTAGCTCCAATCTCTTTCCATCTTCCATCTTTAAGGATATAACTAATTTCACCTGCTGTTTGGATTAACATATTTTTGTTGTCAACATCATATAACTTTGATCCCATCATATCGTACTTTTTAAAAGCAGGAACTACCTTTCTTTTAAACCCTCTACCATCACTTGAATATGTTCTAGATTCTAACAATTGTCCTGTTAAAAAATCGTATTCATCAAAATACTCTATCACTGAATGATTTCCTGATTTTTTTTCTACACTTTCTAAAACACTAGGATAGTCTATTTTTGAAGTAGAACTAACATAAAATTTTTCATAATTACTAGTTAAAACATTTTTTGCCACTCTTTTATAACTAGAAAAAGATTCTTGAGTTACACCAATTTCCCCATCGTTCTCTAAATCTATCTTATAATTATTTTCTACTTTACTTAACAGATGTAGTTTTTTATTATATACACTAATACTATTGATACGCCCTAAATTTCCTAATCTGCTTTCTATTGTGTATTTATTTGATATTACTTTTCCATTATCAAAAATAATATTTTCATCTTCTTTAACTCTAAAACACTCCCCTAAACTAAAAATATATCCATTCTCATTCTGCTTTTCTTCAAGGGTCTCAAAATTATATTCGGTTTTCCCTAAAAAATCTCCTTTTCCATCCAAATTTAACATTTCAACTTTACTATACATTACCAATGGTGAAGGTAATTCAGAAGCATATGGAACCCCTTTTTGTTCTTTACTAGGTGCATAAGAAGTAAGTCCTCCATAGTAATTATAATTTGTTTGAGCAATATTCTTTACTCCATCATTTACTAATATACTTTTAGTTCTAATTCCTCCACCTACTTTATAAGTGGAATTATTATAAATAGCCTCTTTATATATATCATTTTCGTAAACAATATTTATTTCACCACCTGTAGGCATTATAATATTATTTAAACTCCATGATTCTGCTCCTTTTTTATTATATCCCCAATCATCAATATCATCTTTATCGTAGGAATTGTTTACTCCATAATTAAATGTATATGGCGGAATTAATTGATTACCTCTTTTTCCCTTGTATAGGAGTTCTTTTAAACTTAAACGCCCCGAAAAAGAATTTGGAGTACCGTCTGTTAAACTGTAATCATGTTTAAATTCAATAACCTCTTGTGCATTTTCCTCTATTCCTAAATCTTTAATATCTTCAACTGTAATAACATTATCATATATATTGACATCAAATTCTTTCAAAACTGATTTATTTTTAAAAAAATATGTATCGTTAAACTTATATGCTCTTGTTGAAATACTGTATCCTTTTTCTTCTCTTATACTCAATTTACTCTTATTAAAGTTTTGTAACTTATCGTTTTGAAAAAGTAAAATTTTATCTAAGCCTAACAATACAGTTTTTGGTGTATACATATTTCTTATTGTACTTTCTGATAAAAGTGGGTATACACAAATAGTCTGACCTTGACCTGCTGGAATATTATGACATGGTAAATTCACTTCGTTTCCATTAATAGTGTAAAATGTTTGTTTTGCCTCAACTGTTCTTTTTGATGAATAGCCCTTACTTTGATTTACAAAATCGTTAACATTAAAACTTTGCATTGTCTTTTTTTCATTTCCAAAGCCATCAAGCCTGGTCTTTTTTACAAACAAAGCTGTATGGGTTCTAGTTTTAATAGCATCTAAATAGTAAAGTTGTTTTCGTCCCCATTTATAAGAATAAGTTGATTTTTTGGAATCTTTTTTATCTATATTCTCTTCTACTCTTCCATTTGGAGTTCTCCAAATATATCCGTCAGACCATTTACCATAATCAAACTCAACCCAATAACCATAATCATCAACATCTAAACTTCCATTTTCATTTATATCTACATAATCTGGTCCTGTTATTGCTGTTAGTAACCAATGTGTTGCATAAGGTGTATTTTTTTGAATTTCATAAAAATTGTCATCTTCAGTAGCAACATCATCACCTTTACCATTTACTTTCTTAAAATTTTTATATACACTCTCAAACTGATAAACAGGCAAAGAATAATGATATGTTTTCCCATCTAACGTAGTAATCTTAAATGCTCCTATTCCATCATCTAAAAATATCTTTGTATTATGTCGATTCAAAGTACTATTACCTTCTTTAGCCTCAATAAAATTTAGTAAATGATTATCCCTGATATCTTTATTTGTATATGTAATTATACTATTACCCTCTAATTTCTTTGAATCTATCAAGCTTTTGGAATTATCAAAAGAAGATAAATCTTTATTGTATTTATACAAATTTAATACGTCTGTTCCTGTAATTTTATTTATTGATTGTTCTATCTCATTTGATAATAAATTTTCTTTTTGAGTTCGAAGAAAAGAATTGTGATTATTAATAAATGTAAAGTTTTGTTTCAATGTCAATAATTCTCCTAAATCATCACCTGTTAAATTATTTTTATAATCTTCAAAAGAATAATTTAGTGATTGGACAAAAACGTCACTATCTCTCAAATCTCCAAATTGTCTTCCTTTACCTCTTCCTGACAAAATTAAATCTACATGATTATAAGGTGTTATATTTCCTGATAATCCCTGAGCTCCAACTGAATAATTATCATAACTAGGCAACATTAAATTATTTCTTTCGTCCTCTCTAGCTTCTTCGATTAAGTCATTAAATTCTGTTACACCATCGTAAAAAGGTTGAATAATATTTATATCCATAAAATGATTTTCAAATAGAGTAGCTCCAGATTTATGACTCAAGTTATTGGCTGCTACTGGATACAAAATACCCGATGTGTATAGATCATTATATTTGTACAATGAATATTCAATATTTGTATGATTAAATCCTATATAAAAAATAAAAGCTGGTAAAAAAAATTCATTCGTATTTGAAATTACATGATAATCTCCTGCATCAATATCTCCAGCATCTGCTGAAATCCCCATTCCATAGCCTCTTATTTTTAAATTACTTGACACCCCTTTAGAACTAAAACCAATTCCTATTCCGGATGAAATAGTGCCTCCTTTTGCCCATCCATTTTTATATTTACCATGCTTGACATTCATTGAAACACCTCCAGAGAAACCTGAATTATAACTATAATTTAACCCTAAACCTAAACTAATATTTCCTTCAGTGTTATAACCTACACCTACACCATTTGTACTTATACTTGCTTTAAAACCAGCATAACCTGCATTTACTCCAACTCCATTTGTACCAATATATCCACCTAAACTAGCCCCATTATCACCTCCTAAACCAATACTTGCAGAGACGTAGCCACCTAATGATTGATTGGAACCCCATGACAATCCAAGTCCCACAGATAAAGTTCCTTTGAATGTAGCACCTGCACTAAATTCATAAAAATCCTCATCCCAACCTTTATCATAAAAAAACTCTTTAAAATTAGTTTTACTCCAATCATCTGGATATCCATTTACAATTCTATTTATAGCTCCAGGATTTAAATTCCATCCCAAACCTACCCAACTTGCATCCTGATCCACAGCTATTCCTGAATGATAACTCAACGCTAATGGATAACCGCCTTCTGGACTAGGAATATTAATTAATGGTAATACATAACTCATATTCCCTGTCACCAAATTCACCATGTCAGTAGCATCCACTGGTTCAAAAGCAGCCGCCTCTGGAGCATTAGGACCAGAACTTTGCCCGAAAATAAAATTATTTGATATTTGTATACTTAAAAAATTACATAAAAAGAACATAGCAATTGTCCTTCTTGTTAAATGATTCTTTATCATAATATATAATTTGATCTTTTTATATTTTATTTAGTTTTAAAAGGAAATTGAGTAATCTATTTGATCGATAAACGATATTAATCACTATCAATTAACAGATTCCTTCGTCGTTCCTCCTCGGAATGACGTTACTTTTAAAATTTAATTTGAGGTTCGTTTTTTATCTGTTTGGTTTGTACTTTAAACTTAACTTCGCCTGTGTAGGTACCTAGATCTCCTACTGTAATGTTTAAATACTCTTCTTTTAAAAATTCTTCATCTCTTGGATATACAAATAACATGGTAGTAGCACGACTCATTCCATACATTCTTGGATACACATAATCCAACAACTCTAATGTATCTTTTTGAGGTGTAAACACATGTACTTTTTTATCCATTCCAAAAGCAAGTTCATTTACCATAGCTCCAAATTCTTGGCGATTTCTGGGTGTAGTACTTAGCAATTCTTTATTTCCTCTTGACATTGATAGTGTAAAGTACAAATACTTCTTATACTTATTGCGAAGTTTTTCAACATCTTCCTTTGTATAGGTATCACTCAACTCTTGATCTACCAACATATCAGTTGGTTTGTATAGCAACGAAAAATCATAGCCATTAACACTTTTTTCGTGTAAATAGCCATGATCTTTATCTTGTAAATATGTTAACAACTCCTCTTTGGTATCAAATGAAGTTGTAGTACAACTAACTATAACAAAAGTTATGGTTAGCAATATAACTAATTGAGAAAGTTTCATAGTCATTCTGTTTAACAGAGCGTTGGCACGCAATGTTTATTTTCCTTCAAATTCAGCGTTTAATTTTTCTAAAACAATATCTGTTAAGTCAGCACTTTTATCAGCATACATGATGTTTCCACCACCGCTAGCTCCAAAAATCATTTTGTAACCTTTTTGCTTACCAAATTCAGTAACGTAATCATTGATATCATTTACTACAGTTTGTGTAGCTTTTTTATCTTCTTCCTGAATCTGTTTTTGAATAGCTTGTTGGTAGTTGTTAATCTGCTGTTGTTTGTTCCCTAACAATTCTTGCTTTAAGTTTAATTCTTTTTTAGAATAGTTAGCACGTTCTTTTTCGTACAATTTTAATTCTTTTTGCCAATCAGTTACTAAACTGTAAACATTAGCACGTAATACTTTTGCTTTCTTTTCAAATTCAGCACGAACTACTTTGGTTCTTTTGTAACCTTCTAATAGTTTGTTTACATCTACGTACACTAACTTAGATCTTTCTTGTGTGTAAAAAAATGTGATTACAGAAAATAGCAATGCGATAATAGCAACTCCTAGAGTAATTTTTTTCATAGTGGATTATATCTTACTTACATTAAATCGGGTGCAAATGTATTTTCTTTTTTTGAAAGATCACAATGTTTTGTTAATTATTTTATTTACAACATTTTATTAAAAGCTTCATTCTCTTTAATATTCACTACGCTACTAGTATTCTTTTTAAAAGTTATTAAAAAAACTGTCTATGCATCTCATTTCATAAACTTAAACAAAGGGTATTCTATTTAATTAAACATATTATAACTATTGAAAATCAAAATTATAAATGATTAGCCTGTTTGAAATCTTCTTTTACAATTGAAAAATTACTCAAACTAGCACTATTAAAAAAAGATGAAGATCGAAACTAGTTTCGATCTTCATCTTTTTGGTAATTCGTCAAGTTCTTTTTTTGAAAAAATTGACTCCTTTTTATAAATTTATTGCATAAAAAAACTCAAATCATACGATTTGAGTTTTTCAATTGTTCATTAAAAAGTATTCTTAACCTCTTTTTCTGTAAGTAAGTGTTGATAATAAATTTCGCATTCCTACTGAAGGTCTAAAAATTATTCTAGCTTTTTTAATGGCTTTTGCCGTTTCCTCTTCTTCAGTATCAAAGCCCTCAGAACTTAAACTTACTTGAAAATCCCCTAACTTTCCTAGTTTTACAATTCTACCTTGCTTTAACTCTCTAATAACATTTTCTTCTAATGCATTAAGTACCGCCACACAATCGGTGCTGGTTACTGTACATTGAGATGATATTAGATCGGCTAATGTTTCTAATTCAGTAGTTCCGTTACTAATTGAACTTGCATAAAACTTTTTTGGTGCTGTTAAATCTCTTGGATTCTTTTTCGAGATTGATTTAAATGTAATACTCATAGCGTAAAAATTTAATTGTTAATAAAATAAAGGTTGCGCAACTTTTTTGTGTATACAATAGTAAGTTGTTTTACTATGAAGACAAAATCAATTTTCAACCATTGCTAATTAACACTCAATCATTGTAGCTGTTATTGTAACTATTGTATTTTGGATATAAGAATATTTGGGTTGATTGTTGATTTTTTTTTTACAATCTCTCGACAGTGCTAGAGTAAACATAAAAAGGTTAGTAATAATTTTTCTAAAAAAATCTTGATGATTTTATTTAGTTCTTAACAAATAACAGATTGCTTCACTACTCTGCGTTTCGTTCGCAATGACATTCTTTTAATGTAAATACAAGGTCATAAAATTGTAAACTAAGACACTGTATACTGCTTACTTAAGAACCATAATATTGTCAGATCGAGCGCAGTCGAGATAGAATGAATAACTAGTTTGCTTGGAAACCTCTCGACTGCGCTCGAGTAGACATTAAGTTAGTAATTGTTTTTCTAAAAAATTTTATTCAGCACTTAATAATTAACAGATTACTTCACTACACTGCGTTTCGTTCGCTATGACTTTCTTTTGTATAAATTAAAAATCATAAAACTGTAAAATAAAACACTGCATACTGCTAACTAAGATATACTCTACCTTGTAAACACCAATTCATTTCCTTCAGACATTTCTTCAGAAAAACCATAACCATCAACATTAAAACCTTTGATCCCATCAAGAGTTTCTATATCATTTTCTATAAGATAACGTACCATTAAACCTCTTGCTTTCTTAGCAAACGTCATGATTGTTTTATACTGACCATTTTTAAAATCTTTAAAAACAGGAACAATCATTGGTACTTTCAATACTTTTTTCGGAACGGCTTTAAAATACTCAGCACTCGCTAAATTCACAAATAACTCATCATCTTCTAGCTCTTCATTTAATGAATTTGCCAATGTATCACCCCAAAACTTATATAAATTTTCAGTACGACCTACTTTAAGTCTCGTACCCATTTCCAATCGATAAGGCTGAATTAAATCTAACGGCTTCAACAAACCATATAACCCTGATAAAATCCTAAGTTTATCTTGTAATTCAGGTATTTTTTCTTCTGGCAATGAGTATACATCTAGTCCCCTGTAGACCTCTCCTGTAAAACTATAAACTGCTTGTTTTGCATTTTCTAAATCGAACGGTACACTCCAAGCCTGATTTCTTTCATAATTTAAATTCGCCAAATCATCAGAGATCTTCATTAACTCCGATAACTTATTTCGAGATAATGTTTTTAATTTTTTCTGTAATTTTTCTGAATGCTCTAAAAAATCAGAATTTGTAAAAGAATCTGTAGCTGCTTTATTTTCAAAATCTAACGATTTTGCTGGTGATATAATTATTTTCATTGAAGTGTCATTATTTGTAAACAAAAATACAATGGTTTTGTCAACTTAAAAAAGACTTTGGATAATCTATCCTTATTTTAATATAATTAGGAGTTATGAATGAGGTTTATGCATTAATTTTCAAGCTTTTTATAAGATTTCAAATGTCATTGTTGTTAGAGAGAATTGTTAAAAAAACATATTTAATTCTACAAATACATTTCGACTGCGCTCAATGTGACAATTCTAATCCATTTATAAAGACTAAAAAAAGTTAAACACTTCAATTATTAACAACTTAAATACTCAGATAAAAATGAACCTTATTCTGAAAAGTACAATATACTCAGATCTCAATACTCAATACTCAGTACTATATACTTTATACTAAGCACTTAATCCAAACATCAATAATAACCATAAAACAGGCACAGCTTCTACCCAAAAAGACGCATAGTATTTTGTTTGATTTCTTGAAGCCCTTTGTAAAAGGAAGATCAATAACATAAAAATCATAATAAAAGGTAGTTTAAAAGAACTATTAGGAGCTACAAAAAACTCTATCAACATTATAATTCCTAACAATACAAATCCTAACTTTTTTGTTCTTTCAACACCTATTAACTGTGGAATGGTCTGTAAATGTTTCTTATCAAACTTCATATCTCTAATATCAAAAGGAAGTGTCAATACAATTACAAATAAAAATCGCTCTACAAAATACAACAGACCATTGAAACCCAATGGAATTCCCTGAGAAATCAACGGAATTAACGTAGTTACTCCTGCCCACACAAGTGCTATTACAACTATTTTAACAGAAGCTGTATTTCTCAAATTTAGAGTCAAGCCTTTAAAAATAGGTACTGCATATAAAAAGGTTAACATTCCGAAAGGAATAAACGATATTAAAATATTTGCTGGTAAATGATACGCATAATAGACCATCAACACAAAACAAATCAATGAAAAAATCTGAATTAACCGTAAGTTTTTAGTCAAACTCAAATGATGCAATTTAGCAATACCCGCATACTTCACAAAGTTATAGCCAGTTATGGTTCCGTAGAAAATAAAATAATTCAACGACTCATTGTATGCTAAATTAAAATAAGCTTCAGTTATTCTAATAAGCGCATAAACAGCAAGTGCTACATGAATACTTGAGTTGATATAAAACTCGAAAATTGATTTAAAAAACTTCACACAGCAAAAATAAAATAATTTCAGTGATCAATTACCAATAAACAATTATCAACTTTAGTTATCTCTTCTTGAACAGAGAGCAACTGTATCTGTTTTCACAAAAAATTACCTTAAAAAACTCTTGAATTATAAATTCTTGCATTTAAAAATTGATAACTGATAAATGTTTATTGATCATTGAGCTATAAAAATTGTTCATAACCATTCTTAATAGTTAAAAACTTGTTTCAAGGAGTTTAAAAAATATTTAAGATTTCGTTATTTTTGCAGCCAAAATAACAACACAACTTAATGAATACAAATTCGTTTCAATTACGTCACATTGGTCCTAGAGAGAATGAAAAGGACACAATGTTAAAAGCTATCGGTGTTGATAGTGTAGATCAGTTAATTTACGAAACTATTCCTGATGATATTCGTTTGCAAAATGAATTAGACTTACCTAATGCACTTAGCGAATATGAATATTTAAATCATATTAACGATTTAGGTGCTAAAAATAAAGTGTTTAAAAGTTATATTGGTTTAGGATATCATGAAGCTATTTTACCAAGTGTGATTCAACGAAACATTTTAGAAAACCCGGGATGGTATACTGCCTATACTCCTTATCAGGCTGAAATTGCACAAGGAAGATTAGAAGCTTTGTTGAATTATCAAACTATGGTTTGTGATTTAACAGGAATGGAGCTTGCAAATGCTTCTTTATTAGATGAAGGTACAGCTGCTGCTGAGGCTATGGCATTGTTGTTTGATGTTAGAGAACGTGCTAAGAAAAAGGCGGGTGCTAACAAATTTTTTGTTTCTCAAGAAATTTTACCGCAAACGTTATCGGTATTACAAACTCGTGCTATTCCTATTGGTATTGAATTAGTGATTGGTGATCATACAAAGTTTAATTTTGAAGATGATTTCTTCGGAGCTATTTTACAATACCCTGGAAAACATGGACAAGTTTTTGATTATGCTGATTTTGTAGCTAATGCAAATGATAAAAATATTAAAGTAGCCGTAGCTGCTGATATTTTATCTTTAGCTGTGTTAAAAGCGCCAGGTTCTTTTGGTGTAGACGTAGTAGTTGGTACTACCCAACGTTTTGGTATTCCTTTAGGTTATGGAGGGCCTCACGCTGGTTATTTTGCAACTAAAGAAGCATACAAGCGTAGTATTCCTGGTCGTATTATTGGTGTTACCAAGGATAAAGACGGCGGTAGAGCATTACGTATGGCATTACAAACACGTGAGCAACATATTAAACGTGAGCGTGCTACTTCAAATATTTGTACTGCTCAGGTTTTATTAGCTGTAATGGCTGGTATGTATGCAGTGTATCATGGTAAAGATGGAATTCAATACATTGCTAATCGTGTACACAATGCTGCAAACACGTTAGTTGCTGCTTTAGACAGATTAGGTTTCAAACAAAAAAACACAGCTTACTTTGATACTATTGTTGTAGAAGTTGAAGCTGAAAAATTAAAAGCTACTGCTGAAGCCAATGAAATCAACTTCAATTATATTGATAACAACCATGTTTCTATCTCTATTAATGAAACTGTTGGTTTAAATGAAATTAATAAGATTGTTGATTGTTTTGAACAAGCTTTCAATATTCAGGATATTACTATTACAGAATTTGTTAGTACTACTGCCATTCCAGATACTGTAAAACGTACGACTTCGTTTTTAGATAACGATATATTTAACACGTATCACTCTGAAACAGACATGATGCGTTATATTAAAAAGTTAGAGCGTAAAGATTTAGCTTTAAATCACTCTATGATTTCTTTAGGATCGTGTACTATGAAGTTAAATGCAGCTTCAGAAATGCTTCCTTTAAGTAATCCTCAATGGGGAAATATTCACCCTTTTGTTCCTTTAAATCAAGCTGAAGGATATCAAACTGTTCTTAAAAATTTAGAACAACAATTAAATGTTGTTACTGGTTTTGCAGCCACATCATTACAACCAAATTCTGGTGCACAAGGAGAGTTTGCTGGTTTAATGGTGATTAGAGCTTATCACTTAGCTAATGGAGATACTCATAGAAACATCTGTTTAATTCCTGCTTCTGCGCACGGTACTAACCCAGCATCTGCTGTAATGGCCGGTATGAAAGTAGTAGTTACTAAAACTGATGAACGTGGAAATATTGATGTAGAAGATTTAAAAGCAAAGGCAGAATTACACAAAGATAATTTAGCTGCTTTAATGGTTACCTATCCTTCTACTCACGGAGTATTTGAAAAGGCGATTAAAGAAATTACGCAAATTATTCACGATAACGGTGGACAGGTATATATGGATGGTGCTAACATGAATGCACAGGTAGGATTAACAAATCCTGCTACCATAGGTGCTGATGTTTGTCACTTAAACTTACACAAAACATTTGCTATTCCTCACGGAGGTGGTGGTCCTGGTGTAGGTCCAATATGTGTAGCTCCACAATTAGTTCCTTTCTTACCTACTAATCCTGTAATTACTACAGGTGGTGAAAATGCAATTACTGCTATTTCAGCTGCTCCTTGGGGATCTGCTTTAGCTTGTTTAATTTCTTACGGATATATTACTATGTTAGGTTCTAAAGGACTTACAGACTCTACTAAAATTGCCATTTTAAATGCCAATTACATGAAAGAGCGTTTACAAGGTCATTTTAGTACTTTATATACTGGTGAAATGGGACGTGCTGCACACGAAATGATTTTAGATTGTCGTGAGTTTAAACAAAAAGGTATTGAGGTAGTTGATATTGCTAAACGTTTAATGGACTATGGTTTCCATGCACCTACGGTTTCTTTCCCTGTGGCAGGAACTATTATGGTAGAGCCTACTGAAAGTGAAAGTATTACTGAATTAGATCGTTTTTGTGACGCATTAATTTCTATTCGTAAAGAAATTGAGGCTGCTACTAAAGAAGACGCTAACAATGTATTAAAAAATGCTCCACACACACAAGAAATGTTAACTGCTGATGAGTGGACGTTACCTTATACTCGTAAACAAGCTGCTTTTCCGTTACCGTATATAGCTGACAACAAGTTTTGGCCTTCAGTACGTAGAGTAGATGATGCTTACGGTGATCGTAACTTAATTTGTTCTTGTAATCCGATTGAAGATTATATGGATTAATTCATTGAAAACATACATGTTTTTATAACATATAAAAAAACCTCACTTTTAAGTGAGGTTTTTATTTTATAAGTCTGAAATTATACTATCCATCTATAAGACCAGATGCAAAGTTGATATAACCTCTTATGTACTTTATCAATTCTTTTTGAGAATATTCTTTTACAGAATAATCTTTAGAGTTTATTTCTTTCATTAGTTCTGAATAAATTACATCTCCATAATTTCTTCGTTCATTACCATACCTATTAAACTCATACTTTAACAACATATCTGCTAATTCTTTGTTCAACTCTTTATTACTCTTATAATCATCAAAATTATACTGCAAAAAAGTATCTGATGCTTTTTTAATTAATGCTACAAATAGTTTTTTTTCAAAACCACTAGCATTGTAAAAATCACACAATTCATCTACTTTTGAATCTATGTCTTTTAGGTTTTCACGGATTTTTACACGTGAATATTTATCGTAAAACAGTAGATTGTTGTTATTGTTTGCATAAGTAATCATTTCATTGAGTATCTCTTTATCAAAAAACTTTTTCTTTTTTCTTTTAAGTAATTTTACTTTTTTATGCATAAAATCTTGGTAGAAAGCTGGATTGGTTAATAATAAACCTACACTTGCTTCTTTTACAAAAAAGACATCTGCAAAATAACTGATATATTTATAAGCCATTCCTACTGTTGCATTGTAACCTTCTGCATTATCCACTCCCATATAAAAATTATATGTTTTTTTATCTCTCTTATTTGGATTAGCATCATATTTAGCTATCACTTCTAGTTTATGACTCGCCATTTCTTTGTTATACACATAGCGTTTTTTATACTTCAACGCTTCTCTTTTAGTAGCAAAAGATACTGCTGTTTTATAATCTTGTAACATATAATGACAAGCAGAGATATTAGATAAAATAGCCCAAACTATTCTTTTTTGTTTTTTATCCTTTTCATCAAAATTTGGCAATAACTTTTCAAAAGCTACAATTACTTCTTTTACTGAATTCATAAACTCAGCGTCTTCAGGATAAAAACTATTATTATTAATTGTCTGTAATTTTGCTACTAACTCATTAACCTTTTCTGCTTTATACTTCTCCGCTTTTTTTATAATAAAAAGATTCATTCTTTCTTTAGCTAATGTGTAATCAATCTCTTTAATTATTTT
Organism: Tenacibaculum sp. M341; assembly: GCF_004337695.1. Lineage (GTDB taxonomy): Bacteria > Bacteroidota > Bacteroidia > Flavobacteriales > Flavobacteriaceae > Polaribacter. Next base: position 20,655 of record NZ_SJXJ01000011.1, read on the forward strand.
CTCCAAAAGATTATGCAAAGCTTGGTTATGATTACTAAGAGCACTGTTCAAATACTTATCATCGTTTTTCTTAAATTCTTTAAGTACATACTCTTTTGCTTTACTCTCACTCTGCTCATTACGGTCTATTAATTTACCTTCATCTTTCTCTTTAATTGTAGTAATTACAGCACCTTGATTATCTAAAATTTGTAATTCAATACTCACATCACTCATTATTTTAGCATCGTAAGTATCTGGTTCACTTGATCGATTGCTTTTCTTTTTTTCAGTTTTAAGAAAAACCGTTATTGAATTACGAACAACTTTAAAGTTTAAATCACCACCACTTTCAACGTACTTAAATTGTCTTAATCGTACTTTTCGTAAAAACTTTTCTACTATATCATTTTTGAAATTTTTTATTGTAGTAGGAGGCTTTGCTTCATAATCTTTATCTATAAAAACCTTAATATTAGGGTTCTCAGTAATTTCAGCAACACTATACGTTGACAACTTTGCAGGAATTACTACTTTAGGGATTTGCCAACTAGAAACATATACTCCTTCTGCTTTTGCTTTTTGAGAAAAAACTCCTGTACAACAAAAAATTAAGATGAAGAATGCAACTTTTCTCATAAAATTTAGTTTATTATTTTTCATATATTATTTAAATTTCGATTGCCGAAAATACACATTCTAAAACAAGAAGCTATGAAAATCAAATTAATACCTAAAATAATAATACCTTTTTTACTCTTTTCTGTACTAACAATTATTACTCAAATTGGAGGAATTGTGTATTTAATTAGTAAACTCATTAATTTTAAATGGCAATGGAAGTCTAGGTTTAAACCAATGTTAAGTTTTCTAATTTTATACCTATTTGCAACGCTTTATGTTGTTCCATGCATAGCTCCTATCTTCGGAAGAGAAAAAGTAACTCATACAACAAAAATCCAAGCTACCAATTACTTTACAGTTTTACTGAACAGAAATTATGTAACTCCTAAATTGAATGCACTCATACAGAATACAGCGGAAGCACTACCTAATAATATTAATATTCATTATTTAGATGCTAATTTTCCTTTTTTAGATAAATTTCCACTAGCTCCACATTTAAGTCATAATGATGGTGAAAAAATTGACCTTAGCTTGATATATGAAGATACGACTGGACAAATATCTAACGAACAAAAATCTATTAGCGGTTATGGAGTATTTGAAAATCCAAAACCTAATGAGTACAATCAAGTAGCTGTTTGCTTAAAAAAAGGATACTTTCAATATGATTTTCCAAAATACTTAACTCTTGGTAGCATTAATACACAACTTGTTTTTTCAAATAAAGGCAATAGCATACTTATAAAAACATTACTTCGCCAAAAAGAATTAGGAAAAATATTTATAGAACCACACCTAAAACATCGACTACAACTAAACAACCAAAAGATTAGATATCATGGCTGTAAAGCTGTTAGACACGATGATCATATTCATATACAATTAAAATAGTTTACCTATTTAATCAACTAAAACTGTTTTGTATTTTGAAATATGCTCCGTAATTGCAGTTGTAACTTCCGTATAATTTGTTTGCATTAACCAATGTCCACCGTTTACCTCTTTGTATATATAATCTCCTTTCATATATTGATGTCCGTTTTCAACAGATACTCCTCCAATTGCTAAATCTTTGTTCCCCCAAATAAACAAAGTAGGTATTTCAATGTTTCCAATAGGCGTTGTTTTACCTTTTCCTACATTTGCTCTATAATAATTTAGGGCAGCTGTTAAGGACTTCTTATTTCTAAACACCGATAAATAATCTGTTACTTCTTCTGGAGTACTATTTTTCCAAAGATTTCTAAACTTTTCGAAATCATTTTTTCGTATTCTCATTTCAGGAATAAACGGAAGTGAAAACAACTTAATATAACTACTTTTTTGTTGCTGTTCTTTATCGGTTTCTAAGGCTTTAAAGAAAGCTTCAATATGCGGAACTGACAAGCCTGTCCAACTAATAATTCTTTCCTTGTAATCGTGTACTATATTCCAACCAATTACCGCACCCCAATCATGACCAATTAAATGAAATTTATCTTTATGAAATGAATTAGCAATATCAACAATGTCTTGCACTAGGTATTTCATTTTATAATTTTTGACTCCTTTAGGACAAGCATTTTTACTGTAACCTCTCATATTAGGAGCTACACAAAACAATCCCATAGAAGTTAAAGTATTCATTAATTCAATCCACATGTGAGATGTCTCCGGAAAACCATGAAGTAATATTACTAATTCGTTTTGTTGATCTCCAGATACTCTACAATCAAACTCTAAGTCGTTTATTTTTATTTGTTGTATTTGCATGATAATAGTTAGTTAAATAGAAAGTTCTATCAAGATAACTATTTTACAAATACAATATGAAATTATAATTTACTTTGTATGGTAATAAATCACCATTTAATATTATTGGCATAAATATTAGAAGTCGAAGTAAGAATAAAAACATAAAAAAACCGCAATTAAAGAATAATTGCGGTCAAAAAACTTTGAGACAACGTTAGTTAACCAACCCTTCAAAAAACTAACTGTATTATATATGTTCCCCTCCGTTTATTTGAGTTATATTGTTATATGTTGACTGTACGGCAAAACCATATAATCAATTTTTTACTAAAAATTGTTTGATTGAGGATAATTTAAAGTTCTTTAATAGCTATAACAAATAAACTGATTATTCTTGATTAGCATATTCCTTATAGTGTTAAAAAAATCTTAAACAATTCACAAAGAAAAGAAGTTTTTTACAATCAACACTACAACTAAAATCGCTTTTTATTAACATATTATAACACATCAGTTATAAACTAAAACTTAATAAAAACAGTTTAAACACTTATAATCAAAAAAATAAAAAAATTATCTTTTTACAAATCTATTCACTAAAGCATTGATTTGGTCTGATACCTGAAATTTCACCATTAAAAATAGATATACAGGAACTATTAATAAGGTTTTTAGAATGATATTAAATATTGGATGCAATGGAAGTTTTTTACTGTAAATACTTAAGTGAATCTCTGGTATAGAAAAATTCCAAAAATAGAACACAAAAAATAATACAATGATTAATAGAAAAGCAACTCCCGTTTTGTTAGTAAACGGATTCATTTTCAACTTATAGTGCACAAATATTAATTTGAAACTATTAAATATAATGATCGTTAACAAAGTTGCCAATGCCAAACCATCAGTACTCATATCAATTTTATGATAAAATAATACGTTTAAAAGATACACTACCAATGCAGAACCTAAACCTATAGGCAAAGTAATTTTATAAAATTTAGAGTTTGCTAATATTGATCCGTTATTCCCTAAAATCATATTATATAGTTTAGCAATAGAAATCAGTAAAACAGCAAAAACACCTTGTTCATAACCAGGAGGCATTATTTTAAATAATTCTACAACATTACAATTGATTAATAAAAAAAACAATCCACCAACCACTAATAAATTAATAGAACTCTTCTTGTATAAACTTTCCACTTCTTTATCGTCATTTTCATTCAGTGATTTAGATGTTAATGGTTGAAGAATTTGATTCATCGCTCTACTAGGTGCTTCAATAAAAGAACCGATAAAAACAGCTACTGTATAATACGCTGCGGCTTTAAAAGTCTCTTTACCAATTACCATTACTTTATCAATATCTAAAATCAATGCACCTGCGCTACCTGCTAAGATGATAAAAGAAGAGAATAAAACGATTTCTTTGTAGTTTTTAGGTAATTTAAAGTTGAGCTTAGGAAAGTAAACCGAAAAAGCATACACCATCATTATGATAGTTCTTACAATATAAAAACCCGTTAAATAAAAAGCAAACTCTGTTTTAGTAATCCAACCAAAATACACTGCTACTAGTAAAATTAGTATGGCTGCTCGGTTATAAAACTCTTTTAAAAAGTTACCTAAAACAGTTTTCAGTTGCACTTTTGCCCATGCATAAAACACCTCAAAATAAGCACAACAAATTGCTACAATGTAAATAACATTAGTATAATTGTGTATTCCTTTATTTTTCTCATCTACTAAATGATTGATAATAAATTCTTGAATACTATTCCATAAAAAACCAATTGGTAACGCTAATAAAAGTGGTAAAAAAATAGCTAGGGATAAAAACTTGTCTTTTTCTTCTTTTGTTTGGTATACTGAAAAAAACTTAATAATGGTATAATGTACTCCCATAGCCATAATAGGCATTATTAAGTTGGAATACGCTAATAAAACTGTTATTATACCTTGAAAAGTATCACCTAAAATATTCGGATAAAAGAAAATGGTGTTTAATCCACCAATTAAAAACCCTAGATAAATGATTAATGTATTCTTAAACGATTGTTTTAAAACTATTCCCAAACTATTTTTGAATTAAATCTTTAATAATGATTGACAATTTTTCTGTTAAGTTTTTACGATGATACGTATCTAAGTTACGAATATTTACTTGTAAACTTCCCTTTTTGTATTCAGCGTATAATTTTAAAATTTCTTCTCTTACTTTTTCTTTGTTTGAAAAATCAATCGCTACACCTGCTGTTGTTTCCTCTAAAATTGCTGATAAATCTCCATCTTCTGGTGCAAATGCCAAAATAGGACGTTGTGCTTGTAAACACTCGAAAGTTTTACCAGGAATCATTTCTTTTGCGCTCGGATAATCATTTACCACAATTAATAAAACCTGTGCTTGTCTTTGATATTTTTTAGCTGCTGTATGCGGTACATATGGAATACGAGCTACATTTTTAAAATTACGTGGAGCTATTTCTTCATTCCAAATAGTATCATCTAACTTACCTATTAACTTCAGCTCTAAATCTTCAGCAAAAACAGCATCTTCTTTACACAATTCTGAGAGCGTTTCCCATAATATTTTAGGATTTCTCTCGGAATTCATAGATCCAATATGCGTAATTGAAAACTTGGTATCTATTGTTATTTCTTCATCTTCTAAAGAGACTTCTGTATCAAAACCATTGGTAATTACATTAATCTCTTTCGCAAATTCTTTATATTTTTCTTGAGCATGATTACTCACCATCAATACACTATCCGCACTTCTTACCACTTCTTCTTCCATTCTGAAGTGCTTTTTTCGTGCCGATTTAGTTAATGGTAATAAATGAAAATAATCAATGCTTGTCCACGGATCTCTGAAATCTGCTAACCACTTTACACCTAATTGCTCTTTTAATTTTTTTCCAATTAAATGCAAACTGTGTGGTGGTCCTGTAGTTATTACCAAATCTATATTTTCTTCAGAAATGTATTTTTTTAGCTTTTTTACAGATGGTTTTACCCAAAACATGCGTGCATCTGGAATGAAGTAATTTGCTCTAATGTACAACAACACTTTAGCAAAAAATGAAGGATTCGGATCTAAAAAACCTGCACTCTTCTGTGCTTCACTCTTCTTTAATTTAGCAACTATATTATTGGGCTCAAAAATAGGACATTTAATAATCTCTATTCCTTCTGGCACATCTTCTGCTAAAGAAGCATCTATTGTTGGGTAATACGGATTATCAGCAGTAAAAACTACTGGTTCTATTCCAAAATTTCTAAGATATTTTACAAACTTTAACCAACGTTGTACTCCTGGTCCGCCTGCTGGAGGCCAATAATATGTTACAATTACTACTTTCAATCTAATTTTTTATAAAGTTCAATCAACTCTTTAGAGGTTTTATCCCAAGTAAAACTTGATCTAACAAACTCTTTTCCGCTGTTACCTAAAGCTTCTCTTAATTCCTTATCTGAATACAATTTTAATAACTGTTCTGTAAAACCTTCTACATCTTTAGCAGTATGAATTAAACCTGCTCCATTATTTTTAACTACATCTTCTTGCGCTGTAGCATCACTTACCAATAACGGTTTTCCTAAACTCATGTATTGGAAAATCTTGTTCGCATAGGTAGTATCATGATGAATATTTCTATGTAATGGTGAAACACAAAGATCACTTACACGAATCCATTCAGGAAAAGTGGTATCTATTTGCCACCCCATTAATTTCACCTGATTCTCTAACTTATTATCTGCAACTAACTTTTCCAAGTAATTACTAGGTTTCCCTATTACAACAAATTTTATATTAGTAATATTTTTCTCGTCTCTAAGTTTTAACAGACTTAAAACAACTGTTTTTAAGCCTCTTCGAGTTCCAGTATCTCCTAAATATAAAATGGTAAAATCGTCTGATTCTTTTTGATATGAAATTGGTTTTGCTGCTCCTTCATAAAAAGATGGACGAATTGTATTGGGTACAGCATATATTTTATCAGCAGTAACTCCTACTCTATCCACTAATTCTTGTTTAGCATGATCGGTTACTACTACAACTTTGGTAGCTTTTCTAACAAATTCTTCTTCCTTTTTTATCCACTTGTCTATCGAAATCAACAACTTTCCATACGTCTTTTGTAAATGCGGATAAAAGCGCATGATTTCCGGTCTGTTTTCATGCAAATCTAATACTGTTGGTAATTTAGTACTCGTATTTGCCTTGAAAACTGCTGATGCAATTTGCATATCATGAATGTGTATAGCATCCACTTTATTTTTAAGTACAAAGTCTTTTATTTTAGGTTTCATAAACCAATCATAAAAGGGAAAAGTATATGCTAATGCAGATAACTTATACTCTAGTTTGTTGGTTTTATAACGTCGAACGTTAATACCTTGCACTATTTCTTCTAACTTTTCATTTCCATAAGTTAAACAGAATAAAAAAACATCATGACCTTGCTTAATCAATTCAATGGCTTCATTCTCTACTCTAGGGTCTGGCGGATATTCTTTATCCAAAATCATTCCTATTCGCATCGGCTATTTTTTTCTTTCGGCATAAACCGCGTAATATCTTGGTGTAAATTTTCTTAAAATAGGTCTTATTCCTATTTTATTGGTTGGATTGGTCCATTTTTGAGTTTCTTTAATATCCCAACCCGACTTTTCTAACAACCAATCAAATTGCCAGTCTTCAAACTCATGGTAATGCCTGTCCCACATATCTGTTTTACTTCTGTATGCTGACGAAAACCATAATTTTAAAGGCACTGTGGTTATTAACTTATCACACTCTATTTGCTGTAACACATTAAAAGGCGATAATAAGTGTTCAAATATTTCAAAAGAAGTAACAGCATCTACTTTATGTTTCTTCACTATTTCAGGAACAATATCTAAATCTTCTCCTTCAGTATTAAAAACAGTGTAACCATGTTGCTCCATAATTTCACTGAACGGATTTCTAACACCTAAATCTAGCACTGTGGCCGGAGCTGGCAATACTCTTTTTAATAAATCAAGCGTTTGATTGTAACGCTTTTTTGGTAATTTATCGTACATGATTCTTTTAAGATTCTGTTGTTTGTGTTTTCTTTTTATTGAAAATAAACCAACCTATTGGTATGATAATCATTAACACAAAAAACACTAACGAAATAATACTAGCTTGTTGTATTACTTGTGGTTCAAATTTAAATTCTATGGTATGCTTTCCTGCTGGAACTTCCATTCCTCTTAACACATAATCTACTTGATAATATGGCGTTAACTTTCCATCAATATAAGCATTCCAACCATCTTTATAATATACTTCAGAAAACACAGCAAACTGATTGCTAGTTGTATTACTTTCATAAGTTATATGGTTTGGTTTGTAATCTTTTAAGCTAATAGTTGCTAAAGTATCATTTTCAAAAGTTGTAGTTCCTTTATAAGTGCTTTTACTAACAACAGCTTCTTTTTTAGTATTCAAAGTTTGTAATGCTAAAATTTCTTCATTGGCTGTATTCGCTAATTTTAAAGCATTTACAAACCATGCATTACCATTTGCTTTTTTATTTTCTAAAACATCAGCATCACTTAAAATAAAGTATTTGGTATTCAACATATTTAGCACTCCAAAATCTGCTTGCTCTAGTTTATAAGCTATAGAATCTCTTTGATTAAGTATACCAATTACTCCTGATAATTCATCACCAATCGCATATTCAAACAATTCTTGGTAGCGCATCATTTTTGCTGCATGATATCCACCAATAGATTTATGGAAATAAGATGTTCGCCCTTCATTCATTAAGTTAGCTGTAAAATTAGCTACTCTGTAGTGGGTTTTATCTTTTAAAATTTGCTTATCTGCTTCGTTAGCTACAAATGGTTTGTTTACTTTTCTTGCTGAAGTAAAATCTTCTTCATTTACATATTTTAAATCAACAGATAATAAATCGAATAAAATTAAAGCACCTAGACCAAAGATTACTGGTACTAATTTTAGTTTCTGATTTAAATATGCCCACAGTGCTCCGGCTGATAATAAAATTAAAACCAACGAACGAAGACTATCGTAAAACAACATCGACTTTCTATCATATCGTAATGCATCAACCAATTCAGGTAATTGATCATATTGTCCATCTCTAATTCCTTCAAAAGCAAATAAACTACCTCCAAAGACCATAAAGAATAATGCGATTCCTCCTGTAATGAATACTGCTAATTTTAGTGATTTGAATTTTATTTCATTTGTTTTCTCACCAAAGAAAAAAGACTTTAGCCCCAAAATAGCCAATACTGGTATACAAAGCTCCGCTATTACTTGAATAGAAGAAACTGCTCTAAACTTATTATATAACGGAACATAGTCTATAAAAAAATTTGTTAAGGGTGCAAAATTCTTTCCCCAGCTTAATAAAATTGAAAAAATTGTTGTGGCTACTAACCAGTATTTTAATTTTCCATCTACTAAAAAAGCTCCTAAGAAAAATAAAAAGATAATAATTGCTCCAATGTACGCAGGTGCCTCAACAATAGGTTGGGTTCCCCAATAAGTTAATACCTGACTAGAATATTCTCTGGCTACTTTCGGATTTGCATTTTGAGCTAGTGTTTTATAAAACTCAGAATCTTCTCCTAATTTCTCTACTGTTCCTCCTCCCATAAAACGAGGAATAAACAAATTAAATGTTTCTGATATGCCGTAACTGTACTCTGTTATATATGATTTATCTAGTCCTGAAACTTTTTCTTTTTGGCTTCCATCAGAATTGATTGTTAATTCTGAACTTCCTCTTGTACTAAAGTTTGCATATTCTTTTGTAGATAATAATCGTGTAGCATTTGTACCAATACCAATAATAAAAGCAACTAATAATAATGCTACTTGTTTAGCAAATGTTGGAAGTTGCTTGTTTTTAAACGCTTCAATGGCTTCAACAATTCCTAAAATCAATAAACAAAAACCTAAATAATAAGTCATTTGTATATGATTGGCACATATTTCTAATGCCATTGCTAGTGAAGTAACAATAAAGCCGAGTAAATATCTTTTTTGAAAAACATATAAAACTCCCGCTAAAACAGCAGGCATATAAGCAATTGCATGTGCCTTCGCATTGTGCCCTGCACCAAAAATTATAATTAAATAAGTAGAAAACCCAAAGGACAAACTACCTAATATTGCTAGTTTCCAATCTACTTTTAATGCTGTTAGCAATAAGAAGAATCCTACGAAATATAAAAACAAATAATCTGCAGGACGTGGTAAAAAACGTAAACCGTAATCTATTTGTTTTACAAAATCATTAGGAAAGCGTGCTCCTAATTGGTATGAAGGCATTCCGCTAAAAGCATTCCCAACCCAATAAGGTTCTTCTTTTTTCTCTTTTCGGAAATCGTTCATCTCTTTTGCCATACCGATATACTGAGTAATATCGCTTTGCTTGATTTGTTTTCCGCTTAAAACTGGATTAAAATACAGTAGAGATGCAATTACAAAAAGTATAAGTGCACCTACATAGGGTAGAAATTTGTTGATTTTCATTGTTAGTCGATTTCTTCAAAATCTATATACTCACCCACTCCATTGTTTGATTGTTGGTGCGATTTTGGTTTTTTATCTATTATAGTTTCTCCTACTTTTACATTATTTTTATTATCTTGTTGATATTGTTTTCTAGCTTTTTGCTCCATTTTATTAACTGCTTTTTTCAGTATATACGGACCAAATAGTTTAGCTAAAAACTTAAATGCATAGTAGATGAAAAGTAATATTAATATTGTTCTAATAAGACTCATAGGACCAGCTTGGTGAATTTCTAACATACATGTTTTAATAAAAAAACAACCAAAAATAACAATTTGATCCAAAACCAAGCGTTAATAGTTTGGTAAACTTACGTTATTGATTTTTTTTACTGTATGTTTGTATTACCCTTATATGTTAATGTTGAATATGATTAAGCGAATTTTAAGTGTACTTTTTTTATTGTTAACCACGTCATTATTTTCTCAATATACAGACGTAATTAACTCTAACAGACCAGGGTTTTCTGAAAGCCCGTATAGTGTAGGTATTGGTATTTATCAATTAGAATCTAGTCTTTTTAACCGAAAATTTGAGGCACAAGATCCTCTTTTTAGTAATCCGCAAGCTACTGGTTTAGATTTGCATTACAGAATGGGACTATTAGATGAAAAATTAGAATTCAATTTATCAACCTCTTTACAGTCTAGTACATTTGCATTTACAAATGTGTTTCAATCATCATATTCAGAATTTGGTTTTGGTCAATTTACTATAGGGGCAAAATATTTAGCTTACGTTCCTAAATATGCAGACAAAGGAAAAGAAATTAGAAGTTGGAGAAAAAGACATGGTTTTGATTGGAAACGATGGATTCCTCATGTTGCTGGTTATGCTGGTATTAATTTTGGTTCGTTTTTAAACGATTATCAAGAACGTGGTGGCATTACACCAAAAGTAGGTGTGTTACTTCAAAATGAGTTTTCAAATCAATTTAATTTAATTACCAACGTTTATTATAATTACATAGGTAGTGAATTGCCTGAACTTTCATACATTGTTACGGGTACTTATAACTTTAATCAAAGATGGTCTGGTTTTGCTGAACACCAAACCTTATTCAATAAAAACGAAAGTCAAAGTAATGTTGGATTTGGTGCTGCATATTTATTTAGTCGAGATTTACAAATCAACTCATCATTAAGAGCTACTTTTCAAGAAAGTACTGTGGGATATTATGCGAGTGTTGGAGTTTCATATAGATTAAACAGACATGTTGACCAATATGATGAATTAGATGAAGTTGGTAATAAGATTGAAGATGATGAACAACAAACCTATAACAAAGGTTTCTTTGGACGATTAATTGATAAAATTAAAGGTATTTTCAAGAAAAAAGATAAGAGAGAGGTTCAAATGGATGAAGGTAAAGAAGCACCTACTGAAGATGAAATTAAACCTAGAGGACGAACTCGTCAGAAATCTATTTTAGATGATCTTACTAAGAAAGATGAAAAAGCTAAAAAGAAAACAATTAAAGAAGACAAGAAGGCGGAGAAGAAAAGAATAAAAGATGAAGAAAAAGCTAAAAGAAAACTTGAAAAAGATAAAGCTAAAGAGGCTAAACAAAAAGCTAAAGAGCAAGCTAAATTAGAAAAAGAAATAAAGAAGCTTGAAGAGGAATTGAAAAAAGAGGAAGAAGAAAAATTGAACCAGAAATATAAAGAAGAAAAGAAAAAGAAAGAAGCTGAAGAGAAAAAGAAGAAAGAAGAAGAAAAGCTAGAAAAAGAAATTAAGAAATTAGAAGAGGAATTAAAAAAGGAAGAAGAAAAAGAAAAGAAGAAAGAGAAAGATAAAAAAGACGATTAGAAATGATATTTTTGTGGTATGATTAAACTACAAGAAATAAAAACCAAAAAGGAAATGAAACAATTTGTTTTGTTTCCTTTTTCATTATATAAAGACAATAAATACTGGGTACCTCCTATTATTAACGATGAAATTGCAAGCTTTGATAAAACAAAAAACCCTGTTTTTGAACAAGCAAATGCTTCTTTTTTTGTAGCTCGTAAAAACAATAAAATTGTAGGTAGAGTTGCTGCAATTATCAACACTTACGAAGTAAATCAACAAAACATAAAAAAAATGAGATTTGGATGGTTTGATGTTATTGATGACATTGAGGTTTCTAAAGCTCTTATTAATAAAGTAAAAGAAATTGCGCTTGCCAATAATCTTGAATACATAGAAGGTCCTATTGGTTTTAACAATTTAGATAAAACTGGTGTATTAATTGATGGTTTTGATACCATTGGTACTATGATAACTTGGTACAATCACCCATATTATAAAACACACTTAGAAGCTTTAGGCTTTGTTAAAGAAAAAGAATATCTAGAAAACAGATTCTTATTTGACGATATTAACATAGATAAATATGTTAAGGCGAGTAAAATTATTCAGAAAAGATATCAAGTAAAACCACTGAACTTTACTGCTACCAAAGATATTATGCCTTATGTAGATGAAATGTTTGAAGTATTTAGTAAAACTTACAATAAACTTTCAACCTACGTTCCTATCTCTGACGCTCAAATAGAGTTTTTTAAAAAGAAATATATCAGCTTTATAAATCCTGAATACATAAAATTTGTAGTGGATAAAGACAATAAAATAATTGCATTTGCTATTATTATGCCTTCTTTTTCGGAAGCTTTACAAAAAGTAAAAGGTAAATTATTCCCTTTTGGCATATTTCATTTATTAAAAGCCAGAAAAAAATCGCAAAACGTTACTTTTTATTTGATTGGTGTAGATCCTGAATACCAAAATAAAGGAGTAACAGCACTTATTTTTGAAGCCTTTTACAGAACCTTAGAAGACAAAAACATCAAATACTGTATTCGTACTCCTGAACTTGAAGAAAATACAGCAATCCATAAATTATGGTCACATTTTAATCCAGAAACACATAAAAGAAGAAGAACTTACAGATTAGATTTATAATGCAGCTTTTTTATAACCCAAATATTGATTTAGAAACTAAAGAAATCATCTTTAGCAAAGAAGAAAGTCGTCATATTATTAAAGTATTACGTAAAAAAGAGGGCGACACTTTACATATAACAAATGGAAATGGTGTTTTAGTAACTGCTGAAGTTATTATTGCTAGTGATAAAAAATGTGTTGCGAATGTGGTAACTGCTATTCAAAAAGAAAAAGAATGGAATTATCATTTACACATAGCTATTGCTCCTACCAAAAACATGGATCGTTTAGAATGGTTTGTTGAAAAAGCTACAGAGATTGGCATTGATGAAATTACACCTATCATTTGTGATAATTCAGAAAGAAAAGTAGTAAAAACAGAACGCTTAGAGAAAATTATGCTTGCTGCAATGAAACAATCTCTTAAGTACACTAAAACAACTATAAACCCACCTGTAAAGTTCTCTGACTTTATCACGAACAATACTGATGGAATACTTTGCATTGCTCACTGTGAAACTGGTGATAAAAAACCTTTGAAAACATTTTCTAATACAAAAGATAAAATAACTATTCTTATAGGTCCTGAGGGTGATTTCTCTAATAAAGAAATAAAAGAATCTGAGGTAAAAAACTTCCAACCAATTTCTTTAGGTAAAAGCAGATTAAGAACTGAAACAGCTGCTTTAGTAGCTACACATACAATACATATTATTAATTAACTTTTTTAGTTTATTGTACAGTAACTGTTAAAAAAAACAAAAAATAAACACCAAATTATTTCTTTTAATTTTAAAATTCATTAAATTTATATCGTTAATATCTAATTAAATACCCTCGAAAACAATTGAATACTGCTGATCTTTTCAACCTGTTCTTGTTAATTAGTTCTACAATCGGATTTGGCTTAAGCTTAATTATGTTTTTTTCAAAATATGGAAAAGACAAAAGTTTATTGTTCCTTTCATTAATGATATTATCTATTTCATTAAACAATTTTCAATCGTGGGTTTTAGTAAAGAATTTATTCCAACATAAATTTATGTTAGATTATATTCAGATACCATGGCACTTTATGATTGCTCCTTTCTTCTATACATTTTTAATGAATTATCTAGACATAGCTAATAAACAAAGAAAAATTCTAAACTATTACATTTTCGTATTTGCTGTAATGTGTATCGCTCAAATAAGCTTTGTTATTTACTATTCAGATAAAGGAACCAAAGAAGAGCTAAGTTATTCTTATGAAAAATATACCTCTATTGAAGAAGCAATCAGCTTAATAGGATCGTTGGTAGCGTTTATTTACTCATTCATTATTCTAAGAAATAGAGAAGATTTATTTCAAAAAATTCTTTCTTTTGACAACTTAAAATGGATTTATAATTTTTTCAAACTTACTTCCTTAGCTTATTTAATGTGGATTTTTGCACTGGTAATGAAGTTTAGTTTAGATTTTTCTGGTTTTTTATTTTCATACTACCCTTTAAGAATTTCAACAACTATTATTATTCTTTATTTAGGATATCAAGGTTTTAAATACATTAGAATTCTTAAAGAAAGAAAAGATATTAGAAAAGATATAGTTGAAGAAGATTATCAACCTAAAGAAGAAGACATAAAAGAGCAACAAAAGAATGCTCTTAGATATGAAAAACAGTTTTTAGATATTGATTTACATATTAAAACAAACAAAAAGTTTTTACAACCAAAATATACGCTTAACAATTTATCAAAAGAAATTGGACTTGGCGCTAGTACACTTTCTGCTATTATTAATAACAATGCTAAAAAAAGTTTTGTTGATTATATTAACGAAATGAGAGTGGAACAAGCAAAAAAACTGTTGCTTAACACTAAATATGAAGGTTATACTATTGCCTCAATTGGACTAGAGTCTGGTTTTAACTCTAAATCAGCTTTTTACGATGTTTTTAAGAAACATACGAGTCAAACACCGTTATCTTTTAAAAAATCAAAAATGGCTCTTAAAGAGTCCTAAATCACCCAATATGGACGTTTTAGGACTCATTAAGCATTTTTATATAGTATATTAGCTATATATTTCCTTTTTTATTTTATAGTGAAATATTGAGTTCTAACCATACTTCATTGTAAAATACTCAAGATATATAGAGAGTTTTACACTCTCTATGAAGAGGGAAAAGCTTATACACTGTTATTTTTATAACAGTGTTTTTTTTGAGCCATATTAGACAACTAAAATTACTTTATTTCAATCTTACTAAATTTTGGACATAATCCAATATTTAGAATTTAAAATTCTTACCTAACATTTCAAACAAGATAAACTTATAAAACTCTAATTATCAAACAACAAACTTATCCTAAAACATCCAAAAAACTCAAAATCAGATGTTTTAGGAATCTATTTTTAAAGTTCTTATGTATATTTACATCAGAAAACTTACATAAACTGGTAAATATATTTAGGGATTTTATATTTACTACTCTTCACAAAAAAAGAACACCATTTTAGAGGGAATTGGTGTTTTTTTTTGTCTTATGATTAAATCGATCTAAACTATTATAAATCACTCTAGAAAAATCTTGTTTATCATTAATACATGAATCTGTACTGTCTTTAAAGTTAGAGTAGCATAGTAAATATCGAATTCTATAATATTCTGATTTACAAACCAAAAACTTGTCCTAGATCATCCAAAAAACTCAAAATCAGATGTTTTAGGAATCTGTTTTTAAAACTCTTGTGTATCTTTACAGTAGAAAACTTACATAAACTGGTAAATATATTTAGGGATTTTATATTTACTACTCTTCACAAAAAAAGAACACCATTTTAGAGGGAATTGGTGTTTTTTTTTGTCTTATAATTAAATCGATCTAAATCTTTTAAAATCTATTATAAATCACTCTAGAAAAATCTTGTTTATCATTAATACATGAATCTGTACTTTCTTTAAAGTTAGAATAACATAGTAAATATAGAATTCTAAAATATTCTGATTTACAAACCAAAAACTTATCCTAAAACGTCCAAAAAACTCAAAACCAGATGTTTTAGGAATCTATTTTTAAAGCTCTTATGTATCTTTACACCAGAAAACTTACATAAACTGGTAAATATATTTTAGGGATTTTATATTTGCTAGCCCCCCACAAAAAAACACCATTTTATATCTCAAGTGGTGTTTTTTTGTGCTCCTATTTTAAAATACTTTCAAGCCTTATTACTAATTGATTACACTAGTTATTTATATATACAACTGTATGGTACAAGAAAACTAGATTTCAATATCTACAGAAACAAAATATATAAACAACTGAATAATAAAAATATACCTAAAAACTTATCCTAAAACGTCCAAAAAACTTAAAATCAGATGTTTTAGGAATCTATTTTTAAAGCTCTTATGTATCTTTACAACAGAAAACTTACATAAACTGGTAAATATATTTTAGGGATTTTATATTTGCTAGCCCCCCACAAAAAAACACCATTTCATTTCTCAAGTGGTGTTTTTTTGTGCTCCTATTTTAAAATACTTTCAAGCCTTATTACTAATTGATTACACTAGTTATTTATATATACAACTGTATGGTACAAGAAAACTAGATTTCAATTTCTACAGAAATAAAACATATAAACAACTGAATAATAAAAATATACCTAAAAACTTATCCTAAAACGTCCAAAAAACTTAAAATCAGATGTTTTAGGAATCTATTTTTAAAGCTCTTATGTATCTTTACATCAGAAAACTTACATAAACTGGTAAATATATTTTAGGGATTTTATATTTGCTAGCCCCCCCACAAAAAAACACCATTTTATATCTCAAGTGGTGTTTTTTTGTGCTCCTATTTTAAAACTCTTTCAAGCCTTATTACTTAATTGATTACACTAGCTATTTCTATATACAACTGTATGATAAACAAAAACTACGTTTCAATATCTACCGAAATAAAAACATATAAACAACTGAATAATAAACTCATAACAACAAACTTATCCTAAAACATCCAAAAAACTTAAAATCAGATGTTTTAGGAATCTATTTTTAAAGCTCTCATGTATATTTACAACAGAAAACTTACATAAACTGGTAAATATATTTTAGGGATTTTATATTTGCTAGCCCCCCACAAAAAAACACCATTTTATATCTCAAGTGGTGTTTTTTTGTGCTCATATTTTAAAATATTTTCAAGCCTTATTACTAATTGATTACACTAGTTATTTCTATATACAACTGTATAGTACACGAAAACTAGATTTCAATATCTACAGAAATAAAACGTATAAACAACTGAATAATAAA
Source organism: Tenacibaculum sp. M341 (assembly GCF_004337695.1). Taxonomy (GTDB): domain Bacteria; phylum Bacteroidota; class Bacteroidia; order Flavobacteriales; family Flavobacteriaceae; genus Polaribacter. The sequence goes on from NZ_SJXJ01000011.1 coordinate 37,821, forward strand.
AACATACCAACAAACTTATCCTAAAACGTCCAAAAAACTCAAAACCAGATGTTTTAGGAATCTAGTTTTAAAGCTCTTGTGTATCTTTACAACAGAAAACTTACATAAACTGGTAAATATATTTTAGGGATTTTATATTTGCTAGCCCCCCACAAAAAAACACCATTTCATTTCTCAAGTGGTGTTTTTTTGTGCTCCTATTTTAAAATACTTTCAAGTCTTATTACTAATTGATTACAGTAGTTATTTCTATATAAAACTGTATGGAACACGAAAACTAGATTTCAATATCTACGGAAATAAAACATATAACCAACTGAATAATAAACTCATACCTAAAAACTTATCCTAAAACGTCCAAAAAACTTAAAATCAGATGTTTTAGGAATCTATTTTTAAAGCTCTCATGTATATTTACAACAGAAAACTTACATAAACTGGTAAATATATTTTAGGGATTTTATATTTGCTAGCCCCCCACAAAAAAACACCATTTTATATCTCAAGTGGTGTTTTTTTGTGCTCCTATTTTAAAATTACTTTCAAACATTATTATTAAGCTGATACTACTAACTATTTTAAAATGCAACTGTATAATAAACAAAAGCTTCATTTCAATATCTCCAGAAATAAAAACACGTAACCAACTAAATAATAAACTCATACCTAAAAACTTATCCTAAAACATCCAAAAAACTCAAAACCAGATGTTTTAGGAATCTGTTTTTAAAGCTCTTATGTATCTTTACAACAGAAAACTTACATAAACTGGTAAATATATTTTAGGGATTTTATATTTGCTAGCCCCCCACAAAAAAAAACACCATTTAGAAGGGAAATGGTGTTTTTTTTATATCTTGCTTTTAAAAGATCATGAGAATTCCTTTTATTTTTATTTTTCTAACTACTTGTATTTATGCCCAACAGATTGGCGTTTTAAAATACAATGGTGGCGGAGATTGGTACTCCAACCCTACTTCATTACCTAATTTGATAAAGTTTGCTAATAGAAACTCTAAAACATCGATAAATAGTAATATTGCCACTGTTAGTCCAGATAGTGATGATATTTACAATTATCCTATTGTTTTTTTAACAGGACATGGAAATGTTTATTTTAGTCAAAGAGATGTAGAAAACTTGAAAAACTACCTTACTTCTGGAGGATTTCTTCATATTTCTGACAATTATGGTTTAGATAAGTATATCCGTAGAGAAATAAAAAAAATATTTCCAAAAACAGATTTTAAAGAAATCCCTAAAGACCATCCTATTTATCATCAAACATTCTCTTTTCCAAATGGACTACCTAAGATACACGAGCACGATAAAAAAGCTCCACAAGGTTTTGGAATTTTCCATGAAGGAAGATTGGTAGTTTTTTATGATTATGAGAGTGATTTAAGCGATGGATGGGAAGATAAAGTAATACATAACAATCCTGAAGAAATAAGAATAAAAGCCCTTAAAATGGGCGCTAATATTATTGAATATTCGTTTAAAAACTAATACATACAATATATATTCAAAACAAGAGACCAATTTCTAATTAAAGAAATTGGTCTCTTGTTTTATTAATAATATCGCTATTAATTTAAAATAGCATCTTGAATTACCTTTTGAATTTTAGTTCTAATGTTACTCTTAACTAATTTTCTGTTATCCATAGTTGGATACACTCTATTTGAAAGAAAAACATATAAAAGTCCAGATTCTGGATCAACCCAAGTATAAGTTCCTGTAAATCCACTATGACCAAAACTTTTTTCAGAAACACAACCACAGGTCGGTTTTTCTCTTGGATTAATTTGTGGCTTATCAAAACCTAAACCTCTTCTATTTTTAACCTCAGGGTAATATCTCGTATTGAATTTATCAATTGTTTCTGGTTTAAAAAACTGCATACCTCCATAGTTTCCTCCTTGCAAATACATTTGCATAATTTTTGCTACATCATTGGCATTTGCAAATAACCCTGCATGTCCACCAACACCACCTTGCATAGCAGCTCCCATATCATGCACATAACCTCTCAATAATTGATTTCTGTAATATTCATCTTTTTCAGAAGGAACAATTTCTTTCCAATTAAATTTTTGAAGTGGTAAATATGAAGTCCTATTTAATCCTAAAGGTTTGTAAAACTCTTCTTGAACAATTTTATCTAAACGTTTTTTGTATTTTCTCTCTACAATATCTTTCATTATATAATATCCTAGATCACTATAACGATACCCTTTTCGATCTCTTAAATCTGACTCTTTTATAATAGTGTGCATTGAATCTTTATACACCTTATTTAAATACAAATCTTTAGCTACTTTAATAGGAAACTGTTTCGACTTTTTTGTTCTGTAATACTCTTTTGATATTTTACCAGTTACAGAATCTAATGTTTTCGTATAAAATGGTATCCAAGCCTTTAAACGAGCATAGTGAGATAAAATCTGTTGTAAATTTAAATCTTCCTTATTACTTCCTTTATAAGAAGGTAATAAATCTTGTAAATCAGCAAACAATGACAATTTTTTATTTTCTTCTAATCGCATGATTGATGGTAAGGTTGCCAAGATTTTAGTTAAAGATGCTAAATCATATAGATCAGACTTTTTTACCTTTCTACGTTTATAGTTTGTTTGATATCCAAAATTGTTTTGATATATAACTTTTCCATGACGAGCAATAATTACTTGCCCTCCTGGTGCCATTTTCTGCTTTAAAATAGTATCAATATAACGATCAACAGATTCTAAATCTTTAGAAGCAATACCTACCTCTTCTGGAATCGTGTACTGTAATCTGTTTAAAGAAGCTAACTTCATTCCTGTTCCTTCTTTAAAATCATCATTAATAGTTACAGGTATTTTTCCTTGTACAGGATAAGCACCAAAAATTGCCTGAGCCGTTAACTCTTGAGCTAACTTACTATTCTGATAAGCAACAACTACAGACTCTATATTTACAAATGTTTTTAATTGTAATAAACTATACGGACTTGCGAAGACATTTAATACTACATTATTATTACGAGCTATTTCTTGTAGCCAAACTAAATCTTTATTAGAGAATTTATAAGACTTCCATGGATGATTGTTTGATTTATGAAAGCCAATAATAACTGTATTGTACTTTTTCAACTTTTTTGTAAGTGTTGCTAAATGTTTTTCAGAAACCACATCTACTTTAGTATAGTTCTTTAACATTTCTACAAAAGTGTCTCCCTTGTCATCACCTAAAGCAACATAAGCTATTTTTTTATCCTCTAAATGCTGTAGTGGTAAATTAAAATGGTCATTTTTTATTACCGAAATTGAATTCTTTATTAATTCTCTATGTAATAATTCATCTTCCTTTGTATTTAAATCAGCTATCAGGTTTTCTTCGTTGATCGGTTCAAAATTATTTAGACCAACCTTATATTTAGCTTTCAAAATTTTTCTAACTGAAAAATCTAACCTTTCTTTTTTTACAGTTCCTTCTTCTAATGACTTTTTAAATAATTTAACTGTACTAGGTATGTCTTGAGGAATTAATAACATATCATTACCTGCTAAAAAAGTTGCTAAATTAATCTCTGCTGCGGTAGCATAATTGGCTGCTCCTTTCATATTTAATCCATCAGTAAGAATCAATCCTTGAAAACCTAGTTTCTGTTGCAATAATCCAGTAACTACATTTTTAGATAAAGATGACGGTAAATTTACATTTGGCTCTAAAGATGGAATACTTAAATGTGCTGTCATTACACTCGCTACTCCTGCATCAAACTGTCTTCTGAATGGATACAATTCAATAGAATCAATTCTTTGTGCCGTAAAATTAATCGTTGGTAATGTAACATGCGAATCTGTTGCAGTATCTCCGTGCCCCGGAAAATGCTTCGCATTGGCTAACACTCCTACACTTTGCATTCCTTTGGTAAATGCTACCGATTTTTGAGCTACATTTTCTTTACGCTCTCCAAAAGAACGATTTCCTATAATTGGATTGTTTGCATTTGTATTAACATCTACTACCGGAGCAAAATTCATATGAATACCTACACGCTTACACTGCTCTCCTATTCTTTTACCTAATTTTTCAATAAGTGCATCGTCTTTAATAGCACCTAAAGTCATATTCCATGGAAAACGATAGGTGTTTTTTAAACGCATATCTAATCCCCATTCACCATCAAAACCAATTAAAAGAGGTACTTTGTTTGCTAAACTTTGGTATTTATTGGTAAGTTTTACTTGTTTCTCTGGAGTTCCTTTCATAAAAATCAAGTTACCGACATGGTAATCAGTTATCATTTTTGAAATAAACTGCTCGTGCTTTTTATCACTATTTGAATATGCTTGTACCATAAATAATTGACCTATTTTTTCTTCCATGGTCATATTTTTCATAATACTATCAACCCATTGTTCTTGAAGTAAATAATTTTCTACTCTAAGTGGATCTACTTGTTGAGCATTTAATAAACTTGTAAAAATTAAAGCAAGTAAAAATACCTTTCTATTCATATAAATCTCTTCTTTTAAGATGTATCTAATTACTACAATACCTATACCAAAAATCTTTTATGCCAGCTATCTTTAGCCGATACCTCCCATGTACTTTCCAATGCTTCTTTGGTATTCACTAAATTGTTAAACACAACTGTATCTTCAGTTATTTTTCCTTCTTTAGCGTAGCCTTGAAAATCAGCTAGCTTTACAACATTAATTCGATCTTCATCTTTAAAAGAAATATTCATTTTATCCATTAAATCTATTTGTAATGTTTCTTCAAGAGATTTAATAAAACGAACAGAGGCATCAATTGAACATCCTGAAGCATTGTTAAAGCTTTCATCAATTGCTATGATTAAAAATTGATTGTACTTTATTGTAAAAGATCCTTTTAAATCATCTCCATGACGTGTCCATTGATCAATAAACATAATGGCTTTTGCAGAAATATGCTCTATCTCTTCTTGAGAAAAACCTCTATTAGATTGATACACCCATACTCTTGCTGTATTGGGTAACTCATTATATTGTACGTACATACTTTTATGTTATTAGGGAAAACAAGTACTAATACTTATTTTTCTTACATTATCTTTGATTAAATTTATTTTGTAATGCCTTTAACTTTTCGGCATCAGACATTTGAGGTTGTCTTGCACCCGCCATTCTTTCTTTAATTAGGCGTAAAACCTTTTTGGTATACAAAGGAAAATCTGCTTGTTGAATCCAAGAATTGTACCCTGGATTTTCTTTTAGTACATCTTCTACTCTTCTACCTTTATATTTACCAAATGAAAATATTTCTTTCTTCTCATCATCAAACAAGATAAAGCCAGCAAAATCTGCTCTTTTAGTATGTGCAGAATATTCACTTAATGCTTCAACCGAATTTTCAATGTCATCATACTTATCTAATTGTGCTTTTAAAATTTCATAAGTTGCTAATGTATCAGCTTCCGCTGAATGCGCTCCTTCTAACTCTTTACCACAATAAAATTTATAACCTGCACTTAATGTTCTTTGCTCTTTTTTATGAAAAATTACCTGTACATCAATTGCTTTTTTATTATCCATATCAAAATCGATACCCGCTCTTAATAACTCTTCAGCTAATAAAGGAATATCAAATCTATTTGAATTGAAACCTGCTAAATCAGCATCAGCTATCATCGTATTAACTTGATCTGCTAACTCTTTAAAAGTAGGTTCATTTACTACTTTTTCATTTGTAATACCATGAACAGCTGTTACATGAGCTGGAATTTCCATTTCTGGATTTACCAACCAAGTTTTACTTTCTTTATTTCCGTTTGGAAATACTTTTAATATTGAAATTTCTACAATTCTATCAGTTGCTATATTTATACCAGTTGTTTCTAAATCGAAAAATACGATTGGTTTTTCTAATTTTAATTCCATTTATATGATTGTTGAAAAGTCTAAAAGTATATTGTCTTAAAATCTTTTAAATAATTACGGAGGAATGATATTTTAATTACTTTTTCTGTTAGACTTTTTTCTCTAATTAATTTATTCGTTATTAAGTTGTGCTTTAAATTCTTCTAGCTTATTTATGTCTTTATCAGCTAAAGTAGGCTCTTTGAAATTATATTTTTCAAATTCTTGTAAAATTGTTTTAGCTACAATAAATCTTGCTGTAGGCTTATCATCTGCAGGTATTACAAACCAAGGCGCATAGTATGTTGATGTTCTATTTATAGCATCTTCATAACACTCTTGGTATTGCTCCCATAATTTACGTTCTTTTAAGTCACCAGAAGAAAATTTCCAATTTTTTTCAGGAATATTTAAACGACGTAACAGTCTATTTTTTTGTTCTTCTTTAGATAAATGCAAAAAGAACTTTAAAATGATTGTTCCAGAGTCTACTAAATGTTTTTCAAACTGATTTATCTTCTCCATTCTAGCATGATAGAATTCATCATTCAAATCATCTAAACTCTTTACAGATGGAATATTCTCTGAAAAAACATACTCAGGATGCACTCTTGTTACCAAAACATTTTCATAATGAGTTCTATTAAAAACACCTACTTTACCTTTTGCAGGTAAAGCAATATAATGTCTCCATAAAAAATCATGATTCAATTCTAGCTCTGTAGGTACTTTAAAACTATTAACCTCTACTCCTCTTACGTTAAATTGCTTAAATACTTCTCTAATTAAACTATCCTTTCCTGAAGTATCCATACCTTGTAAACATATTAAGGCGCTATATTTACCTTCAGCGTACATGGTATCTTGTAAGTCAGCTAATTTTTTTCGTGTCTTTTTTAGCTTTTTTTCTGCATCTTCTATAAATTCGAGGGTACTTATTTTTTGAAGTTCTATATCTTCAGATACTTTATATTTCTCTATATCCATCTTCATTTCAAAATTATCCTATAAATGTATTAAAAATATAAGGTTAAAATAGAATTTTGTAAGACTTTTATCCACAATACTACTAAGTTTTTAAATTAAAATATTTCCGTATGAATCGTTTCTTATATTTTTTGTTGTTTTTAGTATCACTACAAACATTTTCTCAGGATAAAAATATTGTTGTTTTAGAGTTGTTTACCTCTCAAGGATGCTCTAGTTGTCCTCCTGCTGATCGTGTTTTAGCAGAAATTAAAAATACAATGAGCGATAAAACGGTTATTCCTATTTCTTATCATGTAGATTATTGGGATTATATTGGCTGGAAAGATCCGTTTGCTTCAAAAAAGTTTACCGAAAAACAATATGAATATGGAGATAAATTTTTACTTCGTTCTGTATATACTCCTCAATTAATTATTAATGGCGATGAACATTTTGTTGGTTCTAATAGAAGTAAAATTCATAAAAAAATAAATCAATATTTACATAAGAAACCTTCCTCAAATAGTATTACAATTGATGATGTAAGTATCAATAATAAAAAGGTAAACTTTTCATATAAAATTGAAGGGAAAACTAAAAATAAAACAGTCCATTTTTTACTTGTTTTAAATGAAAAAACAACTCAAGTAAAACGTGGTGAAAATAGAAACAGAACTCTTAAAAACTCAAATATTGTGGTACTAGAAAAAGTAGAAGCAATTAAATCATCTACAGGAAATTATAACTTAACGATTCCGGATATTGTTTCTAAAAATGATTCTTTACGCTTAGTAGCGCTTATTAAAGACAAAGATTGGTATGTAAAAACTGGAACTCAAATAACTCTTTAAAATAAATTCAGAATTTATAGGAATTTTCTTATATTTTTTTTCTTGCTATTTATAAATAATTCAAATCGTTTTGAATATAAATAAGTACCTTTTTATGTGATCTTTGAGATTATGAAAACAAAAACTGTAATTATTCAAGCAAGTGCTAAAGCAACAGGTAATACTTCTAAAATTGTTAAGTACCTAAATAAAAATAACGATTTTGATATTATTGATATTTCAGATAAAAAAATTGGTCATTTTAACTATGATTTTAAAAATGCCAATGATGATTTTTTGCCTTTAATTGAACAAATTATTAATAAATACGATACTATCATTTTTGCAACTCCTGTTTACTGGTATAGTATGAGTGGTATGTTAAAAGTATTTTTTGATCGTCTTTCTGATTTACTTCATTATAAAAAAGAACTTGGAAGACAAATGAGAGGTAAAAAAATGGCTATGATTAGTAACTCTGGAGAAAACGATCTTAGAACAGGTTTTAATATGCCTTTTATTGAAAGTGCCAAATATTTAGGAATGGATTATAAAGGTGATATTCATGCCTGGTTTTCTAAAGACGGAGCTTCTATTCACGAAGATGCTAAAAAAGAAATAGATGTATTTAGAGAATTATTTGCCTGATAGTATTAGTTTTGGCTTTTTAAATTAAACACACATGCCTAAAAAAGGTAAAGAAAAAAACACACTAAATAAAGCCAAACACTCTAAACTTATGAATAGAAAGAAAAATAAGTTAAAAGCAGAGAAAGAGCTTCGTAAAAAACGCCTGAAAGAAATTATTCAAAAAGCAAACGAAAAATAGATAATTACTATTCATTATTTTTTGTGAGCCAGTATTTTATAATGTATGTTTGCGCTTTGAAAAAACACAAATAATTATTGATTATGAAATTAAAAATTGCAGCAATTGCTATGATGGCATTCAGCTTTACTATGAATGCGCAAATTAATTTTACAAAAGATATTACTGTTAACGTAAATTCTCCTAAGGAATTAACTGATGCTAACAATAATAGTTTAAAAGTTAATAGTACCTATAAAATTCAACTTATTACAAGAGGTACAGCTACCAAAACAGGTGCTGAGTATTTAGCTTGGGCTGATGATTCTCAATGGAGATTAAGAGCTGTGAATCTTAAAGGTATTACCTCAAACCATCCTATTTTGGTTATAGAAAATAATGTAATTAAATTAAAAACAAATCATACTAGTAACTACGGTGTAAGAGCTTTTGTTACTGAATTAAATGCTGTTGTAAATGGAGCTTCTGCTAACGCTTTTGGTAGCTCTACTCAATGGCAAAGAGAAACTAACAATCTATTTTACAAAGATGGTAATGTTGGTATTGGAACAGAAAAACCTATAAGTAGATTTGATATAACTAACGGTGAATTCAAAACATATTTCACTGGTAATGCATTAACTTTTAAAAATTCAGGTAGGGTATCATACATAGATAAAAGAGATAGTGGTAGTTTAATGTTTAGAATGGGAGAAAACTATAATCATGCTATGGTTATAGACAATAAACGAAATATTGGTATTGGTACCACTTCACCTAATTCAAGATTAACTGTTTTTGGAGAAAGCGGTATAGAATTAAGAAGTTCTTCAACAGAAAATCAATTTATATCTATAAAGCCTAGAATAAACGTCCAAGAATTAAATCCTGGAAATTCAAAAGAAGCTGCACAGATTACAAACTTAAATCTACAACACTTAGTTATTGATATTAAAGCTAACGATGCTAATGATTCTTTTGCTATTAGAACTGACAGTAACTATGACGGTGCTGTAGATCAAATTTCAATGGTTGTTAAACCTAATGGAAACATTGGTATTGGTGTAACAAAACCTGAAAGTAAATTAGATGTTAATGGAATTATTACTGCTAAAAATGAAATCCGTTCTAAATCTTCAAATCCTGCAATTCTTCTTGACGAATCAGATGTAGCTGATAAGAACTGGCATATGCAAGTTAATGGTGGTGATTTGAAATTCTATGAAGTAAATGATGCTAGAAATAGTTGGAAACAAAGAATGGTAATTAAACCTACTACTGGTAATGTAGGAATAGGTACAACAACTACTGGTAATCATAAATTAGCTGTTGAAGGATCTATTGGAGCTAGAGAAATAAAAGTACAAGCGTCTGGTTGGGCTGATTTTGTTTTTGAAAACAATTATGAATTACCTACTTTAAAAGATGTAGAAAAACACATAAAAGAAAAAGGTCATTTAGAGAATATTCCTAGTGCTGTAGAAGTTAAAAAAGATGGTTTCTTTTTAGGTGAAATGGATGCCAAGTTATTACGAAAAATTGAGGAATTAACTTTATATACTATTGATCAGGAAAAGAAATTAAAAACTCAAGAAGATAAAATTGAAAAATTAGAAAAAGAAAATTCAGTTTTAAAGTCTTTATTAGAAAGGGTTTCTAAGTTAGAAAAACAAGTTAACAAACAATAAATAGATAATAAAAAATGCAACTTTAGTAAAAGTTGCATTTTTTATCCGTACCTTTATCGTAATATTGCAATATATAAATATGGGAATTACCAAATCAGAAATTTTTACTAAAGAGCAAAATGATATTGCAGCAATAGCTAAAGTGTTAGGGCATCCTGCTCGTATTGCTATTATGCAACATTTGGCTAAAACTAAAACATGTGTTTGTGGCGATTTAGTAAATGTTATAGGTTTAGCTCAACCTACAATTTCTCAACACTTAAAAGAATTAAAAAAATTAGACATTATTAAAGGTACCATAGAAGGTACTAGTGTTTGTTATTGTTTAAATGAAGTAAAGTGGAATGAAATTGTACAAACGCTAAATCAGTTTTTAAATATTTTTATAATACCTAAAGATAACTGCTGTTAAAAAATTTAATCTTATCAATCGTAATATAACAATGAAACAAGAATTAATTGAAACGATAAAACACATAGCTACTTTGCCTATTCATGAGGATAGAAAAAAAACGTTAGATACTCTAAGTATTTATATCAAAGAAAAATTAGAAAAAAAAGAGGCTATTAGTGTTAATTTTATATGCACACACAACTCCAGAAGAAGTCATTTAGGACAAATATGGATGCAAACTCTTGCTAAATATTTTAATATTGATAATCTAAATGCCTACTCTGGGGGAACAGAAGAAACGGCTGTTGCTCCTCAAATTATTGATACTTTAAAAAAACAAAATTTTGAAGTGGAAAAAATTAGCCACGAAAAAAATCCTGTTTATTCAATTAAGTTTGATGATCATTCGCATCCAATTGTTGGATTTTCTAAAAAATATGCGCATCAATTCAATCCTTCAACAAATTTTGCTGCTATAATGACTTGTTCACAAGCTGATGAAGGATGTCCTTTTGTAGCTGGTTCAGAAAAAAGAATTCCTATAACTTATGAAGATCCAAAAATTTCAGATAATACAGATTTAGAAACTGAAACATATTTAGAGAGAAGTAATCAAATTGCCTCTGAACTTTATTATGTTTTATCTCAATTAAATTAAAAAATTATGACACTTTCAGAAATAAAAAATTATTTAAAAAATTCAGAAACTATAGCATTTCAACTTCCTGACGGTAGTTTTGTTCCTGAGCATTTTCACGTAACCGAAGTTGGTAAAACAACCAAACATTTTATTGATTGTGGTGGTGTTTTGAGAAAGGAAGAGCGTATTAATTTTCAATTATGGAATGCTAATGATTATAATCACAGATTACATCCTGAAAAATTGATGCATATTATTGAGCTTTCTGAAAAAACATTGAATTTAAAAGATGTTGAAATTGAAGTAGAATTTCAAGGAAATGAAACTATAAATAAATATTTCTTGGGATATAGCAACGGAAACTTTGTGCTACAAAATACTCAAACAGCTTGTTTAGCTGAAGATGCTTGCGGAATTACTCCTACCGAAAAACCTAAAATTAAATTATCAGATCTTCAATCAGGATATAGCTGTGATCCTTATTCAGGATGCTGTTAACATATACTTCTTGTAAAATAAAAAACACCGTTTTCACGGTGTTTTTAAATTTACTTGGTCGATCGCTGGATCCTGATCGATTCTGTAAATTTCCTTAAACTAACTAATAATACTCTCCATCGTCTTTCTATCATCTAATAAATAAGCTAAATAAACTCCCTTTCATATAATATGTAGCTTTTAATTTATTTAAAGATACAAGCTTTACACACTAGATAAAACTTATATTGAGTAAACCCTACCTTTGAATGAGTGAACTCTATTTTTTTAATTATTATAAGATTTTACTAATCTTATAAATTCACTTTTGTATCCTTCTTTATCTTGACTTTTACCGTTTTCAGCTAAAGCAACCACATCTTCTAATGTCGTTTCATTTTTATATTTAGAATCACGTAAATGCATACCAAATAATGCCACTGCAGATGCAAAATTCATATTTTCTGTTGGTTGAACTGTTTTATCTTTTACAACTTTTGTAATCTTAACACTTCTTCTCTTGTTAGGTTTCTTATATCTGAATTTCACGGTTAATAACTCATCCGAATGTTCATTTTTTGAAACTCTTTTAGTATACTTTAAATCTGGAATATTTTTTAAATATTTACTATCAACTGCTATTGGAATAATTTCATACAAAGCTGTTACGGTATGTCCACTACCTAATTCTCCTGCATCTTTGGTGTCATCAATAAAATCTTCGTCATCTAACAATCTATTTTCATAACCAATTAAACGATATGCTTTTACTTTTTGAGGATTAAATTCAACTTGAATTTTTACATCTTTAGCTATGGTATGTAAAGTACCTCCAAACTCTTTACCAAAAACTTTTTGAGCTTCTTGCATAGTGTCTATATAAGCATGATTTCCATTTCCTTTATCCGCCAAAATTTCTAATTTATCATCTTGATAATTTCCATAACCAAAACCTAAAACTGATAGAAAAACTCCTGATTTTCTTTTCTTTTCAATTAACAACTCCATTTCTTCATTAGAACTATCTCCTACATTAAAATCTCCATCGGTAGCTAAAATCACTCTGTTATTTCCTTTCTTATTAAAATTTTCTTCTGCTAATTTATATGCCAATTCAATTCCCTCTCCACCGGCTGTTGAACCTCCAGATTCTAAATTTTCTAAGGCTTCAATAATTTTATTTTTATGTTTACCTGAAGTAGGCTTTAAAACTACCCCAGCAGCACCAGCGTATACAACAATAGCAACTCTATCTTCTTCTCTTAACTGTTTTACCAATAACTTAAAAGCTTTCTTTAATAATGGTAACTTATTACTATCTCCCATTGAACCAGAAACATCTATTAAAAAAGTTAAATTAGATGGCGGCAGATTCTCTTTTGGTATTTCTCTTCCCTGTAAACCAATTTTAACCAATTTACTTTGTTCATTCCAAGGTGTTTTTACAACCTCTGTATGAATTGAAAATGGATGTTTTCCTTCTGGTTGTGGATAGTTATAATCAAAATAATTAATCATTTCTTCAATTTTTACAGCATCAGTAGGAATGTCATCTCCATCGTTAATCATTCGTCTAATATTACTGTAAGAAGCTTTATCTACATCAATAGAAAAGGTAGATAGTGGTTTATTACTAGTAGTTCTAAAATCATTTTCAATAATTTTTGAATAAGAATCTCTATTTTTTAATGATCTTTTTGACTTACTCTTTTTTCTAGAAATATATCCCATTACATTTCTTCTTCTGGTCATACCATAACTTGCGACAACAACTTCTTCTAAAACACTGTTATCCTCTTCCAAAAGCACATTAATTTTATTTGACTTTCCTACTATTTTTTCAACAGTTTTCATACCAATAAATGAAAACAATAATGTATTTCCTTCTGTTACTTTTAACTGATAATAACCATCAAAATCGGTTTCTATTCCCGTATTTGTCCCTTTAATTACAACAGAAACTCCTGGTAACGGACCTGAAACGTCTGAGACAACTCCTGAAATTAATTTTTCTTGCGCCTGTAATAATGATATACAACCTATCATTAATATGTAAAATAACCTTCTAATCATATCATTTAGTTTTTGATTCTACGTAAAACTAACTTTATGATGAATGGTAAAAAAATCAAAATGAGGTAACTAGTACTTACAACTAGGCAACTCATATAGTAAATGAGTTTTAAACAGCTATCTAACAATAAATAACTATAACACACTTTTACAGAATATCGTATAACAAAAAACACCGCAAAAGCGGTGTTTTTTGTATGCACGGTTTAATAAAAATCAACCTTGCAAATCCCCAACAATTATTTTTTCATAACATAACTTTTTGATGATTAGTTTTCCCTTTTTCACTCTTTCTTTTCATAGCTATTTTTTTCTTCAAACAATTAATTTATTTTCTTTTTACATTGTAAATGTACTAACTACTCACATATTGAAAAACCTATATTGAGTAAACGCTACGTTTTATTGAGTAAACGTTCTTAACAAATAAGTATTAGTATTTTTAGTTTTATCAAAAAACCTTTTTTCTGTACCATATAAAATAAAAAAACCGCTCCAAAAGAGCGGTTATATCTAGGTAATCAGAAAAAACTATGATCGTAAATTGAAGAAAAAATTACCTAGATCTAAAACTTCATCTACTTCTTTTAAGCGAATCAACTGTGTTTTTTTTATTTCTTTCTTCGTTCCATAATGTTTAAAGGTTGTTAGTTTTAAAAATGTAGGTCCTGAAATTTTTTGCTGACTACTTGAATAGTATTTAACTTTCAACTGGTATTTTCCTTCTAAACCTTTTTTTAGCAAAAATTGTTCTGGTCCAAAACCTCTTGTCATATCTTGAGACATTAAACCACCTATTTTAGTTTTCTTATGACTATAGAAACACTTTTCCCCATTAGGATCTATTACCCATAAATCAATATCAGTATCGTTATGATTCCAATCAATTAACACTCTAATGTCTGTTTTTATTGGAGTTATAAATCTTGATTCAAAATGTTGTGTTTCTAATTTCTCTCCATATAATTGAAGCATTCTATTAAACTCTACCAAAGCAATGGCTTCAATTCCTGAAAAACGTCTGCTTTCATCTTTTTCTAATAATTCTCCATTAACAATTTGATATAAAATATCTATTGACTTTTGATATTCATCAACACACTCATACGCCAATGCCAAATCTCTGTAAGACTGAACATCTTCTGGTCTTAGTTTTAAAATTTCTTTATAAGTAAACACTGCATATTCATGCAATTCATAAGCCTCAAATTTATAGGCTAATGCTTTTAACAATTCATAATTATCAACATCTATTTCTGCTACATTTGTTAAAATTTGAATTGCTTTTACATTATCATTTCTACTTTTAAAAAAGTCAGCTACATCAATATAAAATGATGGTGAATTGCCGTATGTTTCTCTTAGCTTTACATACAAAGTATATGCTTCTTTTAAATTGGTTGTTTTATGTAAAGCATCTAAATACGGAGTTTTAGGATTCCATCCCTTTAACTCAGTTTTATCTCTTACTAATTGTTCAAATTGCTCAATTCTTTCTTTACTATTTATACTTCCTTTTTTAGTATTTATAACTATAATTCCTTGAGAAGCTTTCTCTCCGAAGATTGCCCAACTTTGCTGAGCTGTTAATCTGTAAGTATTTACAATTTGTATAGATTTAGTATTAGGTGTTCCGTCTATTAGCTCACCATCTACCACATAAGCATATTTTACTCTCGATTGTTCAGTATTACTTCTTCTTTTACTTGTTAATGCTGATAATTCTGCTTTCTTATTACTACTTCTACCATTATAATTGAATCCATTTGATTGAAAAGATCTAGCATCATAAATTGCTTCATTTTCTGGTTCTACTATTTCTTCATATTCCTCAGCTTCTTCAATACTTTCTACTTCAACCGCTTCATCTTCATCAGTAAATTCTTGTTCTATAATAACATTTGGCATTGGTTCTCCAGTACTATCTATCTTATACAGTTTTTCTTTTGAAAGCTTTCTTTTTATTACACTAAAATCTTTCTTATACCAACTGAAAAAGTCTTCATAAGTTCCATACAAATCTCTTTGTAAATCAGTTAAACGTTGTTTTTTATTATTAACTTTTTGAGACATCAATCTATTGTACTCATCTAACAATTCGCTAGGTGGAACAATTTCATGTTCAACATAATCTTCCACTCTATCTAAAATAAGCATTGATGTAAATGGACTTATAATTTGGTATTGCTTACTAAGTCTTATAATTTCAGTCCTATTATTTTCTTTATCACGAATCAAATCATTCAACTTTTGCTGAGCCCAAATTTTAGGTAACTGATAAACTTTAATACTCCTTTGAGGAATATTTACATTTATCGTTTCTAAAACTTTATCTCCCTGTCCTACAAAAACTTTGAATGTTTTTCCTTTCACATTTCCTTTTCCAACTATAAAAAAATTGTCGGAAATTACACTTCCTTTTTTAGGATATACAGTTACATTTACTGCATCTAAATCTGTTCCTAAAAATTGCAACTTTTCATTACTGAACTTTTCAAAAGCTTTCTTTATTGATAACTGAGCTAAGTTTATATAATCACCACCTGAACAAAGAGCTTTGTCTTTTAAAATAATATGATTGGCACTAATTGCACTATTAATAACATAAGTTTTCTTATCAAAATCTACATTAAAATCATCCAATGTGTTCATTCCATCGGTAAACAATAAATTTGCTTTTGATGTATTCTTTTGAAATTGAAGTATATTAAAAGCAGAACCACCATCATAAACAACAGAGTTTAACTCTTTTTTCAGTTGATTCCAATTTCCATTTTTGACAACAAATTTTTTACTACTTCTAACATCTGTATTAAAAACAACTAACTGTACATTTGCTTCTAATACTTTTTTAAAATACAAATCTAAAAGTGATAATTCAGCCGTTACTTTTTTATTTTTTTGAGAGAGAGAAGCATCCCAAAAAATAGTTATGTTTTTTTCTAGATTCGTTTTATTGGTAGGTATATTTAATTTTTTTGAAACATAGAAATAACGATCTGTAGCTAATATTTTTTTACCTGAAGTATTTAAAGGTATTTTTACCAAAACTGGTTGTGTAACCTTAATTTTTTTTCTGTTTAAAAAAGCGTAATAAGAATCCTTTTTTGAGTTGTATTCAAACTTAGAAATCATTCCTTTTACAACTTCTGGTTTATTTTTTTGATTTAAAACTTCAATTGATACAGAAAAATCTTCTAACTTATCTTTAAAATTAAAAGGCAATTTTAAATAATATGAATCATTATTTAATAATAGTTTTTGTTGCACTCCTATTACAACTCTCTTATACCCTTTTGGAGGTATAGGGTAAATTCTAGCTTTATAAGTGTTTCCTTTCGTTTTTTCTAACAAAGCCGGATCAATTTGTCTTCTCACCGTACTTTCAAAAGCTACTCTAGCTTTCTCTTTTTCTATGACTACAGCTTCTCTTAAATTACCGTTTATATCTAATGCAAAACGATTGACTGATTGATTTTCACCTAAAGGGAATACCAATTCTCCTTCTAAAATCCTGTTATTAGGATTGTAAAACTGCATGTCGTAGGTAGTAAAGACAATATCTCCAATAACTGTGGCTTCAACTTTTATCTTTTTTACAGAAATTTTTTCTTTTCCTATTTTTATAACTGGAATTTCTTGTGCAATTCCATGAAAAAACATCTGTAACAATACAATTATTAAAATCTTACTTTTCATCTGTTTTAATTTTTTTGAAAATTACAGATAAATAACTTACCAAAAAACTACTGTTTAGCTAAACATCTTTTTAAACTAGTAAACTATCTTTTTAAATGAGTAAAACTAATTTGATCCATTATACTAGTTTAAGAAGTTTATTTTTATTTAAAATAAATTTAAATAAGACTTTAATTTGATTCATTTTTAAGTAGATTTGCCGCCGACCTGAAAAATTTGTCTGTATAAATAGACATTTAAATTAATCTACTTGTGAAGAATTTTATATTGTTTGTTACTTTAATAGCGATATTGATAGGCTGTAAAGAAGAAAAAAGTGAATATCAATTATTAAGAGATATCTACAAAAAACCAACTCATTTATGGCCTAAACCAGATATTGATAGTACTGTTGAACATCGAGAATTAGCTATTATTCCAGATGCTAAGTATCCTAACGGAAAACAACCATCGAGAGGTTTAATAGAATTAGGTAAACAACTTTTTTTTGATCATCGATTATCACAATCAAAACAATTAGCATGCGCATCTTGTCATCATCCAGATCAAAACTTTACAGATAATCGACAGGTTTCAATGGGTAATTTATTACAACAAGGAAAAAGAAATGCTCCTACATTATTAAACTTATCTCATAATACTTCTTTCTTCTGGGATGGAAGAGCTGCTTCATTAGAAGAACAAGTTTTAGGTCCGCTTCAAAATCCTATTGAAATGAATACTTCTCTTGATACTGTTGTAGCTAGAGTGAATAATATTAAAGGATATAGAAAAGCTTTTAAAAAAGAATTGAGTAAAGACAAAATTGATATTAATGATATTGCTTATGTTATTGCTTCTTTTGAAAGATCTTTGGTAAGTAACAAATCTAAATTCGATTTCTTTTTACATGGCGATAAAGAATTAACTGAAAGCGAATTAAAAGGATTACATCTTTTTAGAACTAAAGGAAGATGTATGAACTGTCATAATGGTCCACATTTTACTGATCACAAATTTCATAATATTGGCTTATCTTATTATGGTAGATATTATGAAGATTTAGGAAGATATAATGTAACTAAAAAGAAAGAAGATGTTGGTGCTTTTAGAACTCCAAGTTTACGAGATGTTATGAGAACCAGACCATGGATGCATAATGGTTTATTTGACGATATGGATGGTATTTTAAATATGTATAGCAATGGAATGCCACAACCTAAAAGAAAAGAACATCAATTAAATGATAGCTTGTTTCCAAGTACTTCAAGACTGATTGTAAAAACAAACTTTACCGAAGAGGATAAAAAAAATATTATTGCTTTTTTACATACAATTTCCGCTCCTTCTGTATGGATTTTAAAGCCTGAATTACCTAAGGAATAGTCTAAAATTAATTGTAGCTTCTAAAGAAAAGCTTACAAATTAAGTAAATCCAATGTTTTTGTACGTTGGATTTTTTTTGTTTCTGTTTCTACAAAAGTTGCTATAAAAAATATGCTTTTAGGCTTTTCATATTTAGTCAACAAATTGAAGTTTTTTAACTTCTCCTCTATACATTCTTTATTATCAGAATTACCTTCTACTACTAAAATTAATTTTTCACCTAAAACTGTATCAGAAACTCCAGCTACAAAAAATCTAGTATCAATTATTTTTGATAGTTTTTCCTCTATTTTTTCAGGATGTAATTTAATACCTCCAGAGTTTATCACATTATCAAAGCGACCTAACCATTCAAATTGACTTTCAGAAATCAATTGTACCACATCATTTGTAATTACTAAACTATCAGACACTTTTGATGCTTTGATACACAAACAACTTCTTTCATCAATATAAATATCTACATTCGGCAACACTGAATAGAAAGGTTTAGATGCTTCTATATGGTTTAATTTTTTTACAGCTATATGCGTAATTGTTTCTGTCATACCATAAGTCGCAAATACTTTAGTTACTAAACCTTGTAATTCCTTTATTAAATTATTAGAAACTACGCCTCCTCCAACTATTAACTGATCAACTCTATGAAGCTCTTCTAGAGAATTTTGTAGCTGTAAAGGTACCATTGCTGCAAAGTCATAAGCTTTTTCAGTAATGGCTAACGGATTTGAAACAGGTGATATACAGTCTAGTTTCCAGCCTAAAACCAATGCTCTCACCAACATCATTTTACCCGCAATATAATTGGTAGACATGCATAATAAAGCTGTTGTATTTTCTTTTATGCTGAAAAACTCTCCTGTAGCTAAAGCTGAGTTTTTCATATATGCTTTTTTTAATTGAATTGGCTTTGGTGTACCTGTAGATCCAGAAGTATTTACAACCACATAAGATTTATCGTTGAACCATTCTTTTAAAAACTGATAAATTTCATCCGAAAAATTTTCAGCATACTTTAATAAAGTTTCCTGTGAAGAAAATGATTGATTATTTAATTGAAAACTTGAATGCAAAATTTACTTTTTAAAATTGTACTGAATCAATTCCTTCAACCTCATTCATTGGATTGACCTCTTTTACTTTACCTACTAATTTATCTCTCCAATTTTTCCAACCATATTTTTTTGATAAAATCAACAACATAAGTGGATATAAAACAAAAACTGGTAAAAACATTTCCATTCCTACTGAAGGTTCTGAAGTATCAATAAAAAGAGCATCTGTCTGAAAAACTGTCCAATCTGTAGTAACAGCTATTGCTGCAATTATATTATTTATTGCATGTAAACCAAGAGCTAACTCAGTCCCTTCATCTAATAAGGTTACCATACCAAAAAACAAACCTGTTCCTATGTAAAAAACCATTGATATATAGCCCAGTTTTGCTACTTCTGGATTTGCTCCATGCAACAATCCAAAAATAATTGACGTAATAATTAAAGGCAACCATCTATTTTTAGCTGCAACACCAATTCCTTGCATTAAATAACCTCTAAATAATAGCTCTTCAAAACTGGTTTGAAACGGTAGGAAAACAAAGGATATAAGTGCCAATGTAAAAAAAGGAACTGGTTTAAAGTTCCAAACATAATCTTCTGGAGACATTACTATACCTACTCCAATAAATACACCTGCTATTGCTCCCCATAAAATAAAAGCAAACCAAAAACGCCTCCAATCAATAGTATCTCTTGATGTGATTAAGGTTTTAAAGCTTCTTTTGTGAATGTATTTAATACAAAATCTTAAGGCTATCAATCCGAAAATGAACATTAAAATCATTAAAAAGAGAAACAAGTTTTTATTGATTCCTAAATTCAAAAAATTCTCATTTGCCGCTTTATAAAATTCATTAGGATCTTGAGAATGTAAAACACCTGCTACAAGAAGTGGTATAGATCCTATAATTTGCCAAGCAATTACAACGATAAAAAACGTCGCTAAATATAAATACCATTTATTTTCTCCTTTGTAAGCTTGCTGTATGTAATTCATATTCTTTTTAATCTAAATTAAAGTCCCATTTACTGTTTAAACTGTAATGTAAACTACCATTTTTCACTTCTAATGGACTATCAAAATTATTAGTAAATAAAGCTCCTGTTCCTAAACCTTGTGGCATTTGATTGTTTAAAGTATAGGTCCATTGAGCAATTGCATTTAAACCTATATTACTCTCTAAAGCAGAAGTAATCCACCAACCTGCATTCATTTTATTAGCAATTGATATCCATTCATTACTTCCCTTAAAACCTCCAACTAAACTTGGTTTTAAAATAATATATTGAGGTTGTATGGTTTGTAGCAAATCTTCTTTTTTTGTTACATCAAAAACACCAATTAATTCTTCATCTAACGCTATTGGTAACGGTGTTTTTTCACACAAAGATGCCATCTCATCTATTTTACCTTGTTTTATTGGTTGTTCTATTGAATGTAAATCAAATTCTGATAATCTTTTCAATTTTTCCAGTGCTTCACTTGGTAAAAAAGCACCATTTGCATCCACTCTTAATGTGATTAGCTTTTTTGAAAACTGACTTCTTATATATTTTAATAATGCTAATTCTTCTTCAAAATCAATAGCTCCTATTTTCATTTTTATACAAGAAAACCCTTGTGCTATTTTTTCTTTAATTTGAGTTTTCATAAACTCTTTATCTCCCATCCATATCAACCCGTTAATTGAAATGGGTGCTTCTTTAGTTGAAAACTCAGAAGGGAATAAAGTAAACTTATCGCTACTTTTTAATGATAAGAAAGCTTGTTCTAATCCAAATTGAATACTCGGAAATTCAATGGTTTCTTCAAGTAAGCTTTCCTCTCCTAACGTAATATTATCACATACCCATTTTAACTTTTCTTCGTAATCGGGTCTATCATCAACACTTAAACCTCTAAAAAGACCACACTCTCCTACTCCTTCCTTTACTCCCTCAGTGATTTTTATAAAATATGTTTCTTTGGTTCTTAAAACTCCTCTTGAAGTTCCGCTAGGGCGTTTAAAGTTTAATATGTATTTGAAATAAGTAGCAATCATACTATGATTTTATTTTTCAGCAATCTTTTTAAAGTTATTTAAATATCCTTGATCTTGTTTTTTAAACGTTGATTTAAAATAAGGAAATACACAGCTCAATAAGTAAGAATTACTTCTACAAACAGACTCATTTTTTATGGTTGTTACTCCATCTTTAAATGTAAAAGAATAATCATCTGTTTTTAACATATTATCTGCATGAATAAATAATGTTACTTTTTCATTTGGTACATATGCCAACACTTTTTCTTCTAAATTAATTTTTTCTCCATTATTACTTGTTACCACCATTTTATAGGTACTACCAATCTTGCCTGGCTTTTCATCTGTTGCTTCTATAGATTTCAATTCAGGAATCCATTCTTTTATTCTTGAACTATCATTAAATAAACTAAACACTTCTTCTATTGGCTTGTTAACAGCTACTTCTGTGGTATATTTTGTTTCTTTAAAAATTAAACCTGTAGCTAAAAACACAATGGTAAGTGTTATGATTATTCCTAATATTATTTTAATGGTTTTCATGAATATAATTTGTTATTTTAATATTGTGTTAGGTAGACTTTATCTTAAAGATCAATGTTATTGATTGGTGAAGAAACGTCTACTATAGTTCCGTTAGGATCTTTTAGTATCAGACGTCTTTGACCATAAAATGTATCAGTAGGTTTATTTACTATTTCAAATTTTTCTGATTCAGCAATCTTAAAAACCACATCTACATCATTAACAACAAACGTAATATAAAAACCCTGAGGTATTTTTTTTGCTTCCTCAGGAACAATCTCATTTGTCTTATCTATGATACCTAATTCTAATTTTTTATCCTTAGAAGCTAAATGAATAAACCAATCGCTTTCATATGCTATATTAAACTCAAACAATTTAGAGTAAAAATATTTCGTTTTCTCTAAATCATCCGAACAAATATTGGTTAGCATTCGATTTATTGTTTCCATCTTCAACTAGTCTTAAACTATATTTGATAGGTTTCTCCTATTTCTAAAATCTTTAGTTCTTTATTCGCTTTTTCAAAAGCTGTTTTCGCTTCATCAGTGTCTATTGTTATCGGTGGAAATGTGTTAAAATGACATCCAATTACAGTATCACACTCTACCAAATCACTCGCAATTACAGCATCTTCTATTCCCATAGTAAAATTATCTCCTATCGGAAAAATAGCAGCTGTCAATTTTGTAGTCATTGGTATTAATTTCATATCCATAGTTACAGCAGTGTCTCCTGCTACATAAAGAGATTTTTCTCCTGCAGTAATTACAAATCCACCTGGCTGACCTCCATAAGCACCATCTGCGAATGATGATGTATGAACTGCATTTACATATTTAGCTGAAAAAACATCGGTTTTAAAAGTTCCTCCATGATTAACAGGATGTCCTTTTAAATTTTTCGCACCGTAATACATAACAATTTCATAATTAGAAACAATGGTTGCCCCTGTTCTTTCGGCTATTGTTTCAACATCTAATACATGATCTTGGTGTGCGTGAGTTACTAAAATATAATCTGCTTTTATAGTTGCTATATTTATTGACGATGCTAATGGATTTCCTGAGATAAATGGATCTATTAAAATATGAGTTCCGTTAATATCTATACCAAAACAGGCATGTCCGTAAAATGTAATTTTCATTTATATGTAAGTTGTTTTTTCGTTTATAAGTTATCAATGATCAATTAACATGCATCAACAATGGAAACTAAAAATATCTACTGCATGATGCTTGATCATTGAATATAGTAAATTTACAAAATGGCACTTCCCAATCCAAAAAGAATCGCAAATAGAAATGTACTTAAAGCTACTTTTTTAAGCTCTCCATCGAATAATTTTTCATCTGTATTTTTATATACAAAGAGCACGTGTTTTATAATAGGAATATATGCTATTAAAAAAAGAAACTGAAAAGGTGTTCTGTAGTTAATTGACACATATAATAACGCAAACAAAAAAGAAGATGCTAACAAATAATAATGATAATACTTTGCGAATTCTTCTCCTATTTTTACTACTAATGTATTTTTGCCTGATGCTGCATCATTAACTCTATCACGCATATTATTTAAGTTTAATACAGCTGTACTTAACAAACCAATAGAAAAAGCTGGTAAAAATATTGTAAAGTTGATTTCTTTAGTGTACAAGAAATAAGTTCCGACTACTGCTAATAACCCAAAGAATACAAATACAAATACATCTCCAAAACCACTATAACCATATGCCGATTTTCCTACTGTATACTTTATAGCTGCAACTATGGATGCTATACCTAATCCAAAAAACAATAATGAATATAGAAAGTTTTCTTTACCAAAAGCTGTATAGATTAATAAAAGCGCTACTATTAAAGTAATAATTGCTGTAATAATCATAGCTTGTTTCATTTGTTTTGGACTAATAGCGCCTGATGCTACCATTCTAGCTTCTCCTTCTCTATTTTTATCCGTTCCTTTTATACCATCACCATAATCATTTGCAAAGTTTGATAATACTTGAAAACCAATAGTCGTTAAAATAGCTAACCAGAAAATTGAATTCTCCAATATGCTTGGCTTGCTAAAGTTTCCTTTAAAAACGTTTGCCAAAACATCATAAGAATCATTATACCCTAAAAAAGCTCCTACAATAATTCCGGAAACAGATAATGGTAACGTTCGTAAACGTGCTGCTTTTATATAGTTTTTTATCATTTTTAATCCATAAAAAAAGGAAGAATAATTTCTTCCTTTTCTTTATTCGTATTATAATTTATAAATTATTTGCTTCAGCAATTAGCTCTGCAATATCTTTTACTACAATTTGATCTTCTTTTAAGTGAAATTTCACACCATCAGTCATCATTGTATTACAGTAAGGACATCCTGTTGCTATAATTTCAGGATTTGTTTCTAAAGCATCCTTAGTACGTAAAATATTAATATCAATATTTCCTTGTTCTGGTTCTTTAAACATTTGAGCTCCACCAGCACCACAACATAAAGCTGTAGATTTGTTACGCTTCATCTCTGTAGATTTCACTCCTAAACGACGAATTAAATCACGCGGAGTTTCATATACATCATTTGCACGTCCTAAATAACAAGGATCGTGGTATGTTAATCTTTTATTCTTTAAATTTTCACCTTCAATAGATAGTCTATTCTCAGCAATTAACTTATTAATGTATTGTGTGTGATGATATACATTATAATTTCCTCCTAAACCAGGATACTCATTTTTTAAAGTATTATATGAGTGAGGGTCGCAAGTAACTATTGTTTTAACTTCATAAGCATTTAAAATTTCAATATTAGCCATTGCTTGCATTTGAAATAAAAACTCATTTCCTGCTCTTTTTGCTGCATCTCCTGTTGAACTTTCTTCAGTTCCTAACACCGCAAAATCAACATTTGCTTGGTGTAATATTTTTACAAACGATTTAGTGATCTTTTTAGCTCTATCATCATAACTTCCTGCAGCTCCTACCCAAAACAACACTTCTGGTTGTTTTCCTTGAGCCATCATTTCTGCCATTGTTGGTACGTTCATAATTAATTTTAAATTTTGGAATTATGAAATCTAAACTTTTTCGTTCTATTCATAATTGTAAATTAATAATTGTTTTTTTGGTTGTTACACCGTATACTTTTTTGGAAATCAATTCAAGTTAATGAACCGTTGAGTACTACTCATCTTTCCAGTTTAATCTATCCATTTGACTATACTGCCAAGGCGCACCATTGTTTTCAATGTTAGTCATCATCATGTTTAACTCTTGTGGAGCAGCAGACTCTTCCATAACAAGGTATCTACGCATTTCCATAATAATAGATAAAGGATCTATACCAATAGGACATTCTTGTACACAAGCATTACAACTTGTACATGCCCATAATTCTTCTCTGGTAATATAATCGTCTAATAATTGCTTTCCATCTGGCTTAAATTCACCATTATTTTCATCAATATTTTTACCAACTTCCTCTAAACGATCACGAGTATCCATCATAATTTTACGAGGAGATAATTTTTTACCTGTTAAGTTAGCTGGACAAGATGATGTACATCTACCACACTCTGTACAAGTGTAAGAATTCATTAACTGTACCCAATTTAAATCGGTTACATCAGAAGCACCAAACTTCTCTGGCTCTTCATCCTCAGCACCATCTTCTGGCATTGCATATGGATCTGCATTTGGATCCATCATCATTTGTACTTCTTTAGTAACTGCTTCTACGTTTGTAAACTGACCTTTAGGTTTTAAGTTAGCAAAGAATGTATTTGGGAATGCTAATAAAATGTGTAAGTGCTTTGAATAATATAAATAGTTCAAGAATATTAAAATACCGATAATGTGTAACCACCAAGCAGCTCTTTCGATAGTATGAAGTTCTTCTGGTGAATATCCGCTAAACCAAGGAGCAATAAATTGAGAAATCACATTTCCATGACCAGCCTCTTGAAAATGAACATCCGTAGCATTCATCACTAAGAATAAAGTCATTAATACTATTTCAAAATATAAAATAATATTACCATCATTCTTTGGCCATCCTTCCATTTCTTTACTCCAAAAACGCTTAATTTTTTCAATGTTTCTTCTTAACCAAAAGATAATTACAGAAACTAATACTAAAACAGCTAAAATTTCAAAGTTCCCTATTAAAAAACCATAAAGACTTCCTAAAGGTCCACTAAAAATTCTGTGAGTTCCTAAAAATCCATCTACAACGATTTCGAGTACCTCTATATTAATAAGAATGAATCCTATGTAAACAACAACATGTAAAATACCAGAAACGGGTCTGCGTACCATTTTGTATTGCCCTAAAGCAATCTTTGCCATGTTTTTCCATCTTTCAGGTTTTCTGTCTGTTCTATCTACATCCTTCCCTAATTTTATATTTCGTATTAACTTTCGAACATTCATTACGAAATAACCTATTCCTGCGATAAATATTAGTGCAAAAAAGATGTTTGGTACGTATTTCTCCATTTGTTATTATTACTTAATTATTATTTAATCTTTATTGATTACTTATGTTCTTATTATTGTTTTCTTGATTATATGGCTTTGGTTTCTTTCCAAATAAAGAAAAATGCACAAATCGTTTCGGATTCAATTTCATTTCTCTCAATAGCTCTTCCATTTCTTTAGTTGCATTATTTAAATTCGTATACAATTGGTCATCAGAAAGTAATTTCCCCATTGTACCTTTACCACTTTTAATGGTTGCTAATAAAGAATTTGCATTTTGCAAAGTCTGTTCTAATTTCTTAACCGTTTCACCTAAATTAGCTTTCGCTAAATCTTCTGAAACTTTAGTGAAGTTATCTGTTATTTTTTTAGTATTTTCAACAGTTGCGCTAAGATTCGATTTGTTTTCTGATAGTAATTTATTTACCGAACTAATTGTAGCATTCACATTTCTCATAGTAGCCTCAAAACCTACCATAGTTCTATTTAAACTTTTTCTTGCATCTTTGTCTAAAGTAGAGTTCAATCCAATTACTAAAGAATCTACATGCACTAAAACACTTTCTAATTTTGCTTGTATTGGATTTAATTTCTCTCCTACTGATGAAAATAAATCTGATTCAATATCTCCGTTTAAATAATCACCTGAAATAGCATTTTCACCCTCGTAATTAGGAATAATTGCTAAGTTTTGACCTCCCATTAATCCGGCAGAGTAAATTTTAGCTACACTTTTTTTCGAAAATTTAAAGTCGTCATCAATAGACATTTTCACTAATAAACTTCCTTTTTTATCTGGCTTAGGATTAAAAGTAATTTGATCTACTTTACCTACTTGAAGTCCGTTAATTGTAACAATACTCGCTTCACTCAAACCATTAATATTCTCATATTCAACAAAGAAATAACGCGAGCTAGGGCTAAATATATTTTGTCCTTTTAGGAAGTTATATCCCCAAATTCCAAGAGCAATAATTGCTAATGATATAATTCCTGTTTTAAGTTCTTTCGACATAGACTATATATTACTAAAACACGAAATTACTAATTATTTTTGGGAGATTTAAGTAGATTTTTTCTAAATTATCGTTTTCTGAGCGCTTGTTGTATAGAAATTTTCTGTCCATTTTCAAAAGCAACAATAAAACACCCCTTATGACCAGCATTTTTTGCAACTTTTAAATTCTTTTTAGCTTGAGTAAAACTAGTTGAGCTACCATAATAGTATTTGAAGTATTCATCTATCACTAGTACTTCAACATCTTCTAAACCTCTAAAATTAAAATTCTCATCTGTTAAATACTCTCTTGATGCTGCTATTTGTACCTTAAACTCAATAATTACTTCTTGAGGCACTATTGTTAAAACTGGTTCTTGTTTGTCAATCTTTGCAGGTTTCTTTTCTGTAAGATTCTTTGTAGGTTCTTTTTTCTTAATCTTTTCAGTGCTAACAACAGTTTCTTTCTTTTTAACTGGCGGAGTGCTTTTAGGTTTTACCTCTTTTTTAACTGCTGGTACTTTTTTCTCTTTCTTGGCTACAGTAGTTGTACTAGTTTCCTTTTTTCCAGTAATTGTATTTTGCTTTTTATCGGAGGTTACTACTTTGTTGTCAACCGTATTTAATTTCTGTTGATTAATATATTTTCCTATTGCTTTTGCTATAGATTTTGCCATTTTTAACTGTCCTACGGAAGAGTTCAAAAATTTACCTTCTGCCTTGTTAGTAAGAAAACCTAACTCAATTAATACACTAGGCATCACAGTTTCTCTAAGTACTAAAAAGTTGTTCTGTTTTACACTTCTATCATACCTTTTTGCTAAAGAAAAATTATTCTGAACAAGTTCTGCAAAAGCCAAACTTTCATCTAAGTTTTCTTCTTGAAGCATTGACAGACTAATTACAGACTCTGGTGAATTTGGATCATAATCATAATTTTTCTCATAATTATCCTCCATTAAAATTACAGCATTCTCTCTTTTGGCTATTTCTAAGTTTTGTTTATTTCCACTTAATCCTAAAACAAAAGTTCCGGCTCCAAATGCTTTTGGACTTCTATATGAATCACAATGAACAGACACAAACAAATCTGCTTTTCCTTCATTCGCTATTTTAGCTCTATTATGAAGTTCTACAAAAACATCTTTGTTTCTGGTATACACTACTTCAATATCTTTATTGTTTTTTTCAAGCTCTTTACCTATTAATAAAGCTACTTTTAAAACAATTTTAGATTCTCTGTATCCATTACCTAAGTTACCAGGATCTTTTCCTCCGTGTCCTGCGTCTAAAACTACCTTATACTTCTTTTGTGCATATGAAGTATGTATCCCGTACATCACAAATATTAACATCAGCATATAAACTGAAGTTATTCTATTAATATTATATTTGCTGAATTTTAAGAAATGCATCAATAAAATTTAACTAATTTTGGCTCTTTAAGGTTTGGTGCTTCAAATATTGAGCCATACTTTTATCAAACAAAAATAGCATTTATCGAGTTGAAAGCAAATTCATCCTACATACTTTTATTTTTATTTCTTTTTTGCTTCAAAATAAGTGTTGCTCAAGAAGGTGATAAAAAGGGAATTCCAGAGCAATTAATTACAAAAAAAGATTCAGCTAAGGTTATAAAAGAAAAAACAAATTTTAGCATTAAAAACGACAGTGTACCTGTTGTAAAAACCGATTCTATTCCCAAAGACTCTATTATTAAACCAAAAGAAGTTATTGATTATATAGTTACTCACGATGCTGAGGATTATACAATTCAAAATGCAAAAAATAAAACTGTAACTTTATACAACAACGCAAGAGTTGTGTATGGTGATGTTGATTTGAAAGCTGGTAAAATAATAGTAAACTATAAAAATAATACTGTATACGCTACAGGTATAAAAGATAGTACTGGTTATGTACAGCGTCCTGTTTTTAAACAAGGAAATCAAGAATCTGAACAAGATTCTATTTTATTCAACTTTAAAACTGAAAAAGCACTTATTTATGGTATTAAAACAGTGCAGGGTGAAATGATTACCTATGGAGAAAAAACAAAACGTGTAAATGATTCTACTATATATATGAGTAGACTTCGTTTTACAACCTCTAAAAAGAAAAGACCAGATTACCATATTGCCACTAACAAAGCAAAACTTGTTCCTGGTAAAAAAATTATTGTAGGTGCAAGTAACTTGGTTATTTCTGATGTACCTACTCCTTTATATTTACCATTTGCGTATTTTCCTTTAACACAAGAAAGAACTTCTGGTTTTATCATTCCTTCATGGGGTGAGAATAATCAACAAGGATTCTTTTTACAAAATGGTGGATATTATTTTGCTATTAGTGATTATTTTGATTTACAAGTTACTGGAGATGTATACTCCAATGGAAGTTGGGCTATAAACACAAATACAAACTATAAGGTTCGGTATAAATATTCTGGAGGACTTAGTTTCCGTTTTCAGAATTTAACAACTAGTATTAAAGGATTTAGCGATTTTTCTCAAACATCTAATTATAATCTTTCGTGGAATCACCGACAAGACACTAAATCTAGTCCTAACTCTAGTTTAACTGCACGAGTTAATATTAGTAGTAGTAGTCAGTTTTTTAGACAATCATTAAATGAGATTGATCAAAATCAAAGATTAAATAATTCATTTAACTCCTCTATTACGTATTCAAAAAAGTTTGTGGGTACTCCTTTTAATATGACTACAAGTATTACTCATAATCAAAACTCAACAAACGAAATTGTTAATATGACATTACCTAACTTGCAAATAAATATGGATCGTATTTATCCGCTTGCAGGAAAAGGAGGTATTAAAAAAAACCCAATACAAAAAATAGGTGTTACTTATAACTCAAGTACAGAATATAGAATACGAACTACTGAAGATAATTTCTTAACCTCAAGAATGTTTGAAGGTGCTAGATCGGGGGTTCAACACAATGCTAGTGCTAATACCAACATAAAGGCATTTAAATATTTCACTTTATCTCCTAATGTAAGTTACAAAGACGTTTGGTATTTTAATCGAATTCAAAAACGTTACGATCCTACATTCGAAAACAATGACGACACCCTTGGAGCAGCTGTAAACGACACCATTAGTGGTTTTAATAGATTTAACGAATATAATTTTGGGGTTTCTTTAAGTACTAATGTTTATGGTACGTTTAATTTTAAAAAGGGACGATTAAAAGCTATTAGACATACAATTAGACCTACAGTATCTTGGAGTTACCGTCCTAATTTTGCTGAAGAGTTTGAACAAACTGTTCAAAGTAATGCTGATGGAGACATGATTACCTATAACCAATTTGAAGGAGGTATTTATGGTACTCCTGGAATTGGTACTTCTAACTTGATTAGTATGAGTGTAAACAACGTATTAGAAGCAAAAGTTGCTCCTAAAGATGATGACGATAGTGATGAAGACAAAAAAATAACACTTCTTAATAACTTAAACTTTAGTACTAGTTATGACATTACTAAAGATTCCTTACGTTGGAGCAACGTTAGCTTTTCTGCAGGTACACAACTATTTAAAAATAAAATGGCGGTAAACCTTTCAGGTAATCTAGATCCTTATCAAATAAATGATCAAGGAGTTCGTATCAACAAATTCAATAAAGACTTATTTAGATTGAATAGCGCCACTTTAACCGCAAACTATAGTTTTTCTAGTAAAGATTTTGAAGATGATAAAGGTGGTCAAAACAACAATAATCAGAACAACAATCCAAATAACCCACCTGACGTTTTTGGATCTGATGTAGACCCTACAAATGGTTTTGTGAATAGACAACCAAGTACTAGTAAAGAACCAATTGAAGAAGAAGCTGAATTATACAAAGCTAAAGTGCCATGGGATTTAGCATTAATTTATTCTGCTAATTATTCTAACAACGGTATTAATAACGCAGGTATACAAACACATACTTTAGGTTTTAGTGGAAATGTAGAACTAACTCCTAAATGGAAAGTAGGATTTCGCTCTTCTTACGATATAAAAAATGGCGCTTTCTCTTACACTACTATGAACTTTTCTAGAGATTTAGATAGTTGGCGTTTTAACTTTAATTGGGTTCCGTTTGGTAACTTTACTTCATATAACTTCTTTATTGGAGTTAAATCTTCTATGTTAAGTGATTTAAAATGGGATAAGAGACAACCACCTGATAGACGTTTATTCTAATAAACAGATAGTTTAAGTTTACAGATAGGTATTATTCAAAAAATAAAGCAACTAAAAAACTTATATAAAATGAAAAAAATAATTAACACAAGCAAAGCTCCTGCTCCTATAGGTCCGTATAACCAAGCAGTTTTAAGTGGTAATACATTATACACATCTGGACAAATAGCTTTGAATCCAGAAACAGGAGAACTTGTATTAGATGATATACAAACTGAAACTAAACAAGTTTTAGAAAATATGAAAGCGGTATTAGAAGAAGCTGAAATGACTTTTGAAAATGTTGTAAAAACTTCTATTTTTATATCTGATATGAATAATTTTGCTGCTATTAATGAAGTTTATGCTTCATATTTTAATGAAGAAAGCGCACCAGCAAGAGAAACTGTAGAAGTTGCAAACTTACCTAAGTTTGTAAACGTAGAAATTAGCATGATTGCTATAAAATAACATATAAAAGGATGCCTTTAAAAGGCATCCTTTGTCTAACTAATAAAAAATAAGTAATAGAAATTTACTTAAAAAAACTAATTCATCTGTGCTAATAGCTCATCTATAGTTTTAGCCATTACAACACCTGGTAATTTAACTGGTGAACCTATTTGCGCTACAAAAGTTCCTTTTACTTCTCCTTTCTTAAAAGTAGTAAACCCAACTCTATAAAGTCCTCTTGTTAACGCTTTCAACGGATCTCCTTTTTTACTCTTATATCTTAATAACGAATTGTATTTTCTTCCACTAGGCTGTTTAGGCATTTCTCCACTATCATCGTTTCTTGCTAATACTGTCCACGAAGCAGAAGCTGCATCTTTAATTTTTTCTTTTGTTAAAATATCAGATCTTTCTAAAGTAATGTATGTGTCAAAATAATCTTTAGCATCAGCATTTGCATCAAATGTTTTTCCTTTTATCGGATTTTTCGCCTTAACATTTTTAGCTGGAGACATCATTCTTAGTCCTAATTCTGGAGCTACTGCAGGTACCCAAACATAAATGTAATAGAACTTTTTTCCGTTTTTAACTTCATCTTCAGTATTAGGTGCAGCATATCCTAAATAACTTACCACATCTGTATATGGTACTTTTTTCTTTACGAAACCTATCTTTTTTTCTATTGAACTACCAAATGATCCAAGTTTTTGAGCATTTGCTGTTGATAAAGTAAAAATTGAGATCGCTAATAATAATGTAATTTTCAGTGTTTTCATTTTTTTGTTGATTTATTACAACACAAAATTACATATGAAGAAGGCTTTAAAAATGTCTCAATAAAAAAGTGACATCATCTAGTTCATATTTGATCACTTTAAGAAGTTATTTGTTTTAAAAATAAAAAAACTGCGAGTAACTTAATACTCACAGTTTTAAAAAAAAGATACTCTTTTCCTCTTTTTCTTATACTATAATGATGCTGAATACACTAATAAATCTACTATTTTAGTTGCATATCCATACTCGTTATCATACCAAGAAATTACTTTGAAGAAGTTTTCGTTTAATTCAATACTAGCTCCTGCATCAATGATAGAAGTTCTAACATCAGAAACAAAATCTTGAGATACTACTTCATCATCAGTATACCCTACTACTCCTCTTAATTCTCCTTCAGAAGCTTCTTTTAACTTAGCTAAAATATCTTTTAAAGAAGTTGCTTTTTCAGTTCTAAAAGTTAAATCAACTAAAGATACATCTGCAGTTGGTACACGAACAGCCATACCAGTTAACTTCCCTTCTAATGCAGGAATTACTTTTGTTACAGCAACAGCAGCTCCCGTACTTGTTGGTATCATGTTTCTTAATACAGAACGTCCTCTACGCCATTTACTATTTGGCCCATCAACAGCATCTTGTCCAGATGTAGCTGAGTGAATTGTAGTCATTAATCCTTCTACTAACCCGAAGTTATCATGAACAACTTTAGCTAAAGGAGCTAAACAGTTTGTAGTACAAGAAGCATTTGAAAAAATAGCTTCATCTTTAGGAAGTTCTGTATGATTTACTCCCATAACGTACATGTTAGCATCTTTAGAAGGCGCAGAAATAATTACTTTCTTAGCACCACCTTTTATATGTAAGCCTGCTTTCTCTTTAGTTAAGAAAAAACCTGTTGATTCAATTACATAATCAGCACCAACCTCATCCCACTTTAAGTTTTCAGGGTTTCTGTCTGCTGAAATTCTTATTGATTGACCATTTACTACTAAATTACCATCAATAACCTCTACAGTACCATCAAAACGACCATGTACAGAATCATATTTTAGTAAATACGCAAGATAATCTACATCTAATAAATCATTAATTGCTACAACTTGAACATTATCTCTTTGAATTGCTGAACGAAACGCTAAACGCCCGATTCTACCAAAACCATTAATTCCTATTTTTATCATTTTTTTGAATTTTATCTAGTGTTGTTTGTATTTCTTTTATTGTTTCATTGTAATCATCTTGGAAGCTTATATAATTTGGATTTGCTCCAAACCCGAAAAGATTTTCATACAATGCGTCAAAATGTTCTTTATACGTTTTCTGATCCTGTTCTAATTTTTCTATTCGTTTAATTAACTCTTCATTTTCAGTATTTAATTGTGTATATGAAAATGAAATAAATAGCACAAAACAGAGTAAGAAACCTATAAATATATTTTTCATTATTTTCTATGTTGTCATAATATCAGACACTCTCAGTAACTCTCTATCAATTGGATTTTGTCCTTTGATTGCTTTTTCTAAATCGGTTGACTTTACTTCGTTATTTACAAGTCCAACCATTAAATTAGATTTCCCATCAATCAATAGCTCAACAGCTTTCACTCCTAAACGAGAAGCTAAAACTCTATCAAAACAACTTGGAGAACCTCCACGTTGCATATGCCCTAATACAGAAACTCTTACCTCATATTCAGGCATATTTTCTTCTACATAGTCAGCTAGTTCATACACATTCTTTCCAGACTTATCTCCTTCAGCTACTACTACAATACTTGAAGATTTACCTGATCTTCTACTTTTCTTTAAAGACTCTAACATTCTTTCTAGTCCTAAATCTTCTTCAGGCACTAAAATTTCCTCTGCACCTGCTCCTACTCCTGCGTTTAAAGCGATAAAACCTGCATCTCTTCCCATTACTTCAACAAAAAATAGTCGATTGTGTGAAGAAGCTGTATCTCTAATTTTATCAATAGCATCCATTGCAGTATTCAAAGCCGTGTCATATCCTAATGTATGTGAAGTACCATATATATCATTATCAATAGTACCTGGAATACCAATTACAGGAAAATCATATTCTTGATTAAATACAACTCCACCTGTAAAAGAACCATCTCCTCCAATTACTACCAATCCATCTACTTCATGTTCTTTTAGGTTTTCGTAAGCTTGTGCTCTTCCTTCTTTGGTCATAAACTCTTTTGATCGAGCTGACTTTAAAATAGTTCCTCCTTTATTAATAATATTGTTTACACTTCTTGCGGACATTGGAATAAAATCTCCCTCAATCATTCCTTGATACCCTCTGTAAATTCCAATACATTCAGTTCTATAATACGCACACGCTCTAACTACAGAACGTATGGCTGCATTCATTCCAGGTGAATCTCCACCGGAAGTCATTACTGCTATTTTTTTAATTTTTTTACCCATAAATGTTGAATCAAATTTACTTATTATTTGCAATTATTAGTCATAAAAATGCGAAATCGTTTTCGATTTGTAGCAAAATATTACATTTTAAATTATTTAGTTAATTTAGCCTACAAACCAAAATTATGCAACTTACATCACTAGATTATATCATTATAATTTCATTTTTCATTATTTCTTTAGGAATCGGTATTTACGCAGCTAAATCGGCTGGAAAAAACAGTTCTGAGTTCTTTTTATCTGGTAGAAACATGCCTTGGTGGTTATTAGGTGTATCTATGGTAGCTACTACTTTTGCTGCTGATACTCCTGGTTTAGTTACTGAACTTGTTAGAAAAAATGGAGTTTCTGGAAATTGGGTTTGGTGGGCAATGCTATTAACGGGTATGCTTACTGTATTCTTTTATGCCAGATTATGGAGACGATCAGGTATTTCTACTGATCTAGAATTCTACGAGTTAAGATATTCTGGAAAGGTTGCTGGTTTTTTAAGAGGGTTTAGAGCCATTTATTTAGGCGTTATTTTTAATATTATTACCATGGCGGGTGTGTGTTTAGCTGGTGCTAAAATTGCTAATATTCTTCTTGGTATTTCTCAAACACAAATGCTTTTGTATTCTTCTATTATAGTTGTTATTTATTCTTCTTTAGGAGGATTGAAAGGTGTATTGTTAACCGATTTTATTCAATTTGTAATTGCTATGATTGGTTCGGTTTGGGCTACTATATATATTGTAAGCCTTCCTGAAATTGGAGGTATATCTCAATTACTTTCAGAACCAACAGTACATAGTAAATTGAATATTTTACCTGATTTTTCAGATAAAGAAAGTTTAATTACCTTATTTATTATTCCTTTTGCTGTTCAATGGTGGAGCACTTGGTACCCAGGAGCAGAACCTGGAGGTGGTGGTTACATTGCTCAAAGAATGTTAGCTGCTAAAGATGAAAAGAATGCTACTTGGGCAACCTTGTTTTTCAATTTTGCTCATTATGCTCTTAGACCTTGGCCTTGGATTATAGTTGGTTTGGCTTCTTTAGTTATTTTCCCTGATGTTTCTAGTATTAATGAAACTTTCCCTGGACTTACCAAAGAAATGCAGGGAGATGATGTTGCTTATGCTGCAATGATGACTTATTTACCTGCTGGTTTATTAGGAATTGTATTAACTTCTTTAATAGCCGCTTTTATGAGCACAATTTCTACGCAATTAAACTGGGGTAGCTCATATATTGTTAACGACTTTTATGCACGGTTTATAAACACAGAAGCTTCTGAAAAGCAAAAAGTTATTGTTGGAAGAATTGCGACATTAATATTAATGTTATGCGCCGCTTTGTTTTCATTTTACTTACAGTCTGCAAAAGATGTTTTTGACTTGTTACTACAAATTGGTGCTGGTACTGGTCTATTATTTATCCTTAGATGGTTTTGGAATCGTATCAATCCATACAGTGAAATCGCTGCTATGGTGATATCTTTTTTGATCGCCTTCTTTTTCTTTATTAATAATAAAATGGACGCTCCACTTGTAAGTATTCCTTCTTATTGGCAACTAATACTTGGAGTAGTAATTACAACTATTGGATGGATTATAA
Source organism: Tenacibaculum sp. M341 (assembly GCF_004337695.1). Classification (GTDB taxonomy): domain Bacteria; phylum Bacteroidota; class Bacteroidia; order Flavobacteriales; family Flavobacteriaceae; genus Polaribacter. Next base: position 75,195 of record NZ_SJXJ01000011.1, read on the forward strand.
CAACGTTAGTTACTCAACCTACTGATACTAAAACTCTTGATAATTTTAATCAAATTATTTTTGGTAATGAAAGTAAATTTAAAAACGTAGGAGCTAAAATAGTTGCTTTTTTTGCGGGAGTTATTGGGGTTTATAGCTTTTTATTTGCTACAGGAAACTGGATTTATGGAGAAGTAACTAATGCCGTTATTTTAAGTATTGTGTCTCTTGTTTGTGTTTTTACTATTATAAAACTATGGAAATTAAAATATTTAGATTAATTTTTTCATGTACCAAAAATTAGAAAACAATCAAGAAGTTTTAGTGAATGAGTTTGGTTTTATGCTAATGTTATCGGGTAATATTACTGTAACAACCAACTCTGAAACTTACTTAGTAAAGCCTAAAACATTTTCTTTTGTAAGCAATAACTTTAATATAATAGCTGCATCGCCTTTTATTGATGCTTATTTTATTCCTTTAGACACTCCTTTTTTTAAAAATCTTCCTGAAATTCAAACTGAATGTAAAAACATAAATGAATTTAGTTTTGCTTTTTTGAATATTATGGATTTTCAACACAAAAAAAGCATCATAGATAACATAAAAGCTATTCCTACTTCTAAAATCTCATTATTAAAAAGTTACTTACACATTTTAGCTAATCAGTTAATTAATGACATAAAAAATATTACTGTATCTAAACTTAGTGTTTTTGAACAATTTGAAAATTTAATTGAAACAAATATTGAAAATAACTTCTGTGCTGGTACCTATGCTGAAATGCTAAACATTCCTCTAAAAAAATTAATTAAAGAAGTAAAAGTAACCACTAACAAAACTCCGTGTAACATAATTACAGAGAAGGTAATTGAGAAAGCAAAAACTAAACTCTTAGAAAGTAATGATACAAGTCAAATGATTGCTTATCAATTAGGTTTTGAAGACCCGTATTATTTTATAAAATATTTTAAAAAGAATACTTCTTTCACTCCTACTCAATTCAGAACTAAATTCAAAAAGGTTTCTTAACAGGGAATTTTTTCCATCATTTATATTTTTTGTCCATTTTAAAAAACCTCAATTTACTTGAAATTTGTATCAAATTAAAAACGCAAGTAACATGAGTTTATCACAAATATTAACTGAAAGAAAATCTAAAAACGAACAAAATATTCCATCTGACAAATGGGCTATTATGGAAAGAGCTACCAAAGACTTAAAAACTGAAAATTTAAGTAACAAGGCTATTAAAACTGGAGAGATTCTTCCTAACTTTAGTTTACCTAACATACACAATAACCTTGTCTCATTAACTGATTTTAATGCTGATTTCTTAATCGTCTCTTTTTATCGAGGTGGTTGGTGTCCATTTTGTAACATGGAGTTAAAAGCTTTACAAGATATTTTACCTGAAGCTAAAAAATTAAATACTGAACTGGTTGCTATCTCTCCAGAAACACCTGACAACTCCATAACCACCCATGAAAAAAATGAGCTTAGTTTTGAGGTTTTAAGTGATTTGAATAATACATATGCTACATCAATTGGTTTGGTTTTTCAATTGCCTGAAGATTTGAGAGAAGTATATCATTCTTTTAATATAGATGTTCCTAAACATAATAATAACAATGATTACGAATTGCCTATGCCTGCAACTTATGTATTAAACAGTAAAAGAGAAATTATTTATCATTTTATTCCTGAAGATTACACCGAAAGATTGGAACCTACCACTATTTTAGAGGTTATTAAAAACGCTTAAACTTATAACAACCCAATATTTGGGTTGTTATTTTTTTTGTAACAAAAAACCTTTCACGGATGTGAAAGGCTGTTTTAGATTAATCAACCAAATAAATCTAAAAATCATCTACGAAAAAAGAAGTTCCGTAGTGAAAAAAACAAAACTTTTAAACTAACTACACTACTAAATTAATCAGTATTTGTAGTTTTTTATAAAGTTATTCGTTGTATATTTTGATAACTTAGGTTAGCTATAGGATTAGTTTCGATGAACTGCAAATTTAGTCGTTAAATCGCGAAAATAAGAAATTATAATAAATTAAGACGCTTCATTAATTCTGGTCTGTTTGACCTACTTACTGGTATTACATCTTTACCTATTAATACACTATTATCTTCAATATCTATAATTCTCTTTAAATTAATAACATAAGACCTGTGTACCTTTAAAAACAGTTCATTTGGTAGCTTTTCTTCTATCTTTTTTAAGGTAGAATGTACAGTGTAATTTTTTTCTTTGGTTTTTATTAAAATGTAATCTCCTTTTGCCTCTACTAAGTTAATACTAGGTATTTCAATTTTAATCAACCTTCTATCAATGTTAATGTATAGTTGTTGATCTTCTTCCTTGGCTTCTTGGGTTGCTTTAGTTTCCTCTTCTACTTTTGCGGTTGATTTAAACTTTCTAGCTTTCTCTACTGCTTTAATAAATCTTGGAAGTTCTATTGGCTTTACTAAATAGTCTACAATGCAATCGTATTCAAAAGCGTCAATAGCAAACTGTTTATCTGAAGTTGTTAAGATTACTCTTGGTGGATTTTTTAATGTTTGAATTAAATCAAAACCTGTAAAATCTGGCATGTGAATATCTAAAAAGATTAAGTCAACTTCGTGCTGATTTAGGTATTTAATTGCTTGTATTGCATTAGAAAATTCTTCTATCACATTTAAAGACCCTTCGCTTTTACATAGTTGACTAACAATAGCTCTTGCAGCAGATTCATCATCAATAATTAAACAATTCATATATAGCTTAAAAGTTTTACAATGTGTCTAAAAAATTAGACATTACAGTTAATAGTTTCATAAAATCATCGTGTTCATTTGCGTTCTCAGAAAGAAGTTGTTTTTCATGATTTACAGCAAAATCATACGACTTTTCTAAGCCTAAAATACTAATTTTATGTTTAACTTTATGAACGATTTCAGCTGATTGTTTAAAATCTTTATTTTCTATTGATTTTTTATACGCCGAAACTTCTTCTGGAAGCTCTGATTTTAGTATCGAAATCATTTTTTCTTCGAATTCGGTATCTCCACCAGACAAATCTTTGATGTAGTTTAAATTGGGGGCTTCAATTATCATGATTAATGTTATTTTTTAAATTCTATAAAGAATGTTGTGCCAATGCCTTTTTTACTTTCAAGCCATATTTTTCCACCGTAAGCATCTACAATCTTTTTAACGATTGACAATCCAATACCTGAAGAATTTTTATGATTTCCCAATGATTGAAAAACTTCAAATATTTTCTTGTAATACTCCTCTGGTATTCCAACACCATTATCTGATACACTAAAGATAAAACTTTTATTTTTTTCTTTAAAATCTATTTCTACTATCCCCTTTTCTTTATCAATATAATTTACAGCATTACTCATTAAATTTTGAAAAAGTTGTTGAATTCTAACTTTATCAGCATTAATAGTAGGTAAATTTTTATTGATTTTGATTTCTACATGCTTTGGCACATATATAATCTTCTTTATCTCATCTACAACTTCGTAAGTATTTACTTTTTCAGTGTTTGCCAAAGAATCACTATCAATACTTGAATAATTTAAAATATCATTGATCAGTCGTTCCATTTTTTCAACTACTTCCTGAATCAAATCAACATTTTTCATTCCTCCCGATCCTAAAGACTCTCCATAATCTTCCTTCAACCAACTTGTTAATGCCGAAATACTTCGCAAAGGAGATTTTAAATCATGAGATACTACATGTGCATACTCTTCTAATTCAACATTTCTCCTTTCCACTTTTTTCAACAACTGTTCTTTCTGACGCTCTAAACTCTTAATATGAGTGATATCTAAAATAATACCAATAGAACCTATAATTTCTCCTTGAATATTAAAATTAGGTGCCGTACTTACTAAAAGTGATTTTTCTACATTTACATTATTGATAAAACTAAATTCATAAGAACCAGATCTTCCTTTGTTTCTTCTCTTTTGAATTAGTTCTTTTATTTTATCTTTCTTAAATAAATTTCGAATGTCTTGTTGTAAAATTTCATCTTCATCAAAACCAGTCATCTTGATAAAACTCTTGTTAGCTGATAAAATGAAATTATCATTATCTAACTCTACCAAACCTAACTGTAAGTTTGCAATAATATTACTGTAACGTTTTTTATGAGCTTCTAAGCTTTTTCGGTAGTTTCTTGACAAAGTAACATCTCTGTAAGTCCACAAATGTCCTTTGTACTCTTTCCCTTCTGATACAGGTATATAATCACGCTCTAGAATTCGACCGTTTTTTAAGCGAATTTCATCTCCTAGCACCACTTTTTTGTCCTTTACTAATTTTTTCACCCTTGTACTATGATACTCAGGATTTTCAAAAATCAACTTAGTTTCTTCAAGTAATTTAGCTGAATTTTCACCTATTAGTTTTCTTTTATCTATTGAAAATAACTCGCGAAACTTATCATTAGTAATTACAATATCTCTTTGTTCATCTTCTAACAACACCCCACTATCTAATTTAGATATTAGTGATGACAGTCTGTTTTCAGATTCTACTAATTTTCTATTGGCTAATTTATTTTTTGTAATATCTTCAATGGTAGCAACCTGAAATTTTATCTTGTTATCCTTATCTCTTACAGCTTTAACAGTTGTTTTAGCCCAAAGAATATCTCCGTCTTTTTTAATATATCGTTTCTCTAAGCTAAACTTGTTTAATTCACCTTTGCTAAGCTTCGATTTTAAGAGAGTAGATTTTTCTTTATCTTCTGGATGAGTAAAATCTGTTACTTTCATTTTCTTCAACTCGCTAGATGAATACCCCAACATCTTCCCTAAAGATTTATTCACGAAAATAAAATCATTCTCATCTTCTTTAGACAATGTTATTCCTATAGGCGAATTATTAAAAATAATATCGAGCTGATCTTTTTGTGTTTCTAATAAGTTCTGAAGTTCAATTTCTTTGGTAATATCTCTAACAATACCTTGTGCTCCTATTATTTTCTTTTCCTTATTATATATAAGACTAGAATTAACTTCTATTTGCTTTATACTTCCGCACTTTCTAATAATACGTGCTCTATATTTAGAATAAGATCCATCATCTAATAATTTTTTGAATGATCCCAACGTATATTTGTAATCATCTGGATGTATTAACTTCATCAAATTAAAAGGCGTGTCTTCGTCATGTTTGTAACCAAATAACTCAGAAGCAATGTTATTCATTTTGATAACATTTCCTTTTAAATCAATAGAAACAAAAGCATCATTGATGTTCTCAAAAATACCAAGTAATTCAGCTTCTTTTTGTTGAAAAGTATGTTGCAATTTTTCATTCTTACTTTCTAACTCAAGATTTTTTTTCTCAAGCTCAAGAATTCTTTGCTCCTTAATAAGCAGCTCGTTATGTTTCTCTTTTAAAGAATGTTCTAAATTGTCTGTATCAATTCCACTCATAAATTCTAAATTGAACAATAATTAAAAGCTTACCTTTTACTCCAATTTACGAGTTTAAATTAATAAAATTTGTCGGTTAATTTTAAGTCTTAGCAGTAAAAATCTTAAACAGTTATTAATTCGTTAGCACTCCAATAAGATAATACCTTTACTAATTTACTTTGATAATCTTCATATTTAAGAGGCTTTACAATATAACCAGCTATCCCTATTTTATAACATTCTAACATGTCTTTTTGATTGCTCGAAGTAGTTAGTACAACAGTTGGTAAATATTTTAGAACTTCATCATTTTTTAAGATCTTTAAAAACTCGATACCGTTAATTTTAGGCATATTTAAATCAAGTAATATAATACTTGGAAGATTGTCTCTGTCTGATAAAATTTCTAATGCTTCTTCTCCATTATTAGCCTCAATAACATTATGAATAGAATTTAATTTTGATAAAATTCTATTAAACTTCATAATCTCTATTTGATCATCTTCAATTAACAAAATTGTTAATTTTTTTTGCATTTTTTATAATTTAGTAGCTTTAATCTGCAATTTAATTTTAATATCACCCGATTTTTTTTTCTTTAGTTTAAGTAATCGTATTTAACGGTAAAGAGTAGAAAAGTGTAGACGAACAGACTAAATGGCTCTTTCAATATTTTTGAGTTTTAATTTTCTTTTATATCTTCAAAAACTAATTTTTGTTTGTTACAAATATGTATTCAACTCTTTAAAATCAACTTCAATTGATCTATTCATCTTTTAAAAAATATATTCTACTACCATTCATCATTTTCGCTTTTTCTTGTAAAAAAAACGTTTCTGAATACACTTATACCAACGAGTTAATTAATGAATCTAGCCCTTACCTACTTCAACATGCTCATAATCCTGTAAATTGGTATCCTTGGAAAAATCAGTATTTAGAGAAAGCTAAAAAAGAAAACAAACTCATTTTATTATCTATAGGTTACTCTTCATGCCATTGGTGCCATGTAATGGAGAAAGAAACTTTTGAAGATAAAGAGGTCGCTGAGTTTATGAATACACACTTTATAAATATTAAAGTGGATAGAGAGGAACATCCTAATGTAGATAAAACATATTTAACTGCTGTAAAAGTAATGACTGGTAATGGTGGTTGGCCTTTAAACTGTATCCTTTTACCTAATGGTGAACCTCTTTGGGGTGGAACTTATTTTAACAAAGAAAATTGGTTAAATGCTTTACAAAATATTCAAGCTATTTATGCTGAAGATCCTGAACAAGCGAAAGAATTTGCTACCAGATTATCTAAAGATTTAATTTCACTACAAACGGTTTCAAATAATCAAAAAAACATCAATTTCTCAACTGATACTTTAAAAGTGTTCATTAACGATTGGAAACAAAGTTTAGATACTATTAACGGAGGATTAGTTGGTAAAAACCAGTTTCCAAGACCAAGTAGTTATCAATTTCTATTGAGATATTCACATCAAACAAACGACACTTTATTACAACAATTTGTATTTAAAACATTAGATAAAATAGCATTAGGCGGATTGAATGATCCTATTGAAGGTGGTTTTGCTAGGTATACCGTTGATAACAAATGGCATATTCCTCATTTTGAAAAAATGTTATATGATAATGCTCAGTTAATTTCATTATTTTCAAATGCCTATCAATTATCTAAAAATGAACGTTATAAAAAAATAGTGTACAATACCTTACACTTTACAGATACCAATCTCCATAAAAATGATCTTTATTTCTCTTCTTTAAATGCTGATAGTTTTAATGAAAACAACGAATTGGAAGAAGGTGCCTATTATACATGGAAAAAAGACTCTTTACAAACATTCATAAAAGATGATTTTGAATTATTCAGCGATTATTTTGGAATTGATAAAATTGAAAAGTTAGAAAACAAGCATGTTTTGTTACAAATATATAGGGATAGTGTTTTTGCAAAAAAACATCAACTAAAACTTGATGAGTTAAACACAAAGGTTTCCTCTTGGAAGAAAATATTATTAGAAAAGCGTGCTAATAGAGTTGCTCCTGAATTAGATAATAAAATACTTACTTCTTGGAATGCTCTTATGTTACAAGCTTTAACTGATGCATATAAAGTTTTTGGAGATGAAAGCATAAAAAAGAAAGCTATTAAAAATGCCATCGCTCTAAAAAACAAAGCTATTTCAAATGACGGATCGGTATACAGAAGTATAAATTCTGAAAACAACAAAATAAAGGGCACTATGGAAGATTATGCTTTGCTAATTAATTCTTACATATCTTTATACCAAATAACATTTGATGAAAGTTGGCTACAAACAGCCAATAAATTAACAGAATATGTACTGAAAAATTTCTATGATAAAAATAAAGGATTCTTTTATCCTTTAAAAGAGAATCAGAATTCCATTATGAATAACCTAAATATTGAAGACATTGTAATACCTTCAGCTAACTCTGTAATGAATAAAAATCTTTTCTTTTTAAGCCATTATTTTGATCATAAAAATTACGCTGACATTTCTTATAAAATGCTACATAACATACTACCCAAAATAAAAAAACACCCTTATTCATATTCTAATTGGTTAGATAGTTATTTAAATCTTTCACTTCCTTTTTATGAAACTGTTATTGCAGGTGAAAATGCGCTCGAAAAATCAAAAGAATTAAATAATTATTACATACCCAATCAACTATTATCTGGTAGTACACAAAAAAGTGAACTTCCTTTATTAAAAGGACGATTTACAGATAGTAATACATTTATATATGTTTGCGTTAACAAAACATGTAAACTCCCCACAGATGACATAAAAAAAGCACGAGAAATGCTTACAAAACAATAATATATCAAAAACAAGAGAGGTGCTTTAAAAGCACCTCTCTTGTTTTCTAAACTGATCAATCGATATTTTTACTTGATAAAATTACATCATCAATCCAAACTTTTCGATACCCTCCATTTTTCTGATAATCAACCCAACCTAATGTTATGGCTTCAAAAAAAGGAAATGTCCAATCACCATTATTTTCATTACTTAAACATCCTTTCTCAAGATTGTTTCCTTTTAATTCATGCACTAATTCATTATCCAACCACAACTTCATATTATTAGTTTTTCTATTCATATACCATTTTAGAGAAAACCATCTTTTCTCAGGTATTTTAAACTTTGTATGATGCCAACAATCCGATTTTATTCCTTTAGTATCATAATTTGCCATGAGTCTTTGGTTATGTTGACCTCCATAACGAACCTCAGCTATAAAATCTTTCTCTGTTTTTCCAGAAGCCTGAATCATTGTCCAGTGAATTCCATCTGGAGAAGCTTCTTCTATGTACATTTTTAAACTTCCATAATAGAATTCAGTTTCTTTATTAAAAAGATCATACACAGAAATAAAAGCTCTATTCTGAAAACCTTCTCCACTATTAAAAAACATTGATTTTTTTCCTGAAAAAGATTTTGTTGTATCTATATAAACTAATCCTTCTCCCGATGTAACCCATGGAGATATTGGTTGCTTTTGTGATTCATATTTTTCAAAATCATCTTGGAATACAATTGTAGTATTTTTAGCACACGAAATAAAAAGCAACAATATTGCTACTATTAACAACTTAATAGTCTTCATATTAATTTAGTTATAATAAACACATTCTAACAATATGATACGGCGATTTCCACATGTTCACTTTAGGTACATGTATTGGGTTTTTGTCTGCATCCAATTTTTCATACCATTCACCATGACTATGATCTATCGCTTTTGTAGACCAAAACTCCATTACCTCATCTAAAATTGAAGCTATTTCTTTTTTACAAAACTCCGCAATACGCATTTAAACCTTCGCTCTTCTAGCATTTAAATCTAAGGTTACTTCATCCATTTTACTTTGATTTAAGGGATACAGCACCATTAGGCCTGCAGCAATCATGGTAACAATTGCAGGTATCCAACTCATTAACATTATTATTCCTGGAATAGCCTCTTTAATGGAAGCTCCACTTTGTCCATCATAGCCATAGATAGTTAATACAAATCCTATAATTGCGCCAGCAATACCTCCACCAAACTTGGAAGCAAAAGAACCTGCCGAGTATACTAAACCTGTTGCTCTTCTTTTATTTTTAAATTCAGAGTAATCTGCAGCATCACCAAGCATTGCAAAAAACAATGTTGGAAAAATAGCAGCAAAAAATTCAGAGATAATTCCTAATACGAAAATTAAAATTATATCATTCGGTCCACAAAAAAATAGTAATGCATTGATTGTACCAGATAAAACTAAAGCATAAATAAATAAATTTCTTTTTCCAAGTCGTTTACCTAAGGGAGCTGTTACAATGGCTCCAGCTATAGAAGCTAACATTAAACCTACTAAAAAACTAGCTGCTAATAGTTGATCATTTAGATAATGGGTAAAATAGATTACTATAATACCTTGTTTGATGGAGTTATATATATTGAATAGTAACCCAACTACCAATAAAACTAACCATGCTTTATTTGTTATTAAATCTTTAAAGTCTTGTTTTAAATTACTCTTTTGCCCTTTTGGTGGTGAAACTCTTTCTTTTGTTGCATAAAATGTATACAACATAAAAACAATCAAAAAGAAGGATAATACATAAATAGATTTGCTATATCCATTATTCTGATCTATTATTGAAATATTTTCTTCCGCTAGATCAGCTTCTCCTTCAACTATAAAAGAATATTTTTCACCTGTTTTCATAGCGAAACTTTTTCTATTACTAGGTTCCTCATTCTGAAGAGCCTCATTTACTCCTGCTCCCCATGTAAACATGGCAATACCATCTTCAGTTTTTACATTCACACTAGAAACATCTTCTAAAGCTTCTATTTTAACACTATATTTTTTGTTTTCTAATTTTTCTATTTGAATAGTTGAACTTACTTTACCAAATGAAGCTACTAAATACAGTAGTAATCCTTGCACTAGCATACCTCCAACAAAGGCTCCTACCATTCTGTACGAACCTAAGCTAGTTCGTTCTTTATCATCGCCCGTCATCACAGCCATTAAAGCTCCATAAGGAATATTATTAGCCGTATAAATTAGCGTAAATAGAATATAAGTGATGTAGGCATAAACTATTTTACCTTTATCACTAAAATCTGGACTTGTAAATAACAATGATAAAATAACACCTAATGGTATTGCTGTCCATAAAATCCAAGGTCGGAATTTACCATATTTAGAGTTTGTCCTATCTCCAATAACCCCCATTAAAACATCACTAATTCCATCACTAAATCGAGCAGCTAAAAACAATACTCCAACTGTGGCTGGACTTAATCCAAAAACATCCGTATAATAAATAAATAAAAAAGTAGCGACTCCTCTCCAAGCGATATTCGCAGCTCCATCCCCTAAAGCATATCCTATTTTCTCTTTAATGGTAAGTTTCGTTTGTTCTAACATGTGTGTTTTTATTTGGTTAATATGTTTTTCTTTATTTGATTATAAACTTCTCTCTTTTTATCTTTCTTATGAAATAAATAATGACATTATTGTTATGATTGTAAAACTGGTTAAAGCTAAAATGGTTGTCATCATTGTCCAACTTTTAAATGTCTGTTTTTCATTTAATCCTAAATATTTTCCTACAAGCCAAAAACCACTATCGTTCACATGTGACATGATTGATGCTCCTGACGCTATAGCAATCACTAACAATGCTTTACTTAATTGAGAAATATCTCCGTTAGCTATTAAAGGGGCAGTTACACCCGCTGCAGTAATCATTGCTACTGTTGCTGAACCTTGTAAAACTCGAACTAAAACAGCTATAAAAAAACCGAAAAACAACATCCCTATTCCAATACTAGAAAAATAATTCGCTAACATTTCACCTGTTCCTGTATTAATTAGCATTTGTTTAAAAACACCACCTGCTCCAGTTAACAAAATAATTAAGCCAGCTGGTCCCATAGAATTTGTAGCTACTTTTAATAACTTATCTTTTGACCATCCTCTTTTGATTCCTAATAGATACCATGCTATTATATTTGCAATTATTAAAGCTATAAAAGGATTTCCAATCATTTTCATCCATTCTTTCACATTTTCAGAAATAACATCATTCCCTACTAATGGACTATTTAAAAAGGTATTACCTACAATTAACAAAATAGGTATAATGATGATGGTAATAATTAATCGAATTGCCGGGTACTCTTGTTCTTTATCTAATTCACTTTCTAATTTTGGAGCCTCAACATGTATTTTTTGAGAAATGTATTTTGCAAATAGAGGTCCACACACAACTGCTGTTGGTGCTCCTACTAAAAAACCAAACAAAATAACCCAACCTAAATCTGCTTTTAAAATATCAGCTACAGCTACTGGTCCAGGAGTTGGGGGTATAAACGAATGAGTAATTGCCAGTCCTGCTAATAGAGGAATTGCATATAATAACAACGACTTTTGTGTTCTTCTTTGTAATGAATATACCATCGGTATTAAAATGATAAATGCTACGTCAAAGAATACTGGAATAGCCACTAAAAAACCCGTTAACATTAATGCCCATGATGCATTTTTATCGCCAAACTTTGATAATAAATAAGTAGCTAATGCTTCTGCGCCTCCTGATTGTTCTAGAATGGCTCCAAAAATTGCACCTAAACCTACAACTAAAGCTACAAAACCTAAGGTATTCCCCATACCACTTTGCATGGTTGTAATAATATTTGAAGGTGACATACCTGCAACAACACCAACAACAACACTAGCTATTAATAACGAAATAAAAGCCTGAATTTTAAATCGTAATATTAAAACTAACAAGATAGCAACACCTGAAAAAACTGCCAATAAAAGTTGATAATCTAACATACTTAACTCCAATTATAATGAACAAATTCTTCTGTGTCTGCATTTACCTTTTGAAACCTATGTGCTCCAAAAAAATCTCTCTGAGCCTGAATTAAATTTGCTGAAGATTTTTCAGTAGTCATAGCAATCCAATAGTTATAAGCCTCATAAAAACAAGGTATTTGAATTCGATATGTTAATGCATAAGCAATAACTTTTGTGATAGCTTTTTCATTTTTATATAATTGTAATACAATCCTCTCTTCTTCCAATAACGTATCTACATTTTGCAGAACCTTACTATACTCTTTAATTTTTTCAGATTTAATAATACATCCGTTAGACCAAACTCTACATATTTCTCCTAAATTCAAGTTCCAATTATAAGATTCTGAAGCTATTTTTATCAACTGTAAACCTTGATGTAAATTTACCGTTCTCGCAAAATCATATGCTTGTGCTAATACATCTATTTCAATTGATTCATACTCCCTTTCTGACGTATTGAAAACTGACAAACGCTTTCTTTCTTCTTTATAAGATGATGTATAACGTGCATTAACTGCTGCCGTTTTTATAGTTGTAGGTATTCCTAACTGTAACGCAGCCACACTAGACCATGATCCTGTACCTTTATTACCCGCTTTATCTAAAATTTGATCTAATACATATTCACTTCCATCTTTTTCTTTTAAAATTTTAGCTGTTATTTCTAGTAAGTAACTTCCTAAATCACCTTTATTCCAATTAAAAAATACGTTAGAGATTTCTTGATAATCCATAAATTTTGAAAGTACATCATACAGTTCAGCCAATAATTGCATATCTCCATATTCAATACCATTATGAACCATTTTCACAAAATGTCCTGCACCTGAAGGTCCTATAAAATTACAACAAGACTTTCCTTCTTCATCTTTTGCTGCTATTGTTTCTAAAAATTCAGATACATGTTTATAACTCTCAATAGTTCCTCCTGGCATTAATGAAGGTCCTTTCAAGGCTCCTTCTTCTCCTCCTGAAACTCCCATACCAATAAATGAAATTCCTTTTTCTTTCACATATAATTCTCGCCTAGCTGTATTTTTATAATGAGAATTTCCCCCATCAATCAAAATATCTCCTGCTTCTAAAAATGGTAGTAAACTTTCTATAACAGTATCAGTCACATCTCCTGCTTTTACCATCATTAGTATTTTTCTAGGCTTTGCTAATGACATTACAAAGTTTTCTATTTCCGTAAACCCTCTCACTTCTTTGTGAGATTGTTCTTCTAAGAAACGTTTTACAATACCTTGCTCTTCTGATGTTTCTCTATTATAAACAGATAAAGTAATGTTTTTGTTCAGCATATTTATAGCCAAACTTTTTCCCATCACCCCTAATCCTACAATTCCGAAAGAAGATAATTCCATAGTACTTTTAATAATTTCAATAATTTGAGTTGGTTCTTTACTAATACCTATCGTTGTTCCGTAGTTCGGTGTTTCTAAGCAATCAAATTGAGATTGTAACAAATCACTTTTCATAAAATGATCTTCCCTACTTTCTAACCTGCTTTTGATTAGCTGAAAATCTCCTTTTAAGTAAAACCAGTGCACATTTTCAATACCTGAAGTAAGTATTTCTCTATAAGATTCTTTTAATGCAGAGCAGCTTAAAATGATTCCCTTTCTTTGTTTTTCATCAAGAATCTTTTTATGCAGTACTTTTAACCATGGAAATCTGTCTTCATCATTTAAAGAATTTCCATTACTCATTTTTTCAATATTAGATTTTGGATGAAAATTATCTGCATCAAAAAACGGTATATCAATTTGTTCAGACAGGAGTTTTCCGATAGTAGTTTTTCCACTTCCACTAACTCCCATTAATATAATTACCTTACTCATACACAAAACTACCTTTTAAACCTTCTGCTGAGTTTTTTCCTATCCAGATATTAAAATCTCCTTTCTCTACACCATACTTTAAATCGCTATTAAAGTATTTTAAATCTTCAACTTGTATTTTAAAACTTACATTTTTAACTTCTCCAGACTTTAACAAAATACGTTCAAATCCTTTCAATTCTTTTACGGGTCTTGTAATACTACCTACTACATCTTGCACATACAATTGTACCAATTCACTACCATCTTTACTTCCTGTATTCTTTACAGTAACTGTTGCTTCTATTGTATTTGCATCTGTTAATTTTTGGGTAGACAATTTCAAATCACTGTACTCAAAAGTGGTATAACCCAATCCATGACCAAAAGGAAAATGTGGTGTAAAACCTGCATCTAAATAATGTGAAGTATTCCCTAATGAACTTTGCCAAGCTCCAATTGGAATACTATCTATATGCACAAACTCCTCAGAAGTTGCAGGTCTCCCTGTATTTTTATGATTGTAAAACAATGGTAATTGTCCTGCTGTTTTTGGCCATGTTACTGGCAACCTTCCTAAAGGTTCTTGCTCTCCGTATAACATATCATAAATTGCAGGTCCTCCCATAGTACCAGGATGCCATGTCATTAAAACCGCATCAACATCATCAATGATATTTGTTAAGGTAATGGGTCTACCTGCCATAATCACTAACACTATCTTTTTACCTGTTGCTGCTAACTTTTTAATTAACTTTTCTTGTGCTCCTGGTAAATTAATATTAGCTCTACTATGCGCTTCTCCTGATAAAATTGCCTCTTCTCCACCAATAAACACAACTACATCAGACTTTTTAGCTGTATTTATAGCTTTTTGAAACTCATTTTCAGAAACATCTCTACTATAGCTTAACCCTTCAATAAAATTAAAATTTGCTTTTGCTTTAGTGAAAGTTGCAACAGGTGTTACTGTATGCGTTTTATCTCCATCAAAAGTCCATGTTCCTAATTGTTCTCTTGGTTTATCTGCCAATGGTCCAATTACTGCCACTTTAGCTTCTTTATTTAAAGGCAATATATTTTCTTTATTTTTTAATAAGACACTACTTTCTATAGCTGCTTTTTTAGCTAATTCTAAATGACTTTTAGCATATAAATCTCCTGAATTATTAGTATCTCTGTTAGGATTTTCAAATAATCCCATTCTAAATTTTACACGTAAAATATCTGCAACTAAATTATTGATCTGTTGTTCAGAAATTTTCCCTTCCTTTAATAACTCTTTAATATGATTCTCATAAGAAGCACTTGTCATTTCCATATTCATACCAGCATTCACACTAATTTCTGCTGCATGTTTCTCATCTTTGGCAAAACCGTGAGGAATCATTTCAATTACCGAATTCCAATCACTTACTACAAAACCATCAAATTTTAATTGTTCTCTTAAAATGTCTTGTAATAATTTTTTATCTCCACTTGCTGGAATTCCGTTTGTTTCATTAAAAGAAGTCATTACTGTTTGACTCCCCGCATCAAAAGCTGCTTTGAAAGGTGGTAAATACACGTTTTGAAGTAATTCTTTATTTATAATAGCTGTATTATAATCTCTACCACCAATAGCTGCTCCATATCCTATAAAGTGTTTCGCACAAGCAATCATACTTGTAGGATCATTTAAACTATCTCCCTGAAAACCTTCTACATATGCTTTTCCTAAAACTCCTGCTAAATACGGATCTTCTCCTGGCGACTCTGCTATCCTTCCCCATCTGCTATCACGAGCAATATCTAACATAGGTGCAAATGTCCAACGAATTCCTGAAGAAGAAGCTTCTACTGCTGCAACTCTTGACGATTCTTTCACTGTTTCTGCATTCCATGATGCCGCTAAACCTAATGGAATTGGAAAAATAGTTTTAAATCCATGAATAACATCTCTGGCAAAAATTAATGGAACCTTATTTGGGCTTTCATTTACTGCTATTCTTTGTAATTCATCTACATATTCAGTATTCATTACATTTAAAAATGCACCAACTTTTCCGTCTCTTACTGATTGTTTTAATTCATCTGACAAACCTCCTTTAACTCTACTTGAAGTTCCTCTTAAATTTAATTGCCCAATCTTTTCATCTAAAGTCATTTTTGCTAATAGCTCATTGACTTTTGCTTCTGTAGGATTATTATCATTTCCTAAAGTTTTCTTTTCTTCTTTACAAGAAATAATAACTATGATAATTAGTAGTAGATATAGCTTCTTATACATGATTTGTTTGTTATGCTTTTAATTTAGTTGTGCTGTTTGTGTTATTGATTTTTTAAAGAACGGACTCTTTACTCCTTTAAGATCTAGCTTCACCTTAAAAAGTGAACCCGCTAACGGATACTTCTCCTTTTCTTCTTTAGTCATATCTACACTTGCTGTAGTAATATATAATTCATCTAAATTTTTACCTCCAAAAGCACAAGCTGTTACATTATGCGCTGGTACTTCTATTTTTCGAATCAACTCACCTGTTTTAGGGTTATAATTTGCTACCGCATTTCCATTCCACATGCCAACCCACAACATATCGTTCTCATCTATCGCCATTCCATCAGGAAAACCATCTTTCTGATCTACATTTACTGCTACTCTTTCATTAGAAATAGTACTAGTTTTCACATCAAAGTCATAAGCTTTAATTTTACCCGTAGGCGTATCTATGTAATACATGGTCTTTTTATCTTTAGACCATACAATTCCATTAGAAATAGTAATATTATCCAACATTTTATTGGCCTGTCCATTACTATCAATCTTATACAAATTAGCATTTGGTTTTGATTGTTTCAAATGCATTGAACCCACCCATAAATTTCCATTAGGATCACATTTTCCATCATTAAAACGATTTTCAATCATATCTGATTCTACGTCAGAAAGAATTGATAATTCATCTGTTTTGGTATTTACAATGTAAATTCCATCTTCAAGTGCTACAATTGCCTCATCTTTTTCTGTGGTAGGCACTACTGTCCCTATTCTACAAGGCATTTTTATTGTTTTATTCTGATTGGTTTTAGGTGAAAAAATGTTCAACTCTTTACTTTCAATATCAATCCAATAAAATTCATTCGTTTTGTAATTCCAGATAGCTCCTTCGCCAAGTTTAGCCGGAGTTTCATAAACTAATTCAACTTTATTTAGTTTTTCATCTTTCGTTTTACATCCTGTAAAAAGGATTGAAAACAATATAAAAACACTTATTTTTTTCATGTTTTTTACTTTAAAATTTTTATAAATTGTAGGTAATCATTGTTTTTAACAGACATGATATACGACTCTTCTTGTATTTTAATTTTTTGTAAGTCTTTTACATCTCCCTTGGTATAAAATCCACTTTCATTTACACTAACAGTATTAAAGTTTCCTTTTCCATCTCCTTTTAGAAAGAGTCCATAACCAGCATCATTCCTAGGAGTCTCTACTTCTGAATTGTATAAGTTCCCAGCGATTAACACATCCAAGTTTCCATCATTATCAAAATCGTTGGCAATCATTTGTTGCACACTTGACATTTGCGCTTCAACTGGTAATTGATGTATTGTAAAAACTCCTTCATCATTCTCTAAATAGATGCTTGCAAATGATTTTACTTGATAATGCAATGCATTATCTAAATTCTTTTTTCCATACACATCAATCAATGTTGCTCTGGAAAAGTCATCGTAGTTTTTAAACTTATTTTTAATTCCAGGAATTTGTTCTGATGAACATTGTTTCCCTCTTACAGGATATTGTTTTCCTTTATTATAATAACTAAGTACAATATCTGACTTATGATTCTTATCAAAATCTTTCACATAAATATCAAATGTTTCCTCATTAGAAGCTTTGTATTTATAATTCAGCCCATTATTTCCTAAAACATAATCCACATCTCCATCATTATCAAAATCACCTTGAACGATACTCCACCACCAACCAGTAGTATCTTTTGAAAGCCCCATTTTATCAGAAACTTCTTCAAAAACACCTTTGTTATTTCTAAATACTTTTATTGACATCCATTCTCCAACAACAATAAAATCTTCCCAAGAATCATTGTCAATATCTGTAATTACCGCACTGGTTGCCATACCTAAATCAATTAACTGTGGAGCTACATTCTCTGTAGCATCTTCAAACTTCACATTTTCTTTTGTTGATTTATTTTGAAGAATAAAAGAAGATGTTGGCATTGGATATTTTTCAGGAACCTGTCTCCCTAACACTAAAACATCTTGTTTACCATCTTTATTAAAATCAAAATTGTATGCTTTAGAACCACTTACTGTTATTGATGGTATTGCTTGTGATTTTTTATAATCTCCTGAGCCATCATTTATATATAATCGATCTATCAAGCGTTTTGAACTTTCAGAAAACTCATACCCTCCACTTACAACATATAAATCTTGATCGCCGTCGTTATCGGCATCAAAAAATAATGCACCTGCATCTTCAGATATTTCATCCTCCTTAAAAGCTTTAATTTGTTTTTGCTCAAAACCATTCTCTGTTTGTACATACAACGCTGCTTGTTTACCATAAACACCTCCCATAAAAAAATCATCCAAACCGTCTTTATTAATGTCTTGTATCGCTATTACTGGACCTAATGTTGACATTTTGTGAGGCAACAAAACTTGCTTTTCAAAATCATCAAACTGATTTTCTTTATGCTTTATGGTTTTGGACAATTGATCATTGTTTACAAATAAGTTTTTACCATTTGTTTTTCGAACCACTGTCTTTTGATCAGCTTCTTTGTAATCTAATACCAGTGTTTGATTTGAGACAACATTTTTCAAGGTTTGAACATTATCCATATTCCAAACTACTTGTATACTATCTATTTTTGTTGATTGATTTACACCAAAATGAAGTTCAGGTGCTACTGAAGATTGAAAACCTCTTGTTAAGGTTAATTCCTGTACTTGTTTTTCTTTTCCTTGATACAAATTAACAACTGCTCCTAGTCCATTTGTATTTGTTTTGCCTCCTTTAAAACGAATTTTCAAATACTTTTTTGTTTCAGAAGCTTTGTTTTCATACACTGTAGCCTCTTCATCTATATTATTCACAATAATTTCTAGATCACCGTCATTATCCAAATCCCCATAAGCTACTCCGTTAGAAAACCCTTTATGAGATATTCCCCAATCTGTATTCACTTTTTCAAACTGTAAACCTCCTTTATTTTGAAACATAAAGTTATCTATAGGTTCACTCGGAATTAGTTTTGTTTTTTCTAAAAGAGAAACCTCATCATAAGCTTCTTTTCCTATTTTATTAAAAAAGTCTTTGTTGTTTACTTCTCTTCTAGTACCATTGGTAACATACAAATCTTTAAATCCATCGTTATCAAAATCAGCAAATAAAGGTGCCCAACTCCAGTCGGTTGATGAAGTACCTGTTAAACGAGAAATATTTGAAAATTGAGGAATGCCATTTTCATTATAACCTGAGTTTAACTGCAAACAGTTGTGCATATATTGATAATGAAAACCATACAAAACAGTTTCGTAAAACAATCTCGGATTCATACTAGACATATTTGCTTTTTGACGACGATTGTCATCTGAATCCATATCTGCTTGAAAAATATCTAAAAAACCATCATTATTAATATCCGCAATGTCAATTCCCATTCCGTAAAATGCCGTTTGAGAAGTTGCTTCTTTTATTACTTCTTTAAAAGTTCCGTCTTGATTATTTAAATATAAAAAATCTGGTATGCTATAATCATTAGAAACATATAAATCTTTCCAACCATCATTATTTAAATCTGCCGCTGTAACACCTAATGAAAAACTATAATTTTTTACTCCAGCTTCTTCAGAAACATCAGTAAATTTACCTTCATCATTTCTATACAATTTGTCAGATTCAATGTCTTTTACATTTTGCATTCGATTCTTATAAATCATATTGGGAGTTGATGGATGCGATATAGGATAATTTGCTATGTATAAATCTAAATCACCATCATTATCAAAATCAAAAAAAGTAGCTTGAGTTGAATTTCCTGCATCCGCAATACCATATTCCTCAGCAAGCTCGGTAAATGTGTTATCTTGATTATTTACAAATAATTGATTCTTCTTGTCTCCTTCTTTACCAGCTACAGAACAATACACATCTAAAAAACCATCGTTATTAATATCTACCATGGTTGTACCAGTATACCATCTATTATCACCTCCAATCCCAGCTTTTTTTGATATATCTTCAAAAGTTAAATTTCCTTTATTTAGATACAATTTGTTTTTCACTTGATTTCCTGTTAAAAAAACATCTAACAATCCATCATTATTAATATCTCCCAAAGAAACTCCACCTCCCATATATATTGAAGTATACTTGAAATAATTAAAACTTTCAGTTTCGTTTAAATTATTGCTAAATGTAATATTGGTTCGTTTTGAAGATACTTGTGAAAATATTTTGGTGTCTTTCTGTTTTGTTTTTTTAGAAACACATCCTACTAAGATTATAAAAAAAAGCAGTCCTACTTTCTTCATATTTTGGTCGATTTTTAACTACTAAACAATGTACAATAAAAACTTTTTATAGCACTTTGCTCCATAGATTATATAAGCTTGAAGATTTTGAATAGAATGTTTTCTCATCATACTCAAAACCTTTCAACTTATTAATTTCTAGCTTAAGTTATGGTATAAGAATATTAATAAAGCAGTATGAAACCATACTGCTTTACCAAATTTAGATTAGATTATTAATTCAAATACAATCTACAACTATGATATTTTGATTAATAACCAGGGTTCTGGTCATCAGCTGATAAAGCTGTATTCTTATCGATCTCTGATTGAGGTATTGGGAATAAGTTATTTTTAGATGTATAACCTGTACCAGATAATTCAGTACTAGCTCTGTTCCATCTTACTAAATCCCAAAAACGCTGACCTTCGTGTGCTAATTCTAAAAACTTTTCGTTTACAATAGCGTCAAATAAATCAGTTCCAGCAGTAGCAGGATTGATATCTGCTAAACCAGCTCTATTTCTAACTTTATTTAATTCTACTATAGCTTGTGGGTCATTACCTTCTTGGTTATATGCTTCTGCTGCTAATAATAAAACTTCTGCATATCTAAATAGCCTAAAGTTTGTAGTATAATTTAATTCTCGTACACCATCAGCACTAGTATCTTCTGCTTTTGTTGAATACTTAATTCTAATAGCTCCTTCGTAATCCCAAATAGCTCCTCCAGCAGCTTTAGAAGGATCTACTCCTCCTCCATTAGCTATTAAATCAGCTTCTGTCATTAAGGTTGCTCTTTGTCTATCTGTATCTCCTGCTGCTGCAAAAGCATTTGCTAATTTGCTAGTTGGTAAATTGAATCCCCATCCATTTAATAATCCTACAGATCCTACAGAGAAAATTCCGTCTCCTCTAGGGCCCATTAATTGAATATGTAAATTACTCTCATTTCTTCCTCCCCAAGCAATATTATCCCAGTTTCTACCAGTTGTTGAGATATAACCAATCTCTAACAAAGATTCTTTTCCAAACTCAGTATTTACTGACCACACATCTTCAGGTGATGCCTCTAAATCGTGTAAAGGATTATTTATTACAGCCTCAAAGAAAGGAATTGATTCAGCATATTTTCCTTCAAAAACCAACACTTTCGCCATTAAAGCCTGTGCTGCTCCTTTAGATACTCTAAACACATCTGCTACCGCTGACTTTTCAGGTAAATTAGCAATTGCATCATCTAAATCTTCTTTTATTTGTAAATAAATTTCTGCTCTAGGCTTCTTAGGAGAAGGAAAATCATCTGCTCCTGTAGGTAATACCAATCTTAAAGGAACATCACCAAACATCGTTGTTAATTCAAAATAACACCATGCTCTTAAAAACTTAGCCTCTGCCGTAGCTCTATCTTTATTACTAAGCGTACTTTCTTTTAAGTTTTCAATAACTAAATTAGAAAGTGCTATTGTTCTGTAAAAATGATCCCAAACACTTTGTATAGATACATTTGATGTTGAAACATTCATGTAATCATCTATATCTTGTAATTGAGCTTGATCTTCAGAATTCCCTCCAGCACAGTTAGCATCATCACCAGGTAATAGTTTTACTAAAAAAGCACTATGCCAGTCTCTACCATAATTAAACTGCATTAAATCATAGATACCAATTACAGCTTGTTCTACATTCTCTTCAGCTAGGAAAAATGTACTAAGGTCTTGTACATCTTCCCTAGGATTGTTTGTGAAATCTTCATCACATGCAAAAATCCCTAAGATGAATACAAATGTTATGTAAGAAAATATTTTTTTCATTTTTTTATAAATTAATTCATTAAAAGTTTAGAGAAAATCCAAAAATAGCACGAGCAGCTGTTGGATAATATCCTCTATCTACACCTATATCGTTAAATCCAAAGTTTCCAATTTCAGGATCAAGACCTTTATAATCAGTAAAGGTAAAAAAGTCATCTAAAGATAAGTAAAATCTTAGACTTTTAACATTCAAACTACTAACAGCACTCTCTGGTAAAGTATACCCTAATTGAATTTGCTTAATTCTCATATAAGATCCATCTTCAACTACTAAATCAGTATCATATGAAGC
Organism: Tenacibaculum sp. M341; assembly: GCF_004337695.1. Taxonomy (GTDB): domain Bacteria; phylum Bacteroidota; class Bacteroidia; order Flavobacteriales; family Flavobacteriaceae; genus Polaribacter. The sequence goes on from NZ_SJXJ01000011.1 coordinate 97,994, forward strand.
AAGTACTGGGTCACCTGCTGCAGGAAATTTAGCTACATCACCTGGATTCACCCATCTTTCTGTGAAAAAATGCAATGGTTTGTTACTTACTTGTCTTGATGGTTGATGGTATGTAGCGATGATATCATTACCTACAGTACCTTGGAACTGTAAGTTAAAATCAAAATTCTTGTATCCTAATTTCACATTACCTCCATATAAAATATCTGGATGCGGTGTACCTATAAACGTTTTATCTGCATTATTGATAACTCCATCATCATTGGTATCTACTCTAATCACCTCTCCATTTGCAGGATCTATACCTGCTGTTCTATACCCATAAAAATACCATGCTGGTAAACCTTCTGTAAATCTTGTTATTCCGTCAGGATTTTGAGGTGCACTTGCTCCTTGTAAAGAGGTTCCTTCTGGTAAAAATTTAATCTCAGTAACCTCATTATCTAGTGTAGATAAGTTAGCATTTATTTGGTACGTAAAACCACTACTCGTTTCATCAGAATATCCTACTTCAAATTCTAAACCACTATTTTCTATAGTCCCTGCATTAAATTCATTCGAATTAAATCCAGCAGAACCTGGAGTAATTAAGCTACCATCATTAATTATTAAATCTTTGGTAGTTTTCTTATAATAATCTGCAGAAAAATTGAACTTATTATTAAATGCACGTCCATCTAAACCGAAACCTAATTGTTCAGATGTTTCCCAAACTAAATTTTGATTGGCAAAACCAGTTATTTGCGCACCTGTACTTCCTAAATAATTCAACCCTAAACCTCCAACTTGATTTGTAATTGCAATAATATCTGAATTACCATTTAAGTTATTTTTACTACCATTTTGTCCCCAACTACCTCTAACTTTAAAGTAGTTTAAAAACATGTCTGCATTCCAAAAATCTTCTTTTGAAACTACCCATCCAGCAGAAAATGAAGGAAAAGTTGCTGTTCTATTATTAGAAGGGAACTTATCCGATCTATCACGTCTTACGGTAGCTTCTAAAAGATACTTCTCTTTATAATCGTAAGAAAATCTTCCATACATAGACACTAAATTATCTTTAAAAGCAATAGTTTCTGGTGAAGTTGTATCAAAAACAAATGCAGGATTATTTACGTCAAATCCTGAGAAATCTTCTACTGAAGAAGAAAAATTCCTAGTAATGTAAGCAGGAACTCTACTTTGCTCAGCTGAATATCCTAATAATACTTTAAAATTATGATCGTTTATCGATTTTTCATAAGAAGCAAAATTTTCCCATAACCATCTAGTAAAATTAATCTTAGCATCAGTAATCGTGTAAGAAGTTCTTGCTGCTTCTACACTTACGTAATACGGATTGTTGTTTTGTTGATTAAAAAATTGATTTTGTTCATATCCGTATCTTGAAGTAAAACTTAATCCTTCTAAAATATTAAACTTTAAATATGCTGTAGTTAAAAACTGATCGTTTTCATTTCTATTCTCTTGAATTGCATTAGCATATGCTACTGGATTAATAACCTCTCCAGTTGAGTATGTAGGATATCCATACACATTACCATCTTTATCTCTTAAAACTGGCACTCCATTATTCGCTGATCTATCGAATACACTAGAAGGCACTCCGTTTGTATAAGTAACAGGCGTTAATGGATCTATGATTAACATATTTTGAAGAACTCCTCTAGTATCACTATTTTCTGGAATTCCTTTTCTATCAATAAACGAAGTGTTAGAATTGATTCCTACTTCTAACCAATCAGTAATTTCACTTTTAATATTAAATCTAAATGTATTTCTTTTAAAAGTGGAATTATCTCCTACAACAATACCATCTTGATTTGTATGTGATGCAGAAAAATAATATGAAGTACTTTTTGTAGCACCTGATAAACTTAAATCATAACGTTGCATAAAAGCAGAGTCAAATGTTTCATCAAGCCAATTAGTATCTATTCCATTATCTACAACAAAAGCCTGATTACCTTCTTGCATATACGTAACAAATTGAGATGCATTCATTAACTGCATATCTGTGTTTACGAATTGAACACCTAATTGAGAGTTAAAACTTACTTGCAAATCACCTACTCTACCTTTTTTTGTAGTAATAATAACTACCCCGTTTGCTCCTTCTGTACCATAGATAGCTGCTGATGCCGCATCTTTTAAAATTTCCATGTTTGCAATATCAGATGGTGCAATATTATCAATTGTAGACACTTTCATTCCATCTACAATAAATAAAGGCTCTGAATTACCACTTGAACCTGTACCTCTAATTCTAATTCTTGCTCCTGAACCTGGTGATCCTGAAGAAGATGAAACGGTAACCCCAGAAGTACGACCTTGTAATACTTGTTCAACTCTTTGATTAGAAACACTCTTAATTTCTTTGCTATCAATACTAGAAATTGCTCCTGTTACTAAACTTTTCTTTTTGGTACCGTACCCTATTACTACTACCTCATCTAAGGTACTAGAATCTTCTACTAATGTAACATTAATTGTACTTCTACCATTAACGGGTTCTTCTTTAGTTTTATATCCAATAAAACTAAACACTAATATGTCGTTAGGCTTTACATCTGTTAATGAATAATTACCACCAAAATCGGTCTCAACTCCACGAGAAGTACCTTTGATAACAACATTAACTCCAGGCAGTTCTCCTGACGCATCAGAAACTACTCCTTTAACCGTTTGAGCACTCGCTGAGAACGATAACGATAAAGTACATACTAGCAAAAAAAATGTAAGAATATTTTTTTTCATGTTTTAATAATTAATTTGGTCTTTTTTTGTTATAAGAGTAAAATTACAACACTAAAATTATCATAATTTTAAAAATAGATGAACACTTACTTCACAAAAAAAATTGTTTCATACAAAAATAGAGTCAATATTAACTTATTATTAATATAATTTCGTCAATCATTAATAATTTTTTAATATTGTTTTGTCAAAAAACAACCAAAATGAACAAAAAAATACATCGAGAGATAACTCAATTGTCTCCAACAGATAGTTTTTTAGTCTACTACAGAGTTAAAGATGACTTCGATTTCCCTATACATTTTCACCCTGAATACGAATTGAATTTTATACATAAAGGGTCAGGTGTTAGAAGAGTGATTGGAGATCATATTGGAGAAATTAACGATTATGAACTTGTATTGGTAGGACCTAATTTACCTCACTGCTGGGAGCTTCATAATTGTACCGGTAAAGACATACATGAAATCACTATACATATACATCAAGACCTATTAGATGAAAAGCTTCTTTCTCGCAGAGTTTTTAAATCTATTAGAGATATGTTGAACAGATCTATTCATGGAATTGCTTTCTCTGAGAAAACAATAAAAGAAATGATGCCAAGACTTTTTGAGTTACCTAAAACATCTGGTATTGACTACTTTCTGGAATTTATATCAATCTTACACGACCTTTCTATCTCAAGAAATCAAAAGCTTTTATCTACTTCTTTCTCTAACTACAATAACTTTGAAAACAGTGATAAAATAAAGAAAGTATACGAGTATATTCAGAATAACTTTCAACGAAAAATATCATTAGATGAGATTTCTGAACTAGTAAATATGACTCCTGTGTCATTTAATAGATTTATTAAGAAGAGAACTGGAAAAACTTTCGTATCTTACATAAATAGTACTCGAATTAGCCATGCTAGTAAGTTTTTACTTGAAACTGATTTAAGCATTGGAGAAATAGCCTACAAGTGCGGTTTTAATAACCTTGCAAACTTTAATAGAATGTTTAAAAAATTAAAGAATAATACGCCTAGTGAATTTAGAACAGAATTTAACGGAATTCAAAAAACACTGTAGTACGAATTAATCATTTTAAAGACAAAAATTAACCTTAGAAACAAAAAAAATACCAATTTTTGATTATTTTGAACGCATCTTTTATACCTCGTCTATCATAATTTTGTATCACTTGTTTCAAAAATAAACAAACAAACAACACCATGAATTATAAAACAAAGCAAGTTATTACTGTATGCGGTATCGTTCTGTTTCTTTTTGGATGCTCAAGTGATCAAAAGAACAAATCAATGATAGATACTAAAAACGCCACCGTAAATGAGAAGGTAACATCACTTCTTTCTAAAATGACTATTGAAGAAAAAGTTGGTCAAATGAATCAATACAATGGTTTTTGGGATGTTACTGGTCCTGTTCCTGAAGAAGGAAACGCTAAAACAAAATACGAACACCTTAGAAAAGGTTGGGTAGGTTCTATGTTGAATGTTAGAGGTACTGAAAACGTTAGAGCTGTTCAAAAAATTGCCGTTGAAGAAACCAGATTAGGAATTCCCTTAATTATAGGATTCGATGTGATACACGGATATAAAACTTTAAGTCCTATTCCACTAGCTGAATCTGCCAGTTGGGATTTAGAAGCCATTGAATGTTCTGCTCGTGTAGCTGGTACTGAAGCTGCTGCTTCTGGTATTAACTGGACATTTGCTCCGATGGTTGATATTTCAAGAGATGCTAGATGGGGAAGAGTTATGGAAGGTGCTGGTGAAGACCCTTATTTAGGTTCAAAAATTGCAAAAGCAAGAGTAAAAGGTTTTCAAGGAGATGATTTATCAAAAAATAATACGATTGCTGCTTGTGCTAAGCATTTTGCAGCCTATGGTTTTTCTGAATCAGGAAAGGAATATAACTCTGTAGATATTGGTACTTCAACTTTATACAATACAGTACTACCTCCTTTTAAAGCTGCTGTTGATGGCGGTGTTAGAACTATCATGAATTCTTTTAATGAATTAAACGGAGTACCTGTTACTGCTAGTAAATTTTTACAAAGAGACATTTTAAAAGATAAATGGAACTTTGACGGTTTTGTTATTTCTGATTGGGCTTCTATTAATGAAATTATTATTTGGGGACATGCAAAAGACAAAAAAGAAGCTGCTAAATTAGCTTCAATTGCTGGTTCTGATATGGACATGGAAGGTTATGTATACATTAGAGAATTGGCTAACTTAGTTAAAGAAGGCGTTGTTAAAGAATCTATTTTAGATGATGCTGTTAGACGAATTTTAACTGTAAAATTTGAATTAGGTTTATTTGATGATCCATATAGATATTGTGATCCTGAAAACGAGAAGAAAAGTATTGGTAACAAAGAGCACATGGATGCTGTATTAGATGTTGCTAAAAAATCAATTGTACTTCTTAAAAACGAAAATAACTTATTACCTCTAAAGAAAAAAGGTCAAAAAATAGCTTTAATTGGTCCTTTAGCAGATGATAATAATAGTCCGCTTGGTAGCTGGAGATTAGGATCTGATGACAATACTGCTGTTTCTGTTTTAGAGGGTATGAAAAACTACAAAGAAAACACCTTAGTATTTGAAAAAGGCCTTGACTTATTTACTGGAGATGTTGCTTTTACCCAACAAGTAAACGTAAACACTACTGATGACTCTAAAATTAGTAAAGCTGTTGCTGCAGCAAAAAGTGCTGACGTAGTGGTGATGGTTTTAGGTGAACACGGATTTCAGAGTGGTGAAGGAAGAAGTAGAACTAAATTAGACTTACCTGGTTTACAACAAGAACTTTTGGAGGCTGTTTATAAAGCAAACAAAAATGTAGTTTTAGTACTTAATAATGGTCGTCCTTTAGCTATTGAATGGGCTGATGAAAATATTCCTGCTATTGTAGAAGCATGGCAATTAGGTACACAATCTGGAAATGCTATTGCTGAAGTTTTATACGGAGATTACAATCCGAGTGGTAAACTTCCAATGAGTTTTCCTAGAAATGTAGGACAGGTTCCTATTTATTATAATTATAAAAATACTGGACGCCCAAATACAGAACAACATGTATTTTGGTCGCACTATATAGATTCAGAAAAAACACCTTTATATCCGTTCGGGTACGGTTTAAGCTACACTACTTTCGAGTACAGTAACTTAACTATTAAAGGAGGTGAAACTTTTTCTGTAAATGATACTATTACCGTTACTGTAGATCTTAAAAACACAGGAGATGTTGATGGTAAAGAGGTTGCTCAACTATACATTAGAGATTTAGTAGGTAGCGTAACAAGACCTGTTAGAGAACTAAAAGGTTTTGAATTGGTTCCTCTTAAAGCTGGTGAAAGTAAAACTCTTGAGTTTACGCTTTCTAAAAACGAGTTAGGTTTTTACGATAATGATGGTAATTTTATGGTAGAAGCTGGTGATTTTAAAGTTTTTGTTGGTGGAAGTTCTACCACTAAACTTGAAAAAAGTTTTGAATTAAAAAACTAATAAAGGGCTTATAACTCTTAATTGGTCATAATCTAATTTTATATAGTTTTCCAAAAAACACTCTTTAGAAAAGAGTGTTTTTTTTGTTTGAATAACGGGGCGTAAAAAGAATGGTTTACTTCAATTGTCGCTATGTATAGAATCTACTCCATCCCAAAACGTCTTTGCGAGCGAAACGCAGTGGAGCGAAGAAATCTTTAACTTTTAAAACTTGAAATAGAATTGCTAACTAACAAAAAACGGATTGCTTTACTTAGATTATTACTCAATTCCTTATCGTGATGACATTTCTGAACGTCTTTGCGAGCGAAACGCAGTGAAGCGAAGTAATCTGCTAATTCTATTATACTTTACCTCTACTCATTTCTATCATCTTTTTAAAAACATAGACAGTAAACTCGTGCTTTTTTAAAAAAAATGAATTTTTAATTAGTTTAATTGTAAGATTAATAATTTAACACGACTGTTGTAATACATTATTTGAATTAAAGAAAAGAAGTTGAACCTGAGGGGGGGGGATTCTTCTTTTCTGTTTCGAACTCTACTCTCTCTTTATAATCACCTATTAATAAAGACTATGTTAGTTTTTTAATGCATGATATTTTTTTACATGTACTAGTAGTTATTAAATAATATGTATACCTAATTTTACAAATAAAAACTACTTCCTTGCTTTTACTCACTCAAAAACAACCTTTACTCATTCTTTCTTTATCTTGTTAAAAAGTGTTAATACATTTGAATACAGATTAAAGTTAAAAAAGCATGAAAAAAAAATCTACTATTCTATTTTTCTTCTTTCTACTAATAACAGTTTCTATGTTTTCTCAACAAGGAATTGTTACTGGAACCTTAGAGGACGAAGATGGTCCATTACCTGGTGCATCTGTTACTATAAAAGGAACAAAACATGGAACTGAAACTGACTTTGATGGTAATTATAGTATTAAATGCAATGTTGGAGATATACTTATAATTTCATTTGTAGGAATGGAAACTCAAGAAGTTAGAGTTACACCAGATATGTTTAATTCCACAACCTCAGAAACTGTTCAAATTTCTTATGTAGCCACAAAAAAAGCACAAACTGATGCTTATAAAAAAGCGATTCAAAAATTTAAAAAAGATACCATTGTTCAAATAAATACTTCTGAAAGAACTTATAATTCTACTCCTTTTTATTTTGAATTTGAAAGAATTAAAAACATACAAGTAAATGAAGAGGATGTATTTCTTACTTATTTTAAACCAGATATTTTCTTTGAAATTGATTTTGAATCTAATATTGGAATCCAATTTATTAAAAACAGCAATCTACACAGTTTACAAAATTCTTTTAGTCAAGGTTATTCATTAAACAACACCTTCACTTATTTAGCACCTGAAACAAATACTGTTTTTTCATATGGTCCTGAATTAAATACTCTTAATTTTGATGGTAGTGCATATAGCTATGATATAAATGGAAGGTTAATTGTTAATGGAAACGGCAATAAACCTATACCCTACAACAACTCTTTGTTTAAAACCAGCATTAATAATTATAATAGAGTTTCTTTTGCTGTAAACAATAATAAACATCACCTAAAGTTTAATTTTTCTAATAAATACACTAGTGATATTTTTAATAGAAACTTAAACTCTAATAATAAACTAGCTATCAATTATAAATTAGGAGAAGAATACAACAAAAACTGGTCCTCTTCTATTAATTATCAAACCATTAAAAACAATCAACCAAATATTAATGGTTTTTATAACAATCTAATTTTAAATTCATGGAGCACACCTATTTCTTTTAGTAATAGTCAAGGTGATAAGCTGCTAAATAATACACAACGAAGTTTTAGTAATACTTTTAATAACCCAGAGTGGTTATTAAATAATCATAGCAATAAGAACACTACAACCTCTTTTATAGCAACTATTAAAAATAAAAGTAATATTGATTACGACATTCAACTTAATAGTAGTTTAAGTTATAATTACAGTAATGATTTACAATACTTTGGATTACCTGTAGGTACTGTAGGTTTTGATAATGGTTTTTTAAGTACTAAAAAAAATATACTACAAAATATAAATGCCAATGTTAATTTTGAATATGATATTGATTATACGTTTAAAATAAAATCAATTGTAAATTATAATTATGAGCATTTAAACTTTGGTTTTGAAGAGTTTTCTAATTTCAGTTCTTTTCCTTTTAACAATGCTATGACTAAAAATTCAAATGATAAAACTATTTTTAGAAATAAACTTCAATTACTTAATCAACTACAAATTAATATAGATAGAATTTTAAATCTTAAATTAACGAATAATTCTTACTACTCATCTATCCAAAATAATGCTTGGTTTTTATCTTCTTTTAATGCCGAATTGAATTTACGAAATTGGTTAAAAATGTATGATATTAATACATTTACAATAAGTGCCAATGCTTCTTTTGATATAAATGATGCTTCATTGTATTTTAATAATCAAAATCATAATAGTTTAATTATTACTCCACAACAAAGTGCTAGTTACACTACTAACAATGACTTATTTATACAACCAAATCTTGACCTAGAGAAAAAAGAGCTTTATGAAATTAATGCTGCATTTGAGTTTCCTCTTTTTAATTATAATACTTCTATTAACTTTTCGTATTATAACTCAACTACAAAAGGTAGTGTACATCCTATTTTAAGCAACAATACTTTTACGCTAGATAATGTTGCTGATATAAAAAACACAGGATTTGAATTTATTATAAACTCTAATATAGAGCTTGTTGATGATTTTTATTACAAACCCATTATCTCTTTTTCTACCTACAACACAAAGGTTTTAAAACTATTAAATACTACAAAAAGAATTCCTACAGCAGGGTTTTCAAGTGTTTCTGAAAATTTAATTGAAGGACAACCTGCAGGAGTAATTGTAGGTTCGGCTTATGAAAGAGATGCTAACAATAGAATTATTATAGGTGATAATGGCTTTCCGTTAGTAGCAACAGCGCCTAAAATTATAGGAAATCCTATTCCTGATTTTTCTATTGGTTTTCAAAATAATTTTACATGGGATAGATTAACTTTTGCTATTGACTTAGACATTCAAAAAGGTGGTGATATTTGGAATGGTACACAAAACGTTTTAAACTATTTGGGAACTTCAAAACAATCTGCTACAGAAAGAACTATTACTGACTTTATTTTTAATGGTGTAAATACACAGGGTAATGAAAACTCAATACCTGTTGATTTTTACAACCCAAATAATTCTATAATTGAAAATAGATTTGTTAGGTACGGTTTTGATGGTATTGCTGAAGAAGCTATAGTGGATGCTAGCTATATAAACTTACGAACCATAAACGTAAATTACCAACTTATAAGAGATAAAAACAAACGCTTTTTTAGAGAATTAACGTTAGGTTTTTACGCTAATAATATTGCTACTTGGTCTAATTTTAATGGGCATTCACCTTACAGTACTTTATATGGAAATTCTGGTACTAGATCATTAAACTTTTTTAACATTCCATTACAAACTGAAATAGGTTTTAACTTATCTTTAAAAATATAACGCATGAAAAAGTTACCATTTATAAAAATTATTTTTTTGCTTTTTATTTTATGTTTCATAGGCATAAAAGCGCAAGAAAAAAGGAAAACTATTTTAGAGAAAATATACACGCAAACTGATCGTTCTTTTTATTTTCCTGGAGAAACTATATGGTTTAAATCGTACATTGTACAAGCTGAAAACACCATTTCTACTCTTAACGATATTATGTACGCTGAATTAATATCGCCTAATGGAAGTGTAGTAAAAACTATAAAACTTGCTATTAATGATGGTTATACTTTTGGTGATTTTGATATTAAAGATGATTGGATTGGGGGCGTTTATAAAATAAGAACCTACACTAACTCGATGCGAAATAATGGAGATATTTCTTTTTTCTCTAAAAAAATTACCATTCAAAAAATTGTAAAACCAAACCTGCTTCTTTCATTAGAATTTGAAAAAGAAGGGTATGGAAAATCAAATTTAGTTAGAGCTAATTTTAAAGTACATGATTTAAAAAACAATCCACTTATTAACTCTAAAATCAACTATACTGTTTCTGTAAAAGGAAATCAAATTTTATCAAACAACAGTACTACAAACAATCAAGGAAAAACTGTTATAGAGTTTAAACTTCCTGATGATTTAAACACTAGAGATGTTGTAATATTGGTTACAGTACCTTACAAAAGTACTACTGAGGCTATTTCTAAAAATGTACCTGTTGTAATAGATACATTTGATTTACAGTTTTTTCCTGAAAGTGGAAAATTACTTCCCAATATTTCTAGTAAAGTAGCTTTTAAAGCTGTTGATGAATTTGGAAAACCTATAGATATTGAAGGTAATATTACCAATCAACATGGTACTGTTATTAGCTCTTTTAGTAGTTTTCATAATGGAATGGGAACATTTAACCTTACTCCTGTTAATAATGAAACTTACTATGCTAATATTAAAGTACCTTTTATTTCTACTAAAAAAATAGCATTGCCAAAAACAGCTAAAAAAGGTGTGAATTTTAAAGTAGTATCTGATAGTTTGTATACTAAACTTACCATACACAATAGTACTGATAAAAAATTATTTTTAACTGTTTCTAATTCATACAATACATTACACACTCGTAGTATTACTAATAACTTAGAGATTATTAATACTCAAAAATTTCCTATTGGAATTACTAAATTTAAAATTACAGATACAAATAACAATCCATTAGCTGAACGCTTGGTATTTATTAATCAGCATAAGCAGTTAAACATAAAAGTGCAACTTGATAAAAAAGTATATGATACTAGAGAAAAGGTAAAAGCTACTATTATTACAACAGACAAAGAGAACAACCCAATACCGGCAAACCTTTCTGTTGCTATTGCTGATAATAAATTGGTTTCATTTGCTAATGATAAACAAGATCATATTTTATCGTACTTATTATTATCATCAGAATTAAAGGGAAAAATATACAAACCTGAATTCTACTTTAACTCTAAAGAAGAAAAATCGTATGAAGCCCTAGATTATGTGATGCTTACTCATGGCTGGAGAAACTATATTACCAAACCTTTGAGTATTGAAAATTTAAAATACAATCCTGAATCATTAACTATAGAAACTGGTCAAATTATAGATAGTAAAGGAAATCCTACACAAGCAAACTTATTATTATTTGACGAAGAAGGAAGTAAAGTAGCTGTTTTTAAAACAAATAAAAAGGGATGGTTTTCTTTCAAAAAAAGTAATAACACTCGTTTAGTCTTATTGGCCTATACTGAAGATAAAAAAAGACTTACTTTTCATGATCATAAAACTATAGTGGGTTATATAAATACTGAGAATTCAAACTCAATTACCCATAAAAAACAATCAATCATAAATCCGTCAACTTCTAAGTTTAAACAACCTATTCGTAAAAAAACAATAAAAAAAGGGTCTAAAAACATTTCGCTTAGTTCAGATAAAAGTCAGCTAGATGAAGTTGTTATTGTTGGTTATGGAACGTCTAATAAACGAAACTCTTCAGGCGCATCTGTAGCTTTTATCACTTCAAAAGAAATAACTAATAATAATTCTTTAGATCAATTATTACAAGGTAAAGTTTCTGGTGTTCAAATAAGTGATAAATACAACACATCACCAAACATATCAATTAGAGGTAGTCAATCTATATCTGGTAACAGCGAACCTTTATTAATTATAGACGATGTATTATACCCTAATTCTTCTAATTTTTTACACAACTTATCTCCTAATGAAATAAAATCTGTTTCAATTTTAAAACAAACAGCCGCTACTTCTTTATACGGTAGCAATGCTTCAAACGGAGTAATAGTTGTAGAAACAAAAAATAAAGTTTTTAATGGTAATTGGTACAAGAAAAAAATTAACAATAAAAAATTTCACAACTATTCTATAAAACTTTTTAACCCAAACTACAATACTTCCAATCAGTATTATTTAGGCAAAGAATTTTATATTCCAAAATATGAAGGAAAAGAACTACCTAAAGAACGTAGTGATTTTAGACAAACCATTTACTGGAATCCTGTTATACAAACAGATGAATATGGTAAAGCTGAATTTGAATTTTACAATTCAGATGCTATTACTTCTTTTATAATGACTGTTGAAGGAATTGGCTACAATGGTTTATTAGGTAGACAACAACATAAATATGCTACTAAAAAACTATTGAGTGTAGATTTTAAAACACCTAATTATATGGTGTTAAACGATACTATTACTTTACCTGTTACAATTACTAATGAAACTAAAACAAAGAAAAACATAAAGTTGGCAATTGCTTTGCCTAAACATTTAAAATTTCAAGGTTCTTTTAATAAAGAAATTTTTGTAAATGCTAATAGCTCAATAATAAAAAATATAAAAGTAATTCCTTTTGCTAAAGGGAAAAACAAAACAATTGAAGCATCTATCACCTCTACTGGTTTTTCTGATGTGATAAAACGAAAAACAACCATAGTTTCTCCTTATTTTCCTACTAGAGTTTCTGTTTCTGGATCAAAATCAGATGCTTTTAACGTTCAACTAAATAATATTGTTAATAACAGTATTCAGGCTGATTTTACTGTGTATACAGATGTAATTGGTGATGTAATGAACGGAATTGAATCTATTATTCGTGAACCCTACGGTTGTTTTGAACAAGTGTCATCAAGTACATATCCGAATATTTTAGTATTAAAATATTTGCAGGAAACAAATAAAAGCAATCCTGAAATAGAAGCAAAAGCACTTGAATACATTAAAAAAGGATATAAGAAGTTAGCGGCTTATGAAACCTCTAAAGATGGTTTTGAATGGTATGGTGCAGCACCTCCACATGAAGCTTTAACGGCTTATGGTTTGTTAGAATTTACCGAAATGAAAGAAGTTTTCAATGGGGTTAGTGAACCTATGCTACAACGTACTATTAAGTATTTACTAAGTAGAAAAAATGGAAAAGGCGGATTTAAACAGAATCGTGGAAAATATGGTTTTTCTGCGGCTCCTGAAAATGTTAATAACGCCTACATTGTATATGCTATTAGTGAATCTAAGATTGAAGCTGATATTCAAAAAGAATATAACACTACGTTTACCGAAGCTTTAAAAAGTAATGATGCCTACAGAATGGCATTGCTTGCTTGTGCAAGTTTTAATTTGAATAAAACCGCAAATGCAAAACTATTAATAGATAAAATTAAAGCGAATATTAACGAATTTCATTTTTCTAAACTTCCTGTTGATGATACAATTACTAGATCTTATGGTAATGCTAAAAGTATAGAAACGGTTGCTTTTACCTTATTAGCTTTATTGAAAGAAAATGAACCTGATGATTTTTTAATTACTCAAGGAATTGAATATTTAGTGAACCAACGTAAATATGGACGATTTGGTTCTACCCAATCTACTTCAATGGCTTTAAAAGCATTAATTGAGTATACGAAAACTCAAAAGAATAAAATGATTCAGCAGAATTCTTTACAACTTAGTATTAATGGTAAAGAAATAACTAAAGATTTATTAAATACAGTAAATGGTAAAGTTGAAATTAAAAATATTGAATCGTATTTTACTAAAGGGAATCAAAATATTAAAGTTCAATTTTCTGATATTAAAAATACCTTTCCGTATTCATTAAATATAACTTATGATAGTTTTTTACCTGATTCATCTACTGAATGTCCTGTTCTTTTAAAAACTTCTATTACAGATAAAAAATATAAAGTTGGTGATAATGTAAGTATGTCTATTAAGGTAAAGAATAAAAAGAATAAACATTTAGGTATGGTTACTAGTATTATTGGTATTCCTTCTGGTACCACTCCTCAAGCTTGGCAACTAAAAGAACTGGTTAAGCAAAATAAAATTGCTTATTACGAAATTTTCGATAATTACCTAGTGTTTTACTGGCGTTCTTTAAAAGCCAACGAATTAAAAAATATCCGTTTAGATTTAAAAGCTGACATTGCTGGTAATTATAAAGCACCTGCTAGTGCTGCGTATTTGTATTACGGTGATGAGTTTAAACACTGGATTGAGGGAAATGTTTTAAACATAAATAATTAAAACCTTTTATCGGTAATTAATTTATTATTAATTGCCGATAATTGTTTTTTAAACCTTAAAACCTTACCCAAAAGCTCACTTTTTCTTGCGTTTCTTTTTCTTTTTTCTGTTATCTTTTTTTCTTGCTAATTGACCAGAATGTACTCTTTTCTTTTTGGGCATTACTTCTCCTTTTTGTAGCATTTTAAAGTAGCCCCATATTGCTAAAGTTAATACAAACACAAAAAACCATAGTATTCCAGTAACAAATAAAGGAAGATCATTACCATAAAAGGCTCCATAAATAAGTAATAAATTAAACCCTATCATTAAAAAAGGAATAAAGAAATAAAACCCTACAATGGAAAGTAAATCATAATAACGGTCCATTTCTTTTCCTAAAACATAATTGATAGCGCCCGCAAAAAGAAATGTAAAAACTAGTGTAAAAATAAATGCAGCTACAAATTTTAACACCAATACAAAACCTAAAGTAATAACTGTATCTTTTTCTTTATTATAATTAATGCGATAGGTTTTTCCTTCTATTGCATCTGAGGATGAGAAATCTAATTTTCGTTGTAAAACATTTCCGTTTTTTGTAGTAAACTCAACAACTGGTTGATACATTGTCTCATGCACTCTCCTATCAGAGTCATAAGATTCTGATTCAATAAATCGCACTACTGTTGCTGTATAGTTATCTCCTAATAATGCTACATAATAAACATTTTTTACGGTAGTTATAAAAAAACTCCATGATATTATTAAAAAGAAATTGATGCAAAACAACACAATTCCTACATACGTAAATGTTATACATCCTTTACTTTCTAATCTTTTAGTATAAAAATAAGTGAGTAATATTGTTATAAATATGAAAGTTAATGTATAGACAGGCGCAATAGACATGTTATTTATATTTCTTTACTATTTGTGCTAAAATAACAAAGAATAGTAAGACCTCACAGTTTTTTTAAACCTGTGAGGTCTCTCAAATTAATATGCCATATTTTGTATCAACTAGACTAATATTTTTTTAAACTAGCTAGCTATCAAAGAAAATCTGAAAAATTACTCTCCTACTTCTACAACTTTCTTCCAGTCTGAAATTTCTTTTACTAAAAACGCATTTGCAACTGCCATTAATAATAAAATTAAAATTTCAGAAATATTACTTGGCTCATAAATAATAGCTGTTATAAAATGATATATATTAAAAAGACCTAAAATAATAGACCATATTAAAGAAGTCCATTTAAACCAACTTTTAGATAATTGCACTGTTAAAACGGCAAATAAAAATGCCAAACCTTCTAATCCAATCCTCCACGGATGAACCCAACTAGGTGTTTCTCCGGTAGCTCCTTCCATTAATAAAGATTCTTTAAAATATACATTTGCAATTCCGTATACATGATGTAAAATGAAGCCAATAACTAATAAGGTCCATAACATTATAATTTTTGTTCTCATTGGTATATAGTTTTTATTTTTTATGTTTTGTTTTGATTGATTTTTTAATTTCTCTTCTATTATATTTTTTTGAAATTCTTTATGATCTATAGGATTTTTGGTAAAGGCACTTTCTTTTTTAACTTCTTTTGTAATTTTTGAATGAATTAATAATGAAGTAACTCCTATAAAAATCCATAAAACATCTACCGTTAAAATTTCATATTGCTGTTGCTCTATTGTTTTCCATATCCAATTTCCTGAAACTATTCCACTACTAATTGGAATTAACAAAGCTGCAATTCCACCTACAAGCAAACTCATTTTATTCACGAAGTAATTATCCCTTTTAAATCGCATATAAAAGATAAAAGTTAGCCATAAAATGAAGTAAAAACCGTAGATAGCACTTTGTGTATTTGTAAAATAATTACCAAAAAGCTTTACAAATACAAAAGAAATAGCTGTAACAGGTAACATTGATAAGCAAATAGAC
Source organism: Tenacibaculum sp. M341 (assembly GCF_004337695.1). Lineage (GTDB taxonomy): Bacteria > Bacteroidota > Bacteroidia > Flavobacteriales > Flavobacteriaceae > Polaribacter. The sequence continues at coordinate 114,340 of NZ_SJXJ01000011.1, forward strand.
AAATAAACGTGCCCTACATTTAAAGTAAACAATCGTTTCTCTAAAGTCATGCTCTTTTTATTTCTAGCTTCAATCCAAATTAACACTCCAGTAATTATCACAAAACATGTGATGAAAGCCAATGTAAAATAAACGAACTTCATCATAAAACCTCCAAACGTTGCAAAATGCAATCGTGTCATTAAGGTTTGTGTATCTTTTATATAATTTAATTTATGTGGTGATTGTTTTGTTTCTACTTCTCCAGAAATAGCATCAAATATTATAAATCCATTTCCAATAAAACTTACTTCATTTTTTAATTCTCCTTGAAGAATATACTTCATATTGTTGCCTCCATAATTTTTTACAAAAGCATGTGTAAATTCATAATCATTCCAATAAGTATTTGATTGTTGAATAAGCGCATTGAAACTTTGAATGTTTTCAGTTGTTTTTCCTTTCCATTCATACACTTTTTGCTCTGGACGAATATCTTCCATTAATTTTGCTTGATCTCCTTGATATAAGAAGTTTGCAGGAATCAACACTAATATGCTCAAACAAAAATAAGCTCCTGTTACGGCAAAAATAAATTGAAAAGGCAATCCTATAACACCTAAAGCTGTATGCGCATCTGTCCATACTCTTTTTAATGCTACTTTAGGGTTAAATGAATAAAAGTTTGAAAGAATTTTTTTCCAATGAATAATAACACCCGTCACTATCGCAAACAGAAAAAAGAAAGCTACAAATCCGGCTATGTAAACTCCTATAACTGGTATTTGATGAAAGAAATGTAATCGATATAAGAACTCTCCTATTCCATAATACTCGTGATATTCCTTGCGCTCTAAAGTATTTATATCAACAGAAAAAAACTGAGTTGTTTTACTTTTTTCTGAAGCTAAAGAATCTTGACTAGGCAATAAATAAGCATATATTTTATCTTCCTTTTTTCCTAAATCAATTTGAATATCTCTTCCTTGAAGATCAAACTCATCATCTAAACTTTTAAATATCGTATCAAAATCAATAGCATGCCTATCTGTGTTTGACACTCTTTTTCCTTCTTCCCAAACCTGAATTTCATCTTTAAAAAGAGCAAAAGCTCCTGCAAAAAATATAATATAAAGTGCTACACTAATTACAATTCCGCTTACCGTATGTGTATTAAAAAACACATTGTAATTTCTTTTACTCATAATACAAGCGGTTTTTGTTGACTACCAAAATGATACACCAAATAAAGAATTACTATAACTAAAGTATATAAAACCAAAACTTTGTAGCCATTTTTAAATAAAAAAGGAACAATCATTAAAGCAGACCAAATAATGAAAAGACTAAATATAGAAGTGATTAATACCTCTTTTGGGTATGGTAAAAAAAGTACTAAAATCATATGCAATAATGCTGCTATTACATAGCCTCCAATAATTCCTGCAACTAGTTTTGTTGTTTTATGCCAAGGTGAGGTTGTTAAGTATTTTTTATTCGCTGGCATAACCGATTATTTTTCTATTCATATTTTTTTATTCTAAAATTAGAATTGTTGTTAACTCTATTAAAAGTGCTATCATAAAAACAATGAACAAATAATTACTGTTTATAACTTTTAATGGGTAAACAACTATAATTAAACTTAAAAAGATTAGTAATAAGAGTAATAGAAATATAACTCCAGAGGTACTTCCGAATAAATGAATTGATATAAACGTACCTACTAACAATAGTAATCCTCCTATTAAATAACCATATTGAGATAACTTGGTTATTATTCCCATTATTCCCTTTGATGATGCATTAGTATCTTTTGATGTACTATAAAAAAAGAGACTTGCTACAAATACAATAATTATTAAAATACTATTCATGCTTATTAAAATATAATAGCAAAACTCTAAATAAATTATACTTAGAGTTTTGCATGATTAATTAAGTATTAATTCTAATATGATTAACACACAATTAGGGGGATTAGTTTATTAAAACTTATATGTTAAAGCTCCAAAAAATGCTCTTGGTTGTTGTGGTGTAACTGTACTCCATCCTTTATAATAAGTTTCATCTGTTAGGTTATTTACATTGAAACTTACACGGAATTTGGTATGATCATAATACACTCCTGCATTAAAAACTGTGTAAGCTGGTAAAATAAATTCTCCTACATTTGGATACCCTTCCATTGTGTTATAATCACTTGCTCCATTAAACCCTGCTGTAATTCCAAAGTTCTTAATAGCACCTTCTAAGAATCTATAATCTGCCCAAAAGTTATAAGTAATATCTGCTCCTGCTTCTCCAAATCTTTGTCCGATTAATGATGGATCTGAAGCTGTTTCAACGATTTCAGAATCATTGTATGCAAAACCACCTCTTACATTTAATCCGTCAACAGGATATGCATTAATATCTAATTCAAAACCTTGACTTTTTACTTTTCCATCTTGTTGTTTTGATGGACCAAAACCAATAATTTTATTACTAACTGTTATGTTATAATAACTTACAGTTGCTTCTAATTTATTATTGAATAGATTTGTTTTTACTCCTCCTTCAAGTTGATCCGCATTTTCTAAATCGAAAGAACGTAATTGTAAGCCAGCAGAAGGATCTGCAATATTTACTGGCGCTAATTCTGGATTCACATAATTAAATCCGTTTTGATAATTAGCAAACACAGACACTTTATTTAAAATTGGCTGATAGATTACTCCAAACTTTGGCGAAATTGTAGATTTTACATATTCCGTTGCGTCATCATCTGCAGTATTTTTATCTCCTTTATAATTAAATCTATCATATCTTACTCCTGCCATTACCGATAACTCTGGTAAAATATTTACTACATCAGAAACATAAGCACTTAATATATTTTGATTTACATTAATATCAGAAGTAGCAGCTCCGGCTAAAACTAAATTTACACTACTTAAGTTTGTAGGTAAACCTTGTAAAACATTCCCTTGAATATCAATCGCATTTAATGTTGCAAAATCAGAACTTTTATCAATATTTTGAGTTTCTAAATAATCAACTCCTACTACTAATCTATTACGTACATTTCCTAGTTTGAAATCGCCAGTAAAGTTTTGTTGAATGTCAAAAGAGTTTGTTTCTGCATCTGAATTTTGGGCAAAAACACTAAAGAAAGGTGTTGTTTGAGGATTAGCTGGATCTGACCAATCTGCAAAATTCCATAAAAAAGTATATTTCCCTTTAGATTGAGCTTTTCCTCCAGAAATAAGTGTTTGAGAAGACCAATTATCTGTAATTTTATATGCTATTTCTCCTCTATAATTTTGAGTTGGATTTTTAATAGAAATACTATCATCTGTTAACGATAACTCTGGATTATAATTTAATTCATCTATAGTATTAAAAGCTAATGGCACTGTTCTATTAAAGAATAAAAATGTTGGATTGGTTTGTGATGTACTTGATAACTCATAGCTTAAGTTTAAAGTTAATCTATCATTCACTTCATAAGAAACTGACGGAGCCATAAATACTGATTCTCTAAATCCTGCATCTTGAAAACTATCTTCAGATTGAAAACCTGCATTAAAACGGAAAGAGAACTTTTCAGTACTAGAATCAGTGGTATTCACATCTACCGCTAACTTTTTAAAGTTAAAAGATCCTCCACCTAAAGATATTGATCCACCAGTACCTTTAAAAGGTTTCTTGGTTACAATATTAATTAGTCCACCATAAGAACTTACAGTGCTACCAAATAAAGTAGCTGATGGTCCTTTAATTACTTCTACTCTTTCTACATTTAATGGATTTATAAATCCGTTTGTAACACCTGGCATACCATTTACTAACTGTGGCTGTGTAGCAAAACCTCTCATAGCATAAAAACCTGCACCATCTCCTGGTCTACCAGTAGATTGCCATAATTTATCAACTCCTACAGCGTTTTTTAAAGCATCTTCAAAATTATTTACATTTTGAGATATTAATAATTCTTCTGTAACAGTATTATAAACTTGAGAGTTTTCAATGTTTCTTAAAGGTAATTTAGCTACATAAGCAGTTTTCTTTCTAGAAAATTTATTCTTTCTATTCTCAACTACTACTTCTTGTAACAATTCGTTTCCTTCAAATAGTATAATATTTAGACCATTCTGAGGTGCATTTACTGCTACCTGTTTGGTTTTAAAACCAAAAGATGTAAATACTAATGTTTTAGCTCCAGCTACTTCATTTAATTTAAATATTCCATCAACATCTGTTACCATTTTTACATCTGTTCCTTTAACAGATACTGTAACCCCATACAAAGGTTGTTCATTATTATCAACCACCACCCCGCTAACTTGCGCAAAACCAATTGCACAACAAAAACATAGCAAATTAAAAAGTATAAATTGTTTCATTTATTTTTATTTAGATTTATTAAATATTATTTTTACAGCAAATTTATATTGTTCCCCCTTACTGTAAAAATTATTTAGAACTGTTTTAAATAGTTTGTTTAGGGTGCAAAACTAACCACATTATAAATGCAAAAAAGACGTATTTGGGATTAAAAAAGACGAGTTATGGAACTTATTAAAATTGATATAAATACTAAGGAAAAATATATTTTTGAAGACCTCTTATTATTAGAAAATGTAACTGAACAATGTGGACTTAAAAGAAAGGAATTCTCTTTAAAATCTGAATATGGTTCTGGTAAATTGGTTAGCTGTAATTTTAATGGAATTACTGTTAAACTAGTACAAGTTAAATTTAATAATACAATACAGTTTAATGGTTTTCAAGAAGTAAATGCTTTGGTATTTTCAGCTTTGGCAAGTGGTGAAAAGAAAATAATTATTCCTGAATCTGATGTTGAAATTGTTCAGGAAAATAACGAGAGTTATATTTCTTATTTTAATAAAGTTGAGGGAACCATGACTTATGCTAAAGATAAATATGTTGAGGAAATTATTGTAAAAATGTCTCCTGATTTTATACAAAAACACGAATTAGACGTACTCTTTCCTATTTTTGATGAATATGCTACAAACAGAATTGCTAAGAATTTAATGCAACAAATTGAAGCTAAAAGTCAGAGTATTATTAGAGAAATTATTGAAGATGATAGAGTTGGTTTATTAAAACGTTTATTTATAGAATCTAAAGTACTTGAAATTCTATCCATTCAAATTCATACAAAAAATAAAAAGAAAGCAAACAACAATACAACCATTAAAAAAGTATACGAAGCTAAAAACTTAATTACTGAAAACTTAGATACGCAACTATCAATTAAAGAGTTATCTAAAAAAGTGTATTTAAATGAATTCATTTTGAAAAAAGAATTCAAACGCATTTTTAATATTACCATTTTTGAGTTTTCATTGAAAACACGTATGGATGAAGCTAAAAAACTATTAATTCATACGTCTAAGCCTATCTATGAAATTGCAGAGTTAGTAGGCTATAAAAATTCTACACATTTTTCAGCAGCTTTTAAACGAAAAGAAAATATTACACCAAAGGAATTCAGAAAAACATTAATGTAATAGCTAGTAGTGTACAGTATTTTAATTGCTTATAATGTAAAGTTTACTAAAACACTGCACACTGTTAACTAACTATTTTCGTTCTTTCCATGCTTCTTCCCTATATACTTCAGCTTTTTTACCTCCATCAATATGATTCCATCCTGGTGGCATGAATATATATTTCATTTTATCTGTAAAAGTAGGAGCTCTTTTAACATCTAACCATAATTCTTTCAACATTAAAAATTGAACATGCCAAAAACTTTCGCTATTTAACTTATCATGCATAATTCCATATTGAATTTTTTCATCATCTAATTCTGTTTGAAAAGTTTTAAATAATCGATCCCAAATAGACAAGGTCTCTCCATAATTTCTATCTAAATAAATATGATTTTTTGCATGATGTACTCTATGAACAGAAGGGGTTATAAAAATACCTTCAAGCCATCGTAATTTACCCACAAATTTTTCATTTGTATGTGATAATGTAGCATACAAACGCGCTACGGGTTCAATTACAAAAATCATAAAAGGATGAAAACCTAAAATTGGTAACCATATAAAGTTAAACGGAGTAAAAAACACATCAAAAATAGAACCTCTGGCTACCACTGTTAAATTCATTTCTTCTGCCGTATGATGCACTCCATGAATACACCATAAAACACGTACTTTATGTCCTAAAAAATGAATAAAAAACACCGTAAAATCATATAGTAAAAAAGCTAAAACCCAAGAATACCATTCAAAGTTCATGTCAAAAATTCGATGCTGATATAGCCAAAACATAGAACCTACTATAAATATTTTAGCCAATAAAAAGTAAGGAATACTTTGAACTAAATAAGATACAATACTTACCAAACCTTCTCTTTTCTTTTCTACATAGTTTGTTATAAATAAAACGATTAATTCTATAATCATTAACACCAAAACAATTACACTCATATGTGCTAAATATCCTGATAGGTTTTCTATTGAGGTTAAATTCATCTTAATAATCTAAAAAAATTGTTTGTAAAAAATTATTGGTTTGTTGTAAAGCAGCCTTTGAAGCTTCAGTATTTTTTAAAGCATTCAGTACTATAAAATCATGAATTGTTCCTCCATACCTTGTTGAAATTACAGGAACATTTGCCATTCTTAACTTTTTAGCATACGCTTCTCCTTCATCTCTTAAAACATCATACTCAGCAGTAATTATTAATGCTTTTGGTAATTCTTTTAAATCGTTTAAAGAGGCTTTTAAAGGTGCTACTGTTGGTAATGAATGTAACTTTTCATCTGGAACGTATACCTTAAAAAACCAAATCATTGTTTCTCTAGATAAATAATGTCCTTTAGAAAATTGATGATATGATCCCGTATTTACATTGATATCTGTTACTGGATATAACAATATCTGTCCTTTAATATCAAACTCCTTACGTTCTTTCGCCATCATAGTAACAACAGTTGCCATGTTACCACCAACGCTGTCTCCTCCTACTACTATTTTATTTGGAATTAATCCATATTTTTGTCCGAATTTAGCTACATATAGAGTTGCTAAATAAGCTTCTTCATTTGCCATAGGATATTGTACTTCTGGTGTTCTAGAATATTCAACAAAAACAACTGCTATGTTAGATTGTAATGCAATATCACTCATTAATCTCTTGTGAGTTTCAAAGCTATTATATACCCAGCCTCCACCATGAAAATACATTAAAACAGGAAGTGTTTTTTGTGCTGCTTTAGGTTTTACAATGACTACATTTACTTTTTTAGCATTTAATTCAAAAACCTCTTTTGCAAAGGTTACTTTATCATAGTTAACTGTAGAATCTTTCTGCATGTTTTCCATTGCTCCTCTAGCTATATCTAAAGAAAGTTTATGAATTGGTGGACCTTCATATGAATGAATCACTTCTAAAAAATTTTGAACAGCAGGATCTAAACCGTAACTACCTGCTAATCTTGCTTGTGAAATAGCACTTAATTGTATTAAAAAAGTACTAATTATAAATACATATTTCATTTCTAAGCTGTAGTTCTGGTTAATTTTCTTTTTATTGTTTTCTTAGAAAAAACATATCTATTAAGTATGTGCAATAATCCGAAGGTTCCTATATTAATTACTAACATAATACCCAGTACAGAAATCTCTCCATAAGCAGAAAAGTTTGTAAAAGCTAATAACCAATAAATTAAAATCCATTGTAAAATGTAAAAAGGGGTTACATTTTTACTGCAATAAAAAAACAGTTTACTTACATAATTATTTTTTGGTAATAATTTCTCAATACGATAATAAATCCAAAAAAGTACTAACATTACTCCCATTAATCCCATGGTACCTCCAGGTCCTAAGTGATAATAGTCTCCAAAATGATATTCATAATTATAATCACATAATAATTTTCCTATGATTAATAAAACTACTCCTATGTATAGCATTGGCTTAAAAAGTGATTTATCTGCATTTTCAGGATTTTCTTGATAACTCAATCCCAAAAACAATCCTATTAAAACAAATGATAACCAAGGGAAAAGAGGAAAGTAAACATCAAAATTATTACCCCAAATCAACGTTAAAATATAATCAACTCCAGGAATTCCTAATTGAATACCACTCACTATTTTTGACAACCACATAATGACTAATGTGATAAATATTAAAACATATTTATTTTTAACTAAAAAATTAAACGATAAGCCTATTAAGAATAATGATATTCCAACTAATTGAAACATATCTCCTATTAAAAAATAGTTCAACATTTTTAGTGGATTAGAAATCTCTAATCCGGTTACTTTTACAAAACTTTCAGGAAATCCGCCTAAAAATAAAATAGGTACAATAAATCTTAAAAAATTTAGTATGTATCCCAAACCAATAATCATTAATGCTTTTTTTAATATTCCATTTTTATTAGAGTTTTTTGAAAAAGCAAACGAAACTCCCATTACAATTAAAAATATAGGAGAGCCTCTTTCTAAAAGTTGCACAAAATTTCCTGTAATAGTGTTTTTCCATGTATCAACAGTTGCAAAAAGCATCATTACATGTACAGGTATCATCATAAGAACACTAAATCCTCTTACAAAATCAACTCCTCTTACTCTTTTATTTTTTTTCATTTAGTTGTATTTATGCTTGTTAATTTTTTGTCCAACTTAATTTTTTAGACAGTGGTTTTCTTTTTCTATTCCCAATTTCTATTCCCTCTCTTAAATGTCCCATCATAAAAAGTCCTAAGAATTTCTCTCCTTCTTCTAATGGAATTCTCTTCCCATATTCCATAGTTGCTTCAGCAGTATCCCAATAACAACCAATATTTAGTGTTGTACAGCTTAGCCACATATTTTGTACAGCACATGAAATTGCTGCTATCTCTTCCCATTCTGGTAACTGTGCTCTTTTACTTGGTTGAAAAATAACAGCTAACAACGTAGCATTTTTAGCATAACTTTTAGTTGCTTCATAACGTTCGTTAGAAAATTGCTCTTCAGTATATAATTCTCTATAATAATCTGCCATAAACTCTCCCAATTCATTTTGATGAACTCCCTCTAAAACAACAAACCTCCATGGTTGAGTTAATTTATGTGTAGGTGCCCACAAGGCATTAGATACAATCTTTTCAACTGTAGCTTTATCTATTTTTTCTTCAGTAAAGTCGTATGCATATGTTGTCCTTCTCTCTCTAATTAAGTTAGATATTGTTTCAAAAGTCATATTGCTATTATTAAGCTTTTTCCGCTACTAAAGATGTAGGTCTTAATTTTTTAAACTTTGCTAATGGATTCTGCAACGTTCCTACTAATTTTAAGCTTTCAATAGGATCAGCCAAACTCAACATTTGTTTGGTATTTCCTAACTGTAATCTGTTTAAACAACAACGATCAAACTCATCTACAAACAAATCATATCGTTTATATTTATCATTAAATTCTGGATGCTGCTCTTGATATTTATGTACGCAATTTGCTACTAATTGCCAAAAATTATGTTCTGAAAAGTTGATATGTGTTTGTAATTGTTGAGACATAAATCTGAAAAAACAATCAAAAACATCTGTGAAAATAGATAAGATTTTCATTTTATCTGAAGTTTTAGTGTACAGTCTGTCAACATGCTCAGGTAAATTCATTGCTTCATTAAAAACAATTACTTCTTCTGTAATATCTTTCATTAAAACATAAACAGGTGTATCTTCCTCTAACACCATTATTAAGTTTTCCCCATGAGGCATAAACACAAACTCATACTTGTAAAAACAATGTAATAAAGGTGCTAAATATGCTTCTAAATAACGTTCAATCCAAGTGGTTACTCCGTATGGAGACTTTTCTACTAGTGATGCTAATAATGAACCTCCTTGATAATCTTCATGAAGCAACGCAGCCATGGTTAACACACGTTGATTAGATGTTATTTTAACAAATGGACTTTCTCTCCATAATGCTGATAGCATTTTATTATGCGGATTCGTTTTTCCTAATACTTCGTAGTAATGATTTTGATATCCAACAGTAGCTACTTCACCTAACATGGTAAAACCATTTTCTAATAAATAATCATCTTCCGCTAATAAATTAGTAATCCACTCGGTAATAGGCGGTGTACTTTGCATGTAATACGGAGATAATCCACGCATGAACCCCATATTTAAAATAGAAAGAGCTGTTTTTGTGTAAAGTCTATCAGGATTTGTAACATTAAACAATGTTCTAATAGACTGCTGTGCAGAATATTCATCGTTACTTTCGCCTACCAACACAATATTTTTCTGTGCAATGTCTGCTGCAAATACATGAATAATCTTATTTGTCCATTGCCACGGATGAACTGGCATAAATAAATAATCATCTGTATTTAACTGAGCTTCCTTTAATACTTGATAAAAAGTATAGACTGATTTTTCTCCTAACTCACTATTGATTAAAGTTTCGTACTTATAATCTCTAGTACCTGTATATACAGCATATTTTTTATGAACTGCAATCCATAAAATTTTAAATGGTTGATTGGTTTCTGGTGCATATGCATGATAATCATTAGCATTAAAACCAATTCTTCCGTTATTAGCCACAAAACAAGGATGGCCTTCTGTCATTCCATGTTCAATTTCTTGAAAACTTTTAGTCGCTAAATCTGTTGCAGAAAATTGTTCGTTTGCTAATTTATATGCCGCCCCAAAAAGTGTACTTGTTATTTCTTCTAAATAAGTAGCTAAAAACTCATCTGGTATTCCTAATGTTTGTTTAAACTCAGTAATAAAATGAATAGCATCTAATTGAATTTCATTTTTTTCTTTATCTAATTTCTGAATACTTTCAACATCTACAAACCAATGATCTAATAAGAACTTCTGTGCTCTAAATTGATATGTAAAACTCTCTCCATCGGTTACTAATTCGTAATAATTCCAACTACTTTCTTCTTTAAGAAAAACAGGTTCAAAAATCAGTTCGTGAGAAAACTCACTAATCGATTTTTTTATTAAGTTTCTATTTACAACTTTCCAATGATTTGGTTGTAAATGTGATATATTTTGGTTGTTCATTTTTTTCTATTATCAGTAATCATTAATCAATTATCAATGATGTCATACAATTATCAGTAATCGGTAATCAGCTATTAATTAAGTTAACTTTGTTTTATGGCTTTTCACTTACGTTTTGTAACTCTTTAATATTTCAATTATTAAAATTGAACACTGATCACCGATAATTGATCATTGCAAAAACTCTTCTCTTGTACAAAAAGCTAAACTTGCTGTTTTGTGAGGTAATTCTATCTCTTTTTGATAAACAAATCCTGCTTTTTTATTAAGTACATGAATCTTTTCATTATTCTTATCTGGCTCTACCACTACTCTGTTTACAAAATCTAAACTGAAAAAATAGTGCATTACTGTAGAAAATACATGCCAAGTAAATTGCGGAATTCTTTTTTCTGCTGGTGCTACTAATATGTGCATCCCATAATCATCATCTAATGCTTCGTAATGTTCTGCAATAACATCTTCAGATGCTTTATAACGTTCCATCAAAAAAATTGGATTTCCATTTAACTCTCCGATGTAAGTATGATGATTTGGGTCTTCTTCTATCTCTTGATAAGCTGCCTTTACCTCTTCTTTAGTTTGATCTAACATTCCCCAATATTTAGCATACGGTTTAGTTACCCAGCTATACAGAGTTTCTATATCTGATGCTAGATGAATTGGACGAATACTTATTTCACCCAGTCCTTCAATATTTCTACTGAAAACGGTTTTAGTAGTTGAAATCATAACTAAGCTTCTTGAGTTTTAAACTGTGCAATCGGATTCTCTAATTTCCCCGCAAATTGAAGTAATGCAACTGGATCATCTAAATCAATCATTTGCTTATGATTGTTTAGTTGTAATCTATTTAAACATGATAATTTAAAATCATCAGCAAATAAATCATACTTATCAAACTTTTCTGATAACTGCGGAAATTGTGATTGATAGTCACTAATATTCTCAGCAACTAATTCCCAAAAACGAGTTTCACTATAGTTTGAATGTTCTTCTAAAATTGGAGCTAAGAAGCGGAAGAATCCATCAAACATATCAGTAAAAATTGATAATAATTTTACATCTTCAGGCACAGGAGCATACATTCGCTTTAAATGATCTGGCAACTCAACATCTGGACTCAAAATACAGGCTTCCTCTGTAATATCTTTTAATAATGCGTATACAGGAATATTATCTTCTAATACTAAAATAATATTCTCTCCATGTGGCATAAATACCAAATCGTAATAATAGAAACAATGTAACATTGGACTCAAATACGCTTTCAGATATTTACGTAACCAATCATCAATAGTAATTCCTGAATCCTTAATCATTTCTGGTAATAATGCATTCCCATGATGATCAATGTGGAGTAAAGCCGCCATGGTTATTGGTTTTTGATTTTCTGTTACAACTGAAAACGGACTTTCTCTCCACAATGATGCTAACATTTTATTATAATCGTTATGCGGACCAAACTCCTCAAAATATGGGTTTACATAACTTACTGATCCTATTTCACTCAACATTCTAAATCCATTCTCTTGAATGTACGTATCACTATACAATAAATCTTCTAACCAAACGGCCATTTTAGGTGCTGTTCCTAAATAATACAATGGCAATCCTCTCATAAAGCCCATATTTAAAATAGATAAAGCTGACTTTGTATAAAATTTTTGAGGATTTGTAATATTAAATAAAGTTCTTATAGATTGTTGTGCTAAGTATTGATCTGGTCCGTACCCTAAACAAATTAAATCTCCTTTTGCTACTTCTGGTGCAAAAATATTTGCTAGCTTATTAAACCATTGCCAAGGGTGAATTGGTAAGAATAAATAATCGTTAGATGCATACCCTTTTTCTTCTATAATTGCATTGAATTTTTGAATTGTATCGTTATCTAATTCTTGCTGAATCAACTTTTCATAAGGTAATGACTCTATAGCTGCATATACAGCTTTCGATTTGTTTCCTGCTAACCACAATAGTGAAAAAGAATTTCCTGCTTCTGGAGCATATGATCGATAATCTGTACTATCAAATCCTATTCTACCATTATTAGCTACAAATCCAGGATGACCTTCTGTCATTGATTGTTCTATTGTTTGGAAATCTGCAATTGCTAATTCTTTTGCTGTAGGATTTCCTTTGGTTATCTTATAAGCACTTCCGTATAATGTGCTAATTATTTCTTCTAAATACACTGGCATTTTTTCATCAGCTATACCAAGTGCTTCTCTGTATTCCTTTATAAAATATATAGCATCTAAAGGTTCTTCATTACCTTTTACATATTTTTTAATAGAGTTTTCATCTATTAAAAAATGATTTAAAGCTAATGGCTTTGCATTAAACTCATAGCTTATTTCTGAACTATCTGCATGTACCTTGTAATGATTATAACCATTGGCTAAACTTTCAATAATCTCTGGTTGAATTAGTAATTCATGTGAAAACTCACACAATGCTTTTTTTACTAATAATGTATTTGCTTGTTGCCATACTTCTGGCTGTATATGTTGAGTTGATTGTTGTGGAGATACTACATTATCTATCGTATTCATACTACTTCTTTTTGAAGGTAATGGTGTTTTTATTTTTTGCTGATAATTTTCTTTGGATAAAAATGCTAACTGAGCCATTTTATTAGGTAATTCGACTATTTTATCTAATTCGAAACCTATTCGTTGGCATAGTGCAAACATTTTTTTATTTCTAATATCTGGTTCTACTAATATTCTGTATACACTTGGATTTGTAAACACAAAATCCATAATAGAACGAAACATAAACCAAGTGAAATTTGGAGTTTTTGGTGTCTTGGGTGGAGCTACAATTATATGAATTCCACAATCTGAATATTTAGCTTTGTAAAAATCTCCAATAATATCTTTTTGAGGATTATAGCGTTCTAATACAAAAGCTGGTTCATTATTAAACTCTCCTACAAATACATCGTAATGCTCTGGTGTGGTTAATGAAATATATTCAGACTGTACCTCTTCTAAGGTTGCATTTTGCATTCCCCAAAAAACTGCATAATCTTTGTTAACCCATTTATGTAAAAATTCACTATCATTTAACACATTAAATGGTCGAATTATAATCTCTCCAAAACCTGCATATTCTTTACTAAAAACAATGTTATTTTTATGATTCATATTATTAGGTTTTTGCTAATTGTTTATGAGTAATTCTTACCGATTTGAAAACAAAAAAGTATAGTGTTAAGGTGGTAATGAATCCTAATAAAGCAATAGCGAAAGGAATTCGTAATCCGTAATCTTCTACAACTATTCCTACACTTAATGAAGCTAGTAATACCCCTAAATTTTGGAAAAAGTGGATTTTACTATAATCCCAAGCATACGATTCTGGCTTACTTAATTGAAATAGCAATACATCAAATTTTACGACTCCTTGAAAAATTGCCCATCCGTAAACTATTCTTCCTATAATTACAAAAGCATCAGAAGGAATTCCCTGTAAAAACAATCCTATTAAACCAATACATAATGCATTGATAATTCCATTAGCCCCTTCTTCTTTCTTCCTTTTGTTATTAATCCACAGAGTTATTAATGCTACAAAACCAGGAATTGCATAAATGGTTCCTGATACAAGTTTGGTTTTATAAGCTGAAAAACTTTCCCAATACAAAGAGAAAAAAGGTCTAATTAAAAAATCACTGAAATAAAGAATGAGCGTAATAAATCCTAGTTTTAAAATAAATCCTTTGGGAATTAATTTTTTATCAGTAGGTGTCTCTTCTTCAGACACTATTAAACCAGTGGCATATCTTTTACTTTTTAGTAAATAGGCACTCATTCCCATTTGTATGAAATCACCAGCAGCCATTATTAAAAAAATATAACTGGGATGAATTAGATCAACGGTCAACCCACCTAAAACAGCACCCAAAATTCCACCTAAGTGTACTACCACTGATAATAATCCTATTGTGCTGGGATGTTCTTCTTTGGTAATTATCTTTAAGATATATGGATATACTAGTAAATAGCTTCCTTTGAATAATATCATTACTAAAGAAACAATCCAAAAAGTTAAATATGATTCAGTATAATAACAATAAAGCGCTAAAATTCCAGCAACAAACTGAGTGTAGACTAATATATTTAACTCAGATATTTTTTTTGAGATATATGCCCAAAAAGGAAATGCAATCATTACCATAAAACAAATGGCTGCAAAATAATATCCTACCAGTTTAGGGTTCGTTATTCCGAAACGCAACTCGAAAAACTGTGGATAAAAAGGATGCAGTAAGTAATCACTTACTACTGCAACCAGTGTCATTAATATTAAAAAGTTTTTAAGCTTCATATTTTGTTTGTTCTAAACTTAATTGTCACTTCGAGTGAAATTATTTGCAATGCAATGGAGAATAATTTAGTATCGAGAAGTTTCCGTTTCTCTAATTGTTCTCGATACATTTTTTATTCCATTATCACTGTATAAAAAATACTCGAACTGACATTCGGCATTAAAAATTCATAATTAATTAACAGTCATAGAAGCTCTTATTTCTTCCTCTTCTGAAACTCCAAATTGCTGAAAAGCTATTTTGGTTTCAATAGGATAATGTTCAACTCCTGTTATTTCTTTTATGATGTATGAATTTCTATATGCAGCCATTCCTAAATCTGGAGTTACAAATCCATGCGTGTGTAATTCAGCATTCTGAACAAAAATTTCATTCTTATTTTTGTCTACACTATAATTACGAGCCACATCAAAACGATCTTTGTAATCCCACTCTATTCTATCTGAAATTCCTTCTACGAATTCAGGAAGTTGATACGAATATCCTGTTGCTAAAACCAGACCTTTAGTTTCGTGCTTGAAATACTTATCCTGCTCTACTTGATGTAAGTCTAGCTGAATTGTATCTTCTTTTAATTCTGTATTAATTAACTCTGTATTTGTTCGTAATGAAACTTTTAACTTGTCTTCTGATGTGATTCTTTTCGTATATAAAGTATCGTGAATTGCAGCTATTAAATCATCATTAATTCCTTTATACAAATGCTTTTGATGCTTTGTTAAATAATCACGCTTTTCAGCAGGTAAATTGAAGAAATAATCTACATACTCAGGCGATGTCATTTCTAAAGTTAACTTTGAATATTCTAGTGGAAAAAATCTTGGTGAACGTGTAATCCAATTTAATTCATAACCAATGGTATCTGCCTCTTGTAGTAAATCATAAAAAATTTCAGCTGCACTTTGTCCACTTCCTAAAACAGTAATTTTATCTTGTTTTTGAAGATTTTCTTTATGATTCAAATATTGAGAGGAATGGACTGCTTTTCCTTTCAATTTCTTGCAAGATTCAGGAATATAAGGAGGTGTACCCGTGCCAAAAACTAACTTTTTAGCCTTATAAATTTTAATTTCTTCTGTTTTTGTACATGTACTAGTTATAATATAAATCTGCTCTTTCTCATCATAATCTACATGTGTCACTTCTGTATTAAAATGAATATTCGATAATTTTTCAATTGCCCATTGGCAATAGTGATTATATTCATTTCTAAGTAATAAAAAGTTTTCTCTTATATAAAAAGAATACATTCTTCCTTGTTCTTTTATATAATTTAAAAAGCTAAATTTATTGGTAGGATCAGCCAAGGTTACCAAATCTGCCATAAAAGGTACTTGCAGAGTGGTATCTTGCAAAAGCATACCCGGATGCCAATTAAAACCTTCTTTTTTATCTAAAAAAACACCATTTAAATTCTCTATTGGATCTGTCAAACAGGCTAAACCTAAATTAAATGGTCCTACTCCAATGGCTATAAAATCTGCTACTATGTTCTGCTTCATTTTGTTCTAATTTTGTGGTTTGTATTCGGCTCCTGTTTCTTCTATCATTTTTACGATATTCAAGAGATTCATAATTGTGTTTTTCGGATTTAACAGTGTAAACTTTAAGTATGTTTTACCATTTAACTTGGTACTTGCTACAGAAGCTTTTCCTGCTTTAAAAAGCGTATTTTTTATAAATAGATTTACTTCATCATGCATTCTTTCATCTGAAACATTAGTAGATTTATACCTAAAAACTACGGTACTTAAAGCTGGTTCATGTGCTGTTTCAAAAGCTTCATTAGCTACTAAAGATTTGTGTACTTGTTGCGCCAAACTACACACCTCTTCTAAATAAGATGCTATAATTTTTGTTCCAAGTGTTTTCAGAGTTAACCAAACCTTCAAAGCATCAAACCTTCGAGTAGTTTGCATAGATTTTTCAATTAAGTTTGGACGCTCTTCATCTTTAGCTTCTATAGGATTTAGATAATCTGCATAATAAGACACATATCTAAAATGCTCTTTATTTTTAGCTAAAAACGCACTACAACTTACAGGTTGAAATAAGGTTTTATGAAAATCAATTGTTACAGAATCTGCCATTTCAACTCCTTCAAAGTGATGTTTATGACTATCAGTTAACACAAAACAACCTCCATAAGCTCCATCTACGTGTAACCATATATCTTGATCTTTTGCTATTTTCCCAATCGTCTTTACCGGATCAAAACTTCCATAATCTGTAGTACCCAAAGTAGCAACTACTGCTATTGGAATATTTCCTTCCTGCTTTGTTTTTTCTATAGCTAATAACAATGCTTCGGCATCCATTTGCATTTTATCATCAACTTTAACAGGAATCACAGCGTCATAGCCCATACCTAACAAAGCAGCATTCTTTTTAATACTGAAATGTGATTTTTCTGAACAGAAAATTCTAAACTTGCTTACTTTATCTGACCAACCATTTTGCTTAATGTTTATTCCAAACTTTTCAAAAGCATAATGATCTCTTGCCATTAAAAGTGCCATAAAGTTTGACTGGGTACCTCCACTAGTAAACACACCATCTGAATTTTCATCAAAACTATATTCGTTACAAATCCAACGAATCACCTCTTGCTCAATAAAGGTTGCTGAAATACTCTGATCCCAGGTTTCAACAGCAGTATTTACAGTTGTTGCTATTAACTCTGCTACAATAGAAGGTAAAGTAATTGGACAATTTAAATGTGCTACATAGGTTGGATTGTGAAATGCTATTGCATTTTCTATGTACAATTCATTTAATTCCTCTAAAGCTTTATTAATTGGACTAGAAGTATGAATATCTACCAACTTAGCTTTTTGTCTATTCTCTCGTATCTCTTCAAGATCATCTCCCTTATAAAATTTTCTATTAGACAAGAACTTTTGAATATATAGTAAAGTCTTACCTATGTATTCCTCATATAATTTAAGCGACTCGTCATTAAATAAGTAACTATTCAGTGATAGCTCTTTAAAGGGAGGGGCTTCGTTTACAATCATTATTTTTATTTAATCTTAATAAGAAACACAAAATTACATGCATTGTAAAAATTGATTATGACGAAATAAGGAGAAAAAAAGACGTGAATATTTATTCTTAACAGATGTTTACTTTTAAATAAAAAAACGATACCAACAACAACCTTAATAGAATTTTAAGATAAAATACTCATCGATATCCATAAAAAGATAAATTATAAATACTTTTTTAACATTATTAAAAGATAAAACTCAAAAACAAAATGTTAAACAAAAAAATAGAATGTTAATTTTTGATTTTTCTATTTAACACTTTTCTGACATTTAAAAATTTCACCTACGTACTAATTCATATGATAAAGTTCGATTTTTGATATCAATTTTTAAGCCTTTCTGAAAACATTTTGTTTATCTTAATTAAACATACATTAAACAGGATGTTTTTTTTTATCCTCATTTATTTACAATATTTGCCTCAATAATTATTAATTAAACCCTTTAAAATCAAATTAAAATGAAAAATTTAAACAAATTTTTTGTTGGTGCCGTGGTATCGGCTTTAATGATGACTTCTTGTCAAAACGAAAGTACTTCTAACGATGGACTAGACACAAACGCAGAGATTGTTGCTAGTGAAGGAAACATTATTCCTGGTCAATATATCGTTACTTTCAAAAACTCTGAAATTGCTCCAACTTCACAAGTGCTTTCTAGATCTGCTTTTACTAGTAGAGAAGCTAAAGCAAAGTCTGTTGACAACATTTCAGAAGTATCTATTTCTAAAATGGATGCAGTATTATCTAAAAATGCATTAGATAAATCGAACGTATTACACTATTACACAACAGAAATTGTTGGTATGGCTGTAAAATTGACTGAAGCTGAATTTCAACAACTATCTAAAGACCCAAGTATAGACAATATTGAGTTTGATAGAATTGTTGAATTACCAGAAAATCAAATTGAAAAAGTTGTTGCTGGTGATGCTTCACAAAGAATGGCACAACAAACTCCTTGTGGTATCACAAGAGCTGGAGGTGCAGCTAATGGAACAAATAGAAGCCAATGGATTTGGATAGTAGACAGTGGAATTGATTTAGATCACCCAGACTTAAATGTAGTAACTAATACTACTTATGCAAGAAACTTCTTCCCTGGTTTTAGTAACGCAGATGACTGTAACGGACATGGTACTCATGTTGCTGGTACTGCTGCAGCAATTAACAATGGAATTGGTGTAGTTGGTGTTTCTGCTGGTGCTAATGTTGTACCTGTAAGAGTATTTGGTTGTGGAACTTCTAGTGCTACATCTACAATACTTGCTGGTATTAATCATGTTGGTAGATTCGATCAACCTGGTGATGTTGTTAACTTAAGTTTAGGTGGCTTCTTCGGTTCTAGTTGTTCAACTAGATCATCATATAGAAGTGCTGTTTTAGCTTTAGCTAATGGTGGTTCTTATGTAGCAATTGCTGCTGGTAATGATGCTGCAAATGCTGCTAACTATGATCCTGGTTGTATCAATGGTAATAGAATTTATACTGTTGCTAATATGACTTGTGACGGAAGATTTGCTTCTACTTCTAACTATAACATGAATCCTATTGATGTAATTGCTACTGGTACAAACGTATTATCAACTTGGCCAGGTGGTAGATATGCTACTATAAGCGGTACTTCTATGGCTTCTCCTCACGTAGCAGGAATTATACATGCTAGAAACGGAGCTCCAAGAACTTCTGGATCTGTTACTTTTAGAGGTGAAAGATATCCTATTGCTGTGAGATAATTATAATTGTTCTATCTGACATAGTTCACTAATAATAAAACCCCATTTGTTTATTTAACAAATGGGGTTGTTTTTTATAGGTATATTTATTCTATGTTTACTTTCACTGCTTCTTCTGCCATTCATAAGCAGATTTCAAAGCCTCATTTAATGTTTTTTGAGCTTTCCAAGCTAACTCTTTATTGGCGATTGTAGTATCAGCAAATGCAGCAGTAACATCTCCTTCTCGTCTTGCTACAATTTTATAATTTAATTTTAAATCATTTGTTTTTTCAAACGCTTTAATAATTTCAATTACTGAGTTTCCTTTCCCTGTACCAACATTGAAATACTCAAAATTTTCTTTGTTCTTTTTTTGTATCAATCTTTGCAATGCAGCAACATGAGCCTTCGCCAAATCAACCACATGAATATAGTCTCGAATTGGTGTTCCATCAGGTGTATCATAATCATCACCATAAACAGATAATTGTTCTCTAATACCTAAAGCAGTTTGAGTGATATAAGGCACTAAGTTTTGAGGAACTCCTAATGGTAATTCTCCTATTTTTAAACTATCGTGCGCACCTATCGGATTAAAGTAACGTAAAGCTATTGCATTTAAACCATTTGCTTTACAGGTATCTCTTATAATCTCTTCACCAACCTGTTTTGTATTTCCGTAAGGAGATTCTGCTGGTTTAATTGGTGCATTTTCAGTGATAGGTAATTCATCTGCTTGACCATATACTGTACATGAAGAACTGAAAATAAAATGATCTATATTTCTATCTCTCATTTCTTGAAGAAGATATACCAAAGCACCAATGTTATTCTCGTAATAATCTAAAGGTTTTTGAACGCTTTCTCCTACCGCCTTAAAAGCAGCAAAATGGATAATTCCATCAATGCTTACTTTGTTAAAAAAGCTTTTTACCTCTTCTTTAACTCGTAAATCTATTTGGTGATACTCTGGCGTTGTACCAGTTATTCTTCCAATATTGTTTAACACTTCTATACTAGAATTTGATAAATCATCAATAATAACAACATCAAATCCTGCATTTTGAAGTTCCACAACTGTATGTGAACCAATGAATCCTAATCCACCAGTAATTAAAATTTTCTTCATTCAAATTTATTTTGATGACTTTGTAATATCTAAAAGTAGTACTCCTTTAGACTTCAATTTAAAGTGCTCACCTATTTCCAATCCGTTCATCATATTTTTCACCAAGATGCTATCTTCTCCCTTTAAACTAACTTTTAAATCTGCAGTGTTTTTTCCCAAATTTACTATTGTCAATACATAACCGTCTTCATTTTCTTTCTTAACAACTTTCCATACACAACCTTTCCAATCCGTTCCGTTACTTTCCGTTACATTTACTCTTCTTTCTTCTTTAATTTCTGAAATAGCTATGTCTTTAAATTCACTCAAGTTAGCATTATCTGCATAAACTAACTTTCCTTTACTTGCTGATAATTTTACAGCATGTAATTTACCGTATTCATTTTTAGTCAAACTTTCCTTAGAATCAACAACAACAACTCCACCTTTATCTAAATAACTTTGTAAAGCTTTGAATTCACTTTCGGTAATATATGGTGTTTTATACACCACTACAACATCCCAATTTTTGTGATCTTGTTTATTAATAATTTTTTCTGTTGCAAACCCAATATTAAAACCTTCAAAATACATTGACTCATACAACTTTGATTGCTCTGTCATATGATGCTTTTTATTAATTGCTGAAGTTTCAGAATGAAAAATTCTTAATGGTCGTCTTTGATCTCTTAAAGCTAAAATTTCTTCAGAAAAACTATTTAAATCGTACATTACTTGAGAAACTTCATTCACTACATGTGGTTGCATATTTGCTGAACCTGCATATGAACCTGCTAAAGCAGGATCGAAAAAATTCAATTCACCTTCAAGTCTATCTTCTGGAGAACCATCAGCATCTCTTGCCCAAAACCAAGACATACTTGCATCCATTCCGTGTAAAGTTGCCAACCAAAAACTACTTCTAACATAATCGATATCTGTATCTAATTCTCTAAACCCAGAAGTAGATAAGAAATGTCCTTCTGAATTGATATGCAACTTATTCGGTGACACTGATTCTTGAAAATCGTAAGAATGTGCTAATTCATTCCAATAAAAAGCATACTTTTTCTCCCATTTTTCAGGTTGTTTGGCTCTGAAGTTTCTTCCTCCTGTAATTTTTGCATCGTCACCAATCATAGAAGTTAATTCTGTTAATGCTTCATAATCGATTCCATGAGAACGGTGATCGCCAATAAACATTTTTGCCATGATTTTAATATGGGTATCAGCATCTGGATTTACACTTCTTAATTCATTCTGCAAAAAAGTAAACCATTCAATACCTCTATCCATATTATAACGACACCAATCGTACCACAATGGTGTACCACGTTGAGCTGTATTCATAGGAATATCTATAGTAACTTCATCAAAACTTTTAAAGTTACTTTCCCAATATTCATTTAACGTTTTTAAATTACCATTGTATTTTTTTTCTAACCAAACTCTGAACTTATTTAACGTATACGATGAAATTGAATTCATCTCTAAATACTTTTGTGTCCAATGACCTTTTTCAGAAAACCAATGTGGCTCGTTAGACAAAATGTAACCTAAATCGGTAACTTTTTTCCCTTTAGTTATTTCTCCTGTCTTTTTGATTACTTTACTCCAAACCTCTCTCAACAAAGGATTATCCACATCAAAACCTGTAAATAACGATCTTCCTTTTTCTATTTCAGGTTCTTTCTTTTTCATCCAATCAGGAACGCCCATATTCCAAAGCAACAAAAAACCAATGTTAGTATCTGGAACTTCTGTGATGTAACTCAATAAAGTTTCATCAAAAGTTCCATCTTCATTTAACATGTATGGATTACTAGGACGATCTTTATTTACATCATATAAATGACTTCCTGTATGATAAATTGCACCTAAATGATCATTGTAAATATTTTTATCTGTTAAAGGAGCTCCAACAGTTTTAGAAAAATAATCATGTAAAAAAACAGGTCTTCCATTATTTACTAACTTATTTGTTTCAACAGTAATATTATCCCAAGCAACTTTTTGTGCAGGTTTTCTAGTTACTTTTCCGTTTAAAATATTTTCTAAATCCTCAATTCCTTTATCTAAAATTTGAATGACTTTTTTTCTTTCAAAATCTGGTAAGTCTTTCGCTAAAGTTTCTTTCTCTGCCTCATATTTTTGATAATATCCGAATAGTTTTTCAACTGCATCATAATTTTCTTGATCCCAGTTTGCAAACTTTAAAAACTCTTTAGAAAACCATAAAATGGTTTCTTCTCTAGCTACATCTATTGATTTTTCTCTAGCATTATCCGTTAGTTTTTCTAAAATTTCAATTTTTGTTAAAGCTTCACTTTCTAATTTATTTTTAAGTGTTGTTTTACAACCAAAACATAAAATTGTAAAAGCTACTAAACTTAACGTCTTTAGTAGTTTTATTTGGTTTGTTAATCTCATTATAATTTGTGTTTGTTTATTATTTCATCTGAACTAAGCTTATTCAGATTTCTTCATCAATTTTTGAATTTCTTCAATAGATAAGTTCTTTGTTTCTGGTAAAAATTTATATAATATAAAAAGTCCTATTGAAACAATACTTGCATAAAAAATAAAGATGGTACTTGCTCCCATGTTTTGTAATTGCCAAGGAAAAAAGAACTGTACAATAGCACTTACTGTACTCGATATTAAAGCAAATAAAGGGATAGCAACTCCTCGTAAAGAAATAGGAAATATTTCTGATAATAATACCCACATTATTGGTCCTATTGAAAAGTTAAATGCCGCTACAAAACTTAATATTCCTAATAAAATAAGTAACGCATTAATATTTGTTGCTTCTTGTAATAATGCTCCTGAATTATCTCTTGCTGATGCTTCTCCTAGTACTTGTTTTATTGCTTCTTTAAACTTTGTATCACTTTTAAACTCTTTTCCTACTAAAACTGTAAGCTTATCAACATCTGGAATATTTTTCATTTTACTGATCGCTTCATTTGTAATTTTATAAGTAGCTTGATTGAATCCAAATGCGCAAATTCCTAAACTTAAAATAATCCATATCAAACCACCAACCACTAACGGCCTTCTACCTATTTTATCTATTAATGAAAGTGATAAAACAGTTGCTAACAACCCTATAACTCCTAGCCAAATTGCACTAGCAAAAGCTCCATCTGTTCCTAAACCAAGTTGTTCAAACATTGTAGAAGCATAAGTCATAATAGCATTGATTCCTGTTGATTGTTGAACAATAGCTAAAGTTAATGCTACAATAAAAACTATTTTCATTGGTGCACTAAATATCTCTTTTAGTTGTGATGTTGTTGATTTATTGTTATCTGCTTTAGAGACACTTTCTTTCATTTCCTGAATATGGTCTTCTATTTCATTTTCAGGATATACTTTTGCTAAAGAACTTCTAGCTTCCTCTTCTTTGTTTTTATACATCAACCACGCTGGACTTTTAGGAATAAAAAACAAGAAAATATACCAAAAGAAAGCTGGTAAAATTTCAATTCCTAACATCCAACGCCATCCTGTTTCTTTTAAATTGATTGCTGTTACCCAAGCTGCATCTGTTCCCATTTGTTGTAAAATCCAATAATTGATAAAATAGGCTGCTGAAAACCCTATTCCAATATTAATTTGTAACATTGAAACTAATTTCCCTCTTTGTTCTGGTGGAGCTATTTCTCCAACATACATAGAAGCTAACGTAATAGAACTAAAAGCTAGTCCTCCTAAAAAACGTGCTAAAAACAATGTAGTAAATGATGTTGCTAATGCAGATCCAATAGCTGAAACTATGTATAATAAAGCAATGGTTTTCAATGTTGCTTTTCTTCCGTATTTATTACTAGACCAAGCAGCTAAAGGCAATGCAATTAATACTCCGAGACCTGGACCAAAACCAATAGCGCCAATTTCCCATTCATTTAAATTAAATTCAGCAGTAATAAATTTAAATCCTCCTGAAATTAATGCTGCATCTAATCCAAAAACAAAGCCACCTAAAGCAACTATTGTTGCATATATAAACACGTTTTTCTTATATGATTTCATAAATTATTTTAAGTTAGTTTTAGTTTGTTCTCCTATAAACACATTAGTGTTAAATGTATTTATTTCCTTTTTTTGTTCTTCTCCATTAGACCATTTTACTTTAACTATAACTGTTTTTTTACAAGTACCTAAACCAAAATGAATTTGATTATTAAATGAGAGTGAATAGTTTGCTCCTGTACTTCCTATTCTTTTTTGTTGTATACCTGTGCAAGATTCAATAGAAACCAAAGCTCCTAAAGCAGTAGCTTTGTTTGATGAAGAATTTCCTACTGTAATTGTTATGTAATTATTTGTTTTGGCTTTATCTAATTCATTTTTGAATAAATGCCACTTTCCTCTTTCATCGCCAATTACAACATCTTGATTACCATCTTTATCGTAATCAATCGTTTCAATAACCAAACCAATACTTCCTAACTCTTTTGTTACTATGTTATGATCTTGATAATTTTCAAAACCATCTATTCCTTTATTTAGGTAAAGAATTGTTTTATTGTTGAAAACCAAATTTCCGCGTTTACGAATCATTAAATCTTGAAAACCATTATTATCAAAATCTGCAACAGTAGTAGTAACAGTATTTTCTTTTAAATAAACTCCCCTTTCATTAGTAACATCTTTAAATAAGCCTTTTTTGTTTTCTAGTAAAATATCATGTAATGCTTTATCATAAGTTTTTTCTTTATAATCTTTTACATTATGAATTACACCTGTACTAGGTGACCATAAATAACCTGCCAACCTCCACTTTGTATTCCCAACATAACCAAGATATATTCCTTTTTTATGTTTGAAATCCATTTTATCTGGAAAACCTAACGCATTACTATTAGTTAATCTTATGTTTCTACCAGAGTGTGTTTCTCCTTTAAACTCATAATTATACCCAGTTTCTCCTAAAAACAAAGCTTCATTATATGGCCATTGAGTTTGAAGATTTTCAATCTCAAGTACATCTCCTACTTGTATATCTGGTATTTTAAACATTCCTCTTTTTGTATAAAACCCAAATGCTTTTGTTTGTTTATTGTAGAATGTTTCTTCTTTTTTAAAATCTTCTCCTCTTGAAATATATAGATCTAAATCTCCATCATTATCAAAATCTATCTCAACAATACTTGTTGCTCTTTCTATAAGAAACGGAAGTACTTTTGTAGATACTTCTTTAAAATTAAAGTTTTCTGTTCCCTGATATACTTTAATTGACGCATTTCCATATAATATGATATCTAAAACATTGTCATTATTAATATCTGTCAATAACGATTTTTGCCCATCACCTTTAGAAGATGGTAGTTTGTTTTGAAGTAATAATGTTCCTAATCCGTTGTTTTTATAAATATAGTTTTCGCTATCTCCTTGTTTCTGTTTATCTGGAAATGCAAAATTTAATAAATCTAGACTTCCGTCATTATTTAAATCGGCAAATTTTACTGTTCTACCCCTCATTAATTCTAAAGGAGGATTAAAATCAGGTTGAGCTATAAACTCTCTATTTATAACTTTAAATAATTTTGAATTCCTTGCATTACTACCTGAACCACCTCCTCTGGACATTATAACTTCTATAAAACCATCTCGATCAAAATCACCAGCAGAAATTCCATGTAAATCTCCCATAATTATATCTAATGGTTTTGCAAATTCACCTTTGTTATTCCAACAAACTTGAACGCCAAAACCATGATCATTTATCAATAAATCGAGATATCCGTCTTGATCTAAATCTACGACTACAGGAGCGTCCCATTTTCTTAGATTTTTTTCTTTTCTTGGAAAACCTTTTTTTACTTCTGTAAAATTATTTTGACTTTTAGACTGACAATGACTAATGGAAAACATAAAAATCGTTCCAAATAAAAGCGTTTTAGGTATAATCTTATGAGTTGTGATTTTCATATACTACTTTTCTATATTTTCATGTAGTAGAATTACTTTAAGTTTTTTAAAAAATTATAGCAGTTTTTCTTTATAAATTCTTTGATTAAAAAATTATAAAATCTAAAAAGTAAAACTGCTATTTATATGCATGGGAATTATTATGTTTTACCAAACAACTGGCATAAAAACAGTCATTTCTGCCTGCCCTCTATTGCTCCAAGCAAAATAAGGAACAAGATTTGTTTTATAAGAATTCCATTGAGGAGCTTTTACTGTTTTGTACATTGAATTTGGATTATCACTACGTAACATTAATTCGCTATTAATTGTAGTAACTCCTCCTAAAAAATCTGGTTTAAATTCTGCTTCTAAAGCTTCTTTTCCGTTGATGTAAACATCTAAAATATTTGTATCCTTTGGTAAATCTGGAGACTCTACACAATACACAACCGGACCTCTTTTTACAGCAACCTGATTTCTTACCTCTTCAATACGTGGATGACCTTCTACAAAATGAGTTTCCATAGGCAAATCTATTGTAATTACATCTCCTGCACTCCATTCTCTATTTAAAATAGCATAAGTACCAGAAATAACTTCTGCAGTAACTTTTTCACCATTAATTGAAATTGAAGCATTGTTTACCCATTCAGGTATACGAACTAACAATTCAAAAGCTTCTGATTTACACTCTTCAATAGTTAGGTTGATACTACCTTCCCAAGGATAATTAGTTTCTTGAGTAACTTTTATTACTGAACCGTCTAGTAACTTTGTATCTAAAACACTACTTCCGAAAAGATTTACTACTAATCCGTTTTCAGATAGACTGTAAGCCCATTCTGAAACTCTAGCAATTGTACGCACCAAGTTTGGTGGACAACAAAAACATTCTAAATATGGTTTTCTTTCTGGAGTTTCCGTTACATCTTTATGTGCATTGTAGTCTCTTGTATTATTTACCATACGTAATGGATTCGCATAGAAATACTCTTTCCCAGTTAAACTGATCCCAGAAAGCGCACTGTTATACATAACTAATTCTATGATATCTGCATATTTAGCTTCTCCTTTTACACCTAACATTCGATAACTAAACATGGCATTACAAAGATTAGCACAAGTTTCATTGTAAGCAGTCATATTCGGCATCATATAATCATCAATAAAACCTTCTTCGATCATATCTCTGTTCTTTGATGC
The DNA here is from genome assembly GCF_004337695.1 of Tenacibaculum sp. M341. Classification (GTDB taxonomy): domain Bacteria; phylum Bacteroidota; class Bacteroidia; order Flavobacteriales; family Flavobacteriaceae; genus Polaribacter. The sequence continues at coordinate 142,714 of NZ_SJXJ01000011.1, forward strand.
TCCATAATGTGTTTGTCCAACTGCTCCAGTTACATACATTTTCTTCTGAGTTACACTTTCCCAAAGCCTGTCTAAAGCATCCAATAATGCCTGCTCTCCTGTTTCTGCATACACATCTGTAGCTCCTGCATAATAATACAAAGCCAATACAGCGTGTCCTACAGGTTCTGTTGCATCTCGAAGTGCAGTTCGCTCTTGTACCATATCTCCTATAGGATAACCTTCTGTAGTTGAATGGTGTGCTACTTCATATTTACCTCTATTGTTTATAAAACGTTCTGCTAATTCTAAATACTTTTTATCACCAACTGTTCTATACAATTTTACCAATCCCATAATTTGAGTTTGATTAAAACCAAAACGACCGTAATGTTTGGTTTCTGGCATAAAAATGGTATGTAATAAATCGGCATGTTTTATAGCAATATCTAAGAAATTTCTTTTTCCTGTAATAGTATAATGTGCACAAGCACTTAATAATAAATGCCCAGTATTATACATTTCGTGATACTTTCTGTTTTCGTAACGATCTGCATCTTCTCGTAATTGAATTTGAGTTTGTAAATACCCATCTTCTTCTTGAGCATTTCCTATAATTCTGATGTACTCATCTAACTTTTCTAAGATCTTTTCATCCTTATTATGTCCGTATACATATATCTGAGCTTCCATGTATTTATAAAAATCACCATCGTGCCAATACATTCCTTTATGCTCTCCTGTTTTTTCTCCAGCGGCAATTTTAAAGTTGTTCAGTGCATGACCAATATCTCCACACAATACATCTCCCATGTAAGGAACCATAATATCTTCACAAAGTTTAAATTTGTCTGCCCAAAAACCTGTGGTCCATTGACAGTCTCCTAATTTAATTCCTTTAAACTTTGTATGTGTTGCAATCTCTTTTTTATGTATACTAGTTGATTCTGTTATCATTATCTGCTATGCTTTTATATATAAGTTGAATTAATTCAACATTTATTTTTTAATTTTTAAGATTCTTATTGAAAGAACTCCCTGAAGTTTTTTCTCCTTTATTCCAATATTTATCCATTCTATCAATATCATATTTTTCATAACTCTTCTTCAACATCCATCTGGGTCTTTCTAAAGTTAATTCCCAATCAAACAACTCTTTGTACATTTGTCTATACAGCTCTGGGTGTTCACTAGAAACATCATACAACTCTTTTTCATCTTCAACAATATTGAATAACATTGCAGGACGATCTGGAAATCGTATCAATTTCCAATCCCCTTTTCGAATTGCACCTCTACCATCTTTTCTCCAAAATAACGCTTGATGTGGTTCTCCTGTTTTGCTTCCTTTTATATACGGAAGTAAACTCACCCCATCGATATCTTTTATCTTAGAAACATCTCCTCCTCCGATTTCATAAAAAGTTGGTAGTAAATCAAAAGTACTAATTGGGTATTTATAACTTGAACTTAGCTTTTTTTCCTTGGGAAGTTTTAGTAAAAATGGTACTCGAATCCCTCCTTCTAAATGATTTGATTTTGTTCCACTAAGTGGATAATTTACAGATGCATTTTTATCAGAAGGTCCGCCATTATCATTGGTAAAAACAATTAAAGTATTATCATCTAAACCTAACTCTTTTAATTTATCCATAATTTTACCACAAGCTCTATCTAAAGCTAATGTCATTGCAGCTACTTCTTTTCGTTTTCCTTTCAGATTCGGAAACTTTTTTAAATCTTCCTTTTTAGCATCCATTGGTGTATGCACAGCATTAAAAGAAACAAATGCAAAAAAAGGTTTCGATTTATTCTTCTCTATAAACTTTATTGTTTCATCAGCTAAAAAATCAGTCAGATACCCATTATGCTCCTGATAATTTTCAAATCCTTTTTCTAACCAATTCAATTTATCTTTTGGTAATTTCTTGTATGCAAAATAATCTCTTGCTCCTCCTCTAAAACCATAAAATTCATCAAAACCTCTTTTTGTAGGATGAAAACGATCGGCCCCACCAACATGCCACTTTCCGTAAAAACCAGTAACATATCCTAAACTCTGCATATAATCTCCCATTGTTTTTTCCCCTAACGGCAATCCCATTTCTGCATTATCTTGAGCAGAAACTTCACTCATATAACCGGGTACATTATTCTCTTCGTAACCAAAACGTTGTTGATACTTACCTGTTAATAAACCTGCTCTTGATGGCCCACAAGTTGGATCTGTTACATAAGCTTGTTTAAATTGTATACTTTCATCTGCTAATTTATCTAAACTTGGAGTTAGCATTTCTTTGCTTCCTTGAAAACCAAAATCATTATAACCTGCATCATCTGCAAATAGTAATATAATGTTAGGTTTATCTTGAGCATTGATTATCGCTCCTATATTAAATAGAGCTAATAATAAGAATACCTGTAAATGTTTTTTACTCATTATCTTGTTTTTATAAAACACACAATCATCAAATTTATAACATCAGTAACTATAATAGTTCGTTAATTTTATCGTAAGCACACAATATTTTATCTTAGTTAGGGTAAATATATCTCAATAAACTTTTCTCTTCTTCTTACTTCTCATATTAAAAACCTACTGAAATAGATAAAATAAAGTTAGTAAGAGGTAATTTACACCTCTACTTCTTATCACATTTTTTATTGTTTTGTTTTAGGTTATACTTTATTGTGTATACAGCAATTAAGTTTTTAACCAAGAGCTGTAAGTTCTTTATATAAAGTTGAATATTATGACTTCTACATATTTTATTAGCTGTGATTGGGGTACCACTAATTTCAGATTACGTGTAATTGAAACAGCAACCCTAACTGTTATTGAAGAGAACACGTCTGATTTAGGAATTAGAGATTTGTTTGATGTATTTAAAACCACTTCTTCAATAACTCAATTTGACTTTTTTTCGAATCATTTAAAAAAAGAAGTTTTAAAGCTACCTCAAAAATATCAAAATGAAATTATTGTCATTGCTGGTATGGCTTCTTCCAATATTGGTTTAAAAAACATGCCATATGCTAATTTCCCTTTCTCTATGGATGGTAGTAATTTAAATTCAGAATATTTAAAAACTTCCAATGGATTAAACATCGTATTAATTTCTGGTGTAAAAAATTCTTCAGGAATGATGCGTGGCGAAGAAGTTCAAGCAATAGGTTTGGCTAATTTTTTAAAAGATCTTAACGAAGGAATATTATTACTTCCTGGTACACACAGTAAACACATATCTTTTACTAACCACTCTTTCACCAATCTAAAAAACTTTATGACTGGTGAATTATTCGACATATTATCCAACACTTCTATTTTAAGTAACTCGGTGGTTTCTACCACTTGGAATTCCGAAAAAAATCAAGCTTTTAAAGAAGGTATTGAAATTGGAATTAAGCATCAACTAGCTGCTAGTTTATTTAGCGTTAGGGTAAAAGATGTTTTGGAAAATAAAGATAAAAAAGACAATTATTATTTCTTAAGTGGTATGCTCATTGGTAATGAGTTAAGCTACTTACAACACATAACAACCAAATTATTTTTAGCGGCATCTAATCCTATGTTTGACATGTATAAGACTGCGCTAGAAATGATTATTCCTAAAAATCAACTTGTACTATTAGATGATTCAATTTTAAAAAACGCGTTTTTAATAGGACAACAAAAAATACTCTTATTACATGATAAATAACAACTCTTCTTTCTCTTGGGATTTATTTAATGAAGCTCCCATTATTGGAATTGTAAGAGGTTTAAGTAAAGAAACTACTCTTAACATTGCTAAAACCTTTTTAGAAAGTCAACTCTATACGTTGGAAGTAACTATGAACACAGAAGGAGCTACGGAATTAATTAATAATCTTAAAAATAATTTTCCTAAACTAAATATCGGTGCAGGAACTGTTTGTACCATGGTTGACTGCCATAGGGCAATTACAGCTGGTGCTCAATTTATTGTTACACCAATTATAAATGAAGAAGTTATTACTTACTGTGTTTCTAAAAATATTCCAATTTTTCCTGGTGCTTATACTCCTACTGAAATATACAAAGCTTGGTCTTTAGGGGCTTCTGCTGTAAAAGTTTTTCCAGCAACCCAACTAGGACCAAAATACATTAAAGATGTGTTAGCTCCTCTTAATGACATAAAACTATTGCCTACTGGTGGTGTTTCAAAAGAGAATATTTCATCATTTTTTGAAGCTGGTGCTAAAGGTGTGGGTATGGGTAGCTCTCTTCTTCATAAAGAATATATAGCAACTGAAAACTTCACCGATTTGAAAACACATTTTCTATTGATTAAACAGCAAATTCAAGAGTATTTAAAATGAATATGAATCCTAAAAAACAATACGATATTGTCATCGATTCTCCTGGTAGAATTAATCTTATTGGAGAACACGTTGATTACAGTGGTGGTCATGTATTACCTGCTTCTATTGATAAAAAAATCACGTTAAGTTTTCGTAAAAATGATACTGAAACTTGTAAAGTATACTCTGAAAATTTTAAAAATCAATTTGAAATTAATCTAAATGATTTAAAAAGAAGTAATATAGAATGGCATAACTATATTATTGGAGTTATTTTTCATATAAATGTACTAAAGCCTAATGCTGTAAAAGGTTTTGACTGTAATATTTATAGCAATTTACCTTTGGGCTCGGGTGTTAGTTCTTCTGCTGCTTTAGAGTGTGGTATTGCTAAAGGTTTAAACGAACTATTTAACATTGGACTTACCGATATTGAAATTATTAATATTTCAAAAGATGCTGAACATACTTTTGTGGGTACCAAATGTGGTATTATGGATCAATTTGCTGTAGTAAAAGGTTGTGCTGATCATCTACTTTTATTGAATTGTGAAACACTAGAACATCAATTAATACCTGCTGATTTTGGCGATTATAAAATCATTTTATTAAACACCAATGTTTCTCACAACTTAGCCACTAGTGAATATAATGTGAGGCGTGATGAGTGTAATACAGCTTTAGAAGCCATCAATAAAAAATATCCTGAATATACATTATTAGCTCAAGTAAGTCCAAAGATTATTCAAGAGTTTAAAAATATATTACCTCATAAAATCTTTAATAGAGCTTTATACATTACAAAAGAAAACAGAAGAACTCTTTATGCTGTTGAATGCCTTAAAAATAAAGACATTGTAGGTTTTGGAGAATGGGTTTACAAATCGCATAGAGGACTTACCAATTTATTTGAAGTGAGTTGTGAAGAGCTCGATTTTTTAGTTGATTTTACTCACAATCTTGATTATGTAGTGGGAGCCAGAATGATGGGTGGTGGTTTTGGTGGATGCACCATTAATATTGTTCATAAAGATTTTCATGAAGAATTTATCAATAGTATTTCTCCTGCTTACCAAGAAAAATTCAATATTAATCTTACTCCAATTACAGTAGCTATAGGAAACGGAGTTTCTAAAATTTAATTATGGAATTTAACTCAAAATCGCACAGACGATATAATATATTAACTGGAGAATGGATTTTAGTTTCTCCACACAGAACCAAAAGACCTTGGCAAGGAAAAAAAGATAAACCTGTCATTTTAGAAAAGGTTACTTATGATCCTGACTGCTATTTATGTCCAGGAAACACAAGAGCTAACGGAAGTGTAAATCCTGATTATGAAAGCACGTATAGCTTTGTAAATGATTACGCGGCTTTGATTGAAGATCAAGAACACGAAACTTATACCAATGGATTGTTAAAAGCAGAAAGTGAAGAAGGAATTTGTAAAGTAATTTGTTTTTCGCCAGATCATTCTTTAACGCTACCATTAATGTCTGTTGCATCAATTTGTGAAGTGATTAGTTTATGGCAACATGAATATGAGGAGCTCGGAAAAAAAACAAACATTAATCATGTTCAAATATTTGAGAACAAAGGTGCAATTATGGGCTGCAGTAATCCACATCCTCACGGGCAAATTTGGGCTCAGTTTTCTATTCCTGAAGTAGTTTTAAAAAAGCAATTCCATCAACTTGATTATTGGAAAAAAAATAACAGAAGTTTAATAAGCGATTATATTCAACAAGAGTTGGCATTGAATGAACGTATTGTTTTAAAAAATGAACATTTTGTTGCTTTGGTTCCATATTGGGCAACTTGGCCATACGAAACGATGATTGTTCCAATCAAACAATATCAACATATTGGACAATTAAATAATGATGAAAAAACTGCTTTTGCTGAAATCATTAAGCAATTAACTACCAAATACGATAATCTTTTTCAAACTTCATTTCCTTACTCATCAGGAATACATCAAAGTCCTACCGATAAAGAGCATCCCGAATGGCATTTTCACATGTCTTTTTATCCACCGCTTTTACGATCTGCTGAAGTGAAAAAGTTTATGGTTGGCTATGAAATGTTTGCCAATGCACAACGAGATATTACTGCAGAACAAGCAGCTAACACTTTAAAAAAATTACATATTAAACATTACAGTATTGCATAATTTACAATGAAAAGCAACGTCACTCTTAAAGACATAGCAAAAACCTTAAATTTATCTACATCAACAGTTTCAAAAGCATTAAACAACAGCTATGAAATTAGTGTAAAAACAACAAATAAGGTAAAAGAATTAGCTTCAAAACTAAACTACATTCCAAATGATGTAGCCAGAAGTTTAAAATCAAATATTACCAAAAGAATTGGTGTAATTGTTCCTAATGTACAAGATGACTTCTTTGCTAAGGTGATTCATGCTATAGAACTAGAAGCTAATAAATTAAACTATAAACTTATTATTTGCTTGTCAAATGATGTTCTAAGTAAAGAAGCCGATTCTGTTTCGTTTTTAATGAATGGAAGCGTAGATGGTGTATTGATTTCATTGGCTGAGGAAACTCAAAATAAGAACAACTTTGACCATTTTAAAAGTTTGGGACATCGTAATTTTCCTTTAGTTATGTTTGATAGAGTTTCAGAAGAAATTATATGTGATAAAATAACTGTAAATGATTTTGAAGCTACGTATGATGCTGTAAAATATCTTGTAAAAACCAATTGTAAAAACATTGCCTTTTTATCTACTATTGCAAATACCAGCGTTGGAGCACTCAGAACCAAAGGATATTGTAAAGCTATTGAAGATGAATTATCTGCTTCTCCTAATTTGATAAACATTACTGATTACAACGAGTTTGAAGGAAAGTTAATAAAAGCACTTCAACAACATAAAATAGATGCTTTGATAACTGCTGATCAACTTTCTGCTATTTGTGCTATTAATATTATTCAGAAAAAAGGACTTCATGTACCTAATGATATTGCTGTAATTGGTTTTACAGACGGAGCAATTCCCAAATACACATTACCCTCTTTAACAACCATTAACCAGAAACCAGAAGAAATGGGAAAACTGGCTTTTAAGACTTTAATGAAACGTATTCACAACAACGATAAAAAAATTAAAAATATAGTCATTGAAACTGAACTTGTTAAAAGAGCTTCTACCTACTAATTATGAATACTTATATTTTAAAAAATAAAAATAATTTAGAATTAGAAATCAGTACTCTTGGCGCTACTATACTAAGTTTAAAGGTGCCTGATAAAAATAACAAACTTGTGAATGTTGTTGTTGGTCTTAGCTCTAGTGAAGATTATAAAACTGAAAAATATTTAAATAATAACTTGTACTTAGGAGCTACTGTTGGCAGGTATGCTGGACGAATTTCTAAAACAAGTCTTGAAATTGATGGAAAAAAATTTCCTATTCATACTAAAGAAGGAGTGCATTTACATGGTGGTAAAAATGGATTTGATAAAAAAAACTGGATTGTAGAAAATATTGAGAATGGTGTTACATCTTCCATTACCTTATCATATTTAAGTGAACATTTAGAAGAAGGTTATCCAGGGAACTTACATGTTTTTGTTACTTATTCTCTTACTGAAAATAATGAATTAACAATTAAATATTCAGCAACAACAGATAGTGTTACACACGTAAATCTTACCAATCATTCTTATTTTAATTTAAATGGAGAGCAATCTATATTGAATCATGAATTATTTATTGATGGTGATTTTTATTTAGATGTTGATGATCAATTGATTCCTTCAGGCAAAAAAAACGCTGTTGATAAAACTTCTTATGATTTTAACAAAAAAACTAAAATCAATCATCCAAACTTTAATGGATTAGACGACACTTTCATTTTAAACAACAAAAAACATGATGCTGAAATAAGTTCTAAAACATCAGGAATTTGTATGAAAGTTTTTACCAATCAACCTGCTATTGTGGTATACACTCCTAAAAATTTTAAAGACTTAACTTTTAAAGATGATGTGATTTACACAGATTTCCCTGCTATTTGTTTTGAAACTCAACATTATCCAGATTCTCCAAATAACGCTCATTTTCCAACTACTCTATTAAAACCTGGTGATACTTACAGCAATGAAACTACTTTTAAATTCTCCGTTTTAAAATAGCATTATCATTTTGTTTTTAACTCGTCTAAAAATCTCATATACTGAGGATTTTCAGGATGTAGCTTTATCAACCTCTTAATAATTGTTCTAGATTTCTTATAATTATCGGTTGTATAAAACTGATAAGCAAGTGTATATAATAGACTCTCATTATTTGGAGCTACTTTCAACCCCTCATAAAGAATTTTTTCTGCATTTTTATAATCGCCTTTCTTATTGTACAGCAAACTTAAATTGTAATATACTCGGTTGTTAGTAGGCATTTTAATTTTCGCTTTTTGTAACTGCTCTATGGCTTCCTCTACTCTATTCTGCTCTGCAAGCAATAACGCTAACGAATAATAAACTGGTCCGTACTCAGGTTCTAATTCAATCACTTTTTTAAACAGACTTTCAGCTTTATTAAAAGTATTATTCTGATAATATAAATTAGCTAACGTTAATCTTAAACTGTTATTTAATTCATCTATTTTAAGAGCATTTTCATACCCTTCAATTCCTTTGTTAACATTTCCTTTTTTTAAATAGTAATTCGCTTCTTTCACTCTTCCTCCAACAAAATCATAATTAGAGTTAACATGATTCCAAAACTCTTTTTTAACCTTATCATAATCCTTTTTATAAACTTCAGGAACTTCTTCTTTTGCCAAACTACTTAATCCATAAAAAGCTTTAATTCTTACTGTTCTTTTAGTGTCCTTTAAAAGAGGTAAAAAATAAGAAACATAATTTCTATTATTAATTCCGCTTAAAACATCAATACTAGTTGCTCTCACTAAAGGAGAATCGTCTTCTAATAAATCGATGTACTGCTGAATAAAAATAGTGGTATTGTATTTTTCCAATGCTTTTACAGCTGAAGCTCTTACTATTTCTGGATGTTTTTTATCTTGAATTAATGCTAACAATCCTTCATGAGCATTAACTTCTCCTTGTATTCCTGGAATCAATTTTTCTGAAAAATGAATAGAATCTACTGTTCCATATAACTTTTTAAATGAACTCCAAGCCCACTCATCATCTTTATCATTATGACAATTGGTACATGCATTTGGTGTTCCATATTTTAAACTTAAATCTGGTCTTGGAACTCTTAAACTATGATCTCTTCTAAAATCATTCCCCATATAATAGTTCCCTGGCATATGACAATTAACACATTGTGCTCCTTCAGAGTTTATGTTATGAGCATGGTGGGTTTTTGCATTATATTTTTGTGGTTCGTGACACTGGGCACACAAGGCATTTCCTTCAAACTTCAACTTTAATGAATGTGCATTATGACAATTGGTACAACTAATATTATTCTGATACATTTTACTTTGTACAAACGATCCATAAACATATACCTCATCTAAAATTTGACCATCTGCATGATATCGTTCTTCTTCTATTAACTGAGGAAAATAATGATCCAACATTGTTCCTTTAAAATCATATGCTTTAGAAAATTGCTCCCTTCTCATATGGCAGCGTGCACATTGATCTACTAATTCTTTTGGAGATGTATTAGATGTCATCAAAAAAGTATCTGAATTTACATAATCTTCTCCCAATCTAGCAACATCATTTACATGTTGTTTTCCTGGCCCATGACAAGCTTCACAACTAACATTTATCAACGAATATTTTGTATTATAACTATCCGTTTCTCTTCTGTAATTTTTTCTAACATTTGTAGAGTGGCAATCAGCACACATGGTATTCCAATTTAAACCGCCTCTAGACCAGTGTAGCCATTCTGAATGCACAATCTTAAAATCAGGATATAAATCAAACCATTTTCCTACTTTAGAATCCCAAGCTGTTTTCAAACATTGATAACGACCATTCGGAAACTTCACAATGTACTGTTGCAATGGAAAAACCCCACACGTATATGCTATTTTATAATCATGATAATTTCCGTCTGGACCTTCTGTGTTTACAAAAAAGTCTTTTCCTTTTTTAAAAAACCTCGATGTGACTCCCTGACTTTCAAAAGTTATATTTTTGAAATTTCCTAAAACAGTTTCTGAGTTTGCAACCTCCATTGCTTTATCATGATGAGATCCTTTCCAATTTTTGAATTCTTTTTGGTGACATTCTTTACATTTTTTATCACCTAAGAAAAAGTCATCACTAATCGAATCATAAAGTCTTACTTCAATTTCTTTGAATACGCTTTGATACTCATTTTTCTCTTTACAAGAAGCAATAAAAGCACAAAAAACTATGATTAAAAAAAAATGTTGAATAAATCTCACTTAAAATTTTATTTTTCAAATACAAATGTATCATAAATTGAAGAAGTCAATTTCTTCTAAATTACCTCAGATCGATGATATTTTAATCAAAATCAGTTAAAAAAAAGTAACTAACAGATAAAAATGAGCCATATTTTGATAAAATTATTTCATTATTTAGATGATTAAACAAACCGAATCTGATAATGATAATGAAATCAATTATAAAGAAACAAATTTTACAATTTGTTACACTTTCTGTGCTCTTGAGTTTTTATAGCTGCATTAATAATAAAAAAGAAACAAAGGAAATCAAAGAAAAAATATCTAGTTTAACTAAAACAACCACTAAAAGACCTAATATTTTGGTTGTTTTATGCGATGATTTAGGGTATTCAGATGTAGGTTTTAACGGTGCTAAAGACATTAAAACACCTGGTTTAGATAAACTTGCTAAAAACGGAACTATTTTTACTGATGCTTATGTTGCGCATCCTTTTTGTGGTCCGAGTAGAACCAGTATTATGACGGGTAGATATGCTCATAAAATTGGCGGACAATTTAATTTACCAAGAGCTCATGAGAATGCAGGTTTAGGTATTACTACTAAGGAAGAATTTATTAGCAAAACCTTACAAAAATCAGGTTATTACACGGGTGCTATTGGTAAATGGCACTTAGGAACTGTTCAAAAATATCACCCAAATAATAGAGGTTTTGATGATTTCTATGGTTTTTTAGGAGGCGGACATAATTATTTCCCTAAACAATTTAAAGCCGAATATGAAAAACAAAAAGCAAATGGAAATACTAAAATTAGAGATTACATAACTCCGCTTCAATTCAATGGAAAAGAAGTTGATGAAAATGAATATATTACTGATGCACTTTCTAGAGAAGCTATCAATTTTATTAATAAAGCGAATCAAAAAAACGATCCTTTCTTTCTTTACGTATCGTACAATGCTCCACACACTCCATTAGAAGCTAAAGAAGAAGATTTAAAACTGTACAGTCATATAAAAGATAAAAAAAGACAAATTTATGCTGGTATGGTGCATGCTGTAGATAGAGGTGTTACCAATATTGTTGAAACTCTTAAAAAGAATCATCAATTAGAAAATACACTCATTGTTTTCTTTAGTGATAACGGTGGAAAATTAAGTAAAGGAGCTACCAATTATCCATTAGCAGAAGGCAAAGGAAGCACAAACGAAGGTGGATATAGAGTTCCTATGTTTTTTCACTGGCCAAATGTTGTTCCTTCAGGTAAAAAATTCGAACATCCAATTTCTGCATTAGACCTATACCCTACTTTCACTCATTTAGCAAATGCTAAATTACCCGACAATAAAATACTTGATGGTAAAAATATTTGGAATGATTTCTTACATGGAAAAAACTCTTATGAAAATGAAAACATTTATGCACTACGTCATAGAATTGAATTTAAGAATCATACTGATGTTGGAGTTCGTAAAAATCAATGGAAAGCTTTAAAAACAAATAATAATAACTGGACTTTATATGATATACAAAATGATCCAGGAGAAAAAAATGACTTAAGTAAAGTACATCCGAAAATATTAGACAATTTGGTTAAAGATGCTAAAAACTGGAGTTCAACAAACCAACAACCATTATGGTTTCATAATGAACGAACAGCTGAACAATGGGAGAAAAATAAGATGCCTCATTTTGATCAAACTTTTAAAACTAACTAACGATGATATTCTCAAAAAACAAAACTGTAATATTTTCTATTTTACTAGCTACAGTAAATCTTTCATTAGCTCAAACTACCAACAAAAATTCATCTGTAAGTATTATTAAAAATTACAAAAATTGGAAATGGGATGACGTTATGGTTGCTAAAAATAAATTTATTAGCGTTGCTGTAGTTCCTAAAGCTGCAGGAAGAGTTTTAGAATACAATTTAGGAGACACTCCTTCTTTATGGATAAATCCTAAATTATTTGGAAAATCGTTTTCAAATGATGAACATGTAAAAATTAAAGATTGGAGAAATTTTGGAGGATACAGACTTGTACCTATTCCTGTAAATAATTGTGCTATTAATAAAAATGGAAAAAAAGTAAAACGCTGGCCTCCTCCAGTAAGTATTGGCGATGCTCCTTATAATGCTGAGATTATACAAAATGATGGAATTTCATCTATTAAAGTTACCTCTGGTATTCAAAATTTACCTGTTCCAAAATTCGATTACAAATCAAAAAGTTTTTCGGTTCCTGAAAAGATAGAGGAACAATTTCAGTATAGTAGATCTCTTTACATTGAAGAAAACAGCAGTTTAGTGTTTATCAATCATACATTAACGAACAAAGGAAATCAAACAATAGAAAGAGGTTTAAAAATTTCTAGTCAACATATTTCAAGAAGTAAACCTGAGTTAGAAGACGGAGAAAACTTTATTGCACATATCCCTTTTGATAAAAATTTGAAATTACCTGATGGAAAACAATTTCATATTAGTGTTACTCCTGAGTCTAGATGGAGATATATCAATAGAAATAGAATGAAATTGGATAAAAACAATCCTGAACATATTAAAAAGTACTTTAATAAAGGAACTAACTGGACGGGAGAAGTTTCACCTGGAATTTATGAAACTCACTATGATTATTATTTAATGGGAGGTATTGAAATGGTATCTTCAAAATCATGGCTTAGCTATGTTAATAAAACAAACAACACTGCTTTTGTAAAAATATTTGAACCTTACAATCCTAAATTGACTTATGAAAATGGGGCAAACAGTGTTATTTTTCATAGTGGATTAGAAGATGGTTATTTAGAAACTGAAGTAAAAACTCCTATTTATACTTTAGAAGCTGGGGAGAGCTTTAACTACAAAGAAATTCATGGTGCTGCAAAAATTAAATCTTCTTTAATATTAGATGTTAATAAATCTGGAATTATTACTCAAAGATTAAATTTCAATAAAAAATCTAATATTTTAAGTGGAGAATACGGAGTTTTTAGAGAAGGTAAAGCTTCACTTCAAATCACAGATAACCTAGGTAATGTAAGCGAAGTTTATATCGATACAGTTGATCCTTTAAACACGTTTACTTTAAAACATACTTCCAATAAAATAGCAAAGGCAAAAACTATTCTATTACTTATAAAATCTAACAACAAAAATTATATACTAGATAAACTTGAATTATAAAATGAATGGTGAATCATAATTTTCATTTGTAAAAACTTAATCACTAAGCATATAAAATAACCACCAAAAAAAAACGTTTAAAAAAAAGGAAATCAAAAGTTAAAATAAGTCAAAAATTTCATAAATAATTAATAATATGTAATTTTGACAATATCCTTTATATTTTTTATGACTTTTTTTGAGAAAGTCATATTTTTTATAACACTTAAAATGTTTATTGAATTATAATGAAGTTAGTACTAAAGCACCCGGAGGAGATTACAAATAAAAAATTAAGCGTTTCAAAAAATACTAGGCCATGCCTAGATTCATCATGGCATTATCATAGTCAATACGAACTTATATACATTTCTGTTAGTCATGGTATTAGATTTGTAGGAGATAGCGTATCTCGTTTTCAACCAGGAGACTTGGTTTTAGTAGGTCCGTATTTGCCACATTTATGGTTAAATGAAGCTGAAGATTATAAAGATCAAACTGTAAATAAAAAGGTAAACACCATTGTTATTAAATTCACTGAAGACTTTATAGGGTCAGACACTTTTAAAAATCCTGAATTTTTAAAAATCGATAAAATACTTAAAGAATCTAAATACGGAATTAGCTTTGGTCAAAATATCAGCGATAAACTTCACAATGAATTGATAGGTTTAAACAAATTATCATACACCGAACAGGCTATTAAATTACTAAACATTTTACATCAATTATCGCTTACAAATTCTAAAAAAGTTCTTTCTTCTACTGATATGCGTCAATATACTTCTATAAATTCAAGTAGAATTGACACTGTTTTAAAATATATTTCTGACAACTATTCTAAAAACATTTCACTAGAAGATATTTCTCAAGTTGCTTGTATGACAACGAACTCGTTTTGTCGTTTTTTCAAAAAGGTAACCAACAAATCTTTTACACAATTTTTAAATGAAGTTCGTATTCGTAATGCTTCGCGTTATCTAGCTCAAAATAATTTATCTGTATCTGAGGTTTCTTATTTAGTTGGATATAACTCAATTACAAACTTTAACAAGCAGTTTAAACAAATCATGGGTAGCACTCCTAAAAGTTACAGAGAGGCTATTTAAAATAAATCAACTTTTTTCAATTTTATCATTTTATAAATAATCCATTTTAACTCAATTAGATTAGTAAAAATGTAAATTTCAATAGTATTTTTTACATTTTACATACTCAAGGGTAAAAATGAATTAGTAAGAGATAATATTGATAATTTTTAGCGTCCGCATTTTGTATAATTTTCACATCACAAAAAACCACTTAATATTAAGTTAACTTTTTGTTTAAGGTACGCTTACAATTTTTAAAGATTATAAAAACATGTAATCATAAGTTTTTCAGCCCTCCTCAATCAAAAAGCTAAAAATCCAATTAGAAATAATTTAAAAAATAAATTTTCATTTTATGAAAAAAACTACATCACTTAAAGTTTACAAAAACTTTATTAGATTGAATTTTTTGGATTTAGATATGATGTTCAAAAAGCTATGTATCTTAATTATTATCATTTGTGCTAATAATAATGCATTTGCGAAGATCTCAATCGATCCAGAAACACCTAAATCATCTAATTTACAAGAACAAATATCTGGAAATGTTTCGGATAGCGAAGGACCTTTACCTGGAGTAAATGTTGTTATTAAGGGTACTACCAAAGGTGTTGAAACAGATTTTGATGGTAACTACACAATTAGTGCTTCAGGAGAAAATACTGTACTTGTTTTTTCTTACGTTGGTTACAAAACACAAGAAGTTGTTGTTGGTAATAAAAAGGTTATCAATGTAAAACTTGTTTCAGACGCTACTAGATTAGAAGAAATTGTTGTTTTAGGGTACACCACAAGAAAAAAAGGTGAGTTAACAGGAGCTGTAGGTAAAATTGATGATGAAGTTATACAAAGATCTTCTAGTAAAGATATTGCTAAATCGTTATCTGGTAGAGTTACAGGACTTAACATTATTGATAGAGGTGGAACTCCAGGAGCAGGAAATGGTGGAGATGGAGATACTAGTAATGATGCAACTACTATTTTAATTAGAGGTAAATCTACCTCAAATAATAACTCTCCATTAATTTTAATAGATGGTATTCAGTCAACAACATTTTCAAATCTTTCACCTGAAGATATCGAATCTTTAACTGTATTAAAAGATGGAGCTGCTGCAATTTATGGTTCACGTGCTGCAAATGGAGTAATATTAATTACTACTAAAAGAGGAAAGTTAGGAGCACCTACAATAAAAGTTTCTAGTTCATATACTGTTTCATCGTTTACTCAGAGACCACAAATAATGAATGCTAAACAATATGCTACTTATGAAAATGAAATAGCAGAGAGACAGCGTTTATTAGATCCTAATGTGACTAATCCTTTTACTAGTGAACAAATTAGTCGATTTGGTACAGATCCAATACGATATCCTGACACCAACTGGATAGATCTTACATTTGCAGATTTTGCTCCAGAATCAAGAAATTCTTTATCTATTTCTGGTGGTACAGATGCAGTTAAATATTTTGTAAGTGCTGATGCTATTAGACAAGGAGGTTTATTTAAATCAAGATCATTACAATTTGATCAAAATCAAGTTAGATCTAATTTAGATATTAAACTTAATAAAGACATTAAAGTAGGTATCGATATTGCTGGAATTTTTGGTGATCGTGAACAACCTGGTGTTGATTTAGGAAACATATACAAACACATTTATACCAATTTACCTACTGAGGTAGGAATTTACCCTAACGGATTACCTGCTAGAGGTGGAGAAAATGGGCAAAATCCATTTTTAATGTCAAGTAGACAATCAGGATTTATAAATACTAACACAACAAACTTAAGAAGTCGTTTTTCTTTTGACTATTCACTTGATAAAATTATAAAAGGGTTAAAGTTTAATAGTTTTGTTGGTTATAGAAAAATAATAACAAGAACCAAATCTTGGTATACTCCATGGACATATTATACTTTTTTAGAAGGAAGTAATGAATATATTCCATCAACAGGTTTCTCTCCAAGAGGTGAAAATAGAATCCTTCGAGAAACCTCTAATACTTTCAGTCAAATTTTATTGAATGGAACTCTTAACTACACCACTAAAATTGCAGAAGATCATTCAGTAAATGCAATTTTAGGTACTGAAAAATTAAACTCAGAAGTAAGTAACTTCTTCGGAGAAAGAATTGGAGGTTTCCCTTCTTCTGAAGTACCTGAATTATTTGCTGGTAGTGAAGAAAATGCAAGAACTAATGGTTCTTCTGGTGAAGGAGCTCGTTTTGATATATTTGGAGCTTTATCTTACGACTACAAGAAAAAATACTTTTTAGACTTTACCATTCGTAGAGATGGATCTAGTAACTTTGGACCAGGAAAACGTTTTGGAATATTTCCAGGTTTATCAACTGCTTGGGCTTTAGATAAAGAAAAATTCTTAGAAAATGTTAGCTGGATAAACGCTTTAAAAATTAGAGCATCTTGGGCGCAATTAGGTAATGATCGTATTGCTCCATTTCAATTTTTATCTCGCTTTAATTTTGGTAGTCCAAACCCTAACACGCCACAACCAAACTTTTTTGTTTTTGGTGTTGATGGTGAAATCTTTAACGGATTCTCTTCTACTGTTGAACCAAATCCAAACGTAACTTGGGAAAAATCTACACAACAAAATGTAGGTTTAACATTCTCTTTATTTGATAGTAGGTTATCTGGTGATGTAAATTATTATTTTGAAAAAAGAACTGATATTTTAAGAACTAGAAACGCTAGTACCCCTGATTTTGTAGGAGTTTTACCTAGTGAGTTTCCTTCGGAGAACTTTGGTGAAGTGAACAATTCTGGTTGGGAATTTGAATTATCTTGGGCTGATAAAATTGGTGATGTAAACTATAATTTTGGTGGTAATATATCAACCAATAGAAATGAAGTAGTTTTTATAGATGAACCAAGTAATATCCCTGATGCTTTAAGATCAGAAGGAAAATCTATAGATACTTATATTGTACAACCAACTGCAGGTATTTTTCAAAATCAAGCTCAAGTAGATGCCACTGCTGTTAAATTACCGGGTACTGTAGAAGGTGAACCTATTTATGTAGACACTAATGGAGATGGAGTTATTGACGATGGAGATAGAATTCGTTTAGATGCTTCTAGTATTCCACGCATTCAATATGGTTTTTATGGAGGTTTTAATTATAAAAACTTCGATTTTAACTTTTTATTCCAAGGACAAGCAGATGTTCAAACATTAGTGTTCTTTGACCAAAATGGTTCAAAGCCTGTTCATGTTTTTGAAGATAGATGGACTCCTGATAATAGAAATGCTAGATACCCAAGAGCTTTTCAACAAGATGATAGATTTAGTGGAAATCAAAGTGGAGATGCAGATAATTTTATTGGAGCTGACTTATGGTTACACGATGGTTCTTTCTTAAGATTAAAGGAAGTTGAACTTGCATACACAATTAATAAGGATATAGCAAAAATTGGTGATATCAGACTTTTTGTAAGAGGATTTAATTTATTCACTATGTTCTCTGAAATCGCTGATTTAGGTTTAGATCCAGAAGCAAATGGATATAGTAATTTTAGAGGATCAACATACTCATCTTTGAAAAGTTATACTCTAGGTGTTAATTTTAATTTTTAACTAAAATGAAAAAAATAAAAATAGTTTTCGTTCTAATGTTAATGCTTGTTAATTATAGCTGTGAAGAAACATTAGAAATTGAATCGAGAAATACGTTTACAGAAGATTTTATATACAGTGATCCTGATCAATTAGAAAGTTTAGTTTTCACTTCTTACAATAGTACTGAAGGTTGGGGATTGAATAAATTTATGTGGTGGTCTAGAAGATTTAATATTGAAGGTGCTTCTTTTGAAGCAAAATTTAACTTCAACGATTTAGATCAATATAGGTTACGTGCTGGATGGAACCCAAATAATGTTGGAGTTTTTAGAGATCAGTGGAGAAAATACTATAGCTACATTAGAGATATTTTAGTGTTTCTTGACAAAGTAGATGATAGTGAAGCCATGAAAATTAATCCTGAAAAAGTAAATCTACTTAAAGCTGAAATGAAGTTTTTATTGGCTAATACTTACAGTAAATTAATCAAATATTACGGAGGTGTTCCTTTAATTAAAAATGCTTTAAGTTTAAAAGATGATTTTAATATTTCAAGAAGTAGTTACCAAGATTGCGTTGATTTTATTGTCCAAAATTTAGATGAAGCAGCTGCTGTTTTACCTTTAACAAGACCAGATAATGAATTTGGTAGAGCAACTAAATTGGCTGCTTTAGCGGTAAAATCAAGAACATTATTATATGCAGCTAGTGATTTGCACGATCCTGCTACCCTACCAAACGGTCCTTTGTATGATTACATAGCTGATGACAAATGGCTAAAAGCTGCTGAAGCTGCAAAAGCTGTTATTGATGAAGTTGGTGCAAGAGATTTAATTCCTGTAACTGACGCTGAATCTTATGGTGATTTATTTTTATCAGCTAACAGAGATATAATTTTTGCAAGACCTTATGGTGACATTCTATTTGATTATGGTACAGATGTAAACTCATTATGGAATCAAACACAAGCTCCAAGTGGTTATGGTGGTTGGGCTTTAAGTTCTCCAACTCACAATTTTGCTTTGTTATATAATATGAACGATGGAACTTCAACATCTGAAGCTTTATATAATCCGGCACAACCAAATGAAAATAGAGAAATGAGATATTATGCTACTTTAAATTATAACGGTGCTGAGTTTAGAAACAGAGAAGTAGAATATTTTCTTTCTAGAGATACAGATGTTCATCCTGATGGTTTAGATTCTCCTAATGGTTTAGGAAATGTATTACATTCTTCAAAAACAGGATATAATATTAGAAAATTCCAAGACGAGTCTAAAGGCTTAACAGAAACTTCTCCTGGTAGACCTTTCATTTTATATCGATTAGCAGAAATTTATTTAAACTATGCCGAAGCTAATTTTGAATTAGGCGAAGAAGACATTGCAAGAGAATATGTCAATAAAGTTTCTACAAGAGCATTACAACCTGCTATTACGGCTACTGGTTCTGATCTTTTAGAAGCTATTAAAAGAGAAAGACGTATTGAATTATGCTTTGAAGGACATAATTTCTTTGATGAAAGAAGATGGATGAATACTGCTAACTTAGGTTTTGATGTTAAAGGTTTAAAATGGTTTAAAGAAACTGATGGTAGCCTTACTAATGAAGAAATAACCGTAGTAACTAGACCTTGGTTTGATAGACAATATTACCTTCCAATTCCTCAATCAGAAATAAATAAAACCGATTCGTTAATTCAAAACGACGGTTACTAAATTACAAAATGTGTTTATTATTTGAATTAATATTTCAAAACAAAGAATACCGGGCTATCTCGGTATTCTTTATTTAAATAACTTACTTTTACTAGTATCTTATGAAAAAAATCATCCAATTTTCTATATCTAATTTTCTTTTGTTCCTATTACTAATTAGTTGTAAAACCAAAGAAGAATCAACACCTAAAGAAATTAATAACACGAAACCGAATATTGTTTTTATTGCAGTAGACGATCTTAGACCTGAATTAGGTTGTTATGATTCTGAAATTGCTATTACTCCTAATATTGATAAATTAGCTTCTAACGGAATAACCTTTAATAAAGCCTACTGTCAAGAAGCTATTTGCAGTCCATCGAGAGCTAGTTTAATGACAGGAGCTAGACCAGAAACAATTAATGTGATTGAAAATTTCACTTACTTTAGAGAGGCTAATCCTGATATTATTACACTACCTCAGCATTTTAAAAACAACG
The DNA here is from genome assembly GCF_004337695.1 of Tenacibaculum sp. M341. Taxonomy (GTDB): domain Bacteria; phylum Bacteroidota; class Bacteroidia; order Flavobacteriales; family Flavobacteriaceae; genus Polaribacter. Next base: position 163,455 of record NZ_SJXJ01000011.1, read on the forward strand.
GTTATGAAACGGTTCATACAGGAAAAATATTTCACAAACCAGCTTTTGCTGACTTAGATATTTCTTGGAGTAGAAAACCTGCACATGATAAAATGACTATTAAAAAAGAAAGGACTCCTGGAGGATTTGCTTTGCCTGAAAATCAAGAAATATTCAAGCAAAATAGAGCTGATGTTATTGCTAAATATGGTAAAAATGCACCAAGAAATGGTTTAGGTAAAGGACCTGCTTACGAAAATGCAGATGTTCCTGATACCTTTTATGAAGATGGTTATAATGCTGAATTGGCTATTGCTACTTTAAAAGATTTAAAAGAGAAGAATCCAGATAAACCTTTTTTCTTGGGAATGGGAATGAAAAAACCTCATTTAGATTGGTTAGCTCCTAAAAAATACTGGGATTTATACGATCCTGCTAAAATTAAATTAACTTCTCAAAAAGATGCTCCTGTAAATGGCGCAACTATGGGCTTACATCCTTCTTTTGAATTAAGAGCTCGATTTGGAATTCCTAAAAAAGGTCCTATTCAAAAAGATTTGGCTAAGAAATTAAAACATGCTTATCTAGCTTCTGTAAGTTATATTGATACCCAAATAGGAAAACTTATCAACGCTATTGATGAACAAGGATTACGAGATAATACAATTATTATTCTATGGAGTGATCATGGTTGGCATTTAGGTGAAATGGGTATTTGGGGAAAAGCAACCAATTATGAAATTTCTACTCGAGTTCCTTTAATAATTGCTAGTCCAAATATGACAAAAGAAATTAAAGGAAAAAGGTCTGAAGCTTTAGTAGAACTGGTAGACATGTACCCTACTCTAGCAGATTTAGCTAATTTACCATTGCCTAAACATTTAGAAGGACAAAGTTTTAAGCCATTATTAGACAATCCGAATAAAGAATGGAAAAGAGCAGCTTTTTCTCAGTTTCCTTCTCCTGCCTTACGTGAATGGGCTGCTAATCCACTTTCTAAAGGGATGAGAGAAACGTACTTTGGTCCATTAATAAATGAAGTTGAGCAAAAAATTAAAAATCAGCAAAAAGACAAATGGAATAGAGAATTATTTGAAAATTATTTAATGGGATATGCCATGAGAACACAAGAACATCGATTAATTGTATGGAAAGATTATAGAACTCCTGAAGCAGCACCAATTTTTATCGAACTATATGATCATCAAAATGATCCTAATGAAACTGTTAATATTGCTGATAAGAATCCTGAATTAACCAAAAAACTACTTCAACAATTTAATAAAGGATGGAAAGGTAATTTAGCCTTAAAATAACATCTTACTTTTATAAATATCAAACCCCGTTTAATAAAACATTAATCGGGGTTCGAAGTCACCAAATTTACTTACTCAAAACATTGATTGAGCCCTTAAAAATTTTTAATATATGGCTGTAGAAACACGTTTTTTCACTAAATAATCATCTAAAGCTAAGTGCGAACAATCATAACCTATTCCGCTTTCTTTAAAACCTCCATGAGGTAAATAAATAGCATACTTTACACCATTAATTTGAATTTCTCCAAATTCTAGTTCTTCTGTAAATTTTGCTATTCTTTGATGATTATTTGTAAAAATATAAGATGCTAAACCATATTCTGTATCGTTAGCCAAAGACAACACCTCTTCATCTGTTTCAAAACTCATAATTCCAGCTACAGGACCAAAAATTTCTTCTTTAAAAACTTTCATCTCCGTTGTAACTCCGGATAACACTGTAGGTTGTAACCAATTCCCTCCTTCAGGTAACTCTGATGGAATTTCACCTCCATACTCTAATGTTGCTCCCTTTTGTACAGCATCCTCAATAAGTTCAAACATTCTATCTCTTCCTTTTCTACTTGCTAAAGGTCCCATAAATACATCCGAGTTGTCTTTAGTTCCTAAACCAACCTTTAATTCTGATGCTTTTTGTGCATAAGCTTTTACAAATTTTTCGTAGATAGATGTGTGTACAAAGATTCTATTTGCTGCAACACAAACCTGACCGCTATTACCAAAACGTAAGGCTATTGCTAAATCTAAAGCTTTATCAAAATCAGCGTCATCAAAAACAATAAACGGAGCATTTCCACCTAACTCTAACCCAAATCTTTTAATAGATGTAGTACTTTCAGCAATAATTTTCTTTGCGGTTTCCGTTGATCCAATCATAGTAATTACCGCAGGAATTTTACTTGAAGTCATCGTTTTTGCGACAATCTCACTTGGTCCTTCAATGATATTTACTACTCCAGGAGGAAAATTAATTTCATCTAAAATCTCTCCAATTAAATACGCTGATAATGGTGAAATTTCTGAAGGTTTAATAATTAAAGAACAACCAGAAGCTAGAACTGGTCCTATTTTATATCCAATATTTAAAATTGGGAAATTCCAAGCTAAATAAGCAACAACAACACCTGCTGGTTTAGAAATCATCTTATGAGTATGCGTATTCTCATAATCAGGAATTTGTTCTTCACGCATATTTTGCATTGCCGCTGGGTACCACTCTAAAGCTTCTACTAACCGATCGATATCCTCTGCTCCACCTCCGTAGGTTTTACCCATTTCATAAACCATTGCTGTGCGTAATTCTTCTTGCTTATCTAAAACAGCAGTTCTTAATTTCTGCATCCAAGCAGTTCGCTCTTCTAAAGATAAAGATGACCAGTATTTAAAACCTTTTTCTGCAGCTAATAATACTTTTTCAGCGTCTTCTTTACCTGCCTTAGCTATTTCTGCAATTACCTCTCCTGTAGCAGGACAAATAACATTGCTACGCTCTCCACTAATGGCATCAACTAGTTCGCCATCAATGTACATTTTTTTATATCCGTAATTTTTAATTTTCATTTTTATTAATATTAAAGGACATTTATTTCAGCATCTGAAAGTGCATATTCCATTAAAACATCTTCATCTACTTCTATTCCTAAACCAGGTCTTTTAGGTACTTCTATCATTCCGTCTACCATTTGAATTTTAGGATACGTTAAACGTTCTCTTAATCCGTTTTCCGTTTGATCATATTCAATTAAGAAATCTGGAGTTTTCATACGTCCAGGAATGAGCTCTAAATTAGCAATAAAATGTAAAGCAACATGAATTCCAATAGCTGTTCCCCAAGTATGAGGCACAACATCTACTCCATAAGTACTTGCAAGAGCCGAAATTCGCTTGGCTTCTGTTAATCCTCCTGCAGCACAAATATCTGGTTGCACAATATCTACAGAGTTATTCTGAAATAATTGATGAAATCCATAACGTAAATATTCGCACTCTCCACCTGATATTGGTATTGACGTTTTTTCTCTTAACTCTTTATATTGTTTATAAAACTCTGGTGAAATAGGTTCTTCAAACCAAGAAATATTAAACGGTTCTATTTTATTAGCTAAAATAGTAGCTTCTCTTAAACTATAAGCATGGTTAGAGTCTACCATCAATTGAATATCATCTCCTATAATTTCTCTAACCTTTTTTACATTTTTATAATCCTCTTCAATTCCTAAACCTACTTTCATTTTAATAGCTTTGAACCCTTGCTTTACATACGATTCTGCTTCTTCTTTAAAATGTTTCGCTGGATTATCAGGATCCATAAAATACAAACCCGTTGCATATGGTTTTATTTTATCTCTAAAAGCACCTCCTAACAATGTGGAAACTGGTAAGTTCAATATTTTACCTTTTAAATCCCACAATGCAATATCTATTGCACTTATAGATGCCACTAAAACACCTCGTCTTGCATAATCTAAAGTTTTACGATAAAGGTGATTCCATATCACTTCATTTTCTAATGGATTTTTTCCAATCAAATGACTTTTTAAGAAGTCTACTCCTGCTTTAAGAATAGGTGCTGGTCCGTAACCTTCTCCCCAACCGTATTGACCGTTGGATGCTGTTATTTTTACAACACAAATACATCTCTCGGCATATTCCCATTGAGAGAAAAAAAAGCTATTTGACAATTTATCTTTAAGTATAAAAGTTTCAATTTTTTCAATTGTCATATTTTAATAAATTAAGTGATGGTTAACAAAACTACGCATTCACCCCACTCTTTATCAGCTCATATTTATCTCAAACTGGTTAAATATTACCCTTTAATTTTATAATACTATTGCTTTATTATTTTAAATGTTTTATGGTTATATTTTAATAAGTATAAACCTTTTTGTAACGATTTACCTAACTGAATATCTTCACCTTCTTTTACTTTTTTACGAGTTAAAAGTTTTCCATTGATTGAAAATATTTCAATTATGCCATTGGCTTTTAAATGTTCTATATGTAACTCATCTTCAAAAGGATTTGGAAATATCTTTACCTCATTTTTAATAAAACTATCTGTACTTAATGTATTATTTGTAAGAACCACAGGGTAAAAGGTCCCTCCTCTAGGTGGGGTTGCAGATAACTCTCTTGGATGACTGTATTGATCAAAAACAAAAACCTTTGTATCGCTACTAAATCTTTCTGAATTATTTTTTCCGCTTACTTCATTGTTAAAAATTAAGTTATTCTCTCCTGGTGGTTTATGTCCGTATTGGCTACCTCCGCTTGCAAAAGCTCCCCAAGACCTCCATTGTTCACTTTTAACTTTATTGTTTTCTATCAAGTTAAAACCATCATCACCATTATGAAAATTAATATCCACTTCAAAGTCGCATCCATAAACAACATTATATTTTGCACCAACTTGAATAGAAAAATGTCTAATTCTTCTAACTCTTTCGTTTACTATTAAATTATAATCTCCATTAATTGCATAGTACGCAGAACCTCCTCCGCCTTTATTATAAGCTGCATCTACAAAATTATTACGAAAAGTATTGTGCTTGCCATTAACATTAATAGGATTACTTCCTGAATTTTTTAGTGTACAACTATCCACCCAACAGTTTTTGCTTTTCTTTTCTATCATTACAAAACTTACATACATGTTTTTCAATCCTTCAGGATCATTACTAAAACATCTACTTCCACACCATCTATTTCTATCTACATTTCTATCATCATAAATAGTCACTGGTTTTTCTGGAATATATTCCATTGTTAAGTTCTCTATACCTACATGTTCAACATCATCTAACAAAAAAGCTCCTTTATGTTCAAAACGTTGTCTTTCATAACGAATCGTAACGTCCAACTTTACGTTGTCTCTACTTTCTCCTCTTAATATGATGTTAGATTTTAATCGAATGGTTTTATCAATATCATAAGTTCCGTTTTTTAATAAAATAACACTCAATTCTCCATTGGTGTTAAGATTATCTATAGCAGCTTGTAAACCATCTGAATTTGTTGGATTGATTTCTTTTTTAACAGCTAAAGAGTTACTAAAAGGAACTCCTCCTTCTACACCTGACTTTTGCCATTCACTCATAAATGGATAATCAGGATCGTTCTTCGAATTATCGAAAGTAACACCAGGATCACCAATACTCAATTGAGCATTTAAAAAACTAATATTCAATATCAACAACAAAAAAATTACTTGATATTTGATTGATTTTTGAGTTTTCATGATTAGGGTATTTTATTGCTACCTTAAATAGCATCTGTTGAATAATGTTTATTATTTTTTCATGACACATTTAGAAAAAGTTTTACTATATTCTGAATATATAAACCAGTTCTTTTTTCTAAAAACTTAAATACCCCTTGAATTAACTTATACTAAATGTATCCATATTTATTAACTTTTTATTATTTTGAAAGTCTTAGTTTTATTTACCGTTAAAAAATATAATCCTGTAGGTAATGTTGAAATATCTATTTTTAAAGATCTACCTTTTAAAAGTTCTACTCCTTTTAAATTAGTTAATTTCCAAGAAATTTTTTCTCCATAATTATCTAAAATTCTAATTACGTTTTTAGAAGGGTTAGGGTAAATAATAATTGATTCTTTTTTTACATCTAAAGAATTAGTAGACAATGTTGACGTATCTGATATTAATTCAAAAGAAATGTTTTCAGGATTTATATTTGATCCTACATCTGGAAAATTTGATCCATATTCAATAGCTCCTACATCTGGAGAATCTCCAGTATAACTATCTGTAATTCCAGAAATTTCTGTACCACTATCTATAGCTACAGAGTTCATTTTTAGTCTAAAGTCCCCTTTATTAGCATCTACAAATAATGTATTTCCGTTTCCTGTTATGCTTCTTAGGTTAGTTTTAAATGATAATTTAGCAAACAAAGAATTTACATTAGGATCATTATCATGGGTTTCTCCATCGTTTGCTTTTCCATCTATAATATTATTCCAAAAACGAACATTTTCTACATCCCCTCTATTATCTCTATTCCAAACTCTTAATCCCCAATCTACATTCCAAACAGTGTTATTATAATAATAACAATCTTTGATGGTAGCCATTCTTGGACCTAAATAAACAAAAGTACCGTCAGGAACCACATCTGTTTTAAAGTTATAAATAAGATTATGGTGTACAGTATAATTAAAGCATCCTTCAAGATAAAGAGCTAATACAAACTCTTTATTTCCATCTGTTAAAGTATTACAATCATGTATTTTATTATAAGCAATTTCAGATCCTTTTAAATCCAAAGGAATCCCCCATTTACCACCATTAGTACTCTGAATTGAACCAGCATCTTGTCCCATTTTCATACAATCATATAAATCATTGTAAGTAATCTCTATTTTATTATTAGTTCTTATATGAAATCTACCAGACGAACTTAAAGTGCTTTTTGTAACTACAGTACCATCTCCAAAGTTTTGGATTGATGATGTAAATTGTGCTATCCATCCAATGTTATCGATAAAACAATTTTCTATTTTATTTTTTCTTCCACCATCAATAAAAACTCCATGTCCCCAACTATGTGCTATATACATGTTTTTAAAAAGATTCTCATCTCCATCAATAAAAATACCTCCTTGCTCAGTTTTAGATACTGCATACCCTTTTCTGGTAAAGAAAGGCCATAAATATTGTACAGATCCGTTAACTATTTCGCAATTATTAGTATTCTTCATTTCAATTGAAGCTGCGTGAATATTGATTCCATCAAGTTTTATGTTCGATCTATTATTTAAAACAAAAGCTAGTTTTCTATTTTTTGCTGATATTTCCATATCATTAGGATTTTCTCCTACGGGAGGCATAAAGTAAATTTTTCCATTTTTCTCAAACCATTCCCCTGGTTGATCTAATGCGTTTAAATGAAAAATAAACCCAAAACCTTTGCCATTATCGGTAAACATTTTTGGGGAATTCGTTCCCCAATCATCAGAAATTGCAGTTACAGTTAATTCAGTTTCAGTTGAAGATTCAATTATTCCCATTGGATTAATCCATTTTTTACCTACAATACCTCTAAATATACCTCCTTTAAAATGATCTGAAGGGAAACCTGTTAAATTAGGAAACTTTACCCTTCGACCATTTTTTCCACTTTTTACATTAAACACTTGACAAGCTTCATAACCAGTTTTTATGTCTTCAGGCATCATCATTTCATCAGTTTCATTGTTAGGCCATCTTGCCATTTTTTGCCTTTTATTGTCTACGAATAACATACTAAACTGTGTCTCTGCACCAGTAAAGTTAGCTTCAAAAATATTAGATCCAATATCACTAAGAGACCAATTAGTTATAAGATCTGCACCTGAAACAATAACTTTTTCGTTATCGTAATTTGTAAAAGTTAAATTATTTTTTAAAACGATTACTTCCTCTCTGTAAACTCCTTCTCTTATAAAGCATACATCTCCTGAGGACATTATATCTGCTGCTTTCTGAATAGTTTTGAAGGGAGCATCGATTGTTCCTGTATTATTATCATTTCCTTTATGAGAAACATAATAATTTGTAGCATAAAAATTGTGATTGTAAATGAAGAAAAATAAAAGGGTATAAACAATTTTGTTCATAATATTAGGGTTGATTATCTACAATAAAAAATTAAATAACTAGAAACTTCTATACGAAGAAATCAATATAATTAGAGACAAAACCATATCATTTTTGAATGATTATAAAATATATAAAAACTATTATATCAGTCATATAATAATTATATATGGTTCGAAAGAGTTTGGTAAAACTTTTGAAGGTTTTAAATTAGATTCTCATATAAAACAACAATCTATATTAACCTAAATTAAATTTATAAATCAGTTCTTCTCTAATAGAAATTTTAAAATTAATTTAAACTATTATAGATTACTTTTTTATTAATTTATATATGTTTTTTTTATGAGCTACAAGATATACTCCTGATTTGAACTCGCTGTTTAAAATGAAGGTTTTAGAAGCATTTACTGTATCTTCCTGAACAAGTTTCCCTTCTATTGAATAAATACGAACTTTATCATTTTGTTCAGCATTTTTTATTGTAATTTGATTGATAAATGGATTCGGAAAAATCGTAAGTGCAGACTCATCTTCAACAATAACATCTTCAGTACTCAAAGTATCACTCATACCTACTTGTATTGTAATCGTAATTGTTTTGGTTTCATCATCCATTCCTTTTATTACAGCTTTTAATTCATGAGTTCCTTCTTCTAAGTCACCTAAAAACTCGCTATTTTTATTCCAACTGTAAGGCGTAGAATTTTGTGTACTTATAAGCGTATCATCAAAAAACAAACTAACCTCTTTTACCTTAGCTGAAGCATCAACAGTAACTACCATATGATCACCAATATTGAACTGTTGATTATTTTTTAAGATCATAAAATAAGGTTCTAAATCTTTTGTAGCTACAGTTGTTGGTGAAGAAACAATAACTGGATATAAAGTATTCCCTGATGGTGTTGGGTATTTAGATTCATCTATTTTAAAATTTGTAGAATGATCTGCTGGTTTTGCTCGCAATGGTCCATGATACACTTTGTTTGATCTTGAAAAAGGAGAAGCGCCATTATGTTGCAATTCTAAAGTAGCATTGTTTAATAAAAAGTTATCTCTTGCTGAGTTTTGATGCTGACTTGACCATGGTCCCATGATTGAAAAATAATCTGGATTTCTAGAAGCAGAAGATCTTGAACCCGACATATCTTCTGGTAGAACAATTTTATTCTTCTCTATTAAATTATTACCATTGTCGCCAGCATGAAAACTAATTTCTTGCTTAATTTCATTATCATACACTACATTATATTCTACTCCACCACCTTGTAATGAAAAATGACGCAAATGAGTCATTTGGCAATCGGTGATTAAATTATATCCTTTTTGAATAAAGAAATATCCTTGTGCTCCACCAGATTTACTAAAAGCTCCATCAACAATTAATCCTCTAAAAGTATTGTGCTTTGCATTGCATCTCATTGGATCACGCCCTGCATTGATTAAATTCACATCATCTAACCAACAATCGGTACTTTCTTTAAAAAAAACAAGAATGTTATCACTTCCATTAAGTTCATCGTTGGCAGAATTACTTGTATTCCAAGTAAACTTTGGAAAACCACTAGAATCTCCCCATTTACTACTTCCTCGAATAGTCATATTGTACAATCCTGCAAATCGAGTATTTCTTTCAAAATTAAAAGCTTTATTATCAAAATCTTCATGCATTTCAAAAATCGTTTCGCCTCTACTCTCTCCTATTAAACTTACATTACTTTTCATTGTAATCTTTTTATTTACAATGTAAGTTCCTTTTTTAATTAGAATGGTATTTCTTTTATTTCCCATTCTACTCACATCACGAATAGCATTATTGATATCATCTATACTCGCTCCCTCTTCAATTGTACGTTGAATAACTAAATTCTCTTTTAAAGGAATTCCACCGCGTACGCCAGCAGTAATCCATTTTTCTATTTGTGGATATTTTGACTTGTTCTGATTGACAAGATTCATATCAAAAGTGACACCTGGGTCTCCTACTCTTATTTGTGCATTTACATAAAAAGCTGCTAAAATTAAAAAAGTTTGTAAATACTTTTTAGTTGATGAAATAAACATTTATTTTGGGGTTTATGATTAAATAGTGCTAAAAAAACAATAACAATATTGTTAACTGATTTTAAAATACTTGTTATGCCTAAAACTTTATAACACTAAGAATATTTTATCTATTCTTAATTTTTATTAGAAAAAAATAATAGACTGTCTTAAAAAGACAGTCTATATAAATTATAAGTTCTGAATTTTATTAATTAGGAAAATTAGCATTGTAATTTTGTATGGTATTTACATTATTATTACATGCAGCTGTTGTATTTAATTTAATGTTTTTTGTAAAACCATTAGGAAACCTGTTAAACTTTAATTTTGATAACCTAACCTTATAATTCCCTCCTCCATTAGTATTATTTGTGTTGTCTATACTCAATGAAACAGAAGGCCCATGGTATTCAAAACCATTAAACATACTTAAACTTGTTCCTGGGTTTTTTACATCATTGTTCCATAAATCACAAGGAATAAACTTCAGATGTCCTTGTTTAATTTTAGCTCCTCCATCATTTTGATATACAGCTCTTATGTCTGATACCTTAGAGTTTGTAAAATATCCTGCTTTTAAACCATTTCCTAATTGATCAGTTACATAAGTATTTCTTGGTGCTAAACTAGCTTCTGAAGATAATCTTGTTGCCCACTGAGTTCCATTATTTCTCTTATAAGGATTACCTGATAATGCTGATCCACTTATATTAGGAAATTGATTCTGTATGAAGTTTCTAAAATCTCTTTGTCCTGCTTGAGTTAAAGGAAAACGTCTGTTCTTATCGAACAATTCTAAAAAGCCTTTTTCAATTCTAACAGCAAAAGCAGAACCTACAGCACTAACTTTTTCTACAGTTACTTTTCCATTCTCAACAAAATGTGGCGAAAACATTACAGCACATAATCCATTATTATTTTTTATGTCATAAGCAAAAATATCTTTTATACCTCCTTCTTTAGCTCTATCTTTTAGTTCATTCTTCATTCCTTTATCATCAGTCTCCATTCTTAGAGTTATACCTCCTTCACATGAAATTTTTGTAAATAATACATTCTCTGCATTATAGGTCTGTACTAGTCCATAACCTGTATGAGCTCCTGTTTGTCTTATATTTTCTATGACACCATCTTTAGGACCTGGTCTATTTTCTGAAGCACCTGGAACATGTACTAATACAATCGAATTTACAGATGATCTTCTATCCTTGATATTAATATCTCCAAATCTAAAATTATCTACTCTACCAATTTTCAATACATTGACATTTTGATTAACTAAATTATCCGCCGAAATATCAACAGTAAATTTTTGTTTATTTTTACCACTAATACTTATATTTTTTAAGCGACTACCATTTTTACTAGCTCCAATAGAAAACACACTCCCTCTGGTTCCATCGAAAATAATTTTAGTTTGACCTTCTATTTCTAGATGTATGTTTGATTTTAAAACAACTCTATTCCAACGATAATTTGCCTTTGGTATTTCAATAATAACACCTGGACCATTTTCATCTGATTGCTGATTTATTAATCGATTTAAATCTCCAGTAGTAGTTCCTGTAAATTGCACCCTTGATACTCCAATAGGTGCTGTGTAAAAGTTTGACTTTTTAAATTTTTGTGGAATTCGATTTGCTATTTCAAGTTGACTATCCACGCCTTGAATAGTTGCTTCTAATTCTTGGACTTCTTCTGTACAAGACATTAAAAATGTAGCTGATAGAGTTGCAGCTACTAATAGTTTTTTTGTGAAAATCATAATTTAGGGTTTACAATTGTGTCAGCTAAACTACCCTTAACGAAAACGATTAAGTAAACCTATATTACCTTATAATAGCACTATTTTATCCTTATGTTATTGTTTAGAAGTATACAAAAAAGTCTACAAACAAACTCAATGAACTAAAAAACAAATACTTAAAACACAAAAACAACTTTAAGCATTAAGATACCATACTTCTAAAACATAATAATGTTAATCTATTTTTGTCGTTATTTCATACTAATAGATCATTAAAAAACCTTCCCCAATGAACTTTGTTAAATACAACATGCTTATATTAGTTATAATTACTTCAATATTAAAAACAAATAATACATCAATAAAAAACCTGTTTACTTACAAGTTAAGTTCTGTCAAATTAACGAATGAAATTAGATTAATTGATAAAACATCAAACACAAAACCTTTATATATCCCATCAAATTATCAACTATTAAGCAAAGGAAACGCGCAAGATTTTTCTAATAAAAAAAACGTCGTAGAATCAATCACATCTAATGATAAAAAAAGATTTAACTATTTACTCATTCTATTTTTTGTTGTTTGCTCTATTTTAACAATTTTATTGATGTTAATAGTTGTAAAACTTAAAAATAGTAATACTCAAATAAAAGATTTAGAGATTAAAGAAAAGGCAACTTTACAACAACAAATAAAACGTAAAGAAGAGGAAATTTTAGCAACGGTTATGGTAGTTTCTGCTCAACAAAAAGAATTGAAACTAGCATTAAACGCAATTGAAAACTTAAAAAAAGAGAAACAAGATCCGAATATTGAAAAAATTTATGCTAAACTTAAAAGCATTGCAAAATCTTCTTCTAATTTGAATTTAATATTTCAAAAATTAGAATCGCAATACACATATTTTAGTACAAGTATTAAAAATATACATCCTAATCTTACAGAAAATGATATTAGGAATTGTATTTTAATTAGGTTGAGTTTTAGTTTAAAAGATTCTGCGGAACTTTTAAATGTATCTGTTCATGCAATAAAAATAGCTAGACAACGCATCAAGAAAAAAATAAGTTATTCAAGTAATATGAGTTTAAAAGAATATCTTGACACCTTCGAAAACGAGGAGTCTATTCTATATAAAGTTTAATCATTTTTTCTTTTTAATATTCATTCAATCTAAATTCTCAATTTCTTTACAAATACACCTAATGTCACCATAAAACAAGTATGTATACGAAATGTATACCTTTTTTGTATCTGTTTTGTGCTCTTCAATTTTAAAAATAAAAACACATCTGGAAGTAATTTTGTCCATCCATTTAAATAACTAATAATGGACGTTGAAAAAGTATACGAAAATTTTCCCTTATACTTTTTTAGCCCCCTAAAAACTTTTTATAATGAAAAAAATTAATCTTTTAACTTTATTATTAATATTCGGAGCAATATTAAGTATGAATTCTCAGGGTTTTGATGAAAAAACTCTTGAAGAAAGAACTCGTCCTTTTGGAGATGCAGATGATCCAACAGTTAACTGGAAAATACGTTGGGATAGATCTGATCTTTTTAAAAATGATAATTTTCCTGATCCTGAATACAAGTATAACACCAGTATTTGGGCTAAAGAACCAGAAAATGTACAAAGTTGGGTTTGGAGAAACAAACAAAACATAGAGCAGAAAGATGGTTCATTATTTATTACTGCTAAATATAACGAAGCAGGTTTTCCTGAAAATATGGTTCCTGATGGTTGTGTAAACGGTAATCCATCTTCAAATATGGTTCCTGTACGCTTTTCTTCAGGAATGTTAAGAAGTACTTCTCCAGGTTTTGTTTACGGATATTATGAGGCTGCTATTAAAGGAAGTGATGGATTTCCTGGTGTTTCACCTGCATTTTGGTTGTATAATCAAATTAAATCGAATCTTACTGTTGGAAAAGTTCGTTATCAAGAAATTGATATCGTAGAACTTACTCAAGAAGGAACTAGTGAAACTACCCGTAAAGTAATGGATCATAACTTACATGCCATCACAACTGCATCTTCTAAACAACGTTTTGATAGTTCTTTGAATGCTCCTGTTGGTGCCTTCATTCCTTCAGTAGAGAACAATGGTTTAACTGTTGGACCAATCAACAGTACTGCTGGTAGAAGATGGTGGAGACCGAAGCAAAATACTGCTGCGGAAAGAAATGAAACTCATGAGTTTGAACCAAGAGATATCAATATTTTTGGTTGTAGAGTTACTAGCCAAGAAATTATTTGGTATGTAAATGGTAAAGAAATTGGTAGAAAACCAAATGTTTTATGGCAAAAAGAAGCCGATTTAACCAATCCGATGAGAATAACCTTATCATTAGGAATAAGAGCTCCATACAATCAATTTTGTAGTAATAGATTTGTTATGCCAGATCCGGCTGTACTTTCTAGAGCAGAAAGCTTCTTTCCACAATCTATGCAAGTACTTTACGTAAAAGTATTTGAACCAATGAACGAATCTACACAAGTTGTACCTGTAACTGGTGTTGAATTAAAAAAATCTGAAGTTCCAGTAAGAGTTGGAGGAAATACTATTTTAACTCCTGTTATTTCTCCAAAAGAAGCCAATAATAAGCAGTTTACTTTTTATAGTGTTTCTGGAATGGATGTAGCTAGAGTTGACTCTAAAACAGGAATTGTAACTGCATTAAAGGAAGGAACTGCTACTTTTAGAGTGATTACTGATGAAGGAAATTTCTTTGATGATATAGAAATTACTGTTGGTAGCAACCCTGGGCAAACTAGAAGAGCAAATATTCCTGCACCTCCTGGTTCAGCTGGTTTAGCTCCTGACAATGATTCTGACAGCGATTCTGATTCAGACAGTGACAGTGATTCTGATAATGATAATGACTCTGGAGACACAACAAATCCACCTAGCACAGGTAATTGTAGTGATATTAGTACTTGGAAAAAATCTGATTCATATAAGAAAGGTGATAAAGTAAAATTAAATAATATTATTTTTCAACTAAAAAACAATAGTTCTGGTAAATGTAAACCAGGTGGTAATAGTACTTGCTCTGCTAATCAATGGAAAGAAATTGGTACTTGTAACACTTTAAGTAATACTCCTGGAACCAATAACAATGTAAAAGTTTTTCCAAACCCGTCAGTAAACACTGTTAATATTACATCTGAGCGAGGTGCAACTATTAGCATTGCTGATAAAACTGGTAAAGTAATCTCTTCTAAAACTGCTAAAGGTCAAATTACATCTTTTAACACAAGTAATTTTACTAAAGGGTTGTATTTAATCAAAGTTCAAAAAGGGAATAAAAAACTAATCAAAAAATTAATTATTAAATAATTTTAAAAATTATTGTACTTCTTTTTTTAGGTCCGATCATTTTTTTGATCGGACTTTTTATTTTTTGTGGATTGGGGTGTTGTAGTGGTAATATTTTTGGAAAACTAGTAAGGTTTTTATTTATCAGAAAGATTAAACACAAATAGATATTGATTTTTTTGCCTAAAATTTGCCTAAGTTTCTACCTAAAAAACACCTAAATTTTCGATTTAACACACTTAAATAGGTATAAATAGCATAAAACTAAGTTAGATATAAATGGGATCAATCCCAAAAGTTGTGTGTGAATTAAAATAGAATGTTGATTTTTGTAAAAAATAGATTATTACTTGGAATTATCACTAGAGGTTTTAAAATTTATACTACCAGAGTTATTAATTAC
>NZ_SJXJ01000087.1 GCF_004337695.1 Tenacibaculum sp. M341
TTATATAATAATAATAATAATCAATATTAATTATTTACATATATAAGATTAATATTATTTAATATATTATGAATAATTTAATTAATAAATCTTTAAATATTATCATAAAAATATAAATTAAATAATTTCTTATTTATAATAAAGAATAATAATATATATATATATAAATATAATAAAGAATGTAAATAATATATATATAATATAATATAAAAAATATATATATATATAAATATATATATAATATAATATATAGATAATAATATTTTTATATTAATTTATTTTATTATTAATTCCGGGGCCCGGCCACGGGAGCCGGAACCCCGAAAGG
>NZ_SJXJ01000088.1 GCF_004337695.1 Tenacibaculum sp. M341
TTCATCGCCTCTGAAAGCCTAGGCATCCGCCATACGCCCTTATTTAGCTTATTGTACTTTTTGCTGTAGATTCTCATCTACAACGAGCTCTTTATATTTTTTATAAATGTCTGTTAGATTTTAACATCTAACTCTCTATCTTGATTCTTTACGATATCATTTTACCAATATGTCAATGAACTTTTCGCTTTCGCGTTGTGGAGAATATCGGAGTCGAACCGATGACCTCTTGCGTGCAAGGCAAGCGCTCTAGCCAGCTGAGCTAATCCCCCAAATACTAGTAGTTAGTATTGAGTAGTAAGCTTGAGTAGTTATCCCTCTCAAACTACCATTCTCAACTTCTAGAATTTCCTTTCAACTAAGCCTTAAATTTAATAGTAGTCTCGGGCAGACTCGAACTGCCGACCTCTACATTATCAGTGTAGCGCTCTAACCAGC
>NZ_SJXJ01000089.1 GCF_004337695.1 Tenacibaculum sp. M341
AATATATATATATATGAATAATATATTAATAATTAAGTATTATAAAATTAAATAATATAATATTGATTATAATTATGATATATTAATATATTATAATAATATATTTTTAATAAATTATTATTAATAATATATTTATACTTATTAATAATAAAATTATAATATATTTTTTATAATTAATATATTAATTAATTAATTAAGAATATTAAAAAAAAAGATAAATGAATATTTATATTATATTATATTAATAGTTCCGGGGGCCGGCCACGGGAGCCGGAACCCCGAAAGGAGAAATATTAAAATAATTAAATAAATACATATTTTTATTATTATTATCAAGGATAAAGAGATTCGAACTCCTAATGATTGATTTGAAATCAACTGTTTTACCATTAAACTATATCCTTATTATTATTATTATTATTTATTTATTATT
>NZ_SJXJ01000090.1 GCF_004337695.1 Tenacibaculum sp. M341
GGTTAAACATTACCTGTGAACAACTGGTAATGTTTAACCCTATTGTAATCATAATTATAATATAATTGTAATTGTAATTTTTATTATAATTGTTTCATTTATTATAAATATAAATATAAATAATATATAGTTTATAGTTATTTTAAAAGTTATTAATAAAAATAATATTAATAAAAAATATGAATATAAAAATAAATAATTAATAAAAAATTAATATAAAATTAATAATATTTATATATATAAATATAAATTAATATTAATAAGTAAAATAATAATAATAATTGTCTATTATTAATTAAATTAAACATAATAAAATTCGATTATTATCAGATTATATTATATTAATTTTTATTATAAAGTAAAGATAATTTTAAGAAGGAGGTTATAAATATATAATAAATTATAACAAGTAAATATTTATATA
>NZ_SJXJ01000091.1 GCF_004337695.1 Tenacibaculum sp. M341
GTACAGTTTTAACAGGAAGTGTCAATGTTACAAGTCCAGTAGCGACTTCTACGTATACCTTAACAGGAATTACTCCAGTGGTAGCTGCTCAAACAGGTACTAGTTTTTCAAGTTTACAACCTGGTACTTATGAGTTAACGGAGACCAATGCCAGCGGATGTGTCTCTGCAGCAACTACGATTGTAATAGATCCATTATTGCCAGTTCCTGTAGCTCCAAGTGCTACGCATGTAGATCCGACGTGTACAGTTTTAACAGGAAGTGTGAATGTAACTACTCCCGTAGTGACTTCTACTTATACTTTAACAGGAATTACTCCAGTGGTAGCTGCTCAAACGGGTACTAGTTTTTCAAGTTTACAACCAGGAACTTATGAGTTAACGGAAACCAATGCCAGTGGATGTGTTTCAGCTGTAACTAC
>NZ_SJXJ01000012.1 GCF_004337695.1 Tenacibaculum sp. M341
GTAATTAATAACTCTGGTAGTATAAATTTTAAAACCTCTAGTGATAATTCCAAGTAATAATCTATTTTTTACAAAAATCAACATTCTATTTTAATTCACACACAACTTTTGGGATTGATCCATTATTTTATTTCCAAGATGAAGAGAATAGAAAAAAGTAATTTTAATGTAGAGGTGTAAGTTTTTGTTTTTTAGAAGGCTATTGTTTTATCTGTAGTAAAGTTTGATGAAATTAATTTAAAAGTGATTAATTTTTTTGCGTATTTGTAAAAATGTTGTAGATTTGCGGTCTCAAACAAGGTATTGGCCTATGGTGTAATGGTAACACACCGGTTTTTGGTACCGATATTCAAGGTTCGAGTCCTTGTAGGCCAACGAAAGCTTCTAGATTTTCTAGAGGCTTTTTTGTTTTTAGAAAAACTTCTCTCATTTTTCATAGTATAGCAGTTGTAATAGCAAATCTTATAGCTAAAAGTTAAATGTTTACCATGTTTTTTATAAATAGGTTAAAAAAGAGCGCGATATGGACTGAAAGAAGTGAGTTTTAAAGGGATTATGTTCTGTATACATTTGTTTGGTATAAAATAAGTTCCTATATTTGCACAGAATTTCTCAATAATGATGAATGTAGGGGACGAAAGTCCCCTCTTTTTATATCTAAAATGAATCAAGATAGAGTAAAACAATTATTAGAAGAAGCTTTAAGTGAAAATGAATCATTATTTTTGATAGACTTAAAGTTTCTGCCGAATAATAAAATTCAAGTTATAGTTGACGGAGATTCAGGTATTCCCCTGAGTGAGTGTGTGAGGATAAGTAGGAATATTGAGCATAACTTAGATAGAGAAGAAGAAGATTTTTCTCTTGAAGTAACCTCTCCTGATATATCTCATCCATTAAAGGTAAAACGTCAATACAACAAGAATTTAAATAGAATAGTAAAGGTTAAAACGGAAACTCAAGAGTTTGAAGGAACACTGTCTGAAGTTAAAGATGACAGTATTGTTTTAAAATGGAAAGCAAGAGAGCCGAAACCAATAGGGAAAGGGAAACATACCGTTGAAAAAATGGTAGAAGTTACTTTCGAAGAAATTAAAGAAGCAAAAGTGAAGATTATTTTTTAACAGCAGGAAAATGGAAAACATTGCATTAATTGAGTCATTTTCGGATTTTAAAGACAATAAAAGTATAGACAGGGTAACACTAATGTCTATATTAGAAGAGGTGTTTCGTGCGGCATTAAAGCGTAAGTACGGTTCTGATGATAATTTCGATATAATTATAAATCCTGATAAAGGAGATTTAGAAATTTGGAGAAACAGAGTTGTAGTAGCAGATGGAATGTCAGAAGATGATAATGAAGAAATAGAATTATCAGAAGCAAGAAAGATAGAGCCTGATTTTGAAATCGGAGAAGATGTTTCTGAAGAGGTGAAGTTGATAGATTTAGGAAGAAGATCTATTCTTGCGTTACGTCAGAATTTAATCTCTAAAATACATGAGCACGATAGTACAAATGTATTTAAACAGTTTAAAGATTTAGAAGGAGATATTTACAGTGCAGAAGTACACCATATTCGTCACAATGCTGTAATATTACTAGATGATGAAGGAAACGAGATTGTTTTACCAAAAACAGAACAAATTCGTTCAGATTTCTTTAGAAAAGGTGATGCTGTTAGAGGAGTTATAAAAAAGGTAGAGTTAAGAGGAAATAAACCTTCTATAATTTTATCTAGAACGGCTCCTGAATTTTTAGTGAAATTATTTGAGCAGGAAATTCCAGAAGTATTTGATGGTTTAATTACTATTGAAGGTGTAGCTAGAATTCCTGGAGATAAAGCTAAGATAGCTGTAGATTCTTATGATGATAGAATTGATCCTGTAGGAGCATGTGTCGGAGTTAAAGGATCTCGTATTCACGGAATTGTTCGTGAATTAGGGAACGAAAATATAGATGTAATAAACTATACAAAAAACGAACAGTTATTCATTGCAAGAGCATTAAGTCCTGCTAAAGTAACTTCTGTAACTATTCAAAAGTTTGAAGAAGAGAAAAATGGTAAGAAAGGAAGAGTAAATGTTTTATTGAAACCAGAAGAAGTATCTAAAGCAATAGGTAGATCTGGTGTTAACATTAGATTAGCAAGTCAATTAACAGGTTACGAAATAGATGTTCAAAGAGAAGGTTTAGAAGAAGAAGATGTAGAGTTAACAGAATTCTCTGATGAAATAGAAGCATGGGTAATTGAAGAATTCAAGAAGATTGGTTTAGATACAGCGAAGAGTGTATTAGATAAAGACATCACTGAGCTAGTAAAAAGAACCGATTTAGAAGAAGAAACAATTATAGAAGTTCAGCGAATTTTAAGAGAAGAATTCGAGGAATAAGAATAAAATTAATAGGGTTTTTCGATGCCTTTAAATCGAAGTTTAAATAAGTTTTTTAACAAACTTATTTGTAATAAAAGAAGTATAATAACTATTTATGGCTGAAGCTAAAACATTAAGACTAAACAGAGTTTTAAGAGAATTAAATATCTCTTTAGACCGAGCAGTAGAACACTTGGCAAAAAATGGTCACGAAATCGAAGCAAGACCTACGACTAAGATTTCTGATACAGAATATCGAGTGCTTTTAGACGGTTTTCAAACAGATAAGTCTAAGAAGGTTGCATCTAAAGAGGTAAGCGAAGAAAAGCGAAAAGAGAAAGAGGAAATTCGCAAACGATTAGAAGCAGAACAAGAGGCTAAGAGAGCTGAGGAGGTTAAGAAGCAAGAGGTACTTAAGGCAAAGTCAGAAAAACTACAGTTAAAAACTGTGGGGAAAATAGATATTAATAAATCAAAACCTGTAAAAAAGGAAGAGCAGCCTAAAGTAGAAAAGACTCCAGAAAAGAAAGAAGAGAAGGTTGTGACTCCACCACCAGTTGTGGAAGAAAAGAAAGAAGACAAGGTTGAGAAAAAAGCACAACCAAGAAAACCTCTTGTAGAATTAAGAGGTCCTAAAATTATATCTACAATTAAGCAGCCTATTTCTAACAAAAAGAAAGAAGAGCCTAAAAAAGAGGTGAAGCAAACTCCTAAAAAGGAGGAGCCAAAACCAGTGGCTCAACAACAAAAAAAGCAAGCTCCAAAGGAAATTACTCCAGAGAATGCTGAAAAAATTAAAACGAAGTATCAAAAGCTTGATGGTCCTAAAATGACAGGTCAAAAAATTGATTTAAAACAATTTGAAAGACCTAAAAAGAAGAAACCTGAAGCAAAAGATAATAAAGACGCAGACAAGAGAAAGCGTAGAAGAATCTCTAAGCCTGGTACTGGAAATAATAACCAAGGAAACAACACTCAAGGAAACAGAGGTGGTGGACAAGGTAATAACAGAGGCGGCGGTCAAGGAAATCGTGGCGGTGGTCAAGGAAACCGAGGAGGTCAAGGAAATAACCGTGGCGGTCAAGGTGGTAACAGAAGAGGTAACAATAGAAGAGGTAACTTCAGAAGACCAGAGGTTAAGAAGGAAGAGCTTACAGAAGCAGAAATCCAAAAACAAGTAAGAGAAACTCTTGAAAAGCTTCAAGGGAAATCTAATAAAGGTAAGGGAGCTAAGTATCGTAGAGAGAAAAGAGACCAACACCGTCAGCAAGCTGAGGCAGAAATGCAAGCAGCTCAAGAAAAAGTACTTAAAGTAACAGAGTTTGTTACTGTAAGTGAGGTAGCTACCATGATGGATAAACCTGTTACAGATATTATTTCTGCATGTATGATGTTAGGAATGATGGTAACAATGAATCAGCGTTTAGATGCTGAAACACTTAAAATTGTTGCTGAAGAATTCAACTATAAAGTAGAGTTCGTTGGTGCAGAAGTGGAAGAGTCTATTGAAGAGGTAGAAGATAAACCTGAAGATTTATTACCTCGTGCTCCAATTATTACAGTAATGGGACACGTTGATCACGGTAAAACATCGTTATTAGACTACGTTCGTAAGGCAAATGTAATTGCTGGAGAAAGTGGAGGTATCACACAGCATATTGGTGCTTACAGTGTAACTTTAGAAGATGGTCAAAAGATAGCCTTCTTAGATACACCAGGTCACGAGGCCTTTACAGCAATGCGTGCTCGTGGTGCACAAGTTACCGATTTAGTAATTATTGTAATTGCTGCGGATGATGATGTAATGCCACAAACAAAAGAAGCAATTTCTCACGCTCAGGCAGCCAATGTACCTATCGTTTTTGCGATAAACAAGGTTGATAAGCCTAATGCGAATCCAGATAATATTAAAACACAACTTTCTTCTATGAATTTATTAGTAGAAGATTGGGGAGGAAACATTCAATCTCAAGATATTTCTGCTAAAACAGGACAAGGAGTTGAAGAGTTACTAGAAAAAGTGTTATTAGAAGCAGAAGTATTAGAATTAAAAGCGAATCCAGAAAAGAAAGCTATTGGTACTGTAGTAGAAGCTCAGTTAGATAAAGGTAGAGGATACGTTTCAACAATATTAGTACAAGCAGGAACTTTACGTATTGGTGATTACTTATTAGCAGGTAAGCACAGTGGTAAGGTAAGAGCAATGTTTGATGAGCGTGGTAATAAAGTAAAAGAGGCAGGACCTTCAACACCAGTATCTATTTTAGGTTTAGATGGTGCTCCTCAAGCAGGTGATAAGTTTAATGTATTTGAAGACGAAAGAGAAGCAAAACAAATTGCGGCTAAGCGTTCTCAATTACAACGTGAGCAGTCTGTAAGAACTCAGAAAACATTAACATTAGACGAAATCGGTCGTCGTATTGCATTAGGAGACTTCAAAGAGTTAAATATCATCTTAAAAGGAGATGTGGATGGTTCGGTAGAAGCATTAACAGATTCTTTCCAGAAGTTATCTACTGAAGAAATCCAAGTTAACATACTTCATAAAGGAGTAGGAGCAATTACTGAATCTGATGTATTATTAGCATCAGCATCTGATGCAATTATTATCGGATTTAACGTAAGACCTCAGTCAAATGCAAGAATGATAGCAGATAGAGAAGAAGTTGATATTAGAACTTACTCAATTATCTATGATGCTATTAATGACCTTAAAGATGCAATGGAAGGGATGTTATCTCCTGAAATGAAAGAAGAGGTTATTGGTAATGTTGAAATTAGAGAAGTTTATAAGATTTCTAAGATTGGAAACATTGCAGGTTGTATGGTAATGAGTGGTAGAATTACAAGAGACGCTAATATCCGTATCATTAGAGAAGGTATTGTAGTTCATGATGGAGAATTAGCTTCATTGAAACGTTTCAAAGACGATGTTAAGGAAGTTAAGAAAGGATACGATTGTGGTTTACAAATTAAGAACTACAATGATATCAAAGAGAATGATGTTATAGAAGCTTACATTGAAGTTGCTGTTAAAAAGAAACTGAAGTAAGATTTTTATAAAATAATATAAGATGAAAGCCTGTTAATAATAAATATTAACAGGCTTTTTAAGTTAAAAGATTAACGTTTGAATATATTTAGTGATTTAACAAGTTTTTAATATGTAAAACAGTTGTTGATATTACAATTGATTGTCCATGTTTTTAATATAGAGACCAATTTAGTTGAGTCTATTTTATCTATAAGTAAGTTTACATATTATATGTTTTTAATTGGTGAAATTTAATATCCTTATTATTGTTAAATAGTTGTAGTGTATTATGGAGAATTAGCTTCTTTAAAGTGTTTAACGATGATGTTATAGAAGCTTACATTGAAGTTGTTGTTAAAAAGAAACTGAAGTAAGATTTTTATAAAATAATATAAGATAAAAGCCTGTTAATAAACATTAACAGGCTTTCTGATTAAATGGATGCTAGCATTTAAAAATGGATAACACCCACACGTAATTGGGGGACATTACAAAATCATTTTTAGTACTTAAAATAGAAATAGTTGTAATTACTAATACTTCTATTTTCATCCATTTTTAATTGTTGCTATCTAAATTTTATGATAGTACTATATCTGCTTTCAGTTGTTGTACTTTAGCTTTAGTCCAAGCATTTAACATCCAACTTTTCTTTTCTAAATCTTTAATATATCCACCAATTAAATCTATTGTACCTTCATCTTTTACCTTTCCGGCTTTATCTATAATTAAGTTCATTTGGTATAGTAATTTCTTATGATCATCTAACAGAATAAATATCATATCTCTGTCAGTTTGAAAAGGAGAAGTTTCCGAAATGGAAGCAATCTTTAAATATCTACTATATCTACTTACTGGGTGGAATTGTAGCGTAAGTATTCGTTCTGCAATTTCATCAATCTTTACTCTTGCATCTTTATACATGTCTTCAAATTGATCATGTAAATCAAAGAAATTTTCTCCTACGATATTCCAGTGGAAATTTCTTAATTTTTGATAATAGACATGATAATCGGCTAATAATTGATTTAATTCTTTTGCTATTGTTAAGTTTTCTTCTTTATTTCTAGTTAAATAATTCATGTTTAGTATTTTAATTTTATATTAATGTTATGTTGAACAAACTGTGTTGAGTTTGTATAATTCAATCTCTATTTAGAGAGTTAATAAAAAAATTAGAATATTTCAGTCATTATTAATAACTCAGACTCAAGGTTTTCTTCATCTACAGTAGAAATGATAAAATTTCTATCATCATTTAACATTACTTTACCAGTAAATTCTTTAGGAGTGACTAGTGTTGAAACTTCGTAAGATAAAATTTTTGGTTCGTTGTGATAAATACCTTGTAATGAATTGTCTTTTCCTAACTTGTAAGAAACTATATATGCTTCATCATAATTTTTATCTCTATCATTATCAGTCATTACAATTTTTACTACTTCAGTAGCAGTATCAATTCGATCTTGATTTAATTTGTAGCGATCTTTTTCATCAAATTTTACATCTTGTTCTCTTAATGTAATAATTTTTTGCTTTTTAGAAGTTCATTTGTTGTTTTCAAAGACTTTAATTTTTTCAATTTCTGTGGTTTTAATGAAATCAGATTTTAAAGCATCTTGTTGAGAAAATAAAGTTCCGATTCCGAATAGTGTACCTATTAATATTGTTTTGTTCATAATATAAGTTTTAATTAAAAGTATTTTCTTTAAAGATGCATACTACTTTACATCATTGATTGTATTATTAAATAAATACACTACAAAATTACTAGATGTATAGGCTTTGGTTTAGCTCAATACATTTTAAGCTTAACTCATTTAGTAAATAGGTTTTTAAGTTTTACTTTTTTATGAAAAGAGCTAAGATTAAAATTGTAAAAGTCAATTGGTTATGTTTTTTTGTGTAGTTTATAATGAAACAAATAAAACACATATCATGAAAATTAATAAGTATTTAAAGACAAGAAGAAGAAGAGCTAAGCCTTTTAAGCAGAAGTATAGTTCAGCAAAAAATATAATTATCAAATTAGGTATCGCAACATTGTTTATATATATAGTATTGGCAATTATTCTAGTCAACATTGAAATTTGATAGTACATGCTATTTACAAAAAACTGTTTTTTAATATTTAGAAAGTATTTACGAAAATAGATTAAAAGGTATCACATATAGGTTAGCGGATTAAATAGGAGTGAATGTACTGTAATATTGTACACTAATTAATCAACTAGGTTTTATGAAAACAAGATTTCTGTTTGCCTTTTTATTTATAAGTCTACTTTCTTATGGAACTGAAAAGTTCCCAAAAGACTCTTTGTCTGAATTTAAAAGTAGATTCAATTCACGATACAATGTCAATATACATAAAGACATTTCACAGAACTTTACATGGGATAATATAGAACAATGGTATCCGACTAGCACTGAAATTATCGATGATAGAGATAAAGCATCTAGTTCTTTTAAAGTAATAGAAGAACATGAATCTTGGGTAGATTCTTTTTCTAATGAAGACATTCAAGAGTTACCTGTAGGTGTAAAATACACAAACGGGAACATTCAATACGCTATTGGAATTACGCATGCAGATATTTACAAAGATCATACAGAATTAACTGTTTTTGCTAGAGTGCGTTTACCACAAACCAATCAAAATGGTATACCAATTGAGCTATTTTTCGGTGCAAACAATGTGAAGTTATCACATCAGGGAGGAATTATAGGGGAAGCTAATTTAGTTCTGTTAGGAGATATGCACATTCCATTAAATTCAGGAAAATGGATGCTAACGCTTAATGGAGGTTTTGATTATAAATCAGGAAAAACTGAAAATAAAACCTATGTAACGATCACATGTGATGGAGTAAAAGAATTGGCAATTGAAGGAGAAGTAGAGTTTTCTAGAAGCTTAATTTTACCAGTAGAATCGAATGGAAAAGTAAATGAAACCAAAACTCAGATTGCTAAGCAAATAATTACAGAGAATGGAACACAATCTATTCAAGTTCCATATCGAGTAAAAGGAGGTTTTAAAATAGTGGCTTCTGATTGGAATGATTTATTGGTAGGGATTAATCTACAACCTTTTGTATTAGCAAAGAAAAGAAATCAGAAAAACTATGAAGGAAATTTTCAATTCCATGTAAATAATGCAGTATTAGATTTTAGTGATTTAAGAAATGATTCAAAAGTTGTTTTTCCACAGAGCTATCAAGAAAAAGGATTACTACTTCCAGCGGAGGAAACTTGGAGAGGAGTTTATATTAATACTATAGAAGTTAGACTACCTAAAGAGTTTAAAACTTCAGAAACCATTTCTCAAGATAAAAGAATAGCATTTGGTGCTCATCATTTATTGTTAGATAATTATGGAGTATCAGGATCTTTTTACGGAGAGAATATCTTCACTATAGATAAAGGAAGAACCAATAAGAAAAAAGCTTGGGCATATTCACTAGATAGGATAGAAATAACTTTAGATGCTAATAAATTAAAGAAAGCGTCTTTTAATGGAAAAATACAATTACCAGTTTCTAAAAATGACAGAAGAGTAGGTTTAAATTATAAAGGATTAATTTCTGACGAAGAATATTCATTGACAGTTAGTAATGATTCAGTCATAGATTTTAATTTATGGAAAGCGAAAGGAGAACTTTTACCGAATAGTGCTATTGAGTTAAAAGTGAAGGATGGTGAGTTTAAACCTAAAGCAGTATTGCATGGAAGATTGGCAGTAAGTGCTAGTCAAAAGGAAAATTTAGAAAACGAAGGAGAGGAAATTGTAGATGCATCTGGAAAGAAAAAATTAGTTGAGTTTAAAGGAATAGAATTTCAAAACTTAGTTTTAAAAACAGAAGGCAGCGTTTTTTCAGTAGACTATATGGGATATAAAGGTCAAAGTTTACTAGGGAATTTTCCTGTATCCATCTCTAAAATCGGAATTACAGCTAATGAAACAAATGCCAACTTATATTTTGATATTGGCGTTAACTTAATGGGAGAAAACAATGGTTTTGCAGCCAATACAAGTTTAGCCATTATAGGTGCTTTTGAGGAAAAAGATCACAAACAAAAATGGAAGTTTAAAGAACTGAAGTTAGAGGCGATATACTTAAAAGCCGATATGGGAGGCTTCTCTATGGAAGGAAGTTTAAAGTTAATGAATAACGATCCTGAGTATGGAGATGGTTTTGCCGCCAGCTTAAAAGCAGAGTTTAAATCTGGAAAAGGAATAAAAGTAGCAGCAAAAGGAGTTTTTGGAAAGACAGATTTTAGGTATTGGCAATTTGAAGCAATGGTTGATAATTTGCCACCAGGTACCGGAACTGGTTTGATAAACTTAGAAGGTTTTTCTGGAGGAGCATCATACCGAATGCGAAGAACAGATTTTAGTTCTTCTTTTTCTCCATCTGGAATAGGATATACTCCCGATAGAAATGTAGGTTTAGGTGTAAAAGCCATGGTAATGTTTAATGCCATTAAAAAAGAAATTATAAAAGGAGGTGCAGGATTTGAAATTGTTTTTAATAGAAGTGGAGGAGTTAATTTTTTAGGTTTTTATGGTCAAGCAACGTTTATGGATGTAAAAATTCCAGGAATGGATAAAGTAAGCGGATTGATGTCTAAACTAAAAGAGAACACCACAGCTCGAACAAAGTTTTTAGGAGTAACAGACGAAAATGTATCTAATTCTTGGGTAGGGAAAAATTTACTAGACAAAGCTTCAGGAGATTTCCCGCAATCGCCAACAGATAAAATGGCAATTAGTGCTAAAGTGTCTATTACGTACGATTTTGAAAACAAAGTATTACATGGAGAGTTAGATTCTTTTGTAAATGTAGCAGGAGGTTTTGTAAAAGGTGTTGGACCTGGCGGAAGAGCTGGTTGGGCAGTATTACATTTTGCACCTAAAGAATGGTATATCTACGTAGGTACGCCAGAAGATCGTTTAGGATTACAAATAGGGGTAGGATCTATAAGAGTAAAAACAGGTGGTTATTTTATGACAGGTTCAAAACTTTTACCTTCTCCACCGCCGCCGCCTTTAGTAGCAGAAATTATAAGAGTAGATAGGAAAGAATTAGATTATATGCGCGATGAAAACGCACTTGCTAGTGGAGGAGGATTCGCATTTGGTACGAATCTATCTATTGATACTGGAGATTTAAGATTCTTAATTTTTTATGCAAGTTTTAGAGCTGAAGCAGGTTTCGATATTATGTTGAGAAACTATGGAGAAGCAAAATGTTCTAATACAGGAAAACAAGTTGGTATTAATGGTTGGTATGCAAACGGACAAGCATATGCAGCCATGCAAGGAGAATTAGGACTACGCATTAAGCTATTCTTCATAAAAAAGAAAATATCAATTATAAAAGGAGCAGCAGCAGTTTTATTACAAGCAAAAGCACCAAACCCTATTTGGATGCGAGGTTATTTAGCAGGAGAATTTAGTGTACTAGGAGGCTTGGTAAAAGGAGGTTTCCGATTTAAAATGAGTTTAGGGGAAGAGTGTGTGTTTGATACTGGAGCACCGCTGGGCGGATTGAAAATTATATCAGATGTTACTCCTAAAAATGAGTCCAAAGATATAGATGTATTTGCCATTCCTCAAGCAAGTTTCAGCATGAAAGTAGGAGAGCCAATTGTAATTCCTGAAGATGATGGTGATAAAACATATAAAATCATTTTAGAAAAGTACAAGGTATTTCATAAAGGAAAAGAAATTCCGGGTGTTATAGAATGGTCAAGACATAAGGACAGAGCAAATTTTGTATCTACGGATATTTTACCTCCAAATGAGCCTATAACTGTACAAGTAGAAGTTACTTTTAAAGAAAAAATTAATGGAATTTTCAGAACCATTATGGTTGATGGTAAACCTGCAGTTGAAGTAGAAGAAAGAACTTTTACAACAGGTAAAGCTCCAACTAATATTCCGTTACATAATATCACATATGCATATCCAGTATTAGATCAAAAATACTTTTTAGAAGACGAGTATAAGCAAGGGTATATTCAACTAAAAAGAGGTCAGGATTATTTATTTGATAATACACAATGGAAAAGTAATATAGTGTATTATGATGATACAAAATTAATTGGTAAGAGCACCTTCAATTATCATACAGCAGATAATATCATTAGTTATGACTTACCTAACATTTCTCAGCAAACTAAATATCATATAAGTATTGTTAGTGAACCTAAAAATGCAGGAAATACATCAAGTAATTCAAATGATGATGATTATGAAAGAGTAGATTTAAATAATTCAGAAGGAAACTCCGTAGAAATTCAACAAATAAAAGCAGCTAATCTTTCTAAAGAAAGTGGATCTATAGAGCGTTTAGCCTATGATTTTACTACTTCAGAGTATAAAACTTTTAAAAGAAAGGTAAATGCAATGAAGGTAAGTGATTATAAATGGTTTCCTATTTATTCAGATGTCATTTATTTAAATAACTCAATTAAAAAACACGAACCTTTTGATTTAGTAGATTTAAAAGGAGTGGTGTACACAGATTACAAACCATTAGTAACTATTGAGGCAACTTTAGAAGATGATTATTATAAAAAAGATATGAATCCGCCGTTGTATTCAAAATATCCGATGGCTGGCTATCGCTTTACCAACAGAAATGATAGTGAATTAGGAACACCTCCAAAATATGCATTACCAATAGTAGAAAGCTATTTAACAAATTTAGAATATGATGTGAATAAGCATGAATTAGAAACCATGTTTCCTTACAGATATAATTTAGGTTTAGCATATAAATCAGATTGGGTAGATATTCATGAGCAATTAGTAAATGCACACATAGATGGTTTTATACAAGCAAATGATCCTGTATTGAACTTTTTAGATGAAGATTATGTTTTTATGAGATATGGATTTTATAAAACAAAACTGATTTACAATTTACCTGGAGGGAAAAAAGGTTCAGAAGCAATTTTCCAATTTAAAAATCCAAATAAGTTTAGATAATAACATTTACACCCCTAGAATTTATGAAAAGTTTATATATAAAAGCCAAAAAGTATTTGGTTGTTTTACTACTGCTTTTATGGAGTGGTCATATGTTTGGTCAAGTACAAACGCCAGAGGAAAGCATACAAATTATTTCAAGAGTACAAAAAGATAGAGTTTTGTTGCGTTGGGCAGCAAATACTCCAAGTGCTTGGAAAACCACAAATGCATCGGGATTTGTTTTAGAAAAATATGTGTTAGCCAGAGATGGAAAGCGTTTACAAACACTAGAAAAGGTATGGGAAAAAACAATAAAAGCAGATCCGTTAGAAACTTGGGAAGAGTTAGTAAATAATAATGACGATGCTGCGGTAATAGCTCAAGCTATTTTTGGAGAAAGTTTTTATGTGAGTGGTGGAAAAAGTACACAACTAGCAGATATTTATAATTTATCGAATGAAATTACACAGCGTTTTTCATTTTCATTATTAACTGCAGATGCCAATTTTGAGATAGCAAAAAAAGCAGGTTGGGGATATGAAGATACAGAGGTAAAACAGAATGAAAAATATGTATATAAGATAAAAGGGAATACGTTATCTGGAGGAAAGTTTATAAAAGGTACAGCTACTATTGCTTCAACAAAAGAGTATGAACCATTACCAAAACCCATTGATTTACGAGGAGTTTTTGGAGATAAAAACGTAGTGTTAACTTGGGAGTATGCTTTGTTTAAAAAGATATTTACTTCTTATAATTTAGAACGTTCAGAAGACGGTGTAAACTTTAAGCCTCTAAGTAAAGAACCAATTGTAAACTTAAATGATAAGCCAAATGCACCTGCAAAGAGAATCTTTTACATAGACTCTTTGGCTAGTAATGATAAAACCTATTATTATCGTGTAAACGGAATTACTTCTTTTGGAGAAAAGAGTGATTATTCAAAAGTGATTTCAGGAAAAGGTAGTCCTATTTTACCATACACTCCAAGAATAATAGATGTAAAGTTAACGAAGAAGGCTAATGAAGCAGAAATTTTTTGGGATTTTCCTAAAAAAGGAGAAGCAATTATTCAAAAGTTTCAATTATTAATTGCGCCTAAAGATGAAGGACCTTACAAGGTAGAAAAGGACAGTATTGGAGTAACGAATCGAAGATTAATTGTATCTCAATTGGCTTCTTCAAATTATGTGAAGATAAAAGCTGTAGGTAAAAATCCGAAACAACAAAAAAGTTCTTTCTCAACCTTAATTCAACCAGTAGATACCATACCTCCTGATGCTCCAATTAACTTACAAGGAAAGATAGATAGTTTAGGAGTAGTGCGTGTAACTTGGAAACAAAATGAAGAAAGTGATTTATTAGGGTATAGAATTTTTAGAGGTTTTACCAAAGAAGAAGAACCTTCTCAAATAACAGAGACTCCTTTTGCGAATAACTCTTTCACAGATTCAGTTGAAATAGAGAGTTTAAACTCAAAAGTTTATTATCAAGTTGTTGCTGTAGATAAAAGATTCAATCACTCAGAAAAGTCGGTTGTTTTAGTGTTAGAAAAACCTGACGTAATTCCTCCTACAGCTCCTGTTTTTTCAGACTATGATGTACAAGAAGGAAAGATTCAATTAAAATGGATACGTTCTTCAGAAGAAGGAGAAGTAACTCATGTATTATCACGAAAAAACTTAACTGAGAATTCAGAGTGGAAAACAGTGTTAACTACAAAAGATACAATTCAACAATTTGAAGATACACAATTAAAGGGGAATCATACTTACAGGTATCGTATTAAAGCAATTGACAGATCTGGATTATCATCAAAACCATCTTCACCTTTAACAATACAAGCACAATCATTGGAAGTTTTAACAGGTGTTAAAGGCTTGAATTACGTTGTGAATAGAGAAACCAACCAAATTGAAATTTTTTGGAGAGCAGATGAAAAAGAGATTTCTGAATACACTTTATACAAGCAATTAAAAGAAGAAAAACCGAGTACTTGGCGTGTTTTACCAGGTGCTATAAAAAAGGTAATAGACACAGAGGTAAGTCCGAATGAAACTTACATCTATCATGTTAGAGCATCGTTGTTAAATGGCGATTTCACAAAAGTAAAAACCATTGAAGTAAAATTTTAGAAGATGAAAAAGTATATACAAATATTTTTTACGGTCGTATTGTTATCAATAACAGGATTGATACATGGTCAAGAAGCATATTTTGAATTAAGTATTTCAGGATATGTACAAGATGGAGGAAGAAGTTGTGGAAGCCAAAGAGGTTTACAATGGATAGAGTTAGTATATGAAGATGGAAGAGTTGATAGGTATTTTGATCCTGGTATTTATGAAAACAGAGCATTAGTGACTCCTAAAGTAAAATTTTATGACTCTAATAAAATACGAACGATTAGATTTCATACCAATAGAAGGTATAAGAGATTTGGTGATTGTAGGTCTGACAGGTCTACTGGTGAGTATAACATGAGAAGAAGTTATAAAAGATGTAACAATAGAAGGTTAGAGTTTAATGGTTGGCTTAGTGTTGGTGGATATGCAGATATTAAGATTGTACCCGTAATAAAATTAAGAAGACCGCCAGGACTATTTAATTTTGGATCTAAAGATTATTTAAGAATACCAGCTATAAATGGAGGTAGTAGACTAGATTTTCATTGGGAGTATTCATTTAGTCCATTTGGAACCTATACTCCATTACCAGCTTATACTCAGGACAGAAATTTTTTAGAAGTTAAAGGAGAAGATTTCTTAGATCCTGAGAGAGATCATGGGAGATTAGTTTACATAAGAGTAAATACTCGTTGTAGAAGAAATTCACCTGTGCCTGTCTCCAATAGTATTAGTTTTCGCTTTTTCAGAGATGCACCAAGGTTTATTGATAGTACCAGTGAGCCCACAACATGTTACACGGCTACAGATGGAAAGATAAGATTAAGGTTTGATAGAAGTTTGTCACCAGGAGAAGTGTTGAGTATTACAAGTTCAAATCCGAATTTTAGAACAAGCGATTATGCAAATCTTACTGCGAGTGATTTTAGTGCTGGTAATTGGATTGAAATTAAAGATTTAGCTCCAGGTGTGTATCCTTTGGCAGTCTCAGGTTTTTACAGGGGGGCAAATACTTATACAGAATCAATCAATCATAGAAGGACGGTTACAGTTACTCGTCCAGAGCCAGTTGAATTTTGGTTGGATAATACAGATGTTTTTTGTCATGGAGGAAGTGATGGAACTATAAAAATATCTGCAAAAGGAGGAAGAAGTGGAGTGTTTCAATATACATTTAAAGAAGAAACAGATACTTCACCAATAGCAGCAAGCGATTGGAAAACCTTTGTAAATAGAGGAGGATCGCCTTCGTATCAAGTAGCAGAAGTTGTAGAAAACTTAAAAAAGGGAACATATAAAATTAGAGTAAGAGATGCGAATGGCTGTGAAGCTAAAGAAGTGACAAGAGATGCTAGTGGAAATGTAATAGGAGTGAATCCTTTATTAGAAAGATCAATAGAAGTAAAAGAGCCAGAAAAAGCATTAAATGTATCCTTAACAAGTGGAGGAACTATTAATCCTAGTGGATTTGGTTTTTCAGACGGACAAATCGTAGCGCACATTACAGGAGGAACTCCATTGCATGGAGGTCAGTATAATTACATTTGGACACATGAGAAAGATGGAATTATAACTACTTGGTCAGATGTTAAAGAAGAATTTGTATCAGGAGAAGAAGGTTGGTTTTTAACCTTAGAAAATGGAATTGATGGTACCTATTCATTAATAGTGACGGATGGAAACTTTAGCGGAGCGATTAATACAGAAGGTTGTGTTGCAAGTGCCAATACAACATTAATAGAACCAGATAAACTATCTGTAAGTATTCAAAAAACAAATCCGATTTCATGTAATCCTGCAAATACTTTTGGAGATACAGTTGACGATGGTGAATTAACGGCAATTGCTGATGGAGGTATACCTTTTGATCCTTTAATAGATGGAAAATATAAGTACGAATACACTTGGAAGAAAAAAGATGCGGCGGGAGTATATCAAATTATTTCTGGAGAAAATGGAGATGTTTTAAGTGGCAGAGAAGAAGGAGAGTATGCCGTAAATATTAAAGATAAAAATGGAATTATAGTTGGAACTTACATTAGTAATATTTTAGATACTTCTAATGATGCAACTTATAATTTAACACCACCAGATTTATTAAAAATAGAATATACAAAGCAAGATGTTTTTTGTAATAAAGGAACTGATGGCGCTATTGATGTAACAATCAAAGGAGGAACAGGTGCTTACACAATTCTTTGGAGTACCAATGAAACAACTGAAGATATTTCAAATTTAGTAGCTGGTAGTTACACAATTATGGTAACTGACGAAAAAGGATGTAATGGACAAGAAACAATTCAAATAGAAGAACCTAAAGAACCTCTTAAAATAGCATATCGATTTTTTGAACCAACTTTTGCAGGAGCAACAAATGGATGGTTAGAAGCTACAATTACTGGAGGAACTCCATTAGATTCAGGAGAGTATACGTTTCTTTGGCAAAACAGTTTAGGAAATGATTTAGTCAGTCAAGCAACAGTGTCAGCAAATGTAATTACACTGAATGATTTAGGAGAAGATACTTATAAGTTAACGATTCAGGATAAAAATTATCCGTTGGCAATAGACAAACCTAATTGTACCATTATTGAAAGTGAGTATTTCTTAAATGATCCAGAACCTTTACAAGCATCAATAAAAATAAACAAAGAAATATCTTGTAATGGGAATAACATTTATGGCGATCCATTTTCTGATGGAGAGTTGGAAGTAGTTGCTAGAGGAGGAATCAGATTGCAACCAAGTCAAAATGGAGGATTGCCTTATTTCTATACTTGGAAAAAAGAAACAAGTCCAGGAGTGTGGACAGAATTAACTTCTTACACAACCAATATTGCATCTGGATTAGGAGAAGGAAATTATGCTGTAAATATAAAAGATGCTAATGGAATTGTTTTGGGTGAGTATCAGAATAACATTTTAGTAATAGAGAAAGATATTACTCAAGAAATTAAAGAACCAACTTTATTAGAGGTTGATATTAAAAAACAAGATGCTTATTGTATAGGAGGAAGTGATGGTTGGATTGAAGCTTTTCCTAAAGGAGGAACTGCACCATATACTTTTGAATGGGAACATGGTGAAAATACTTCTAAAATAGAAGGTTTATCAAAAGGAACTTATAAATTAAAAATTACCGATAGTAGAGATTGTATTGTTGAAATAGAAGTACCAATTGAAGAACCTAAGCAAGCATTAAGTATTACATTTTCTGAGTTTGCTACACCATCAACAAAAGACGCTTCTGATGGTTGGATAAAAGCTATTATTGAAGGAGGAACACCTACAAATTTAGGAACTTATACTTATTATTGGCAAGATGCTTCAGGGAATTTATTAAATGCCCAAACCAGTTCGCAGTTTATCAATAATAAATTCGAAATTATATTAAATAATGTACCTAAGGGAGCATACTATTTAACTATTGAAGATGCTAACTATAATATTGCAACGACAAAAGAAGGTTGCACACATATTGATGAAGAGTTTATTTTATACGACCCAATAGAGGCTACAATTAGTATTGAAACACCAATTTCATGTAATCAAGATAATACATTTAGTAATCCTTTTTCAGATGGGGCTTTAAAAGTAGTAGTTACAGGAGGTTTACCTTTTAGTACAGGAAACCCTTATAAATACATTTGGAAAAAGCAAAATGATGCTGGAGTTTATGAAGATTTAGGAGTTGATAATGAAATTTTATCAAATATTTCTGACGGAAATTATGCCTTGAATGTAGAAGACAGTAGAGGTGTTGTTATTGGAACATATGATAGTCTTAATTTAATACGAGCTATAGATGAATTGTTCACTTTTGAAGAGCCTGAACTTTTAACAGTAAAGTTAACAGCTACAGAAATATCATGTGAATCGGGTAATAATGGTACTGCTACAGTAGAAATATCTGGAGGAATAGCACCTTATGAAATTCAATGGTCTAATGGAGATACCACGACAACAGCTACCAATTTAATAGCAACTAATTACGTAGTATTTGTAACAGATGCCAGAGGTTGTCAGGCAACAGGAAATATAACATTAGCTCCTCCAGGCGGATTAAGAATAGAACCATTAGTTAAGAAAAATCCGACTTGTTTTAAAGGAAATGACGGAGAGATAGCATTGCAAATTTCAGGAGGAGTTTCACCGTACACTTACTCTTGGAATACAGGCGAAACTTCTACAACAATTTCAAACTTAACAGAAGGTAGTTATGTATTTACATTAGAAGATGCAAAAGGCTGTAAAGCATTTGTTGAATTTACATTAGAACATCCAGAAGAGATAACAATTGACCTAGGAGAAGATAAAACCTTATGTAATAGCCAGTCTTTTGTGTTAAATGGTAGTATAAACGATTCAGGTGCTACTTATGTGTGGACTTCGGATAATGGTTTTGCAGCTTCTGAGGCTGAAGTAACCGTTACAAAACAAGGAATATATACAGTAACAGCAACTTCTGTTGATGGTTGTATAGCTTCTGATACGATAGAAATTTCATATAACAATGCCAATATTGATGCTGACTTATTAATGTCTTCTCAAGCATATGTAAATGAAGAGGTTGTGATTTTTAATGGAAGTGATCATTCACCAGAATTTTTTGAATGGATATTACCAGACAATGTAACAATCATAGAAACTAGAGCAAATTCAATTGTAGTAAAATTTGAAACAGCAGATAGTTATGAAATAGGTCTAAGATCTAAGCAAGGAGAGTGTTCTCAGGAAATTTATAAAACGATTGTAATAGAAGAAGCAAATGAATTGGTAGATGGAAATAATGCTGATAGACCATTTATTGAATCATTTACAATATCGCCAAATCCAAATCCTGGAGTATTTTCTACTTATGTAAAACTAGCCGAACCTAGCGAAATTTCTATCCGAATATTTACAATGCAAGGAGAGTTAATAGATCGATTGAATGTGTCTGAGATATTAGATGAGCATGAGTCTCAGTTCAATGTTTATATGTCATCAGGAATGTATGTTGTTGTACTAGAAACAGCAAAACAGACAAGAGTTAAAAGAATGATTGTAAACTAAAACAAGATGAAACAGTATTTTAAATTAAGCATTATTTTATTGATGTTGTTTGTAGGAATTACTTCTTGTTATGAAGAAACAGTAATTACAGTCAATTCGTTATTTGAAGTAACGTATGTAAACGGAGATCAATCAGTACCAGTAGGTATAAAAATAGCCAACAAAACAGAAGGAGCAGAAACTTATGAATGGACTTTTGAAGGAGCCAATACATCAACATCTTCAGATAAAAATCCAGCTACTATTGTATATACTACACCAGGTACTTATAAAATAACATTAAAAGCTTCTAATGCCGATGGTGAAGAAGATACATTTGAAAAGAATGTAACCATATTAGAAGCAATAGATATTGATTTTTCAGTAGAAATTATAGAGAATAATTTTTCACCAGTAACAATTCAAATAGAGAATAAAACTATTGGAGAAAATTTAAGTTATTCATGGTCTTTTGAAGAAGGAATGCCAGTAACATCTTCTGATAGAAATCCAGAAAATGTAGTTTTTGAAGGAGAAGGAACCTATCGTATTCATGTAAAAGTATCGAACGGATTTGAATCTTTTGAAAAAGAAGTAACAATAGAAGTATTACCAGAATTAGAGGTAGATTTTGATTGGACTTTTGATGGATTTGATGACGATACTCAAGCACCAGCTAACATTACTTTAGAAAATAAAACGATTAGTGCAACTTCTTATGCATGGACTTTTGAAGGAGGAGACCCTGCAACTAGTTCAGAAGAAAATCCAAAGGTGTTATTTCAAAATGCTGGGACTTATGCAATAACATTAGAAGCATCAAACGATAAACAAACGAAACGTACAACAAAAAGCATTACAATTTTACCAGACACTAACCTTCGAACGTTTGAAGAAGTTCAGTTAGGAATAAACATAGCGCATAATACGAATTCGGTTGGAGCATTCTTTTCAAGTGAATTAAGAAAAACGTTATCAGCAAATGAAGTAACTAACGAAAACGGAAGTAAAATAGACATTGCTTTTTTCGGATTAAATGATCGTTTCAATTTTAACAAGTTTGTAAGTCCTGATGAAGTAACAACGAATGGTTTTACAGCCATTCCTAATGCTATACATACAAAATTCATTAACTCAATAGAAAATTGCAATTGTGGAGTAAGCTTTACAGAAGCCCAATTTGATGCAATGGTTAACGATCAACCTTTACAAGCTCTAAATATCACAGAAACCACAGAAGGATTGCTTCATTTTAACAATGATATTGTTCCTAGAATTATACTTTTTCAAACAGCAGACGGACGAAAAGGAGCTATAAAAATCAAGGAATTCATAGCAAATGGCAACAGCTCATATATTATTTGCGACATTAAAATTCAAAAATTGCCGTAACATGAAAACATACATCAATCAAATTATAAAACTGTGCTTTTTAGTACTGTGTATTTCTGTAAATGCACAGCGTTATCCAGTACAAGTTACTCAAACAGTATTACCACCATATTCATCTAAATTAAGTGATTATACCACTGCAACAAATGTAAAACTTCGATTAGATGTTTTATTAACAGATGTAGTAGCAAGTAACAGACAAGTACGATTAAAACTACGAATTAAAGGAAATGGTTTAAACATACAATCTAGAGATGTAGTATCAGGTGCACCCCAGATATTTTTAAACGGAGGAGTGTTGCAACAATTGACAAATTTAGATTTAGGAGCTTATTTTCAATTGAATAATTTGGTAGGTATAAATCCAGAGCAATACAACAAACCTTTACCAGAAGGAATGTATAGTATTTGTTGGGAAGTGTATGATGTTATTACCAATCAGCAAATAAACAACCCAGCAACAGGTTGTTCAGATATTTTTTTAATATTAAATGATCCACCGTTTTTAAATTTACCTTTTAAAGGAGATCAATTAGTAGCTAAAGATCCTATGAATATTATTTTTCAGTGGACACCAAGGCATGTAAACGCTACTAATGTGAGTTATGATTTTGAATTACGAGAAATTTGGGATCGAAACATTGATCCGCAAGCAGCATTTTTAGCTTCACCAAATTATTATACCGAAACGATAAATACCACAACCTTACTATATGATATTAGTAAACCAGTATTATTACCTAAAAAATTATATGCTTGGCGTGTAAAAGCAAAATCAATTACAGGAATATCTGAAAATTCGGTTTTTAAAAATGATGGATATAGTGAAATATACTATTTCACGTATACCAATAGATGTGATGCTCCTTCTTTTATTTTATCGGAAGCATTAAATAGTAGTGGTGTAAAAATTACATGGCAAGGAAGTTTTGATCATAAAAAGTACCATGTTCAATATAAAAGAGAAGATATTCCAGATGCTGAGTGGTTTGATGTTTATACTTATAATAATCAGGCACAAATATCAAATCTTAAACAAGGGGAAACGTATGTATTTAGAGTAGGAGGAACTTGTAATGAATTGAACGATTTTCAGCAAGCATATACTTATAGCAGTATCAGTCAGTTTACCATGCCAAGAAAAGACGAGGTAGCTACATATAACTGTGGAATTATTCCTGAAATAGAAATTAAAAATTTAGAACCTCTTAAAAATATAGGAGTTAATGAATCTTTTACTGCGGGAGATTTTCCGATTACTGTAAAACAAGTACAAGGAGGTAATGGAGTGTTTACAGGTACAGGTTTTATTGTAGTTCCTTATTTAGCAGATACTAAAATTGCGGTTACTTTTTCATCAGTAAAAATTAATGAAGATTATCAGTTAACAGATGGAGTTATAAGAACTACTTACGATCCTACATGGGGAGGTGTTAGTGATGTAAATGATGTTTTTGTAAGTGGAGATGGAGACCTACCTTCAAATACCGTAGATTTTGTAATTGAAGATATACAAGTAGACCCGAATGGAGATATTATAGTTATTGGTACAAATGGAGAAATTGTAGAATTACCAGGAGGAGAAGGTCAGGTAATTACAGATGCTAATGGGCAAACATGGACAGTTGATGCGGAAGGAAATGTTACTGAAACTGGAGAAGCAGCAGAAGGAGGTGCGAGTAATTCAGAAAACACAAATGGGGTAAATAACCAAGGAGAAGCGACTGCAATTACAGCTAAAGGAGTTATAGTAACATTTGAAAATGCAGATGATAACAAATATGGTTTCGATACATACGAGAAATCAGATAAAGTAACGAAAGATTTATATAAGAAACTTAATGATGATTATTTCATTCCTTATAAAGCAGTTGCACATGGAACAACAGAGCGAATTATAGCCAAATTAGATATTACAGATGCTAAAATAAAGCCATCAGACATTGTATTTAAAACCAAAGATGGTATTGCATTAACCAAAGTAGATAGCACGGCAACCTCGTATACTTTTGAATTAAAAGGAACACTTACAGATAATAGTGTAGAAACTCAGGCAGTAATCAAACAAGGCGATAAGTACGAAGTTGCAGGAGCTTTTATTCAATATCAAGCTAAAATAAAAGCAGTTGATATCGTATTGGTAAATACTTCAAATAGTAATACCAATAAAATTAAAGAAACACTTCAACGCATTTATCAGCAAGCATTAGTTCAGCTGAATATTAAAGAAATCAATGACTTTACAAATGATTTGGAGCGTTTGGTATCTGATGATACAATAGAAAGTGGAGAAAGTGAATTTTTATCACAATATACAGAGCAGCAAAAAGCAATTAATGGTGCTTTAAAAGTTCGAAATGATTTTAATAAGAAAGCTTACTATTTAATTTTAACAAACAAGAAACCATCTAAAGGAGGTGAAGAAGGTTTTATGCCTTTAGGAAAACAGTTTGGGTACTTGTTTATGAATAGTGGAGCAAACGAAAGAACAATTGCGCATGAGTTAGGGCATGGAGCTTTTCAGTTGAAACATCCATTTTCATCTAAAAGTTATGGGTATGAAGAAAAAGCAACCAGTTGGTTATTAGATTACGGAAAAGGAGAAAAGATACCATATGTACATTGGAAGGAAATTCATAATCCAAAATTACGACTTGGAATTTTTGATAAAGATGAAGAAGGAGAGCATTATGCCAGACCAGGTTTATTTAGTTCGTTAAAATTTGGAACAAATAGCGATAAAACATTTACGTTTATTACACCATCTGGTCAATACATAGTTTTACCAAATGAAGTAGCAGATGTTTCTAGGTTCTACGGGTACTACGGAACTAGTGGAGAAATGGATAAAACTAAGTTTAATCAGTTTTTAAACATTGTACCAGGTACACTTAGAAAATTTACCATTGACAAAAGAGTATTTACGGCGAAGTTTGAAACTAGTGATGATAGCACTATTTTAACTGGATATTTTGATGAAAAAGGGAAGGCTTATAACTCCAAAGATTTTGGAATAGACTTAGAAAAAACATATGCAGAAAATAAAAAGTCAATTCTTTATGCTTTAGGTAAAAAAGACAACACGTTAAGCTATTATGTTTATTGTATTAATGGAGAAAAAGTAGCTTTAAAACCTTATCAAGAGCAAAGTTTAGTAACAGATATTACAGAGTTTCCGGTACAAAGTATTTCGAGTAATTTAATAAATGACGTAAAGAAAGTAAATTTTGCTACTAAAGGCGGACAACAATCTATTACAGCAGAAAGTATAAAGTGGGCTTTTACAAAGTATAATTCAACTGAAGACCAAATTTTGAGAAACAAAATGGCTGAGTTAAAATCTTTGTACCCTAGATTTATGCAAGAGATTACACGAAGGTATGCAGATTGGAATGATGAAGGTAAACTGTGTATTGGTAGTTTATCTTCAAATTTCGATAGTTATATAAGAGATTTATTTTGTGACAGTACACAATCTTCTGTTCCTATTTCTACACCAGGTCTTAATTCTACAATTACAAATTATATTAGAAATAGTACCAAGTTACCAGCCAATAGTTTTGAATGGCAAAAACTATTTTACAATTATGTAAAAGATAACTTATTTAAGTTAAGAGAAGAATTAAGTGCATCTATTTTAGCGTACAATGCTAATCCAGACTTAATAGATGAACATAATCGTAGCAAAATAGCAAGAGTATCTAATCTAGCTGCTGAAGATGATATCAAACAACTTAGATCTGATGTAATCATTCAACTTTTAAGTAAAATAGTACATAATGGTTTGGTTACAGAGGGAAGTGTGCCTGGAAGTGATTTTGAAGGTGCAATTTTAAATCTTTTGAAAAAAGCAGATAAGAAGAA
Organism: Tenacibaculum sp. M341; assembly: GCF_004337695.1. Classification (GTDB taxonomy): domain Bacteria; phylum Bacteroidota; class Bacteroidia; order Flavobacteriales; family Flavobacteriaceae; genus Polaribacter. Next base: position 24,800 of record NZ_SJXJ01000012.1, read on the forward strand.
TTATAAAGAAATCTTAACAGGCTTAGAAGGACGAAATTATTATAGTGAAAAAGAGGAAAAAAGCTTCTTGTTTAAAGAACTGTATGATGGAATACATGATTTTGGTACCGAAAGTAAGAATGCATTAAAGTTAGTTTCAATTCTTACGGAGATGACTTTGAAATCGGGAGATTTTTATGAGCAAAGATCTATAGAAACAAACAATGATTTAGGAGAAAGAACTTTTGTTTTAGACTATAATAATTTTGTTGTAGCTACTGGAAAGTCAATTTTGTATGGTAATGTGTTTTTTCAAATAGCAGATGAAGCTTCTAATAATTACCTAGAAAACTCATTAGAAACATACGATATTTCTTACGATTGGTTAAAAGATGAAAATAAAATTAGTTTAGAACAATTTCAAGAAGTAGGATTCATTCCAACAAATTCGAGTAAACCTAAAAAGCTAAGACCATTTGATCTGATAAACTTTATTAATGTTTCTAATTTATCAGGAGTTAAAGATTTAGATAGAAACGTACAAGGTATTCAACAAAGTGCAAAATTAACCGATGTTCCTTTACCTGCAATTGTAGCTATGTATGGCTCAGATAAAGCGGGACAAGAAACGATAGAACAAGGAATAAGTACTACAATTGATGTCGCTTCTTTGTTAGCATCAGGTGGTGCTATTACAGCAATTAAAGGACTTTCTTCTGTAAATAAAATGCGAAAAGCGTTTTATATGTTAGATGTAGCAAGTAGTGGTTTGTCATTAACAGCAACAGCTATCAGTGATTCTGAAGAGAACAGAAAATACAGAGAAGTTCTAAATGCATTATCTGCAATAACAGGACTGGTTTCTATGGGAGATGCAGGTATAGATGTATACGATAAAATTAAGAAGGCATCTACTTTATCAAAGAGAATAGAAATCGCTAAAAACTCAGTAGACTTAGTTAAAAACTTACCAGAAAAGAAAGTTGTTGAAACTGTTTTTGAAACATTTAATAAACTTGATGAAGATGAGCTGGTGAAGTTTTTAAATAAATATCCAGGTCAGTTAGAGAATGCCGTAAAAATCACAATTAAATATTTAAAAGATGCAGTAAAAACTAACAAAGCAAATAAGGTAGATGAAGCTAAAAAGTTGTTAACAACATTGGGTAAAGCTATTGCTAAAAATAAAAGTGGTTTTATAACAAGGTTAGGAAATAATCCAAAATTAGCATCCTTAAAAAAAGAACTAGAAATATTAGAAGCAGAAGAAGCAGGAATTATAGAAAAGTTTGCTGTTGATTTCAAATATTTAACAGACGATGGTTTAGAAGAGTTTGCAAATGATCTTGATTTAATTACTGGTTGGAGAGTTTTACAAAAACTAGAGGCAGAAAGAGCTGTAAAAACAGACATTGATGAGCTTACATCAGTTAGTGAAATTATAGAGAGAGGTGGCGGATATAAAGTATGGAAAGCAAGTGAAGCAGGTAAATCTGATAGATTATGGAATAATATTGCCATAAATGAAGGTACTGGTAATAAAATAGAACTTGAATTATTTGGAGGAGAGAAGTTTAATGTTGGTTTTGTTACTGTAGATAAAGATGTTATAGGATTTGATATCAACTTACCACCTCATTTACAAAAGCAAGGCTTAGGAACAAAAATAGTTGAAGAAGCAATAAAAACTTTTAAACCTAAAAGAATAGAAGTTAGCTGGGCTGTAGATCCGAAAGCATATGAGAACGGAGCAGCATTAAGTTATAATAAATATAGAGAGTTAGAAAAAACAATTTCAGATAAGCATGAGGTAGCTTTAGCAACTCCAGGAGGAAGAGTTATGAAAAAGTTTGGGTACGATAAAGTAGTTGAACTAAAAGATAACGGTAAAAATATTTATGTTCTTTTTGAAACTTCTAAAGAATTTAAACCACTATATAAAAATGTAGTAGTTAAAACTTTCCCTCAAGGAAGTGCTTATCCAGATGATTTTATAGACATCAAGATAGATGAACTAACAACAGTACATCCAGCTCCAAGAAAATCACAACAAAATGGAGTTGAAAAGTACAAAGAAATGTTCTCAACCGAAGGCTTTAAAGTTGTTGATGCCGAAGATGGAATTAACCCTGTTAGAGTTATAAAACTACCAGATGGGACCAATATAGTTCAAGATGGTATGCATAGAGTAGAGGCGATGAAACAGTTAGAAGAAAGTCATATTCCTGTACTGTTTACCACTTATGAAAGTTTGGTAGAATCTTACAAAAAAGGAATGGGAATTGGAATTCTTGAAAATGTATATCGTGTTTTACATATAGGAAAAAGAACTGGATATTATAAAGGTACTTGGATGCCTAATATTCCAGATATGAAAAAGGCAAGTAGAAATGAAATTCTTGAAGATATAAATGACTTCATGAATAAAGAGTTTCCTGATTTAGCAGACTCACCAGAAGGTTTGTTAGCATCTTTAAAAGAAGTTTTATCTACAGATCAACTAAAAGATTTATTTGAGAAAAAGTTTAAAGGAGATTTAAAAGCGTTAAAAAAGTTTGCGAAAAAAATTGATTTATTAGATGAATGGGCTATAAAAAATGCAAATTCAGTTTTCCAAATGAAACATGAAGTATTAACCAATGTGCCTGGAAGATCTGGAGAATATATTGTTATACATGAAGCATCAGGAAAAGAACTTTGTAGTGGTAGTTTCGTAGACAAAATAAATACTGTAGAAGCAGAATTTTCTTTACAGACAAAATTTGATAATACACCTTACGCTTCAGGAAAAGTTGTTAGGCAAGCTGTGATTGATGAAATGTCTGGTGGAGATATTAATAAAATAGATGCTTTAAGATCTGAATGGTTTTCAGTTAAAGATCTAGATGATAACATGAAAGATTTTCAAAAAGCAATAGATAAAGGATTATCTATTGAAGAAGCAATTTTTACAACAAAAGCTGGTCAGTGGAATAAAGAATTAGGGTTTGATAAAGTAGAGGTTTTAGGTAAGTCAGTAAATAGTTCAAATCAGTATAGAAGCATAAAGTTACGTTTTGTTAGAAGTACTTCAAAGGCAAGTCACGTGCCTGTAAATGAAGTCAGAAAAAAGGTGAAGAATGTTTCGCAGCATATTTTAGGAATTGCACATAGTAAAGGAAACTTTAAAAAGGCATCAGTAACAGTTCATGGTAAAAAGTTCGACTTAGAAGGTTTCAAAGGACCTCATACAGAAAAAGCCTTAAAAGATTATGTAGAAAGAAATGGCGGAAGTTATGCAATTGAAAAAATAGAGGTTGATGAAAATGGAGTGTTTAAAGGAGTGCCAATTTTATATGCTCATGATAAAGAGTTTGTAAAAGTTACGGGTAATAATTTCAAGTATCATAAGGGAGTTGGAAATACAAAAGTAGGAGGCGAGTCATCTTTCTTTCCTGTAGATATGACAGATGAAGAAATTTTAGAAAATGTAATTCATGCAGTTAATAATAACAAAGGATACATAAAGAGAGCTGATGGAACGCTGAGCTCTGATTTATTATACGGTTTTTCTAAAGATGGTAAAATTGAAATTAGATTCAAACTAAAACCTGATGGTACTATTGGAACATATTATCCAGTAACCAAAAAAGGGAAACTCGAAAAATTACCAAGCATTAGAAGTTTTGTGCATTCCAATGATGTAAAAAACATTTTAAAAGGAATTTTAGAAGCCAATGAAGGAGCATTTCCTAAAAATATCGACTTGTTAGGATACAAATTAGGAACCAAAGATGATGGTATTATAGACATTATTGTACATTCTAATGATAAAGGTGAGTTTCTAATGAATGTTGAAGGAGAAACAAAAATAGCTTCAGCTTTTATACTTGCTAAAGTAATAGAAGAGCTTCCTGATGGACAAAAAATACGTTTGTTGTCTTGTAATTCAGAAGAGGTAGCAATTAAAATATCAGAGCTAACTAACAAAGAATTTTATGCGAGTCATGGTTCTGTAAAGTTATATGAAGATGGAACCATAGTTCATGAAACTCCGTTTAGAAAATATCATAAAGGAGCTCGTAGTGATTTAGGAGAAATTCCGTCGAACATCAAAGAAGGAACTGGTGATTATATAGAACTAGGACTTTTTGGAGGTAAAAAAACATTAAAAGAACAAGTAGAAGCAGCAACATTATACTTCGACCCTTGGTCATACCATGATTTTATCAGATTAATGTATGCAGATGCCAGTATGAAACAAGATTACGAGGCATTATCTAAAATGTTTGGAATTTATAAAGATTTCAAAGGTAAAAATATAGGGAAAACCAATAAAGATTATTCAAAAGACTTTCAACCTTGGCCGAATAAGTTAAAAGGATCAGATGATAGGGTAAAATATCTAAAAACTGCAGAAGAAAGAAAACCATATGAGGTGTCTGTAAAGAATGGAGTATTGTACACCAACGGTAAAGAACTATCAAAAACTAAAGGATTTCTAGATGGAGAGATCATTTTTATCATGGATAAAGACGGTAGTATTTATGCAGGTATTGGAAGACCAGGATTTTTCCACCATTCAAGTTTCCTAGATGGAGGCGATATTATTACCGGAGGAGAGTTTAGGTTTATAAATAAAAAGACGTTAGAAATTAGACCTAAGAGCGGACATTATTCGCCAAGTTTAGATTCTTTAAAAGCTGTGATAGAGGAATTAGCATCAAGAGGTTTTGACATAAGAAATATGAAGATAAATCCTGATGTTAGGTAATGATTTTAGAAAATTTGTAAGAGTTATTTAAAAGAAAAGAAGGTGAAAAGATTTATAAATAGAATCCTTGTAGTGGTATTATTTTCTTTAGGAATAAAAGTACATGCTCAAAATTTAGATATTGAAGGTATTACAAAATCTACGAAGTTAAAGGTAAACGGAAATATAAATGCAAATGTTATTTATTATAATTCCAATACCCGAAATGCGCGTATACCATTTACTTATTTTTTACAAGGAACCGTAAATGTAAGTTGGTTGACTTTTAGTGTGCCTTTTACCTATAGTTTTTCAAATCAAGGAGAAAACTTTGATTATCAATTGCCATTTAAGTTTAACAGATTGAGTTTGCATCCACGTTATAAATGGATACAAGCACATATTGGAGATGTTACGATGAGTTTCTCTCCATATACATTAAGTGGTCATCAGTTTACAGGAGGAGGTATTGAATTAACACCCAATTCCCCCTTAAAATTCAGTGCTATGTACGGGCGCTTATTAAAAGCAACAGAAGATGATGGAAATGAACAAACGTTGCCAGCCTATAAAAGAATGGGATACGGAGCTAAATTATCTTGGGAGAAGCCAAATTATAAAGTAGGATTGATAGGTTTTTATGCAAAAGATGAAATTAATTCAATAACACCAATACCAGAAGAAAGAAATATAAAACCGAAAGAAAATTTGGTTATAAGTATTAATGGAGAAACGACTATTGCACGAAAATATACTTTAAGAGCTGAGTATGCATCTACAGCAATTACTCAAGATTTAAGAGCTGATGAAAGTACTATTTCACCAAAAAATATAGCTGGAATATTGTTTAATAATAAAACATCTACAGAGTTTTACAATGCGTTAAAAGCAGGGTTAGATATGAATTTTAGCGGTATGAAAGTTGGACTTGGTTATGAAAGAATTGATCCTAACTATGAAACTTTGGGAGCTTATTATTTTAATAATGATTTTGAAAATATAACCTTAAATCTAGCCAGACCTTTTTATAAAAATAAAATAAATGTATCGTTTAACTTAGGGTATCAAAGAGATAATTTAAACAATCAAAAAACACAATCATTAGGAAGAACAGTTGGTAGTATAAATGCAACCTATCAAATAAATGATGCACTTACATTATCAGGAATGTATTCAAATTTCACCTCATTTACCAATCAGAATTTGAATCAATTTGATGATATTAACGATAATGATTTAACAGATGAAGATCAAGAAGCTTTAAACTACAGACAATTATCTCAGAATGCAAATGCTAATTTAAATTGGGTTTTTTCTAAGAAAAAAAATAGTACACAAACTATTAATTTAAATTATTCTTTAGCTTCATCAGCAAATGAAGAAAACGGAATTATTAGAGTAGGGCAAGCGAATAATTTTCATAATGGAAATACAGTTTATACTATTGGTTTTCCTCAGCAATCATTAACAATCTCTTCTTCTTTAAACTATAATTACAGTGATATTGGAAGAGATGATAGCAATGCTTGGGGAAGTTCCTTAAATTTAAACAAACTATTTTTTAAAAATAAACTAAATACAACTTTTGGAGCTGCTTATAATAATAGTAACAATAAAAATATAACAACTGGGGTGCTGAATTTTAGAGCTAGTGCAGGAACCGTATTGGCTAAAAAGCACAATATAAGTTTAAATGCAGTTCAATTGTTCAGAAATACAACCAATCAAGATGCTTTAAGTGAATTAACGGTAACCTTTAATTACAGTTATGCTTTTGATGTAAATAAACCTAAAATATCTTTTGAAAGAGCAAAAAGAGAAAAAAAAGAAAGAGAGTTTCAGTTTAAGTATAGAGAGCATGTATTTAGAGGAATTCATCCGAAAGTAAGTGATGAAATAAATGCTTTAATTTATTTGGATGATTTTAAAACGGTCAGAAGTTTAAAAACAGTTATGAATGACCTTGATTTATTGTCGTTAAACTTAAAAGAAAATGAAAATAATAGCGATAAAAAGTATAAAAAAGCAGCAGTTAGCTATCTAGATTTACTTTACAAATACAAAGATTTCTCTGATGCATATCATAGAATTTCATTTAAAAGTTTAAAAAAGTTATATGCACAATCAGTATTATTAGATGAAAAAGTAAAAGAAGATTATACCAGACTTTTAAATTTAATAACAGCTGAAAAACAAAAAGGGAATTACGTTTTAGAAAGTGATGAGAAAGATTTAAAAGCTAGAGAAAAGAAATATGAAGCACATCGTTGGATGCAAGAGCAGCTTGTAGAATTAACTTATGAGGATGTTTTAAATGATAAAGGAATATTAGCTGATTTTAAAAAGAAATATATTGATAAAGTATTTACGATGATTATTAATCAAAAATCAGAAAAAGAGATTGAGGATTATTTCTCTTTAAAGTATGCTCAATTTTATCATAACAATGCACCAATTAATTTGCCTTAAATTTTTTCTTATTAGAATGTAAGAACTTTAATAATATTAGACTTAGAAAAATTAAAAAAGAAAAATAACATTTTGGAGTGCCGTTTAATGATTTAGGGCACTCCGCGTTATTTGTAAATTGTAATATTGATGCAATTGTAGCAATAGCTAATGCACTTCCAGTTAAAGTATAATAAAGAATGTTCCACCTTCTTTTTAAATGAGAAAAAAAAGGAATTATAAAACATATAAAAATAATTACACATATTGGTATTCCCATAATTTTAGGGCATCCATTAGCTGTTTTTATTTCTTCAATAACTAAATGACCAGAACCAATAATACCTATTATAAATAAAAAGTAAATTAAAAAAGATATTATGGAGTCTTTCATTTTTTTAATGAACAAGTTGGACACTGAAGTCCTTCAACAGAACTTTTTAGTTTTATACCACTCATATGTGTAACTATAAAATCTTGTACAAAAGCATAATTAGCTTTATGGTTATTAACATCAATTTGTTTATCAATATACTTTTCTCTAATTAAATTATCATATTCTTGATCTCCCCAACAATTAGGGCAATATTCATTAGATAATTCAGCATTTATTTCTTCAGATTTGTTTCCGAATATTTTCTTTAAAAAATTAATCATACTAGTTGTTTTTTTGAATTAAATTATTCTCTTTTTGTTCATTATTAAACTCAGTAACCAATTTTTTAACAGTAGGTTTTAAATTTAGTATTGAGTTAATCTTAGGATTTATAATTGATATTTTTTTACCATTGCTTAGAGACATTGAAACTTCTAAAACTTTGTTTTCTTCTCCTAAACCAAAGTGTAATAAAGAAGTTTGATCTGAGGCTAAACCTTCACCAGTAACCAAATACTCACTAAGTTTTTTAGTAGGAGTTTTTACACTAACAGTTGTACCATGTACAGCATAGCTTTCACCTAAATCAATTTGAATAAAGTTGTTTTTACCACCATTGTTTATATAAGCTAAAGAAGGAGAGTTAATATTAGTCCAAATCAAATCTAAATAACCATCTTTATTAAAATCACTAATTAAAGGTGTAATAGCAAAATGAGGATTCACTAAATTACTTTCTTTTTCTGTAGCAGAGAACGTATGATCTTCTTTTTGAATTAACACTCTACTTGGTAACCTAAACAACTTGTTAGGAGCTAAGTCTACATAGTTTTCCGCAACAATTAAATCTTGTAGACCATCATTATTTAAATCAGCAAAAAGAGTACCCCAAGAAAATTCATAGTTTGCAATTTTAGCTTTTTCAGCAACATCAGTAAATTTAAAATTTCCTTCATTTTTAAATAAAATCCATTTTTCATTAAATTTAGAAGCATCTTTAATATCTCCTTTAGCTACAAATCTTGGAAGTGTACTTCCTGTATTTGAAAACATAAAATCGACCAATCCGTCATTATTATAATCACCAACGGCAATACCCATTGGGTAAGCAAATTTTTTGGTTAAAGGGTTTTCTTTTAAGCTATATGTTAAATCACCGTTGTTTTTATATGTTCTAACCTCACCTGTATCATGAGCAACTACTAAATCCAACCAACCATTGTTGTCAATGTCAACAAAAACCCCTTGAAAAGTGTTGTGTACATAGTCTAAACCAGCTTGTTTAGTAATACTAACAAAGTTTTCATTACCTGTATTTAACAGCAATTCACTTGTTGAACCATAATTATAATCTTCAAAAATAGTTTGTCCTTCCATTAACTCTTTTTTAATATAAGTAGCTAAGAAAATGTCTAAATCACCATCTTTATCAATATCACCAACAGTTATTCCTGCGGGGGTAGATTTTTCATTAATAGGAGTTTTAATTTCTTTTAAACTAAATTTACCATTAGAGTTATAGTAAATAACCAGTCCGTTTTCTCTACTGATTAACAAATCAGTGAAACCATTATTATCAAAATCAGCAGAAACTACTCCTACAGATGTTACATCATTACCTTTTTTAGGAAGATTAACATCAGTAGATATGTCTATAAATTTTCCATTTTTAAAAGCAAATAAAGCGTCATCTTGGTTCATTCCTCCACCAAAGAAAACTTCGTCTACATTATCATTATTAATATCAATAAGAGCAGAAGGAGCAATAGGTAAGGATTTTACGTTATTATATTTATGATTAAATCCAAGCTCAACTTCATTAAAAACAGGAACTTTATCTTTGGTAATAAAGTTGTCGTATTTATTAAAATTTGCATCTTTCCAAAAGAATCCTAAAATAAATAATACAATGAGAAGTATTATTAATCCTAATGTTTTGAGAGTTTTTTTAAGCATTTTGATTAGATTTTAAATGTTGATTTAATTGTGTTAGAGAGATAGAAAAAAGTATAAAATGAGTAACATTCATTAGTATAGGTAGCATATGTTTTCCGATATTAGGAATTAATTTACCTATAATAACTAAAGTGATCAGTATAGTGATAGGATTAAAAATAGCCATCCATTTCTTATAATAAGTATTACCTTTAAGTATTGTTATAACAAAGAAAATAGATAGTAGAGCAATTACAATTCTGAGGGCTTCTACTAATATTTCCATATGATTTGTATAATGATTTAGTAATTTTTCATAAATGGAATAATCTAAACTACTTTTTAGGTGAACAATATTTCCAATAGAAGATCTAGAGCCAATCCAAACGCCTCCTACAGCAAAAGCAATAAAACCTAAGGCTAATACCAATTTGGCTAAAAAAGGATTGCCATTTTTTAACATTCTATAAATATGTATGTATCCACCAAAATATAAAGGCAAGCCAATAATAGACAAAAAGTGCCCCCAAGTTAAGTTTCTTTGATTAACAAAACTGAAAAAGTCATAATTATTAGAATGCTCTAAAATATTAGTAGAATAATGTAAAAGATATTCTCCTAGTCCTACAAGAATAGACGCTAAAAGACCAATAATACCTAAAGTTTTTGTTAGTTTCATAATGAGTTATAAACAAATTGATGAAGCTTAAGTCGAGGATTAGTTTTTTTTCTTACAAAATCATTTGTTTTAGAGAAATCCTATTTTTTAGGGGCTTTTTTTGTGTATTATATAAAACGAACTATATTTGTATTTATAGTTTGATTTTTTAAGAATGAATTTTACAAAGCATAAAACATCAGTAGCTTACCCTACAATTATAATTTTTCTAATTATTTGTATGGGCTATGCAGCATTGTATTTTAATTTTAATGCAATGCCTAAATCTTTAATAGTAATAGTAGGTACTTTTTTAGCTTACAGCATTTTTACAATTATTCATGAAGCAAGTCATGGAAATATAGCTAGGGGAAACGCTAGTTTTGAAAAATTAGAAACCATTATTGGTTGGATATCGGGTATGGCATTATTCTTTCCATACAAAGCATTTGTTACCATACACCTCCAGCACCACGCACACACAAATGATTCAGAACAAGATCCTGATGGATATGTTAGAGGAAGTAATCTGTTAGAAGTCTTTTTTAGGTGTTTAACATTAGTGGGGCATTATTATGTGAGTTCTTTAGGAGCGAACAGTAACACTAATGAAGCCATGAAGCGTACAAAAAATCAAACTTGGTTGTTCATCATTTTAAATATAGCAATAGTAACATTATTCATATACAATAATCAGTTTACCTTTTTTCTATATGTTTTTTTACTACCGGCTTTAATAGCAGCACCTATTTTAGGATTTACGTTCGATTGGTTGCCTCACTATCCACATCATAATTTAGGAAAATATCACAATACAAGAATTGTAACCATACCAGGGTTAGAATTTTTGTCTTTTTTTCAAAGCTATCATTTAATCCATCATTTATATCCAAGAGTACCATTTTACAACTACAAAAAAAGGTATCAAATGATTCAAAAAGAATTGATAGAAGCTTCATCGCCGATAGAAGGATTTAAAAAAGGAAATAAAAGTTTATTTGATAAAACAAATACATATTCAGATGTTTTAAATGGATTAACATGGAGTTATTCGTTAGAGGTGGAAGAAATAAAACAGCAAACGCATGATGCTGTATCAATTCAATTTAAAAATTTAGAAAATATTCCATTTCAATACAAAGCAGGACAGTATGTAGTGCTTTCTATGTTGGTAAACGGAGTAAAAGTGAGTAGGTGTTATTCAATATCATCCAATCCAAACAAAGGAAAACTGATTGTTGGAGTAAAAAGAGTAAAAGGAGGGAAGTTGTCAAATATCATAATTGATAAATTATCTAAAGGAGCAAGAGTTAATGTAGCAGGACCTTATGGAAGTTTTCAGTTTGTAAATGATGAATCAATAAAAACTAATGTATTCATTGCAGGAGGTAGTGGAATTACACCTATTTTATCAATGATTGAAAAAGTACTGGAAGATAATTTATCTAAAGTTGTGCTTATTTATGGATGTAGATCTTCTAAAGATGTCATGTTTAATGAACAGTTACAATTATTAAAAAAGCAGTATTCAGATACATTCGGTTTAATCATCACCTACGATATTTTGACTAAAGAAAATCAAGTTAGCTTATTAAAAAATCATACTGAAGTCAGTAATTATTTTTTGTGTGGTCCCAAATTAATGATGAATGCATCGGTACAAGCCTTAAATTCTTTAGGTATTACAAATGAAAAAATATTTAAGGAAGATTTTTCACTAGAAAGTGAAAAGTTAGCAGGAGAAAAATACATGGTCAACTTTCTAGGGAATGATTTTGAAATATATGAATCAGAAACAATTTTAGAAGGAGCTATTAGAAACAAAGTTTCAATACCATACGCTTGTAATCAAGGTCAATGCGGAACCTGTAAACTTAAATTAGAAGAAGGAAAAATAAACTGGAAAACACAAGAACAAACAGTGTTGTTAGACAACGAAAAACAAGCATCTTACATTCTTACTTGTATGTGTATGCCTAATTCAAACATAAAAATAAAGTAATAATCATGAAGCAAAACGAAATAAAAAAATACGATTACGTAATTATAGGAAGTGGTTTTGGAGGATCAGTAAGTGCTTTACGATTAGCAGAAAAAGGGTATAAAGTTTTAGTAATAGAAAAAGGAAAGTGGTTTAAAGCTAAAGACTTTCCTAAAACTAATTGGAACTTAAAGAAGTGGCTTTGGGAACCACGTTTAAAATTACATGGTTTTTTTAAAATGACTTATTTAAATCATGTAACTGTTTTGTCTGGTGTAGGAGTAGGAGGAGGTTCTTTAACATATGCAAATACACTACCTGTGCCTAAAAAAGAATTTTTTAATTCGGGTAGTTGGGCAGGATTGAATAATTGGGAAGAAATGTTACAGCCTCATTACAAAGAAGCTTACAAAATGTTAGGAGCTGAGGATAATCCGTATTTTGGACCCGCAGATGAATTAATTCAAGATTTATCGAAAGATTTAAATAGAGAAAAAGATTTTGACACTACTAAAGTAGCAGTTCATTTTGGAAAAGCAGGACAAACAATTGAAGATCCATACTTCAATGGAAAAGGACCTAAACGAACAGGATGTATTCATTGTGGAGCCTGTATGACAGGCTGTAGACATAATGCCAAAAACACACTAGATAAAAACTATTTGTACTTAGCACAGCAGTTAGGTGTAGAAATTATAGCAGAACATGAAGTGTTTGATGTTGTACCATTAAATAACACTGATGGAGTGGATGGCTACCATGTTTTTTTCAAAAATAGTATTGGTAAAAAAAAGAAAAAGCTAGTACAAACTCAAAGTGTCATTTTTTCTGGAGGAGTTATGGGTACAGTACCTCTTTTATTACAGTTAAAAGAGAAAAATTCGTTGCCTAAACTATCAGCAATGGTTGGAGGCAATATTAGAACCAATAATGAATCGTTACTCTTACTAACTTCCACAGAAAAAAAATCAAAAGATTATACCAAAGGAATAGCAATTGGGTCAATTTTGCATATCGATAAAAATAGCCATTTAGAACCAGTTCGGTATGGTAAAGGATCAAGTTTCTTTAAAATGTTAACCATTCCATCAGTACATCACAAGTATGCAATTGTTAGAATTTTAGGAGTATTTGCAGTATTATTAAAATCGCCATTAAAACTTTTAAAAACAATATTCAGTACTAGTTACAGCACCAGAACAACAGTACTTTTATTTATGCAGACTTTAGATAGTACTTTACGATTCAAATTAGGTAAGGTAACCTTATTAAAAACAGAAAAAGAGTCGTCTATTGCACCTAGCGGATTTATTCCAGAAGCTTCTAAATTAGCCAAGATTTTAGGAAAAAAGGTAAAAGCAATTCCTTATTCAAATTTTGCAGATGTTATGTTAGGTACTCCAACAACGGCACATATTTTAGGAGGAGCTGTGATGGGGAAAGATGTAACTAATGGAGTTATAAACAAAGAAAACAAAGTGTTTGGATATGAAAACATGTATGTGTGTGATGGATCTATGATTTCAGCAAATCCAGGAGTGAATCCGTCATTATCAATTACAGCAATTACAGAGTTGGCGATGTCTAAAATTCCAAACAAAAAATAATTCAATAACTGATACAAAAAAGATATTTTGAATACGAAAGCACTATTACAATCATACACACTTCCTTGTGGAGTAATGATTAAAAATCGAATAGCTAAAGCAGCAATGACAGAGCGATTGGCTAATAAAAAACAAGAGGTAACAAAAGAGTTGATTCATTTGTACGATCATTGGGCAAATAATGGAGCAGGACTTTTAATTACAGGTAATATTATGGTAGATGCAAGGTATAAAGAAGCTTCTGCTAATATTGTTTTAGAAGATGAAAAAGGGGTGTCAAAGCTTTCAGAAATGATAAAAGCTGGAACAAAAAACGATACACAATTATGGGCACAAATTAATCATGCCGGAAGGCAAGCATCTATTTTTTCTACATTCAAACCCATAGCACCATCAGCTATTCAATTAAAGAAGTTAATGCTTTTTGCTAAGCCCAAAGCAATGAATGTAGAGCAGATAAAAGATGTTGAAAATAGATTTGTAAACACAGCAATTTTATCCAAGAAAGCTGGATTTACAGGAGTCCAAATTCATGCAGCTCACGGGTATTTATTAAGTCAGTTTTTATCACCAAAAACCAATCAAAGAACAGATAATCATGGAGGAAGTATACAAAATAGAGCCCGCTTATTATTTGATATTGTTAAAAGAGTAAGAGAAGAATTAGGAGAAAATTATCCTATTTCAGTGAAATTAAATAGTGCCGATTTTCAAAGAGGAGGATTTAATGAAGAAGATGCCTTGTATGTGATAAAAAAGTTAGAAAGTTTACAAATAGATTTATTAGAAATATCAGGAGGAACTTACGAAAACATTATCTTTTTAACTCAGCGTTATCAAAGAGAATCTACAAAGCAAAGAGAAGCCTATTTTTTAGATTTTGCAAAAAAAATAAGAAAAGAAACAGCACTGCCTATGATGGTAACCGGAGGTTTTCGTTCACATGCTTTTTGTAATCAGGTGTTAGAAAATAAAGAACTAGAAATGATTGGTTTTGCCCGACCTTTTTTAGTAGATAAAGATTTTCCTAAGCAGTTTTTAAAAGACGAACAAGCCAAGGTTGATGATGCAACTTTTAATTTTAAAATTAAAAAAATGAAAGATTTTGCAGAGGCTGGTTTTTACGATTATCAAATTCATCAGCTAGCCAAGGGAAAAGAATTAAAGCCTGATTATAATCCTTATCTTGCCGTTTTAAGATTAACAACAAACGAATTACGTAAAGGCTGGTTTTAAATAATTAATGGGAAGAAAGTCAATAGATAAAGAGCGAAAACCGCTATCAAAAAAAGCTACATTATGGGTTGAAGAATTGTTTTTTATTTTACAAGATAAAAAGCTAAATCAATTAACATTAGATGAAATAGCGGCTTCAATTAATAAAAGTAAAAGCACAATTTATACATACTTTAAAACAAAAGAAGAGATATATGAAACAGTTATTTTAATGGTGCTTTCTAATTTAGAAGATGCCATTTACGAAGAGCTACCAGAAAACGTTGATATAGTTGATTTGTACGAAGAGCTATTTTTTAAAATATGCAAGGGAATAGATGGAATGTCTATTGGTTTTTTAAATCAAATTAAACGTTTTTATCCCAATGTTTGGGCAAAGGTTTATGAGTTTACAAATAATGTTTTAAACACGCTGAATTTAATCTATGTTGAAGGAATGAATTTAGGAAGATTTAATCAGTTTAATACGAAGTTACTCATAGCAATGGATGAAGCTTTTATCATGTCTATAATGACAGATGTTTCAAGATTTAAAGAAGATAATTTATCTTTAGAAAATATAGTAAATCAGTATTTTAAACTAAGAATGAAAGCCTTAATAATCGCTTAAAAAAAGCCAGAACTGAATTTTCAGTTCTGGCTTTTTTATATGAGAATTTAAGAAAAACTATAAAGGAATTACTATAGCTCCTGAAAATTTTTCTTTAATTTTATTCAATGCTTTATCAGCTTCTAATCTGTTTTGATACCTCCCAACTTGTACTTTCCAATCAGGTGTTTCATATTTTAACTTAGAGTAAACCCCAGGGAATTTTGAGTTGAAATTTTGTTTGATGTTTCTAGCTCTTTTTTCAGCCCCATTATACAGTTGAATTCTAAAACCAGTTCCGTTTTTATCATTGTATTTTCTCTTCTTAGCTAGCAAAGAGTTGATGCTTTTGTTGTTGGTGTATTCAGACTGAGAATTACCATAAAAACAAGTAAAACAGCCTAATACTAAAAGAATGAAATATTTTCTAAGCATAATTATTTATAAATCTTTATCACAAAAGTAACGACTTGTAGTTTAATAGATTGCTGGATTTTGTTATTTAGAATTGATATAAATTACAAATTAGGAATCTCTTAACATTTCACAATTTATAGATAAGTAGTAATTTTGTCGGTGTTTGTGTAAATGGTATAAAACCAAAGATTGCAAAAAACGTCGTACCTAAATAGACAGAAAAATATATTTGATAGTATGAAAAGTGTGAATTATCACAGTAAATTTAGTCGAATCCTATACAAAAGCCTTACATTTTTGGCTTTATTTTTAGTGAGTTTTTCGATAAACGCGCAAGATGTTGATGTTGAACGTCAGAAAGCAGGGAAGAAGTTGTTTAACGCAAATTGTGCTTCTTGTCACAAGTTAAATGCAAAATCTACAGGTCCTGCATTAGGAGGTGTAGAAGAAAGAAGAGAAAACGCTTGGTTAAAAAAGTGGATTCGTAATAATTCTGCATTAAGAAAATCTGGAGACAAAGATGCAATTGCTATTTATAATGAGTGGAAGCAGGTTAATATGACAGCTTTTCCTCAGTTTACAGATGAGCAAATTGATAATATTTTATATTACACCACTGTAGGTAATATAGGGAGTGGTGGTAAAGATAAAGTTGATGAAACTAAAGAAGATGTTGAACCAGGTGCTTCTAAATCTTTAATTTGGATTTTAGCATTGGCTATTATTGTTGCGTTTTTAATCATAGCTAACTTGTTAAAAACAATCAGCGAATTAAAAGGTGCACCAAAAACTCCAGGTTTAATGGGGCAAGCTGCTGAGTTATGGCAAGGAATTAAGAAGAATACATTTTTACATGTGTTATTTGTAATCTTTGGAGCTTTAATGACAGCATATGTGTTATTTGGAACATTATTCAAAGTAGGTGTTGATCAAGGTTATCAACCAGTTCAGCCTATTTTATTCTCACATAAAATTCACGCAGGAGACAACAAGATTGAATGTCAATACTGTCACTCTGCTGCAAAGCATAGTAAGCATTCAGGAATTCCTTCTTTAAATGTTTGTATGAACTGTCATAAGAATATTGCTGAAGTTGCTGAAGGAACTAAAGTGGTTTTAGAAGACGGAGGAAGAGTTTTAGGAAAGAAAGAATTAGACAAAGAGATCGCAAAAATCTACGAGCATGTAGGTTGGGATAAAGAAAAATTAGAGTACACAGGTGAAACAAAACCTATTGATTGGGTAAGAATTCATAATTTACCAGATTTCGCTTACTTTAACCACTCACAGCACGTTACTGTAGCAGGTGTTAAGTGTCAAGAATGTCACGGATCAATCGAAGAGATGGAGGAAGTGTATCAACATTCACCATTAACAATGGGATGGTGTATTGATTGTCACAAGAAGACAAATGTTGATTTGAAAGGAAACGAGTACTATGCGAAAATCCATGCTGATTTAGCTAAAAAGTACGGTGTAGATCAAGTTACTATCGCACAGTTAGGTGGTAAGGAATGTGGTAAGTGTCACTATTAATAAAGTAAGGAATTAAGAATTCAATAATTGAAAGTTGTAAACTTTCGATCGTTAAATAAAAACAAATAAATGGCTTCAAACAAAAAATACTGGCAAAGTGTTGAGGAACTAAAAGATAGTTCAGTTGTTGATACGCTACGTACTAAAGAGTTTGTTCAAGAAATACCTACAGATGAGTTTTTAGGAGATAAAGAAACCCTAGAGAACACATCTACATCACGTAGAGATTTCTTAAAATATGTAGGTTTTTCTACGGCGGCTGCTTCTTTAGCAGCTTGTGAAGGACCAGTAAGAAAATCAATTCCTTACGTAGTACAACCAAACGACATCGTTGTAGGGGTAGCTGACTGGTATGCAACTACTATTGCAGATGGATATGATTTTGCAAATGTATTAGTTAAAACTCGTGAAGGGCGTCCTATTCAAATAATGCCTAACAAAGAGGCAGGAGGTGCAACTAATGCACGTGTACAAGCGTCTGTGTTATCTTTATATGATGATAGATTACGTTTGAAAGAGCCTAAAAAAGGTGAAGCTGCTATCTCTTGGGAAGATGCTGACAAAGAGATCTTAGCTAAATTAGAAAGTTTAAAGCAAGCAAATGCTCCTGTATACTTAATGACAGGAACTTTAGCTAGTCCATCAACAGAAAAAATCATTGCAGATTTTATTGCAAAGTATCCAAATGTTAAACATGTAACATACGATGCAATTTCTGAAAGTGGAACTGCTGATGCTTTTCAAGCAATGTACGGAACTCGTGCATTACCAAATTACGATTTAAGTAAGGCTAAAGTGATCGCTTCTTTTGGAGCTGATTTCTTAGGAGATTGGCAAGGTGGATATGAAAAATCTTACGCAGAAGGTCGTAAGGTTAAGACAGGTAAAATGTCTTATCATGTTCAAATAGAAAGTAACATGTCTTTAGCTGGTGCTAATGCAGATAAAAGAATTGTAGCGAAGCCTTCAGTTCAAATTCAAGCATTAGTAAAGTTATATAACGAAATTACTGGATCTGGATTACCTTCAGCTGCTACACCAATTGATGCTGAAATTAAAAAGTTAGCAAAAGACTTAAAAAAGGCTGGTAGCAAAGGGGTAGTTTTAGCAGGAATGAATGATAAAAATGCCCAGTTAATTGCATTAGCTATTAACAAAGCATTAAATAGTACAATAATAGACACTGTAGCAACAAAAATGATCCGTCAAGGAGATGATATTAAAGTTGCTCAGTTAATTTCTGATGTAAATTCAGGAAAAGCTAAAGGATTGATAACATATAATGTCAATCCAGCTTATTCAATTGTTGGGTTTGAAGATGCTATGAAGAAGTTAGACTTCTCTGTAGCAATTTCTACGCAAAACGATGCTACTGCAACAGCAGCTAAGTTTGCGTTACCAGCACCTCATAACTTAGAAAGTTGGGGAGATGTAATGGCTATTAAAGGTCAATACAGCTTAATGCAACCAACGATTGCTCCAATATTTAAAACACGTCAAATTCAAGACATTTTATTAAAGTGGACTGGAGCAACTAAGAATTACTACGATACATTAAAAGAGTTCTGGGCAACAACTGGTTTAACAGGTGCTTCTTGGAACAAAGCATTACATGATGGATTTTTTACAGTACCATCTGTAGTTGCTGAAGAAGTTGAAAAAGTTGTGTCTGAAGCAACAGGAGCGGAAGAGTCTACTGTAGATTCAGCAAGTTCTTTAGTAGCAGGAGCTGCACAAGCTTTAGCTAAAATTACTTCTAATAATTACGAATTAACATTATTCTCATCAACAGCTTTAGGAGATGGTAAGCTTGCAAATAACCCTTGGTTACAAGAATTACCAGATCCAATTACTCGTGCTTCATGGGATAACTATTTAACAGTGTCTATTGCAGATGCTAAAGAGTTAAATTTTGAGAATCCAGTAAGAGATAACGGAGCAATTGATGGTAATTATGCTAAAGTAACAGTTAACGGTGTAGATGTAACTGTTCCTGTAATTATTCAACCAGGTCAAGCTAAAGGATCATTTGGATTAGCTTTAGGATATGGTAGAGAAAAAGGATTAAAAGATGAAATGAAGGTAGGTGTAAATGCTTACCCATTATATACAAACAGCAATAACAATCAATTTAATGTTACTGTTAAAAACGTTGGGTCTGGTCACAAGTTTGCTTGTATTCAGGTTCAGAGTACTTTAGCTGGGCGTCACGATATTTTACGTGAAGCTACTTTAGCTGAAGTAAATAATACATCATTAGACCCTAAACATACTTGGAATAAGCCATTCATGGTTTCTTATGATCACCAAGAAGTTGAAGGTAGTACTATTGATTTATGGGATGACCATGATAGAAGTATCGGTCACCACTTCAACTTATCTATCGATTTAACTTCATGTACTGGATGTGGTGCTTGTGTGGTAGCATGTCATGCTGAAAACAACGTACCAGTAGTAGGAAAAGATGAAGTTCGTGTAGGTAGAGATATGCACTGGTTACGTATTGATCGTTACTATTCATCTACAGTAGTAGATAAACAACACGAGGCTAAGATGACAATGGAAGAGTTCAAAGCTCAAAATCCTAACTTAGCTAACCAAGAAGTTGAAAGAAGATATACAGAGAAAGTATTAGAGTTAAGCAAAGGAGATTTATTCGATGCTTTAGAGAATCCAGCTGAAAACCCACAGGTTGCTTTCCAACCTATGATGTGTCAGCACTGTAATCACGCACCATGTGAAACAGTATGTCCAGTAGCAGCTACATCTCATGGTCGTCAAGGTCAAAACCAAATGGCTTATAACCGTTGTGTAGGTACTCGTTATTGTGCAAACAACTGTCCATACCGTGTACGTCGTTTCAACTGGTTCAACTATTCAGATAATGAAGAGTTTGACTTTAACATGAACAATGACTATGGTAAGATGGTATTAAACCCAGATGTTGTAGTACGTTCTCGTGGAGTTATGGAGAAATGTTCTATGTGTATCCAAATGACTCAAGCTACGATCTTAAAAGCGAAGAGAGAAGGAAGAGCTGTTAAAGCTGATGAATTCCAAACTGCTTGTTCACAAGCTTGTTCAACAGGAGCAATGGTGTTTGGAGATGTAAATAACTCTGAAGATACTGTTACAGAATTAGCAGAAGATAAGAGAGCTTTCTTCGTATTAGATTACATTGGAACTAAACCAAATGTAGTTTACCAAGTGAAGGTAAGAAATACAAACGAAGCATAATTAAGTAAAGTGAAAGTTTGCCAGTTAAAACTGGCAAACATATAAAATAAAAATAAACTATATAATAAATGTCGTCTCATTACGAATCATCTTATAGAGAACCTTTAATACTTGGTGAGAAAAGTTACCATGATATTACAGAAGATATTGCAAGACCAATAGAAGGTAAGGCCAATAAGAATTGGTATATCGCATTTTATATCTCTTTAGCAGGAATGCTTTGGGGATTTGGATGTATATTCTACACAGTAGGAACTGGTATTGGTGTTTGGGGATTAAGTAAAAACATCGGTTGGGCATGGGATATTACCAACTTTGTATGGTGGGTAGGTATCGGTCACGCCGGAACATTAATCT
Source organism: Tenacibaculum sp. M341 (assembly GCF_004337695.1). Taxonomy (GTDB): domain Bacteria; phylum Bacteroidota; class Bacteroidia; order Flavobacteriales; family Flavobacteriaceae; genus Polaribacter. The sequence goes on from NZ_SJXJ01000012.1 coordinate 45,888, forward strand.
CAGCAGTATTATTATTATTCCGTCAAAAATGGAGAATGGCGATTAACCGTTCTGCAGAAGCAATGACAATTTTCGCAGTATTCCAAGCAGGTTTATTCCCAATTATACACATGGGACGTCCTTGGAATGGATACTGGGTATTACCAATTCCTAACCAATTCGGATCATTATGGGTTAACTTTAACTCGCCACTTTTATGGGATGTATTCGCGATTTCTACGTATTTATCGGTATCATTAGTATTCTGGTGGACTGGTTTATTACCTGATTTTGCAACTATCCGTGATAGAGCAGTTAAGCCCTTCCAAAAGAAGATTTATGCATTATTATCTTTCGGATGGTCTGGTAGAGCTAAAGACTGGCAACGTTTTGAAGAAGTATCTTTAGTATTAGCTGGTTTAGCAACTCCATTAGTATTATCGGTACACACGATTGTATCTTTTGACTTTGCTACTTCGGTAAATCCAGGATGGCACTCGACAATTTTTCCACCTTACTTCGTAGCAGGAGCAATCTTCTCAGGATTCGCAATGGTACAAACCTTATTAGGTGTAATGCGTAAGGTAACTAACTTAGAAGCATATATTACTCGATTACATGTTGAGTATATGAATATCGTAATTATTTTAACTGGAGGTATTGTAGCTGTAGCTTATGCAACAGAATTCTTTATTGCTTGGTATACTGGTTCTCCATATGAAAATTACACATACTTATCATTTGGAGCAGAAGCAGGAGCATATGGATGGGCATTCTGGTCATTAATGATTTTTAATATTATCATTCCTCAAATTTTATGGATTAAGAAGTTTAGAAGAAGCTTTATTGTTTCTTTCTTGGTATCTATTGCCATTAATATTGGTATGTGGTTTGAGCGTTTTGATATTATTGCAATTGTATTAAGTAAAGGTCAATTACCATCTACTTGGTGGCGTTTTGAGCCTACTTTTGTTGATGTAGGTATCTTTATTGGTACAATAGGATTCTTTGGTGTTTTATTCTTGTTATATGCAAGAACATTCCCTGTAATTCCTACAGCAGAGGTTAAAACTATTTTAAAATCTTCAGGAGAGCATTATAAAAAATTAAGAGAGGAGAACAATGAGCACTAATAAAGTAATTCACGCATTATACAATGATGATGATATCTTAATGGATGCTGTTAAGAAAGTAAGAGGAGCACATCATCATATCGAAGAAGTTTTTACACCTTTTCCAGTTCACGGATTAGATAAGGCTTTAGGTTTAGCTCCTACTCGTTTAGCTATTACAGCATTTTTATACGGTATCACAGGTACTTCAATTGCAGTATGGTTAACATGGTATACAATGATTGCAGACTGGCCACAGGATATTGGTGGTAAGCCAAGTTTCTCTTGGGCAGAAAATATGCCAGCTTTTGTGCCAATTTTATTTGAATTAACTGTATTTTTTGCAGCGCACTTAATGGTTATTACTTTTTACATGCGTAGTAAAATATGGCCATTTAAAGAAGCAGAAAATCCAGATCCAAGAACTACTGATGATCATTTCTTAATGGAGATTCCTGTACATGATAATGAAGAAGAGTTAAAAACTTTATTAGAAGAAACAGGAGCAGTAGAAATTAAAATAGTTGATAAGCATTAATAAGAAGATATGAAGAGTATAAAAATAATTATTGCTTCACTTACGGTTACAATGTTTGTTTCTTGTAACAATAAACGTCAACCACAAGTACAGTACATGAATGATATGTATGTTTCTGTACCTTATGATGCAAATGGAGCTAATTCAGCAGGAGAGATTCCAGTAAATAGATTACCAGTTGCTGGAACTGTAAGCAGAAAAGGAGTAGTAGCTTACGATATACCTGATTCAAATGCAGGATACGAAAAGGCTAAAACTGAGTTAAAGAATCCTTTAACTGCAACTGATAAGAATTTAGAAAACGGTAAAAAGATGTATGGTATTTACTGTGCAGTTTGCCACGGAACTAAAGGAGACGGAAACGGTATTTTATCTAAAAGAGAAAAGTTCTTAGGAATACCAAATTATAAGGATAGAGATATTACAGAAGGTAGTATTTACCATGTTTTAATGTATGGTAAAAACATGATGGGATCTCATTCATCACAACTTACTTACAAAGAGCGTTGGCAAGTTGTACAGTATGTAGAAAAATTAAGAAACGATTTAAAAAAATAAGTCTTTAATAGATAGTTAAGATATGTACCAGTTTTCAGGAAAATTAAAAATGTTCGCTTTGGGTCTTATTGTTGTAGGATTCATAGGTACAGTTATAAGTTTTATGAGTGCACCTCAATCTCTTGAGGAAGCTAAGGAAATTATGGCTGCACAAGCGGCTTCTCATCATGGTCATGGCGAAGCTCATGGAAGTCATGATACTCATGAAGCTGAAGGAACTCACAAAACAGATCATAAAAAAGCAGACAGTCATTCAGAGGAAAAGGTTTCTGAGCATATTGAACATATGGCAGGAGATCACGCTAAAGAAACTGTGGCTGATCACGATAAACACGGAGGTGAACCAATCGTAAATGAAACGAAAGAAGAGCATGCTGAACATGTTAAAGATAGTACCCATGCTAAAGAAACAGTTGTAGATCATGCAAAACACATGGCTGGAGAGCATGCAAACGAAACTGTTAAAGAGTACAATGATCACGAAGCTGCTAACCATGCAGAAGACACTCGTTTAACCGATAGTTTAAACGGTCATGTTACTGAAAAAGCTCATTTAGCACACAAGACTGATGATGCAGACCATAATGCTGGAGGGCATCATGATGATCATCATGCAGAGCATGTATTCCACCAAATGCAAAATAGACCTTGGTCAGCATTATATGTTTCATTATTATTCTTCTTAGGAGTTACTTTATTAGTGTTTGCTTTTTATGCAGCACAAAGAGTTGCTCAGGCAGGTTGGTCTATTGTATTATTTAGAGTTATGGAGGCTATCACCGCTAACTTACATTATGTAAGTGTTGCAATGTTAATCTTCATTATTTTAACTGCAATGCACAAAGCTCATTTATTCCCATGGATGGCAGAGGGTGTTTTTGATCCTCAACATGAGAATTATGATCCTATAGTAGATGGAAAAAAATGGTGGATGAATTTACCAGGATGGACTATAAGAAGTATCATTTATTTAACTATTTGGAATGTTTTCCGTTTTATCATTAGGAAGAAGTCTCTTCAACAAGATAATGGTGACTTAAAGTTACACAAGAATATTTATAATATTTCAGTTGGTTTTATTTTCTTATTCATGATCACTGAAAGTATGATGTCTTGGGATTGGATTATGGGAATTGATCCTCACTGGTTCTCAACATTATTTGGATGGTATGTATTAGCTACTTTCTTAGTATGTGCTTTAACAGTTATTTGTTTAGTTACACTTTATTTAAGAGCTAAAGGTCAATTACCATTTGTTAACGATAGTCATATTCATGATTTAGTAAAATTCATGTTTGGTTTCTCTGTATTCTGGACGTATTTATGGTTTGCTCAGTTCATGTTAATATGGTATGCAGATATGCCAGAGGAAACAACATATTTCTTACAGAGATTTAATGAGTACAAAGTACCTTTCATAGGAATGGTAGTTATGAACTTTCTTTTCCCTGTATTATTATTAATAAATAGCGATTTCAAAACAATTCCTTGGATTATCTGTATCGCAGGTGTGTTTATCTTAGTAGGTCACTATGTTGATTTATTTGTAATGATTATGCCAGGTACTGTTGGAGGACAATGGGGGTTCGGTTTAGGTGAAATAAGTGGTTTCTTACTTTTCTTAGGAGTGTTTATTTTTGCAACATTTAATGCATTCGCAAAAGCAAATCCATTACCAAAAGGAAATCCTTTCTTACATGAGAGTGAAACACATCACTATTACATCATTGAGCATAGAGGAGAAGACAACGATCATCATTAATATTAAGAAATTAAAAAAATAAGTTTATAACAATGCTAGCTTTATTTTATATTTTCATTGCAGTAGCAGTAGGAGTAAGTTTTTGGCAATTAACGCGCGTAATGAATTTACGTGATGTAATTGCAAATGATAACGATAATAATAAACAAGGAAAGATAGCTCTTGGTTTTATGGCTTTCTTGTACGCAATGATGATTTATTGCCTTTTAGCAATGAATGTTATTATGTTACCTGAAAGTGCTTCTATCGAAGGAGAACATGATGATAGGTTATTCAACATCACGTTTATATTAATAGGAATTGTACAGTTTGCAATGCAATTTTTAATCTTTTATTTCACTCACAAGTATAGAGGGAAGAAAGATCAAAAGGCATTATTCTTCGCTGATAGTCACAAGTTAGAATTGATTTGGACTGTTATTCCAGCAGTAACTATAGTTTTATTAATTGGTTATGGTTTATGGCAATGGAACAATGTAATGAGCGTTGGTGATGATGAGAATCCTATTGTTATTGAAGTGTATTCTCAACAGTTTAGATGGGATGCAAGATATGCTGGTCAAGATAATGAGTTAGGTTTAGGAAATGTAAATTTCATTGATTTAAATAAATTAAATACAATGGGAGTTGATATGTCTGACCCTAAAGCTCAAGATGACAAGCAAGTAACTGAATTGTACTTACCTAAAGGTAAAAAAGTATTATTCAAATTTCGTTCACAAGATGTATTACACTCAGCTTACATGCCTCACTTTAGAGCTCAGATGAACTGTGTTCCTGGTATGGTTACACAATTTGCTTTCACTCCAAAGTATACAACTGAAGAGATGCGTAACAATGAGGAAGTAATAGCAAAGGCTAAAGGAATTAACAAAATAAGACAAGCTAAAGGAGAGGATCCTTATGTATTTGATTATTTGTTATTATGTAATAAAATTTGTGGGGCTTCTCATTACAACATGCAAATGAAAATTACTGTTGTAGAAGAAGCTGAATACAAAAAGTGGTTAGGAGAGCAAAAAACATTAGCTCAGGTTATTAAGTAAGATTTAAATAAACTATTTATAAAGAACATATAAATTATGTCAGCAGAACATCACCATCATAAAGAAACATTTGTAACGAAGTACATTTTCAGTACGGATCATAAAATGATTTCTAAACAATTCTTGATTACAGGAATGTTTATGGGAATTATTGGTGTATTCATGTCAATGTTATTCCGTTTACAGATAGCATGGCCGGAAAAATCTTTTTCAATTATTCAGGCATTTTTAGGAGACCATCAACAAACAGATGGAATAATGAATCCTGATACGTATTTAGCACTTGTTACAATACATGGTACTATAATGGTATTCTTTGTATTAACAGCAGGTTTAAGTGGTACATTCTCTAATTTATTAATTCCATTACAAATTGGAGCTAGAGATATGGCATCAGGTTTTATGAATATGGTATCTTACTGGTTATTCTTTTTATCGTCGGTAGTAATGGTAGCTTCATTATTTGTTGAAGCAGGTCCAGCATCAGCAGGTTGGACAATTTACCCGCCTTTATCAGCATTACCAAAAGCAATACCAGGTTCTGGTGCAGGTATGACGTTATGGTTAGTATCTATGGCAATATTCATTGCATCATCATTAATAGGTTCATTAAATTATATTGTAACAGTATTAAATTTGCGTGTAAAAGGGATGAAGATGACAAGATTGCCATTAACTATGTGGGCTTTCTTTATTACAGCAATCATTGGTGTAATTTCATTCCCTGTATTATTATCTGCTGCTTTATTATTAATTTTTGATAGAAGTTTTGGAACATCGTTTTATCTATCAGATATTTTTATCTCAGGTGAAGTATTACATTACCAAGGAGGATCTCCAGTTTTATTTGAACATTTATTTTGGTTCTTAGGACACCCTGAGGTATATATTATTTTATTACCAGCATTAGGTATATCTTCAGAAGTAATATCAACAAATGCTCGTAAACCAATTTTTGGTTATCGTGCAATGATTGGTTCTATTATAGGAATTGCTTTTTTATCAACAATTGTATGGGGGCACCATATGTTTATTTCAGGAATGAATCCATTTTTAGGATCTGTATTTACTTTTACAACAGTATTAATTGCAATACCATCAGCAGTAAAGGCATTTAACTATATTACAACTTTATGGAAAGGTAATTTACAGTTAAATCCAGCAATGTTATTTTCGATAGGTTTAGTATCTACATTTGTAAGTGGAGGATTAACAGGATTAGTATTAGGAGATTCTGCATTAGATATTAATATTCATGATACATATTTCGTAGTTGCTCACTTCCACTTAGTGATGGGGGTATCTGCATTATTCGGAATGTTTGCAGGAGTTTACCACTGGTTCCCTAAGATGTACGGAAGAATGATGAATAAGGTAATGGGGTACTGGCACTTCTGGTTAACAATTATTGCTGCTTACGGAGTATTTTTCCCAATGCACTTTATTGGTTTAGCTGGTTTACCACGTCGTTATTATACAAATTCAAACTTCCCAATGTTTGATGATTTAGCAGATATTAATGTTTTTATGACTTATATGGCGATATTAGGAGGAGTTGCTCAGTTAATATTCTTAGCTAATTTCTTTATCTCAATGTATAGAGGTCAAAAAGCGACGCAAAACCCATGGAAATCTAACACTTTAGAGTGGACTACACCTGTAGAGCACATTCATGGTAACTGGCCAGGTAAAATTCCAGAGGTTCACCGTTGGGCTTATGATTATAGTAAAACAGATGAGAATGGAAACTATGTTCATGGTCAAGATTTTGTATTACAGACAGTACCTTTAAAAGACGGTGAGGAACCTTCTTAAAAAGTAGAAATATATAAATTAGAAAAAACCTTTCCATTATTGGAAAGGTTTTTTTGTATTTTAGCTATAAACACTGTATTAAACTTATGAAACGTATTATACCCTTAGCACTTATTTTTTGTATGAGTTGTAATAGTAATAAGAAGTTTGTTGAAAATAGCAAATCCAACACAAACGATAACGTAACTAAAGAGCTTATAGAAGAAGGATATTCGAAAGCGATACTACTTAGTGGTACAAAGAATACTTCAGGCTGCGAAAGCTTAATTAAAGTAGAAAAATCAGGAGAATTATTAGATCCAATTAATTTAAAAGATACGAAGTTTGAAGTTTCATCAGAAGAATCTAGTATTTGGGTTAAATATAGCTCTTTGAGAATGATGAATAGATGTGAAAAAGCAAGACCTGTGAATATTACAGCAATAAAAAAAAGAGATGAATAATTTCATCTCTTTTCTTTTTTTATAAAAACTAGTAAGTTTATTTAACTAGTAATTTTACACTTTTAAAGTTTGATTTACCTCCCATTTTTACGATATATAAACCAGGACTAGCATAAGACATATCAAGAGAGTAACTATATTTATTACCTTCTTTAGAAATGTTATTAAATACTACTAATTTTCCAAGCATATCATAAACTCTGAAAGAAAGTAAATCTTGATGTTGAGTTGTTAATTCAAATACATATTGCTTATTAGGTAACGATTGAACTTCAATTTCAGAATTTTCTACATCAAAATCATCAGTACTTAATGTTGCGTCAGTAATATTAACTTTATAATCCTGTACTTCTCCCAATCCATAATCTGAACAAGGATCGTTTACATCACCAGTAGAAGTTGTATTCATCGCTTTCACTCTTAACACATGACTTCCTAATTGAGCAGAAGTAGGAATATCAAAATCAAAATCATTTAAAGATAAAGCACTAGTAAATGCAACTCCCTTTATTAGCTGTTCACTATTTTCAAAAGTTCCATTATCGTTGAAGTCTATCCACATTGATAAACTATTAGAATTACCCCCGGTAACTCTATTATGTTGAGCTTGTAAAGTATATGAATTATTACCTGTTGATCTTTCTAAGTCAGTATTTAAATTAGTTCTATCAGCGTAGCCTGGTTCACTACCAGTTGTATTACAACCTGTAGCTCCTGTTCCAGTGTTAATTGAACCTAAAATAAATTTTTTAATCCCGTCTTGAGCACAGCCTCCAGAATTTGGCTTACAGTAAGTTTTTGAAACTTTTTTAATTTTTCTATCATTAGAATTATTTTCGTCATTTGTAAGTCCAGTGAAAGCTTCAATACTATATTCTCTTCCTCCAATGGATAAATCTGCTGAAGTACTAAAAGTATATTCGATAGTCTCTCTTGATGGAATTGATCCAGTATACATTTCAGTAATAATATTACCGTCAACTGAATAATTTAACGGAAAGTTAGTTTGGGTATTGGTTCCATAATTAGTAACTTTTATTGTAATAGATTCGTTATTTCCTAAATCTCCTGTAGAAGGAGATTCTATACTTAAAACTCCAATATCATTTGTTAAAGGCTTGGAAATTTGAAAAACTCCAACCATATTACTTCTAACGCCACTATTAAAGTATTCTGTAACAAACCAAAAATCTTTGTCGTTTGAGGGGTCAACAGTAAGGTGAGAATAATCAGCATATCTTTCATCAGGGTTATCACTTGTACTTAAAACAATTAATTCTTCTAAAGCAGTCATCGTATTTAAAGGATCTTCTTTAAATCTTCCTGTATACCTAATTGAAATACTTTGATCTTTACTCACAGAAGAATATCCCATTCCAATATTACCTTCCCCGTCCATAGCCATACTAGCACCAAAAGCATGTCTTCCTTCTAAAGCTGTGTAGGTACCTTCTTGGTAGATTGTCCAAGGTTGTCCATCAGCAGTTTGTCTTAATTCATACCAACGAATACCAGCTAATTTATCTGTACTATCAGTATTTACAACAAAATTAAAAACTACAGAATTGTGAGTAGGAAATTTTCTAAACTGAGCTTGATTCATAACAGTAGCTTGCATAGCATCGATATCTGGACCAGATGGTTGTGGTAAATTTGAAAAACTTCCACCATCAAATACACCAGTAAAATCAGCAGTAGGGATTTCAACTGGAGCAGATATAGTAGAGTTAGCTGGAGTTGTCCAATTTACATTAATTGTCCATAATTTTAAATGATCATCATCAACATTAGCCCAAGCATCATCTTGCATATAAACAATTGTAGCATTACCAGCAGCTGGTAAATTACCATCTGTTACATTAAATGCCTGTGGACTATAAAATCCATTAGTTCTAATACCTGTTAATTCAAAAGCTTGAATACCAGCAGTAGTATCTCCAATTAACATTTTATCACGCTCTAAAGCCCATACTTGTCCATTTCTAGTATTACCAGCAGTATCAGTAGCAGGTATGTTAGCGGTTACATAGTATCCATCAGACCAAATAGAAAATTTAGTATAATCAGGAAATGTACCGGTTTGAAATCCATCAGCACTATATACATGCCACCCCCCATTTATAGGATCATTAGTTTCAGAAATCGCTACATGAAATCCATTAGGATCATTCTCAAATTCTGTAACAATATATCTGTCTGCATCAGAATCATATAAAACAATAGGGTCACCTATTGAAACACCAGGAAATAATGTCTCCAACCCAGCTGCATCCATCGCAGGAGAACCATCCTTGTTAAAAATTCTAAAAGCTGTGTTCCATGAAGCAATGTAAAAATTTCTACCTACAGCACCTGTTGGATCTGAAGGAGTCCCTGCATTTCTAGTAGTTTCGAAAGTTAAACTAGTAGATTTGATTTTTCTTTTAGGAGCTCTAGCTTGTTGACTTAATAAAGGATCAAGTCCTTTAGGCATACCTTTACCAGGAACAACTTTGTTTCCATTGAATCTTTTATCTTTTCCATATCTGCTACTTTCATCAGTTCTAGCAGGAACAAATGTTCCTTTTTTAATTTGTTCACTAATACTAGGTACAAATTGATATTTCATCTTTCCATTCCATGCAGATTTTTTGCTTCCGGTTGTGTTATTATCTTGTGAAAAAGCTTTAAAACTTACAGCTAAAATCAAAAATAATAACAAGTTTCTGATAATTAGTTTCATATGAATATTTATATAATTTACTTGCGAATATACAAATTAATGATTTGGCTTTTAAGAATATAATTTAAGCGCTAAATTATTTTATATTTGTTCGTGTATGAATGAACATTTGAATCCAGAAAATACAAACTACTCAAGAGAAGAAATGGATGTAGAGAAAAAACTACGTCCTCTATCATTTGACGATTTTACAGGTCAAGATCAGGCAATAGAAAATCTAAGGATTTTTGTTGAAGCTGCTAATCAGAGAGATGAAGCTCTAGACCATACTTTGTTCCATGGACCACCGGGATTGGGAAAAACTACATTAGCAAATATTTTAGCAAATGAGTTGGGAGTAGGAATTAAGATAACTTCTGGACCAGTTTTAGATAAACCTGGAGATTTAGCAGGTTTACTAACAAATTTAGATGAAAGAGATGTTCTTTTTATAGATGAGATCCATCGTTTAAGTCCTATTGTTGAAGAATATTTATATTCTGCAATGGAGGATTATAAAATAGATATTATGATTGAATCTGGACCAAATGCAAGAACAGTTCAGATTAATTTAGAACCTTTTACCTTAGTAGGAGCTACTACTAGATCAGGGCTTTTAACAGCTCCTATGAGAGCTCGTTTTGGAATTAGTAGTAGGTTACATTACTATTCAACAGAATTACTTACCACTATTGTACAAAGAAGTGCAAGTATTTTAGGAGTTCCTATATCTATGGAAGCAGCAATTGAAATAGCTGGTAGAAGTAGAGGAACACCACGTATTGCAAATGCCTTATTGAGAAGAGTAAGAGACTTTGCACAGATAAAAGGTGATGGTACCATAAATATTGAAATAGTAAAATACTCATTAAAAGCCTTAAATGTTGATGCACATGGTTTAGATGAAATGGATAATAAAATATTAATAACAATTATTGATAAGTTTAAAGGAGGACCAGTAGGTATTACAACGTTGGCAACAGCAGTAGCTGAGAATGCAGAAACAATAGAGGAAGTTTATGAGCCTTTTTTAATTCAACAAGGATTTATAATGCGTACCCCAAGAGGTAGAGAAGTAACAGATTTAGCATATAAACACTTAGGAAAGATAAAAGGAACAAGTCAAGGAGAATTATTTTAAGTGAAACTAAAGAAGATCATACCGCTTTTAGACTGGTTACCAAATTATAAAAAAAGTCAGTTAAAAGGAGATATAGTAGCTGGTATTACCGTAGCTACTGTATTAATACCTCAAGGTATTGCTTATGCATTGATTGCAGGTTTACCACCAATTTACGGGCTGTATTCAGCATTAATTCCCCAAATTGTATATGCCATTTTTGGGTCTTCTCGACAGGTTGCTATTGGTCCGGTGGCAATGGATTCATTAATTGTAGCAGCAGGTGTATCTACAATAGCATTGGCAGGATCTGAAAGTTATATAGCAATAGCGATATTTTTAGCGTTTTTAGTAGGGGCTATTCAATTGTTAATGGGGATATTCAGACTCGGTTTTATTGTTAATTTTTTATCCAAACCTGTAATCACAGGATTTACTTCAGCAGTAGCTTTAACAATAGGTTTAAATCAGTTTAGAAATCTTTTTGGTGTAGACTTTATACAAAGTGATCAAATTCAAGTTTTATTAGAAGATATGTATTTCAGGTTTTTAGAAATAAACATGAATACATCTGCAATAGGTTTGGTTACTTGTTTGTTGATTTTATTATTCAGGAAAATAAATAAAAAAATACCGAATGCATTAATTGTAGTTGTATTGGGTATATTGATAATGTATTTCTTTGAAACTTTATTTTTTGACGTAGCAATTGTAGAAGATGTTCCCTCAGGTTTACCATCGTTTTCTATTCCTGAGTTTGATATAGGTTCTATTAAAGAATTAATGACCATAGCTTTCACATTGGTAATGGTTGGGTATTTAGAAACTATTTCAATAGGAAAATCATTAGAGGCAGAACAAGATGAATATAGAATAGATCCAAATCAAGAATTAATTGCTTTGGGATTGAGTAATATTGTTGGATCTTTTTTTAAATCATATCCATCAACTTCTAGTTTTTCACGTTCAGCAATAAATGCCGAGGCAGGAGCAAAGACAGGAGTTTCAGCTTTATTGTCTTCAATAATGGTGGTTATAACATTACTGTATTTAACACCTGTTTTTTACTTTTTACCAAAAACAGTTTTAGCTGCAATTATAGTAGTAGCAGTATTTAGGTTAGTAAATGTAAAAGAAGCGGTGTTTTTATGGAAAGCAAATATTTTAGATTTTTGGCTTTTAATAGCAACTTTTATATCAACATTAGTTTTTGGTATAGAGTATGGCATTCTAATAGGAGTGAGTTTGTCTTTAATAGTACTAATATTTAGAACGTCAAGACCTCATGTAACTGAATTAGGAAAAGTGCCGAATTCAGATTTTTATAGAAATAAAAATAGATTTAAAGAGGTAGAATTAGACAAAGAAGTATTAGTATTTCGATTTGATGCTCAACTTTTTTATGCGAATGCAAGTTATTTTAGAGAGCAATTAGAATTAATGGTTGAAGAGAAAGGTGAAGAATTAAAATTGATCGTATTAGATGCTGAAAGTATTAATAGAGTTGATAGTACAGGAATTGAAATGCTAAAACAGCAGATCGATTTTTATAAGAAAAAAGGAATTATATTTTATTTAGCAGGAGTAAAAGGACCTGTTAGAGATGATTTATTTAGAGGACGTTTGTTAGAAATTATTGATATTAATCATTTTTTTATGAAAGCAAACGGCGCAGTTACATATTTTAAAACAGGAGATAACGAAAATCAAAAAAAATACGCACAATACATACATCAGGCGTATAATTAAAAATAATAGAAGATAATGAAGATTGAACAGATTTATACAAATTGCTTATCGCAGGGAGCATATTATATAGAAAGTAATGGAGAGGTTGCAATTATAGATCCTTTAAGAGAAGTACAACCATATATTGATATAGCTGAAAAAGATAAGGCTACAATTAAATATATTTTTGAAACTCATTTTCATGCTGATTTTGTTAGTGGTCATATTACACTAGCAGAAAAAACTGGGGCAAAGATTATTTATGGTCCAACGGCAGAAACTAATTTTGAATCATATATAGCAAAAGATAATGAATCTTTTAAGTTAGGAAATATTGAAATAATAGCGCTTCATACACCTGGGCATACTTTAGAAAGTACGACTTATTTGTTGAAAAATGAAGAAGGTAAAGATTATGCTATTTTTAGTGGAGATACATTGTTTATAGGAGATGTTGGAAGACCTGATTTAGCTCAAAAAGGAAACATAACACAAGAAGATTTAGCAGGAAAACTTTATGATAGTTTAAGAACTAAAATTATGGTACTTAATGATGATGTTATTGTATATCCTGCCCATGGTGCAGGTTCGGCTTGTGGTAAACATATGAGTAAAGAAACTGTAAGTACATTAGGAGCACAAAAAGAATCTAATTATGCTTTAAGAGAGAGTTTAACCAAAGAACAATTTATTAAAGAGGTAACAGATGGATTATTGCCACCTCCAGATTATTTTCCTTTAAATGTAAAGTTAAATAAAGAAGGATATGATTCAATTGATGCTATCTTAGAAAAAGGAACAAAAGCGTTATCTGTACAAGAATTTGAAGAAAAAGCAAATGCATCTGGGGCGTTAATTTTAGATGTACGCCATCAATTTGATTTTGTAAAAGGTTTTATCCCTCAGTCAATTTTTATAGGTTTAAATGGAACTTTTGCACCGTGGGTTGGTGCGCTTATTAAAGACACTGAGCAGCCTATTTTATTAGTAACTCCTGTAGGTAAAGAGGAAGAAACAATTACAAGGTTAGCAAGAGTAGGTTTTGATAACGTGTTGGGATATTTAAAAGGAGGTTTTGAAAGTTGGTTAGAAACTAAAAAAGAAATAGATACGTTATTATCAGTAGAAGCTACTGTTTTAGAAACGGCTATTCTAAATGAAGCTACTGTTTTTGACGTAAGAAAACCAACAGAATATGACGCAGAACATATAAAAGATGTAAAAAATGTTCCATTAGATTATTTAAATGATTATATTAGTGTGTTCCCTAAAAATACAGATTTTTACATTCATTGTGCTGGAGGTTATCGTTCAGTGATAGCTGCTTCAATTTTAAAATCTAGAGGATATCATAATGTCATTGATGTGGCAGGTGGATACAAAGCTATTAAACAAACAGGCATAAAAAGAGTACAGCTAGTAGTTTAAAAACATACTTATGGGGTATCGTATCATTTTAAAATTATTTACTATTATAATTTTACTTTCATGTGTAAAACATGATGAGAGGGTGAAAGATATAACCATTGAAGAGTTAAAATTAGTTTTAAAGGATAATAAAAATATTCAATTACTAGATGTTAGAACTACTTCTGAAGCAGCTGAAGGAATCATTTTTGATGCTAAGCAAGTCAATTTAATTTCTAATTCTTTTGAACAAGAAGCAATTGATGTATTGGATAAAACCCAACCAGTATATGTTTATTGCAGATCGGGTAGAAGAAGTAAAATAGCCGCAAATGTTCTAGTTGAAAATGGATACGAAGTATATAATGTAAAAGGAGGATATTTGGAGTGGGAGAAAAAAAATAAAGATAATGACTAGAGAGATTAATATAGAAAATTTGAAATGCGGAGGCTGTGCAAACACTATTACTAGAGAACTATCAGCAATGAAAGGAGTAGATGAAGTGAGTGTAGATGTAGAGAATTCTTTGGTGAAATTTAGTGCACCCGAAACTATTTTCAATTTAGTAAAAGAAAAATTATCAAAATTAGGTTATCCAGAAGTAGGATCTGCAAATAATGTGCTGCATAAAGCAAAATCATTTGTGAGTTGTGCTGTAGGAAGAATCAAATAGATATTCAATAAAAAACCGAGTTTATATAAACTCGGTTTTTTATTGAATATTCATTTTTAAATTAGAACTTTAAAGTAGCTCCAATTAAAAAGTTTCTTGTAGCTTGCGGATAAAAACCAGCACCATCAACGGTAGTTGTAGTACCAGGAGTAGTCCAAGTATCGTCAAAGAAGAAATAATATCCTCTGTCAACATATTCTCTATCAAAAATATTATTTACCAATCCGGTAAGTACAATAGATTTAAATATTTTATTAGTTTTAATTTCATAAACAATATTTAAATCACTAGTAAAATAACTATCTAATTTTTCATTATCAGAAATTCTACCACCTAAATTCCCCATAAACTGCTCGCCTACAAATTTTGATAAAAAGGCAAACTGTATATTTTCTGTAGGTTGATACACTAATGAATTACCAAGAATCACGTTAGGAGAAAAAGAAATATCAGTATTACCTAAATTCTCAAGAGTTCCATCAATAGAAGCATTAAAATCTCTGTTCTTATTAATACTAAAAGCTGCGTTTGGTTTTAAAGAAAGTTTTTCAGTTATAGAAATATCAGCATCAATTTCTAAACCAAATCTAAAACTATTTCCACTAGTTTCTCTAATAGGTTCACCTACGTCATTAATAGCTCCAGATAATACTAGTTGATTGGTATAATCCATGTAAAATAAGTTGGTGTTTAACTTAATATTTTCAGAATCATAACGCCATCCTAATTCAAAATCATCTAAAGTTTCGTGTTGAGAATTCCCTCCTTCAAAATCATTTCTATTAGGTTCTCTATTAGCACGTGCATATGAAACATAAAAAATATTACTATTATTTAAGTTATAAGTTAACCCTGCTTTTGGATTAAAGAAATTAAAATCTTTATCAACATTTAACGGAGCTCTGTCAGAAGTTAAACCTTGAGTTCTATAGCTTACAAATCTACCTTGAATATCTACATAAGCAGACAGTTGATCATTAACTTTAATATTTGTTTTAATAAACGAACTTAAATCATGTTTTTTTGCATCGCTAAAATAGTAACGATCTCTAATATTAGTGTTAGCAGCTAAATCGCTTCCCCAAATTACTTCTCCATAATGATCATTACTATAATTACTGTAAGAACCACCAGCTATAATTTCAAAACCATCTAATTTATAGGTTGCTGAAGCGTTTATAACATAAAAATGATTATCTAACCAACGTCTTCTTATAACATCTGTAATAGGAATAAGAGTTACACCATCATCATCTAATTTAGTGTCTGTAGCGGTAACAATACCATTATATAAAGAAATCTCATCTGTATCATCTTCAAACTGCTCAAAATATCCTTTACCACGAGTATAATTTAATCCGATAGTAGTAGAAAGCTTATCGCTGAACTTCTCATTCCAGTGTAATTGATAATGATCTTGCCAGTAATTATCAGTTTCGTTATCGTATAAATAATGATTATACCTTCTATCAGAGTTTCTAAGATTATCTGCTTGTGCTGGTGTTAAACCATTATTAATAATAAAATCTTCTATTCCTTGCTTATCTCCAGTTAAACGTGCTTTAGGTGTGCCAAACCATGCTTGATATGTTTTTTCTGAACCACCAAAAGCAAGTGCTTTTATAAGTGTATTTTCGTCAGTATAACTTCCCTGTAAAAAGTATGATTTTAAATCTGTAAAAGCTCTGTCAACATATCCATCTGAATAAATATTTGATAAACGTCCAGAAAACTCAAAATGATCATTTAACTTACCTGAAGTAAATTTAACAGTATGCTTGCGAGTACCAAAAGAACCAAAAGAATTTGATATTTCACCTCCCGCTTCTTCAGAAATAGCATCAGTTAAAATATTTAAACTAGCACCAAAAGCTCCAGAACCATTAGTTGAAGTTCCAACACCACGCTGTAATTGTAAACTTTGAGTAGAAGAAGCAAAATCACCTAAATTCACCCAAAAAGTTCCTTGGCTTTCTGCATCGTTGTAAGGAATACCGTTAATAGTAACATTTACTCTAGAAGCATCTGAACCTCTAACACGCATGTAAGTATATCCTACACCAGCACCAGCATCAGAAGAAGAGATAACAGAAGGTAAATAATTTAAAAGAACAGGAATATCTTGTCCTAAATTACGTTTTGCTATTTCTTTTTTAGTAAGATTAGAATAGGTAACAGGAGTGTTTTTGTTTGCTCTAATAGAAGAAACAAGTACTTCATCTAATACATTATCTTCAGAAGTTAATTGTATGATTAAATTAGAAGTATTGGTGTTAATTTGTTTTTTAACAGTTCTGTAGCCAACAAAAGAAACTTCTACCAAATGTTTGCCAGTAGGAACTTTAATCTTAAAGTTCCCATCAAAATCAGTAGTAGAACCTTTTCTTAAATCGCGAATAATAACCGTAGCACCTACAAGAGGTTCTTTGTTATCGTTAACTACTTGTCCTGATAAAATAACAGATTGTGCATTTACGAGTAAGGTTGTAAATAATACCATTAAAAAAGCTACTTTCTTCACTTTTTCAATAAAAGACATTGGTCTCATTTTTTAGTTTAACAGAATAAAAAGAGGTAATTATTCTTCTATTTTTCAATAATTAATTAAAATATATCAAAGCAGTTAACTTTGATATTTATTTTCCCTAAACAGCATTATCTGTTCTAGGTTCAATGGGTATGATCTCAGCTTTTATAATTACGAATTGAGATTTCTCTAAAATTTATAATCAATTGAAGCACCCCTTTATGAGAACATTGCAAAATTACGTTCAAAATTTAGAATAGCCATAGAAAAAAGGAGTATACTATCATATAAGACCATGCATTTAATAATTGATGTAGAAAAGTGTAAATCACGTTACTAATAAGAAAATTAATTTTAATAATTTAGCACAACCAATTTAAGTAATTTTATGAGTAAAACATACAAAGCAAAAGTGAATCAGACTCATGATTTCAGTTTTGATGAGAATAAAATTTCTGCCTTAAACTCAATAGAAAAATTAAACGATTCATATCATGTTTTACATGACAATACATCTTTTAAAGCTAAAGTAGTTACGGCTAATTTTAATGAGAAAAAATATGTAGTTCAAGTAAACGGAAATGATTATGAAGTTAATATTTCTAATGAACTAGATAGTTTAATAGCAGAGTTAGGTTTGGAAGCTTCTGTAGGAAAAAAAGAAAACGATGTAAAAGCACCTATGCCAGGTTTAGTTGTTGCAGTAAACGTTGAAGTTGGACAAGAAGTGAAAGAAGGAGAAGGTGTTTTAGTATTGGAAGCAATGAAAATGGAAAACACTTTATTAGCTCCTAAAGACGGAGTAGTTAAGTCTATTGTGGTACAAGGAGGAGATAAAGTAGAGAAAAATGAACTATTAATTGAAATTGAGTAATCGATGAAAAAAATATTAGTAGCCAATAGAGGAGAAATAGCGTTGCGTGTAATGCGTACAGCTAAAAAAATGGGTATTAAAACAGTTGCTGTGTATTCTGATGTGGATAGAAATTCACCTCATGTTGCCTTTGCAGATGAAGCTGTATGTATTGGAGAAGCACCTTCTAATCAATCGTACCTATTAGGAGATAAAATTATTGAAGTTGCGAAAACGTTATCGGTAGATGGAATTCATCCTGGATATGGGTTTTTGAGTGAAAATGCTGCCTTTTCTGAAAAAGTAGCAGCAAGCGGAATTACTTTTATAGGACCCAAAGCTCATGCTATTGAAGTAATGGGAAGCAAATTAGCAGCAAAGGATACCGTAAAAGCGTACGATATTCCTATGGTACCAGGTATTGATGAAGCGGTTACAGATGTTGCTTATGCTGAAAAAGTAGCCAATGAAATTGGGTATCCGATTTTAATTAAAGCTTCTGCTGGAGGTGGTGGAAAAGGAATGCGTGTTGTTGAGAAAGCAGAAGATATTAGAGAACAAATGGAAAGAGCTATTTCTGAAGCAGTTTCTGCTTTTGGAGATGGATCTGTTTTTATAGAGAAATATGTAGGTTCACCAAGACATATTGAAATACAAGTTTTAGCAGACAGTCATGGAAATACTGTACATTTATTTGAAAGAGAATGTAGTGTACAAAGACGTCATCAAAAAGTTGTAGAAGAAGCTCCTTCTAGTGTTTTAACTGATGAAATTAGAGCTAAAATGGGAGAGGCTGCTGTAAGAGTAGCAAAGTCTTGTGATTATTTAGGAGCTGGTACGGTAGAATTTTTATTAGATGAAAATAAAAACTTCTATTTCTTAGAAATGAATACTCGTTTACAAGTTGAGCACCCTGTTACGGAAATGATTACAGGAATTGACTTGGTAGAGCAGCAAATTAGAATTGCTAGAGGAGAGAAGTTATCTTTTTCTCAAGAGGATTTAAAAATTAAAGGTCACGCTTTAGAGTTACGTGTATATGCAGAAGATCCGTTAAGTGATTTTATGCCTAGTATTGGAACTTTAGAAGTATACAGAGCTCCAGAAGGAGAAGGTATTAGAGTAGATGATGGATTTGAAGAAGGAATGGAGATTCCTATTTATTATGATCCTATGATTTCAAAGCTAATTACTTACGGTAACTCAAGAGAAGAAGCTATTGAATTAATGAAACAAGCAATTAATAAATACCAAATAAAAGGAATTGAAACAACACTTTCTTTTGGTCAGTTTGTTTGTGATCATGAAGCGTTTATATCGGGGAATTTTGATACGCATTTTGTAAAGAAATACTATTCACCTGAAGCAATAGAAGCTACTTACAAAGTTGAAGCAGAAATAGCAGCCAAAGTAGCATTACAACAATATTTAAAAGAACAACAAATACTAAAGGTACCAAGTAGTGAATTCTAAAATACAAAAACTAGAAAGTAAGATAGCTGAAGCCAAGTTAGGTGGAGGTCAGAAAAGAATAGATCGTCAACATGAAAAAGGTAAATTAACCGCTAGAGAACGTATTGATTATTTACTAGATGAAGGATCTTTTGAAGAGATAGGTATCTTGGTAACTCATAGAACTACTGATTTCGGAATGGAGAATCAAAAGTTTTATGGTGATGGAGTTGTTACTGGGTATGGAACAGTAAATGGAAGGTTAATTTATGTATTTGCTCAAGATTTTACAGTTTTTGGAGGTTCTTTATCAGAAACTCATGCTGAGAAGATTTGTAAAATTATGGACATGGCAGTAAGAGTGGGAGCACCTTTAATTGGATTAAATGATTCAGGTGGAGCTCGTATTCAAGAAGGAGTTCGTTCATTAGGAGGTTATGCTGATATTTTTTACAGAAATGTTCAGGCTTCTGGAGTAATTCCTCAAATTTCAGCAATTATGGGACCTTGTGCTGGTGGAGCGGTTTATTCTCCTGCAATGACTGATTTTACTGTAATGGTAGAGAATTCTAGTTATATGTTTGTAACAGGACCAAACGTTGTTAAAACAGTAACTAATGAAGAAGTTACTTCAGAAGAATTAGGAGGAGCTAGTACTCATGCTACAAAATCTGGGGTTACACATTTAACTTCTGAGAATGATGTACAGTGTTTAGAAGATATTAAAACATTGTTGAGTTATATGCCTCAAAATAATCAAGAGGTAACTAAAAAGCTTCCTTACGAATTGCAAGATGAGTTTAGAGAAGAATTAGAGAGTATTGTTCCTGAAAATGCGAATAAGCCTTATGATATGCGTTCAGTGATTAATGGTATTGCTGATACTGATTCTTTCTTTGAAATACACAAAGATTATGCTGATAATATTGTAGTAGGTTTTGCTCGTTTAGCTGGTAGAAGTATTGGAATTGTTGCTAATCAACCAATGAGTTTAGCTGGTTGTTTAGATGTTAATAGTTCAAAAAAAGCAGCTCGTTTTACGCGTTTTTGTGATTGTTTTAATATTCCTTTATTGGTGTTAGTAGATGTACCAGGGTTTTTACCAGGAACAGATCAAGAATGGAATGCAATCATTACCAACGGAGCAAAATTATTATATGCATTAAGTGAAGCAACTGTACCAAGAGTAAGTGTTATAACACGTAAAGCGTATGGTGGAGCGTATGATGTAATGAACTCTAAACACATTGGTTCTGATATGAATTTTGCTTGGCCAAGTGCAGAAATTGCCGTAATGGGAGCTAAAGGAGCAAGTGAAATTATTTTTAAGAAAGAAATTTCTGAAGCAGATGATAAAGAAGCTAAATTAGCTGAGAAGGAAGCTGAGTATGCAGATTTATTTGCGAATCCATATACTGCTGCTGAACGAGGTTTTGTAGACGAGGTAATTTTACCTAAAGAAACTAGAAGAAAGTTAATTAAAGCTTTTGCCATGTTAGAAAATAAAAAGGTAGAAAGACCAAATAGAAAACACGGAAATATTCCATTATAATATAGATGTAACAAGGGGATGATTCCCCTTGTTTTTCTTTAAAAAACAAAAGAGAATGAAAAATACACACAAGTTATTTGAGGCATTTGGAGAGTTGCTATATGTGGTAGCTATAGCAGATGGGGCTATTCAAAAAGAAGAATTAGCTGTAATTGAAGAAAGATTATCAAATCATAAGTGGGGAAAAGACATCAAATGGTCTTTTGATTATGAGATGAGTAAAGAAAATTCTTTAGAGTTTTTATATAAGAAAGTAGTTGCATATTGTGAAGATCATGGACCAGATGAGGAATATGATTTTTTAGTTGAATTACTGAATGAAGTAGCAAAGTCTAGTAATGGAATAGAAAAAGAAGAGAAAGAAAGAATTGAAGGTTTTGTAAATGACTTAACGCAAAAGTTTAGAGAAGATTTAGATCGGATTAATAAACAGTATTAAATTCTAATAATTTAGCTTATTAAGTTTTGAAAAAAGAGGTAATCATATTTTTATTAATATTAATCTATTCTTGTAAAGGAGTTGAAAAAGAGAAAATACAGGCTATGAAAATAGAAAAAGAATTGAATCATAAAAAACATATAATATTACCAAATAATTTAAAAATTCAATTGAAAAGTAAAGATGGAAAAAATATAGAAAAAGAGAATATTCTTTGTCATCTTAATATTTATATTGATTCTACAAGTTATTATACTTACTCTTTTATACCTACAAATTCCAAAGGAATAGTCAATTTGACAAAAGAAGAGATAGTTCAGAACACTGAACTAAAACATTATTATGATGAAAGTTTGCCTTTAGACTTTAGACCTGTAAAATTTGATTTTTTTGTAATGGATAAAGCCATGATTGATAATTTAATTTCTACCATGAAAAATTATTTAGATCAAGACATAGAGTCGATTAAATATAATTTAAAAAATAATGGATTCACAGAGGAGCAAATTCGAAAGCAAGTTGTATTAATTGAAGAAAAATTAGAACTAGATAAAAAGCTGTACGAGCTTTTAAAGAAAAATCTAATTATCAATATAATTTAAACTAATCAATCTTAGGTTTCTTTCGAAGTGCTTTTTTTAAGCTGTTTTTTCGTTTGTTTTCTGCTTTCTTTTTTACAGAACTTCGAGTAGGTTTGGTTTGAATTCGATATTTTTTTCGTGTTAAATTTTCTTTTAATAAATTAAAAAAACGTTGAATTACTATTTCTTTATTTTTATGTTGAGAGCGAGTTTCTTGGGATGTTAAAATAAGTATACTTCCTTTAGCTATTCTGTTTGTTAATTTGTCAATAAGCATAATTTTTTCTTTTTCAGACAAACCGTTAGAAGCAAGAATATCAAAAGCTAATTCTATTTTAGAAGAAACTTTATTAACATGTTGTCCGCCAGCACCAGAACTTCTAGTTGCTTTAAACAGCAATTCATTTTTGATAATACTAAAATTCATAATTATAGCATAAAGCTATTAGCATCTATGTTTTGATGTAAAAAATGAAAATCTAAATCGATAAGTATATCTGAATAAGAGTATAAATTATCTTTTTTAGCAATTAAATCATCAATAATACTTGTAGCCTTTTTAAAACGAGTTTCTTTATCTCCTTTTAAAAGTATGTATGGTTTATTATATTTTTCAAGAGTGTTTTTAAAGGCGTTAAACATCTCTTCTCGTTGTTCTGGTCTATCTCTTAAATCATCTTCTTCCCAAGGAGTATCTATATAAGTTAAAAAATAGATGTCGTAATTATTCTTTACAGCAGCTTCATCTAGTTTAGGATCTACAAATCCTCCATAATATTCTTCAGAATATACTTTAGTTTCTAATAAATCAGTATCACAAATGAGTAGTTTATCAGCTTTTTTAGCCAAACTGTTTTCAAGATTCATTTGTCCTTCAGCAATCGGAATTAAATCATGTTGTTCACATGTTTTACGCTCATTATTCCATTTGTCTTGTAAATATTCTCTTGCATATTCTGGAGCCCAAACAGTATTGTAATGTCTGGCTAATTGACGAGAAAGTGTTGTTTTACCTGTGCTTTCAGGACCAAATAAAACTACTTTTACTAAGTTAATTGGTTGTTGTGTAAGTGTTTTTTCCATGCTAAACATCCTAGAATAGCTATAAAGGTAAATATAAAATATTGGAAACTAGTAAAAGTAAATCCTTTATAAAAGTATAAAGGAGCAGAAATAATGTCTCCAATAATCCAATAAATCCAATTTTCAATTTTTCTTTTTGCCATTAGCCACATTCCAACAAAGAAAATAGCTGTAGTAAATGTATCTACATAAGCTACCCAACTAGTCCATTTACCAAAACTTACGTACACTACGTAAACAAAAAGAAGTGTAGCTAAAAAAATGAAAGCACTTATTTTATGTTCTTTTAAAGTAGTTTTAGAAATAGGAGTTACAATATCTCCATCTATTTTATGAGTCCAGATATACCAACCATAAACACTCATAATAAAGTAATACGCATTAATCATCATATCACCTAATAACTCCCATTTTAATAGCAGATATACAAAAATAAGAGTACTTATCATTCCTGTAGGAAAGACAAGTACATTATTCTTTTTAGAAAACCAGACAGACAAAAAACCAAAGACAACAGCTATAATTTCAAGCCAAATGTCTAAAGGGGAATAGCCAGAATATTGACCGAATAAAAAATCAAAAATTTGGAGCATAATTACTTCTATCAGATTTTACAATTTTAAGTAAAATTAGTCCTTTATCTATTAATTCAAAAACATCTTTAATTTCATTAGTTAATAAGTCCATTACTTTATCGTATTCGCCATATACTTGTGTACTTAATGGATTTTCAAGAACAGTTAATCCTGAGTTTCTTAATTTTTTAATGAAATTGATAATTGGTTGCTCAAAATCGTCTTGAAGAGGTGTTAATGTTAATTCAACAGAAATTTTCATTTAAAAAGTAGTTTGGTTCAGAAAACAAATAAAGTGTAATCATTCTACTTTATCAAATATTTTTTTGATGCCCTCTTTTGAGATCTTTTTTAGGTTTAATTTGAGTTTTGAGTTGTGTAATGCTTTATTTAATTCAATTTGATCATAAAATATTCCATTCTTATTTTCTCCTATAACAGTTATTTTGACTTTTCCTTTAATAGGAATGTCATAAAAAAATAGATTATTATTAGTAATTGGATAATATAAGAAAGAGCTTAAATCTTGGTATGTTATGTATGTATTAAAACCAGAAAACTCTTTTTTATCATTATATAATTCAAAATTAATTTTAGAAGTAGTGTTAACTATTCGATCAATATTAATCCACTTTGAATTAATGTTTTGAAGGATGAATAAATTACTTTTTCTGATTAATTCGTTTTTTACAAGATCTTCTTTTTTAAGTTGATTATTGTATTTTTTTTGTTGTTGAATGTAATAATCTAAAGAATCTCTAGGAATTGTAATTAGTACTGTTATACCTCCGCCTTTGTATACATCAAAATTAATGTAATTCTGATTCGTAATTTTCCATTTGATTTTTTCTAAAGAGTCTAGTTCAGATAAAAAAATGTCGTTATTTCCTAGTTTTCCTTCAGGAGTTTCTATCATTAACTTTTTTCCTTTTTTAAGTTGTATTTCTTTTCCATCAACAGTGAATTTTATTTTTAATACTCCTGATGATTCTAGTAATTTATTATCGGTAGTTAATGTTTGAATGTTTTGATATAAAATTTCTTTAAAATCATATAATTCAATTAGCTCTAATTGAATTTTAGCATTTTCTTCTATATCAAATAAATCTCTATTGAAATTAATTTTTGTTCCATGTTTACCTTTTATTTTTTCAAAAGAAATTGTGTCTAAATCAAATATTTGTGATTTTTCAGTTTGAAATTCAGCTAAATGATTTTTAGGAATAAAAGGAGTTACAATTTCAGGTTTACAGTTAAATAAAAGAGCAGTAAGTATTAGAGTAAAAAATAAGTAATGTATTTTCATAGCCTTGTTAAGTTTTGATTTATGATGTGAAGTTTATCAAAAGACATACCAAATTTCGACTTCACTCTTTTTAAATTATCATTTATTGGTTATCAATTATCCGAGTAAAAATGAATTAAATAAAGTCGAAAAGGTGAAGCTTTATAAAATATCTTTTTGAGGTTTAAATTTTAGTATTTTTAATGTCAATTATCAACCTCAAACCTTTTGCCTTCTGCTCAAAAAAATAATATTTAATTTCGTACTTCTATTACTCATTCAAAACTCAACTAAATAGCATATACACAAGTAAAACCCTCAATTTCTAAAAAGTGAACATTGTGATTAGAAGTATGACCTTCATAAATGATTTTACCCGTAGTTTTATTAGTTTCAAAAGAGAAATCATCAATGTAAATATGATCTAAAAACAATAATTTTTTCTTACCATAAATTTTATATAAACTTTCTTTAGCTCCCCACACGATGGTTAATTTACTAACTAAAGCATCATGATTAGCAATAGATTTGTATTCTTCAATAGGCGTAAACTTATGAGCGATTTTTAAAATTTTATCACGACGTTTTTCAATATCAATACCCACTTCTTTATCTGAAGAAATAATTAATCCAGAGAAAATAAAAGAATGCGTAATTGAAATAAAATTACCATCTTTTAAATGAGGTTTACCAAACTCATCATATATCAAATCAAAATCGGAATAACCAGCCTCTTTTAATAAATGACGAACACTTAAAAAACCACGTTGGTGTAAGTCAGATCGCATAGAATTCACTCTTTCTAAACTGTTTTCAGAAAGACGAACACCTTCAAGTAGGTGTTCTAAAGATTCTTCAATCTTCCAAATCAACACTTTAGTGTTTTTATTAACCGTTAATGTTTTGTAAAGAGGCATGTATTAGAAAGTTATTTTGTAATTTTGCAACTCGAAATTTAAGAAAAATAAAGATACAAAAATATGAGCACAAAATCAGCTACGTATGTTCCTTACAAAGTTAAAGATATTTCTTTAGCAGATTGGGGAAGAAAAGAAATTGAGTTGGCAGAAGCAGAAATGCCAGGTTTAATGAGTTTACGTGAAGAATATAAAGATGAGCAACCATTAAAAGGCGCTCGTATTGCAGGTTGTTTACACATGACTATTCAAACAGCTGTATTAATTGAAACTTTACAAGCTTTAGGTGCTGAGGTAACTTGGAGTTCTTGTAATATTTTCTCTACTCAAGATCAAGCTGCTGCTGCAATTGCTGCTGCTGGTACTCCAGTATATGCTTGGAAGGGGATGAACGAGGAAGAGTTTGACTGGTGTATTGAGCAAACTTTATTCTTTGGTGAAGATAAGAAGCCATTAAACATGATTTTAGATGATGGTGGTGATTTAACAAACATGGTATTAGATAAATATCCAGAGTTAGCTGAAGGAATCAATGGATTATCTGAAGAAACTACTACTGGAGTTCACCGTTTATACGAACGTGTTAAAAACGGAACATTACCAATGCCAGCAATCAATGTAAATGATTCTGTAACTAAATCTAAGTTCGATAACAAATACGGATGTAAAGAATCTGCAGTGGATGCTATCCGTAGAGCTACTGATGTAATGTTAGCAGGAAAAAGAGTTGTAGTTTGTGGATATGGAGATGTTGGTAAAGGTACTGCAGCTTCTTTCCGTGGAGCTGGATCTATTGTAACTGTAACAGAAATCGATCCAATATGTGCTTTACAAGCTGCAATGGATGGTTTTGAAGTTAAAAAATTAGAAACTGTTGTTGGTAACGCTGATATCGTAATTACTACTACAGGAAACAAAGATATCGTTCAAGGTCAGCATTTTGAAGCATTAAAAGATAAAGCGATTGTTTGTAACATTGGTCACTTCGATAACGAGATTGACATGGCTTGGTTAAACGAAAAGTATGGAGATACTAAAGTTGAAATCAAACCTCAGGTAGATAAGTACAATGTTAATGGAAATGATGTTATTATTTTAGCAGAAGGGCGTTTAGTAAACTTAGGTTGTGCAACTGGTCACCCAAGTTTTGTAATGTCTAACTCATTTACAAACCAAACTTTAGCTCAAATAGAGTTATGGAACAATGTAGAAGCATATAAGAATGATGTATACATGTTACCAAAGCATTTAGATGAAAAAGTAGCAAAATTACATTTAGCTAAAATTGGTGTTGAATTAACAGAATTACGTCAAGACCAAGCAGAATATATTGGTGTTACTGTAGAAGGACCATACAAGCCAGAGCACTACAGATACTAGTAAAGAAACTTATCAATTTGATAACTAGATAAAAAACTCGCAATTTGCGAGTTTTTTTATTGTTAAATATTTACATTTGCAGCAAATTTGCTATTTATGGAAAAGAATTTTCCTGATTTAGCTATGTTTAATCACAATCAATTATTACAATTTTATATAAAGAAGTTATTTTTAGGATTAATGTTGTTATTTGGAGCAACAATATCTTTTTATGGACAAGAAAATCATTTTGAATGGGATAAAAGTTTAGGAAGGTTTCAAAATGGATTAGAAGATCAAGTAGCATATATCAATTTTGGTGATGCTAAACTTTGGGGATATATAGAAGTAACTATTACAGGTGGTTATGGATATAGATTAACTACAGGTAAATATACTAAACGTTTTCAGGTAGCTAAAAATCCTGGAAGTGGATATTTTTCTCAGTCTTCTGAAGTACCTGCAAGTTTCGGACATATTGGAGCGGAATGGAAAATTGGAGAACTTGAATTTGTTGACGGTAATTTAAGAATACCAGTTTATCATCTTTTGAGTACAGGTAATACTCCACATGTACATATCGAAGGGGTAACAGTAGCTTCTTATGACACCAATAATATTACTATTACTGCACCAGTAACAATTCCTAATGATGAAGTGAGAGATTATGTTAAAGTTAGTAATAGAATAAATTTTGAAAATGCTATAAATTTTAAACCTTTGCAGAGCACTTGGATTACAGGGAAGAATGATTACAGAGGAATTAATGCAACACAACAAAAACAAGGACATTATCAATCTTTAATAAGGCAAAAAACTGCTAGCGGTCATGTTGTAAACATTGGAGGTATAGGAGATCTTTTTGGTTTTTGGGGTTTTGATAAAAATAGAACAGCGAATGCAACAGATTACCAAATGATAATGGACTTAAAAAATGGAAATGTAGGTATTGGAACTTTTACACCGGGGGCTAAGTTGCATATCAATAACGGTAATAATAGCTATGGCGCTATTTTAGCGAATGCTGATGAATCAAAATTCTCCTTATATACAAAAACCTTATCTACTCAACCAGCAAATATAGAGGCTTTTAGATTAGGATTAAAATATGATACAAACGAAAACAATGGATTCATTTCTTTTTATAGAGGTTCAAGTTCAGGGGATGGTTATTTAGGTTTTTCTACAAGTGGTAAGGAGAGAATTAGAATTGATAAATTAGGAAATGTAGATATAGGTACTCAAACAACAGGGGTTAAATTGGAAGTGAAGGGTTCTATGAAACTAAATACAGGTACTTCTGATTTATTATTATATAGAGATAATGATGTAGGAAATTGGTCTTTACTGAGAAGTAATACAGGGGAAGGAATTGCTATTATAGGACAACCAGATAGAGTTGCTTTATCTGTGTCAAGAAGTATAGGTAATGTTGGAATTGGAACCAAAGTTGTACCAGCTGGTTTTAAGCTCGGAGTAAATGGAAAAATGGCTGCTACAGAAGTAAAAGTAGCTACATATGAAAATTGGGCAGATTTTGTTTTTGAAGAAGATTATGCTTTACCAACATTGAAAGAAGTAGAAAAGCATATTGAAGAAAAAGGACACTTAGAAAACATTCCTAGTGCTGAGGAGGTAAAAAAGGATGGTTTCTTTTTAGGTGAAATGGACGCTAAATTATTACGTAAAATAGAGGAATTAACGCTGTATACAATTCAACAAGAGAAAGATTTAGAGAGTCAAGAATCAAGAATAAAGAATCAAGAAGAGAAAATACAAATTCAAAAAGAAGAATTAGAAAAAACAAATTCAAACAATAGTAAACTACTTTCCATTATTGAAAAGTTAGAGAAAAGAATAGAAAAGTTGGAAAGTAAGTAAACTTATTCAGTTGAAGATTAGAATAAAAAAACTCGCAATTAGCGAGTTTTTTTGTTGTTAAATATTTACATTTGTCGGAAAATTGCTAATTATGGAAAAAGACTTTCCTGCTTTAGCTATGTTTAATTACAAATTATTTAAAATTTTATTTTTATGAAGAAGTTATTATTAATTGCTTTATTCCTTTCTGGGTTGATGGGAAATGCGCAGAATTACAATCCTATTATTAATTATGAGTTCAACGGAACTCCTACCAAAGGTATCAAAATAAAAACAAATATTCCTTACGCTAACGGATATCAAATGCCAACATTGATTATCGAAGGATACCAATATGGAGGTAAAAGAACTATAGGTTTATTGTTAAATTGGTATATTTATAATAGTAATTTTTATAACCCAACGCTTTCATCACATGGTGGTTATACACCAGAAATAAAGTTGTATAATGAAAATGGAAAGGTTGTTGTTTTTATTAATGACAAACAATATTATAATAGATTTTCTATAAGAGGGTATTCAGGAGGGTTACGATTAACAGATGCTCATTTTCAAAATTGGTCAATATCAGATGAATTGCCAACAGGAACAAATGAAGTGTTAGTTCCTTACAGAAATAAATTTGCTGGAGATGTTGAATTTACTAATGGTATTTGGGATAAAGATGGAAACGTAGGTATTGGAACTACTACACCTAAAGAAAAGCTACATATTGCTGGTTCTCTAAGAGGGAATTTAGGAGGTGGAGCTTTGAGAGTAAAAACAGATCATGGTTACTTAGATTTAGGAGCACAAAATACTGAATGGGCACATATTTATACTGATAGAAAAGCAGTTATTTTTAATAAGGATGTATATACTACTACTAATGCATTTTCTTCTTATAACAATAGTTTATTATTTAAAGTTAGAGGTACAGAAAAATTAAGAATTGAAAATAATGGAAACGTAGGTATTGGAACTACTACACCTAAAGAAAAGCTACATATTGCTGGTTCTCTGAGAGGGAATTTAGGAGGTGGAGCTTTGAGAGTAAAAACAGATCATGGTTATTTAGATTTAGGAGCACAAAATACTGAATGGGCACATATTTATACTGATAGAAAAGCAGTTATTTTTAATAAAGATGTATATACTACTACTAATTCTTTTTCATCATATAATAATAGTTTACTTTTTAAAGTTAAAGGAACTGAAAGACTTAGGATTGAAGATAATGGAAATGTAGGAATTGGAACCTCCAACACCAAAGGTTTCAAATTAGGAGTAAACGGAAGAATTGCTGCTACAGAAGTGAAAGTAGCTAAATACGAACATTGGGCAGACTTTGTTTTTGAAGACGATTATGCTTTACCAACATTAAAAGAAGTAGAAAAGCATATTGAAGAAAAAGGACATTTAGAAAACATTCCTAGTGCTGAAGAAGTAAAAAAGGATGGTTTCTTTTTAGGAGAAATGGATGCTAAATTATTACGTAAAATAGAAGAGTTAACATTGTATACAATTCAGCAAGAAAAAGAATTAAAAAAGGCGTCTTCAAATAATGAAAAGTTACTTTCTATTATTGAAAAGTTAGAGAAAAGAATAGAAAAGTTGGAAAGTAAGTAAACTTATTCAGTTGAAAATTAGAATAAAAAACTCGCAATTTGCGAGTTTTTTATTGTTAAATATTTACATTTGCAGCAAATTTGCTAATTATGGAAAAGAACTTTCCCGCTTTAGCTATGTTTAATTACAATCAATTATTACAATTTTATATGAAGAAGTTATTGTTTACAATTACAATGTTTTTAATGAATTTAATTGTGTTTTCTCAAGTAGTAACAACAAATACAAATGCTGTTGGTATGGAACATAATATGTTATTTAATGCTCAAAGTAGATATAAGGTAGAACAAACAGGTGATGCCAAAGTTAATTTAAATATGATCTTTGACGGTAAAATGGTCCCATCCTATCCAAGTTTAGCTCCTTCAAAAAGCTCTCCAACAGTTATTACAATTTCAAACTTACCAGCAGTTCATACACAAATTGGAGGTTGGATTGGTTGGGCAACTAGATATTGGGAAGCAAGACATTTCAAAATTAGAGGATATAATACTTATGGCGGAGCTAATGAATGGGTTGTATTTGCTGACTATGAAAATACCGCACATCCTACTGGAAGTAGAAGTTTTCATATTAAAGTACCAGGGGGAAGTTATACAAAATTAGAATTTACATTCTACGAAGCTAATGGAACTAACGGTAGACTAGGTATTTCTGAATTATTCTTTTTACACCCAGAAGCAACTACACCATATAAAGGTCTTCTTGGAAAAGAAGTTTGGAACTCTAATGGAGATAATATTAGTTTTCAAAATGGAAGTGTAGGAATTCGTACAAATACACCTGGGGCTGTTTTAGATGTTAATGGTAGTCTAAGAGCAGGAGATGGTAACTGGGGAATAATGACTGTTAATGGAAAAGATAAAAATGACTGGGCATTTAATGCTCATAGTGATGGAAAATCTTTTCATATTAGAAGTCAAACTGATGGAGGTACTGTAAATAGTAGACTTGTTATGACTATGGATCGTTTAACAGGTAATATAGGAATTAACAGCCCTACTCCTAAAAGTAAGCTTCATGTGAGAAATGGAACTTCAGGTGCAATTCCTCATGATTATTCGGATTTAACTATTGAAGACTCTAGTCATGGAATGATATCTATACTAACACCAAATGATAAAAAAGCTTATTTTGGTTTTGCAGACCCACAGGATAATTATGTGGGAGGAATGGAATATGAACACAGTAATGATCGTTTAATTTTTAGATCAAATAATCACAACGCAGATATGGTTATTGATAAAAATGGTGATGTTGCCATCGGAACCACAGATACCCAAGGTTTCAAATTAGGAGTAAATGGAAGGATAGCAGCTACAGAAGTAAAAGTAGCTAAATATGAACATTGGGCAGATTTTGTTTTTGAAGAAGATTATGATTTACCAACGTTAAAAGAAGTAGAGAAACATATTGAAGAAAAAGGATACTTAGAAAACATTCCTAGTGCTGAAGAGATAAAAAAGGATGGTTTCTTTTTAGGTGAAATGGATGCTAAATTATTACGTAAAATAGAGGAATTAACACTATATACAATTCAGCAAGAAAAAAAGTTAACAGAGCAAGATGAGGAATTGAAAAAGACATCTTCAAATAATGAAAAGTTACTTTCTATTATTGAAAAATTAGAAAAGAGAATAGAAAAGCTAGAGAGTAAATAAACTTATACTGCTGGAAATTAGAATAAAAAAACTCGCAACTAGTGAGTTTTTTGTTTTTAAATATTTACATTTGCCGGCAAAATTGACTATTTAAGAAAGAGTTTTTTTAATTAGTTATGTATTATATCACAATCAATTATTAGAATTTATTATATGAAGAAGTATTTTTTATTATTAATGTTATTAGGGGGAACATTAATAACAAATGCTCAAGAATGGAAAAGTACTGGAGATAACAGTACAACAGGAAAAGTTACTGCTAAAGAGTATAACTTCCCATTAGTTAGGTATGATTTTTCAAAAATGCCAAGAACACAATTAAATCCAATGAGTATAAAGCTTTTTGATGATTATCATTCATTTAGACCAGGAGGAGTTTCACCGGATAATAATGCTTATGGAACATTGTTAGCTATTAATGGTTTTACCAATCATTGGGAGAATAACTTATATTTTGGAGCGCAAACAAATAAAATGTATTTTAGAATAAGCAGGTATCGCTTACATAATGCTGAAAATGGCGTGCAAGGAGACTTTAATGATTGGAGAACTCTGTTAGATAATAAAAGTGATGTAAAATCTTCTAAATTATTAAAAATAGAGGGAGATGGTAATCATTATATTTCTCAAGGAAGGTTAGGGCTTGGTACTAAGTCTCCAACTCAAAATTTAGAGATAGAAAGTGGTAGTAATGATGGAAGTAATGCACCTGTAATTAGGTTAACTAGTAAAGATGTTAATGCTGTTAATAATCAATTATTGGGAGAGATTCAATTTTACAATAAAGATGCTGATGGGGCGCATATAAGTTCATATATAAAAGGATTGGCTGCCGAAACTTATGGTAGACAAGGTCAATTAAGCTTCGGAACAACAGCAGGTAATAGTTCTAATGCTGTAGAAAGAATGAGAATTAATGATAAAGGAATTGTAGGAATAGGTACTATCACTCCCGGAATAGGAACTGCGCCAATGGATGATGTTAAATTACATGTAAATGGAGGAGCTACAGTAAGTTCTGGTAAACGAATTTCTTTGGATCATAATTACTTTGTTCATGCATATATGCAATTTGATAGCTC
This sequence comes from Tenacibaculum sp. M341, assembly GCF_004337695.1. Classification (GTDB taxonomy): domain Bacteria; phylum Bacteroidota; class Bacteroidia; order Flavobacteriales; family Flavobacteriaceae; genus Polaribacter. The sequence goes on from NZ_SJXJ01000012.1 coordinate 79,626, forward strand.
ATTACCTAAAGCACGTTTTAAACATTCAGGATATTATGGACATCGTTTTGATGATAATGGAGGTACTAGAATGGTTATTCAGCAAGGAGGTAATGTGGGGATTGGTATTGCAACTCCAGAGGCTGGTCTAGATCTGAGAAGTGTAGAAAGAAAGGCCTTTAGAATTTATAAGAAAGGTTTAACAGATAAGTATTTGAGTGTTTGGCATGGTACTTCAGGAGCTGTTATTGAACCAATAAAAACAAATGGAACATTATCTCATCTTTATTTAGGAGGATATGATAATCCAACAAATGTGTATTTGTCTAATAAAGCAGGAGGAACTGTTGGTATAGGAACCACAAATACACAAGGTTTTAAATTAGGAGTAAATGGAAAAATAGCAGCTACAGAAGTAAAAATAGCTAAATACGAACATTGGGCAGACTTTGTTTTTGAAGAAGATTATGATTTACCAACGTTAAAAGAAGTAGAGAAACATATTGAAGAAAAAGGACACTTAGAAAACATTCCTAGTGCTGAAGAGGTAAAAAAGGATGGTTTCTTTTTAGGTGAAATGGATGCTAAATTATTACGTAAAATAGAGGAACTGATGTTATATACAATCGAGCAGGAGAAAGAGTTGAAGAAGCAAGAAGTTAGAGCTAAGAGTCAACAAGAAAAAATGGAGCAACTCGAAAAAGAGAATGTAGTACTGAAAAATAGACTTGATAAGATTGAAGAATTACTTAAAAAGTTAAAGAATAATTAGTAAAGAAAAGCTCGCCAATGGCGAGCTTTTTTATTGGTATTATTCATAAAGTTAATGTTTCCAGAGACTAACCTTGTTATTAAAAGATATTGAATTTTTATAGGTTGATTGATTTATGGATAGATCTTCAAAAATGAGCTAAAAAAGAATTTCTTACATTTATGTCAACCAAAATAGATATAAATGAAACCCTTATTAGTAATAAGTGTCATAGTGCTTATGTGTTCTTGTAATAAAAAAGAAGAAACTAAAAAAACAACAGATTCAACTAAAGAAAGTGTAGTTGAAGTAGTGAAAATTGATAAACTGAATTTAGCACAAGCTAATAAATTAGCAACGTTACCTGTGGGTTGTATTACTGTAGAATATCCAAATAAATTAAACCAAACTATTGGAGGTGGAGAAGATTTGAAATCTCCAAAAGAGTTGCATCCTGCTTTTTATGGTTGTTTTGATTGGCACTCATCTGTACATGGGCATTGGAGTTTAGTGTCTTTGTTAAAACAGTTTCCTAATTTAAATAATGCAGAAGTTGTAAAATCTCAATTACTTCAAAATATATCTAAAGAGAATATAGAGAAAGAAGTAGCTTATTTTCATGGAAAACATAATAAAAGTTATGAGCGTACTTATGGTTGGGCTTGGTTGTTAAAATTGGCAGAAGAACTACATACCTGGGATTCGGAGACCGCAAGACAATTGGAAAATAACTTACAACCATTAACAGATTTAATAGTTCAAAAGTATATTGATTTTTTACCAAAACTTCGTTATCCAATTCGTGTAGGAGAGCATACAAATACGGCTTTTGGATTAACCTTTGCGTGGGATTATGCCATTACAGTGAAAAACTCAGAACTTAAAAGCTTAATACAGAAAAGTGCAGAACGTTTTTATTTAAATGATGTAAGTTGTCCGTTGTCTTGGGAACCAAGTGGATATGATTTTTTATCACCTTGTTTGCAAGAAGCAGCAATTATGAAAAGAGTATTGCATAAAGAAGAATTTAAAAAATGGTTAGCAGAATTTCTTCCGCAGCTAAAGAATAAAAATTTTCAATTTCCTGTAGGAGAAGTATCAGATAGAAAAGATGGTAAACTAGTGCATTTAGATGGAGTTAACTTTTCTAGAGCTTGGGCAATTAATAAAATTATTAAAGATTTACCAGAGTACAATCATTTACAAAATATAGCAAATCAACATATACAATATTCATTACCTAATTTAGTAGGAGATAGTTATGAAGGCGGACATTGGTTAGGGAGTTTTGCTATTTATGCTTTAAATTCATTACCGAATGATTAAATGGTTTAAAAACTTAGGACCTGGAACTTTAGTCGCAGCAGCATTTATTGGTCCGGGTACCGTTACTATATGTACTTTAGCAGGAGTAAACTTTGGATTCAATTTGTTGTGGGCGATGTTATTATCGATTGTCGCAACCATTGTTTTACAAGAAATGGTAGCTCGTTTAGGAATTATTTCTCAGAAAGGATTATCAGAAGTTATTAGAAATGAAATTAAAAATCCTGTTGTTAAACAGTTGTGTATTGCGCTAATTTTAGTAGCTATTGTTATAGGGAACTCATTGTATGAAGCAGGAAATATTGGAGGTGGAATTTTAGGTTTAGAAACTGTTTTTGGAAAACATACGGTTTCTGTGTCTGGCTTTTCTATGAATCTTTTGAGTTTGCTTGTTGGGGGGATTGCTTTCGTTTTATTATACATTGGTAATTATAAATTTATAGAAAAGGTATTGGTAAGTTTAGTATTAGTAATGAGTGTATCGTTTTTAATAACTGCTTTAGTTACAAAACCTAACATACTAGAAATATTAAAAGGGTTATTAGTGCCTAAATCTCCTGAAGGAAGTTTATTAACAATTATAGGATTAATTGGAACAACAGTAGTACCATATAATTTGTTTTTACATGCTTCTTTAGTAAAAGAAAAATGGAAGTCAGAGGATGATTTATCTTTAGTAAGAAAAGATACAATTATATCAATATTACTCGGAGGATTAGTTTCTATGGCAATTATTATTTCAGCAGCAGCTATTTCATCAACAAACATAAATAATGCAGCAGATTTAGCAGAAAGTTTAGTGCCTTTATATGGTAGTTTTGCTAAATACTTTTTAGCGTTAGGTTTGTTTGCAGCAGGAATTACATCTGCAATTACAGCTCCTTTAGCGGCTGCTTACGTAGCAAAAGGCTGTTTAGGTTGGAAAGGGGAAATGAAATCTAGAAGCTTTAGAATGGTTTGGATGTTTATTTTATTATTAGGTGTGTTGTTTTCATCTTTCGGTATAAAGCCAATTCAAATTATAAAAATAGCGCAAATTGCAAATGGACTTTTATTGCCTTTGATAGCGGGAATTTTATTGTGGATAATGAATAATGAAAATGTATTAGGTAAATATAAAAATACCAAATGGCAAAACTTTATAGGGCTGTGCATTCTTACATTCAGTATTTTCTTAGGATTAAAAAGTGTTTTAAAAGTATTTAATGTTTTCTAAATATAGTATTGATATTAACTGTGATGTAGCAGAAGGTGTGGGGAATGAAGCGCTTTTAATGCCTTTTTTATCATCGTGTAATATAGCATGTGCAGCTCATGCAGGAGATGTTGAAACGATAGATGAGGTGATTCGTTTAGCAAAATTACATCAAGTAAAAATAGGAGCACATCCGTCTTTTCCAGATAGAGAAAACTTTGGTAGAAAAATAATGCCTATATCTGATGAAGACCTACAAAAAAGCATTGAGAATCAAATTCAGTTATTAATTGATAGGGCTAGTGCTCAAAAAGTAAGTTTACATCATATAAAGTTACATGGAGCTTTATATAATTTAGCAGCAAAAGATCAGAAAACAGCTGAAATAGCAATTTCAGCTATTCAAAATGTAATAAAAGATGTAGTGTTATTTGTTCCTTATAATTCTCAAATAGCTCAGTTAGCTTTAAGTAGAGGTTATAATTTAATGTATGAAGCTTTTGCTGATAGAAATTATAATGACGATTTATCATTAGTTGCTAGATCATTGCCAAATTCAGTTCTTTCAAATAGAAAAGATGTATTAGCTCATGTTTTAAGAATAGTGAAAGAAAAAAAAGTACTTACAATCTCAGGAAAAGAATTCAATATTCAATCAGATACACTTTGTGTACATGGAGATCATAAAAATTCAGTTGAAATTTTGGAATACTTATACGAAGGGTTAAGGAATAATGAAGTTGAAATAAAGTAAGCTTTTGAAAAAATATTAGAATTTTGAGTATCCAAACATCAAAAAAAATAACATACAAGCCTTACGGAAGCTCAGCTATATTGATAGAATGGGAAGCAAAAATAGATTTAGAAATCAATAAAGAAATTGTTTCTTTTAAAAATAAAATTTTAGAATATAAAGGAGAAGAAATTGAGGATGTAATTATTGGGTATCACTCTATTTTACTAAAGTTTAAAGAAGCGCTAAAAAGCTTTTTAAATGAAAAAGAGTTATTACAAGAAATTTATAAGAATTCAAGTGTTTTAAAAATATCTAACAATTACTTATGGGAAATACCTGTTTGCTATGATGTAACGTTTGGAGTGGATTTAATAGAAATGTCTAAAAAACTTAATCTAACTCCAGATGAAATTATTCAAAAACATTCTGAGTCAGTTTATACAGTTTATTTTATAGGTTTTTTACCTGGTTTTTTATATTTAGGAGGATTGGATGAATTATTACACATTCCTAGAAAAGCTACGCCTAGGTTAAAAGTACCAAAAGGATCTGTAGCTATTGGAGGTGCTCAAACAGGAGTGTATCCACAGGAAAGTGCGGGTGGTTGGAATCTTATAGGGAATACACCAATATCGTTTTTTGATATCACTAAAGAACAACCTTGCTTTGCTAATTCAGGAGACCAAATTCAGTTCAAACCAATTTCTAAATCAATGTATTTTGAAATGAAAGAGCAAGTGAATTTAGAACCAACTAAAACGATGATTTAAAGTAGTATGATAAAAGTAATTTCATCGGGTATTTATACTTCTATTCAAGATTTAGGAAGAAAAGGTTTTGCATCTATGGGAATTCCTTTAGCTGGTGTTATGGATAGTTATGCTGCTAAATTTTCGAATTTATTGTTACATAATAATGAGAATGACGCAGTAGTAGAAATTACTTTTGGAGCCTCGAAGTTTGAGTTTTTAGAAGATACTGTTATTTGTATTTCAGGAGCAGATTTTTCGCCTCAATTAAATTCTGAAGATATAAGTATGAATAGTTTATTGGCGGTGAAAAAAGGGAGTGTTTTAACTTTTGGAAAAAGAAAATATGGTGTAAGATCTTACTTAGCAATTAAAGGAGGTTTTGTGGCAGAAACGGTTTTGAAAAGTAAAAGTTACTCTAAAGGAATTACAGAAAAAGTAGTTTTAAAAAAAGGAGATATTATTTTTTCTAATACGAATAGATCTATTGTAAATAACAACAACGCTAAAGTTCGATTTCAAAAAGAGTATTTAGAAACCAAAACTTTGGAAGTTAGTGTTGGGCCTGAATATGAATTGCTTTCAGAAAAACAAAGAACATCAATAGAAAATAGCATGTTTACTATTTCGTCATCAAGTAGTAGAATGGGGTACATTTTAGAAGAAAAATTAGAAAATGATTTTTTGTCAATGTATTCATCAGGAGTGTTACCAGGTACAGTTCAATTAACTCCTTCTGGTAAATTAATAGTATTAATGAGAGATTGTCAAGTTACAGGAGGGTATCCTAGAGTATTGCAATTATCAGAACAAGCAATTAATACTTTATCACAAAAAACAACAGGAGAAAAAATACAATTTAAAATAAAAATGCTCTATAAAATATAGAGCAGTAGATATTGTATTTAAATTTTTAAAGAATCAAATAGTTCAATCAGTAGAGGATTTGATGGAGAAGGAGCATCTGGTGTTACAATATTCCCATCCGGATCAATTAAAATAAAACGAGGTATGCTATTAACAGCGTATGCACTCGTAAATTCAGTATCTCTATTTGCATATAGTTGAATACCTGTAAGTTCTTTGTCTTTAACCATGTTTTTCCATGCATCATGATCTTCTTTATCGTCTATAGAAATACTTACAAATTCAATGTTTTTATCATGATACTTTTTTTCAACTTCTTTTAAAGAAGGTATTTCAGATAAGCAAGGATTACACCATGTAGCCCAAAAATCAATGTATACATATTTGCCTTTAAAATCATCTAAAGAACTTTTTGTTCCGTCAAAGTTTTCATAATTCACAAACTTAGGAGATGCTGTTCCTTTCTCTAATTTTAGTAAAGGAGTTATGCTAGCGTCAAAAAATAATTTGGCTTCTTCAGCAAATTTTTTCATTTTTTCTTTTTCAGAAGTAATGAATTGAGCGTCTAAATTTTCATTTGTTAACATTTCATCTACTTTAGCCATATAAGTGTTTATTTTATCAGTAAAAGCAGCTTCTGTAATTCCATTCATAGTAGTTTGTAAATCTTCAAAGAAAACACCTTCGTTAGAAATAAAATCTTGTAAATATTGGTTTTCGTGTTTTCCATCTCCTAAAAACTGAATAGTTTCAGTAAAGTTTTGAACATCAAAATTCATTTTAGAGTTAAAACCATTTTTTAGGTATATCATATTAGAAGCTCCCTCTGTAGCATAATGAAAATTACCTGTTTCAATTTTTAAAGTGTCTTTGAAACTACCATCCTTATTAATTATAATAACCTTTCTGTAACTATCGTCAGCATTTACAATAAGAAGAGAATCTGAAGTATTGTTAGTGATTTTTCCAGAAAGTGTAACATAGTCCTTTTTTTTACAAGAAATAACAGCAAAACTTATAAAGAGTACATAAAATATTTTTTTCATTGTATTAGTTTTTGAAATGAGGGGTCAAAACTAATACAAGTCTTTAAATCAATTGATTAATAGTTTCTTAAAACAATCGTAATAAATTATTAAAGGAGGTTAAAAAGTTTTTATCAACGTTAAATTGTAAAGCTTTTTACAAAAAAAGCGCTCTATTTTAAAATAGAGCGCTTTACTTTAATTTTATATTTATTTTCTAAATTTCTAAAGAATCAAATAATTCAACTAATTTAGGGTCAGAAGGTCTTGGTGCTTCAGAGCTTACAATATTTCCTTCTGGATCTACTAAAATAAAACGAGGAATTTCACTAATTCTGTATGCTTTAGTAAAGCTTTTATCATCATTAGCATATAATTGAATTCCGCTTAATTGCTTTTCTTCTACCATATCACTCCAAGTAAAATAATCATCTTTAGAATCGATAGAAATACTTACAAACTCAATGTTTTTATCATGATAGTCCGCTTCAACTTTTTGTAAGAAAGGAATCTCTTTTTTACAAGGAGGACACCAAGTAGCCCAAACATCTATATATACATACTTTCCTTTTAAGTCATCTAAAGAAACAGTTTCTCTGTCTGGTTTCTCATAGTTAACAAATTTAGGAGAAGGCATTCCTTTTGCAAGTTGAGTTTTTACATATAATTTTTCAGCATGCATTTTTTTGATTTGCTCTTCAAAACGTGAAATTCCAGTTTTTTGAATAGCAACAAAAGCAGTATCAAGCTCTTTATTGTTTAATCTTACGTTAAACTCAGCTACATAAGCACTTATTTTAGAATCGAATTCTTCTTTAGGAAGATCATATAAATCCTTTTGGCTAATAAGTTTTTGTTGGTTTTCTTTAGTTACTAATAAAAAGTTGTTTTTGGCAGCACCTTTACCAGAAAAAGAAAGACTTTTATCAAAATCATTAGCGTCAAAATTAATTACAATTTCATCGCTGTTATTTAAGTTAATAGTAGCTCTATTTTTATTGTCAGAAAGAAAAAAGTAACCATTTTCAACCTTTAAAGTATCTTTAAAATTACCATTTTCATCAACATTAATAACTCTTTCAAATCCTTTTTGAGGGTGAAAAATAACGAGTGAATCAGAAAACTTATTTGCTATTTTTCCAGATACAGTTACGTAATCTTTTTTCTTACATGAAACTACTAAAACAGTAATTATAAGTAGATAAACTAATTTTTTCATGGTGGTTATTGGGGTTTAAAATTCCAGCAATTTAATAAAATAATATTAGAGCAACGATATTTAGTATTAAGAAGTTTAGACTTATAAACATGAAATACTGTTTTTTAGATGAAAGTAATTGATGTTAGAAGTTTTAGGGTAGCGTAAATATGTTATAAGATAAATGAAGATTGAAAAAGAAACATATTTATTAATCGTTCTCAATTACGAATTTAAATGAAGAAGGTTAAATGAGCTGTTAGTAACTTGTCTTCAATAATAGATTTAAAAATTGTAAATTTACAACCTGAAAAAATCACAACAATTTTAGCGGAATGTACTTAATTTTTGATACCGAGACTACAGGTTTACCTAAGAGTTGGAACGCGCCTATTACCGATACTGATAACTGGCCAAGAGCTATACAAATTGCTTGGCAGTTACATGATGAGCTAGGGAATTTAGTAGAGCATAACGACTTTTTAATTCAGCCAGAAGGATTTAATATTCCTTATGATGCTGAAAGGATTCATGGTATTTCTACTGCATTAGCAGAAGAACAAGGAATTAAGCTAGATGAAGGTTTACAACTTTTTAATGAAGCTTTAGCTAAAACAAAGTTTGTGGTTGGTCAAAATGTTGGATTTGATGTCAACATTATGGCTTGTGAATTTCATAGATTAGGTGTTGAAAATAACCTAACAGAGTTACCTGTATTAGATACCTGTACCGAGGCAACAGCTAGCATGTGTCAAATACCAGGAGGTAGAGGAGGAAAATTTAAGTTACCTACACTTACAGAATTACACAAGCATTTATTTGGAGCAGATTTTGCAGAAGCTCATAATGCAACAGCCGATGTAGAGGCAACAACAAGATGTTTTTTAGAATTAATTCGTTTAAAACATTATACCGTTGAACAGTTAGATGTAGCTGAAGATTATCACCAACGCTATTCAGAAAATAACCCAATGCCAATTAAATTAATTGGGTTAAAACATTTGAATTTAAAAGCAGAGAGTGATAAAATAAAAAAACGTTCATCTCAAGCTTCGGGTGCTGCAACTGCTAAATCAACATCAGAAGGTTTAGAAGCGTTAGAAAATGTACAGTTTGCACATTTACATAATCACTCTCAATTTTCGGTATTACAGTCTACCATTCAAATTAACGGATTGGTAAGTGCAGCAGCAAAAGACAATATGAGTGCTGTTGCAATAACAGATACTGGTAATATGATGGCTGCTTTTCACTTTACAGCAGCAGTTGCCAATCATAATAAATCAGCCGAAAATCAATTAAAACCTATCGTAGGTTGTGAGTTTTTTATCTGTGAAGATCACATGGATAAAACCAAAAAAGACAACGGATACCAAGTTGTTTTATTAGCAAAAAATAAAAGAGGGTATCATAATTTAGCAAAAATGTCGTCTAAGGCATTCGTTGATGGGTTTTATTATGTACCAAGGATAGATAAAGAAGTTGTTAAGCAATACAAAGAAGATGTAATTGTTTTAACAGGAAACTTATATGGAGAAGTACCAAACAAAATATTAAATGTAGGAGAAAAACAAGCAGAGGAAGCCTTGTTGTGGTGGAAAGAAGAGTTTGGTGATGATTTGTATATCGAATTAATGCGTCATGGTCAAGAAGATGAAGATGTTGTAAACAAAACATTGTTGGAGTTTTCTGCAAAGCATGATGTAAAAATAGTAGCGACTAATAACACATTTTATTTAGGTAAAGAAGAAGCCAATGCACACGATATTTTATTGTGTGTAAAAGATGGAGAAAAACAAGCTACACCAAAAGGTAGAGGTAGAGGATATCGTTACGGATTACCAAATGACGAATACTATTTCAAATCTTCAGAAGAAATGAAAAAACTGTTTGCTGATATTCCAGAAGCAATCAGTAATATTCAGGAAATAGTAGATAAAATTGAAGCCTTTACTTTAGCCAGAGACGTACTATTACCAGCCTTTGAGATTGGAGAAGAGTTTCAAGACGCACAAGATGAAGTTGATGGAGGAAAAAGAGGGGAGAATAACTATCTACGTCATATTACCTATGAAGGAGCTAAAAAACGTTATGGCGAATTAACAGAAAAGATTACAGAACGATTAGATTTTGAGTTAGATGTAATTGCAAAAACAGGATATCCAGGTTATTTCTTAATTGTAGAAGATTTTATTAGAGAAGCCAGAAAAATGGATGTATCTGTTGGACCCGGACGTGGATCGGCAGCAGGGTCGGTGGTTGCTTACTGTTTATGGATTACAAATATTGATCCTATTAAGTATGACCTCCTTTTTGAGCGTTTCTTAAATCCTGAACGTGTATCCATGCCCGATATCGATATCGACTTTGATGATGAAGGAAGAGGTCGTGTAATGGATTATGTAATTGAAAAATATGGAGCCAACCAGGTAGCACAAATTATTACCTATGGTACCATGGCAGCTAAATCATCTATTAGAGATACTGCTCGTGTACTAGATTTACCATTATTTGAAGCAGATCGAATTTCAAAATTAATTCCAGGAATAAAGCTTAAAAATATTTTTGGAGACGATGATAAGAGTAGAGGAAAAGTAGCAGGATTACGTGCTGAAGAAAAGGTAAATGTAGAAGAATTAAGAAGTATAGCGCAAGGTGCAGGTTTAGAGGCAAATACTATTAACCAAGCCGTAGTTTTAGAAGGTTCGGTTCGTAATACCGGTATTCATGCCTGTGGGGTAATTATTACTCCAGACGATATTACCAATTTCGTTCCTGTTTCTGTAGCTAAAGATTCTGACATGTATGTTACCCAGTTTGATAACTCGGTAGTAGAAAGTGCAGGATTACTAAAAATGGATTTCTTGGGGTTAAAAACATTAACCCTTATTAAAGATACTGTTAAAATTGTAAAGGGAAGACATGGAGTAGAGTTAGATCCTGAAAACTTTCCTATAGATGATGAAGAAACCTATAAGCTGTTCCAGAGAGGAGAAACCGTTGGTATATTCCAGTATGAATCTCCAGGGATGCAGAAATACATGCGAGAGCTAAAACCAACAGTTTTTGCCGATTTAATTGCCATGAACGCATTGTATAGACCAGGACCGTTAGAATACATTCCATCGTTTATTAGAAGAAAACACGGAGAAGAAGAAATTACATATGATTTACCTGCTTTAGAGGAGTATTTAGCAGAAACCTACGGAATTACAGTATATCAGGAGCAAGTAATGTTACTATCTCAAAAGTTAGCTGACTTTACCAAAGGTGAGGCCGATGTATTACGTAAGGCAATGGGTAAAAAACAAATTGCAGTACTAGAAAAAATGAAGCCTAAGTTTGTAGATCAAGCTAAAGCAAATGGGCACGACGAGAAAGCTTTAGAGAAAATTTGGAAAGACTGGGAGGCTTTTGCATCGTATGCCTTTAACAAATCTCACTCTACATGTTATGCTTGGATTGCTTATCAAACGGCATATTTAAAAGCACATTATCCAGCAGAATACATGGCAGCCGTACTTTCCAATAACATGAACGATATAAAATCGGTATCGTTTTTTATGGAAGAGTGTAAGCGAATGGGCTTAGAAGTATTAGGTCCAGATGTAAATGAATCGTATTCTAAATTTTCGGTAAACAATGAAGGCGCTGTACGTTTTGGTATGGCAGCGATTAAAGGTGTTGGAGGTTCTGCTGTAAATGCAATTATTGAAGAACGAAAAGAAAACGGACCGTATTCATCTATCTTTGATGTTGCTAAGCGTGTAGATTTGCGTGTGGCAAACAAGAAAGCTTTTGAAGGTTTAGTGTTAGCAGGAGGTTTTGATTCTTTCAAACAAACACATAGGGCTCAGTATTATGTAAAAGATGAAAAAGAACAGACGTTCTTAGAAAAAGCGATTCGTTTTGGGAATAAATTCCAGGAAAATCAAAACTCATCGCAAGTTTCATTATTTGGTGAAGCAAGTGAGGTAGATTTACCAGAACCGTTAGTTCCTGAATGTGATACTTGGGGAACTATGGAATTGTTAGCTAAAGAGAAAGAAGTAGTAGGAATGTATATTTCTGCGCATCCTTTAGATGATTTTAAAAATGAATTAAAGTTTTGTAATGCTTCTCTTGGTCATTTTAAAGATTTGCAAAAATATGAAGGAATGGCATTGGCTATTGGAGGTATTGTTACCAATGTAGAACATAGGGTTTCTAAAGCAGGAAAAGGTTGGGGTACTTTTACAATTGAAGATTATAACGAAAGTTTTGAGTTTAGAATTTTCGGAGAGGAGTATTTAAAGTTTAAACATTTCTTAGTTCCTAATTCTTTCTTGTATATAAAAACTGTTGTTAAGCCAGGTTGGGTGAATAAAGAAGGTAAAAAAGGAGATCCAAGAGTTGGGTTTACAGAGTTTTTACTATTGCACGACATCATGGAAAAAATGTGTAAAAAGATCACTATTCAGTTACCTTTAAAAGATGTAAAAGAAGAGAAAATTAAAGATTTACAGCATTTATTTGTGACCAATTCAGGTTCACACAGTTTACGTTTTGTAATTTACGATGTAGAGGAAAAACTAGAGCTAGATGCACCAAGTAGAACTACTAAAGTGAAAATTTCTAATGAGTTTTTAGCAAAGTTAGATGATCAGCATATAAGTTATAAGTTGAATTAATCGTAGAACGATAGTCAAGTGTTTGGGCGTTCCCTAAAGGTCGGGCTTTACGCAGTCGCTTTTAAAATGTACTTACCATACATTTAAAAGAGCTCCAACAAATGCTCCAATCCCTAACGCAAATCTTAAACTCAATAAAAAAATAAATTTAACAAATTAAAAAAGCCATAACATTATTACGATGTTATGGCTTTTTAAGTTCTAATTGAGTAAAATCTCAAAGTGTTTTATTTCTCAATATTATAAAATACTTTATAATACTTCATTTTTTTATCCTCGTCATACCCTTGTTCTAAATATTCTGAAGAAGCATCCGGAGCATCAACATCAATTTTAATTTGAATATTGGTATCTAACTTTATCTCTGTTTTTAATTTTGGTTTTTCCTTTTTTAATACAATATCAGAAACCTCAAAATTATTACGAACAAGTACATCATTTAGTTTTTCAAAGTGTTTTTTATAATCTTCAAACATATCTTTATGCTTGTCTTCTTGAAAAACTTCATCTTTAAAATTATGGTAATCTACACTTTCGTGTTCTTTAAAATAATCTACGGTATTTGCTAAAAAGTTACTTTGTTCGTGCTTTCCAAATTCAGGTTTAATAACTTCTTCAGAAAAATCTCTACACATCTCTAAATAATTTTGAGTGTGTAAATTTCTATCATCAGCATATTTTACACTTAAGAAATTTTTAATCCAATATTGAGCATCATAATTATTATTATCAACAGATAAAACAACAGTTCCTTCAGTATCAGAAGTATTTAAAATTAAACATCCTTTGTCTAATTTTTTAGTAGAAATTCCCTTTTGAACCACTACATCAAAACTATCATCATCTAAATAAGTTTGAAAGAAATCTACTTTACTTTCAATTTTATAAATACCAACAGCCTCCGTTAGCATGTCTTTATATTCAATACCTTCAAATAATACGACTAAAACATCTCCAGATTTAATGTTTGCCGAATTAGATTGCTCGTATAAGTGATTTACAATGTTTTTTGAATGTTCTAAAAATGTTTCTTCATCTTCAAAAATATCTGAAGAATATTTGTTTAACTCGTTTAATCGAACATCAGCATGATGACTAAATCGATAACTCTGAGTTACAGAACCAAATGGTTTTAATAAAAAAGGTAATAGTAGTTCGTAACTCTCCTCATCAAAACGAACTAAGTTTTCTGATAATGCATTTTTTCCGCTATTGTACTTATTAGCTACTTTGTGAATAATACATTTTGATAATTCTACTCGGGTTCTTTTAATCATTTTTCTAAAAATTAGGTCACAAAAATACGTATTTTAGTGTCGTTTAAAATATTGAAATATGAAATTATTAGGTATCGGTTCTAGAATTAACCACCCTGAATATGGTTTTGGAGTAGTAACTAATGTAGATAGTAAGCATTATTGGGTTACTTTTCAAGAAAACGGATTGGAAACAATTCCTTTAAATGACGAGTTTGAAACAATTGAAGCAGTAGATGACGAGGTTGATTCGGTTAGTTTATATGAAGTGGAAAGTACGTTGCGTAATATTTTAAAAAAATGGAGTGATGTTTCTGAAGTAGTTCCTATTGCCGATAAATTTAAAGGAGGAAAATTAATTATTGAACCAGCTGATTCTAATTTAGCATCTAAAGAAATTCCTATTGATACTTTTTTTCATAAAATAGTAATGGTACGTGATAGAATTCGTGTAATGGAACAAAAAATAAATGCTAGTAAAACATTAGACGATCAAGATAAAATAGATTTACAACAATATATTACTCGTATTTATGGAAGTTTAACCACTTTTAATGTGTTGTTTAAATTAAAATCAGACAATTTTGTTGGTGTAAAATCAAAGTAATAAACACTTTTAGAAGTGTATAAAACAGAAAAGTGCGACAGTATCTTTAAAAAGGGAAAAGAGGAGTCGCACTTCTATCATTGGGGATTACGATAGGTTGTTGTTCTAAAATTGGCTGACTAAATTAGATCTATTATTTTAGAGTAATAAAATCGCAATGTTATGAAATGATTAACTTTTAAATTTTATAGATAATTGTTCGGGCAATAAACGAAAAGATTTTCTATGGTATTTTGTTGCTCCGTGTAATCGAATAGCTTCTCTGTGTTCTTTTGTAGGATATCCCTTGTTCTTTTTCCAATTATATTCTGGGAATTCTTCATGAATTTTCTCCATAAAATCATCACGATAAGTTTTTGCAAGTACAGAAGCTGCAGCAATGCTCATGTATTTAGCATCTCCTTTTACAATAGTTTCGTGAGGAATTTCATTATATGGTTTAAACTTATTTCCATCAACAATAATAAATTCAGGTTTGGTTTTTAATAAGTCTATAGATCGGTGCATTCCTGTAATAGATGCTTGTAAAACATTTAAAGAGTCTACTTCTTCATTATCTATAAAACAAACACCATAAGCGAGTGCATGCTCCTCTATGTATGGTCTTAATTCTTTTCTTTTTTTTTCTGATAATTGTTTAGAATCATTTAAAAATTCATGAGTAAAATTATCAGGTAAAATTACAGCCGCTGCAACAACAGGACCCGATAAACACCCTCTTCCAGCTTCATCAGTACCAGCTTCTAATGAAAAACCACTAAAATTTAATTGTAACATATAACAAATTAACAGTTTTCAAAGATATTATTCACAATTATTTTCGTTTTATTATTTTACATTTGTCGCTATGAAATATATTTTCTCTTTTATTTTAATTTGTATTTCTCTTAATATCAATTCTCAAATTGGTTCATTAGGTGGCGGCGGATTGGGTGGATTTAATAATTCTAACGGAGTAACCCGATTAGATTCTTTGTCTAATGATGAAATTAGTGTGAAGCTTAGTGGAAAAACAAAGTATACTGACTATAAAATTATCAGTCATTACAACGATACTACTTATGTTGATACGATTTTAAATATTAAAAAAGAGTATAAATTTAATTTTAGAAGAAAGGATAATTTTGAATTATTAGATTTTCACAATCAAGGACAAACATTTAATAATTTAGGATATAATTACAGAAATGTATCACAGTTTCCAGATATAGGTTTTAGAGCAAAACAATTTAATTATTTAAACTTTGATGAAATTAATTATTACAGAGTTGCCACGCCTACTACAGAAATAATGTATAAAACAGGTCAAGAACAAGGACAGGTTTTAGATGCATTATTTACCTTAAATTTTTCTAAGCGATTAAACTTTAGTATTGCTTACAGAGGTTTGCGTTCGTTAGGACAATATCGTAGATCTCTTTCTAGTACAGGTAATTTTAGAACTACTTTAAGTTATCGTACTCCTAAAAATCAATATGAAATAAGAACGCACATTGCAACACAAGATTTCACGAATCAAGAAAGTGGAGGTTTGCAAAGTGATGCTCTAACCAGCTTTTTAAACGATGATCCTAATTTTACAGACCGAGGAAGATTAGATGTAAACTTGGGAAATGCAGAAAGTGTATTGGAAGGAAGTCGTTTTTATTTAGATCATAGTTTTAAGCTTTTCGGAAGTAAAGACACCACAAATACGAAGAACTTTAGCAATTTAAAAGTTGGTCATATCCTTCACTACGAAACAAAAGAATATCAATTTACCCAAACAGGTATAGATACTGATTTTTTTGGAATAGCAAGTAGAACGTCTGGAGCTGTCAGTGAAAAAACAGATTATTCATTAACTAATAATCAAGGATATTTAGAATTTAATTCAAAATATATTTTAGGTAAACTGAAAGCTAAAATAAACTACACGTCTGTAAATTACGGATATGATGATATATACAATATTAATACAGACGTAAGAGATAATCGATTAAGAGGTACTGCGGTTTCAATAGGAGGAGAGTGGAATGGAAAAGTAGGAAACTTTAGAGTAAATGGTAGTGGTACTATAACTCCGGGAGGAGGACATTTAGCAGGTAATGATTTTAGAGGAACTGCTTCTTATAAAAAGGATAGTGTTTTTTCTGTAAAAGGAAGTTTGTTGTTAAATTCTAAAGCTCCAAATTTCAATAAACAATTATTTCATAGTGTATATGATGATTACATTTGGAAAAATAATTTTAGAAATGTGGATACTAGAAATATTGGTTTTTCTTTAAAGTCTAAATGGGGAGATGCAAGTTTGGACTTTACCAATATAGAAGACTTTGTGTATTTTGATACAGATAACAGTCCAAAGCAATATGGAGGTTCTATTACTTATTTAAAATTAAAAGTGAGTAAAGAATTTAAGTTTTTCAAAAAGTTTGCTTTAGATAATACAATAATGTACCAAAATGTTTCTAGTGGAAGCGAAGTATATAGAGTACCAAAGTTTGTAACTAGAAATACATTGTATTACATGGATCATTGGTTTAAAGGAGATCCTATTTTAGTACAAATTGGAGGGACTTTTAAATTTTTTACAGATTATTATGCAAATGCCTATAATCCTTTATTAGCAGAATTTACTTTGCAGAATTCTACTGAAATTGGATATCCTACATTAGATGTTTTCTTTAATGCTAGAGTAAAAAGAACACGTATCTTTTTTAAGATAGATAACATAAGTTCTAGTTTTTTACCTAACAAAAATTATTTTTCAGCACCTAATTATCCTTACAGAGATTTGTCTATTCGATTTGGTTTGGTTTGGGATTGGTTTATTTAGAAAAAGGGAATATTTAGTAGAACTTTAAATACTCTACAATTAACTAATACCTATGTTTTAGTTATGCTTTTTTTAATTAATAGTTAAGAGTTTTAATTTTCAATTAACATTTTTAAAGCAGTAAATACCAGTATTTCTTTTTTATAGATTCGTAGCTTTTAAAAATCAAAGCAACCTATTAAATAATGAAGAAAATATACTTTCTTCTGTTGATTTTATGTTTTAAAATTAACAGTAATGCATCCAACGATAAATACAGATTAACTTTAAGAAACAATCCAGCTACTTCTATTGTTATTGGATGGAATCAAATTTTAGGAACCAATCCAAAAGTATACTACGGTACAAAAGATAATGGTGTAAATTATAATCTTTATACAAATTCAAAAACACCAGATAGAATTGTTTCTTACAAAGGAATGAACAACCATTTTGTTCGCTTAACCAATTTACAACCTAATACATCTTATTATTTTGTAATTAAAGACAGTGAAGGAACTAGTAGAAGATTGTGGTTTAAAACTGCTCCGGCTAATAATGATAGAATGTCTTTTATAGCAGGAGGAGATTCAAGAAACAACAGAGAGCCTAGGCAAAATGCGAATCGTTTGGTAGCTAAATTAAAACCACACGCAGTGCTTTTTGGTGGAGATATGACTGATGATGATACAAACAGTCAATGGCAAAACTGGTTTAACGATTGGCAGTTAACCATAGCTAACGATGGAAGAATGTTTCCAATAGTTGCGGCTAGAGGTAATCACGAAGATAGTAACAATACTATTTATAATTTGTTTGATGTTCCTTCAAGTAGAGTTTATTACGCAATTACTTTTGGTGAAAATTTAGTGAGAGCTTATACGCTAAATACAGAGATTTCAATTTCAGGAGATCAAACAAATTGGTTACGTAACGATTTAACTGCTAATGAAAGTACAATTTGGAAAATAGCTCAGTATCATAAACCAATGAGACCTCATACTTTTTTTAAGTTAGACGGATTTAGTCAATACAGTAATTGGGCGTCTCTTTTTTATGAAAAAGATGTGAAATTGGTAGTAGAGTGTGATGCACATACAGTAAAAACTACTTGGCCGGTAAAACCAAGTTATGCTTCAGGTAATGAAGAAGGGTTTATAAGAGATGATAAAAATGGTACTGTATATGTTGGTGAAGGTTGTTGGGGAGCACCATTGCGTTCTAATGACGATGTGAAAAAATGGACTCGCAGTTCTGGAAGATTTAATCAGTTTAAGTGGATTTTTATAGATGAAGATAAAATAGAAACAAGAACAATTCAGGTGGATAATGCATTGGAGGTTGGAGAAGTTTCTAATAATAATGTTTTTCAAATTCCTACAAATTTAGATGTTTGGAATCCTGCTAACGGTAGCGTCGTTACAATAAATAAAGAAGGAAATGTAGATACTACTCCAGATGTAAAAACAATTGAAATAACTATTTCAAATGGAAGAGATGATGTAGAAGAAAATAAAAATGGAAATGTATATACTTATAGTTCAGATTTAGAATTAGTATATGATAGCAGAAACAAAGATAGTTATCAAACCATTGGATTGCGTTACAGAAATGTATCATTGCCTAAAAATGTAACAATTACCAATGCATATATACAATTTACAGCTGATGAGAGTAATACTGAAAGTACAGAGTTAGAAATTGCTTTAGAAAATACAGCAAGTGCAGCAGGTTATTCAAATTCAAATAATGTATCTAGAAGAAACTTCTTTACTAATAGAGTAAATTGGAAGCCTGCAGCTTGGGAAGGGGGACAAACAGGAAGTGCTCAGAAAACACCTAACTTAAAGAATTTGATTCAGGAATTAGTAAATAAAAATGATTGGAATCAAGGAAATAGTTTAAGTTTTGCTATTCTAGGTAAAGGAAATAGTCTTACTAGTAAGTCAGCAAAACGTGTAGCAGATTCATATGAAAGAAGTGCTAGTAAAGCTCCAAAATTAATTGTATCATACACTACAAAATCTGGTAATATATGTAATGGTGTGCAAAATTGGCAAAGTAATGTCAATTATACAGAAGGACAAAAAGTTGTGTATGAAGGGAATTTATTTGAAAGAACAGCTTCTGAGTGGAATTTTTTAGGCGCTTGTTCAAATATCGCTTCTAAGAACTCAGAAGTATCTTTAGTAAATGTGCCTCCAATTTTTAGTGAAAATGATTTAGAAGTGTATCCTAATCCTTTTATTGATCAAATAAACATCACAGTAAATAATAATTATTTCAATAAACCATTAACAATTGAGTTATTTAATATTAACGGACAACAGGTATATAAAGAGGTTTTTAAAGTAAAGGAAGCTAGTGGAAAAATAATTAACCCAGCTATTTTAGCTAAAGGAATGTATTTCTTAACAATAAAATCTGATGAAAAAATAATTAAGCAATCACAATTAATCAAAGAGTAATTGTTAAATCATATAAAAACAAACCGTCCAACCTATTTTAAAGATTGGACGGTTTATTTTTGTAAAAGGATTATTATTTTTTTCTTCTCTTTTCAATGAAAATTGAAATTATCAAGCTTACTCCAATAATAATTTCAGGTAAAACATCTAAAAATTTTTGTCCTCTCATTATTCCTATCAGAGAAACTAATATACAGGCAATACCTAGCCCAATTAAAAAGTATTGTAGTGTTTTACTCATTTTATTTTTTTATGATTTGTCTGATTTTAATTCTAAAAGCGGCAAAAATTAATGTCATAAACGGACTCAACCAGTTGAATACTGCATAAAAAGCATAATCAACAACAGGCACGCCTAAAACTCCTGAATGATACGCTCCACAAGTATTCCATGGGATAAGAACAGAGGTAACTGTTCCTGAATCTTCTAAAGTTCTACTTAAGTTTTCAGGAGCAAGTCCTTTATCTTTATAAGCCTTTGCGTACATTTTCCCTGGTACTACTAAAGCTAAATACTGATCAGAAGCAGTAACATTTAATCCAATACAAGTACATACAGTACTAGCAAATAGTCCAAATACACTGTCGAATAAATTCAACATAAAACTACTTATTTTAGCTAAAGCTCCAATAGCATCCATAATTCCTCCAAAAACCATTGCACATAAGATTAGCCAAATAGTATTTAACATTTTTACCATTCCACCAGCAGTAAATAAATCCTTCAACACTTCATTTTCGGTAGCTACAGAAGTTTTCACCGTAATGGCTTTCATTATCCCTTTGTAGGCTGCATTAAAACTTAAATTTTCTGGTTTTACACCTGCAATTTGAGCAACAACATGTGGTTGAAAAATTAATGCAAATATTCCTCCTAAAATGGTTCCTGCTAGTAAAGCAATTAAAGGTGGTGTTTTTTTAACGATTAAGGCTATAACAATAATTGGAACTATAAATAACCAAGGTGTAATATGAAAAGCTTTTTCTATATCAGCTAACATTTCTGCTGTGTTAGCATTTCCTGTGCTTGTTTGTGTAAAGCCTAAAACTATAAATACAATTAAAGTAACAATAAATGTAGGTATTGTTGTATAGGTCATGTATCTAATATGCGTAAACAAGTCAGTACCTGCCATTGCAGGAGCTAAGTTAGTAGTGTCAGACATCGGCGACATTTTATCTCCAAAATAAGCACCAGATAGAACAGCTCCGGCTGTCATACCTAATGAAATACCTAAAGCATCACTAATACCTATCAAGGCAATTCCTACAGTAGCAGCTGTTGTCCAAGAACTACCTGTAGCAACAGAAATAACAGCACAAATAATTAAACAAGCGGCTAAAAATATAGTTGGATTTAGTATTTGTAAGCCGTAATAAATCATTGAAGGAATAATTCCACTAATTAACCAGGTTCCAGCTAAGGCTCCAACCATTAATAAAATTAAAATAGCGCTAGAAGTAGATTTTATGTTTTCGGCAACTTCATCCATCATTAACTTATAGCTTACTTTGTTTTTAAAGCCCACTAAAGCAGCTACAGTTCCTCCTAATAATAGTACAAATTGATTACTCCCACTTAAAGCGTCATCTCCAAAAACATAAACATTATACGCTAACATTCCAATTAAAGCCACTACTGGTATTAAAGCTTCCCAAATAGATAAGTTGGCATTTTGTTGTATTTTTTGGTCTTGAATATTTATTTCAGATTTTTGATTGCTTTCTTGCATTGTGTAGTTGTCTTTTTTTCGGTTTGTAATGTTACGATTTTGTAAAGAAATATACAAATGATTGTCTTTTCAAGATGTTATCAAAAGCTAAAAATAAAATGAAGAATAGTAATTAATAATTTTATTAGTTTAGTACAACATTAACAATGTTCTTTAAAAAGAATTCTATGAAGAAAACTAAATGGTTTTTATTACTATTGATTTTAGTAATTAATGGATGTGAGAAAAAAAGTTCTTTAAGTGAAATAGTTTTAAAAAGAGCTATTTTATCTAATGAGTTCAATAATTACTTCAAGATATCCAAAAGGAGAAGTAAAATATTATATGTCTACAATAATGTGAATAATACTACTTTCACTGTAAAGAATACATATAATCAAGAAATTAAATTTAAAAAAGTTGATTTTGAATTTAATATAACCTCTTCAAGTGAAAGGCAATATAAAGGTGTACTTCTGTACAAGTATACAGTTGAAAAAGGGGATGTTGAATTAGGTTTTGTTGATTTGCAGTCAAACGCTAATTTGAGGTTAAAATTTGACGACAATTTTAATTTAATAGAAACAAGACGAGGAGTTTTTTAATAATTAACCATTCGTTACTTTTGCTACTTATGGATTCATTAACTCAAATTGTTTTAGGAGCTGCTTGCGGAGAAATAGCACTAGGAAAAAAGATAGGAAACAAAGCATTATTGTTTGGTGCAATAGGAGGAACAATACCTGATCTAGATGTTTTTTTGGGAAGTTTTTTTTATTCTAACTCTATCGATCAATTGATATTTCACCGAGGATTTATGCATTCTGTTGTGTTTGCAATATTAGGAGCATTTGCTTTTGGTTACCTTACTTTTTGGTTATACGATACAAAAAAAAGAAAAGGAACTACCTTGAGAAAAGATTGGATTTGGCTCTTTTTCTTGTCC
The DNA here is from genome assembly GCF_004337695.1 of Tenacibaculum sp. M341. Taxonomy (GTDB): domain Bacteria; phylum Bacteroidota; class Bacteroidia; order Flavobacteriales; family Flavobacteriaceae; genus Polaribacter. The sequence goes on from NZ_SJXJ01000012.1 coordinate 101,908, forward strand.
ATTTTTACACATCCACTTTTGGATTCTTTTACTCCTTATGGAACCCAGTTATTTCTACCTTTTTCTGATTACAGAGTTGCATTTAATAATATAGCTGTAGCAGATCCTTTTTATACATTACCATTTTTAATTAGTTTGATTGTTTTGATGTTTTATAAAAGAAATAGTTTACAAAGAAAGAAATGGTTAAGAATAGGTTTGTATGTAAGTTCTTTTTACATGTTGTTTACCATAGGAAACAAATTGTATGTAAATTCTGTATTTAAAAAATCATTTGACACAGCAGGAATTAAATATACTAGATTTACAGTGCAGCCATCAATATTAAATAATATTTTGTGGTATGGAGTTGCTGAAACAGAGGAAGATTATAAAGTAGCATACTATTCTTTATTGGATAAAAATGGTATTGCAAGTGAATTTTTTAGCATTCCCAAAAATCACAGCTTAATTGATATGAATGATCCAGATTTACATAAGCTTTCTTGGTTTAGTAATGATTATTATAATTTAGTTTCTTTAGAAAGTGGAGAAGTGAGATATAATGATTTACGTTATCCTTTAATTCAGAAAAATAACCCTAATGCCTCTGTTTTTGGTTTTCGTTTGTATAAAAAAGGCAATCGTTGGGATTATAGAAATGATACAGAAAGATTTAAAGATAGTTCTCCTTCTGAAATGTTTAGTGAAATGTGGGAACGTTTGAAAGGTATTGATTAGAGTTTGAATAAAAAAACCTTCACGGATTTTAAAAATCGGTGAAGGCTCAATATTTTTTTATGTTTAAATACTAAACTAATGTTTCTTTAAAAATACCAACTTCTTCCATACAAGCTTTCATCATTTCATAAGTACGCTCTATATCATTATCTAAACCAATAGAAAAACGAATTAAACCATCAGTAAGTCCCATTTCTTTTTGTTCTTCTTCGCTAATTTCAGAAGATGTAGATGTACCAGGAGCAGAGAATAAAGTTTTATAAAAACCTAAACTAACAGCTAAGTACCCTAGATTTTTATTTTGCATTAATTCCATTAATTCATTGGCTTTTTCTAAAGAACCAACATCAATAGTTAACATACCACCAAAACCGTATTCTTCATTCATCATCGATTTAAATAATTCGTGAGAAGGATGAGATTTTAAACCAGGGTATACCGTTTTTAAACCGTCAGCTTCAAATTTTCCAGCTAAAAAAGCAGCATTTTTGCTATGTTGTTTCATACGGATGTGCAAAGTTCTCATATTTTTTAAAATAGAAGAAGCTCTTAAGCTATCCATTGTAGAACCTAATAACATACTTGCACCATCATTAACATTTCTTAAAGAGTCAATAAACTCTTGTGTACCGCAAACAACACCACCAACAGTATCAGAAGAACCATTGATGAATTTAGTTAAACTATGAACAACGATATCAGCTCCTAATTGAGAAGGAGTAATAGATAGTGGAGAAAAAGTATTATCAACTACTAGTTTTAAATTATATTTTTTAGCTAGTTCAGATAACGCTTTAATATCAGCAACTTCTAATAAAGGATTACTTACACTCTCGCAGTATAATACTTTTGTGTTTTCATTAATAGCTGCTTCAACAGTATCTAATTTTGTAATATCAACGAAAGTAGTTTCAATATTTAATTTAGGTGTAAAATTCTTTAAGAAAGCATAAGTTCCTCCATAGATAGTTCTACTAGAAACAATATGATCACCAGCGCTACACAATTGTAATAAAACAGGAGTAATAGCTCCCATACCAGATCCGGCAACATTAGCTGTTTCAGTACCCTCCATTTCAGCTAAAGCTTCACCTAAATATAAGTTTGAAGGAGAAGTATGACGAGAATATAAATAACATCCATCTGCATTACCTTCAAAAGTGTCAAACATGGTTTTTGCTGATAAAAATGTGTATGTAGAAGAGTCTGAAATAGATGGGTTTACACCTCCAAATTCTCCAAAGTACTGTAAATCTTGAATTCTATTCGCTGGTTTAAATTTTTTCATAATATAATAGTATGCTTGTTTAAGACAAAGTAATAGTAGTGTTGAGTAAAAATCAATGAAAAAATGTATATGTAGATTTTAAAACTGATTTTTGTTATTTTTGTGGTTTTAAAAACTGGTTTAAAGGTTTTGGTTAATTATTTTTAGAATTATTTTCAGAATGGAATTAGATAATATTGACAAAAAGCTGATTAATTTACTTCAAAACAATAGTAAACAGACAACCAAACAGTTATCTCTTCAGTTGGGGTTGTCAGTAACGGCTGTTTATGAACGTGTTAAAAAGTTAGAAAGAGAGAAGATTATAGCTAATTATGTAGCTATCATTGATCCGAAAAAAGTAAACAAAGCCTTTTTGGTTTTTTGTCAAGTGAAATTAGTACAGCATTCAAGAGAATATCTATCTGTTTTTGAAAAAGAAATTTTAAAATTACCAGAAGTAGCAGAGTGTTTTCATATTAGTGGAGATTATGATTATATCTTAAAAATTTATGTAAAAGATATGGAAGAGTATAGAGAGTTTATGGTTAATAAACTAACCTCTATAAAACACATTGGTAGTACTCAAAGTTCTTTTACAATTGGAGGAATAAAAAATTCAACAACATTATCACTATAAAAAACACCAGTAATAATTTTACTGGTGTTTTGGATAATAATAATGTATGTTGTTTTAATCTTTTGTTTCTACAACAACAGTTTTTTTAATTTCACCTTTTTCAGAATCTATTTTATAATGATGTTTACCATGAATACCATCACCTTTTAAGTTTTTAAGTTTAGTTTGTACTTCTTCTAAAGTTCCTTCAATAATTTCTTTTTTCTCTTTTTCTACACCGTCAGCGTCTTTGTATGTGGTGGTAATAGTTGCTATTGCAGGTTTTTCTTTCATAGAGTTAATGTCAAGATTTATCTCTTTATTTATAAGATTAGTAGCATGTCCTTCCACAGAATGTTCTCCTAAAATAGGAGCAATCACTAAACCTACTAAACAAGTTAATTTAATAAGAATATTCATTGAAGGTCCAGAAGTATCTTTAAAAGGATCCCCAACAGTATCACCAGTTACGGCTGCTTTGTGAGCGTCAGATCCTTTGTAAGTCATTTCTCCATTTATTTCTACACCAGCCTCAAAAGATTTTTTAGCATTATCCCAAGCACCTCCAGCATTATTTTGAAAAATAGCCCACATTACTCCAGAAACACATACACCAGCCATGTAGCCACCTAAAGGTTCAGCACCAAAAACAAGTCCGATTATAATAGGAGTAATAATAGTAATTAGACCAGGTAAAATCATTTCTTTTAGAGCTGCTTTTGTTGAAATGTCAACACATTTTGCATATTCAGGAGTACCGGTGCCTTCCATAATTCCAGGAATTTCTCTAAACTGACGACGTACTTCATGTACCATTTCCATGGCAGCTTTTCCTACAGATTGCATTGCAAGAGCTGAAAATATCACAGGTATCATCCCTCCAACAAACAACATAGCAAGTACATTTGCTTTAAAGATGTTGATACCTTCAATACCTGTAAAAGTTACGTAGGCAGCAAATAAAGCTAACGCAGTTAAAGCAGCAGATGCAATTGCAAAACCTTTTCCTACAGCAGCTGTTGTATTTCCAACAGAATCTAAAATATCAGTTCGTTCACGAACATGTTCTTCTAGTTCACTCATTTCGGCAACCCCACCAGCATTATCAGCAATAGGACCAAAGCCATCAATAGCTAATTGCATTGCTGTAGTTGCCATCATAGCAGAAGCAGCCAAAGCCACCCCATAAAAACCAGCTAAAGTATATGAACCATAAATAGCAGCAGCAAATAAAATAACAGATAAAAATGTAGATTTCATACCTACAGCTAAACCAGCAATAATATTAGTACCAGCACCAGTAGCACTATTTTGTACAATGTCTAATACAGGTTTTTTACCTAAACTTGTATAATAAGAAGTGACCATAGAAATTAAAGCACCAACGGCTAAACCAATCATACAAGTATAAAAAACATGTCGAGAAGGAATACTTTTTACACCTTCACCAAAGAAATCCATTAGTAAAGTTTCAGGAAGCATCCATTTAATTAAAAACCAACTTACTACTAATGTGATGATCATGGAAGCCCAGTTTCCTAAATCTAAAGCTTTTTGAACTTGCGGTTCTTTAGCGCTATTATCTTTAATTTTAACTAGAAAGGTTCCTATGATAGAAGCTAAAATACCAACACCAGCAATTACCAATGGTAATAGTATTGGTCCCATTCCGTTAAAAGCATCTGTAAATTGAGATGAAGCAGACATATCTCTTACTACATAATTTCCTAATACCATTGCAGCTAAAACTGTAGCTACATATGAACCAAATAAATCAGCACCCATTCCAGCAACATCACCAACATTATCACCAACATTATCTGCAATAGTTGCAGGGTTACGCGGATCATCTTCAGGAATACCAGCTTCTACTTTCCCAACTAAGTCTGCACCAACATCGGCAGCTTTGGTGTAAATTCCGCCACCAACTCTGGCAAATAATGCAATAGATTCAGCACCTAAAGAAAATCCAGCTAAAGCTTCTAAAACAATAGTCATATTATTATAGAAAGAACCTTCGCTTCCCATGAATTGACTAGTAAAAAAGATGAAAAATAAGCTTAACCCTAAAACAGCTAAACCAGCAACACCTAATCCCATAACAGTTCCACCACTGAAAGATACTTTTAAAGCTTCAGGCAAACTTGTTTTAGCGGCTTCTGCAGTTCTTGCGTTGGCATCGGTAGCAATTCGCATACCGATATTACCAGCTAATGCAGAAAAAATGGCTCCTATGATAAATGCTGGTACGATCATCCAGCTTGTTGTGTCTACTATAGTTGAAATTACAAAAAGAGCAACAGAAGCTATTAAAACGAAAATGAGAAGTAATCTGTATTCAGCTGCTAAAAAGGCTAGGGCACCTTCTTTGATACTTTTTGATATGGATTTCATTTTTTCATCTCCCGCGTCTTGTTTTTTTACCCAAGACATCTTTATCATCATAAAAATTAATCCCAATATTGCCAAAATCACTGGCAAATACACAATGTTTGATTCCATATTTAGTTAAATTGATTAGTTAATTATGTTTATAAATATAACAAAATCAATAACTAAACAAAAAAAAGCCATTCAGATTATTCTGAATGACTTTTAGTTTTTGTAGCTATTATTTAGACCTTAGATTTTAAAATCTCCACGCTCTTGGTGCTCGCTATCCTTATATCTAGCGATACATTTGTCTAATATTTCATATGCTTCATCAGCGTTCCCCCAGTCTCCAATATCTACTTTTTTCTTTTCTAAGTCTTTATATACTTGGAAAAAGTGAGTAATTTCTTGTTGACGGTGTGGATTTAAGTCTGATAAGTCGTTGTATTTGTTCCAAATTGGATCAGAAACAGGTACACATACTATTTTTTCATCTGGTCCTTTTTCATCAGCCATATGGAAAACCCCAATTGGTTTTACCTCCATAACACACATAGGAAAAGTAGGTTCTGCTCCTAATACTAAAACATCTAAAGGATCTCCGTCTAATGCTAAAGTTTCAGGAATAAATCCATAATCACCAGGATACATCATTGATGAGAATAACATTCTATCAAAACGGATTTTACCTAAATCAAAATCATATTCGTATTTATTTCTACTCCCTTTAGGAATTTCAATTAATACATCAACGGTTTGTTTTTCTTTTGCTGTCATATATTATTGTTTCGTTTCAAAAATCGGTTAGCAAAACTACGGATATTTTGCAGTTTACCAGCATATTTGCGACGTTATTTTTAAGTTAATTATAAATCAGGTTTTATACCTATTCTAAGCGCGAATTTAGGTGTTGGAACTGCGATACTATTACCAGGAGCAGCATAGTCACTTCTCCAAATAGCATCAATTCTTAAAAAACGTAAGTTTCCATATCCAATATTTTCAATACCAAAACCATATTCGTAGTATACTTTATTAGGTACGTTGTATAAAATATTACGAGTTCCTCTGCTATTTGTTACAGCATCATTAATGCTTCTGTTTTCATCTGAAATGGTACCGTAAGCAGCTCTAAACGTAGCTAAACTTCTTAATTTTAATTTTTTTAATAACGGAATTCTATTCAGTAAAAAACCATTAAAATGATGTTCAAAATGTGTAGATACATATTGATCAGTTACAAAATCATAGAAATTTAACAATGAAAATGTATTTGGTACAAGTGAGTATGATTGGTTTGCAGGAATAGCACTTAATAATGAAGAAGGCACTTTTCCGAAAGTTTTTCCACCTTCAACCGTAGCGTCTAATAATCCAAATTTACCTAATAAAATAGGTTGATTGTATCTAAACTGAATTTTATCATAATCATGAGTCCCGTTTAAAAAACCTTTGTAACCATGGCGGTAGTTGAATACTAATGAAGGGAAAATATTTCTTCCAAAACGTTGTTGTACCCCTAAACCATATACAAAACGACCAGGTGTAAAGCTGATATAAATATCAGAAGCAACATCTGTTACAGTAGATTGAAGGTTCCCTAAATCATCGAAATAACTAGCAGAAAAGTTTTCAGGGCTAGCAGAACGTATTCTTGAGTGAGATAAGTTAAAGCCTACATGGAAATTGTTGTGTATAGCATAATCAAAATTAGTGGCTAATTTTTCTATGTTTGATAAAAAGAAATTGTTTCCTCTAGAGAATAAAGCACTAGTACCAAAAGTACTACCTAATAATTGATTGGTGTTAAATAAGGTACTACCTAATTGTTCAATGTCTTTTTGATAAGCAAGGCTAGTAGTGATTCTTGGTTTGTATGATAATAGATATTGGGCTTCAGCACCGTATTTAATTTCTTTATCTTTAAAACCATAAGCAATATGACCCGATAATCTAAAGCGATCATCTTTAGTAGTGAACGTACGGAAGCCTAATCGAGCTCGAATTCCCTCTACTTCATTACTAGCAAGAGCAGTCCAAAATGGTCCTAGTTGTATGCCTAAGGCGTCAATATTGATAAAACCACTAGAAACAGTATTAATTAAACCTGTTAATTTTTTAATTTGTTTTTTACTCTTTACGGTGGCTATTAAGTTATATGTTTCTTTATTTTCATCAGTATTTTTAGCTTGCCAATATTCCTCAGATTTTTCATATTGATCAGGTCTAATTTTGGTGTTAGACTTCAGATAATAATCATCAGGATATGCCTTTTCTAAAATATAGTTATCGTAATTGATTGTTTTCTTTATGGTAAGTCCTTTATTAGCTTCGTTTTTATCTAAGAAAGTAAAATCTCCTTCATATGCATTTTTAGTAGGAATGTATATACTGTCTTTTCTTACTTCAAATTCTTTTTCAAATGTTAAGCCACGAACAAAGTTTAAATTAGCACCTTTGGCTACTTCCATTCGTAACTTCTTTATAGAAAAAGCTTTATCTGCTATCCATACATTCCCTTTAAAAGCTAAATCTTCATCTCTAATAGGGAAGAAGTATATGTTGTATAATTTTTTATTGTTTTCTACTATACTATCGTATAGTACATAATCGTAAGTAGCAAAACCATCAGTAGATAAAGGGCTCACAAACGATTTGCGAAGTAATGTTATATTGTTTCTAAAAACATCTACATTTTGAAAGGTGTTAGACATTCTGTCAAATACAAAACCTTGAGCACCTAAACCAGCTTGTTTTTCTGCCTCAATATCTTCACGCTCTGTATTTGTTTTGTTGTTACCATATACGTTGGCTATTTGTTCACTAAGAAAAATAGGGATATAGTAGTTTATTCCATCACTATCATATTTGATTTCACTACTAACATCTTTGTATTCATCTTTAAATAAAGTTTTAACAAAAGATGAGTCTAGGTTGTTTAATCCAATTTCAATAGCAGTGTGTTTCTTGTATTGATAATGTTTTACTAAATCAAGACCATTTTTTCTTTTTCGTTTCCATACTTCTTTTAAAATTTTATAAGCAGGATTCTCTTTCTTTTTGAGTCTTTTCTTAGGTTTACTAACTACAATAACTTCTTCTAAAACATCAGTTCCTTCTTTCAAAACGATATTAAGGAACGTAACTTTAGGAGAAATTTTAATTGTTTGAGTTTGGAATCCCATCAAAGAGATTTCTAAGGTTCCTTTTTTCTCAGGAATCGTAAAAGCAAACCTTCCATCATCATCAGTAGTAGTTCCATTCGAAGTACCTTGTACAAATACGTTTACAAACGGAATAGGAGTTTCAAACTCATCTACTACTTTTCCTCTAACTGTAAGTTGAGCATTTAGATACATGCTTATACAACTCAACAAAACAAAAAACTTAATTCTCATAGGTTTATTCATACCAAAATCCTTCTGGTTATTATACCAAAAGGATTTTAGTTAGTTATAATTATTTAATTTTTAATACATTACTTAATGTACATTACCTCCTTTACAGCTGTAACTACATCGTTCGCATTAGGCAACCATTTCTCTAGTAATACTGGAGAATATGGAGCTGGCGTATCAGCTGTTGTGATTCTTTTGATAGGAGCATCTAAATAGTCAAATGCTTCATCTTGTACTCTAAATGTTATTTCTGAAGAAACACTACCAAATGGCCAAGCCTCTTCTAAAATAACTAATCTATTCGTTTTTTTAACAGATTCTAAGATTGTATTGTGATCCATTGGACGCACTGTTCTTAAATCTATTACTTCAACAGATATACCTTCTTCTGCTAATGCATCAGCAGCTTTATATGCTTCCTTTATGATTTTACCAAAAGATACTACAGTAACATCGGTACCTGTTCTTTTGATTTCTGCAACTCCAATTGGAATTATATATTCTCCCTCAGGAATTTCCATTTTATCTCCATACATCTGCTCAGACTCCATGAAAATAACTGGATCATCATCTCTAATTGCTGCTTTTAATAATCCTTTAGCATCATATGGATTAGATGGTACTATTACCTTTAAACCAGGGCAATTAGCATACCAACTTTCAAAAGCTTGTGAGTGTGTTGCTGCAAGCTGACCAGCAGAAGCAGTTGGACCTCTAAATACAATAGGACAGTTAAATTGTCCTCCACTCATTTGACGTATTTTAGCAGCATTGTTAATAATTTGATCTATACCAACTAAAGAAAAGTTGAAGGTCATATACTCTACTATAGGTCTATTGCCGTTCATTGCAGAACCTACAGCTATTCCTCCAAAACCTAATTCAGCAATAGGAGTATCAATAACTCTCTTAGCACCAAATTCGTCTAACATTCCTTTACTCGCCTTGTAAGCACCATTATATTCCGCAACTTCTTCCCCCATTAAATAGATGCTCTCATCGCGACGCATTTCTTCACTCATTGCTTCGCAAATCGCTTCTCTAAATTGAACTGTTTTCATACGTTTTATTAAAAGTCGTTGTTTATTTGATTTGCAAAAGTAAAAAATTAAAAACTAAGTGAATGATTTGAATGTTAAAAAGCATATAAAAAGCACTCTTTTTGCATAAAATTTATTATGCATGCATAATAAATCAAAAAAAATCCGTAAATTCGTGGCACTAAAATAAGCGTTCAAAAACATCAATATATGAAAATATTAGTTTGTATCAGCCATGTGCCAGATACCACTTCAAAAATTAATTTCACCGAAAACGATACGAAGTTTGATACTAACGGTGTTCAGTTTGTTATAAATCCTTACGATGAGTTTAGTTTAACTCGTGCTATGTGGTTTAAAGAGAAGCAAGGTGCTTCTGTAACAGTTGTAAATGTTGGAGGTGCTGAAACTGAACCAACTTTACGTAAAGCATTAGCTATTGGTGCTGATGATGCTATTCGTGTTAACGCTGAGCCAACTGATGGTTTCTTAGTTGCAAAAGAATTAGCTGAGGTTGTTAAAAATGGTGGATACGATTTAGTATTAGCTGGTAAAGAGTCTGCAGATTATAATGGACAAATGGTTCCAGGGATGTTAGCTTCATTATTAGATTTCAATTTTGTAAATGGATGTGTTGGTGTTGAAGTTGATGGTACTAATGTTACCTTAGAAAGAGAGATTGATGGTGGTGAAGAAAAAGTTTCTTCAACATTACCAATGGTTGTTGCAGGACAAAAAGGAATTGTAGAGGAAAAAGATTTACGTATTCCTAATATGCGTGGAATTATGATGGCTCGTAAAAAGCCTTTAAGTGTAGTAGAACCAGCTGGAGCAAGTGCTGCAACAGGTACTAAAACGTTTGAGAAACCAGCTCCTAAAGGAGATGTGAAGTTAGTAGATAATGTTGATGATTTAATCAATTTATTACATAACGAAGCAAAAGCAATTTAATTAAAAAACTCATTTTGAGTAGACGTATTTATTCGATCTATTCAAATAAAAAATAAAAATATTATGTCTGTATTAGTTTTTGCCGATTCGTCGGAAGGAAAATTCAAAAAAACAGCTTTCGAAGTTGTTTCTTACGGAAAAAAAGTAGCAGAACAATTAGGTACTAATGTTGTTGCTTTAACTATAAATGGAGGTGATGCTGCTGAATTATATACTTATGGTGCAGAGAAAGTTGTAGAAGTTAAGAATGATTTGTCTTCTTTTAACGCTAAAGCATATGCAGCTATCATTAAGCAAGTAGCAGAGCAGCAATCTGCTGATACTGTAATTGTAGATTCTAGTGTTGATGGATTAACAGTAGGACCTTTAGTAGCTGTAAATTTAGAGGCTGGTTATGCTTCTAATGTAGTTGCTTTACCAGAAAGTACAAGTCCATTTGTTGTAAAGCGTAAAGCTTTTTCAAATAAAGGATTTAACAACACTGAAATTTCTTCAGCTAATAAAGTAATTGGTGTTGCTAAAAATTCATATGGAGCACATGAAAATGCTGTTAGCGGAGCTGCTGAAAGTTTTGACGCTACGTTACCTGAATTAGGGGTAAGTTCTGTGTCAATTGATAAAGCAACAGGTACAGTAACAATTGCTGATGCTGATGTTGTTGTTTCTGCAGGACGTGGATTAAAAGGACCTGAAAACTGGGGAATGGTAGAGGAGTTAGCTGATGTTTTAGGTGCAGCAACTGCTTGTTCTAAACCAGTTTCTGATTTAGGTTGGAGACCTCACAGTGAGCACGTAGGGCAAACAGGAAAGCCAGTAGCATCTAACTTATACATTGCAATTGGTATTTCTGGAGCTATTCAACACTTAGCGGGTGTAAATGCTTCTAAAGTAAAAGTAGTTATCAATAATGACCCTGAAGCTCCTTTCTTTAAAGCTGCTGATTATGGTATTGTTGGAGATGCTTTTGAAGTAGTACCTCAATTAATTGAAAAATTAAAGGATTTCAAAAAAGCATAATTCTTTAGATTAAATATTATGTAAAACCTCGAAAAAAACATCGGGGTTTTATTTTTTACAAGAAACACTTTACGTACACATATTTTTATTAAATTGTGGCACCTTAAAAGCGGTCTATAAAAGACAGCTTTTTTTGTGAAGATAGATACATGAGCTTAATAAGACTAACAATAAAAGGAATTTCTTACAGCCAAACTCAAAGCGGTGCTTATGCCCTTGTTTTGAGTGAAGTAGAAGGAAGTAAAACGTTACCTATTATTATAGGTGCTTTTGAAGCGCAATCAATAGCTATTGCGTTAGAAAAGGAAATTAGACCTCCAAGACCTTTAACACATGATTTGTTTAAATCGTTTGCAGAAAGGTTCGAAATACAAGTTAAACAAGTAATTATCCATAAGCTAGTGGATGGTGTGTTCTTTTCAAGTTTAATTTGTGAGCAAAATGGCGTAGAGGAAGTAATAGATACTAGAACTTCAGATGCTATTGCGCTAGCAGTTCGTTTTCAAGCTCCTATTTTTACATATAAAAATATACTAGATAAAGCAGGAATTTACCTTAAGTCTGATGAGCATTTAGAAATGCAAGAAGATAGTGAGGTTGATAGCATTGAATTGATTGCTGAATCAGAAGATGATTACGCAAAAGGGAACAATTATTCGGAACTTTCACTAAGTGAATTAGAAGAACAATTAAATGACGCTGTAAATAATGAAGATTACGAATCTGCAGCTAAAATAAGAGACGAAATAAGCAAACGCTCTTCATAAAAAATATATACGCTCTTTCTTATATTATGAAAAAAATTATTTTATTTTTTTTTATAGGGATTTCTACGTTTTTATTCGGTCAAAATATTGAAAAAAACTGGAAGTTTACAGCTATAGAAAATACAAAAGGTGAAGCATTAGTAACTATCAATAAAGGAGATTTCTTTAAATTAGATAAAGGTAATTTTAATTATTTTCTTGAAGCTAAAGATAGTTTATTAGCTAAAGGTAGTTACATTCATCAAAACAACTTACTTATATTTAACTACAGTCAACCAACAGATACAGTACGTTACTATAATATTGTAGCTATAGATGATAATCAGTTGACAATTTCAGAGAAAAATGTATTGTATAAGTTTTCCTCAGAAACACAGGAAGTAGTTACGCCTGTTGAAGCTGAAAAAACGACTGCTGTAACTAAAGCGAATACAAATCAAATTGTAGCAAGTCAAGGTTTTACTTTTACAAGTTTATGGCGAGGGGTTTTAGGAATGATTTCGCTATTAATTGTTGCTTTTTTATTTAGTAGCAATAAAAAAGCAATTGATTGGAAAACGGTTGGTTTAGGTTTAGGTTTTCAACTTTTCATAGCAATTGGAGTTTTAAAAATTCCATTTATACAAAAGATTTTTGAAGGTATAGGAAGTTTATTTGTAAGTGTATTAGATTTTACTAGAGCTGGAAGTAAGTTTCTTTTTGAAGGATTAGTAGTTGATATGGATACTTTTGGGTTCATCTTTGCTTTTCAAGTATTACCAACGATCATCTTCTTTTCTGCATTAACATCTTTACTGTTTTATTTAGGAATTATTCAAAAGGTAGTAAAAGTATTAGCTTGGACACTTTCTAAAATTTTAAAAATTTCTGGAGCAGAAAGCTTATCTGTAGCAGGTAATATTTTCTTAGGACAAACCGAAGCACCGTTATTGATTAAGGCATATTTAGAAAAAATGAACCGATCTGAAATATTATTAGTGATGATTGGTGGTATGGCAACAGTAGCAGGAGCGGTTTTAGCGGCTTACATAGGCTTTTTAGGAGGAGATGATCCTGCATTACGTTTACAATTTGCAAAACACTTATTAGCAGCCTCTGTAATGGCAGCACCAGGAGCGATTGTAATTTCTAAGATTTTATATCCACAAACAGAAGATGTAAATACAGATGTTCAAGTATCATCTGAAAAATTAGGATCTAATATTTTGGATGCTATTGCTAATGGAACAACAGAAGGATTACAATTGGCAATGAATGTAGGAGCAATGCTATTGGTATTTGTAGCTTTTATAGCAATGATTAATGGAATATTAGGTTGGGTAGGAGATGTTACTTCTTTAAATGATTGGATGGCTACAAATACACCGTATCAAAAATTCTCTTTAGAAGCAATATTAGGATATATTTTTGCGCCGTTAATGTGGTTAATTGGAGTTGCTAAAGAAGATATTGCTTTAATGGGGCAATTATTAGGAATTAAATTAGCAGCTAGTGAATTTGTTGGTTATATTCAATTAGCTGAACTTAAAAATGTTGCAAATGCAACGCATTTAACTTATAACAAGTCTATAATTATGGCTACGTATATGTTATGTGGATTTGCAAATTTTGCCTCTATAGGTATTCAAATTGGAGGTATAGGATCTTTGGCTCCAGGACAAAGAAAAACATTATCTGAGTTTGGAATAAAAGCTTTAATTGGAGGTACTATTGCTTCATTAATGTCTGCAACTATTGCCGGAATGATTATTGGCTAAAAAAATAGGGGGTAATTCATGCTTTTTTTGTGAATGCTTTTTTTATTTTTGTATGTGTATTGATTAATCGATAATAGATTAAATAATATACAATGGAAATTATAGTTTAGTCGAATTAATAGTTTTCATCCCCAATATTAAAATAAAAAGAGCATCTTTATTACTTACTTAAAAAGTAAGTCTTATTGTGTGTTGCAAAAATTACGTGTAAACAAGTTGGAATCATTAATTGTAATTCTCATAGGGTTTGTCATTATTGCTGTTTTTGATATTTTAGGCTCAATTTTGTCGAGAGTATTAGGATTTGAGTATGTATGGCTTACTTTCGGATCATTTATTATTTACGGAATGTTATCATTGTACTTACAAAAGTATGATGGTTTGTCTATAGCTTTATTAGGCAGTTTTTTAATAGGACTATTTGATGGTAGCATTGGACTTTTAATAGCAGATAAGCTTAAAGCAAACATTAGAGAAGAAGATAAAGCGGTAATTAAAATCACGCCGAAATTAATTTTTTCAATGGGAGTATACGCAGCTGTTACAGGAATGATTGCTATTCTTTTATTTTCATAATAATCTTAGTAATACAATTTTTAGTGTTTTAAATTCGTTTCTATAAAAAAAAACACAAAAAGAGTATTATGAAAAAGATCTATTTATTATTATTCATTGTTTTTTCTGTAAAAATATTTTCACAAACAAAAACCATACATGTGTATGTGGCTTTGTGTGATAATAAGTATCAAGGAATTGTTCCTGTGCCTAAAACATTAGGTAATGGAAAAGATCCTAGAAACAATTTATATTGGGGAGCTGCTTATGGTGTAAAATCATATTTGAAATACAAAACAAAAGATTGGTCTTTAGTGGCTAATTTAAAACCAGATAATGTAAATGTTTTGGAACGAGTTTTGTTCAAGCATAAATCTAAAGACATGTATTTGTTAGCTGATGCTTATGATGGAGAACAAATTAAAAATTGCACTATTGATTTTTTAAAAGCTTCAAATAATCAGCGTAAAGAAGAGATTGTATATAAAGATAAGCGGTTGAATTTTGGAGGAAGTTCTAATTTGGTATCATACATTGGGCATGATGGATTAATGGATTTTAATGTTTCAATACCTTATAATAACAGTACTTCTAATAAAAAAGACGTAATTATATTAGCATGTTATAGTCAGCATTTCTTCTCAAAAGAACTTCGCAAAGCAAATGCAAACCCTATTTTATTAACTACAAACTTAATGGCGCCTGAAGCATATACTTTAAAGGCAGCGCTAGATGGTTGGTCTCTGTTAGAATCGAAAAAAGAAATTAAAGAAAGAGCAGCTAAAGCTTATCACAAATATCAAAAATGTGGTTTAAGAGGAGCAAGAAATTTATTTAACACTAGTTTGAAATAGTTAGTAAATAGTGTGTTTTATTGTTAAAAACGCATTGTAATGTTAGTTTTGTTAAAAAAAGTTTAGTTTTTAGTTTTTTTTATTATATTTACAGAAACCTCTTAGTCAAATAATTAAAATGAAAAACACAATAGTTTCTTCATTCTATCATAAAATCCAAATGAAATTTATATTGAGAATAGATTTCACTTTAAATATGTTTTAAACATTTTTGAAGTATTCGGCTTTATGTCATAATTTTTTTGAAAGAGGTAATTTTTGATATGGTTAAAATCATATTAAACATTCATGCTTTACGCAATAATGTTATAGGGGGTAACATCAGTAAAGAATATTAATCAACCAAAATAAATATATCATGAAGAACATTTTAAATCTAACGGGGATTCAACAATTAACCAAAGCGCAACAACAGAAAGTTAATGGAGGAATAAGAGTGTATTGTAAAGGAGGTAACAGATGTTGTTTTGTAGTAAACGGAATGGAGTATTGTGAGCCAGGACGTTGTAGCTTATATGGATGTGTATTTTATTAAAATTTTAAAAAACTCGTGAGTATTAACTCAACGAGTTTTTTTATTTCATTCAAATATTAATCAACCAAAACTTTTTTTATGAAAAAAATCTCAAGCTTGAAAGGCATTAAGGTCTTATCGAGAAAAGAGCAAAATGACATCAAAGGAGCTATTGATGCAAAAGTTGTTTGTAGATCAGATAATAGATGTTATCTGGTTTTAGGAGGAACAGACCATTTTTTAGGACTTTGTCGTTACGGCTATGACAGCGGGTGTTCAGTACTTGTTTAATCTAAAATTTATTTATAATGAAAAAAATATCAAACTTAAAAGGAATAAAAGTTCTTTCAAGAAAAGAACAGAGTGAAGTTAATGGATCTATTAACCTTAATAATGGTTATTGCCGAGGAAATAGATGCTACATTTCTATACCAAACGGAGGAGAAATATTAGTAGGTGTATGCGATCGCGGAGCTTGCTACTTTTATTAATAACTAAATTTAAATTAAATATATCATGAAAAAAATTTCAGACTTAAAAGGGATCAAAGTATTATCAAAAAAAGAACAACAAGAAGTAGATGGAGGAATGGTTTACAGACCATATTGTAAAGGTCCAAGACAATGTTGTGTTATGGTAAACGGTTTTGAATTCTGTGATTACGGATACTGTGTTAACGGAGGATGTATTTGGGCATAACCCCTTATTATATTTTTAGTTAATAACTTGCTAAAAACAATTTTAAAGCATTCACATTTTTTTGTGGATGCTTTTTTATTTTTGCCTACTGAAGTAAAGTGAACAACATGAAGCAATATTTAGATTTAGTAAAACACGTTTTAGAAAACGGAAACGAGAAGGGAGATAGAACAGGTACAGGTACTAAAAGTGTGTTTGGATATCAAATGCGTTTTGATTTAAGTGAAGGTTTTCCAATGGTAACCACTAAAAAGCTACATCTAAAGTCTATTATTTATGAGTTACTTTGGTTTATTAAAGGAGATACTAACATTAAGTATTTACAAGAAAACGGTGTTCGAATTTGGAATGAATGGGCAGATGATAATGGAGATTTAGGACCTGTTTATGGACATCAATGGAGAAACTGGAATAGTGATGAAATTGATCAGTTACAAGATGTTATTGCGACTTTAAAAAAGAATCCGAATAGTAGAAGAATGATTGTTTCTGCTTGGAATCCAAGTGTATTACCAGATACCTCTGTTTCTTTTTCAGAAAATGTAGCGAATGGTAAAGCAGCATTGCCTCCGTGTCATGCATTCTTTCAGTTTTATGTAGCGGATGGTAAATTATCTTGTCAATTGTACCAACGTAGCGCAGATATATTTTTAGGAGTACCATTTAATATTGCAAGTTATGCTTTATTAACGATGATGGTTGCGCAGGTTTGTGGTTATGAAGCTGGAGAGTTTATCCATACTTTTGGAGATGCTCATATTTATAACAATCATATGGAGCAACTAGAGTTACAACTTTCTAGAGATCCTAGACCATTGCCTACAATGAAAATAAATCCTGAGATAAAAGACATTGAAGCATTTACTTTTGAAGATTTTGAATTAATCAATTATAATCCACACCCTCACATAAAAGGAGCGGTAGCTATATAGTTTTTTAACGATCTTTTATCTATTTTTAGCTAAATAGAATATTAATTCTACTTAAATTCGTGTAAGAACTTAAAATGAAAAATTATGATTTCGGAAATTGATACTATCAAAGAAGATATTTATGATATTGTAGCAGAGATTAATGATGAAAATGTTTTATTAGCTGTAAAAACAATCATAGAAAACATTCGTTCTAATGCTTTAGATGAAGATACGACAGACAAGAGAGATTTAACAGGATATATAAAAGAGTGGGTGAAGAACATGTAGTTTTCATTCTGTATTTATTTTTATGATTACAATTATTGCAGCTATTGGGCAAAATAACGAACTAGGAAAAAACAACGATTTAATTTGGCATTTGCCTGCAGATTTAAAGCGTTTTAAAAAGGTTACTTCTGGTCATCATATTATTATGGGACGTAATACTTTTGAAAGTATAGGAAAACCATTACCTAATAGAACAACAGTAATTATTACTAGAAATGACAATTATTTTAAAGAAGGTTGTTTAATAGCAAATAGTATTGAGCAAGCTTTAGAGTTGGCTAAAGGTGATGATGAAATATACATTATTGGAGGTGCACAAATCTATCAACAAGCTATTGCTTCAGATTTGGTAGATAAGTTAGATATAACTATTGTTCATGAATCTTTTGAAGCAGATGTTTTTTTTCCTGAAATAGATAAAACTATATGGAAAGAAACATCGAGAGAAGATTTTAAAGCAGACGAAAAAAATAAATTCGATTATAGCTTTGTCTCTTATGAAAAGAGCCTATAGTTTTTTAACTGTTCAATTACTTAACAACTCTCAAAAGGAAGCTTTACGAACTCTTTGGAATAAAGAATACCCAAAAACAATTCATCATTATAGTTTTGAAAAGTTTGATGATTATTTAAAAACACTAACAAATGTATCACATACACTTGTTGTGGAGAATGACGTTATTGTTGGTTGGTATGCCGATTTTAATAGAGATAGAGAACGTTGGTTTTTATTAATTTTAGATGCATCTATTCAAGGTAAAGGGGTAGGTTCAGAAATTATAAAGAAAGTAAAAACAAAGTTTCCTGTTTTAAATGGTTGGGTAGTAGCTAGTAATTCTTATCTAAAAGAAGATGGCACAATATATCAATCACCTTTAGAGTTTTATAAGAAATTAGGTTTTACTACTTTTGAAAATGTGATATTAGAAGGAAGTATAAAAGCTATTAAAATTCAATTTACTCGTTAATATGTCTATTCAACTTACATCAGTTACAAAAACATATGGTACTCAAAAAGCTATAGATGCAATCTCTTTTTCAGCTCAAAAAGGTGAAATTGTTGGTTTTTTAGGACCTAATGGAGCGGGAAAATCTACTACAATGAAGATTTTAACTGGTTTTATTCAGCCAAATGAAGGAACTGTATTAGTAGATGATATAGATGTTGTAATAAATCCGATAGAAGCACAAAAGAAGATTGGATATTTACCAGAACATAATCCGTTGTATGCAGAAATGTATGTGAAAGAATACCTTCAATTTCATGCCAATATTCATGGAATAGCATCTGGAAATATAAATGATGTTGTAACTAAGGTTGGTTTAGACAAAGAAGCTCATAAAAAGATACATCAATTATCAAAAGGATACCGACAAAGAGTTGGTTTAGCAGCGGCTATTTTACACGATCCTACGGTGTTGATTTTAGATGAGCCTACTACTGGGTTAGATCCTAATCAATTGGTTGAAATAAGAGCATTGATAAAAGAGTTAGGAGAAAATAAAACGGTACTATTTTCTACACACATCATGCAAGAAGTAGAAGCTGTTTGTGATAGAGTTATTATTATTAATAACGGAAAAATTGTTATTGATTCTCATTTAAAATCATTGAAGGAAAGTAATGAACAAGTAATAACTGTTGGTTTTGATTATAAAATAGAAGAGCAGTTTTTACAACGTTTAAACAATTTGACTTCTATAAAAAATAACTACGATAATTCATGGACTTTAACTTTTGATAGTGAAGAAGACATGCGTCCTAAGTTATTTGATTTCGCTCAAGAATATGGGTTAAGAATTTTAGAGTTAAATTCTGAAAATAAAACTTTAGAGAGTTTGTTTAGAGAATTGACAAAATAGAAAAATTACAAACTATATATCGGTTATGCCTCTGTTGATTAACCAATATTAATTCATAACCGTGTCGGCAAATAAAATAATTACCCTTGTACATTTGAAGAAATATTATATCTGAAAATAATAGTTTTAACTTCAAAATGTACAATGAGTATTATTTAGTAATCTTTACAATACCTCTTTCTATAATATCTAGTGCAGTTGTAATATTAGATAAATCAGAAAAGAGTTCACCAGTTTTGCCAGAGTGGTGGCTATGTCCTATCACTTCAAATAAGTAATTTTTAGAAGCTCTTATTTTATCTAAATCTACAGTTACAGCATAAACAATTGCAGGTTGTCCAACTCTACCAGAACCACTGTAAACACTATCCTTAGGAAAACGATCTTTACTATAATATGCATTCCAATTGAATGATTGATTTACTTCCATCAATATTCGAAACTGTTTTACATCGCCAAGTTTTGCTTTAGAATTGATAATAAAATCATCTGAAGGTGTAGCGCCTGATACCGCATCTATATCATATGCTTTTCCTAACGGAATAAATAAACCATCTGATGCTTTAATTCCTCTTTTATGTGCCCAATATGGAAGTGATTCAGGTCGACGAACAATGGCTGGTCTCCAAATACCATTTTTATCTGGTTTTCCATTATAGTATTCACTAGAGGCAATTGATTTTGGTACAAACAAACTTTCCATATAATTTCCTTCCATATCTTCTACCCAAATAACCATCATTGCATTGCGAAAAACATCACCGATCTTTACATCAACTTCAACAGCTACCTCATTAATCTTATCTCTAACAATAATTCGTTCGGTACCATCTGCTAAAGTTTCTTTACCTTGAATACTATTACGATGTTCGTTTCCAATCTCATATAATTTATGAAATTCAGACACATTAAAAAGTAGTCCAGTCAATAAAATTCCACCTATTGCTAATACAGTAATTAAAGGCATACTTAAAAAATTCTGATTCTTGTTTATACTATACATTTTTAACGATTTTATATTATTACGAATATGAACAAAGGCTAACAGCACAAATAAAAATCCGAATAGCGTATGAATTGATGCTGTTATTTTATAATGTGGTTTTAAATACATTAAAACTCCAGTTATACTAATCACTGTAAATATTATCGCTATACTTATGCTGGCTAGTTTTCTTGTTCTCATTCTTTTTGTTTTGGTATTATTTAGTTCTAAGAAGTAAGTAGTCTAGCTTCTTAATGTCAATAATTAAAAATCGAATCGATAATTCATTTTAAATGATACACCCCAATTTGTTCTGTATATATGCTGATCGAAATTGTCAGTAATTACAAAATAGATATAGGATAAGGGGTTGTATTCCCACTGAACTCTACTATTAATATTAAAATTATTTCGTTGAGTATTGTACTGCACATAGGTAGTCCAGTTTAAACGATTGTTAAAAAAGATTTCTCCCGTAAATCGAGCTAAATGAAATGGTTTAATTCCTAATTCTTCTAGATCTAAATAATTTACCTCATAATCTGCTCCAATTTTAGCGTAGGGTAAAAATCGAAATGTAGAGAAAGTATAAAATCGAGTTCTATTTCCGTTATAATAATCCCCATGTTGTATACCTACTCTGTAAGAAACATTTTTATTAAATGGAGAATTATATCCTACACGTAAAGCTCCAAAACTATATTGATCAGGTTGAATAAATTTTCCATTTTGTAACGGGTCAAAACCATATTTTAAATTGATATATTCATGATTAAAGTTGATAAAAACTGATGAGGCATTTCTAAAAAATAAGGCCTGATTTATAAATGATGATGATTGTGTAACCTTGCCTTCTTCGTCCCAATATGTAGTGTTGCTAGGAAATAAATAACGAAAATATTGAATGGTTTTAGAGTTTTCAGGTAGTGCTATTAATCTCATTTCTGCTTGAGTAGAACTATATCCTTCTCGAATAGTAATGCCATTAATGGCATCGTAATTATTCAATCTTGGTACAAAACCAACATCAGCAATAAAATTTTTATCTACAGTTCTAAATGCTCCCTTTGCAAATACTTTTCTAGTACTATATTGGGCTTCTGCATTAAAAAAATTAGTATTGCCACTTACGTTATCTGTGAAACTCTTCCCAAAATTTGCAAGTCCTGACCATTTATTGTTTTTAGATTTATAGTTCATATTTATTCCAAAAACACGATTAAAATCACCTTTAAAATTGAAGCCTTCTGTTTCTTGTCTATTTACCAAATACGCTGTAGTGGTTAATGCTTTTGAGAGTTTTTGAGCTCCTACTAAAACAGTATAATTTTGAGCCGGATTTTCAGTTTCGCTTTCTGTTTGAGCATTTAATACTCCAATACGTGTATTAGAAGAAACGTTACCCGAAAGTTTAAGTCCAAATTGCATAGGAGTAGTACCGCCAATTATTCTAGAATAAAACGGATTTATACCTGTAGCACCTAAATTATTAAACAAATCACTATTTTCTAAAAAGAAATTTCTTCGTTCCGGAAAGTTAATCGCAAAACGTGTTAAATTTACTACTTGCTGATCCACATCTACCTGAGAAAAATCAGGATTAATAGAAGCATCTAAACGTAAGGAAGAGGTAATGTTATATTGGGCATCTACGCTAGGTATAATATTAGAAGTAGATGCATTAGCTGCCACATCTTTATTAAAATTATAAGTTATAGATGGTGATACTACAAATCTTGAATTACTCGTTTTTGGTGGGTTTTCTAATACAACATCTTCAGTAAAGCGTAAGTCAAACTGAAAAAAGTTACGCGATACATCGGTATACGTCATCCATAAATTTGTTTTAAAATCTCTGTAGAAAAATTGAATCCCCCAGGTTGTATTGGTTACATCAAAATTCAATGCTTTAAAAGGAATCTCTATTTCATATATTTTTGTAGTTCCTTCCGTAGCTGTTTTAGATTTCCAAACGGCATTCCAACTTTCATTTAAATTATAATCAGTACCATTAAAATCAACTAACGCATCTACTTGTGTATTTGCGGCATTTAATATAAAATAATAGCCGTTATTTTCTTTATTAAAAGGATCTAATATCAATCCAAAGGCATCACTTCTCACCACCACATCACCATGATTGTCTCGTTTTAATGTGCTTACTTTACTTTCTGGAGTTTTATCATAATATTCAGCAGCTATAAATAAACTCTTACCATTATGATATACCCTAACTTTAGTTTGATTCACTGCTAGTCCTACATCATCAGGAAAAAAATTATTAAAATTGGTGAAAGTTGCTGCATTTTGCCAAGTTATTTCATTTAATTTTCCATCTACTGTTGCGGTTGTATCAAAAAAAGGAATACTTTTTTGTTGCGCTTGTATAATTAACCCAATAAACAAGAAGAATATTTGTATACTTTTCATACTATAGCGCTAATTTATGTGTTGTTAATCTGTTCTTGTGTAAGACGCTTCCTGTTGGATGATTAATAATATCAATCCATTTACGATTTGCAATTTTCCCATTCAAGTTTACTTTCCATAAAAAAGTAAGTTTTGGTATATTTGATTCTTTTTGAGCATGTACCGCTATTGAAATCATACTTATAAAAAAGCTCCCCCTAAGAATTTTCATAATAAATCATTTAATATTTATTGCGAATGTAATTAGGTACATCATCCGTTATTTAGAAAATAGACGAATCTGTGTTGTTTAGCTACGAACACTTAAAGTAAGGTTGTATCACCACTTTTTCGGATTAATAGACGAAAAAGGACTATTGGTAGATAAAATTATTTTTCAATGTTTAGAAATAGTAATTTTGAGGCTTATGATGAATACATTATTTACTTACTTAAACAAACCTATTTACAAACACATCTTATTTTGGATTGCTGTATTCTCATTCTATTTAGCTTTTGATAGAGTGTATTACGATTCTACACAAAAATTAATAGTTAATAAGTTAGCCTATCTCTTATTTCAAATGGGAACTGCCTATGGTATCATTTATGGTATCTATCCTATTTATAAAAAGAGTAAAAATGTTTTAGTGTTTGTTGTATTAACATTTTTGTTGTTTGTACTATTGAATAGCATTTATGTTGCTTGGCATGCTTTTATGGATGTACCTCAGAGTAATACTTGTTACGCACGATTCAAATCTAGATTCGGACACCTTCCCTTTTGGGAACAAGTGTTTAGTTGGAGACGTGATTTTTTTGTCCTTACTTGGTTATTTATGCAGCCTACATTTTTTTTGATTCCCTTTTTATGGTACGAGAAAAACTTAAAATTATCTATTACTAATGAGCAAAAGAAAATAGCAGAACTTAGCGCTTTAAAAAATCAATTAAATCCACATTTTTTATTCAACACCTTGAATAATTTATACGGATTAGCCTTAGAAAAATCGGATAAAACACCTCAGGTTATAGAACGATTATCGGATATTTTGGATTATATTTTATACAGATGTAAAGGCAAATACGTATCTCTAGAAAAAGAAATTGAACTCATTGAGAATTACTTGGCATTAGAACAATTGCGTTACGGAAAGCGTGTGCTAGTTACCTTTACAAAACACATAGAAACTCCCAATAAAATAGCTCCTTTAATATTACTAACGTTTATTGAAAATGCGTTTAAACATGGAGTAAAACAAGAAATTAAACAAGCTAAAATTCACATCGACTTACAATCGATTAACAATAAGGTTGTATTTACAATAGAAAATACCAAACCCGAATCTCTTTTGCATTCCAACCAAGAGAAACTAGGTTTGATAAATGTAAAAAAACAATTACATTTATTGTATGCTGGAAATTATGATTTACAGCTATCCGATACAACCAATATGTATTCCGTAACCTTAGCTTTAAATTTATAATATGTACACGTGTGTAATTGTTGATGACGAAGAGATTGCAAGAAACTTGATTAAAAATCATGTAAGCCAATTAGATAATTTTAAGATTATCGCTTTGTGTGAAAGTGCTATAGAAGCTAGTAAAGTATTACAACAGCATCAGGTAGATTTATTATTTTTAGATATTGAAATGCCTGTATTACGAGGAACAGATTTTTTTAAGGGTTTACTTCAAAAGCCTAAAGTTATTTTCACTACAGCTTACAGAGATTATGCCATTGATGGTTTTGAGTTAAATGCTATCGATTATTTATTAAAACCGATTACTTTTCATCGGTTCTTTAGGGCTGTAGAAAAATTTTTAGCGCAGCAATCTCATGCAAAACCTACTGAAATTAAGGCTATTCCAAGTCCATCTGTTCAAAACTATATCTATGTTAGAAAAGATCGAAAACAGGTAAAAGTGCTTTTTGACGATGTGTTATATATTGAAAGTATTAAAGACTATATAAAGATTCATTTAACCAATACATCGCATATCACAAAGCATAGTTTAACAGCTTTTGCCTCGCAATTGGATAATCGTTTTTTACGTGTCCATCGTTCTTACATAGTTAATAAGGATAAAATAACAGCATATACTAAACAGGATATTGAAATTAATGCTATTGAAATACCTATTGGAGAAAGTTATAGAACTGTTGTAACTGAGTTGGTATAATTAGAAATTTCATTTGAAGTTCAATGAATTTGAGATTGCTTTCATATATGTCAAGGCATTCCAATACAATTTATAACTAAAAAAAAAGTATGTTCTTTATAAAGAAGTTTGTGATTGTAAATCGTATTACTCTAACTTAGAAAGTAATTCCTTAGCTTCTTTATCTTTAAAGTTTTTACCGTCATTTATTATAAACTGCAATTCTTTTTTAGCTTGTTTGGTATTATCTGATTTCAAATACGATAAAGCTAAATACCAATGAGCCTTGTAAGAATCTAAAGTATCTTTTTGAATTAATTCATTGAAAATTTGGATAGCCTTTTCCTGTTGATTCAATTCTAAGTTTAATACACCTTCATACATTAATATTTGAGGGTCATCTGTTTTTTCTTCTTTGAATTTTTCAAGTAAAGCTAATGATTCAGTATATTTTTGTTGTTTAAAAAGAGACTCTATTCTTGAAAAATCATTTGTATCTCCTCTCAGAGTTAATGAAGGTAACTCTTGCCAATCATTTTTATAAGAAGCATACAATTCTGTATTGGTTTCGCTAGTGTTAAAAACAAATAAGCCAATTAGTAACATGGCAGCAATAGAGCTAGCAACTAGTATAAGTTTTCTAATTTTAGGTGCTTTAGCTTCTTGAGCAAAATAACTATCAGCTCCTTTGGCAATTGCTTTTTTTATATGTTCGCCCTCCTCACTTCTTAAAAAAGCTAACGACTCTTGTATTTTAGTATTTTTAGTGGTGGCGTCCTCAAGTTTCCAATCATCTTCACTATATAAAGTTTGCATGTCTTGGTATAGCTCAACTGTTTCTTTTAGTTCAGGGTTGGTTGACATTTCTTGCAAAAAGAGTGCTCTTTCTTTTGCATCCATTTGATCGTTAAGAAATCGCTCTATGTTGTTGTCCATATTATGTGTCAGTTTAAATGACCAAATAAACTTCCTTTAGATAAAAATATAAGGAGTTTTAAATGAATTATTTTTTTACTTTTTAAATGTAGTTAGAAAGCCTCAAAAAATATTTTGGCTATCGCTCTACTACTAAAAATGCTTTAAATCAGCATAACGTCTGTCCGATTGTATGGTGTCTTTTAATTTTGCTTTACATTTAAAAATACGTTGCTTCACGGTATTTTCAGAAGCATAGTTTTTTAAAGAAGCAATCTGTTTGTACGATACTTTTTTAAAGAAAAGTTGTAGTAACTCTCTACAGTTTTCAGAGATTTCTTGTAGTTTTTCTTTAAAAAGTTCCCATTTTTCTTGCTCAAAGGCACTCATGGCTACGTCCATGTCGTCACTTACTAGATCCAAAGTAGTATCATTAGTTACCCTTAATTTTAATTTTTTTGCTTCTCTAATCCATAAATTTTTACAAATCACCATAAAATACCCATCAAAACTCGAAGAAATTTCAAAGTTAGTGTCCTGAGCACGTACCGATAATTGCATCAAAGCTTTTTGCATAATATCTTTAGCATCATCTTCGCTACCATCGCGTTGTATAATATGTCTTTTAACCTTCGGATATAGTTTTGTATAAATCTTACCAATTCCAATGTTGTCCCCCTTCCGTATGCTTTGTAAAAAGTATTCACTATCCATTTGTGTTTGTTCTAAAGTCGTTTGATGTACAAAACTAATTTGTTTTTAGTGTTTGTTTTAGGAGAAAAACACTCAAGGCTCGTAAGTGTTTTTCATTAATTTTGGGAAAATTAAAAAAAATAATAAAAACAGAGGTAACCTTTTTATAAATTCGTGGTCCTTAGGGTGAACAAAAAACAATAGAAACTTAAAAACGAAGATTATGAGAAAAGGTATTACATTTTTAATTGTTTGCATCTTTACAATATTCTTATCATGTACACAAGATGAAGTATTTCAAGATGATGACGCTATACAAGGAAAAGAAAGTGCTAGTAAAAAGTTTTTATCAACTTCAACGATAAAAAGTACGGTTACCAATCCGTTAACACCACAAATAGTAGAAAACCAAATCGTCATTGAATTTAAACAAAAAGGTCTGTTACCTGATATTAAAAACAATATCAGAGATACTGTGCAGGTAAAATATCATTTTGTTATTGATCACATAGAAACCTGTGATTGTGAAAACGATGACATAGAATTATGGACTATTGATACCACAGACGATGATTTTGGAGGGATAGAGGATTTAGTACAAAATTTGTCAACAGATGATGATGGGGATGAAGATTTGAACGGAGATTATCAGTTTACTCTATTTGTAAAAGATGGGTATCAAAAAATGATGGGGAAAAATATGGTAAAAGCAGAAAGTAAAGTGTTTTACGATGCACCCGCAAATGCTGTGAATATTGCCATTATTGATACAGGGATTGATTATGATTATCTACCAGCACCAGTATTGTATAATAGTGCAGGTGATAACCCTAGTTGCTACCCAGATGAAATTTCTGGTTGGGATTTTGTAAATAATGATAACGATCCAAGAGATGATCATGCTCACGGAACTCTAGTGAACCAAATTATTAGAGATGTTTTAGTACAAGAAAATGTGCCATATAAAGTATTGCCTGTAAAAGCTTTTGATAGAAATGGAAAAGGGAATTATTTTGATTTGCTTTGTAGTTTACAATACATTGCAGCCAAAAAGGAGGCTTTCTTGGTAAATTGTAGTTTTGGTTTTTATAATTTAGAAAATCAAGAAATTTTTGAAAATATTGTAAAAGATAATGATGAGTATTTGTTATTAATGGCTTCAGCAGGAAATGAAGGGATTGATACAGATACGGAAGGTAATACACATTTTCCATCAGGATATACAGCACCTAATGTATTAACGGTGGGTGGTTATGTAGGAGATTTTTCTGCCTATCCAAGTATTGGATCGGTATATGTAGGAGGTTTTGATTTGGCAACAGAATCTAATTACGGAAATTCTAGTATTGATGTAGTGGCAGCATTTGAACATAATGTAGTATTAGATGCAAGGAGTCATCGATTGGTAGCAGATGTAAAAGGAACTTCATTTGCTTGTCCTGAAGTTGTAGCTAGAGCAGCAAAAATGTTTTATGACACACGTGTGCGTCCAGCACAATTAAAAAATAGTGTGATGGGAACAAGTTTTAAAGCGGCAAGTTTAAGAGATAAAATTTATGGAAGTAATATTATTATAAGGGGGTATTACCAACAAGCAAGCCCATTCCCTCCAGGAGGTTTCTAAAAAGATATAACTTTAGTTGTAAAAAGCGCTGATTTTTCTATTTTTAAAAAATGAAATTCAGTGCTTTTTTATTTTCAATCTCTCTTTTCTTGTTAACTTCTATTTCAGGGCATACCCAAGAAAAAAATTTAGATAGTTTAAAAACAATTCTGTCCTCAAAAGTTACAAACAACATAAAAGAAGACCAGGCTATAAAATTTATAGAAAGTAACAAATCGATTATATTACCTGATGAGTTAGGGAATTGCTATCAAGAATATGGAAAATGGTTTTATATAATTGACAAAAAGAAAAAAGCTAATTTAAAGAAAGCTATTTTTTTTACTAAAAAAGCATTGAATATAAAGAGAGAACATAAAGTTTCTATTATTTCCTTAAAAAAGACATTGTATAATTTAGCTATTTTTTATACAAGAAGTAACAATTATTTTGAGGCCATAAAATATTATCAGATAATAAAAGAAATTTCTGAAGTCGATAAAAATACTTTAAGTGCTTTAAGGGAACTTTCTAAATTGTATACAATTACAGGAGATTTTTATAAGGCACTCATTAATTTAAATGGTTTAATTGACTTATCGTCAAAAGATACAGTTTTAAGAAAGAAAACAATGCAAGCTTATGAATACAGAGCAAACGTTTATTCTTTAATGGGATGGGAGCAATTTTCTAGAAATATAAAAGAAGACGCATTCAAAGCTGATTCAATATTAAATCTTATAGGAGTAAAAAACACCAAATATCATAATCGATTGAATCAATTAGAAGGAAATCGTTTATTAGAAAATGGTTTTTATAGAGAATCGATTGTTTATTTTGAAAAAGTACTAAAAGGGGTACCTAAAAATGACTCTATAAACATAGCTAGAGGATATAATAGTTTAGGTCAATCATATGCGAAATTAAAGGATGATAGAAAAGCTTTTTATTATTTTGATAAAGCACTATTATATGATCAAACTAATTCAGTAGCTATTGAAAATAAAGGAGATGTTTTTTTAGAGCAAAAGCAATATGATTCATCCTTAAAAGAGTATCAAAAAGCAATAAACATATTATTATTAAATAGTGATTTAAAATTGTATGATGTAATACCTCAAAAAAGTTTAGAAGAAGCCAAAGACAAATACTTTTTATTACACCACCTTATTCAAAAAGCAAAAGCTTTCATAGCTTACTACCATGCAGAAAAAGATGTGAAGCATTTACAAAGTGCGTTAGTAACTTTTGAATCTGCAGACAAATTAATAGATATTATTCGGTTTGAAAGTACCGAGGTTAAGTCTAAACTGTTTTGGAGAGAGCAAGGAGCAGATTTGTATTTAGGTGCAGTTGAGGTTTGTTATTTGTTAAACAATCCTGCAAAAGCGCTTTACTTTATGGAGAAAAATAAAGCCATATTATTATTAGAAGATATATCAAATTATCAGGCAGTTAAGAATGCCAAGTTACCCTTAGATATAGCAAGTAAAGAAGTTGCGTTAAAAAATGAAATTCACAAGCTAGAAAGTAAGTTACAACAGGTTTCAAAAAAAGAAAACAATAACATAGAAAGTGTAAAAAGAGCATTGTATCTATCAAAAAGAAAGTACGCCACCTTTGTAGATTCTTTAGTTGTTGCTTATCCTGAATATGGAAAGTACAAAAGAAAACTCCCTATAATTACATACCAACAAGCCTTAGAAAAAAGTAAGAAAGAAAGAACGAACTTTTTACAATACATTACAAATGATGATAAAGGTTATGGATTATTAATTGGTGAAAGGAAAACTGAATTTTTTGAAATTAATAATGCTAAAGCGTTACCAGAGGAAATTCAGACATTGCAAAATTTTGTAACTCAAAAAATAAACACACGTCAGCAGCAACAAGCATATTATCAAATAGCGAATACTCTATTTGAAAAGTTGATTCCAGAACAGGTATTTCAGCAAATAAAAGGCAAAGAAGTGATTGTTATACCAGATTATCGATTGCAAAAAGTAGCTTTTGAAACATTAATCACTACAAAAAACACAGCGAATTATTTTATAAAAGATGCTGTTATAAGTTATGCCTACTCATTGTCTCATTTAGAAAATAACAATCAAATTGATAGAGTAGCACCTAAAGGATTTTTAGCAGTAGCTCCTGTTGATTTTACTACTTTAAATTTGCCTTCGTTGCATTATACTGTATCAGAAGTTAATACTACCAATAGTATTTTTAACGGAACTACTTTATTGAATGAAAATGCTAAAAAGGCTAATTTTCTAGATCAAGGAAATCAATATAAAGGCTTGCATTTAGCAACACATGCTGAGGTAAATGATACAGAAACTCCATGGATTGCCTTTAATGATGAAAAATTATCGTTACAGGAAATTTACGGATATAAAAACGAACACGAAATAGTAACCCTAAGTGCTTGCAAAACATCTTTAGGAGAATTGCAATTGGGAGAAGGAGTGATGAGTTTAGCAAGAGGTTTCTTTTATGGCGGTGCTAAAAGTGTTGTGTCTAGTTTATGGTCATCAAATGATAAAACCAACGAACAAATTATTACTAATTTTTATCAATATTTAAACAACGGAGATTCTAAAAGTAAAGCATTACAAAAAGCTAAATTAGATTACTTAAAGACGCATGATGGTATTGATGCTTCTCCGTTTTATTGGGGAAGTTATATTTTAATCGGAGATGTTTCTGTAGTAGATTTAAGTACTCCTTCTTTTAATTGGATGTTCATATTGGGAGGTTTGTTGCTAATTGCTGCTGTAGGTTTATTTTTCTTCCGAAGAAAATCTTAGTTGTTTTTTCATAGCAAGAGGGATTGAGCTTGTACTGAGCGATAGTCGAAGTAAAGCAATCTGTTCATTATTAGTAAGCAATTCTATTTCAAGTTCAACGATTTTGAGATTACTTCGCTCCACTGCGTTCCGCTCGTAAAGACGTTGAGGAATGTCATCACGAGGAGGTCACGACGACGTGATCTGTTCATTGTTAGTATGTAATTATATTTCAAGTTCAACGATTTTGAGATTACTTCGCTCCACTGCGTTCCGCTCGTAAAGACGTTGAGGAATGTCATCACGAGGAGGTCACGACGACGTGATCTGTTCATTGTTAGTATGTAATTATATTTCAAGTTCAACGATTTTGAGATTACTTCGCTCCACTGCGTTTTGCTCGTAAAGACGTTCAGGAATTTCATCACGAGGAGGTTACGACGACGTGATCTGTATGTTTTTAGTTAGCAATTTCATTTCAAGTCAACGATTTTGAGATTACTTCACTCCACTGCGTTCCATTCCTAAAGACGTTCAGGTTTGTCATATAAAGAAAAGTTGTAGTTTTACAATTATGAAAAAGAGCTATGTTTATTTCCTTAGTAATAAAAACAACACCGTTATTTATATAGGTGTAACGTCTAATATTTTAAAAAGAATATATCAGCATAAGGTTAAATTTTTTAAAGGTTTTACATCAAAATATAATTGTAATAAACTTGTGTATTTTGAAGAATTTGATTCCATAGAAGAAGCTATTTTAAGAGAAAAGCAATTAAAAGCAGGTAATAGAAAAAGAAAAGAAACTTTGATTAATATAGATAATCCTGATTGGAATGATTTGTCCGAAGATTGGATTTTTGATTTTACTTAACACGTCATTGTGAGTAGGGATTGAGCTTGTACTGAGCTATAGTCGAAGTAAAGCAATCTGTTTTTTAATGTCATCCTATGTTTGTATTAGGAATAAATTTTATTAAAGTTTTAGATTTAGAGATTTAATAAAAGGAGAAAGAACAAGACAAAAGCTCGTCATTAGTTTACAAAACAGTTCGCAATGGCTG
>NZ_SJXJ01000092.1 GCF_004337695.1 Tenacibaculum sp. M341
ATTTATAAATCAAAAACTATAAAAATAGGATATAATGTAAAAATTATATTTAGAATTAAACAAAGATATGTTGATTTATTAAAACATATTCAAAAAGCTTTAGATGGTAGTATTTCTTTATTTAAAATAAAATCAGTAGTTGGAGGTTATAATTATTCAGCTCTTAATTTTAATTCTATTAAAAATTGAATTAAATATTTTAGTTTATATCCACCATTGCATAATAGTAAATATATTCTTTTTATTAAATGATATAAAGTTTGTTATTTATTTGATAATAAATTACATTTAACTAAAGAAGGATTAGATAAAATTAAATCTATTAAAAGGAACTTCAGAGACTAGTACGTTAAATATCCTATATATAAAAATTAAGCATTTAATCCTTTATTATATATAAAATATATATATAATAT
>NZ_SJXJ01000093.1 GCF_004337695.1 Tenacibaculum sp. M341
GGATATCTTATTGTTATTAATTTATATATTATTCATTATTATTAATATATATTTAATATAATTAAATATTATATTATATTATTTATTAAAAAAAATCTATTACTTATTTTTTTTATTAATATATAAATTATTTATATAATTTATCATTTTTATTTATATATTATTATTTTTTATATATAAATTAATATATTATATTTTTATATAATATATTATTAATTATTATTTTAATTTTCTATTCTATTGTGGGGGTCCCAATTATTATTTTCAATAATAATTATTATTGGGACCCGGATATCTTCTTGTTTATCATTTATTATTTTATTAAATTTATTATTATTTTTAATTTATATTTATATTATATCATTAATTATATTGTTTATACTTTATATTTTATTATATAATATATTATATTCTT
>NZ_SJXJ01000094.1 GCF_004337695.1 Tenacibaculum sp. M341
CAAAAGAATTTAACTTCGTTTGAAGTTATGGTTATTTCTTACTCTCTAATTACGCTGTCAATTTCAATAATATCAATGAACTTCGTTAATCTTAATATTTAGTCTATCTCAACCAAAATCGCAATCAACTTACTCTTGTAGAAATACTAGAATCGAACTAGTTAACATCTTATCTGTTATTCCAAAATCTCTGTGATCGTGTGCTTTCGTTTCCGAAAGCGGATGCAAAACTATAACCTTTTTTTATTCTGACAAAACTTTTTTTGAAGTTTTTTTTAAAGTTATTTTCTCGCAATAAATCAATGAACTCCCGCCAAAAACGGACTGCAAATATACAAGCTTTATTTTTAAACCCGCAAGTAAAATTTTAATTATTTTTTAACTTAAATTTCACTCTTTACTTACACTCTGTT
>NZ_SJXJ01000095.1 GCF_004337695.1 Tenacibaculum sp. M341
GATCATAAATTATGTGCATCTCCCCGTAACTTTTCGCAGCTTATCACGTCCTTCATCGCCTCTGAAAGCCTAGGCATCCGCCATACGCCCTTATTTAGCTTATTGTACTTTTTGCTGTAGACTTACGTCTACAACGAGCTCTTTATATTTTTTATAAATGTCTGTTAGATTTTAACATCTAACTCTCTATCTTGATTCTTTACGATATCATTTTACCAATATGTCAATGAACGTTGTGGCAAGTTGCCACTTAAAAGTATTTAAACTTCGTGACAGACTTATAGCCTTGTGGAGAATATCGGAGTCGAACCGATGACCTCTTGCGTGCAAGGCAAGCGCTCTAGCCAGCTGAGCTAATCCCCCAAATACTAGTAGTTAGTATTGAGTAGTAAGCTTGAGTAG
>NZ_SJXJ01000096.1 GCF_004337695.1 Tenacibaculum sp. M341
TAACTCCAAACTCCTTCACCTGGAACTGTAAAACCAATCACATCTCCGTCACTTGAAGTAATAATATTTGTTGCTCCTCCTGGTGCGATTAAACTTACAGTCGTCGGATCAATTGTTCCGTCTGTATCTGTATCATTGTTTACGATGTTTAAAGTAACTGTATCTCCCAACGTGTTCCCTGTACTTACATCATCAACTCCAACTGGACGATCTTGATACGTGATAATTACTTCTGCATCATTACTAGTGCTTGTAGCTGCATCGGTAATGTTATATTCTACTAATGTTGGATCGCCTTCAAAGGTTCCTAATGGTGTAAATTCTAATGATCCTGTTAAAGTATCATAAACCCAAGTTCCTTCTCCTGCAACTACTAATTCAATATCTGTTCC
>NZ_SJXJ01000097.1 GCF_004337695.1 Tenacibaculum sp. M341
AATCTATTATTAATATTTATATAAAAGGTTTACATAAAATTAATAATAAAGATATTATAAATTATATTGAATATCTTAGAAATTTAAATAAAAAAGGTATTAATAAAATTAATTATAATATTGAATTATATAATAATATTATTAATAATAATAAACCATTATATAATAAAAATTATACATATAGACTTAATAGTATTATTCATAGTAAAAAGAATATTACAGGTGTAGGAGTATTTGTATATGATTTAAATAATACATTAATTATAACATTTACAGGATATGTACCTGCCAGTTTACATTTTAATTGTTCTAAACATGAGATTGCTAAATATATTAAAAATGGTAATGTATTTATAAATAAATATATTTTAAAAAATATTTTATTAGATTA
>NZ_SJXJ01000098.1 GCF_004337695.1 Tenacibaculum sp. M341
AGTTAAGATACCATTATTATATTTATCTATATCATTTAAACTAATATATTTACTAAAAATATCACTATTTAAATAAATATATGATAATTTAATAGGTTCAATAGTTACTTTTTTATTATAATAATAACTTAAAATATTACATAAATTATTATTTATATTATTATTTATAATATTTATTAATTTATTTATTATATTTATATAATAATTATTATTATTATTATTATTATTATTATTAATATCATTATTATAATAATAAAATTTAATATTTAATTTATTTAAACTATGTTGATTAATAAGTTTACTTATAATAATTTTATTAATATTTATATTATTTAATTTTAAAGTTATTATTTTATATAATAATTTATTAATTAATTT
>NZ_SJXJ01000013.1 GCF_004337695.1 Tenacibaculum sp. M341
CTATTTCTAATTCTATCATATCTTTGTTTAGTACTTGGTACATAGGGTTGTGTTTTTATGTTTCGCAACACAAATATCTACAACCCTTAATTTTTTCTCAAAAAAAGTCAAGATGACTTCATTCATAATCAATAATTATAATGAATAAAAAATGACGATATGCAATTAAATTTTTACGTTTTTATAGTTAATCTAAAAGTAAAGAAAAATGCCCTTTTCTTGTAATTACATTTCCATTTCTATCGGTAAGTTCAATGTTAAACCAATAATCATTAGAAGGAAGTGCATTTCCATTATAAGTTCCATTCCAGCCTTGGTCATCAACTTTTAAAGAAGTCAATAGTTTTCCATATCTATCAAAAATATAAATACTATTACTTGGATAAAAAAGAGAGTTCGCTCCTTTAACATTCCAGGTATCATTAATACTATCTTCATTAGGAGTAAAGAAATCAGGGAACTCTAAAACAGAAACATCCAGTTCAGCTATTCCACAATTGTTTTTATCTCTAACTAAAATAGTATAGATGCCTCCTTGTAAATTTTCGAATTTTGGTTCGTCTTGATAATCTTGAACAATTTGACCATTCTCATCTTGTAAGGCAAATTCATAAGCACCAATACCAAGGTTTCCAGTATCATTGTTAATTGTGATAGTATTATTGTCAGAATCATCAATAATTGACACATCATTTTGGTTGATAGTTGCAATAATAGACTCATTTACAAAGATGATTCTTGAGCGTTTACATAAAGTAGTTGTATTGATAGCAGTAACTTTGTATTCACCGCCTTGAGTTAAATTTAGTGTCTGATTGTTTCCAATAACGGTAGCATTTCCATTTCTTGTCCACTCATAAGCATAGGTATCGCCAGGAGATTCAGCTTCAATGGAAGAAAGATTATTCAAGCATAAAATTTGAGGAGAAGTAACATCAAAGCTTGGTAGTGGAAGAACTCTCACAAAAAGTTTACTAAGACCAGTACAATTGTTATTAATTTTATTGATGATTTTAATATAAATTGTATTACTTGCTAATCCAGGGAAATTTGTGTTTCTGTATTTACTGATATCGGCGATTTCATTAGTTACTGCATCTCGATCAGCTTGGGTTTCAAAAAAAAGGACCTTCAAATCACTTCTAATTGCAGGATCAAATAAGTTAATAATTTCTCCTTCAGCAATAGAAAAATCAAAATTAGTAATACCATCTGTATCATCATTACTTGGCGTATTGTTTCCGTCAGCATCTAAGAAATCGTCACATTCTGTAAATTCTTTATCGTACAT
Organism: Tenacibaculum sp. M341; assembly: GCF_004337695.1. Classification (GTDB taxonomy): domain Bacteria; phylum Bacteroidota; class Bacteroidia; order Flavobacteriales; family Flavobacteriaceae; genus Polaribacter. The sequence goes on from NZ_SJXJ01000013.1 coordinate 1,292, forward strand.
AATGTCAGCAGCAAAAGAGATGATTACATTTATTTGAGAAACTCTAAAACAGTCTTTATCTGAAATAGTTCTCACCCAAACAACTTCACCGTTCGTAGCGTTATAGTTGATAGGATCTGCTATGGGAGCATTATCAGTATTAGCATCTACTTCTGAAGTATAATATTTAAAAGTTTCATTTAAATGATTATTAGAAATATTAATTTGTGCTTGAGTTAAATTGATAATTGCCGTAAAATCACCATCATTTTCACATTGCTCAATTTGAACAATAGGGTTAATTATAACTGGTAAAGGATTTACAACTAATTTAAAAGGTTTAAAGGTTGCTGAAGAAACAGTTGTAGCAACGCTACATGAAGTATTAGAACTGTTTTCTACTCTTACAAAAATTACTTGCTCATTGGGAATGATATTGGTGTAAGCTATATTTTTATCAATAACATCAGTTGTTGCATTTGTTTGAGCTCCAGCTAATGTAGTATGGTAACTAACGCTGTACTGAGTAGGAGATAAACCGCCTAGTATTTCATTGTCTTTGGTAGCTAAAATAAAATTATTGTAAAAACCAACAGGATTACCTAGATCGTTACAAACAACGATGTCTGACGGTTGTCTGGGTGTTGGTAATGAGTTGATATCTAAGCTAAAAGATGTAGTGTCAAAACAAGTGTCTGGATTACTAGTATTATGAATTCTAGCATAAATAGTTTGTGTACTATTTGCTGTTGAATTTGTATATGGATTTGCTAATGCATTTGCTGTATTATTGTTATCAGCATCAGTCTGACTTAAAAAGTACACTACTTCAAATTGTATAGCTGATTGTGCTCCTAAAACTAGAGGAGTAACATCATTTTGTAAATCAAAAGTATGAAAGCCATCACTGTCACTATCACAAAAATTAATGTCAGCAGGTTTATTAGCAACAGGAACGGGCAAAAAAGTAATATCAATGTCGTCAGTAGCGGTTCCACCAACATCATCAGTTATAATTACCCTGTAAGTACCAGACTTATCGTTGTTTATTGTTAAAGTGTTACCCGTTTCCCCAGCGATTGTTGTAAAACCAGCACCAGTATCTATTTGCCACTCATAAGAGGTAGCAGTACCAGTTGAAGGAGTTCCATCTAAAGTAATGGTTGTACCATCACAAACGGTTTGATCAGGACCAAGTTCACCAGCAATAATAGAACAGTCAGTTTCACCAGCACCTGTAGTTCCTAGATTAGTTTGTTCTAACTTAATTTTTCCAGGTGAGTCTTGAAAGTTTGTTATTAAAAGGATATAAAATTCACCAGCTACGGCATTTTCAATAGTAAAGCTTTCAATGGCAGATCCACTATAACTACAGTCCATAATATTTGTTCCATCTTCATTGTTTATATAATAATCTGGATCAAATGTATTGTCTACACAAGTAGTTGGAGCTCCAGTTGTATCAACACAAGTAGTAGCTAAACTAGAGCAATTTCCATCTGGTGCAGTAAAAGGTCCCCATGATGTAAAATCGACATCTAAAGTATTACCAACAACATTTCCAGCAGCATCAAAATCTTGAGCTTGGATAATTTGAAATTCTAACCTACCACTACTTTCAACTCTAATAAAAAACCAAGCTGGATTAGGAGTTGTAGATAAACAAGCTATTGTTCCAGTATTAGGCTTTCCTGTAACATTGTCAAATATTTTTACTCCCATATCATCAGAACACATAGGTTCAGCAGCATCACAGGTAGATGCACCATCTTGAGCATTTGCGAATAAAATTAGAGAAAAATAAATTAAAAATAGTAGTGTTTTTTTCATAAGCTTGACAATTAACAATGCATATTCTTTTGACTAAAAAGAGTTTAGCAAATAAAAGGTTAAAACGATAATTAACCTAAGTTTGTGTATTAAATTTAACTTAATCAGTCAAAGATTAACGAAAAATGTCCTTTTCTACTTACTATATTCCCATCTCTATCTGTTAATTCTATGTTGAACCAGTAATCATTTGGCGGAAGTGCTTGTCCGTTATAAAAACCATTCCATCCTTGATCATCTACTTTTAAGGAAGTTAGTAACTTACCGTATCTATCAAAAATATAAATACTGTTTGTTGGGTAAAATAAAGAGTTGGCTCCTTTTACATTCCAAGTATCATTAATTCCATCTTCATTAGGTGTAAAAAAGTCAGGGAATTCTAGAACAGATACATCAAGTTCAGCAATACCACAATTATTTTTATCTCTAACTAAAATGGTGTAAATGCCTCCTTTCAGATTTTCAAACTCAGGTTCGTCTTGATAATCATAAACTATTTGATCATTTTCATCTTGTAAAGCAAATTCATAATCTCCAATTCCAAGTTCATCATTATTGTTGTTAATAGTTACGGTATTGTTGTCAGAATCATCAATTATAGAAACATTATTTTGATTGATAGATGCTATAATTGATTCATTTACGATAATTTTTTTAGTTCTTCTACAAAGAGTGGTGGTGTTAATTGCTGTAACTTCATATTCTCCTCCTTGAGTCAAGTTCAATTGCTGATTTGTTCCGATTACTGTAGCATTGCCATTTCTTGTCCATTCATAATTATAGCTATCACTAGGTGATTCAGCTTCAATGGAAGAAAGGTTATTTAAGCATAGAATGTAAGGAGAGCTAACATCAAAACTTGGTAGCGGTAATACTCTGGTGAATAATTTGGTTAATCCAGTACAATTATTATTTACTTTATTTATGATTTTTATGAAAATTGTATTGCTAGTAACGCCAGGGTTATTTGTGTTTCTATAATTGCTACTATCTGAAATTTCATTAGTTACAGCATCTCTATCAGCTTCGTTTTCAAAAAACAAAACTTTTAGATCGTTTCTAATGGCTGGATCAAATAAATTTATAATTTCACTTTCAGCAGCAGAAAAATCAAAACTAGTAATACCATCTTTATCGTCATTATTAGTAGTATCAGTCCCATCAGCATCTAAAAAGTCATCACATTCGGTAAACTCTTTGTCATAAATAATATCGGCAGCAAAAGATATAGTGATGTTTAATTGAGATACTCTGTAACAGTTTTTGTCAGAAATGGTTCTTACCCAAACTATTTCACCATTAGTAGCATTGTAATTTACCGGGTCAAGTATTTCAGCATTATCATTATTTGCATCAGTTTGAGAATTATAATATTTAAAACTTTCGTTTGAATGATTGTTAGAAATATTTATTTCTGATTGCGTTAAATTAACAATTGCAGTAAGGTCACCATCGTTTTCACATTGTTCAATTTGAACAATTGGATTTAATAATGTTGGTAGTGGATTTACAATTAATTTAAAAGGTTTAAAGTCTGTAGAAGCAGGATCTGATATACTATTACAAAGAGTATTAGCGTTATTTTCTACTCTTACATGTATGATTTGTTCGTTTGTAGAGGTATTTCTATAAGGTGCATTTTTATCAATAACATCAGTAGTAGAGTCAGTTTGAGCACCAATTAAAGTGCTATGATAACTTACGTTGTATTGAGTAGGAGATAAACTTCCTAAAATTTCATTGTCTTTAGTTGATAGTATAAAGTTGTTATAAAACCCATCTGTATCTCCTCCGCTAACTACATCGTCACATACTTCAAAATCTGAAGGTTGAATAGGTTCAGGAATAGCTGTTATAGATAAGTTAAATTGAGTGATATCATAACAAGTATTTGGAGCATTTTTATTATGAACTCTCACATAAAAAACTTCAGAAGCAAAAGGAGTTGCATTGGTATAAGGCGATGTTACAGTGTTTGCAGTAACATTATTTTCAGCATCTACTAAGTTGTTAAAATAAAGTACTTCAAATTTGTTTGGATCAAGACTTCCTAAAATCGTTGGATTTAAACTAGCCTCAAAATCAAAAGTATGAATTCCATCACCATCAACATCACAGTGATTTATATCAGCTATTGGATTGGCAGTTGCAGGCTCAAAAACATCAATTCTAAATTTTCCTTCAAGTATTACTGTTTCTCCACAATCATTTACAAGGTTAATAGTTAAAAGGTAATCACCACTATTACTCATGTCAACATTATTAAGCAATAAATTAGGTTGATTTGAAATAGAAGTTGTAGTTGTGCCATTATCAAATGTCCAATCGTATGTAATATTTGTTCCAGAAACATTTCCTGAGTTTATTTGTACAGAATCTCCAATACAGTATTTTTTATCTTGATTGTTGATGATTTCATTGGTAGCTACTTCTATAATTTCAATAGGTAATAGAAGTGAAGAAATGAAAGGTGGTAAACCTTGTGTAGATAACTCACCACCTAAATCAATAGCGTTTTTAGTAAAAATGACATCGTCAGCATCTGCATTAGGATTTTCAATAACATCTAGAAATTTTGCATCTCCAGCAGGGTCATTATAGGCAAGAGGAATAGTAGCGTATATTTTACTATCTGGACCTAATTGCAGAGCTCCTCTAAAACCAGGGTTTTGATCATGAATTAATCTTTTAGAACCTCTAATATTTGCAGCGTTTAAATCAAATTGAAAAAGTTTATATGTTGTTGCAAATTCAGCTAATGTAAAACGAAAACCAGATACTGTAGAAATATATAGTTTTTGAGAATCAACAGAGAATTCTACACCATATGGTTGACCATCAGCAGGAGCAGTAAGTACAATTTCTGAGTTTATATCTACAACACCTGTAAGTGCATCAAAATCATAAATCATAGCATTCCCTGATCCGCTTGTTCCATTTGGCATATTGGCAACTGCTAACTTTTTTCCATCAGGAGAAAGTTTTAAATAGCCTCTTCGAGAGGAAGCTGTAGGAACAGGAGATGTCACAGGAGTAACATTCACACCGGTGTTGTCAATTTTAAAAGCGTAAAAAATACTATTAACAACAGAAACTACCCAATAGGTATTACATTCAATACCTCTAACTGCGGCAACTTTTTCTGTCCAAGAATTACCTAAACCACCTGACAAATCAACCGGACCATCTACAATTTCACCAAGACCTCCATTTTTAGAAATATCAATGGTGTAAAAGTTTAAACCAAAAGCAAAAGCAGGAGCAGAAGGATTGTTACTAACACCGTCATCTACAGTAAAAAGATAATAAATAGTAGATGAATTAGGTTTAGGTATAATCATACCAGATTGACTACTAGAAGGATCTCCTCTTAGATTATCACCTAAGGTACCATCGGAATATTTCATAATATCATGATTTTTATCCCAAACAGTTATTCCATCTGAATAAAACAATAAATTACCGTTTCTATCAGAGAAAGTAGAACATCCTTCTAGAGTATTTAGTTCACCATTGTTCAATGCTGTTGGTGGAGTAGTGCTAAAATCGATTCCAGCATTTCTTCCAAAGTACCAAATATTAGCTTCTCTTTGAGCAATAATATTGATACAAGAGGTTAATAAAGCTAGTAAGATTATTTTTTTCATTTTCAGCTTTAGATTAGTCAGAAGCTAAAAATATAAAAAAACTTACAAATCGCGCTTTTTTAACAAGCTATATGATAGATATATGAAAATAAATGTCCAAACAAGTACAATAATGATGTTAAATATACTTATTGAGTAATCTTTATCGAAGTTTTCACCTATTTGATTGGCTAGAGTTTTTACAGCTCCAATTCTACTTCCTGGCTCTACAATTAAATTTTGCATAGCTTCTAACGGAAAAAAGTTTTTGATGGCTTGTGCTGTGCTCCATGAAGTAAATTTCCAACCTAATATACCATAGGCAATCCATTCAAAAAAGTACCAAGAAATCATAGCACCTATTGCAAAAGCAGATCGTTTTATTAAGATACCTAAAAATAATCCGAAAGAAAAGAAACCAACAAGTTTTACAAAAAAGGCAAATAAGTATTCTAAATCAGAAAGTATGATAGATAACTCAGTAAAATCAGAATATATTAGACCTAATACTAGTGAAACAGCAAAAACAAAAATCGTTGATAAAGCTGCAAAAATTACGACCGTATAAAACTTAGATAAAATGAATTCTTTTTTACTTAAACCATCAATTAAGTTTTGTTTGAGGGTTTTATAGCTGTATTCATTCGCCATCATGGATACAATTACAAACAGTAAGAAAAATTTTAAAATAGAGGCTGTATATGTATTAAAGTGCCAGATGTAAGGAAAATTAAAAATTCCTAAATCAGCTAAAGCAATCTTCTTTCCAAAAGGAAATTTAATCATTGCTATTAAGGCAATAGATGTAAGTAGTCCAAAGTATATAAAAGTAAGTACTTTACTTGCTTTGTTATGTTTTAGTTTATGAAACTCTATATTGATTAGACGTAGCATGGCAATTGTTTTAGAATTAGTTACTAGTAAGGTTTAAAAATTGTTCCTCTAAGCTAGGTTTACGCTTTATTAAGTGAGAAACAATAATACCTTTTTCGTATAAATATTTGTTAATTTGAGCAGCAGAAGTTTCATTTTCTAATCTAGCAATAACCAGATCATCTTCTACATTTACAGTTGCTATATCAAAATAGTTTTTTAAACTATTTATAAGTTCCTCTTGGTTGCCTTCAGTTTTTACTTCAATTATACCGTTTGAAGCAATCATGTTTTCAACTCTACCACTATAAAGTTTTACTCCTTGACGGATTACAATAACATGCGAACATACTTTTTCAACTTCATCAAGTAAATGAGAAGCAAGTAGTATTGTTGTACCGTCTTTAGCGATTCTCTTTATAATTTGTCTAATTTCATGAATTCCCTGTGGGTCAAGTCCGTTAGTTGGTTCATCTAAAATTAAAATCTCAGGATTATTTAAAAGGGCAGAAGCAATGGCTAAACGCTGTTTCATACCTAAGGAGTATGTTTTAAACTTACTGTCTTTTCTTTCATAAAGGTTTACCACTTTTAACTTTTCGTCAATGTTAGTATAAGGAACTCCTTTAATTTTACATATAAGTTCTAAGTTTTGAGTAGCTGTCATGTATGGATAAAAGTTAGGACGCTCTATAATTGCTCCTACTTTTTTTAAAGCCTCATGAGTAGACATTGTGTCGTTAAACCAAGCGAATTCTCCACTTGTTTTATTTACAACATTTAAAATAATACCTAGCGTAGTTGACTTACCACTACCATTAGGACCTAAAATTCCGTAAACATTTCCTTTCTCAATATCAAAAGATAAATTGTTTACTGCATGAACTCGACCATATTTTTTGTCGAGATTTCGTATGGATAATATTGTGTTCAAGAGTATACTGTTTTATTCGATTTTTTTATTCGACGAACAATATACCAAATTGTTACGAGAGTTTTTTTTGTAAGTGATTAATGAATTGTTTACTAGTAGATTGATTATACTTTTTTAAGTCGACCTTTTTGACTTAAAAATTATCAAGATCTAGATTGTCTAAACTTTCAAAATCATCAAAAGGATCGTTAAATTCATCATCAAAATCATTAGCAATGCTATCAGATTCAAAAACTTTAGTAGGTGCTTCATTAGGAATTTCTCCCACGTTTAGAATTATTTTAGTGTCCACTATAGGTTCTAGTGAAGTTTCTACTAATTCAATATAAAAAGTCCACATATGAAGAAAGTCGTATACATAGATAAGTTTATCTTCTTGTTTTTGTAAAATTTCATTAATTCTACAAGTTGCCATTGATAAACCTTGACCAACTTCCGCCATGTTGAATAAAGGAATTTCTTCACCTTGATTCCATTCATGATCAGTTTGATAAAAAGAAGCCATCTCTTTACCGTCAAAACCAAATGCATTTGCAATATCAAAATGTAATTTTTCAAGAGTTGCTTTTTCATCAACTAATAATGTTCTAATTACATCATTTTCCACATCTAGTATTGCTCTAACTTTGTACATTGTAATTCTTTTTAAGACTACAAAAATACGTATTTTTACAACTCAATTTCATTATCACAGGATTATTTCATACACATGGAGAAAGATAAATTATTGAAAAGTTTGAATGCTCAGAATACGAGTACCTTAATGGAAACTTTAGAAATAGAGTTTATAGATGTAGGAGAAGACTTTTTAAAGGCAAAAATGCCAGTAACATCTAAAGTGTATCAACCATTTGGTATTTTGCATGGTGGAGCCACAGCAGCATTGGCTGAAACTGTGGGAGGATGTGCATCTACATTTTTTTTAAGAGATACTGCTAAGGTGGTAAAAGGAATTGAGTTAACAGTAAATCATGTAAAAAGCAAGAAAGACGGATTCATATTTGCTACTGCAAAACCGATTCATAAAGGAAGAACGACACATTTATGGGAAGTAAGAGTAGTTGATGAGGATGAAAATTTAATATCGGTTTGTAAGCTAACAAACATCATTTTAGATAAAAGGTGAAGTTGTTTAAAAAAATAATAAAGATTCTGTTAATAGTACTTCTTTTAGGAGTAGTGATTCTTTATTTTGTTTTTTCTAGTTTTACGGCTCCCAAATCAGATTCAGCTTCTTTGGCGCTGTATGAACAAAGTGTTATTCAACCTAAATTATCAAAAGAAATCTTTAGAGGGATGTCTTTTAGAAAAATTGAAATTTTAAAAGATACAACACTACCAACGCTTGTTTTTGTTCATGGAGCAGTTGGATCTTTAAATGATTTTTCAGCATATATGTCAGATAGCTTATTACAAACAAAGGCTAATATGATAGCTTATGATAGAGTAGGGTACGGGTATCAAGATAAACATCAAGCACAGGAAAATATAGCTTTTGAAAGAGATGTTTTGAAAGATATTATCAAGGGTTTAAATAAGGATAAAGTGATTTTGGTTGGATACTCTTATGGAGGTCCTATTACTTTAGCAGTAAAGGAAAAGGTTAAAAAGATTATTTTATTAGCGCCAGCTGTAAGTAGTAAAGACGAGGTTGAACCTTGGATGATAAATTTTTATAAATGGTCGTTAACAAGGTGGTTGGTACCTGATGTGTGGAAACAAGCAAGTAAAGAAAAGTTGTCTCATAAAAAAGACTTGAGTAATTTTGAAAAAGAATGGAGTAAAACACCTAATAAAGTAGTGACTGTTCATGGTACAGCTGATTGGATTGTGCCTTATGAAAACTCTAAGTTTATAGAACGTCAGTTTTCTAAGGAAGATTTTAAATTTGTCTCAATTCCAGAAGCGGGACATGGTTTTATATGGTCGAATTATGAAGAGATTAGGCAACAATTATTAAAAGAGTTAGATTGAAAATATTAAAGAGAGCAGAGGAGTCGTTAGAGAAAGAATTACCATTTGTTGTTTACAATAAGCCAAATGAAAAAGCTGTAAAAGGTTTTTTTCAGAAAAATGAAGAATTATTTACCGCAGCATCTTACACAGAGTCAGGTTTTATTTTCGCACCTTTTGATAATAAAGAAACCTCGATTTTAATTCCTGATAATCAATCAGAGTTTTTAGAAGAAGATATTTCTTTTTCAGTATCCCAAGGAAAATTTGAAGAGGTACCATTAGAGGAAGTAGTAAGATTTCAGCATATTGATTTAGTTAAAAAAGGAATCGTTGCAATAAACACAGGAAGTTTAAAAAAAGTTGTATTATCTAGAAAAGAGAATGTATTCTTAAAAAAAGATTCAGTTTTAGATATATTTAAACGGTTAGTTAAAAATTATCCGACAGCATTTGTTTATCTATGGTTTCATCCTAAAGTAGGTGTGTGGATTGGTGCAACACCCGAGACGTTGTTAAGTACAACCGAAAATACTTTTAAAACGATGTCTTTAGCAGGTACTTTAACCGCAAAGAATGAAGAAGACATTGTTTGGGGAGAGAAAGAGTTGGAAGAACAAGAAATGGTAACTGATTATTTAATAGAGAAAATCGGAAGCATAACAAAAGATTATAAAGTTTCTAAACAAGAAACTTATCGAATAGGTGATTTGTTTCATTTGAGAACAAAAGTTGAAGGAACTTATAACGAATCAATAGAAAGTTTAATAAACTTATTGCATCCAACTCCTGCAGTTTGTGGTTTTCCTAAAGAACAAGCAAAGCAGTTTATTTTAGAAAATGAAATGTATCAGCGAAAATTTTATACTGGTTATTTAGGAGAATTGAATATCGGAATAGACTCAGTTAATTCTTCGAGTTTATTTGTGAATTTAAGATGTATGGAGGTTAATTTAGACGGTGAAAAAGGAACAATATACGTTGGTGGTGGTATTACTAAAGACAGTGAGCCGCAAAAAGAATTTCAAGAAACTATTTTTAAGTCGTATGCGATTAAAAATAATTTATAGTAGAAATTAGTTCTAGATTTATTTACAACCGATTAAAAAAACCAAACTATTAAATATGTAAGCATATTAATAAGAATGGTTTTTAATTGTGTAAATTGAATTTGAACTAAATCGGTTATATGTCGTCAAAAGAAACATCAGTAAAACTCTCAGCAGTTTGCTCTACTAATACTTCTTCATTTTTCTTATAATCTTTTTGGTGTCTTTCGCTAATAACTTCACTACCTTTTTGAGAAATAATATACTCTGTAGCTTTGTTTAACATGTCTTTGAAATCATTAAAATCTTCTTTGTACAAGTAGATTTTGTGTTTTTGATAATGGAAAGAACCATCATCATGTGTAAATTTTTTACTCTCAGTTACAGTTAGATAATAATCATCTGCTTTCGTTGCTCTAACATCGAAGAAGTAAGTTCTTCTTCCTGCTCTTAATACTTGTGAAAAGATTTCTTCTTGTTCAGCTCTCTCGCTCATAATTCAAAGTCTTAATAATACTAGTTATTTGTTTTTTTCACTAACAAATCTAACAAAATATTTGACTAAACCATATAAAAGTCTAAATTTCTTTTTCTAAAAGTTGTTGTTCATACAAATTTTTATATATTCCGTTTCTTGTTATAAGTTGATTATGAGTTCCTTGTTCTGCTATTTTTCCGTTCTCTAGAATGATGATTTTGTCAGCGTTTTTAACCGATGAAACTCTGTGACTTATGATAAAAGTAGTCTTACCTTTTGATATTTCATTTAAGTTAGAAAGTATTCTTTCCTCAGTTTCAGTGTCTACGGCAGATAAGCAATCATCAAAAACTAAAATTTTAGGATCTTTAATAATTGCTCTTGCGATAGAGGTACGTTGTTTTTGACCACCAGATAAAGTAACACCTCTTTCTCCTAAAATAGTTTTGTAACCATTCTTAAATTGAACAATATTATCGTGAATAACTGCTTTTTTGGCTGCGTTTATGATATCTTTTTCAGAAGCATCATTTTTACCAAATTTGATATTGTTTTCAATAGTATCAGAAAAAAGGAAAGGATCTTGAGGAACAAAACCAATTTGATCTCTTAGGTTGTACAAGTTCAAATCCTTTATAGGAGTACCATCAATATTAATAGTTCCTTCCGTGGTATCGTACATTCTAGTAATTAAATTGGCAATAGAAGTTTTACCACAACCAGTTTTTCCCATAAAAGCAATGGTTTCTCCTTCTTCAACATCAAAACTAATATTATTTAAAGCAGTAATGTTTGTATCGTCATAAGTTAGAAATACATTATTGAAACTGATATTTCCTCTTAAGGTAGTTTTTTCGTTATTGGTATTAATTATTTCAGGTTTTTGCTGTAAAAATTCATTAACTCTTTGTTGTGAAACTTCTGCCTGCTGAATAATAGAAGTAACCCATCCAACAATTGCTACTGGCCAAGTTAAAATATTAACGTATAAAATGAATTCAGCAATAACACCTATTCTAATATTTCCAGCTATGTATTGTTTACCACCAATATATAGAACTAATATGTTGCTTATTCCAATTAATAAAATCATTAAAGGAAAAAACAATGCTTGTACTTTAGATAAATCGATATTCTTTTCTTTAGATTCATCAGCAAGTTCATTAAAGCCATTTAAAACGTTCTTTTCAATAGCATACGATTTTACAACATTAATTCCAGAGAAAAATTCTTGATTAAAAGTGGTAAGTTTAGAAAGGTATTCTTGAACAATAGTAGTACGCTTGTTGATTTGCTTACTTAAAAAGAAGATAGATATTGATAGAACAGGAAAAGGAATTAAAGTATATAAAGTTAACTTTAAATCAGTATTTAACATTTTTGTAAATCCAATAGCAAATAATACAATCATATTTAATGAGTACATTATGGCAGGACCAAAGTACATTCTTACTTTAGAGACATCCTCAGATATACGATTCATTAAATCACCAGTTCTATTTTTCTTGTAAAAATTGGTAGAAAGTCTTTGATATTGCTGGTAAATCTCGTTTTTCAGATCAAATTCAATCAATCTAGAAACTACAATTATGGTTTGTCTCATTAAAAAAGTGAAAAAACCAGCTAAAAGAGTAATACCAACAATCATTAAAATATTAATTAATAACTCATGTTTTACTTCTTCTAGGTCTGTAACATTTCCTTTTAAATAATCTTCAACTATGTTTAAAGAATTCTTTATTATTTCAGGAATTTTTAAGGCTAATAATTTAGATAAAACGGTAATTATTACTCCTATAAATAATCGCCATTTATACTTTACAAAGTATTTATTTAAATATTGTAGTGCTTTCAATGTTTAAAAATGAATTTTTATGTTTGTTTTTTTATTAAATATTAAAAAGAAAACGTTTTCTTATTACGAAATTCTTAAATTAACAGTCTTTTTTTGTTTATTAATTACGACTTTTATATTTTAGCAATCTCAATATTAAGAAATAGTAAAGCATTTCTTTATAAAAACAACTAAACATATGATGTCGGAAATTATAGATACCAAAGATCTTAAAAACGATCCTGTTTTCGGACAGTTATCTTTTGATGGTCATGAACAAGTCGTTTTTTGCAATGACGAAGATACAGGTTTAAAAGCAATAATCGGTGTTCACAATACAACTTTAGGACCTGCTTTAGGAGGTACAAGAATGTGGCAATACAAAACCGAATGGGAAGCTTTAAACGATGTGTTAAGATTATCTCGTGGGATGACATATAAAGCAGCTATTACTGGTTTAAACTTAGGTGGAGGTAAAGCTGTAATTATTGGTGATGCTAAAACTCAAAAGAACGATGCGTTAATGCGTAAGTTTGGTGAGTTTGTTGATTCTTTAAGCGGAAGATATATTACTGCTGAAGATGTAGGTATGGAAACTCGTGATATGGATGTTGTAAGAGAAGTAACACCTCACGTAACTGGTGTTTCTGAATCTAATGGAGGTTCTGGAAATCCTTCTCCTGTAACAGCTTACGGTGTATACATGGGAATGAAAGCTGCTGCTAAATATAAGTTTGGTACTGATAATTTAGAAGGAAAAAAAGTGTTAGTACAAGGTGTTGGTCATGTAGGAGAAACTTTAGTGAAGCATATTACTGATGAAGGAGCTCAAGTTATTTTAAATGACATAAACGAGGCTCGTTTAGAGGAGTTAAGTAAAAAATACAATGCTAATGTAGCTTTAGGAAATGATGTTTACGGATTGGATATTGATATTTATGCTCCATGTGCATTAGGTGCTACTGTAAATGATGATAGTATTGCTCAATTACAAGCTAAAGTTATTGCAGGTGCTGCAAACAATCAGTTAGCAGATGAATTAAGACACGGAAAGATGTTAAAAGAAAAGGGAATTGTTTATGCTCCTGATTTCTTAATTAACGCTGGTGGTATCATTAATGTGTATGCAGAAGTAGCTGGTTATGATAAAGCAGAAAGCTTAAAAAGAACCGAAAACATATACAATACTACATTGGAAATACTTGATTTAGCAGAAAAAGAAAATATTACAACACACAGAGCTGCGTTTAATATTGCACAAGCGAGAATAGATGCTCGTAAAAAAGAACAAAATAGCTAAAGCAAACCAATAAAAGTTATATTTTTGCAAGGCGATAGAGTTTTCTCTATCGCCTTTTTTAAAGTTCCTACATAAATGATTAATAGAAGACATATTCGTTTAAAAGTTATGCAATCTGTATACGCTATGCAGCAATCTCAGAATACAGATTTGATTAAAGAAGAGAAGTTCTTGAAGTTTAGTGTTCAAAAAATGTTTGATTTATATGTGCTAAATTTTCAATTGATACTTGAAGTGCAAAAATTGGCGGCAAAGAAAATTGAACTTTCAAAGAAGAAAATTTTAGCTACTAAAGAAGATTTAAATCCAAACACCAAGTTTATTGACAATGAACTAATCAATCAAATTAAAGATAGTGTTAGTTTAGAAGGTTATGTTGAGTTAAATAATTTGAATAACTGGGATTTAGACGACGAATATGTAAAGATAATTTGGGAAAAACTTTCAAAGAGTAAGCTTTATGAAGAATACATGAAGACTAGAGAAAATTCTTTTCATGAAGATCAAATTTTCTTAGTAAACTTTTTTAAAGAAATTATTGCTCCAGAGGAAAAATTAGCTGAGTACTACGAGGATAAGATGATTTCTTGGGTTGATGATATTCCTTTCGTAAATACTTGGGTAGTTAAAACTCTAAACAAACAGAAAAAACAAAACATTTTTGTATTAGGTAACTTATACAAAGATGAAGATGATAAAAGATTTGTTACCGAGTTGTTTAATAAAGTAATGTTGCATAAGCACAAATATGATGATGACATTACAGATAAAACACCAAACTGGGAAACAGACAGAATTGCTGATATAGATATGATTTTATTAAAAATGGCAATCACCGAATTTTTACACTTTCCATCAATACCAAGTAGAGTAACTATTAACGAATATATTGAGTTAGCAAAAGATTATTCTACAAATAAGAGTGGTTATTTCATAAATGGAGTATTAGATAAGTTATCTAAAAGTTATACTGAATCTAAAAAGATGGTAAAGATTGGAAGAGGCTTACTTTAAATAAATAATAAAAAGTTTTAATTTTACATTAACTAATACATTAACAAAATGAAAAAACTAATATTAGGAATAGCTATTTTAACATCGGTAAGTACATTAGTTTCTTGCGGAAATGGAGGTAGTAGTGCTACTACAAAAATTAATAAAGCTAACGTAATTAGCGCAGAAGAAAGAGACAAGCAAATTAGTGCTGGTGCTCCAGAAATTTCTTTTGATAAAGTAGAACATGATTTTGGTACTGTAGACGAAGGTTTTGTAGTTGAAACTTCTTTTAAAGTAACTAACAGTGGTAAATCAGATTTAGTAATTACAAATGCAAAAGCAAGTTGTGGTTGTACAGTTCCAACTTGGCCAAGAGAAGCAATTAAGCCAGGTGAGTCTTCAGAAATTCAAGTTAGATTTAACACTTCTGGTAAGCCAAATAAACAAAGTAAAACAATCACATTATCTACAAATACTGAAAAAGGTCAAGAGTTATTGAAAATTTCAGGTATGGTAGTTCCAAAATCTAAAACGAAAGCTTAATGTTTCAAATGATTTTTTTACAATCTCAAGGTTTTGATCAAAGAGGAATGATATTTATGTTTGGTGCATTAGCAGTGATGTACTTTTTTTTAATATTACCTCAAAGGAGAAAAGCTAAAAAAGAGAAAGAATTTAGAAACGATATTAAAAAGGGAACTAAAGTTGTAACAACAAGTGGTATTCATGGTAAAGTTGCAGAAATTAACGATACTAACAATACTGTTGTAATAGAAACGGGTGCAGGTAAGATTCGATTTGAAAGAGCTGCCATTTCTATGGAATTGTCGCAAAAACTTTCCCAAAAATAATTAATAAATTCAATCATTAAAGTGAGCTTATTGCTCACTTTTTTTTGTTTTAAAATATCTTAATGTTATCTTTAATCTGATACAAACAAAAAATAGAGACTATTGAATAAAAGAATACAAATACCTAAAATATTTTTTGGTTTTTTATTGACGTCATTTTTCATGTGGTTCCTTATTAATTTATCTAAGGAGTATGTTACTAAGATTACTTATTATGTTAGTTACGATAATTTAGCTCAGGATAAAATATTACAAGAAACACCTTTGCAAAAAATAGATTTTCTAATAAAAGGGAATGGTTTTAAACTTTTCACAGCAAGTTTCAGTAATAAACGTCTTTCATTTTCTGTAGATAAATTAAAAAGTAAAAATACAACTGATTATTATTTACTAACCAATAATAAAAAAAGAGAGATTCAAGATCAACTTAATTCAGGTTTAGAGCTTGTAGATATTTTAAAAGACACTTTGCACTTTAAATTAGGAACCTTAAAAACAAAAAAAGTTCCTGTTGTTCCAGATTTAGATTTAAATTATAAGTTAGGTTTCGGTTTGGCTGAAATGAAAATAAATCCTGATAGTATTTTAATTTCTGGTCCAGAATTACAAATAAATAAGATTAAAGAAATTACAACTAAAAAAGTGGCTTTTCAAGAAGTGAATGAAGATTTTTCTACAGATTTAGAAGTAGAGAGAAAGATGTTGTCTGATAATGTAAAGTTGAGTAACTCTTCAATAAATATAGAGTTGCTGATAGATAAATTTACTGAAGGAACTTTGGAAGTACCTATTAAAATAATAAATGCTCCTAAAAATTTGGAGTTGAATACTTTTCCGAAGAATGTTAAAATAACATACAGAGTAGGTTTAAAGAATTACAATAAAATATCGGCAGATTTATTTAATGTAGTATGTGATTATAAATTTACAAAGGATGGAAACTTATCTTATTTAGTACCTAAATTGGAAGATGCTCCTGAGCTGATATCTTTAGTAAGAGTATCACCGCAAAAAATTGATTTTTTAATTCAAAAATAAGATTTCTTAAAAATTAAAATTGTAAAAAAAATGTTAGTAGGTATAACAGGAGGAATAGGAAGTGGAAAAACAACTGTAGCAAAGTTGTTCGCAAAATTTGAAAATGTTGTTATTTATTTTGCAGATCAAGAAGCAAAACAATTGATGAACACATCAAGTATAATAAAAGAGAAAATAATAGCGAACTTCTCCTCAGAAGCATATATAAATGATGAGTTAAATAGGAAGTTCTTATCTAATATCGTTTTTAATAATAAAGAGAAACTTCATTTATTAAATTCAATAGTACATCCAGAAGTTTTTAAGCATTTACAAGATTTTAGAGAAGAGAATGCAGATAAAGATTATATACTTTATGAAAATGCTATTTTGTTTGAAAATGGAAGTGATAAGTTGTGTGATAAAATTATAACAGTAACAGCTCCAGTTGATGTTAGAATACAAAGAGTTGTTGATAGAGATAAGGTTACAAAAGAAGAAGTAATGAGTAGAATTAACAATCAATGGACTGATATGAAAAAGATACTTCAATCAAATTATGTTATTCACAATATATTACTTAGCGATACTGAGAATCAGGTAAGTAAAATTCATAATAAATTAACATAAAAGTATAGTTAGGTTGTAAATATCTTAACATACCTCTTAAAATTTTCTTAAAAACACACTATCTTTGTTAATCTAAGTTAAAAGCATATATAGCTTTATCTTAAAAAAGTACATTTGAAAAATGGGAAGGAGAATATTTATTGTAATTGTAGCGTTAATGAGTATTTCCTTAGTAGGAATTATAGCGGTTCAAGTATATTGGGTAAAGGATGCAGTTAAGAGTAAACAGTTAGAATTTCAGAGTAATGTTACCATAGCTTTAGCTAAAACATCAGAAAGGATAAAGGAGCGAGAGTATAATGATTTTGTTGATAAATATGGAGCATTATTTGAGGATGATACACATAGAACAACTGCCGAAATAAAGAATTATTTATTTCAGCAAATAGATACAGTTAGTAAACGTAAATTTACATTTGGAGCAACTATTTTAGAAGAAAATTTTAAAATCCCCGTAGATTTTGTCGATAATGATAGTGTGATAGTAAAACGTTTTACTGGTAAAGAAGATTTCAAGTTTAAGACGACTTACGGGTCTGATAGCGATGAATATGGTTCTTATGCTGGTAAGAATACCTTTTCAAGGTACATGACCTATCCTAATTGGCAAAAAAAACAGATTGAATACGTGTTCGCACAGAACAGAAGTCGTTTTCCAATTCATCAAAGAATAAGTAAGAGAGAATTAAATAATACACTTAGAGATGAATTAGCAAAGAGAAATATTCACCAAGAATTTAAATTTGGTGTGTATGAAGGAGGACTGGCAACCAAAATCAAATCAGGGTATTTTAAGATAAATGAAGCCAATAGTTACTTTTATCCATTATTAGAAGATGATAATGGAAACAGTAATTACAAGCTTTATATTTCATTTCCGAATGAGAAAAAAAGTTTATTATCTAGTATGATGGAGATGTTATTGTTGTCATTATTCTTTATTGGAATAATTATTGCTGCATTCTCAACATCATTATATCAGTTAATTCGTCAAAAGAAATTATCTGAGATAAAAACAGATTTTATAAACAATATGACACATGAGTTTAAAACACCTATTGCAACTATAAATTTAGCCTTAGATGCAATTAAGAATCCTAAAATTATAGGAGATGAAGAAAAGGTGAAACGTTATGTGCAAATGATAAGAGATGAAAACAAAAGAATGCACGGACAGGTTGAAAATGTTTTAAGAATATCTAAGTTAGAGAAAAACCAAATAGAGATAACTAAAGAAGCTGTTGATGCGAATGATATTATTGAAGAAGCAATAGAGCATGTAAAGCTATTAGTATCTAACAAAGGTGGAGATATAAATGCTCATTTTAAAGCAATATCAACAGAGGTGTTAGGGAACCAGTTTCACTTAACAAACGTGTTTGTAAATATATTAGAAAATGCAATTAAATACTCTGATAATGCACCTAAGATAGATGTATACACAGAGAACACGAATAAGTTTTTTATTTTAAAAATAAAAGATCAAGGAATAGGAATGAGCAAAAATGCTCAAAAGTATGTGTTCGATAAATTTTATAGAGAACATAAAGGTAACATTCATAATGTAAAAGGACATGGTTTAGGCTTAGCGTATGTGAAAGAGATTGTCGATAGCCATCATGGAACAGTGCATGTGGAAAGTGAGAAAGGTAAAGGAAGCGTATTTACAGTAAAACTACCATTAATATAAACTGAAGGGTAAACAAAAATGGGTACAAGAAAAATTTTATTAGTAGAAGATGATCCGAATTTCGGAACAGTCTTAAAAGATTATTTAGCATTAAATGATTACAATGTAACACATGCTAAAGATGGAATTGAAGGTTTAATTATGTTTAAAAACTCAGAGTATGATCTTTGTATTTTAGATGTAATGATGCCAAGAAAAGATGGCTTTTCATTAGCTCAAGATATTAGAGCAACAAACAAAGAAGTGCCAATTATCTTTTTAACAGCAAAAACAATGAAAGAAGATGTGTTAAGAGGATACCAAGTTGGTGCAGATGATTATCTAAACAAGCCTTTTGATTCTGAAGTTTTGCTACATAAAATAAAAGCTATATTACAGCGTAAAGAAACAGAAAAATCAAAAGATGACGATCAATTTGAATTTAATATTGGTAAGTTCTCTTTTAATTCTAAATTAAGACATTTATCTTTTAATGGTGATGAACCGCAAAAATTATCACCAAAAGAAAGTAAATTACTAAGAATGTTAGCTGTTCACAAAAATGATTTAATGCCAAGAGAACTAGCTTTAACAAAAATTTGGAGAGACGATAATTATTTTACATCTAGAAGTATGGATGTATACATTGCAAAACTAAGAAAGTATTTAAAGCTTGACGAAAATGTAGAAATTTTAAACATACATGGAGAAGGCTTTAGATTAATTGATAGCGAAGCATAAAAACTAAACATAAAAAAACAAAAACTTCAAAATAGAGACTACTATTAGAAGTTTTTGTTTTTTTATTACAATATGTAACAATGGCACAGTTTGTTAAAATATATAATGATAATCCCAACCCAAGGGAAATAGAAAAGGTTGTAAAGGTTTTACAAAATGGAGGATTAATTATTTATCCTACAGATACGGTTTATGGGCTAGGTTGTGATATAACCAATAACAAAGCAATGGAAAAACTAGCCAGAATAAAAGGAGTAAAACTAGAAAAAGCCAACTTCTCTTTTGTGTGTAATGATTTAAGTCATTTATCAGATTATGTAAAGCAAATACAAACGCCTGTTTACAAAATTTTAAAAAGAGCTTTACCAGGTCCGTATACATTTATTTTACCTGGTAGTACAAATTTGCCTAAAGCATTTAAAAAGAAGAAAACGGTAGGTATTCGTGTGCCCGATAATGACATTGCTAGAACTATAGTTCAGCAGTTAGGAAATCCAATAGCATCAACTTCTATTCATGATGAAGATGAGGTAATAGAGTATACGACTGATCCGGAATTGATTTTTGAAAAGTGGCAAAACTTAGTAGATATTGTAATTGATGGAGGTTATGGAGATAATCATGCATCAACTATTATTGATTTAACAAAAGATGAACCAGAAGTAATCAGAGAAGGCAAAGGAAGTGTAGATGTTATATAGCTTATTTCAAAAATTTCCAAACGACACAGGTCCTATATATCAAGAAACAATTCAAGGAAGATTACCAGTAGAACCCTTCAATACATTTAGTAATCTTATTTTTATTGTTATTCTGATTTATTTTGGAAAAAAGATTTATAAGAATCCTAAGCAACATCCCTTCTTTTTATTTGCAATTCCAGTAATATTTATAAGCTGGATAGGTGGTACCATGTTTCACGGAACCAGAAGCCATCAATTTTGGTTACTTTTAGATTGGTTACCTATAATGGTTGTATGCCTTGGAGGTATCATTTATTTTATAGGAAAACTGCAAAGAGAGTGGTGGAAACGTCTATTATTATTTATAGGTTTTTTAGCAATTAGTATTTTACCTAGGTTTTTACCAGTTTCTCAAACATACAGAATATCTTTTGGATATGTAGTAACAGCCGTTTCAGTTGTTATTCCTTTTATTTTGTATGCATATAAAACTCAATGGAAACATAGTAAATATATTTTTTTAGGTTTCTTTATTTTTGGAATAGCGGTAACTTTTCGGTCTTTAGATGGTGTTAGAGTTATTTTACCAATGGGAACACATTGGCTATGGCATACTTTCGGAGGCATAGCTGTATTTTTTCTATTATACTATATTTATGTAGATAAAAAAGAGTTAAATGGAAGCTAAACCCAGAATAGCACGTTTAACCGCTATTGTAATTCAATTACAATCTAAAAAAATAGTAACAGCTACCTTTTTAGCAGAAAAATTTAATGTTAGTGTAAGAACTATTTATAGAGATATAAGGACATTAGAAGCATCTGGTGTTCCTATTTATACAGAAGAAGGTAAAGGATATTCGTTATTAGAGAATTTTTATTTACCTCCAGTAATGTTTTCTGAAGAAGAAGCAAATGCTTTAATTACTGCAGCTAATTTTATTGATAAAAACAAAGATGAATCGTTAGTGCAACATTATACAAATGCGCTAACTAAAATTAAATCTGTATTAAAAAGTACCCAAAAAGAAAAGGTTGAACTACTTTCAGAAAGAATTGTTTTTAGAAACAACATAGAAGAAGAAACAAGTAGTAAAAACTTAATCAAAATTCAATCAGCAATTACTAGTTTTAACCTAATAGAAATAACATATTTATCGTTAGAAAATAAATTCACAAAGAGAGTAGTTGAACCGTTTGCATTGTATAGTACTAATGAAAATTGGCTATTGATAGCTGTGTGCAGATTAAGAGATGATTTTAGAGTTTTTAGATTAGATCATATTCAACAGCTAATAATTTTAGAGGAAAAGTTTGAAAAACATACTATTACTTTACAAGAGTATTTTGAAATCTGTAGATCAAAATTTTCAAACTCATAAAAAATCGAGTATTGTTTTTTAATCGAAAAACACCCCTGACATACCTTTGACATAGTTCGTGTTTAGCTTTGTTTCATAATTATTAATTACCTATAAATTATGAAAACAATACAGAAAGAAAATTTAAAAATTATTGGAATTTCAGTGCGAACAACTAATCAGAATCAACAAGCAGCAAAAGATATACCTGCACTTTGGGAACAATTTGTAACTACTAATGTTATTGATAAAATACCTAATAAATTAGACGGAAAAGTATTTTCTGTTTACACTGATTATGAAAGTGATTATATGGGGAGTTATACTACTATTTTAGGTTGTGAAGTTTCTTCATTGGAAAATGTACCAGAAGGAATGACTACTGTAGAAATACCAGCAGATTTTTATACAAATTTTACTATAAATGGGCAGCTAAACGAGAATATAGTTTACAACAAATGGCTTGAGATTTGGCAGTCTGATATTAAAAGAAGTTATCATTCTGACTTTGAAGTTTATGAAAAAAGTACATTAAAAGAACAAAAAGGAACTGTCAATATTTACATAGCTACAGAAAAGGTTAACTAGTTATTATGTAGCGTGTAAGAGATTTAATAATTGATAAAATTTCGGTTAAAAAAGTTAATAAGAACCCCTTATTAACTTTTTTTTTTGAAAAAAAAATAAAAAAACGGTAGGGTATTTCTGTAGTTGCTTGTCTTATTAGTGTAAAAAGTTATTAAACCTATTAAAAAATTTAAGAGATAAAATGAAAAAAGCTAAAGTTATATTACTCGTTGAAGATTTGAACTACGGATTATTATTGAAAGATTTTTTAGGACTACATAATTATCAAATCACATTTACTAATAATAAGTTAGAAGCATTGTTAAAACTAAGAGAAATAGAGTGTGATTTATTTGTAACAGATTTAACTTCGGTAGACAGTTTAAAAATCAGTATTAAGAAAATACACGAAAATTTACCAATTCTTTTCTTAAGAGAAAAAGCAAGTCAAGATGGTCAGTTAAGAACTTTAGATACTAAATTAAACTATAGTTTATTTACACCTTTTTATCCATCAGTTTTATTAGAAAAGATAAAACATATTCTTATGGATGTTGCTGAAAATAAAGCAAATCAATCAGAATTTACAATAGGTAACTTTATATTTAATTCACAACAGCGCTTTCTTAGATTTAAGAACGAAGCACCAAAAAAATTATCGCCAAAAGAAAATAAGTTATTAAGAATTTTATCTCTTAATAAGAATGAGTTAACGCCTAGGGATTTGTTGTTAACTAAAATTTGGTATGATGATAACTATTACACATCAAGAAGTATGGATGTATATATAGTGAAATTAAGAAACTACTTAAAACTAGATAAAGATATTAGTATTTTAACAGTACATGGAAAGGGATTGAAACTTTGTTGTTAGCCACAAACACAATTGTTTGTTAATTAATGCCCAGTAAAAAATTATTAAATTTCTCTTTTACACTTTCATTTTAATAATACATTACTGGGCTTATCTCTTTTAAAATGATACACATAAAAAATGCGTATCATTTTATTTTTAAACTAATCAAGCTTTTCCTTTACAAAAATTGCAGTTTGAGATTCTTTATTTTTAATTAACTCTTCAGGAGTTCCTTGGAAAATTAAATTACCTCCATTTTTACCACCTTCAACACCTAAGTCAATAATATAATCGGCACATTTAATTAAATCGATATTGTGTTCAATAACAATAATGGAATGTCCTTTCTCGATTAAAGCATTAAAAGAAGCTAGTAACTTATTAATATCATGAAAATGTAAACCAGTGGTAGGTTCATCAAAAATAAACAAGGCTTTATCTTTAGTATTCCCTTTAATTAAAAAAGAAGCTAATTTAATACGTTGTGCTTCTCCGCCAGAAAGAGTAGAAGATGATTGTCCTAGTTTTACATATCCTAAACCAACATCTTGTAAAGGTTTTAGTTTACGAGCAATTTTTTTCTCTTCAAATCGATTGAAAAATTCAATAGCATCATCAATAGTTAAATTTAAAATATCATCAATATTTTTATCGTTAAACTTAACTTCTAAAATTTCTTTTTTGAATCGTTTACCTTTACAGTGTTCGCATTGTAAGTGTACATCAGCCATAAACTGCATTTCAATAGTAACAACACCTTCACCTTTACACACTTCACATCTACCACCTTCAACATTAAAAGAGAAATGTTTTGGCTGATAGTTTCTTATATTCGATAGTTTCTGAGTTGATAGTAATTTACGAATATCGTCGTAAGCTTTAATATAGGTAACAGGATTCGATCTTGATGATCTTCCTATTGGGTTTTGATCAATAAATTCTATATGCTTTAGATTTTCGTAGCTACCCTCAACAGAAGTGTACTGACCAATTTTATCGCCATAACCAATAAGCTTTTTCTGCATTATTGGGTATAACAGTTTTTTTACTAACGTACTTTTTCCACTACCAGAAACTCCTGTTATTACAGTTAAGTTATTTAAAGGAAAAGTAACATCAATATTTTTTAAATTATTTTCTCTAGCTCCAATTACTTTTATAAAGTTATTGGTTTGACGCCTTTTTTTAGGAACTTCAATAACTCTTTTTTCAGATAAATATTGAGCAGTTAATGTTTCAGAGCTGATAATTTCATCGTAAGTACCATGCGCAACCACATCACCACCATACGTACCTGCCTCAGGACCGATATCGACAATGTAATCGGCTTCTTTCATGATATCTTCGTCATGCTCAACTACAATTACTGTATTTCCTAAATCACGTAAGTTCTTTAAAACTTTTATAAGTCGTTCAGTATCTTTTGGATGTAAACCAATACTAGGTTCGTCTAAAATATACATCGACCCCACTAAAGAACTACCTAATGAAGTAGCTAAATTGATTCGTTGACTTTCTCCTCCAGATAGTGTATTTGAAGTTCTGTTTAAAGTAAGATAGCTTAATCCAACATCAGTTAAAAACTGTAAACGGCTATTAATTTCTGATAGTAAACGATGTGCAATTTTCTCTTCATATTCATTTAATGTAATTGATTTAAAGAAGTCAGCTAATTCATCTAAAGGTAAATTAACAAGATCAGAAATTGTTTTCTTATTAATTTTCACATAATTGGCTTCTTTTCTTAAACGTTTACCATTACAATCATGGCAAGTAGTTTTTCCTCTGTAACGAGAAAGCATTACTCTATTTTGAATTTTATAACTTTTTTCCTCAAGCTCATTAAATAAATGATCAATTCCGTAGAATTTATCTGTACCACTCCAAATTAAATCCTTTTGTTCTTCGGTTAGTTCAAACCAAGGTTTATGAATTGGAATATCAAACTCAGCAGCATATAAAATTAGTTCTTCTTTATAACGTTTATAAGCATCTGTTCTAAAAGGAAAAATAGCATCTTCATATATTGATAGTCCAGTATTAGGAATTACTAAATCTTCGTCTATACCAATAACACTTCCGTACCCTTCACAAGTAGGACAAGCTCCATAAGGATTGTTAAAACTGAATAAATGAGTATTTGGCTCTAAAAACGTCATGCCGTCTAACTCAAATTTATTACTAAATAAAGTAGTGTTTTGTGTTTCTAAGTTTTCTATGTAACAAATTCCCTTTCCTTCAAAAAAGGCAGTTTGAGTAGCATCTCCTAAACGATTGTAAAAATCTTCATTATGTTGAACAATAACTCTATCAATAACTAACTCAAAAGAGTTTCCTTTGAATGAGTCTAATGGAAACTTTTCTATTCTATGAATTTTATCTTCATACTTAATTCTTGCATAGCCTTGTTGCGTAAGAACTTGTAAAACTTTGTCAATAGTTCTGTTTTCTGTGATCACAACAGGAGCCAGCAGCAGAAGTTTTGTTTTTTCAGGTAAATCTTTTACATGATTAATTACATCTGTAACGGTATGTTTTTTTACTTCATTACCAGAAATAGGAGAGAAGGTTCTTCCAATTCTAGCAAATAGTAACTTAATGTAATCGTAAATTTCTGTAGAGGTACCTACCGTAGATCTCGGGTTTGTTGAGTTTACTTTTTGCTCAATAGCAATTGCCGGAGCAATACCTTTAATATAATCTACTTTAGGTTTGTGTAGCTTACCTAAAAATTGACGTGCATATGATGATAAACTTTCTACATATCTTCTTTGTCCTTCTGCATACAGCGTATCAAACGCCAAAGAAGATTTACCAGAACCCGAAAGCCCAGTTATAACTACTAATTTATTACGTGGAATAACAACATCAATGTTTTTTAAATTATGGAGTTTTGCTCCTTTAATAATGATGTTTTCTTTAGGATTTATTTTAGCTATATCTACTTTCATTAACTCAAAAAAATATTCATCAAAAATAATGCTTTATTAGAAGGTAAAGAAATAAATGCAGTGTAGAATAATTATTGTTAATCTGATGGATAAGAAACAGCAATCATGAGTACCTGTGCTATTTTTGAATTTTCTGGGATGCTAATTTTTTGAAGAGGTTTACTACTATTTATTATTACTTGAACTGTATTTTTAGGAGTGAAAATGATTTCATTAGTGTTTTTTTTTGAATTTCTTCTAGGAAAATAATTACCTTTAATTTGAGCAAAAGGAATTTGTAGGGTTCCTTCAGTATAACTTTTTTTTAGTAGAGATAAAGCACTATTTTTTTGATTAAAAAGTATACTTATTGTAGGGGGGTTAGCAATTAAAAGCCCGGTAATTCTCCCAAAATTTCCACCTTGATTCAAACTACCAAGATTGTATGAAGGGGGAATTAGAAAACAATATCCCGTTTGTTCACAGTTTTTATTGTTGCTAGCCTGTTTAATAGCCTCTTCAAAATACCACCCCCAACTATTGGGTTGGCTCGTATTGTTTGAAGAATCTAGTTTGTTTTCTAAATAACTCAAAGGAGAAACAGGAATAAAGATATAGCCTTTATATTCAATTTTAATTTTTAAAATATCATCCAATTCAAATGAAGTTATTTTTTTATTAGTATTAGACTGAAATATCATACGTTCTCCACTTTTTGATTTTAAAGGAATGTCAATAGATATTTTAATAGTTCTTAGTGTATCATTTAAACCATTAACTATGCCTGCTTGTGAATTACCAAGGGCATATGCTGGGGAAAAACTATATACTTCACCATCGATGGTATTAAAGGTTTTAAGGCCTCCATTAGATGAGTTAGGAATTCGAGTGTTTTTTAAAGCATTTGAAAGAATCATAGAATTGTATCTAACATTTTTTTCTAAAATCAGGATGTCTTTAAAATATTCAAAATACAGAAAAATATCAGGTAAAAGTAAAGTTGCTGAAGCTGGTAAATTAGTGAATAGTGTATCTAAAGATGCAGTATGTACCATTTCATAAAAAGACAAAGGAGGTTTTTTATTGTTTTTTGAGTCGCTCCACGTATATGCTAAGCGGTACATTAAAATATAATCCAATTTGCTATCAATGGTTATTTTATAAGGCTTAAGTTTTTGATTAGCAATAGTAATTTGTTGACTTGTAATAGAATCAAATGTAGTTTCGTAGTTTTTTATAATTTTTTTAGATTGTTTTTTTTGTAGCTCAATATGTTTTCGTAAAAATGATTTATCGTCATTCCCTAATTGGTATTTGATAGAGGTTATGAGCTGTTTATAGGCATTAATAAAACCATTAGCAGTTGATAGTTGTACGCATCCTTTAATAGGAGAAGGAAAAACACGTGCACTAATATAATCGTATGTTTTTTGGTTAAATATTGAATTCTTATTCAGGTAAAAATAATAGAAGGTACTATGATTTGGGTCTACCAAAGGATATAAAGAACGAAAAGGAGTATTGGGAATTTTTTTTTTAATTGCTCAGCCCATTCATTAGTCAAAGAGAATCTATCTTTCAATACCTTCGTTTCATCATTTTGTGAAAATAATCTTACAACAGAAATAAAATATAATAAGAAAATGATACTATTTTGTTTAAGTACTCTATTTACAATCATTTTTTGAGATATTTAATGATAAGGAGGAGTAATAATATACTCCTCCCTAAGGTTTTATTAATTAATATTAGTTAAATAATTAACTTTTTCCTGCAACACCAGGATTAGTAATAGCTCCTGCAATTATAAAAGCTTGTTTCTGAAATTCAGGAAGTGAAATAATTTCCTTAGAAGGACTAAAAGTTAATGTGAACTCAGAGTTGTTAGAACCTTCTGAATATGAACTACCTGAAGCACCTGCATTAAAACCACCAAGCGAAATGAATCCAAATAATTTTAAATTACCAGAAACTTTCGTACTCCAGTTTTCTCTAAAACTTTTAAAGTCAGCATTTTTATATTTAATAGTAATGGTAGGATAATTACTAACAATAACATTATTCAACCATCCAAAATTACCGCCATCTTCAAAGGCTTTAAAGTCAAAAGGAGGAGGAGTAGAGGAAACAAATTTGAAACCACTTACATCTTTTCCTTGATTTTCAAAAGCTTGTCTGATAATAGATCCATTATACCAACCAGTATTAACATCTTGTTGCCAAGCAGAAGGACTAATAGGTACTATAGAGTATCCTTTATATTGAACTGTAATTTCAGCATCTTTACTAGTACCTTCAAAAGTAGACATGTCATAAGAAAACTGAGTTCCTAAAGAAAATTTAAGCCATGATCCTACAGAGAAACCAGTACTACCATTTATGCTAACATCTAAACTATCACCTGAAGCTTCGTGAGTAGTCATTTTAAATTCGATAACTCTAGATTCATTATTTAAATCATTTTGTATTGCGGCAATAGATTTATTAATATTCCAACCAGTTCTAAAGTTTTTATCAATACTTCCATCAACAGGATTAAAGGTCTTTATACCTCCATTAGCGTCTGTGGGAGTTGATGTGTTTTTAATAGCTTGTGCAACAGTCCAAGATCCATTTTGCATTTGAGTTTGTAAAGCATTAACAGGTGCTGTCATATTTAAATAAATAGAAACATCATTAATTACCTTATCTGAAGAACCAGGTCTTTGAGGTAATAAATCTTTGAGATTTCTAGCACTAGACATTTTTTCATAACTCAAAGGAGGTTGATCGTTCGCTTGTGTACCACTCCACTGTGTACCTAAAACATAGCTAATTACATAGTCATATTTTGTGGCTACACCCCATGGACCAACTACCGATTTAGCTTCTTCCATTTGCGCCTTAGTAATTTCGCCGTATGTACTTTGAAAATCTTGTACGATAGTTGCTTGTTGAGCAGATGCATTGCCCTGTACTGTATTCATTTTTTCTGTATCTGCATTATTCAAAGTATATGCAATACCACTTAATACTTGAATATAGTTGTTAGGAAAAGTACCAGCCTCTCCAAGTGCTGCAGACGGACTTACTTTTCCAGGAGAAATATTACCAGTGATAAAATTATAAGTACCTCTATTGAAAATATTATCAAGGTTTTGCCAGTTGTAAATAAAACCTCCTTGAGAAGGAAATTGAATAGGATAAACAGTATCATTAATAATACCTCTTACGGCATTTTGAGTTTGCTGTTGCAATACCTCATAATACTTATTTTCTACAGAATTGGTGCTAACGGCTAGCACATCTTTAATAGTTGCGGTTAAATTACTCATCATTTGATTGTTTTATTCCTACTCATAAGGCTTTTCAGAGGACGCCTCGTTTTTTATAGTAGTTTCTGAACTCTACTTTAAAAAGAGAGAAATAGCGCTATTTGTAACTCTCATTTCAAAGTTACCACGGGTATTGTGTCGTATTTAATTAAATGCTTTAAGCGTTTGTTTTTCAGGTTTAAGTGTTTGAAATTTGGCTTGAGCGTTTTAGTTTCAGAAAAAGGTTTAATAACAAGTGTTTTAAAATAGTATTAGGCTAAATTTTGTGATTAATGTTAGAAGTTTTATAACAAGTTTGTTTTAAATTAATAAGAGTTTAATGAGAATCATATAAATCAAGCGATTTAACTTTTTAATTTTAGAGATTACAATAAAAATGCAGAAAAAATTTGGTTTTAAAGATAAAATAAAGCATATTTGTGCTTTAATCAAAAACTTAAAACACAAGCATATAGAATAAAATTACTTTTTAAAATTTATCAAAATTCCCTAATTGAAGAATCTAATTCTTCCCTAAAAAGTAATATATTATGCAAAGTAAGGCAAGAGAAGACAGTGTTTTAGTTAAAGAGTACATTCAAGGAAATGAAGTAGCTCTTGAAATCTTAGTTAAAAGACATCAGCAAAGAATTTTTAGTTTTATTTATAGTAAGGTACAAGATAAAGATGTAGCTGAAGATGTTTTTCAAGATACTTTTATAAAAGTTATTAGAACATTAAAGAGAGGATCATACAACGAAGAAGGTAAGTTTTTACCTTGGGTTATGAGAATTTCTCACAACTTAGTAATTGATTATTTTAGAAAAAATAACAGAATGCCTTTGTTTAATAATTCCGATGATTTCGATATTTTTTCAATTATTAGTGATGATTCTTTGAATGCAGAGAGAAGAATTATTAAAGAACAAGTCTTAAAAGATGTTAAAAATTTAATTGAAGAATTGCCAAACGAGCAAAAGGAAGTGCTTAAAATGAGAATGTATATGGATATGAGTTTTAACGAAATATCAGAGAATACAGGGGTTAGTATCAATACGGCTTTAGGAAGAATGAGATATGCTCTAATAAATTTAAGAAAAGTAATTGAGGAAAATAATATAGTATTGTTAGATTAATAACAATATAATATGAAATTTAGCGTTGTATAGTTAGTATAATAAAAATAAAAACTATATGCCAAAAATTTACTCTGATAAATCATCTGATAAAGAGATGAACCCTCAACAAAAGACAGTACAATTTATATTAGATTTTTCAAGGTCTTTAAGAACAATAAGGACTAGTTCTAATGTTATGATTGAATTGAATTTGAATTAAATCATTAAAAGCTTCAGTAAAAACTGAAGCTTTTATTTTTTACGCTTTTTGTAATAGTCATCAATTACAGTTTTACGTCCAATAGTTTTAGTAATTAAATCATTTTCTAAATTCCAGCCTCTAGCAGGTGAGTACTCTCTTCCGTAAAAAATAATTTGAAGATGTAGTTTGTTCCAAATTTCTTTAGGAAATAGTCGCTTAGCATCTTTTTCTGTTTGATTGATACTTTTTCCATTTGTAAGATTCCAACGATACATTAAACGATGAATGTGAGTATCTACTGGGAAAGCAGGAATGTTAAAAGCTTGCGCCATTACTACACTCGCAGTTTTATGCCCAACAGCAGGTAAAGCTTCTAAAGCTTCAAAATCAGCAGGTACTTCTCCGTTATGTTTTTCTATTAATATTTCAGATAAACCATGAATTCCTTTTGATTTCATTGGAGATAAACCTACAGGTTTTATAATATCTCTAATTTCATCAATAGTTAATTTAACCATGTCATAAGGATTATCTGCTACTTTAAATAATAAAGGAGTAATTTTATTTACACGTTCATCTGTACTTTGTGCAGACATTAACACAGCTATTAATAATGTATAAGGATCTGTATGATCTAATGGAATAGGTGTTTCTGGATATAATTCTTCCAAAGTATCAATTACAAACTGAACTTTTTCGGTTTTGTTCATTTTTTCTGTATTTTTACTTAACAAAAATACGAATTATGACTACATTAAACGCAGGAGATAAAGCACCAAATTTTGAAGCTAAAGATCAAGCAGGAAATATGATTAAACTTTCTGATTATGCAGGTAAAAAATTAGTGTTGTTTTTTTATCCTAAAGCAAGCACACCAGGGTGTACAGCAGAAGCTTGTAACTTAAGAGATAATTATCAAACATTTTTGGCTCAAGGTTATGATGTATTAGGTGTAAGTGCAGATAGTGCAAAGCGTCAACAAAATTGGATTAATAAGCATGAGTTACCTTTTCCTTTATTAGCAGATGAAGATAAAGCAGTTATTAATGCCTTTGGAGTTTGGGGACCAAAAAAGTTTATGGGGAAAGAGTATGATGGTATTCACAGAACTACTTTTGTAATAGATGAAAATGGTGTAATTGAAGAAGTTATAGCTAAAGTAAAAACAAAAGAGCATACAGCTCAAATTTTAAAATAGTTACCTGTTATTTATTAATAAAAACTACAAAAGCTTTCGTTTATGAAAGCTTTTGTAGTTTTATACGTTTCCAATTCCAAGCAATATAAATAATAGAAAATTAATGTAATTATTTCAACAGTACTGAAGAAAATGTAGTGTAAGCTATTTTCTCCGATAGCTAAACTACCAATCTGAATAATTAGCATCATTATTCCTACTATTATGTTTAAAAGTCTGTTGAGTTTATAAAAAGTTATTTTAGAAAGAATAATCATTAGCATTGGAATTTCCATAATTAAAGCAAAAGTGAGTAAGAATTTTTCAGTAAAAATAATTTCTCCTACGTTTCCATTTAATATTTGCTGTAAATAGTCTGAAAGCATTAATGAAAATACATCACAAAAAAATATAATTCACGCTTAAAAAAATCCAGAAATAGGGGAGTAAAGTCTCTTTTTTCATGACTTTTTTGTGTTAATTAGGAATAAAATTTGTTTTGAATTGTAAGAAGCGAGGGGTGGTAAAAAATAAGTGTTATTCATCATATCTATTTAGTATGTTTAGTTTTAGCTAAACTAAATAGGATACAACTCAAAAAACGATCACTAAAGTTAACGAATACTAGTTTTTTCTTTTGCCGTAATGCGAGAGCGAATTCTACTTAATGATTGTGGTTTTACTCCAATAAAACTGGCTAATTGATGTTGAGGTACTCTTTGTATTAAATCGGGTTTGGTTTTCAATATATTTAAATAGCGTTCTTCAGGAGAAAGAATTTTAAATAAATCAAAATCAATTTGTTGTTTGTTTAAAACTTCTTCAGAAAGTATACGGCATAAGCTTTCAAACTTAGGGAATTTTTCAAACATTTTTATTTCTAATTCAGGATTAGAAACTAGTACAATTGAATTTTCAACACAAGCTATATTTTTTTCTGAAGTTTGATTTAATGCATTAATAGCTGTCATTTCAGTGTGAAAAGAAGTTGTTTTTTCTTCGCCTTTAATAATGTAGTAAGATCTAAGGCAACCTTTCAAAACAAAGAAAGACTCATTTGAAAATTGTCCCTCTTTAAGTAAAATAGATCCTTTTTTTTCTGATTTAAAAACACCCAAAGAAATAATAGCTTTTTTTTCTTCTTCTGTTATGGTGATGTATTTTGAAATAAAATTGAATAAAATTTCGTGCATTTTACTTTAAGATTACCTTATAAAGATATCCTATCTAGTATTAAAAACAAAAATTACTGTTTACTAAGATCTATTTTTAAACTCTTTCTTTAAACTTTTTAAAAAGGATTTTAGGTTATCAATACTATAATGTAAATTACCATTTACCAAAATTACTGGATAGGTAATTCTACGAGCTTTTTGATTATTAAGTTTCATTGTTGCCCACATTAATGAGTTATTTACATTATTTCTGTAGGTATCAATATATTTGTATTTAATGTCGTTTCTATCAAGATAATCAACTGTCATTTTGCACCTAGAGCATCCTTTGGTAGAGAAAAGAACAATACCATTATTAAAGTCATGTTCTTCGTTTAAAACGGATGATATCAGTTTATTTTGTCTTTCTTTTATTTGACTTTCCGTAGCCTTTGCATTGTAATTAAAAGAATAATTATAAAAGTAATCTCCTGTAATTTTTAATTCAGTAAAATTAAGATTTTGGTGAGCAGGAATTAACTTTTTCAAAGGTTGAGAATAGCCAGATAAACCTTTTATAGAATCTAGTGTAAGTGTTACTTCTTGATCTAGTTCAGAATTATTAATTCCTTGAAAAATAATACTGTTATTTTCAGTAAGAACCTTAAAAATAACTTCTTTTTCTTGAGAGAAAATAAATGTATTATAAAGAAGTATAATGAATGATATTATTTTTTTCATAGCATAAATTAAATAGCTTTTTTAAAAAAGCATATAGTTATAGTTAATTAAGCAAGGCAAATATAATATATTTGTATATAAGGGGATCGGCTATATAATTTACTAAAAGTTTATAAAGAGAAGGATTTTAGAGTGTAACATTAAACTTTTTTTCATGGAAAATAAAAAAACAAGGAATACAGAAAAGCAAGAACAAGTTAGAAATATTCTGACTGAATCAAATCATGCTATGTCTGCTGAAGACATTATGAAATCCATGACAGTAAAGGTTAATAAAAGTACAGTGTATAGAATTTTAGATAGGTTTATGCAAAGTGGTTTTATTCATTCTATAGTTGATCAAAATGGAAAGGCTTTTTATGCACCATGCAAAACTTGTAAAGAAGATCATACAATTCACAATCATTTACATTTTGAATGTCAGGAATGCAAAGAAATTACTTGTCAACCTAATACTAAAGTAGAGGTGCCTAATTTAGATGGTTTTGAAATTAAAGAAGCTAAGTTTTTACTAATAGGAATATGTAGTAAATGTAAAACATAAAAAAACCACTTGCCAAGCAAGTGGTTTTATATTTATAAGATCTTTGTTAGATATTATCTTACAGCAATAGGATAGTTTTCACCTCTATTAGATACAGATCCAGAAGTTCTTGGAGCTCCGTTTCTAGCATGCATAATACCTGCTACGTGAGGAGAAGCCATAGATGTACCACTTAAAGTAGCATAACCTCCGTTTAAGTATGTACTTCTTACACTACTTCCTGTAGCAATAACATCAATAGGATTCATGTTATAGTTAGAGAAAGAAGAGAAAGAACGGTTACAAGTCATAGAAGCAACAGTGTAAATTCTACTTCCGTTAACACATGCAGGAGCATAGCTAGCTGCATTTGCACTACTGTTACCAGCAGCAATTGCTACGTAAGTACCACCATTAGATAATGCATTTAAAGCGCTTACATAAGAAGAACTAGAAGAACATCCTGATCCGAAGAATCCTCCTAAACTTAAGTTAGCAACATCACCAGCGATATCATATCTACCAACGTGGTTGATACCAGCTAAGATAGTAGAAGTACTACTTCCACCGCTACATCCGAAAACTCTTACAGGAACAACAGCAGCACCAGCAGAAACACCAACAACACCAGTGTTATTGTTTATAGCTGCAGCAGTACCAGCAACGTGAGTTCCGTGTCCGTTACAATCGTTAGCAGATCCACCTACGAATGATCTTGCATAAGTAGTGTTTGTTACTACGTTAAGGTCTGGGTGATCTAAATCGATACCAGAATCAATGATCCAAATCCACTCATCTCTAGAAGAACTATTAACAAATCCTCCAGCTCTAGAAATACCACAAGGAGTTTCCTGAGCCATTCTTTGAGACTTATCACCAGAAACAACGTCTTCTATTTGAAACTTAGGAATTTCGATAATTTGATCGAATTCAATAGTTGCAACGTTTGGATCTTTAGAAAGTTTTTGGAATTCAGCATCGTTTAATTTCATTGCCATACCAGTAATTTCTGTAGTATAGTAATTTAAAACGTTACTCTTATCTAATTCATTCTTAGATAAAATGTCATTCATTTTAGAAATAGACGCTTCAGAAATAGCATCTACTGATTTTGCCTTAGCTTCTCTACTAGTGAAAGCAGATTTAGAAACTATTGTTGAGGTTGGAGCGATTGAAGAATTTTTGAAAACTACAATGTACTGACCAGGAATGATGTTACCTTCGTTACCAGCAGCTTCTGCTGTAGTGTCAAGATCACTCTCTGTAGCATTTTCATTTTGACAAGAAGTCAAAACCATTGCCGACATTAGGACACCTAATGCCAATTTACTGAAATTTTTCATAATTAAAATTTAAAGGGTTAATGAATTAAAATTCGTGAACAAATTTAGAGGATATCAGCATAAAAAAAAACACGTTAGAGAGAGCTAAGTGTTTAAAATTGAAATATGTATGTTTTTTTTGAAGTGGTTTTTATCATTAAGCAACTAATTCGCATTAGGCTACTAAAGGGTTTTCTATTGATAATAATGTTAAAAAGTTAATATTTTATTTAAGAAAATATTAACTTTTTAAAACTATAATTTAACTTTTTTTTAACTTTTAAAACAGGTTTAAAATTGAATTAAACTCCTTTGTTTAAGTTAAATTTAACTTTAAATTTACTTTTTGTTTGTTTTTTAACATAAAAAAGATTTAAAATATTCTTTTTTAACTTTTTTAACATAAATAATGTTTCGAGGGTGTTTTGTTAGATAAAAAGATGTTTTAACAATTCTGTTTGTGTAAAATAAAATTATGTTAACGTTTATATTCATAAAAAAACCACCTTTTTAAAAGGTGGTTTAAATTTTAAAAGCTTTAAACTGTTTATTTAAAAATAACTTTTAATGTTATGCTACTGTCAGAACTTTTTAGATGACATAAATACATCCCGTTTGGAATTTTCATTAAACGAGTATCTGTAGATCTATCTAAAATTACTGATGTGCGTTCGTTTTCTTGTAGTTTACCAGAAAATAATGTTGCAATTTCAGTACCGTTAAGACTTACTAAGTTTAACACATAGTTATCTGTAGTTATTGGTTGCATATGAATAGTTGCTATTTCACCAACAGGATTGTTGTCAATAGTTAATATGTTTCCAGAAATATCAGATTGATTTGAATCTGAGACATATAAAGGATAGCTATTTTCCAACTTACCTATGAATTTATTTTTAGAAAATGACAAAGTGTTTTCAATATCAAAAGTTTCATCATCAGCAATAACCTTGAAATTTATGGTTTCTTTATTGCTTCCATAAACAGTCATAAAATAAACAAAGCTATCTTCTTGTTTAACAGCTTTTGCTATCCCTCTATATTTATCATTTGATTCTGCAATAACAATATATTCTTTATCAGTATCTATGTTATCAGCAACAATTTTTGCAGTAACAGACATAATAAAAGGATATTTTGTTCCCTCAACCTCAATACCTTTTGCTTTAGCATCTTTTAAGTATTTAGTATCTAACGCATTTTTATCAGTATTTTCTGATGTTACATCGTCAAAAGACATTGTTCTTGAAGCTACACTATTTGAAGTAGTAACAACACCAGAATAATTTAAAGTACCTGGATTCATCATTTTAATACTATAAGACTTGTTTGGTATTAAATGTGTTAAAGTACCTTTCCATCCTTCTGCAGTAAATTCTGAAAAACCTTTTCGTCCTGAAACTTTATCTCCAATAGAAAATTTATTTGATAAAGAACGTAAAGCATACGAGGTGTTAAACATTACATTAGGAATATATCCTACATAGTTGGTTGCATATCCGCCATTAATAGTAATGTTTGTATTCATAGGAGCATCAGTACCTTGAATAAGCATTAGTTTATCACTTGCAGATTTCACTTGATATCCTTTGGTATAATCTAATTGTTGAAGAGTACCACTAGCATCTCCTGTAGCTGAGAATGAAGTGATTTCACTTCCAGATAGTTCCATAATTTGATCACCTTCTTCCATACCTTTTATACGATTAATATCTAAAATAGAGGTTTGAGGATTATTGATTGAGTTGAAACTTACCCACTGATAACCTTGTAATAAAGGAATTCTTTTTACGATAGTATCACCAGTTTCAAACAATACAGGTGTAATAATATTTCCTTCAGAAGGAGTATCACCAATAGCATAAGTTTGTTGTAAACCAATGTATTCTTTACAATGAGAATCATCCCACACATGGAAATATAAATCACCAGACTCACCTACATTATAAAAGACATCTAATAAAACAGTTGGTTTATTATTGATCATAGAAACGCTACCTTTTCCTCTAACTTCATTGTTAAAATAAGCAACTATTACATCGTTGGTATCTTCTGAAATTTCACCAGCAATGTTTAATGTTCCTGTAAATTCCTTTTTAAAAGGGAAGTTAGAGGCATTAAATTCATAATCAGGGGTTTCACAATTAACATCTAATGTAAGTTTAAAATATTCGTAACCAGTTCTAGTACCAGTTTCACTATAGGTAATTACACCAATATTATCGTAAAAAACACCTTTGTTTAAATAAGCTGAAGTACTGAAATTTAATGTTTTTTCAAAACCAGCTTCAATAGTTATTTCATTACCAACAGTAACATTTGTACACTTTAACCAATCTGGTAAAGATTGTAGTTCAAAAGTTGTATCAGTACCTCCATTATTGGTAAGTGTTGCAGAAAAACTTGTAGTATTTCCAACTTGTTGAGAAGCATTAATATTGGCTTTGTTCCAGTTAGTATTATTCTTATTAATGGTAAATGACCAATTATGACCTTCAGTAACATTACCGTCTACACCTTTGATAGAGCTATTACTAAGTATGGCAGTTAATTTAGCTCCTTCTAAGAAGTATTCTTGAAAGTTTAAAGGCGTGATAATAATTTCATTATTGTCAACATTTGTGTTTACTTCAATAGGAATGTCTTGTATTAATTGTTCAATAGATAAAGGAGCTGCAAAATCACCTTCAATCCAAGAAATACCATTTTGAGTACTACCACTAGTATTACCAGTGAAATCTCTAACACCTTCTTGGAAACCATCTACTTCTAAAGCAATATTATCAAATACATAATACGCCATTAATTGATCTTCGTTTCCTAATAACTGTTTATCTTTAAAAGAAACAATTTGACCGTGTGAACGTGCTTTATTCCAAATTCGTAATTCATCTATTAAACCTAAATATCCTTCATTTTGATCATTAGATCCACCAATAATTAAATCATTAGTATTTAATTGAATATTTTCATTAGATACATTATATGCAACATCAGAGTATACCAAAGTACCATTGAAATAGAAGTTTATGTTATTATATCCATCATATACCATAGCTACGTGAGTCCATTCATGAAGAGGTAAGCTTGCAGTAATATTTCCACCTAGTCCTTCTTTATATACTAACTTTCCATTTGCATTTAACCCTAAACTATAGTTGCTACCCTTTTCAAATAGATTTACTGTTCCGTTAACTGGATATGCAGTTGGATTTATCCAAAATTCTGTAGTGAATGCACCAGAAAGATTTAAGAAGTCTCCGTGTGGAACGGTAATAATATCTGTAGGTACATTAAACTCTGCTGATATTAATTTTTTGGGTAAACCTCCTAATGTACCTCTTAACGAAATATTTAAAGAAGTAAGTGTAGTAGGATCTAAAGGTTTGTTGTAAACAGCAGTAATAGCTCCGTCAGTTAATATTCCTCCTTCAATAGGATTCGTTTCTAATAATAATGGAGCAGTTCTAGATACATTTCCATACACATAAGGAGTAGGTGTATTTCGCCTCCAAACTTCAGTTCCTAATCCACATACAGGTACAATTCTAAAACCATAACCACCATTTACCAATCCAGATACATCAACAGAAGCTTTAAAAGCATTGTGAGTATCGCTATACATATTCTTTAACTCTTCAACCGTAATTGTTTTTAACAAAATAGGCGTATTGTTATCAGCTAAAGCATATTCTATTTCTACAGCAGTTAAACTATCAGGAAGTACTACTTCGTCATTTTCAACAGATACACCAGAAAGCGTGAAAACAAAATCTTGAATATTATTGTTCGATTGATTAATCACCCAATTTTCTTGAGGACTATTCATAGTCGTTTCTTTAATACAAGGACCATGGAACTGAGCAGTCAGATATAAAGCATCAATACTTTTAACTCCTGCATCTTCGTATACACTAATGTTATGATCATAATCTAAATCAGTATGTCCTTCACAAGGTACCGCAAATAATAACTCCAAATCTTTGTATTCAACATACGAATCTGTTTCATTGTCTGGCATTGTTACTTGTACAGTAACATCATATTCTTGTTTAATACCAGTAGGAGAGGTATCATCTGGTCCAAACCAGTAAGAAATAGTGTTACCATTTAACTTTTTACCACCAACTGTAACAATAGCTCCAAGCGGATTGGTTTCTGTTGAAAGAGAAAGCTCGTAGGTTTTAGGTGAATCTGCATTCCCCGCTGTTTGCGTATTTCTCAGTTTTACTTGGTATTCTAATGTTTGACCCACTAATCCATTAGCAATGGTTTTTTCTGAAGAAATTTCTACACCTGTTCTAATTTGTGTACCACGCTCTGCCGGACAAGAACTTTTTCCTGCTAAAGTTTTAAAAATAGGTACTCCATAATTTGGGTCACGTCTTATTTCTAAAGCAAAACGATCACCAGCATCACCATCTGTCAAGGTATATTGTACTAAGGTATTTGTTTCATCAGTAATTTCGAAACCACCACCCAATGCAGTGTTTACCGTATTGGTATATTCAAACTCAGAACTAACACCACCGACAGTTCCGTCTACTTTTGTTTTATATCCAAAATCAAAGGTCGATTGAAAATCTGCGCCATTGGTATCAGTATCAGCAGTGGTAATGTTTCTAGTATATACTGAACCACCACCATCAAAACTTCTGTTTTTATCAAAGTTTTTAAATTGCTTGTAATCATTCCAATCATATTTACTTTCATCATATTCATCTAACTTTTGATCAAGTTCAGAAAGAAATGCGTAATCTTTCAAATATGCATAATCTGATCTCTTATACAAGTTTAAAGCAAAGTCGTTATTAATTAAAGCAGCACTCCATTTTCTTACAGAGTTTTCATACGACTGAATTTTTTTATCGTCAGTTTCGCTCTCTATAGATTTTAATAAATTAGGAATCATATCTTTTTTAATATCATAATAGGTATGTGAAAAAGAATTATCTATTTTATTATTTAAAACTTGAGCATTAGAGCTGTATTGAACTTCACATGCGTCACTATCGTAAGCCAATGTTTCACCAGTTCCAACAGTTATTAAATATCCTGTTCCAATAAATAAATCAGCTTCTTTACCAACAATATTTTCAGTGCTAGAAGTACTAAACTCTTCCGTGTTTTCAGTTTCTGTTACAGTACTACCATTATACGTTCCTAAAGCACTAAATTGAACATCTACTCCAGTTGAGACTTTGGCTTTAAAGGCAGTAATAGAAGTACCAAAACCTAATACAGTAGCCACTAAGTTTTGTCTATGCTCTAAACCTAATTGATTACTAAGTGTACCTGTGTATCCTAAAGCAGCATTCCATTTACCTGTAGTAACTGATTTAGTTCCTTTTTTAAGAGTAGCACTACTTCCATCACCAGGAGGGTCGTGTAAAACATAGTTTATAACAGGATCAGCAATAGTAAAATCACTATTGTTCATTCTTGCTCCAGTAATTAACCCTTTTAAAGTTTCAATTTTACTGCTATCATTTTTCATAGCCTGAATTGTAAAACCTTTTGTATGTGGAGTCATAAAATTAGGAGCAGCAGCAAAAGAAGCTAATACCGCATGTCCATTTACGTCTGTTTTTCCTTGAGCAGAACTAGCACCATCAGCTAATTTTAATAATCCACCTGTAAAATTAACTGTAGCCTCTTCGATCATACATTTTTGATCTCCATATTGTTCAAATATAGTTGCTTGAAGTAATACAGGTGCACCTTCGTTAAATACATAGAAGTCTTTACCACAAGCTTTTTCTAAAAGGTCGAAATCACTTTCAACTAAGTCTTCTAAAGGAGTAGTAATTTTATCTTCTTTTACTTGATATACATTCAATTCAATAGATAAAGGAGCTCTGTATTCAAAATCATAAGTAGCCCAACCTTTGGTAATATCTATGTTTGAGATACTTCTAGTGATAGTTGTATCGTTTACATTGGTAATAATCACTTCATATTTTCCAGGAATAAGACCATCTACCATAAATACTTTGTTCTCGTTATCAAAATTACTAGCTGTAATTTCTTTTGAGAAAGCAGGAGTAGCATCACTATCAGTTCTTGTAATTGTTCCTGTCCATGCTCCAATAGTATTTTCGCAAGGGATAACTATATTTCCTACAA
Organism: Tenacibaculum sp. M341; assembly: GCF_004337695.1. GTDB lineage: Bacteria > Bacteroidota > Bacteroidia > Flavobacteriales > Flavobacteriaceae > Polaribacter. The sequence goes on from NZ_SJXJ01000013.1 coordinate 43,105, forward strand.
AACCAAATCGATCTTTCATTTCAAAATCTACTTCAGTCATTGGATCAATAACATTTAAAGAATACAAATGACTACCTGCTTGAGGATTGTATCGAGATGTAGTAGCTACATATTCATACTTGTATTTTTTTGAATAGGTTATGATCTCTGAATTGCTGATAGTTGCAGCATCATTTAAAACTAAATAGTTGTTTTTACCAGCTACAGTTTTAGATAAAGTTCTGTTTCCTTTTTCTTGAGCAAAATCGAAAGATAATTCTAAGTGATCAGCATCTCCATCAATAATATCACCACTTTTGATAGCTTTTAATTCAACTTCAGAATAAGAAGTGTTTCTAAATTCTACCAAGGTCATAGGAGATAAGTTAGATGCAGTTGCAGTACCACCATTATCTGTGCTTGCTCCTAAGTATAACCAATCATTATTAAAAGTAGGAGCGCTTATCATTCCTGATTTGTAAGTATCATTTACCAACAAACCTAATTCACCCGTATCAGCAATACTTACAGCGAAAAAAGAGAAAGAGCTAGGATTGTTTAAAGCGGTTTCTTTTTGTAATTGATCATTGTAAAATACTTGAATTAAAGTATTGTTTTTTAAAACAACTTCTAATTGATCCCATTGTAGTAATGTTTGTTTTTCAGGAACAAAACTTGGGTAGGTAACAGACACAAAAGGTTTCACAAATCCAGAGATCGTAATACCGTTGTCTTTATAGTTAATAGTATTTTTAGTAACAGCATAACCACCACTTGTAATTGTATTGTCTGCTTCTACAGGAGAAAAATCTAAACTATTTAAACTGTTGTTATTTGTTAATTCAGGATTAAAAACTTCAAAAGTATGTAAGCCTAAAGAAGATGAAACACTATATACACCATCTTTATTACTTAATAAACCATCTGCAGAACCTAATAATGGTTGCCCATCAATAGCTAATCTTCTTCCAGCAGGTACAGGATACTTGTTTTCACCTTCAATATATAAGATTCTACCAGCAACAGGTAAATTAGAAATATCAGTGAAGTTAGCTACTTTACTATAATCTGCAACCAAAGAAGATTGTTTTATAATTGCACCAACTGTAGATGGTTTAAACTCATGAATAGGTTTAATAGCTCTAGCAGTGTAGGTGTATTTATCATGTGTACTGTAAATAGCACTGAATTCGTAACTACCATTAGCATCTGTATACGCTACATATTTTAAAGCTTTAGGTTGCTCTTTGTAAACTAAAGTAGATGTTTGTTCTATTTTTCCTACATAGCTACCTTTTGAAACTGAAGCACGATTATAAATAGCTTTAGTATCATTAAGGTCCATAGAATAGGCTAGTAGTAAATCTTGTTCATCTGAATCAGCTATATAAGCAGCATATTTTTCAATTTCATCAAGATTTTTCTTACCCTTCCATACTCTAAATTCATCCACTAAATACGTATGTGCAGCAGCTTGATTGATATAAAAATTATAATCGTTAGAGGTAGAACTCCAGTCAAAAGCAGTAGCATCAGTACCTACAAGTACTTCATCTTTGTACACATTAATACCATCGTTTCCAAAAGCATATACATAGTGATGCCACTCTGTGTCGTTAGCTCCTAATGGAAAAGTTTTAACAATATTATTATTAAACTGAATGCTAGTTGATACATCTGTATTACTAGAAGTATTTATTGCAATTGAAGTATTACCCGATTGAAATACTTTGTTGGTTCCTCTTCCTGTAGTAGTTCCGTTCTTATACCAAAATTCTATAGTAATATTATTGTTATCAGTAATTAATTTACTTTCTACAAAACTAATTTTAGGTGAATTTGCAGCAAACTCTAAGGCACTACCATTCGTTGCTGTATATGCATTAACAGCATCTGTGTTGCTTGGATCAGGTTCGTTTAAATTAATTTCAATAGTTACATCTTTAACATATACTTCTGATTGTGTTTTTACAACTCCTGTAATGGTACCGTTTGGAAAAATGAATCCAGTATTACTACCACTTTTAGGGTTTGGTGCATCTGTATTGTCACCCACTATCGTATACGTATATATTGTTCCTGGTAAGGCTCCTTTATCCGTAAAAAATAACTGTTCTCCACTATTTTTTGTGATATTGTCTTTAGTACCTATTTTACTTCCATCTCTGTAAATATTATAATAGGTTAAATCACCAACATGAAACCATTTAAGTTCCACTTTATCAGAAAAAGCACCTTTAGAAGCACTCACAATAATTTGATCTAATTGGCTAATAGGATTCTCTATTTCACTATTAATGAAAGCCAATGTTTTATTACTGCTATTACTTGTTAGTTTTGAGGCTATTTTTCCGTAAGCAGGATAACCATCTTGCTGAATTGTGTTTAACCAATGCGTTGAGGTAAGCTCAGGCATATATTGATTTGTAGGTTGTTCTTCAGCATCTCCAGAGAAATTAGCTACAAGTCCTTTATTTATTTGATCGTTTATGATATTACCTGTGTAGTTATAAAAAGAAGTATATCTATTATTAAATATTTGCTCTTCTTGTCTTTTTACATTCCAAGCTTTTACTTCAGCTAAAAAGATTTCTTGATTAGCACCTCCTTTTGTAAAATATAAATCGTAATTATCAGCTATTTCAATAGCACTAAATGTTTTCACTTTATAACCATCTACATGTAAATCTATATTAAATGAATTAGGACCTAGTTGATAAAACGTAAAAGCATAGTGTTGCCAAAAAGTACCTGTAATTGTTGCAGGAATATCAATAGGCTGTTGATCATTTAAATAATCACTGTTTAAAATTACGTTGTTACGGTGAATTTTAAACGTAAATCCTTTATTATTTAAGGCATCTGTGGTAAATAATAACGATTCAGAATCGTTTTTGAATTTTGTCCAAAATTCGATGGTTGCTTCGCCTAAATTTCCTTTATCCAATAACATAGATTTTAAACCTACATTAGTGTCAAAATTAGAAATATGACCCGAACTACTTGGCATTTTTAGTACCGATATATTTTTATTTGCAGTTTGTGCTATCAAATGCGTATTCAGAAAAAAGCAAAGTAGTATAATCCAGCAACAACTTTGCGCTGTAATTAATAGTTTTTTCATCATTTATGATTTTAAATGTGTATTAAAATTTTAGAATGTTTTTACAATTTTGCCGATTTTATATCGATAGGCATTACCCTTATCATCGTCATTACTCGACAAATTCCAACTAGCATTAGGAACATTCTTCATTGAAAGAACACCGTTTTGCATGTACACTACACTTTTGTCTTTGGTAGGATCACATAGTGCGATATAAGGATACCCGAAATATTGAATTTCCCATTGGTAGTTTTTAATATTTGTTTCTTCTTGTATTTCTCTAAAAACTAAATTGTTTCCTTCTCTCTTTAAAAACAAATTATTTTCTTGAGCAGAAATTAAAAAAACAGTAGCTGGATTATCTTCTGATTGCTTTATAATAAAAGCATCAAAATAAGTGTCTGGGGTCGTATTACTTTTTTCTGTTAATACCAATGAATTGGTTTCTTTATCTAAGTTTAAGACCTTTTTTTGAGCTCCTTCATCGGCATAAAATACGATAAGCTCTGTGTTTTGTGCAGTTATTCCTTGATACCAGCATAACACTATTAGTAAAAAATTAAATACTTTCATACGAGTGCTAATTTTTACTTTTGTTCTTTATTTTCAAGACGCTCTAAACGCTTTACTAAAGATTCAATAAGCTTATTTTGTGCTTTAATTTTATCTTCTTGATCTATCGTGTATAGTGTTAATTCTTCTACTTTTTCAACAAGCTTAGTAGTAATCATGTTCATGTCAAGACCAGAAGCTACGATTTCTTTTTCAGAAGGAATATTTGGTAAGTGCTTGTTCTTATTAATATATTCAGCAACTTTTTCAAGAGGCATTAAATCGTAGTTTTTATCAAAAACATAATCAGGGAAAGTACCAATGTTTAATACTACTTTGTTAGTTCTTAATCCACCACTAACAGAAAGTAATGAAGTATCTACAGTATCCGGAGCTAAATTGGTGTTCCCTATTTTAACCGTACCATTCTTGTTAATTCTAAAAACCTCTTTTGATGAAGTTGGACTTACATAACTGTAAAACACATGATTTTGACCTGATTGATATCTTAGAGTAGCACTATTTACACCGAAACCATAAAAATTATGATCGTTATTAGAAGCTTCATAAAGTACTATTTTTCTGTTTTTTGTAGATTTACTTAAGTGTAACTCTCCATTAGGTGAATTTGTTCCTATACCAACTTTACCAGCATTATTGATAACCATCTTATTTACATTTCCTACTCTAAAACCGATATAGCCATTATCTGTGTCTTTCTTGTTAATAAGTGTATGTTGTCCATTACTTTGTGCTATTAATGCGTAAGAATTTTTAGCTACTTGATCTTTATGCGCAAATCCAGCCCAAGCACTACCATGTCCTACATTACCTACAAAAGTACTCCCCATAAGAGCGTTATCTCTCACATGTAAATTCTGCAGAGGAGAAGAAACTCCAATACCTACTTTTCCATCTTTATTAATACGAAAGTTTTCTCTAGAGCTATTGTCATTTACTGCTGCATAGAAAACATGATGGGCATCAGATTGATATCTTAGTGTACTAGAGTTAATTCCGAAACCATAAAATTTATGATCGTTATTATTATTACCATGCCATAGAACTAACTTTCTGTTGTTTATGGTGTTTTTAAATTGTAATTCACCTAAAGGGTTAGTAACACCATTTAAACCGATATTACCACTATTTCTAATAGTAAAACGTTCTGTACCAAAAGTTTTATGGTCATTACTGGTAACAAATTGAACTGCTAATCTATTGGTGTAATTAGAAAGTGTGACACCTCTGTTGTATGTTTGTAATCTAAGTTGTCCCCAATTGTTAGACCTATCTTTGTTGACTACAAGAAGGTCTTTTTTATCACCCCAATCACCTCCTACAGATTGAGCAATAGCATTATAAGCGCTAAAAATTATTAAAGTTGCTGTTAAAATTAAATTTCTTTTTTTCATGATTCTAATTTTGAAAAGTTAATAGTTATTGATTAGTAAAAATTGATAGAATTGTAATTAGTAAAAACAATTCTGTTATAAGTATTTAGTTACGTTATTGTTTAAGTTTAGACACTAGTTTAGCATCCCAACTAGTTTTTAATAGTGTTAGGTATTAAATATTGAGAGCCTAAAAGCATTTTTGTTTAATATGGATTCTCCAATATTATAATGTTGCTTTTTTCTCTTTTAAAAAAGTTAAGTGTACAGATTAGGTGTACATAAACGGTATGTTGATTTTCGAAAATGTTTTACCGAGTCGTATGCTCGAGTTAAAAAGTAATGTAGTAGACAGCTTGCTTATAAATTTAGTTTTTATACAAGCTTTAAAAGCATCTTTTACAAGTATGAATTTGTAAAAGAAAAATGATAAAGAATTTGGATAGGTAGGTTTCATAATTAAGTTGGAGGTTGTTAAAGTTTGGTTTTAAATTCTGATACAAATTTCTTTAAAATTATTTATTGAAACAAACAATGTAGAGGTTGCAAAAGGGTTTCACTTCAGTAAAATCAATGCTTGTAGGTGTTTTTTGTCCGTTAATTGTCCGAAAAAAGAGCCTCTTTTTTTTATTGAATTTTATGATTTAGGAGTAGAGTTGGGGTGTCGAATTTTAGTTTTTGGGGTTGTAAAATATTTATTTCGGATATATTTTTTTAAAAACAAGCTACTTTTATTTTTAGGGGAGTGTGAATTTTTATTTCATAGTTTGATATTTACCAGTATAAAAAACCTCCACAGATTTGTAACAAACTGTGAAGGCTACGAATTAGTAAACAATACTATTTTTAATTAAAATCCATCTCCTGGAGTTTCTGGACTTGCTGCTTGTGCTTCTTTTGGATTCAAAATAAAGTAAGTGCTCAAAGCAGTAAAAGCTACATATTTGCCATAAACTCCTATTTTTTGAAGTGCTTCTTTTCTATTAAAAAGTTTTTTTGAGTGTGATTTTTCTTCTTTTTTCATTTGCTAATTCTAGTATTCAAACCACTTTAAAGTTCTCTTTTTTACATTCTGTTACCCAATTTTATACTATTTTTTTAAACTGCACTATTAATAAATTTAATAATATCTTCTTTAGAGGTTACTCCAATCTTTTTTCGAATACGTGAACGAGAAGATTTGATTGCTGAGATGGTAGAGTTTTGTAGTTTACTAATCTCAGTGGCATTTAAATCGAGCGTCATTAAACATAAAATTTCTTTTTCCCTATCATTTAATTTAGGGTATTTAGTATCTAAAGTAACTTTAAAATCAAAACTAACTTTATCTAAATAAGATTTCAAATCTGAATTAGTAACCACTTTTTCAGATAATAAAGAAGCTGTAAGGGATTGAAGAGATGTTTTTCGATCTTGTTCGCTTTCTAGTTTTAAAATAGATTTAATATCATTCAGTGTTTTATTAAAAATCTCTTGTTTGATAGAGTTTTCTACAACAGCATTTTTAAGTTCTTTTTCCTTGGTAACTAAAGCTAATTCTGCTTTTAGATTTTCTAGTTCTCTTTCTTGTAAACGTGTTTGAGTAAGACGTATTTGCTGCTTAGAATTTTTTTTGAATAACCAAAGAATAACACTGCTGAGTATGGCAATACAAATTAAAGCAATAAGGTATAGTTTCTTTTTAGAACTTTCATTTTCTAACTGTAAACGATTTTCTAGATTTTCTTTTTCAAATTTATGATTTAGTTCAAGAGTTGTAATTCGTTTAGCTTTTTCAATATCATTAATCGTATCGAAATATCTCATAGCAATCCGGTAGTCAGACAGTGCTTTTTTATAATCTTTTCTACTTTCTTGTAAGTTACTTCTACTATAGTATTGCTTTAACAACAAGTCTTTGTTCTTTAGTTTGTTAGCTAATACAATAGCGCTATCTAAGTAAGGTATTGCATCATCATATTTTTTCAAGGCATTGTACAAAACAGCAATATTTAAATATCCAATAGATAATTCGTTAAGATCAGTATCTCTTTTTAAAAGGTTAATATTTTCGTTATAAATAGCTATTGATTGATCGTATTTTTTTTGAGAAAAGTATATGGCCGCTATAGTTGCATTTGCTTTAGATTTTCTTATGTTAGAACAAGGAAGTTTTTTTGTTTTATTAATGTAATAAAATGCAGAATCTAAGTTTTTATTTAAGTAATAATTAACTCCAAGCATATGATATGATAAAGCTAAGTCTTCTATATCATTTTTTTTCTCTTTTATTTTTATGGCTTCTTTAAAATAATTTCTAGATTTTTCAAACTCACGCTGTTTTCTAAAAAACATGCCTAGGTTGTGAAGTGATAAAGATTTTCCTGCAGAATCTTGTAGCTTTTCACTTAAGTCTAATGCCGCAAAGTAGTTTTTTAAAGAGGCTTCTAATTGATTTTGTTTGATATTTATTATACCTAAATAATTAAGAGCAGTTACTTTACTTTTTTGAAAATATTTTTTGCTAGTTGATGAAGTGTTCAAAAAATCAATCACTTCATTTAGTACAATTTTAGCAGTATCTATATCAGATTTATAGCCTTGTTTTACGAACTCAATTTTATGATATATACGAGCCGAATCTGAAGTGGCTTTTTTAATGTTTAGTTTTAATTTGTTTAAGTTTTTTTGTTGGTTTTGTGCTATGGATATTGTAGTAGTTAATAATAGGATGAATAAGGTTAATCTTGTTTTCACTGAGGAATTATAAAATTTTTGTTGGTTAATTACAAGGCAAAAATACATTACAACTTTTTTGCAACCAAAATGAAACCTCTACAATACCTTTTTGACACCCCTATTTTTAATTTTAATATAAAAATGTGCTATAATTTTGATTGAAATAACTACTATAAAAAAAGATACTAATGTTACCTCTAATACAACAAACTACAGAATTGAATCAACTGATAATGGTAAAAAAGCCATATAATATTTTATTTGATGTATGTCTTACATCAAATGAGCATATTTCAGCTAAAGTTCAGAATGAATATTTAGAAGGAAATGAATTAGGACCAATTCTTTGTTCTGAAACAGGAAGACATTTGGCAATTTTAGGTTCTTTATTGTTGTCTCAAAAAAGCAGTGTTGAAAGCTATTATTTAGCCACTAGTGCAAAAATTAAACGTAAAAGTTTATCAACAAATGCTACAGAAATTTTTAATGTAGATGCAACTGTTATTTGTAGTGATAAACGAAAAGGAGAGATTAAGGGAATTGTTTCAGGTTCAGATACAACTTTTTTTGAAGCAATTATAGAGTATCAGGTTTTAAAAGTGCCAATTTTTCAAAAGTTATTTAAAGATCATTTTTATAAAGGAAAAGTTTTTAATGAAATAAGTCCGTATAGAAAAAGAAGGAAACTGACAGATATAGTGTTGAATGAAAATGAAATTACGGGTGTATATGGAACTATTTTGCCTAATGAATGTGAAGGTCATTTTAAAAACTATCCAGCTTTACCAGTAGCAATTATAGGAAATTTGCTAGGTGAGATAGGAATCGAATTATTTTTGGCTAAGAAAACTAATTTCTCAAGTGTAATTGTTATGAGTGCTGATATTAAAGCTAAAAAGCTAATTTTTCATGGTGAGTATTTAACTTTTAGGGGAGTTTTAAAAAGTACAAAAGCTGGTGTAACTCGAATTTTTTGTGAAGCTATTGTAAACAATAAAGTGATAGCAAATGCAGATTTTGAAGTAGTAGGAGTGGAGGAGTAGTATCAAAAAAAGAAGTTTAAAGTAATTATACTTTAAACTTCTTATTATAAAAATATTCAAAAACGCGCTCTCGTTAACTTATAAAATCATTGAAAGCGCAGGGAAACTCTATATTTACACATTCTACAAATTTATTATAGCATTAAAATTGTCCTAAAAACACAATGTAAGATTCTTCATGTTTTAGATATAACTTTGAATACTAGTAAAAAAAGTTAAATATGAATTTAGATGTACCTACAAAAGTAGTAGTTGCCGTATATAAAAAAATTACACTCGAGTGTAGTTAACAGTTTTTATTTACACTAGACTTTTAAAAATAGAAGGGGAGTACTTCTTTACTTTGAAACATTGTTTTTCTATGTAATTTGAGTAATGCTAAGAAAATTAAGAAGTAAAAACGACTATATTTGCAGTTCTTAATTTACCTCTGCAAAATATCTCTAAATACTAAAATCCCCGTTATGGCGAATATCAATGATTTTTTCCATAGCAAAAACAATGTTGACGAAATTTCAGAAGATGATCGAAAAAAAGCATTTGGTTATCTCGATTCAGTCAAGGCTTTTGCTAAAACTACTTATAAAAGTATTTACATTATAGATTACGAAAAAAAAGGTTTTGAATATGTTTCTGATAACCCTCTTTTTTTATGTGGTCATACTGCTGAAGAAGTGAAAGAAATGGGCTATTCATTTTATTTTAATCATGTTAGCGAATCTGATCTAGCATTACTTTTAAAAATAAATACTATAGGATTTGATTTTTATGAAGAAATTCCTGTTGAGAATCGAAAAAACTATACAATATCATACGATTTTCACTTGAAAAATAATGAAGGTAAAGAGATTTTGATCAATCAAAAGTTGACTCCTTTGTTTTTAACAAAAGAAGGTAAAATTTGGAAGGCACTTTGTATTATTTCTCTTTCTTCAGAACAAACATCAGGAAACATAAAAATTTTTAATACTGGTGATGACAAAGTTTATAAGTATAATTTAGAAAAAAGTTTTTGGGAAACTACAGAGAAGATAAAATTGACGAGTAGAGAGAAAGAAATTTTAAGATTTTCTATAAGAGGATTTGCTATTAATGAAATAGCTAAAGTACTTTTTGTATCTCCAGATACTATAAAATTTCATAGAAGGAAATTATTTGAAAAATTAGGAGTAGTTAATATTTCAGAAGCAATTTCATACGCAACAAATAATCAGCTTATTTAGTTTATAAATATCATGGAAATAACAAAGAGTATCTTTTTTTTAGATACTCTTTGTTATTTTTAAAATCCATCTCCAGGTGGTTCAGGGCTTGCAGCTTGTGCTTGTTTTGGATTTAGAATTAAGTAAGTTCCTAACGCTGTTAAAGCAGTATACTTTCCATAATTGCCTATTTTTTTTAAGGCTTCTTTCCTCGTGATATCTTTCTTATTGCTTAAACTCATGATTTCTAATTTTCAAAAACTAGTTTTTTACTAATAATTCCATTCTCTGTTGTTATACTAACGACATAAACACCCATGGCTAAGTTTGAAGGAGTAAACTCATTAGTGTGGTTTGCTGTGAAATTGCTTTTAAATATCTCTTTACCAGTAATTGTATGAATATTTATTGATGCTGAAGTACCAAAAGTTAACCCTGTAACTTTAATATTCTGTTTGTTTGATTTAAAGATTTGTACTTTAGTGTTTGTTTCAATAATTTCTTCTGTACTTAATACACTTGAAGTTGTGGTGTGTAAGTAAAAACGACCAGTTCCGTTAATAGCTTTATCTACATTTATAATGTACTCTTTATTTAAAGAAGTAAATGTGTTTAGTTTTTTATCTTCAATGTATACTTCAACTCCTTCTGGTAAATTTTTAGTTACAGCTGTCAACTGAATTTTTGAATTTGCAGTTGCCTTAATACCTAGAGGAACGATCATACTTTCATAGTTTGTATTAGGTAATGATTGAATAGTAAAGTTGTATTCATTATTTTCAGCTACTAAGCCAGTAAATATATCAAAAGTAGCTCCATCAAAATTAGCTACATCATAACCAGGATCAAGATTTATACTAGCGTTTGAAGTATACTTAATATTGGTATCAACACTAATACCTTCTGAAGTAGCTAAAATTTGAACGCTAGTATCAGAGGTTTTTCCTTTTGAAAATACTTGAACATCTGAAGCATCATGACTTCTTTGAGACTCTTTAAAATCAATAGTATTTTCACCAACATTTGTTCTGATAAAAAATCCTTTCCCAACAGTAAGTGAAGTAGGGGGACCTGCTAATGTTTTTGCTACATATTTGTTTTGTGTGTTGTTCCAAACATAAACGCCAACATAAGCAGGACTGAATTTACTTAAGTTTTCTTGTATAAAATTATTATCTGAATTGTTGTTTATAGGCAAATAGGCAGTGTACGGATTTCCTACAGCATTCCATTGATCTCCGTTTACATTTACTGTTTTATTAGTAGTAGTAAGGCTTCCGGTAAATGTTACACTGCCATTTGTTTTTCTTGAAATTATATATGCTTTTCCTTCTTCAAAAAGGATAGAATTGTCAACTAAATCAGTAGTCGTATAATACGTCCATTTAGAGCCGTCAGCTTTGCTATCATCATAATAAGCAACAGCATATCTGTTTGGTGTTACAGTAGTGTTTACTCTAATTTCATTAGCTGAATTTTCAACAAACTCTTTAATACTTTGTCCAGAAACAGGAGCTGTAATTATACTCCATTTGTTGCTTTCTAAACCTGAACGTTCGTAAGAGATTGTTCCATTAGAAGATCCTTTTACGATTAATGTTCCACTAGTATTAATTGAAGATTTAATAAAGGCGGTTTCTGCTGTTTCGAAATCTCCATTTACAGTTGCAGCTCCGTTATCTTCAATAGTAAATGATGATAAATCATGAATTTTTAAGTCATTCATTTCAGCTAAAACTCCTGATTCAATAGTTGGTGAGGTAACCAAAACAGGAACAACAACGTTTTGACTAGAAAGTGCAACTGAGTCTTTTATCCAGTTTTCAGTATCAGTCCAGTTTGTTCCGTTTTTACCAGTCCATATAGCAGTATTACAATTTTCTGTGAAATTGGCTGTTGCATCTTTATTCCAAGTAGATAAATAAGAAGCAGAAGCATCATCAATTTCAATACAGGTTAAATAATCGTTATAAGAAGCATTAAAATCAGTAATTTGATCGTTATTTCCATTGCTAATATCTAGCGTTACCAATAAAGTTTGTGTAAGAGAAATTTCTTCTAATAGAGGACAATTTGTAAGATTTAGATAAGCAAATGAATTCTTACTTGCTCTCAATTTTCGTAAGTTTGGGTTATTTGTAACTAATGTTACTATTTTATTAGATCTTAATTCTACTTCTTCTAAAGCTATATTGGTAGATAAATCTAAAAAGGTTAATTCATTTTCAGCTGCATCTAAAATTCTTAGGTTTGTATTATTGCTTATATCTAATGCTGTTAAATCATTATAATCAACATTTAAAGATTCTAGAGCAGTGAAACCTTCAATCCCTGTGAGACCTGCAATATCTAAATTACTTAAATCTAAATCAATTACTGTTTTAATTTTTTCTGTAGGAACCTGGTTATCATCTATAATTCCGTTACCTAAACTTGATGTGTCTCCAAGGCTAACTATATTTCCGTTTGCATCATGAGTTTCTAAGTAGTTTTCAAAATTAGCATCAGTAATAAGAGTTAAGTCACAATACAAAGCATAACTTGCTGTTGCATCTTTAAACCATAAGCTTAAATTTACATTAACATCATCCACTTTTATACATCTTAGACTAGGATTTCCTGTTGCATCAAACCAAGTAAACGAAGCATTATTACCAGTAGCTACATTTAATGAAGTTAATTGATTGTTAGTTATTCTTAATTGAGTTATACTTGGATATGAAGAAATATCTAACGTTGTAAAGTTGTTATCATCAAGATTCAATACTCTGATCAACGGGTTACTTGAAACATCAATAGTATTAATTCCTGTGTCAGAAACACCTAAATTAGTTAACTCAGACAAAGTAGAAATATCTACCGTTCCTAAAATACTATTGCTATCTAAATAAACTTCTTGAAGCAATATATTTTTACTTACATCTATAGAAGTTAATGCATTATTTGTTAAATTTAAACATGTCAACTTAGTATTCTGCGTTAAATTGATAGTCTCTAAATTTGACCTACGAATTAAAAGTAATTCTAATGCCTTAAAGTCTTCTATTCCTGTAGCATCTGTAATGTCATTATTTTGGACAATTAAAGCAGTTTCATTTTCAATTAAAGAAGTATATACGTAATTGTCATTTGTAACTCCGTTTCCAAAGCCTCTAGCTTCTAGAACAGCTTCAAAATTGTCATTTGGTACATAAGTCATTCTACAGAACTCTGCATAATTAGCTGTAGCGTCTTTTAACCAACCTGTTATATCAGCCGATAAAGGGTCATCTACTTCAATACAAGTTAAACTTGGGTTTCCTGTAACATCTACGTTATTTAAATCACTAGCATTTCCATTTTTTAGATTTAAGTTTGTTAACTGACCGTTTTTACATGAAAAATCATCTAAGATTATTAGAGAACTTAAGTTTAAAAAAGTCAATGGTGTTTCATCACAAAACAAGCGACTCATATTTGTATTCTTACTTAAATCAATTTCAGCTATATTAGTATCGCTGAAAGTCAAGTTTCTCAAATTAACTAAAGCAGTAACATCAATACTACTTATATAAGTATCTAAAAATGAAAGTGTTTCTAGATTTGTGTTATTATCAAAGTTTAAAGTAGTAATTGTAGTTCCGTCACACTTAAACGATTCTAAATTCGTTTGACCACTCAAATCAATATTACTAATGCTATTATTGGAAATATCTAAATACGTTAAGTTATTTGTACTGATATTCAAGTCACTCAAATTGTTATCTGTTACATATAACTCTGATAAGTTTGTGAATTCAGAAACATCAATGGTATTTAACTCATTATTATTAAGCTCTAGCTGCTTTAATTCTGTAAGTCCAGAAATATTTAAGCTTGTTAAGCCCAAATCTGCAGCAAATAACCGGTCTAATTTTGTGTTTGCAGTAACATCTAAGTTTGAAACTGTATTTCCTGTTAAAAATAAACGTGTAACATTTGCACAATCTTCCAAACCGGTAAAATCCGTAATTCCTAAGTTAGAAAGATATAAGAATTGAGCTTGTTCTAGTTTTTCCGTAGGAACTAATCCATCATCAATAATACCATTTCCTAAACTATTTGCATTTCCTAAAGCAACACTATTACCATAAATAGCATGTGTTTCTAAATACTCCTCAAAGTTTGCGTCAGGAACCGCTGTAAATCTACAATACTCTGCAAAGTTCACTGTAATATCTTTAGACCAAGTATTTAAATAGCTTGCAGCAGGATCATCTACTTCAATACATGTTAAACCAGGATTGTTCGTAATGTCTACTGTACTAATACCGTCTGTTTCTCCAGATTTTAAGTTTACATATGTCAATTGATTATTAGCTGCATTCAATGCATTTAAGTTGGTGTTATTACCTAAATCTAATGTTGTAATTGAATTGTTTTGAGTATTTAAGGTTCTTAATGCTGTATTTTTAGTTACATCTAATGTGATCAAACTAGTATCATTACATTCTAAAAGACTTAAGTTTAAACTATTACTCACATCTATACTAGAGACATTAGTATTTGAAAAATCTAAGTTTACTAAATTTGCTAACGCTGAAACATCTATACTTGAAATAGGATTATTATTTAACTCTAATGTTTCGATTAAGGGAGTTCCCTGAAGGTTTAATTCTGTAACATCATTATTATTACAATACAAAAATTTAAGATTGCTATTTTGCGACAAATCGATTGTAGTAATTGCGTTATCGACATAATTCAATCCAATCAAACTTGTGTTCTGAGTAACATCTAAAGAAGTTAAATTGTTATCATACAATACAACATCTTCTAAATTAGTATTTGTAGATATGTCAATATTATCTAAATCATTTTCATTCACTGCAAGTGCTAGTAGGTTTTCTAATCCCGTAATGTTGATATCTGTTAATCCCATATTCCAACAAAATACCTGGTTTAGATTTGTGTTCGCTGTTAAGTCTAAAGCACCGTTTACAGGATTTCCGTAGGCTCTAAATCTTTCTAGTGCTAAGAAATCTTCTAATCCAGTAAAATCGATGATGCTTTGTTCTTCAATAAATAAAATAGTCAAGTTTTCTATTTTTTCAGTAGGAACCAAATCATCCATAACACCATTTCCTAAACTTCTAGCATCTCCGAAAGAAACACCACCTGTGTTTTCTCGATGCGTTTCTAAATAGTTCTCAAAATTGTCATTTGGCACATAGGTAAATCGACAATATTGTGCATAACTAGCTGCCGCATCTTTAGTCCAACTTGTTAAATAACTAGCTGTTGGATCATCAACTTCGATACAAGTTAAACTTGGATTGTTATCTACTTCAAAATCAGAAATAATAGCGTTGTTTCCATTTTTCACATTCACATAAGATAAATTTGGACATTCATCCATGTACACCTCAACCAACTTAGTATTGTTACTGAAATCTATAGAAGTAATATTCGTGTTGTTTATACTAATATCTTCTAAATTTGCAAGATGACTCACATCTATATCAGTAAGAGGATTTCTACTTACAGTTAAGTTTTCTATTAACGGATTGTTCTCAATATTTATACTTGAAATTTGATTTAAAGAGATAGTTAATCTGGTTAGTAACGGATTATTGGTAACATCTACAGAGGTTAATGTAGTTTCATGTACTTGTAAATCTTCTAATAATACATTTGTACTAACATCTACTCCTGTTAAATTATTGTTTGAAAGTATTAATCTTGTTAAAGCCGCATTTGTAGTAACATTTACTGAAGTTAAATTATTTCTCGGAGCATCTAAGTCGTATAAACTAGTTAAGTCTGTTACATTTATATTTGTAAGTCCCATGTCACCTCCTTGAAATCTTTCAAGTTTGGTTAAACTGGTTAAATCTAAGCTTGAATTTATGACATTACCAAAACAGAATAATTCCTCAAGATTGGCAAAATCTTCAAGACCTGTTAAATCTGAAATACTGGCATTTGCAATAAATAATCTAGTAACATTTTCAATATTAGAAGTATATACTTTATTATCATTAGCTATTCCATTACCCATACTTGTTGGATCACCAACTGAAACCACATTATTATCTGCATCATGAGTTTCTAGGAAATTTTCAAAATTATCATCTGGTGTATATGTTTCTGTACAAGAAATAGAATATATTGTTTGTGCATCTTTTTTAGTGAAATTAGTATTCGCAAAAGTTACATCATCTACCGATACACAAGTAAGACCTAAGTTACCAGTAATATCAAAATCTCTTTCATCTAAATTAGTGTTATTTCCATTTTTAATATTTAGGTATGTAAGTGCATTACGGGCACAAGAAAGATCTTCGAGTATTGTATTTTTAGAGACATCTAAACTCATTAGTTGGTTGTCTTCGACATACAGCTCTATTAATTTTACATTTTTTGAAAGATCTAAACTCGTTAATTGATTTTCATATGCCTGTAAATATTCTAATTCTGAATTTTGAGATACATCTAAACTCGATAAATTAGTATTTACACAATCTAAGTCTTTTAATAATGGAAGATTGGTAACATTAAGATTATTTAATGTTGGATTATCGTAAATAGAAACTCGTTCTAATTTTGTATTGTTAGTAAGATCTATACTACTTAGTTCGTTGTTTGAACAAATTAAATAATTTAAATCTAAGTTGTTAGAAAGATCTAATGTTTGTAATTGGTTTCTAAAAATTGAAATTGTTATTAATTGAGTATTCTGTCTAACATCTATACTTTGTAAGTCATTTCTAAAACATAATAGTGTTTTTAAAGCAGAATTATTAGATATGTTTAATGTTGTTAATGAATTATCACTACAATCTAATGTCATTAATTTGGTAAAATCTTCGATTCCTGTAATATCAGCAATCATACTAGAAGAGATGTTTAGAGAAGTTAGATTTGAAATTTTTGAGGTAGTTACATAGTCATCGCTAGCAATACCATTTCCTAAACTAGTAGCACTTCCTAAAGTAACAATGTTTCCATTGGCATCATGAGTTTCTAAATAATTCTCAAAATTATTGTCAGGCACATAGGTTTCCTGTGCCCAAAGAAAAGAGTTAATTATAAAAAAAAGGATAAGGGAAAATTTTAGTTTCATTAAAATAACTTTTAATTAATTCTCGATACAAAGGAACCTAAATAGCCTTGTAAATACTTAATAATGTCAAGGACAAAATCAGGACAAAACAAGAATGTCATTTGAAGTTGAACTTTTCAATATTGAATTTTATAAGCTATATGTTCCCCGCTGCAATATTCTTACTTTCAATTTTTTTGAACTATTTTTTGTGGTGGCAAAAAGTGGTAGAGTTATTTATGCGTTTGTTAATGAGTGTTTTGTTTGTTGTGGCGTTTGTGCGGTTTTAAAAAGAAATAATGTTTTTTGATAGCCAAGTTTGGAGATTTAAGAGTTCTTTTTTGTGATTAGATAGGAGTATAGAGATAAAAAGATGTTGTCCTATTTTACTAATTTGTAGAGTATGATTTTCAAAATCCATATTCAGTATTATTGTAATCAGAAAAAAGATATATAGAATTATTGAAAGTTAAAAAATTCAAGAATTAGAAGAAGCAAAAGTAATTTTACTGAAGTAACATATAAAATTGAGTGAACAATTTAATTGTGTAATCAAAAATTTAAGGAACTCGATATTGATAAAATTTTACTTCAAAAAAGCAACGAGTTTATCACACCATTACGATTACATTTTCGATTTAAAAAGAGACGAAACTTCACATAAAAAAGATTTTTTAGAAGTTGTAATTTAATAGTTTTTAATTAATGATTTAAGTATTAGCATTAGAAAAAATAATATTTCAAGGAATAAGTGAATCGAGTAATAAAAGTAATGAAATCCTTTAAAATTAAGGTTTTCAGTCTTCTGCACCCTTTTTTGCACCCCTTGTTTTCTTTGCTTGTCATCAAAAATGAAATAATATTGCAGTGGGGGTAGTTAAAATAATTTATAAATAGAGCAGAAGCATTATGGAGAATAGAAATAACAAACAAGAGATGACAAGAAAAGAAGCGCTTCAAAAAATAGGAACTTATAGTAAATACACAGCATTAACAGCTTTAGGTACGTATTTAATTTTAAATCCTAAACAAGCACAAGCTGCTTCTCCAGAACCGCCAGGTGATGGATTTTAAAAAATAAATTAGGGGAGAATAATTGGGGTTTATTTTCAGAGGAGGTTGGTTTTTGGGGATAACCGACCTTCTTTACTTAAAATGACTAAATAAAATGAATGAGATTATCCAAATATCTAAGAAAAAAGAATCATTAATATATGTGTAAATATTACTTTTTCATTTTGTTAATGAATACTGTTGTTTTGTTTTCGCAACAAATCGATATTGATTTATTACAATTAGAAAAAGCATACAAAATAGCTAAAACAGACTCTCTAAAGGTTGAAGCATTGCTCAGTTTGGGAGAGTATCACAAAAAAAGAGATTTTAACAAAGTAAAAAATTACTATAATGAAATAGAAAAAATTTTAGAACGTGTAATCTATGATTACAGAAAACAACAAGCATCTTCACTTCATCAAATAGGTATTTATAAAAGGCGTACTTCAAATTATACAGGTGCACTTACAGACTATCTTAGAGCAAAGAAAATATACGTATCATTAAAAGATTCATTTGGTTTAGCACAATCTTACCACAATATAGCTATGATTTACAGATACCAAAAGGAGTATGATAAATCTGTAAAGAACTTTAAAAAAGCTGTAGAATTAAATCTACTGTTTAAAAATTATAAAAGTTTAGGTAATAATTATAGCATGATGTCTGGTAGTTACAAGCAAGCTAGAAAATTAGATTCAGCCTATTATGTGATTGATAAAGCTATTTTATATTACGATTTATCGAATTATAAAGAAGGAAAAGAACAAGCGATTAGCAACAAAGCAACTTTATTAGTAGTAGAAGGGAGGCATAAAGAAGCATTACCAATTTTATTAAAGTATTTAGATTATGTAAGGAAAATTAAAAAAAAGTTATCTGTTATATCAACACTTACCAATTTAGCAAATTCATACTTGCATTTAAAAGAGTATGAAAAAGCCTTAATATATGTAAATGAGTCTATAGAAATAGCTACAAAAGAAAATGCTAAGAAGAAAATTTTTGATGGTTATTTAATCAGAAGTAGAATATACAAAGCGATGAATAAAGATGATTTAGCGTTAAAAGATGTATTGGAATACTCAAAAATTAATCAAGAAATTTTCAATGTAAAAAATGCTAAGAAATTAAGAGAAATTGAAGTTAAATATCAATTAGAACAGCAACGATTAAAAGATAGTATTGTTCATTTAGAAGAAAAAAAGCGTTTAAGTATTGAAGCTAAAAATAAAGTTTTACAAAGGCAATTATATGCTACCATACTATTTACAGTTTTATTAATTTTAGTTTTATTTATCATATTTGGATATAAACGCTTTCAAAAAGAAACAAAATTACACGAACATAAAACAACAGAACTTTCCGGAAAAATAAACACATTAAATGAAGAGGTTGTTGATGTTCAAAAAGAAGTGAAAGTATTAAGAGATGAAACCATAAATCATTTAGAGAAGAAGGAAAAAATAACCAAAGATCTAGCCAAACTTTCCCAAAAAGATAAAAGTATATCTCTTCAAAATATTGTTAATGAATTAAAAAGTGATGAGCTAGAAGCAGATAGAATAGACGTTTTGAAAACAAATATTTCAACATTAAATAAAGAGTATTTAGAACGTTTGAAGAAGAAGCATCCAGAGTTAACCAAAACAGATATAGAAGTATGTTCTTTTATTAAAATAGGGCTTTCTCGTAAAGAAATTGCAAATCTTAGAAACACAAGTTTAGAAGCTGTAAAATCAACAAGATTTAGATTAAAAAAGAAGTTGAATTTAACTAAAGAAGATTCTTTAGATGTTTATTTACTTAATATGTAATTTTTTAAGAGAGCTTTATTGGGTAAGACACGAAGCTCTCTGATTAGTATTCAGATTGCTTCGTTTTACTGTTTTTAACTAAAGAGATTAATGAAAACATAATTATCATGAATAAAATAGTCTTTAGTTGTTGTGTTAAAACAGCTTGTCTTCCCTAATTAAGGCGGGGGAAATTTTTTTCTTAGAAGTTTATATAGTTTTAAAAAAAGCTTTTACGCTGGTTCAATACCAATAATCATCATTCTATACCCATTAAAAGCTTTTTCCAATTTCACTTTAGATAACCAATGAAGTCTACCTCTGTGAATAATAGGAAGAATTAGAAATTTGTTTGTTTTAATTCTTACTCTGTGTCTTTTTTTTCTTTTTGTAATTAGTCCCATGTTAATATTTTAATTGTTCCCCTGAGTTATTTTCAAACTCGAGGCAAAGAAATATAGAACTTGTTAAAAAGAGAAAAAATAGGGGTGGACAAAAACAGGACAAAAAATAAAAACCTGAATATTAAGGTTATATTCAGGTTTTTTTATTGTGTAAAAAGAATGTTTTTAAGAAGCTTCTAAATATTCAAGAATAGAACTTCCTCTTGGCGCATTAATTTTTTTACGTAATCTAGATCTACTTTTAGTAACACTATCATTAGAAATAGCCAACATACCAGCAATCTGTTTGGTATCTAAATAAAGCTTTTCTAAAGCTAGTAATCGTTCTTCTGCTTTCGTTAAGTTAAAGCCTTTATCTTTTAGTTTATTAAAAAAGTTAGGATGTACTCTATTAAATTTTAATTTGAAAGTGTACCAGTCTTCTTGTGTTAATATTTTTGTGGAGGTTAAATCTTGTATTTTTTCTATAGATTTTTGAGCGCCAATCTCTTCTTTTAATTTTTCTAACTCTTCAGTTAAAGATTCCTGAACCTTACTCTTATTAATAAGTTGTTGTGTAAACTCTTCTAATTCTTTTCTATTCTTTTCAATTTTAGCATTTAAAACTTTTCGTTTTATAATACCTTGTCTCCAAATGTAGTAGGAAATCAAAATAGATAAAAGTACAATAGCGCATATGGTTACCCATAAGGTTCTTCTTTTGGTATCGCTAATAATTTTATCTTTTTCTAATAATTCAATCGTAGTTTCTTGTTTGAAGATTTCATTATCCTTTCTTTCAGCTTCAAATTTTGATTGGTAATACAAGAAAGAGTTGTTTTTTATTTTAGTATCATTAACATCTTTAGCGTCAGCATACTTTTTTAAATAGTCATATGATTGAGTTAACTTACCTTGATTGGCAAGTACATCAGACATTGCTTTATTGGCTTTGATAATTAGTTGCACATCTCCAATCTGATTATTTTTATCAAGTAATTCCGCTAAATATTTTTGAGCCTTTCCGTACTCTTTTTTCTTTTGATAATAGCGTCCTTGATTGAATAATAGGTCATTATTATGATATTTGAGGTTGTTTGCTGATAGTTTTGTTTTTAAAGTACTGATATTCTCTTTAACACTATCTAATTCATTCGTCTTTAAAAAATAACTGATTTTATTTTTAAGTAAACCTATGGTTACGTGATTTTTTTCCCAAGAATTAGAAATTTCAGGAATCATGTTACTTAGTGTATCAAGGTATTTTTTAGCGGTTTTTAAATCATTTTTTTTATTGTAAGATGTAAACAAATTACTATAAGTAGCTACTAAAATTGATTTAAAACCATTCTTTTTGGCATTAGCTATAATTTTGTTTCTTTCATAAATAGCTTTATCGTTAAAATAGTTTCTTCCATAAACAATGGCTAATTCAGCAAGCGTATGATTTGCATATTCGTTATCGCCTAATTTATCGTATAAAGCATACGCCTCTTCATATCGTTTGATACATTTTAAAAAGTTGTCAGATGTAAAAAGAGCCTGACCAGCAAAAAAGCGTGCATCAGCTGCAAAAATTGAATCTCCAGATTTTAAAAATAGATTAGCAGAAGCATCATAATCTATTATAGCTTTGTCTAAAAGTTCTTTATTAAAATAAGCTCCAGCTCTTTTTAATAGTAAATGTCCTTCAGAACTCTCAGTGGTAAATTTGTTTTTCTCTTTTAATAAACGATTAACAATATATATAGCTGTGTCTGATTGACCGCTACGGATATATTTTTGAACGATAAAACGAGTTTTGGCAGCTGCTAAATCATAGTCATTTAACTTTTTTGCTAAAGAAACGGTTTGATTCAAATATTTCTCCTGATCAGGAGCATTCTTCCGAATCATTTGTTTCGTTAATTTGTCTAGAATAACTAGCTGTGATTTTTCGTTCTTTTCATTTGATAACTCTTGTTTTAAAGAGTCGATTTTAGTTTGAGAGAAACCAAATATTGTAATGTGTAGTAGTAGAATAAAGAAAATGAGTCTTGTATTCATATAGTTTTTTAGTGGTGGTTATTTAACTTCAACAAAACTAATATAAAAATAATTTAAAGCTATGCTAATTATTAGCATATTAATGTAACATTTTAAAAAAATTATAGCGATTGAATAAATCGTTCCAGTTCTTCCTTCGGAGAAAGTTGCATTTTCTTTCTAATTCTGTATCGTGCTGATTTAACAGAGTCTAAAGAAGCATTTCTCACAGTCATAATTTCTTTAATAGACAAGTTTAAGCGAAGTAAGGCACATACCTCTCTTTCAGTTTTAGTTAAAGAGGGGTAAAGCTCTATAAGTTTACTGTCAAACCCTTTGTTAACACTTGTAATTCTATTTTGTAAATCTGATAACTTACTTTCAGTTTGTAGTTGTTTTTGTAGCTCTGAGGTTAAAGAGTTGATTTTTTCTTTATTTTCTTTAGAAGCTTCGGGTAAAATTTCTGTTTTTATCTTATTCAACAACTCTTGCTTAAACTCAATACGCATTGTGTTATCAGCAATAAGTCTTTTAGTTTCCTCTTCATTCACTTTAATTTTCTGATCTAACAATTCTTTTTGAATTTGTTCTTTCTCAAATTTCTCATTTAAAGCTTTGGTTTTATTCTTGTAATTTAAAAAAACTAAAACACCAATTATACAGCTACTTACAATGGTAATAATTAATAAAAGTAGATAGAACCATTTTTCAGCAGCTTCTTGTTGAGTAATTAAATCAATTTCTCTTTTTTCTTGATTAAACTTATGCGTTAATTCTAGTTCTTGAATTCGTTTTATATTTTCAACATTAAAAATAGAATCAGAGTGTCTATTAAAAATTCGGTAATCGAAATAAGCTTTTTTATAATCACTTAGTTTGTGAAATAAAAAGCTTCTTCTTAGGTATGCTTTGGAAATTTCTTTTCTAAAGTTTTCTTGTTTTGCAAGCGTTAGCGATGAATCAACATATTGTAAAGAAAGTTGATATTCCTTTTTTAACTTATAAGTAGTAGAAGTGTTGTAATACGCTACTGCCAAAGAAAATATCTTATTCAGTTTTTTAGAGTGCTCAATGTTTTCTAAGTTTAATTTTAAGGCTTTATCGTATTGTTTTTGATCTCTAAAAACGGCGGCTAAATTATTATTAACTCGTTGTACATTTTTAGCACTTTTAATAGTATTAAACAAGGTTTTTGCTTTAGCGTAACACATTAAAGCGCTATCTAATTGTTTGCTCTGTCTAAAAGAAACTCCCATCATATTATAGCCAGAAGCCAAACCTAATGTATCTTTAATAAGTGCTTTTATTTTTATAGATTCTTTGTATAAATCTATAGCTTTATTATGGGCTTTTTGCGATCTGTAAATCATACCCATGTTGTGCAAAATATCGGCACTGTGTGATGAGTCATTAAGTTTTCTATAAATTTCTTTGGCTTTTAAATTGTAAGCTAATGCTTTCGGATATTTTCCTTCTCTTCTGTGTATAATACCTTCAATAATAAGAGCTTTTCCTAATAAATGCGATTGATCTTTTTTTAAATTGGTAGTGTCTAATAATTTAAAAATTTGATTCATTAATTTTTTAGAAGAAGAAAAATCATGTTCGTATTGCAATTCTGCTAATGATAGCATTAATGATATTTTCTTGTTTTTATTAGAAGCTTCATTAATCTGTTTTTCTAGAGAATCTATGGAATCAATAGTTTGTGCAATACCAGAAAAAAATAGAAATAAGAAAAGGGAAATACATAAAACGACTCTCATACTACAAATGTAATTATTTTGTTTACTTTTTACGTTTATTAGATTTTGTAGAAATATTAATTTGTAGTTCTACTAATTGAGGTTTGTAGTAAAAAGAGTATTATTGCTTAAAAGTTATTTTATAATGTTATTAATTAGAGATATTAAATTTTATACTGAAGGAGATGAAATTTTTTCTGAAGGAATGATCAAGTATATTCGAAAAGAATTTAAAATAGCAAGGAATGGACTTTCATTAGAACAGTTAGAACCTATTTTAGATCATATCGTTCTTTTTATAGAAGAAGAAAAAATTCAGTTAAAAGATGGAGAAAGATTAAGTTGTTTTACTTGGGTGATAAAAGTGATGGAGGAGGGAGACTATTTTGAAATATTAGAACCTTATCCTGAAGAGAATGGATTTGCTTTAGGTTTATCGCGTAACTATCATTTTTTTAATCAGCAGAAAACAGTATGTGAATATTTAAAAGTTGATCCTGAATTTCCATTAATAGATCAGTTAGTAACAATAGATCCAGTGATAAAACTAGGAGTTCCTGTACATTTATTTCGCTGGAAAAAGGAGGATCCTGATTCAGGTTGGTATGCAGTTACTAACAATGTAAGTGAAAATGACTTACCACTTTTAGAACATATACCTTTGGGTGAGTTTATGTTGCTTAGACCCGAATGTGTTCAGTTTTTAGCTTTACCTGCAGGTTTTAAAGTTATTTGGGAAGGAAACGATGCAAAAATAGGTTTTGATGAAAGATTGATAAATGGTGAAGTAGACTAAAATTAGTTTAAAAAATTAATAAAGAACAAAAACATCAATAATAATGTTTTTGTTCTTTAATATGAGAGTTTTATGCTTGAAATAACAAATTTGTATTCTTATGCTGTATAAAATTCATTCATCCATGCTTCAAATTTTTCTTGGTATTCATCTTGAGCGTTTTCAACAATTTCATTTGCATTTTCAGTAATCTGAATGTTGTGGTTATCCTTTAACCAATTTTTATAAGTGTCAATATATTTACTAGGTTTATAATCATTTTCATCTTTATAATAATCAATAGCATCCCAATCAATAAAAGGAGCTACGTCATAAGTTAAAATGCTAAGAAAATCTTTTATGTTTTTTGAAACAATATGATAACCACCCTCGCTACCGAAAGCTACAATTGGAGAGTTTTCCAGATTTTCATGTGGATTTCTAACTCAAAACGCATACGTTGAACCTGTTCCGTCTGCTTGAGCAAATTCAATTAAAGAATTTAAAAAATCATTTTCCTCAGAGTACGTTTTAAGCATTTGCTTTTTTTCATCGAAATAGAATTCAAAGCCATCAGAAAACCAATCATTTTTAGAATGAACATTTACAAACCCCAATAATTCAATCAATATTTTAGGAGGTTTCAAGTCGCTAAAAATCTTTTTTAAATCTTCTAATCTCATAACTAAATATTAAAGCTGTTAATTTACAGTTTTACTGACTATATTTTCTATTTTCAGAATCATTTCCATTGCATTTTTATTCGAGCTTTCTAATTCTAAGGCTTTTTCATAAGCTGATTTAGCTAAATCATATTGTTGGTTGGTAAAGTATGCTTCTCCAAGGCTATCGAATGCATTGGATGAATTTGGATATTCTTGCGTATACAGTTTAAATATAGCAATTGATTTTTTTAATTGCTTATTCAGCAAACAACAATAACCAGTAATATTAAGACCTCTTTCAAAATTAATATCTTGATGTTTTTGTTTTATTTGATGAAAAGTTTCAGCTCCGTTTTCATAACTATTTGTAAGGAAAGCCAATCTGATATCTTCATTTAAAACTCTATCTTGTCTCATTAATCGATCATCCATTATACCTGAAAGGTAAGTAATCATATTCGCAATTACAGGTCTGTTTTTAAATCCATTAGTAAGAATAATAATACTTAAATCATGGTTTACGAATTTCATTAACGCACTAACACCACCGCCTGTAAATCCATAATATTGTTTGTCAGCAGGACCATAAACTCCCCATGTATATGCAAAACGAGAACGATTATTCTTGTATGCAAAAGGCGACATCATTTTGAGTTTAGTTTCAGACTTTATGAGTTGATCTTTATCTAATTTGTTATTCCAAACAATCAGACTATTTAAAGTAGCATTTAAACCATTCCCTGCAAGTGAACGATTGCCAGCAGCGTATGTAGTTTTTTCATAAGTATTGTAAACTTTATTATATTGATATTTAGCAACTCTATTTGGGTAGTCAACCAAGCTGTTTGAGGCGAAAAGTACTTCATCTGAAGTATTGTTGAATTGATTTTCTATTACAAATTCTTCAAATTTTTGGTTGGTAACCTTTTCAATTATCATTTGAAGGAACCAATAATTTGTTTGACTGTATTCATATTTATATCCTTTTTCAAAATGTAAATCTTGTTTTGTAAGAGTATTTAATAAATCTTTATCTGAAAGATTTTGATCTAAATTTTTATAATCAGGTAAACCAGAAGAACAGCTTAATAAGTGTGCTATTGTGATATTTTTCCATGATTCAGGAAGTTCAGAAATATATTTTGATATTTGTGTATTTAAAGATATTTTTCCTTCTTCTATTAATTGAAAAACCGCTACGGATGTCATTAATTTTGTTGTAGAATAAGCTCTAAAAAGTGTGCTATCTGTTACCGGAACTTTATGGGCAATATTTGCTAAACCGTAATTTTTTTGATGTACTACTTGTCCGTTTTGCACAATTGCAACAGCCATTCCAGGAATTTCATCAGCCTTTATAATCGCATTTAAATATGCATCAACTTTTTTAATGGTAGGTTCTGACTTAGTATTTGAAGCAGTTTCTTTTTTAGAACATGAAACTAAGAGCAAAAAATTAATAGTAAGTAACAAAAAGGTATAAGTACTGTTTTTCATTCTAAATTTAGATTTAATATTGGTTGATTACTTAGATCGACTTAAATTTTAGAGAGTTGTTACAAACAAAATGAAAAAATAATATACTTGGTTATATAGAGCGTTAAGAAAGTAGGGAAGGAGTAGGTTTAAATATTTTATTTCTTGATTAAATTAATTTCTAGGATGGTTTTCGTTAAAACGTTTAATTAAAGGTCAATTTTCAGTGTACTTTTTAGAGTCAAAAAACTTAAACAGATAATTAATTATACAATACAAAACTAACTTTGCAAACATATTAAAGAAAAACAAAAAGTAAAAAGAATTAATACCAAATAAGGTTGTGTTTGTTTCGTAGTTTATCCATGTGTTTGGAATTTCATTTTTAGCTAATATGATTGCTAGAATATCGATACTTTCAATATCAAATAAAAAAAGTAAGCTTAAAAGAATTCTTAACGAGTAACTTTTCTTAATGAAAGGTATTCTGAACAATTGAGTTAAAAAGAACCATATAGTATATTGAAGAATGATTGAGCTACGATACTCTAATATATAATTGGTCTGAGACTTAGTTATATTTAAAATTAGATCTTGCGAAATAAATAATATGAACCATATAACTCCTATTTTAGGAACTGAATTAACTATTCTTTTATCAATTTCAGTAATACTTTCATCTTTCCATTTAAATAGTTTAAGGGTAAAAATCATAAATGAAAATATAGCAAACGTTGCAAAAAAGTCTATTCGAATTAAGTCTAAGATATTTTGAGTTATATTATTCAATTTGATAGTATTTATATTTTCTTAAATGAAAGGAAATGAATGTAATATTGTAATAAAATCTAAAGATGACAATACTTTTATCTTCCGTGGTATTTCATATTAGGTAGTGTAGTATCGTTTTTTAAATATTTATCAAACCATTTTAGTACCTGTTCGTTTACTTCTTTTTTATGTTCAAAAATACCATGATCACCTCCTTCAAATATTATAAGTCTGTAAGGAACTCTATTTTTTTCAAGCTCCAAGGCCAATGTTAAACTTTGTTCAGATTTTACTCTCCAATCAGAATTTCCGTGTAGCATTAAAATCGGAACGTTTTTTGGAAACTTATCAGCCCATTTGATTGCAGATCTTTTTTCTAATTCTGAATTTTTATTATTTTCATAATCAGGAATTAGTTCTGATAAAACAGCCGTTTCCATTTCTGGTCTATCTTTGATTAAACGAAAATTATCAGACACAGCTCCACCAACTACAGCTGCTTTTATTTTGTTAGACTTAGTCAATGCTATATAGGTCATCATTCCGCCTCGACTCCAACCATACATTCCAATTTTATCAGTGTCAGCATCGTTAACCTCCTTTAAAACTTCTGTTAAAACAGTGATATCATTTACATCTTTTCCTCCGAACTCTTCTTTTCCTTCACTACCTGCATTTCCTCTGTATTGACTAGCAATAACAACGTAACCTTTTTGAGCAATTTGACCAAGAGTAATTGCTCCGTGAGCAATTTTAAGAGCGCCAAAATCTCTATTTCCTCCACGATTATAAATGATACATGGATACTTTCCTTGTTTTTTAGGTTTTACTAAAAGACCATTTATTTTTAAACCATCACTTAAATATTTAATGGCATAAATATCTATACTATCTAGGTATTTGAAATTTTCTTTCCATGTAGTTTGTCCATCTACGTTTTCAGTTAGCCTTTTATAAATAGGAGTATTCTCTGGGGCAGAAATTAATTTTTGTTCTAGTAGTAATTTAGCTTCTTGAGCTTCACAGTTAGTGAAGATTAATAAGAAAATAAATATTTTAATTAATTTCATAGTTTGTGATGTAATGGATTTATGTTAAATGAATAGTAAGCTAGCTATATTTTATCTAATATTTTTGATTCTTTTGATATCTAGAAAAAGGTCTTTATTTATTATTTTTTCTATATGATTAATATCCTCTTCTGAAACAATAAATTCTTTATCACTGTTAGTTAAATTATGATGAATTTCAATAACAGACATATCTAATTCTTTTGCGATATCTTTTAACAGTTTTCTATATTTTAATTTGAGATTGTTTTTATTAAAGTTTTTTAATTCTAGGCTATAAAATTTAGGATAAGTATGTTCATATGGATCTAAAAAATACTTAGATTCTGGTGTTTCAAAACCACGTTGTTCTTTCCACCATTCTGTATCAATTTTAACTTCTTGTTCCAAGTTAATTTTTTTAGCCTTTGGAGATTTAATACAATGATCTATAAAATCTTTAGGAGGTTTAACATTATGTTCTTCTAAATAATGCAAAAAACCTTCGGACCAAATAAAATAACCATCAGATTGTTCCCGACAACCATTATCCTCTTTATTACATAATCGGCAATAACTATAACCACCAGCAACTGCAGGAAGAAAAGGAGCGTTTTTTATGTAGGCGATCACTTTATTTTTTTCTGTCTGATCCCATTTTGAATCAATAAAATTTATAGGGTGTGGAAGTTTCATCTGAAACTGACTTTTCCAGTAACCTATTAACCTTATTGTATCTGTGTTTTTATTATTATTCATACAAGTTATAAATACCTTTCTATATTTTACTTCATTATGAGAAAATCTCCTGATGAAGGTCTTAATTCCTTATTATTAACTCTAACTTCAGTCCAATATTTTTTGTCATCAGTTTCATGATCTTCTATTAATCGATATTCAGAAGAAGGAGTTTTAGTTATTTGTTCAGGAATTACGATGATATTAAAATCTGGATGAATTTGATTTTCCATCCCTTTTTTTAGCCATTTAATAGCATTATCAATATTCTTCTTGTCATTTATAAGTTCTGAATTATTACTTATTCTAAGTTTTTCAATAATCTTATCAGATTCTAACTTTAGAAGGTCAATTATATTTTCATAATTAATATTCATTTGGATTTATTATTTGGTTTTATTTTTAATCGAATGCATCTCCAATTTTCTCAAAATTGTCATTATTCCAATACCAATTATCTCCTTTACCATTAGAACTGTAAAGATTCCAGAGTAGTTCTGTAAAACTCTTAGCTATTATTTCAGACATTCCTTCTTCACCATGAGTAGGTAAATAGCTGTCGTAACATTTGCCAAGGCGTTGGCTTGTTAAATCGATACTAATATATTGATCTAATTCAGGATTTTTTGCAATTAAAAACCATTCATTAGTTATATCACCATCTAACTCTTCCCAAATAATATCATCTTCAGGATATAGATATCTATTAGTAGATATAAATTCTTCTCTTCCTATTATTTTGATTCCAAAAGACTCGTTTTCAAATAAACTAACTCCGTTTGTTAGTTTGAAAAATAAATCTAAATCATCAGGGATTTTTCTATTAATAACGAATTCACTATTGGTTTTATAAACTATACAGTTTGGATCTCTAGAAATTAATTCAATAAGTTTTTCTAATTCTTTCATCTTTTATCTTGTCCATTTTGTTTTTTTGAGTTCTTAATTTTTACAAAAGAGAATAGTGAAGTAGGAGGTAAACACATTCACAGCTCTTTTGCTTGTAAATTTATAAAAATTAAAAATTATCAGTAATGATAAATTAAAGTAGTTCTTTTAAAAACAAAAAGCACCTTTAAAAGGCGCTTTCTATATATTATTCTGTTAATTCTTGTTGTAACTGTTTACTAGTTTTTGAACTTCCGTCATGACTCCAACCTGGAGGCATAAACACATATTTTATTCGAGTAAAAAATGGTAAGTCCTTTTTTCTAACAAAAAAGTCTTTATAAATTTCTTTCCATTCATGGAAAATAATATTAATAGGACCTTTATCTTCAATATTTGTAGTTAAACCAAACTTTAATTTTTCGTATTCAGTTTCATCTTCTTCAGCTTGAAAAGTACCAAACATTCTATCCCAAATAATTAAAAACATTCCCATGTTTTTATCTAAATATTTAACATTAGATGCATGGTGTACTCTGTGGTGAGATGGTGTAACAAAAATGTATTCCCAAACACTTAATAAGAATCCAACAACTCCTTTTTTGTTGTTCTTTTTAATAAAGTTGGTATGACATAAAGTACCATAATTTTGATTCATTGCATAAGCAAACATGATGTGCAAAGGTTGAATTCCTATTAAAATTAAAGGAATTAAAAACATAAATCGATAAAATGGTTGTAATACAGGAGACCTAAATCCTGTTGAAATATTATAGTATTCTGAGTTATGATGCGTTACATGTACTGCCCAAAAGAATCTCGAATGATGATCAACATAATGGTGAATGTAGTATAAGAAATCTTGCCCTACAAAAGCAATAAACCAGTATAAGAAGCCAGTACCTTCCCAATTAATAAATCGATATTCAAAGAAAAAGTCCATTACAATATACGAAACTCCGTACATTAAAGTATCTAATAAAACATTTACTAAGGCAAAATATACATTTGTTGAAACATCTTTAAACTCATAATTTTTAGCTTTTCTTTTGTAGCTAAAGTACATTTCTAAACCAATTGCTATAGCACAAATAGGAACAAACCATTTATAAGCATTCTGATGAGTAAAAATATCCATATTAAAATTTTTAAGTGAAAAAAGGTTTTTTAGCACCCGCCTTTAAACGGGTACAAATTTAAACGATCTATATTTAAAAGAATTTTTCAAACATAGAATTTGTTTATGATAAGATAGATTACAGTCGTTTTTCTATCCAATCTTTAAAACTATAAAAGTTTTGTGGTGCTACTCCATGTCCTACAGGATATTCAGAATACTCGTGACTTAAAGAAAGTTTGGTAAGTAGTTCTGGGGATTTTCTAGCCCATGAAACAGGGATAACTTGATCTACAGATCCGTGAGAAACATAGTAATCAGTAGCAATATCTGTTGAAATTTCTTTCGGAAATAAATCTACATTCATATAACCACTTAAAGCAATTACATGTGCTACTTTATTCGGATAATTTAAACTTAAGGCATAACTTAAAATTGCTCCTTGACTAAAACCTAATATAAATGTTTTGTTAACCGAGTATTTTTGTTGAATCTCATCAATAAAATCGTGTATAAGTTTTAAAGAAGATCTAGCTTGATCTAAATCTGAAAACTTTTCATTTTCAGCAGTAAAATTAATTGCATACCAAGCATAACCGCCATAGCCCATTTCATAAGGCGCTCGAGCACTCACAATTAATAATTCATCCGGAAGCTCTTCCGCAAATGAATATAAATCTTCTTCATTACTTCCGTAACCATGTAATAATAATAACAAGTTCGGATTTTCTACTTCAGTTTTTGGAGGTCTTACTTTATAAAATAAACTCATTCTTTAATGTTGTAAAATCTAGTTTTTTAGAAAAGTGGATTAAAATGTTTTAAACCATTCTTGGAAATGATCACCAAAAATAGGGATTTTTCTTTCTTCATCTTTAATAACTCCTATAAAGCCAATAAACCAAAGTACTAGTGTTATTCCACCAATAATATAAAAGGCAAGGTAGCCAAAGTATTGAAAAATAATCCATTGATTTAAAAATGATAAAATATTCAAGCCAATCATTTGACGAATATGAAATGATGCAAATTCGTTTTTTTTAGAATGATTTAAAATAATAGCTACCACTGTACCAATTATGGTTAGGTAACTAATTACGGCATTGGTTTTACCTTCTTCTATAGAAGTTAAGTTTTTCATAAGATTAAGAATTTAAAACAAGTTTAGCATTGGCATAAATACCGTATGCTTTACCTTTTAACTGATTTCCTATAAAAATACTGTTTTTTGAGGTAGATTGTATGTCATCTAAAGAAAACTCATATGAAGTATCAGGATTAAATAAACTTAAATTAGCCTTTTGGTCAACAGAAATACTTGTTTTTTCTTGCTTAAAAATATGTTTCGGATTATCACTTAAACACTTTACAATAGTCTCTAAATCGAAAATAGAATGTAAAGCACCAAAAGCACTTTCTAAGCCAATACTACCATCTTTAGCAATAGAGTATTCTACTTTTTTATCTTCAATATCTATCGGATCGTGATCAGAAGTAATAATATCAATAACACCATTTTTTACTCCTTCTTGTAATGCTTTTACATCATTTTTGGTACGTAAAGGAGGATTTACTTTTACTTTAGAATCAAAACCAAATAATAAATCATCAGTTAAAAGTAAATTATGTACAGCTACACTACAACTAACGTTTAAGCCTTTTGCTTTTGCCTCTTTGATAAGTTGTAATGATTTGGCAGTAGAAATTGTTGGAATGTGTAATTTACCGCCTGTGTATTCTAATAGAAATAAATCTCTAGCAATTTGAATTTCTTCCGCTAAAGCAGGAATTCCTTTTAAACCTAATTTAGTAGCATTTACACCTTCGTTCGCAACACCTTCACCAGCTATCTTTTTATTTTTAGGAAAGCTTAGTACCAATCCGTCAAAATTTTGAGCATACAACAAGGCTATTTTTAACAAGTTATCGTTTTCAACTGGTTTTTTATAGTCACCAAAAGCAATAGCTCCAGATTGTTGCATATCAAATAATTCAGCCATTTCTACACCTTTACATTGTTGCGTTAAAGCACCAATTGGTAATAATTGTGTTGCTGAGTTAAAAGACTTATGTTTTAAATATTCTACAGAAGATTTAGTATCAGTAATTGGAGAGGTGTTCGGATTTACAGCTACTTTGGTAAATCCACTTTTAGCGGCTACAGATAAACCATTATCAATAGTTTCTCTTTCTTCATAACCAGGTTCACCAAAAGAAACACTAGTGTCAAACCATCCTGTAGAAACATGAAGATTTTCAAGTGAAATTACTTCATATTCATTTTTAACTTCAATAGTATCACTAATTTCAGTAATTACACCATTGGTAATAAGAATGTCTTTTTGTTGTTTATGAAAAGGACTATTTGCATCAATAATAGTAGCCGATTTTAAAAGCGTGCTCATACTTTAAAGTATTTTAAAATCAAAATTTCTGCAAGCAAAGATACAATGGCTATTATTAAAAACCATTTCCAAAGCCAACGAACTTTGTTTTTATCGTCAATTTTTTCAATTGTATTGGTTACTGAATTAGAAACAGCAATGTTATTGTATTGATCTGACAGACTTTTCACGTTTAAAAATTGAAGCGAACTTTCTGTTTTCGGATTGTTATACGCAATTTTTTGTATGGTATCTTTTTCTTTTAAAATAGCATAAAAACCATTTTTTTCTGGCTGATCTTCTGTTGATAATCTTACTTTATTCTGAAAACTTTGTTGCAAAGGAATAAAAGAACCCTCATTATTTTGAATGGAAAGTATGGCATCTTTTTTCAAAGAAGTATTAATTTCAATAGTATTTGGTTTTTTTACGGTATAATACAATTGTGTTAATTGTAAACTTTTTTGAGCTATGTTATAAAAAACAGGTACAATTAAAGGAGAGTTGGTAAAATTACTATTCTCTTTGTTTAAAGGAGAAGCAAACCAATAAATGTTAGCGTTAGCAGCAGAAACTTGTTGTAAAAAGCTAGTGTTATTTTCAAATGTAATAGCGTTACTAGCACTTTTAAACGAAGTAACATATGAGTTGTTAGTGTATGGATATTGAAAGTTACGAACCTTTTTATCGAATACATTTTTAAATAAAGGATGATTAAAATTGATATTCGTAATTTTTAACGAATCTTTCTTTTGAGAAACGATACTTCCTAAACTCATGTTTTTTAAGAAAGCGTTGTAAGAAGTAAGGTTGATTTCTTTATTAGGAATAATTACTAAATGTCCACCTTTACTAACAAAATCACGAATACTAGTAGTTAAACTGGTAGGAAATTCTTTCAGTTCGTTTAAGATAATTAATTGTTGTTCGTTAATTCCGTTGTAGTTGGTGTTTAAAAGAGTTGTAGTTATGTAGTTGAACTCATCATTATTGAATAAACGATCTAAATAATCTGTAGGTTCACCTATAGATAGAACGTTTATTTTTTTGTTGGTGTTGATAGAAAAGTAAAAAGAATTATCAAAATCATAAGCATCAGCATTGTTAAGCACCAGTTTACCTAAAAAAGTATCCGCTTTTTCAACAGTAAATTCTACTGTTTTTTGCTGATTTTCTTCAATTTCAAAAGTTTGTTTACTAATCAATTTATTGCCATTGTAAATAGCTAAAGGAATATTTTTTGCAGCTTCTCCTTGATTTTTGATGATGGCATTGATTTTGAAACCAGCAGCGGCAGTTTGATCAACATAAACACTATCAATTGCCAAATTAGTTCTCTTTTCTGGAACAATTTGTACCAATGATAAATTGGTCTTCCTATCTTTAAAATTATCTTCAGAAAAACTCTGAAAATCAGAGATTAAAATATTTTCAGTAGTGTTTTTTAAACTTTCTATTTTTAGAAGAATTTCTTCAGCAGAAATATTTGTTGTGGTATAACTGATCTTTTTTAATAAATCTTTCAACTCACTACCGCTAATACGTTGATAAAAGTTAGCGTTAGATAATAAAGAGTAGGTGTTCGTTTCAGAAATAGTTTCTATTAAGTTTTGAGCAGCTACCTTTAAAATATTTCCTTTGCTACTTTTTGTATTTGTACTTAAAGAGTTATCTAAGTATACAAAAACATGATCTTTACTTTCAATATTATTTTTATTAGCAAAATAAGGTTGAGCAAAAGCCAATATTGCAGCGGCTAACATTAATAAACGTGTACATAAAACCAGCCATTTTTTTAATTGAGAACTCTTTCGATTTTTAATTACCAAGTTTTTTAAAAAAGCCACATTGGTAAATGGTGTTTTTTTAAACTTACGTAATTGAAACAAATGAACAATTATTGGTATGATTAAGAGTAATAAAAAATATAAAAATTCAGGATACTTAAATTGCATATTGGGTCAATTATTTTGTAAAAATAAAGAAATAGATTAATAAAGTTTTGTTAAGAAGAAAGCGAAGTTGTTTTCAATACATTAAATTTGTTCTTCTAGTCAAAAAAATATTTAGCAAATGTCGTTGATCGATTCTGATTGTAGCACGTATATTCCATTTAAAAAAACAGGTTTTTTCTCAACAATGATGTGTGATTACATCGATAAATCTAAGAAAATTGAACCGTATTATCACAATTTTCCAGATATAAATGGATTTAAAAGTCAGATAGAAGAAAAGCAACAATCTTTTTCAAAAGAAAATAGAACAGTTTTAGTTGCCGCATTAAAAGATCAATACAAAAACATTAATGTTTCTGATAAAACAATGTTTCATATTGATTTATTAGCTGATGAAAATACTTTTACAGTTACTACAGGACATCAATTAAACTTATTTACAGGACCTTTATATTTCTTATATAAAATTATATCTGCAATAAATTTAGCTGAAGAGTTAAAGAGTCAGTTTCCAGAAAAAAACTTTGTGCCGATTTATTGGATGGCTACAGAAGATCATGATTTTGAAGAAATCAATTTTTTTAATTTTAGAGGAAAAAAGATTCAGTGGAATTCAGAGCAATCAGGAGCCGTAGGACGATTTTCAACTGAAGGACTAGAAGCTATTTTAGATGTTTTTAAACAAGAAATTGGAAATTCTGAAAGAGCTAAATATTTACAGAATCTTTTTGAAGAAGGGTATGTAAAACATACTACGTTAACAGAAGCGACTCGCTACATAGCAAATGAGTTATTTGCAGCCTACGGATTGGTAATTGTTGATGCAGATG
This sequence comes from Tenacibaculum sp. M341, assembly GCF_004337695.1. GTDB lineage: Bacteria > Bacteroidota > Bacteroidia > Flavobacteriales > Flavobacteriaceae > Polaribacter. The sequence goes on from NZ_SJXJ01000013.1 coordinate 79,815, forward strand.
AGCGTAGTTTAAAGCAATTATTTGTTCCGTATGTAAAGAAAGAATTGTTAAATCAAGTTTCTTTTAACTCGGTAACTAGCACAAGCACAGCCTTAGAAAAGGTGTATCATGCGCAAGTAAACCCTAGAGAAATTAATCTTTTCTACTTAACTGATGAGTTAAGAGAACGCATTGTTTTAGAAGAAGGAGTTTACAAAGTGAACAACACAGATATTCAATTTACAGAAAGTCAAATTTTAGCAGAGTTAAACGATTATCCGGAACGTTTTTCGCCAAATGTAATTATGCGTCCGCTATTACAAGAAGTAATCTTACCTAATTTATGTTACATAGGTGGAGGAGGAGAGATGGCATATTGGATGCAGTTGAAGAGTTACTTTGAAACAGTATCGGTACCTTTTCCAATTTTATTACTTCGTAATTCAGTGCAAGTAATTAGTGAAAAGCAATTTAAAAAATTAGGAAAGCTATCTATTTCTGTAGAGGAATTGTTTTACAAGCAAAATGATTTATTAGCAGAAAAAGTATTAAGTAATTCTGAATCGAACTTCGATTTTAAAGCACAAAAACAAGTTTTAGAAGATCAATTTGCGACGTTAAGAGACTTAGCAAGTAAAACAGATGCTTCTTTTGTAGGAGCAGTTAACGCTCAAGAGAAAAAACAATTAAAAGGATTACAGAACCTTGAAAAACGTTTTTTAAGAGCAGAAAAAAGAAAACAATCAGATTTAGTAACAAGAATTACATTACTTCAAAATGAAATATTACCAAATCAGAGCTTAGAAGAACGTCAACGCAATTTTTCTGAGTTTTATTTAGAGTATGGTAACGATTTTATAAAGGAGTTAAAAAAAGAACTCAAACCATTACAGCTTGAGTTTTTTGTGTTAGTTAAATAAAAGTATTTATAGAATTAGTTTCTGACCGATTCTTAAGGTACTTGTTCTTCTGATTCTATTTGTTTTACATATTCGAGCTATAGGAACATGGTTTCTATAAGCAATTCCTGATAAGGTATCACCACTTTTTACAATGTAAATAGTACGTTTACGCTTTTTGTGTGCTACAGCCTTTTCATGAGAATCTAAGAGAACTAACGGAGTTTGCCTTTTACAGCTATGATATAAAGCATCTGCCCAATCTTGCGTTATCCATATATTTTGAGCTCTAATTTTAAAATCATTTTTAAAGTCAAATAAGTATTCAGGATTAATAGCAACACCTTCATAATGAAGTTCTAAGTGTAAATGACTTCCACTAGATCTACCAGTGCTACCACCAAAAGCAATCACTTGTCCTTTTTTAACGGTATCATTTTCTTTTACCGCATAGCCAGATAAATGTGCATATCGTGTTTCTAAACCATTATAGTGTCTTACCACAACAGTTTTTCCATATCCAGAGCTATACCCTACATAACGTACCTTACCACTAAGTACACTAAAAACACTATCACCTGTGATAAGATCAATATCAATTCCTCTGTGAGGTCTATTTCTTCTCCATCCATATCTTGATGTAATTACATGTTTTCTCGGAATAGGAGAGGCGTAAGTACTATCTGTAAAAGAAATTTCAAAAGGAAATTTTACTTTAGAATCTCGATAAGCGTTTACTTTATCGGTGTTCCAGTTTTCATTGAATTTCTTGTAAATAATATGTTTCTGAACTAAGGAATCATTTAAAGAATCTGTTTGTTTAGTAATAATAGAGTCTTTAATAATTTCGGGGGTTTCTTTAATCTCCTGTGCATTTGCGAAAAAAATGTTACATGCAATGAACAAGGAACTAAGAATGTTTTTTGATTTCATTTTCATTTGAGAATTAAGCGTATTATACCTTTCTAGCGCTTGTGCTAGGTTTACTGTTGATTAGTTTGATTGTGTTATTTTAAAAGTTTCATCGGATTTATAAATTTACCATTGTGTTTAATTGCATAGTGTAAGTGTGGACCTTTAGTATAACCTGTATCACCAGAGTACCCAATAATTTCTCCCTTTTTAACAAATTCACTTTTTTTAGCATTAAAAGAATCTAAATGTGCATACCAGGTTTCGTAACCATTATTATGTGTTACTACAATTAAATTTCCCCAATTACCTTTGTATGAAGCATAAGCTATTGTACCATCTGCGGTAGCAATAATAGGAGTATTAATTTTAGCTTTTAGGTCTATACCATTATGAATTTTAGCGATGATATTTTCTCCAAATTTTCTAGAGGCACCAAAATGAGATGTGATATCTTTTTCAGATGTGTTTAGAATTGGTAAAATAGAAGGAATAGCACTTTCTGTGTTTTTTATGTTCTCATGTATTACTTTGGTAATATTAGGTTTTGTATAGGATAGCATACACAATAAGCAAACAGGTACTAATATTAGATACTTTATTTTAACAATATTATTTGTTTTGGGTTTGAATATCATTTCTATCCTCTTTTTTGCTATCGGATTTTTGAAATAACTATAGATTTTTGTGTTAGATGTTTTTTCGATATTGCTTTTAAGCAGCTTTAAATATTCAGATAAATTATGCTTTTGATACCTTAAAACAGTGTCGTCAGCTTGAAACTCGTGTACAGATTTTAGAGATTTACGATACAAAAACACAAACGGATTAAACCAAAAGAATAGAATGTACAATTCAATAAAAATAAGATCGTAAGTATGTTTAAAATCCACATGCTTTTTTTCATGTTCAATAATCAAATCATGAATATCATATTCCATGTTTTCAGGTATAAAAATCCAATTAAAACATGAAAATACTTGGGAATGTTTGGTATGATAAAATCGATATTTTCCTACTTTATTAAAAGATGATTTTTCTTTAAGAATAAAGAGCTTATAAAGAGATTTAACAAAAGAGAACAGGAAAAAAACGATTCCTAAAAAATAAATAGCTGCGAATATTTTATAAAAGTTAAAGCTATTTTCGGTTAGCAAAGAAGCTTCATTTTGATTGCTAGTATTGTCAAACTCTATTAATATTGGAATATCAATAGTGTTAACTTGAATAGGTGAAAAAACATCAACATAAGTAATAATTAAAGATAAAGGAATAAAGAATAGTAAAACCCATCTGTTAAGTTGATAAAAAGTTAGTTTGCTTAAAACCAACCGATATACCAAGTAAAATAGCGTAAAAATTCCACTAGATTCTATAAGAAAGGAAAAGAAACTATTCATTGTTATCTTTTATATTTTTAATTTTTTCATCTATTAATTGCTTTATTTCTTCTAATTCTGAAAGATTTAAATCTTCATTTTTAGTAAAATATGAAGCAAATTTTCCAGCAGAACCATTAAAAAAGCTAAAGATTACATCGTTCATATAGTCTTTAAAATATTTACTTTTACTAATCAAAGGATAATATTCTCTAGTTTTACCATACGTTTTGTAAGCTATAAACTCTTTTTTTACAAGTACTCTTACTACAGTTGATATTGTAGTATAAGCAGGTTTAGGTTCAGGGAACTCTTCAACAATGTCTTTTAAGAAAGCTTTTTTAAGCTTCCATAAGTAAAGCATTATTTGTTCTTCAGGTTTAGTTAGCTTGTTCATGCGACAAATATATAAAAAGTTATTACTATAACTATAGTTGTAGTAATAAATAGTAAAACATTAACATTTTAAGTTTTTTAAAAGAAAGTAATATGAAGTTTTAGATGTTGATTGTTAGTTTTTTGACTTTCTGTTAAATGTAGCTCTGAATTTTTCATGCCTAGGGTCTGTCAGTTGGTATTTTTGTGAAAGTTCTAAAGGAATTTGTTTATAGTGACCTTCAGGGATTTGTTTTTTCTCTAAATCTACAACACCAATTTTTGAAGATTCAATTTTTCTTTGAAGTTTATTTAAAAAATGTAATTGAGTTTGATCTATTAAAAGCCTACTATGACCAGAATAATATGGGGTTCGATTACATAGTGCTTCTATATCTAGTTTTTTGATTTCTAAACCTTTGTTTGAAAAAATATGAAGCTCAGCTAATTTTTTCATTGAATTTAAATCAAAATCAATTTCTTTTATGTTATTAAAAGATACATTCAATCTTATGAGTTGAGTAAGTTTATTGAGTGTTTTAGGTATTGTTTTTAGGCTGTTCTCGTAAAGAGAAAGTATTTCTAATTTTTTTAAGTTTCCAATAGTTTCAGAGATATTTTCTATGTTATTAAAACTAAGTTCTAAATATTTAAGAGAGGTTAGATTGCTTACATCAAAATCAAAGTTTTGAATTTGGTTATTAAAAAAGTTCAAATGAAGTAGCTTTTTTAAGTCCCCAATTTCTTTCGGCACTTCAGTAAGTTTATTAGCATAACAGTACAAGTGCTCAAGATGATGCAGTTTACCTATGCTTTCCGGTAGTTTTATGATGTTGTTTTTAGATAAATGTAACCGTTTTAAACTAGTACAACTACCAATATTATTAGGAATAGATTTTAAACTATTGTTACTAAGATTCAACACAGTTAAGTGTTTTAGATCAAAAAGTTCAGCTGGAATTTCTGTAATATTATTTCCGTCTAAGTAAATTACTTTAAGTTGTTTTAATTTTGAGATTTCTTTAGGAAGACTTGTTAATGAGTTGCCTCGAAGATTTAAGTTTGTTAAATGCTCAAGTTCGAAAACTTCTTTTGGAATTTGATGTAAACCTTCAGCATTTAAACTCAAAAGAGAAGATTTTTGAATTTTAGCCTCTTTTATTTTTAACTGTACTTTTTTTGTCGTTTTTTCTTGTTGCATTTTATTAAAAAACGTTTCTGGATTGGTAACTCCATCAGCATATTTTTCTTTTAATTCATTAGTTTCTTTAATAGGAATAATTTTGTTTACAAAGTTTTCATCACACCAACCTTTTGGGTAATTAGGTAAATGCTCTATTCTTAAAGCTGATTCTTTTCCATTATAGCCAAACCATTCATAAATTAGAGGTAAGTACTGTAAAGAGTTTGTGATTAGCTTGTATCTAATTGCATCTTCTGAATTCATATTGATACCGTAACTATCAGTGATATCTCCATTTTTTATTCTAATAAGTCCCGCAGGACCGCCCAGAAATTCAGGACAACTAGCTAAAATTGTAAAAAGTACGTTTTTGTGTTCTTTTGAAATCTCTTGAATAATCCAATAAGGCGCATACTTTCTTCTTTCATAATGATATATTAAAGTATTTGAGTTGATAAAGAAAACAGAACTTTTTCCATAACTTTTGGCATCTTTTTCAAAGATTTTATCAGTAATAGAATTGATTTCTTTATCATCATTTACCTTTTCGGCAAGAATTATAATATCAGTATCCCATCCCATTTTTTATCAATTTCATTTTATTCACCACTCCAAAAATAATAGAGATAGTAATTATCATTATCAACAAATAAAACTTTTTTTTCATTCCAATTAGGAGACATAACTAAATACTCCGTTGTAATTTGTTGATTTAAAAGTTCAGATATTCTTTTGTCAAGAGATTCTTTTTCTCGAGAATTAGCCATTTTACATACGCCAACTCTATTAGGATTTTTTGTCCAAAGTGAATAACTGAAAATATTATCAATTACTAAATCTTCAAAAAAGTAATCTTCACCATCGCAATTATACCAAACTAATACAGCAAGCCAAAAATCAATCAAATTATCATAAGTTTCTTTAGAACCTTTGAGTATTAATGTTTGACTAGAAATGTATTTTGTTTTTACAATTTCAACAGGTATTTTATGTTGATAATCACTCAACTTTTTTTGATGAACGCAAGTTATAATTGCTGATGGTGATATGTTATTGAATTCGTGATTTTTCATGCAATAGCTTTTTATGATTTATAAATACTAGGGCTTCTGTTTATTTTTTCATATGAAATAATTCTGGCTACAGTTATACCACCAAAAACCAAAGGTCTTACTTGAAAACTGAATTGTATTGAATAGTTTTTTTCTTTCATTTTTAATGGACTTTCAGGATGAAGCTTTTCAAAATCATCTTTACTTACGTATATCCAAGTTATATTTTTGATAGGAGTTTTTAAATGAATTCTTTTGTTACCTAGAGAAGATTCAAACGAATATCTAAAAGAATCAGCTTGTCCTAAATCAATCATTTTATATTTCACTTCAGATGTTGCTTTACTTGCTTTATGAAAACTCAATCTATATCGAATTAGCATAATAATAAAGGTTATTATAATAATGAGGAATATGTAAATAATAATTTTCATTTAAGTTGTAGGGTTAGCTTAATTACTCAATATTTTTTATTGTAGGAAGTGTTTTACTTAAATCAGTATATCGATCTTGTTTTTTCAAGCTATCACAAACATTTTGTAACTTATTGATAAATAAAGCATCAAAAAGATAACCATCATCATAAAACGAATATTTATTAATGTCTTTTTTTATTTTAGCTTTATTTACATAAAGAATCATTTCTTGTAAAACATTAAAAAGTTCTTTTGTTTCAGAAGTGTTGGATTTATAAAAATTGAGTTGGTTTAAAATATTTTTGGGTAAAGGATAGTTCCAGTATTTATGAGAAGGAGATAAAAAATAGTACCAATTGCTATAATCTTTTTTAGAGTTATGAATGATAATCTTTTGAAGAATGATAGTATCAAGCGGTATTTTTCTACCAGAAGAAAAAGCTCTTTTTATGTTACTAACTTGCCATATAGATTTATTTGTACGTGGCTCTTTAAGAGTTTTAATAGTTAAAGAATCATAGGTAATTCCGTAATTGTTTTTAGCTTTCTCAGTTGCTTTATCTACATATTGGTATGATTTTAAGTATTTTTTCCAGTAAAGTTGAGATACTTTTTTAGGATTACTAGAAGTAGTATTGTAGAGCGTAAAAGTTGATATGATTACAATTAATAAAGATGAAAATATCCATTTTTCTGCTCGATACACCATACGCACGAAAAACCAACTTTGAGCAAAAATGACAATAGGGATTAGTATAAATAGTACAGCATGATCTTTGTATAAATTAAAATTAAGATCATCCATATATAATTGACCAAATACACAAAATAAGCAAAAACAGCAAAATTGACCTATTAAGAACATAGTAAACCAAAAAGCGAACAACGAATTTGTTCTTGATTGTAATTTGTATAAGCGATGTCTTTCTCTTTGATCTATGCTATTTCCCATCCAAATCCAAATGCAAATAGAAAGTCCTAGTACAGTTGCTAAAGCAGCAAAAAAGTAATTGAAAAATTGTAATTCATCTTTTTCAAATATTAATAGTTCTGTTGAAATACTTACAAAAAAGCGAATTGATTCTCTCATTTTATTGAAGATTAAAGAGAGTGCTATTGCAGAAGTTAAACCAGCAATTACGCCAAACCAAAATCGTTGTTTTCCAATTTTTTGAATTGAAATTTTACTTTTTTTTAAACTCTTTCTTTTCATATAGTACTGTTTAATAGCAAATACCTTTGGTAAATTTAGTGAAATTTTAAAGAAGAGTAGGGCAGGAATAATGTTAGATAAATAAAGTCTTATAGATTAGTTTTAGAATATATTTAAATAGAAATTATTCTTTTTTAAAATCAATATAGGAATATCATTTAACCAATACATGTTTTTGTTACATACTAGTATTGCCCAGTTATATTCTAATTCGTGAGTAATTATGTTGAATTTGTGAAAAGAGATTAATATTGTTTTTTGTTTTTTTGGATGATAGATAATGTTTATAACTGCGTAAACAACTTTAAAACGGGGTTTACGCAGTTATAAGACATTACGATTAGTTCTTATTTCTTAATATTTTTTGGATTAAAGATTCAAGTTTTTCGATTTTTTTCTGCTGTTGTTTAATTTCAGATTTTTGTTTTTTCAGCTCTTCAATCTCTTTTTTTTGAGAGTTAATTTCTTTTTGCTGGTCTATAGTATATAACGTTAACTCTTCAATCTTTTTAAGAAGATTCATGTCCATTTCTGCTTGCATAACTCCGTTTTTAGCAAATTCTTCAGCAGAAGGTATTTCAGGTAAGTGGCTATGTTTATTTATAAAATGTTCAATTTCCTCAATACTTCTTAAATTATAATCTGATTTAAATACGTAATCTGGTGCTGGCACAGCTAAATCAATTTTCATTTCCTTAGCATGAATTTTCCCGTTTACAGTTAATTCCATATCAGGAGAAAATGTACCAATACCGACATGACCATTTTGGTTTATAATCATTCTTTTTTTAAGCCCACTCTTATAAGTATAAAAATTTAAGACTGATTCTGTAGAAGTTCCGATTTGCTCTGTTTGTATTTTACCTGTTGGTGACCAATTCGAGTTATTATGAAAATCAATAGAAGTTGAAGGGTTAGAACCGCCTCCAGAATTTACTAAAGATAAAACTCTTGCTTCTCCATCAGGTTTATAACTACCAAATTGTGCTATGTCTGATGGACTATTTGATGTTTGAGTACCAACAGTTAATTTTGAATTTGGGCTTATTGTTCCAATACCGACATGACCATTTTGGTTTATAATCATTCTCTTTTTGAGTCCACTATTATAAGTATAAAAATTTAAAACTGATTCTGTTGAAGTTCCAACTTGTTCCGTTTGTATTTTACCGGTTGGAGACCAGATAGAGTTATTATGAAAATCAATTGACGTTGACGGATTTGTTCCTCCCCCAGAATTTATCAGTGATAGAACTCTTGCTTCTCCATCAGGGTTATGACTACCAAATTGAGCTATTAAAGATGGGCTATTTGATGTTTGAGTGCCCACAGTTAATTTTGAACTAGGATTTGTTGTTCCAATTCCAATATTTCCATCATGATTAATTAAAAAACTAAGTTTCTTACCATTTCCATGTGTTCCGTCTGAGACATAAAACTGATATTTTCCTGTAGCATAGTAATTTCTGAATTCCGTATTTCCTTCTGAACTAAATGGAATCATTTCAAACTTATAAGGTTCAGCCGAAACACTATACAATTTTTTCTTGTAGCCTATTTGAAGGTTGTTGTTAGAGTCTAATTGAGCATTTACTCCTAAGTTCATTCCTACTAAAGCAATGACAGCAATTTTAATTGTATTTTTCATTTATATTTATTTTTAATTTGTTTTCTTTTTTTGATTTATAGCGTTGGTTATAATAATAAGATAGAGATTAGCATTATATTTACAACGATGCAAATATAATATTTTGTGTTTATCATTAATATTTAAATACCGAGTTTTATGTTTGGCGTAATAGCGGATTAGTTCAAGTCTTTTGAATAGTTTCAATCGCATCCTATCTTTATATGGTATTTGGTGTAGTTGTTTTTTATGGTCAGTTTTGTCTCTATTTAGAGACCTCTTTTAAGACTAATTAGACCAATTTTTAATTAGTAACCATAGCGATTATAAATATTTTAAGTGTATCAAAACAAATAAACTTTGAGTTATACACAGCTGTTTTATCAACAGCTATAACATCAACCTAAGCATCAAAACAGTAATTAAATGAATTTATACTCCTCTGGACTATTAGATATTTTAGTGTAGTAATATCTATCAACGGTAATAATAACTTTTGGAAATTTAATAACGTATTTATTTCCATATGATTTAATAAGCTTTACTAATATAGGTTTAGATTTCATAATTATAAATTTTACTTATTCAATATAATTTTTGAAATCTAATTATTTTAAAATTTTAGATAAAACTATAACAACATTAGGTAAAAAACGCAAAACGAAAGATTAATCAAACCTTATCAGCTATCTGTGTAAGTATCCAAAAAAGGAGGAAAAATCCTCCAACAAGAATTAAGTCTTTAAAAGAAGGAAATAATTTAGAAACATAGTTAGCAATGAGCACACTAATACAAAATCGAAAGAAAATATTTTTAATAATTCTCATTGTGAAAATAAAATAGTAGTTAAGTAAAGAGTTGAGTAATCAGTAATATAAGTGAAAAAATTACACCGAATATTAATATTGGTTTTACAGTAGAACGGTCTTTTAAAGGTATTTCCAAATTGTCAAATAAATCATTGAGATATTCGGGATCTGTTAAAATTGAGATTATCGTTTTAATAAACGTAATTAACGCAATAATCAAGATAAAAACCACAAATAAACCAATAATCGTTTCTATTGAGGACAAAATTAAGCTATAAATTTAATTTTAAGCTGTTAGAAAGTATTGTTTATATTCAATCGGGTAGTGGAGTACTATTAGAAATAACCAATATTTAATTTACTATATATCCCAATAATTTTTTCCTTCAAGATTGAGCTTTGAAACAAAATCTTTAGCCTTTTTTCTAGAATTTTTCCAAAAAGGATTGGATTCAAATTCGGTATGCGTCCATTTATCAGAGGGAAGATTCAATAAGTGTTTTAAAAAGATGTCAATTTCATGAATGATACTTTTAGGAATAGCATTCGTATAGCTTTGTGACGAAATGATGTTGAGAGTTCTTTGAGTTTCACTCCAAACTTCAAAGTCAATAGGAAAAACAGCAGTATCTAACTTTAATAATTCAGAATAATCTAAAGAATGTAAAATAACAATACTTAATATATCATCATCACATTGTTTTAAGTATTCATCATTTGTAAGTTCGTTTGTCATCAATTTAAAAGTTAAAACTAACGATACAACTATTTACATTTCAAAAAAACTAAAAACGTTTCCTCCGTAACGTTTTTCATAGCTAAATTTTGGGTGATTAGCTAACGTTGTGTGTTTTGAATGTTCTATAATTAATACACCTTCTTCGTTTAATAAACCACGTTCAAAAGTACTATTAGCAATACTTAAAAACTGTTTTTCATCAAAGTCATATGGAGGATCAGCGAAAATAACATCTGTTTTTAAAGCTGTTTTCTCTAAAAATTTAAAAACATCACTTTTAAAAGTAGTAATATTTAAATCGAGTTCATCAGAAATTTTGTTGATGAACTTAATACAAGCATAATGAGCATCTACCGCATAAATAGTTTCAGTGCCTCTTGAAGCAAATTCATAACTAATATTACCAGTACCAGAGAATAAATCTAATACCGATATAGAATCAAAGTAATATAAGTTATTTAAAATATTAAATAGTGATTCCTTAGCCATGTCTGTAGTAGGACGAACTGGTAAATTTTTTGGAGCACTTATTCTTTTGCTTTTATATTTTCCTGATATGATACGCATTTATGACAATAATATATAATTTGAATGAGGGAAAAAGTATTCAGATTTTTCTAAAAAATCATGATTTGGTTCTAAAAAACGAATGTTTTTTATGTAATCTTCAACAGCTTTATAAATAGAAAATTCTGTTGTTATATTACCTAAAAATACAAGTATTAATTCCTCTAGTTTTAAGTTTAACTGCTCAGAAGTAAAAAGAATATAGTACAAGAAATCTTCTTTTGTTTTAAAAGTAAATGAGTTGTATAAATGGAATACACCTTTTTTAAAAACAACCATTTCAATGGTATTATATGCTACATTAACCGTAATAACATCTTCAGTGCTGTTGTTAAATTGTTGTGTTAGTTCATTAATTAATAATGTTGAATGATGCTCATAAGTAAATTCACCAAAGTTTTTAAATAAAAAATTATTGATGTTTACGTATGGAATATACACATTATTAGCATTTAAACTAGGAAGCTCATCATAAGTAATATAATCAGAACTTAAGGTTTTAATGTTGTAATTTAAATATGATTTTAAGTTGTTTTCATCAAAATAAGCTTTAGGTATTTGGCTAGCTAAATTATTTTGATGAATTGCTCTAACACTTTTAAAACTTCCTTGCAACGCTTCATCGGTTTCAAAGATTGTTTTTACTTTTTCTAATAATAGAAAAGGAGTGTTTACAGCAGTTTCAAAAACATATTCTGAAAGTTGTAAAATCTCTTTTGACTCGTCATCTTTAATACAAAAAGAAAATCCATCCAAACTAAATTGGATGGATAAATTTTTATTTTGAGATGCTGTACTACTACTCTGCGTCAGCTTTTGCATCACCTTTATCGTAAAATGGAGGCCAGTTACCACCAGTTGATACTTCTTGTAATGATCCTACAGATACGTTTGGACCTTTAATTTGGTCTGTTTCAACAGCTTCTAATTCTTGCTTTACTAAGTGAATTGGTAAATCTTTTAAGATAGATTTTTTATCAATTTTAGCTTCAAAAACAGGAACAAATAATCCAGTTATTTTTTCAATTTCACCAATACCAAGTTCAAATTCTTTATCAGTACCTGGTACTTTGAACATGTTTGTGTAATCTTTGTTTTTGAAATATTTTAAAACAGGCTCTTTACCTATTGTATCAATTCTTTTCTTAGAAACATCAACCTGAATACCTCCTCCTTTGTCAACTTTTTCAGTGTAATTTACTGTTTCAGTTAATACTAAAGAATCGTTTTCGATAAAGTTGATTAATTTATCTTGTTTTTTAGTATAAACACCTTTTGCTTCTTTATACTTAATTTGAGCGTCTCTTATTAATTTAAGATTTTTAATGACTTTAGCATAACGAACTTTCTTTTCTTTGTTAAATTTAATAGGCTCCATTACTCCATTGTAAATTAAGTAGCCTAAATAAAATGAAACTAATAGTAATAAAATTGAAATAAGACCTCTTAATTTTAATGGGACAAACTTCACAATTACGATTGCTAAAAGAACAGCGACAACGACAGCAGCTAAAATCGTTAATATTAAATTCATTGTTTTTAGATTTTTAAAAGTATGATAGTCGCAAATCTACAATTTTTTTTCAATCATAAAAACAATTTTTATAATTACATTTATCTTTGACGTTTTATTTGAAATATGATTCAATCTGCTAAAGAATTTCACAAAGAACTTATTCAGAAGTTTTCTTACGATCCAACGTCAAAACAACTAGAGCTAATTAGCGAGTTATCAGACTTTATGTTCGATAAAAACAATAGATCATTGTTTTTATTGAAAGGATATGCTGGTACAGGAAAAACAACTGTGATTAGTACTATTGTGAATAATATGTGGAAAATTGGAAAGAAAGCAGTTTTATTAGCACCCACAGGTAGAGCAGCAAAAGTAATTTCAGGGTATTCAAAAAGACAAGCATTTACCATTCACAAAAAGATCTATTTTCCTAAAAAACAATCAAATGGTGGTTTAAGTTTTGTAATGCAGCCTAACAAACATAACAATACGGTTTTTATTGTAGATGAGGCTTCTATGATATCTGATCAGGTACAAAATGCAAAGCTTTTTGAAAATGGATCTGTACTAGATGATTTGATTTCTTTTGTATATTCTGGTAAAAATTGCAAACTAATTTTTATAGGAGATACAGCTCAGTTACCACCTGTAAAATTAAATGTTAGTCCGGCTTTAGATGCAGATAAACTTTCATTAAATTTTAATAAAGATGTTTCTGAAATAGAATTAGATGAAGTAGTACGTCAACAAAAAGATTCTGGAATATTAGAAAATGCTACCGATTTACGTTTGTTAATTCAGAATGATGGTATCGATTTTAAGTTTGATGTAGATTATCCTGATATTATTCGTTTACAAGATGGTTATGAAATTCAAGATGCTATTACAGATGCTTATGATGGAGAGATAGGAGTGGAAGATACAGCAATAATTGTTAGATCAAATAAAAGAGCGAATCAATACAATCAACAGATAAGAACCAAAATTCGTGGTCAAGAAAATGAAATTTCTACAGGAGATTATGTAATGGTTGTAAAAAATAATTATTTCTGGTTAAAAGATTCTTCTTCAGCAGGATTTATTGCAAATGGAGATATTTGTGAAGTCATGAGAATTCATGAAGTTAAAGAGTTATACGGATTTAAATTTGCGGAGGTTGAGGTAAGAATGATTGATTATCCGGATATGAAACCTTTTGAAACTGTTTTACTTTTAGACACACTAACAAGTGAAAGCCCGTCTTTAACTTACGAAGAATCGAATAGACTGTATGAGGCAGTAAAAGAAGATTTTGCACACGAAAAATCGAAGTACAAACAGTTTATGGGGGTGAAAAAGAATAAATTTTTTAATGCGCTACAAGTAAAGTTTTCTTACGCAATGACTTGTCATAAATCGCAAGGAGGACAATGGAAAACTATTTTTATTGAACAACCATACTTGCCTGACGGAACTAGTGTTGAGTATTTGCGATGGTTGTATACGGCAGTTACCAGAGCCCAAGAAAAACTGTATTTAATAGGTTTTAAAGATGAAAACTTTGTTTAAGAGTTGATTATTAACAGTCATTGCTCAATTTAAATTAATAATTGTTGAATCATTATTGATGAATTGAACTAAATGTTAGCATTTTGTTAAACTCAACCAAAAAAAACGTAAAAAGATTACATTTGTTGTACGATTAATTGATCATTTTAAGCAAATCTGTAAAAAATATTCAGTAGCAGAAGCTTAGTTTGATGTATTATGCATATCAAATGAAAAAACAACTCACATTAATTCCGCTTTTGGGATTATTTATTGTCACTTCAGTTTTTGCACAAAAACCACAAAAACTAACAACAAACGAAATTTACGAGAAAGTTCAAAAATTAAACTTTTTAGGTTCAGCTTTATACGTTGCAGCACATCCAGACGATGAAAATACACGCTTAATAGCCTATATGGCAAACAAAGTAAAAGCAAGAACAGCTTATTTATCGTTAACAAGGGGAGATGGAGGACAAAATTTAATTGGTCCAGAGATTAGAGAATTGTTAGGAGTAATTCGTACACAAGAGTTATTGGCAGCAAGAGGTGTAGATGGAGGAGAACAACGTTTTTCTAGAGCTAATGATTTTGGGTATTCAAAACATCCAGATGAAACTTTTGAAATATGGGACGAAGATAAAGTTTTAGCTGATGTAGTTTGGGCAATAAGAAAGTTTAAACCAGATGTTATTATCAATCGTTTTAACCATAGAACACCAGGAACAACTCATGGACATCATACGGCATCGGCGATGTTAAGTGTTGAAGCTTTTGATTTAGCTGCTGATAAAACAAAATATCCTGAGCAATTACAATACACAGAAGCTTGGCAACCAAATCGTTTGTTTTTTAATACTTCTTGGTGGTTTTATGGAAGTAGAGAGAAATTCGAGAAAGCTGATAAAAGTAAAATGTTGAATTTTGATATCGGTGTTTATTATCCACTAAAAGGAGTATCTAATAACGAATTAGCATCAATTGCAAGTAGTCAACATTTATGTCAAGGTTTTGGGCGTTTAACAACAAGAGGTGAACAAACAGAATACGTAGAGTTTTTAAAAGGAGAGTTTCCTAAAGACAAGAAAGATATTTTTTCAGGAATAAATACTAAGTGGAACAGAGTTGCAGGCGGAGATAAAATTGGAAAGATTTTATACGATGTGGAAAAGAACTTTGATTTTGTAAATCCGTCAAAGCATCTACCAAATTTAATGAGAGCTTATAGTTTAATTGAAAAATTAAAAGATAGTCATTGGAGAGAAATCAAATCAAAACAAATAAAAGAGATTATAGAAGCATGTGCAGGTTTGTATTTAGAGGCATCTGCAAAAACATCAAGTACAACTCCAAATTCATCTGCAAAAATTGATTTTGAGGTATTAAATAGAAGTACTATTCCTATGGATTTAGTTTCTATTGGATGGTATCCGTTTGAAAAACTAACGATGAAAGATGTAAAATTAACAGCTAACAAGAAAGAAAATTTCACCGAAGATGTACGTTTATTGCAAATGGATTACTCTTCTCCGTATTGGTTAAATGCAGATTGGGGATTAGGAATGTACAAAGTAGACAATCAAGAGCTGATAGGTGATCCTGAAACGAAAAGACCAGTTAGAGTTACTTTTAATTTAAAAATAGATGGTACTCCAATATCGTTTACTAAAAATGTTATCAGAAGATATTCGCAAAGAGATAAAGGAGAAATTTATGAGCCTTTTGAGATTTTACCAAGAGTAACTACTAAATTAAAAGATAAGGTGATTATTTTTTCTGATGGTGCATCTAAAAAGATAGCTGTTGAAGTTCGTTCTGGAACTCAAAATACTAAAGGATCTGTTGCTTTAAAAGTACCTAACGGATGGACAGTAACTCCAAGTAATATTAATTTTGATATTGCACAAAAAGGAGACAAACAAGTTGTTGAGTTTACAGTTACACCATCGTCAAATCAATCTGAAGGATATATTCAAACAGTAGCTACTAGTGAAGGAAAAACATACGATAAAGAGTTGATTGAAATTAATTACAATCACATTCCTAAACAATCTGTTTTATTACCATCTAAAGCAAAAGTTGTACGTTTAGATATTAAAAAAGAAGGAAAATCAATTGGATATATTCAAGGATCTGGAGATGCAGTTCCTGAGAGTTTGCGTCAAATTGGATACTCGGTTACAGAAATCAAGCCAGATGCTATTAATGAAAATAGCTTAAATAATTTTGATGCAGTAGTAATTGGTATTAGAGCCTACAATACTAAAAAAGAGCTTCAGTTTAAACAAAAGTACATTTTAGATTATGTTAAAAACGGAGGAAATGTTATTGTACAATATAATACGAATAGAAGAGTAGATGTGAAGGCTCCATATGATTTAACCTTATCTAGAGACAGAGTAACAGATGAGTTTGCAAAGGTGACAATGTTAGCCAAAGATCATTCAGTATTAAATTATCCAAACAAAATTACTACGAATGATTTTGAAAATTGGGTACAAGAAAGAGGGTTGTACTTTCCAAACAAATGGAGTAGTGAGTATACCCCTATTTTATCAATGCATGACAAAGGAGAATCGGCTAAAGAAGGAAGTTTGTTGGTAGCTAAATATGGTAAAGGAAATTATATCTACACAGGTTTAAGTTTCTTTAGAGAATTACCAGCAGGGGTACCAGGTGCGTATAAGTTATTTGCTAATTTATTATCAGTAAAACAAAATCAGATTAAATAATAAGTTGATTCTTTTAGTTAAGGATTATTTTGAATAATTTAATGTATTCAAACCTCACAGGTTTTTAAAACCTGTGAGGTTTTTTAATTAGTAATATTTATAACTAAGTTAAACAGTCAATTTTAATTAATTTGAATCTGTAAAACTTTTCAATATTTTAATTTTAGAACAGGATCCGATTCCAATATTCCACTAATTGGCATCTGACTTAGTATATCTAAATCTGGATTCCAAAATTCAGGATGCATTAAGTCAGCAATATCTAAATTTTCACCAGAACATGGAGAACAAGATACAGGATTACAACACGATATCGTCCAACAGCCATTGCACCCTGAGCCAGATCCAGCTTGTGTCATTGCTAGACATAAATCCGTACAATTTTTTGTAAAAGGGCTATTGTCAACAATTAATCCTGGACTAGCCTCAAAGAATTCTTGAGCTATAGATTCCTTTGTAAAAATCAATGAAATAACATCTGCATTTTTACCTTCCACTTTTATAGGATGACTAAAAACAATTATACTGTTCTTTTCTATGTCTTTCGCTAAATATTCTTTAGCCTTTGTACTTATGTCTAATTTACCTAAATCAAAGTTTTCAAAAAACCAAGAGCTAGGTTTTCGAATAGGAAAACTGCTATAACCATCTTTAAAAAATGTAAATTGAGGTTCTATTAACTGACTATATTTGTAATGAACATCAATAAGTTCCAGGATGTTTAAATCGTGTTTAGGAATAAATAAATCAGTAGTAACACAGTTATCTCCGATACAAATATTATCAGCAAGAGGTTTGCAAGTTGCTGGAGGAGAGCATTCATATCCAGCATAATCATCAGCAAGCTCATCGAAATCAAAGCCAAATCCTGCGGCTAATTTTTGATTAATAAGTTGTACCTTTTCAGGATAATATTTGTTTAGTTTAGCATAATTATATGTCATTAAACCTAATTTATTAAAGCGAGTTTTATACATATAATCAATTAATAATTCTTCTTTTTGAAATACTTCTGATAACAATTCATCCTTTTTAATATAGGCAAGAAGATCACTATGATTTCTAACAATTTTCGCATCTTTTTTTTCAAAAAGTCCTATTAGTTCTTGTGGGGTTGAGGCAACATTTTTAGTATTAATAGTTTCATTTTTTGTACAACTCCATAAAATAATTAGTAAAGTGATAGATGTAATAATTTTTTTTAGCATGATTAGATTTTTTTTGGTGTTAATGTATATCGCTAAATTATTTATGGACATTATTTTATTTGCTAGTTGTTTGCCCCATATTTTTTAGGAAATTTCCCTCTCCTTAATAGGGTAAAATCCTTTGTTAATCATAAGTAAAGGAAACTACGTTTTGCAAAAAAAAGATTATAACCTTACACAAATAAGAAGGTGTTGATTCTAAGTTTCCTATTGAAGTAAAAGAAGATTATGAAGTGATATATTTTATTCTCTAGTTGATGAAGTAGGGAATTTTTTGGGTTTAATAGAAGATGATAATAATTGCATGCAATTTATAAATGAAGATAAAGGTTGATTACTAGGTGTTTGTAAATCAATAGATTTTCAAAATTTACAAACATATTTTAGTGATAAAGATTGTTTGTCTTTAATAATAGATATTTTTAGAAGAAAGACGATTGTAATCACATGAATATTTTAAAGAGTTAAAGTAAATAACATCTACTCTTTTTGATAAATTTCTAATCGATCTTAGAAATTTAAAACTTGTGAGGTAGTTTTTGTTTGTCCTTATAAGTAAATGATTTCATATACTTAATAAGTATATTTACAAATTCAAAAAAAACAATTCAACGATTTTGAAAAAAGCGATTTATTACATGTTGTTAAGTGCGTTAAGTTTCACTTTTTTAAACGTATTTATAAAGTATTTATCCGATTTTTCAACGTATCAAAAAGTATTTTTTAGAGGATTGGGATCTTTGTTTTTTACTATGTGCTATCTTATGTATCACAAAATTCCAATGTTAGGAAACAAGAAAAAATTACTAATTACACGAGGAGTATTAGGAGTAACTTCTATGAGCCTGTTTTTTGCGGCTACAAATCATTTAACTATTGGAACTGCAGTTTCTTTACGCTATACAGCTCCAATTTTTGCAGCTATTTTAGCTGTTGTGTTTTTAAAGGAGAAGATTTATAAATTACAATGGGTATTTTTTTTAGTAGCCATGTTAGGTGTGTTTTTAATAAAAGGATTTGCAGCAGAAATAAATACAATAGGTTTAATTTTAGTAATGTCTTCAGCTTTTTTTAGTGGTTTGGTGTATGTAATCATAACCAAAATTGGCACAAATGATCATCCAGTAGTTATTATCAATTATTTCATGTGGATATCGGTTTTGATAGGTGGAGTTTTGTCTATTAACAACTGGAAAGTACCCCAAGGAAACGAATGGACCCTATTATTTAGCTTAGGAATTTTCGGTTATTTTGGTCAGTTGTTTATGACAAAAGCCTATCAATTAGGCACTGTAAATAAAATTGTTCCTTTAAAATATGTGGAAGTAATTTTTACAATGATTTTAGGAGTATTGTGGTTTGGAGATGTGTATCCTGTATTGAGTTTGCTTGGAGTTTTAATGGTGATTGTAGCATTGGTATTAAATGTTTTTTACAAAAAGAAAGCAAAAATATAATCGTATTCTAAAACGAAAATAGATTGTAATACTATAAAAATAGATTGATAAGTAAGTGAATGATACAATCTTTTTAGTTTTGAATCATTATTAGATCTAATATTTTAATATTAATCAAGTTTACTTATGAAGTTGAAGCAATTTAAATTCTTCAGTAAAAACAATAAAAGATGAGTTTTTTCAAAAATATTACCGTGTTTCATTGTATAACTTTGTTTTTTAGTGTTTTCATTTTTTATGCTTTGTTTAATGTGTACTTCAAAGTACAAGAACATAAAAAGTATGATATGGAAAGAATTCTGTCGGATATCAAAAAGAAATATCCAAAATCAGAATTAACATTTCAAAATATCATAATAGAAGCAAACCATCCTAAGAAAACATATTCAGAAAATGGAGCTTTAGAATATTATTATGAGAAGAAATATGTATACATAAAGGATAATCAACTTCAGAAAGAAGCGAACTATATTTGGATGTTATTTGCATTTCCTCCATTATTATTTTTAACCATTTTTCATCAAAATCCAAGAACATTAAAAGTTAAAGATTTGCACCAGGTAAGTTTGCATACTTGGTCGTGGATTATTGGAAGCATTTTTATAACAATGATTATGTTTATATCTCCATTATCAGAAAACAGATATGTAAGTCCATACAGAGATGTTAACGAATTTAATAGAGAGACTACAATTTTATTAGGTGAATTAAATTTAGACAACTATAAAATACAAACAAATGATTGAGATGTATAGATACATACAAGCTGAAGAAGTTTGTGATGAGTATATTTTAATAAATCACACTCATAATAGATTGATTTCTTTTGATTGGATTTTGTTTTTCTCAGTAGGAATACTTTTAATTATTCAAATTTTAAGTTATAACCATCAAGATCTTGGAGAGTTTATTTTTACCTTTTCTTTATTAGCTTTTACCGTTGGATTGAATTTTTTTAGAGAGAAAATCTGTCATAAAACGATAAAATTCAATAGAACAAAAGGAACGGTAACATTTAAAAGAACTTTACTTGCCATAAATGAAACCTATGCTTTTTCTAACATTGAAATTAATTTAAAAAATGTAGATTTTGTAGATGAAGATGGTTACAGATTCAAACATAAATCATATTTCTTAAAGTTAAAATATGGAGAAGGTAAATATCTTATTTGCAAAAGTGGTCCCGATATGTCATTTGATAACTTCATAAAAAAGTACATGAATTCAGACGAAAGAACCCTCTCTAATTTACTCCATTATAAAAGAGAAGATGATGAAGAGCTAAAGAAGGTTTTTCATATGTAAAAAGATAATTATGATTAAATTAAAAAGTACATATATAATAATTAGTAGCTTGTTTTTAATAGCCTGTCAATCTAGGAACGAAAAAGAGAAAAATACTGAAGCAATTAAAGTTGAATATGTAAAGAAGAAACTTCAACCTACGTCAGATGATATCGTTTATTCTGGTGATCTGGTATTTGAAAAACAGATACAAATAGATAATTTCTTAAAAAATGAGAAAAAATATAGTTTTATTGATGGTTCTTTAACCATTGTTCAGTCTGATAACGTAACAAATTTAGATGGATTGATAAATATCAAAAAGATCAATGGTGATTTTATGATTTCAGTAGTTCCGAAATTAGAAAATATTGAAGGGTTAAAAAATATAGAGATAATTAATGGTGAGTTTACCATTTCTGGGACGAAAGTTTTAAATAAGATAAAAGTATTCAGTAACTTGAGAGAGATTGGAGGGACTATTGTATTTGGAAATAATTATGGACTAAAGGAGATTAGTTCTTTTGACCAATTGAAAGAAGCAAAAGAGCTATACATTTCAGGTTGTTCTGATTTAGAAGTGCTAGATGGTTTTAATAATTTAGAAAAGGTTGATAAACTTTCAATTTTCAGTACTCGAAATTTAAAGGAGATAGTAAATTTTAAAAAACTAAACTTAGTCCGTAATACTATTTCTATAGAGCATAATCAATCATTAGAAAAAATAGCTTTTGAAAGTTTACAGTCAGTTAACGAGTATGTTGCAATTCATGAAAACTTAGTGTTTAATGGAGGTATTAGTTTTAGTAGTTTAAATCACATGCAAAAATTATTTGTTTGGAATAACAAATCGTTAGTTAATTATTGCAATTTTTCTAGTGATGTACTAGCTAATAAAATTGTAGAGATAGATTGTAGTGGGAATAAATTTAATGCTACAAAACAAGATTTATTAGATGGAAATTGTAATAATGAACAAAAATAGTGATCGAAAATTAACTCATCTACAGCAAAAATGAATCACACCTAAAAAGAAAAAGAGAAACAGCATATTTTAGTACTGCAATAAAGAGTTTTATTCAGCATGAGAACAATAGAGTATTTGTATTTAGGAATGCTAATTTTAGCATTAGTTTTAATTTATTATGCCGTTAAAAATTATTATTTCACTCAAGATTTAATGAGTGATGGGTATAAAACTAGAGCAAAAGTGATTCATTTAATTGAAGTTCCTGGGGATGATGGTTATACCTATAAACCAGTTTTTGAATATACAGACAAAAGAAATACTATTAACACCTATGAAAGTGAAGTAAGTTCTAGTCCGCCTTCGTATAACATCGGAGATACGGTTGAAATTGTTTATTCTGAAGATAATGAAGAAAGAAAAGTGATTTCATTTTGGGGGTTGTACAGATGGACAGTTATTTTGTTGTGTATTGCTTCACCGTTGCTAATAATAGGCGGAGGTTATTTCTTATATGCTAAAATGTAAGTGAAATTCATTATGAAAAAGTATATGTTACTATCCATAGTTTTGGGAGTTTTTTTACTTGTGTATTCTAACTCTCCGTTTTCTTACAGGCAATTAGTTCCCTTTTTTAAAAAGTTACCTAAAGAATTTAAAAATTATAAATATGCAAGAGAAGGAATTGATACAGAAAATCTTGTAGTTGAAAAACTTATCAAAGAAGGAACTTATGAAGAAATATCATTGGAATATTACAACAAGAAAGATTCCACGGTTGTTATAAAAACTCAAAATTATTCAGGACAAAGCACAAATAATCCAGATGTATATACGAATACTTATTACAAGTTAAATTCCAGAGGAGCTATAATAGATTCATTAGAATTGAAGGAAGATGCGATTGCTCGCTTGTACAATGGATATTTAGTAAACGACGACTCTTATTATACATGGATTTTAGATGGAAATAAAGTCCCTAAAAAATGTGAAATTATCAATAGAGAAAATGTATTTACGAAAAGAGAAGTAACACAAAAATTTAAGGAGTTGTACGCAAAAGCAACAGTTATGGTAAATAATCATAATGTTTTTTACGAGAACAATTCGCAATATGTATCGATCTTTTTTACAGATACAAATTGTTACATGCTTTTTGGTGATGATGATTTAATTTATACTGAAAGCAAAGAATATCCTGATAAGTACCAAAATGAGATTGAATTACATAATGTAATAGAGGAAAAAAATGTATGGAATAATACTAACGATTATATAAAATTATTGCATTACCAAAAAGAAGGATATCAAAAATCATATAGTTCTTTTTTTAGTTTGAATTTAAATGGAATTCGATCTGTAAATAAATGGGAGGGTACAGGGTATATGCAATTAAATTTTAGAGGTTTTACAATTCCTTTTAAAATGAATTTAAATTACGAATTAGAAAATGTAGATACATACAAAGTGCCTTTTAGAGGGGAACTTGAATTTTTTACCAATGAAGAGTTAAGTTACGGATTGCTCAGGTATTATGGAAATGGAAGAATTTGTATAGTGAAACAGAAACAGCATAAAAATAATTGATACATTAGCTATACGATTAAAATACTCTAAAATGAAGATAAGAAAGTACCTATTTTTTATAGCAACAATCACTTTTGTATTACAGTATGCTTGTGTCTCAAACAAAGAAATACAACAAAAAACTACACCTCAAAAAGAGGTAACAACTAAACCCGCAAAAGAAGAGGTTGTTGAAACACCTATAAAAAAAGTGTTTAAAAAGAAAGTTGTCCCTAAAAAAGATGATGAGATAAGTTTACTTTTTATAGGAGATTTTATGGGACATATGGATCAAATAAAAGCGGCTTACAACAAGAAAACTAAAAAGTATGAGTACGATGAATGTTTTTCTAAAATAAAACCAATTTTAAGTGATGCAGATGTTACATTAGGTAATTTAGAAGTTACTTTAGGAGTAAAACCATATTCAGGATATCCACAATTTAGTTCGCCACCATCATATGCATCTGCTATTAAAAATGCAGGAGTAGATATCTTAACTACTTCAAATAATCATTCGTGTGATAAGCGTAAAAAAGGAGTGGAGCGAACTATTAAAATTTTAGACTCGTTAAACATTGGTCACACAGGAACGTTTATAAATCAAGTAGAAAAAACTAAAAATCCTGCGTACGTTATTGAAAAAAATAACTTTAAAATCGCAGTGATTAGTTATACTTACGGTACGAATGGATTAAAACCAACGCCACCAAATATTGTAAATTATTTAGATAAAGCAACCATAAAAAAAGATGTGGATTATGTAAATAGTAAGATTAATCCTGATCAAATTATTGCTTTTGTACATTGGGGAGATCAATACAAAGACTTACCAAACAAATCACAAAAAGATATGTTTGCCTATTTTAAATCGTTAGGTGTAAATATTGTAATAGGTGCACATCCACATGTGTTACAACCAATGAAATGGAATAAACCTACAGCTGAAAATCCGAAGGAAGATTTTGTTGTGTATTCATTAGGGAATTTTGTTTCACATCAACGTACATTTCCAAGAGATGGAGGAGCAGTTTTAAAACTATCATTACGAAAAGATAAAGATCAAAAAGTTCATATTAAAAAAGCAGATTATTTTTTAACCTGGGTCTACGAGCCTATTGTAAATGGGAATAAAGAATACTATGTGTTACCTGCAGATGAATATTCAAAAAAGCCAGAATCTTTTACCAAAAAGAAAGATTACGATAAAATGATGCGTTTTATAAAACATGCAAGAACTTTATTAGGAAAGCATAATGTAAATATTAACGAATACAAATAGAAAAAGAACTGTTTTAGTTTTTGCTGATACTGCTACTTTTTTTATTAAAGAATTTTGAAATAACATTTAAAAATAACTAGAAATGAAAAAAGTAGTAGTAATAATTATGGTTGTAATGTTTTTGTCATGTGAAAAAGGCATTCATAAAACATATACAAAGACATCTAAGGCAAAAGATTTTACAGAAATGTCATCACAAATTTCTGATGAAGATAAAAACCTTCTAGAAAAATACATTGAAGATAAAGAAAGTAAAAATGAAGTTTTAGAAGGTACTATTTATGCTCAGTTATTGAAAGAAGCCAAAGATAAAGAAGCAAAGATACAAGAGGAATTAGTACTGATAAAAGAAAGAGAAGAAAGACAAAAACGAGAAAAAGAGAAAGCAGAAAAGAAAAAATTAGAATCTGAAGCTATTGCAGCCATACTTTGTAATAAAAAATGGAAAATAAAAGAGTATGCTCTTCAGTTGGAAATACAAGAAAATAGTACTGAAAATATTGAGCTGGCTCAAAAAGTCTTAGATAGAGCGATGTTTATTAAAGACTCTAAGTTAGCTTACTCGATAGTATATGATGATAATAAAACGTATGTAAGAGGAAAGGTAGATGAAAGAGTTACAAAATTTTTTAATGGAAACAACAAGAACTGGAAGCAGTATTATGAAGATGGAACCTATGTAGAAAAATCAGGAAATATTGAAGAAAAAGGTACATGGGAAGTAGTGAATAGTGAAATGATTAAAGAGTTAAGACCAGCAGAAAGTAATATAAGAATACGAAGAAAAAAATACACTTACGTTAAAATTAAGGAGTTGAATAATAATGTTTTTCAGTTTTTTGAAGGAGAAACAGCAATGTATAATTCAGAAGTTGATTTTAATACAGTAGTTTTAATGACAGCTAAATAGTATATAATCCCAACAATGAAAAAAGAAAACTTAGAAACACATCAGTTTTTACCAAGTGGAGAATGGGAAGGCTTTTATCGTTACAGTAATTCTCAAGGAAAACACGAAATGTCTATAGAATTGAGTTTCAAAAAAGGAAAGGTGTTTGGATCGGGAACAGATGATATTAACTATTTTTCTTGGAAAGGAAATTATAGTTTAGAAACATTTAAAATCTCAATGATAAAAACATATCCGAGTCATACGGTAAACTATCAAGGAGATATTGATGAAAATGGTATTTGGGGAATATGGACTATCCATGAAAATTGTAGAGGAGGTTTTCATATTTGGCCTAAAAAGCAACAATCGAATAAAAATTCTGAAGCGTTAAAAGAAGAAATAACGAAATCAAAAAAGCTGAAGAAAATCAATGGGTAGTTTTAAAAATTATAGTTTACTCGTTTTTGTGCTGTTTTTTATTTCGTGCAATACCAATAACAGTCATAATACCAAATTTCAATTTTATCATTGGAAAGCAAATGCTACCTTGTCTAACAAAGAAAAAGAAGCATTAAATACTGTAGATAATACAAAGATTTTTATACATTATTTTGATGTAGTTGTCTCTGATGATATAGCGCGTCCTGTTGCCGTTCTTCAAAATATGGATACTGTTTTTCAAAATAAAAAAGTAGTTCCGGTAGTATTTATTAGAAATTCAGTTTTTAAAAATGATAATGTGTCTGTAGATCAACTAGTAGTAAAAATTAAAAAGCTAGTACAGCAAATTCATCATAAATATTTAGGAGAAAACACTGATGAAATTCAAATAGATTGTGATTGGTCAGGAAGTACTAAAGAAAAATATTTTCAGTTTTTAGAAGTCTTAGAGCAGCAAGTAAAAACAAGTGTTACTATTCGATTGCATCAAATAAAATATAAAGATAAAACAGGTGTGCCGCCAGTTAATTATGGAGTGTTAATGTTATATAATGTTGGTGATTTAAGTGATTTTAAACAAAATTCTATTTTAAAAAACACTACAGTTAAACAGTATGTAAACAATAGTACGAATTACCCTCTAAGTTTAGATGTTGCACTGCCAATGTTTTCTCAAGTAGTAGTAAAAAATAATGAAGGTCGTTTAAGATTGATCAATCGTGCGGTTACCAGCGATTTTGATAAAGATACTGTACATTTTGATAAAATATCAACAAACCTTTATAAAGTAAAAGAGAAGCTTTTATATAGAGGTCAGTATTTATATAAAGACTTTTTACTGAAAATAGAGAAAAGCGAGCTAGAGGAAACATTAAAAAGTTACCAAGTTATTACGAAAAGTAAGTTAGAAATTAAAAACATAATTCTATATCATTTAGATGAAGAAGAATTAGGAATACATAATTATCAAGAATTAATAAGTAGACTTCAACAAGAAAAGGAATAATGAAAAAATATATAGTATTTATAAGTGTTTTACTGAGTTTTGTAACTCAAAAGATGTATGCAAACGATGAAATTTACTTTTGCGGAGGTTGGTCTTACGATCCTGATTATTATTACTATAATTTATTTAATCAAGAAAATATTTCTCAAAAAGCATTTTATCCTTTTTTAAGAACTGAAGAAAGTAATTTTTATGGTAATGTTAAGTTACATGAAAGTGAAAATATACGATTATGGTACGACTTTTTTAATGGAGAAAATTCAATAGAAGTTTTAACAAAAGTAATCTATCAAAAAGATGAAATAGTTGATGTTTTAAAAGGAGATAAAAGAGTAGCGGGAATCAAGTATTTAAAGTTTGCAAAGTCTGTTGAAGAGGTAGCGGTAAATGATTCTAAAAACTATTGGGACTATGATGAACTAATGAAAGTTAGAAAAACAACAGCTCCTAAACTTATTAGTAAAGGCTTAAAGCTATTTTCAGAAGAGAAAAATAAAGAATTGAAACTTCGTTACGGATATCAATTAATTCGTTTATTCCGTTACAGTCATCAATTTACGCAAGCATTAGAGTTTTTTAATAATGAAATTCTACCAATGCAGTTAAAAAACGAAATTTTTTACTACATATTAGATCAAGTAGGAGGTTGTTATTACAAAACAAAACAATATGAAAAAGCTGCATATGTATTTTTAACAGTGTTTGATAAAAGTATCGATAAGAAACAGTCTGCTTTTGTAAGTTATAAGTTTTGTACTTTCAAGAAAGCAGAAGGGAAGTCGTTACTAAAGACAAGAGAAGAAAAAGCAAATCAAATATTTATTACGGCTTTGCGTAGTTTTTCTGATACCATGGGCGATTTAGAAAGAATTTTGGAACTTGGTATTGCTGAAGATAAACAAGAATTATTGGCTATTCGCATTATCAATAATTTTGAACGATCGATTTTAAATATTGATTTTGATAAAAATATATTTCAGAAGAGAGAAGGAGTAAATAATAAGCTTGCGCAGTTACAAAAGTTTATAACTAAAAAAACACAAGGAAATAACAATGTAGAATTCTGGAAGTTGACAGATGCATATGTTTCTTTTTTAAAGGAGAATATCTCAGAAGCAAAAGAAAAATTAAAGAGTATAAATACCAAAAAGTTCCGTCAACAAAAGGAAGATTTAGCATTGCTATTTGAAGTGTTTTCATGGGATAAAATAACATCAGATAGAGAGATTTGGTTAGCAAACTTATTATCAAAAAGTACCAAAGGACTTACTGTAGTTGGACAATGTTATTATACTAAAGATACTCAACAGAGAATAAGTTGTAGTTTAAAAAATATTATAGTAGAACAACTAAGTCATTTGTATTTAAAAGAAGGAAAAATAGCGCAATCTTACTTACTACATAATTATCTAAAGAATGTTAAAGAAATATCTTCTCATAAGCTGGTTGATGATATAGCTCGTTTTGTAAATAAAGAAAATAAAAACTCTTTCGAAAAACTATTATTGAAAGATTTAACAGATAACTTTAGTTTAAAAACAATTAAAGAGATCGTGTCTAATGCCAAGGGAACAATGTATTTTAGAAGTGGTGACATTGATAATGCATTGCAATATTTAAATCCTTCAGAAAAGAAAGATATAGATCCGAAAGTTTTTAGTAATAATATCGTAGAGTGCTTTGAGTGTCATTCAAATTATGTAATGGAAGATGAGGTGTATAAAGCAGATGTGTTTTCATTTTTAAATAGTAAAATGAATAAATACGATCTTTTTTCTAACTTAAAAAAGCTAGAGGAAATGACAAATGATCAAACTATAAAACAATGGAAACGTAAATTGGCGAATTATTTATTAGGAAATTACTTTTTCAATGTATCCAATACAGGATATTATAGAACTATTGTATATCCTGGACAAAAGTATTGGTATCGTTACTATTTTGGAAGTACCCGACCAGATATTTCAGAAGTAATTGATGAAAAAAAGACCTATAGTTTTCCTACTGGAGGTTACGCAAATTTATATAACGGATTGGCAGATAAAGCAAAGGAGTATTATAAAAAAACAATAGCAATGTCTACAGATAATGAGTTAAATGCACGTTGTTCTTATATGATTGCTAAATGTGAATTAAACGATTATTATAACAATCAATCAACAACTTCTAGATGGAGTTGGGATGGGTATGAAGGAGACGAGTATAAAAAGCATAGCACAGAAGGATTTGAAGCCTTAAAAAGAAAGTATAGGAATACTAAGTTTTTTCAAAGAATACGAAGTAAGTGTAGTTTTTTTAGATCTTATGATGCGAATTAATTCTTGAAATGTAAGAAATGAAGTTTTATCAAAAAGAAATAGCATTACCAGTTTTCAGTAGAGGATATCATTTAATTACAGATATTATTACAGAGGCTATTCCTGAGTTGCAAGAAGTAAAAATAGGACAGTTACAAGTGTTTATTAAGCATACATCAGCAAGTTTAACAATTAATGAAAATGCTGACCCGACGGTTCGTATGGATTTTGAGTCTCATATTAATAAAATGATTCCTGAAAACATGGCGTATTATAAACATGATTATGAAGGAGCAGATGATATGCCAGCGCATATTAAAAGTTCTATGTTGGGTTGTCAAGTACAAATACCTGTAACCAACGGACGTTTAAATTTAGGAACTTGGCAAGGTGTGTATTTAGGTGAACATAGAAATTATGGAGGAAGCAGAAAATTGGTATTGACACTTTTTGGTAATTAATAAATAAAATATTTTTTGTGATGAGAAAAGTCTCTGTATAATTATTTGTACAGAGACTTTTTCAAATGAATTTAATTCCAATTACCATCATCATCGCATAAGTTAGCGCAGTCGTCTAAAAGAAAACCATTACCATCTCTTAAAGCGGTTTGTGTACACAGGTTTTCATAGTGTTGACAATTTCTAGTACTACCATTTAATCTTTTTAAATCAGTATTACTAATTTTAAATTCTTGGAATCTTTTTAAGGAGTTCATTTTAATTAAGTTTTTGGTTAATAACACTTTAAATTTAATAAAAATGATTAAGTAGCTGTTTTTTAAGGTGTTAAATAAAAACTAAAAAAATAAAATCAGCAATTAAAAATAGTTGACAAATGTATTTAACAGTATGGTTTCTGTCTTTAAAAAAATAAAGAGCAATTAATGAAATAATAGGAATGATAAGTCCTGTTAAAAATCTAAGAGAATACGTTTCTTTATAATTCAATTCTGTCAACTTGTAATTATTGACTTCATTAAAAAGTTTAGACGTTTTGTAAATAATTTGATCGCTTTTTTTTGCTTTTAAAGCAAATTGCTTCGATACATGAAAGTTTCTGTTTTCAGTTGAAACTTTGTAAGTATTGTGGCTGTTTCTTGCAGCATTATAATATTGTTGCTTTTGTTGTGAAATACCAACGATTTCTTCATGATACGTTTTACCGGGAACTAGAAAATCAAAAAGTATAACTAAAGCAATAATAATTAAAAGCTTATCAAATAAATAAAGTAATAATTTTCTGTTCATATTGTAAAACTTATTAGAGCTTGTAATTACAAGCTCATTATTAATTAAATATTATCTCTACCAATAGCATCCACTCGTTTTAAAATATTTGGAATTCGATATTCGCCATTCATATTTTTAATTTTATCAGCGGCTACAGTCAAATCAACCCCTTTGGCAGTTATGTATAAAGGTTTTTTACTTTCGCCTCTTAAAACAGCTTTTTTAAGCGTTTCAATTTGAGAAAAGTTGTTTTTAGCAACTCCAATAATCGGAATGTTTTCTTCTAATGCTTCATGTAAATATCCACCCAAACCTAATTTACCAATGTCATCCAGTACAACAAAACCGTCAATGATGATCGCTTCACAATTAGTTAAGTCTATTTGTTTTAACAGACTTAAAATACAAGGTAATTCACGTTTGTAAAATTCACCAGAAACATATTCACTAATACCAGAAAGTGTTTCATCAAATATTAGAGACTCTTGTTCATCATTCCAGTTTTCAAATTGTAAAGCAATAGTTCTGGCTTTGTCTTCAAAATAATAAGTGTCAAATGCTAGTATCATCTTATTGTTAGTATTTTCATATATATGGATTCATTTCTTCGTTTAATATAGTTAAGTCTTCTATATTTAAATTAAACCATTCACCTCTTACTCTTTTGTTATTGAATAGTTTGTGTAACTTAGTTTCTATGTTTTTATCGCATTCCCAAATTTTTATTGTGAAAATATTAGGTTCTTCGGATTGTAGTGTTTTTTCTCTAAAAATAGGGTTTTTACTATAACCAATTTTAAAAAGATTGGTATCCTCATTAAGCATTAAGTACAAATAAGTTTTACCTTCTTTTATTTCTATTTTATTAACTTTTAAAAAATTTTTTAAAAAATCTCGTTTCTCTATTGATTTAATGACTTCTATTTTTTGCTTTCCAATTAAAAACCCTTTCTGATACTTTGAAGCTTCGTGACTTGTAATAGTAAAATAACCGTTTTGTTCTAATATGGTACGAAAATATTGTGAATAAGTATTGTAAATTCCTATTGGGTCATTTTTTTGAAATTCTTTTGATAGGTAAAACGAAAATAGAAGTAGTTCATCATAAAAATAACTTTTTCCAAAATCAATTTGTATTCCTCTTCCAGTCAGATCGTTTTCGCCATTAATGTAGTCAAAACGAACTGTTTTTAATTCGTCTTCACTAATTATGATATAACATTCTTTACAAAGTCCTCTAACTACATTTCCGACTTGAGCATTATCCCAATTTGATATCTTGATGATTTCGTCTCTTTCTATATAATATATGTTTTCTGGGTATTTTGACATATTTTGCTTTTTAAAATATAGATCAATACTTTGTATTGTAGTTTATCAATATTTAAAGATTTTTATTACTTATCGGTTATGAAAGTTAGAACAAAATATTTTCTAATAAAAGAATTACGAGTTAGAAAAAATCCTAATTCGTAATTCATAATTTCAAATTTGTAATTAAAAGTCTATTTTTCCAGTCCCTTTTGTAAAGCATTTTTAATGCCTTCTAAGTTTTCAGAAAAAGCCATCATTTGACTTAATATTTGAGCCATTTCATTCTTATCACCAAAACCTTTTAGTTTATTGTTTTTTACAAAAGTATTTTTAATCATATTCCATCTATCTACTTCTTCATCTGATAAATTATTGATTAACTCTTTGTATTTTAAAAGATTTCCTTCTGCAGCAGAAGTTAATGTTTGTGATTCACTTTCGTAATGAGATAATAACAAACGATTCAATTCATCATCATTCATTATAGGAACAACTTTGGCAACCAGTTTATTCATATCACGATACGAACCTTGTAATTTAAACGAAGGTTCTGTACGATAGTCGTCTTCCATAGCAGCAGACTGAATATATGCCTGATTCACTTTTAAAATAGTATCTCTAACCGTAATTACCTTTTCTAAAACAGCTGTATAGTCTTGAATTTCTTGTTTGGTATGATTTCCTTTTAAATTAACATCCGCAGTATTATTTTCTACTTTATCAATCAACGTATATACATCTTCAAAATACTTACTGCTTAATTGATGTAAAACAGGATTTGATGTTAATGCATTTTCAATTAAACTCAACTTAAATAAATGAGCTGTATCTCCAATAATATCACCTAAATTATAAATATCTGCACGGTTCGCTAGCATATCAGGAATCTGGAAACGATCACCACTTTCAGTATATGGGTTTCCAGCCATAATTACACAGAATTTTTTTCCACGTAAATCATATGTTTTAGGTTTTCCGTTGTACACACCTTCAATTTTTCGAGTACCATCTGAAAGTGAAATGAATTTCTGTAAAAACTCAGGGTTACAGTGTTGTATATCATCTAAATATAGCATCACATTATCGCCCATTTCAAAAGCAAGATTTAATTTTTTTAATTCTTCTCTTGAAGCTGAATTGTTAGCCGCCATAGGATCTACAGAAGTAACCTCATGACCGATAGCTGGACCGTTAATTTTCATAAATACCAAACCTAAACGATTAGATAAATATTCCATTAAGGTTGTTTTACCATAACCAGGAGGAGAAATTAACAATAACATTCCCATTCTGTCGGTTCGTTTGTTATCTCCAACAGTACCCAATTGTTTAGCTAAGTTATCTCCAATCAAAGGAAAATAAACCTGATCTATTAATTTATTTCTAACAAAAGAAGACAACACACGAGGCTTGAATTCTTCTAGTTTTAAATTTTCTTTTAATTGTTCTGTAACTGCTTGTTTAGTTTCTTTATACTGATTAAAGTTAGGAACTTCAATAGTAATAAACTGTTCTAGTTCATTTATAAACTCATGGTAGTTGAATTCTAAGTTTCCATCTGTGATACTAGAGTGCGTTCCTTTAATATTTTTAATAGTTTCTATTGGGTGTACTGCTTTTATTTCTGAATTAGATTCGTGTTCAAATAATAGGGTACACACAATTTCATCTTCATAGTTTTTATAAACAGCTTCTTTGGTAGCCAAAAAAGAAGAAACCCATTGTTTTGTTAAATGAATTTTATCGGTATAATTTGTTACCTTTTCTATGCTAGCTTTAAATTTTCTTAAAGCACTTTGTTTTTTTAAAGCCTTTACAAATTCTTCCTTTAAACTAAAGGCATCCGTGCTAATTTGAAACGTATTATTTAATTGTAATTCTTCAAAGATATAATTGGCTATTTCAGTAGTTTCATTTTCACTGAATAATAAAGATTCAAATCCTTGCACTGATTTTGAGATGTTTTCAGTCACAAAATCAAAGCTGTTACTGTCAGGAAAAACATTTAATACTTCAGCAGAAGCTTTAATGTTTGTATTAAAACTTTCTTGAACTTCTTTTGTTAAAGAGTTCCAGAAATATTGTGCATAAGCACGAGTAGTAGGAGAGTAGGTAAGTAAACCTAGTTCGTGATGTTTATGAACCAATGTGTGTAAAATGGTGCTAGCATCTACATCATGTACACCTTTAATATATCCTTCAGAATACAAATTACTACTTTCCTTTTGAACCAATGCTAATAATTCCTTTTCAGATTTATTAATCAGGTCTTTTTCGCTGTACGATTTAAAAATTTTATAAGCTAAATAAGATGATCGGTAAACGATTTCATTTTCTGAAACTAACTCTTGATTCCAGTATTTTTTAGATTGCAACAAGATGTCATTTTCAATTACTTCATAAAAATCAGTACCTGTTAAATGATAGTATAGTTGCTCATCTTTAAAAACAATGGTTAAATCTAACACCTGTTTGTTAACACCAAATTTATGTTTACCAAGTTTAATTACATTTTCACCATCTTCATATAAATCTTGTTTGTCTTTTAGTTTTCTTAAAGCATCTTCTTTGGCAACTTTTAATTGCGTTTCAATGGCTTCCGCTTTACCAGCATCATCTAATTCTTTTAATTGACTAATAATGTCTCTAACTTTATTAATCATTAAATCAGCCGCAAAATATCCATTGATATCTTCAATGGTATTAAAAGATTGTGCTTTTTTAGCAGCTCCTTTTAAAATACGTTCAGATGCTGTTTGTAACGCAACTGCTTTTTTGTTACGTTTTTCAATTAAGTTGTTTTTACGTGTATCAAAAGCACTGTGAATTTCTTCACGTTTTTCAATAATCTGACCAATAAACTCTTCAAAATCGGCAAATTTCCCCTCTAATTCTTCTAATTGAATAGAGGTTTTAGTTAAGAATTCATCACACTTTTCTGGTGTGGTTGCCATATCAATGTAGTTGATAATACTTTGATCAATCAACTTTAATTGCGCAATAAAATCAGCTTTAGCCTCTGTGCTACCTAAACTCTTAATTTTATTTTTTATTCCTGCTTTTTGCTGATTCAGCGTAGCAAAAATCAAAGAAATATTATCGATTATTTTAGTTGATTGAGAAGTGTCTTCAATTTCTAAGTTCGATACAATATCAATCAACATTTCTAAATCGGCGGTAATTTGATTTACTTCTTTTTCTAAAGCTTTCGCATCAATTACTTTTTTTATTTCAGGTAATTCCTTTTCCTTTTCAGTTACTCTAGCATGGTAAGGAGCTAATGCTTTATCGTTTAATAAAAATTGTACACAACGTTTAGAAATTAAGTTGTTTTGTTCTGCAACTTGTGCTTCTAAAGCATCTAAATGTGTTTTTTGAATGTAACGAACATCGTGTAAACTAATAACTTCTCCGCGTAAAGTACGTAGTTGACTTAATAAAGCAACAAAGTCGTCAATAGATTTAAAAGAAGTACTTTTTATTTTGCTAAAAAGTTCATCTGATTTTTTGTTGATTTCCTTTGTTTCCTTTTCTGCTTGTTTTTTTAATTGTACTACTTTCTCAAATTCATCAATGGCTGCATTTGCAGCTTCGTTTATTTGAGAAATAGGTAAATTAAGTTGATGTGTATCTTCTTCTGGTAACCAGTAATACGTATCATTTATATCTTTTGCTATTTTAGCAATATCATTGTAAAGTCCGGTATAATTATCTTCTTTATTTAAAAGATTAATTAACTCATGACACTCAGCCATGGCACGAACGATATCTTTGTTTCCAATTTTGTAAAGTAAGCTATCAGTATGTTGAGAAGGCATAAAGCTTCCTTTTAAATAAGGAGTTTGCCAAATTTGAACTACATGATGCTTTGTTTGTTCGTTTTCAGTACGGAAATAACATAACTCTCCGTTTTCTAATAAGGTAAAACCATTACAAATAATTGGTGTTTTTACTTCTTGTTCAATAATGTTGTACGACATTAAAATGTACAAGCCACGAATAGTAGCATAAAATACATATAAGAAGTCTTCACCATTAGGCGAGCTTATTTTTTTTTGAAATTTGACTTCTTTTACGTCACTTTCAAAAATTTTATACTCACCAGTTTGTAAATAGTATCCATTCGGAAAAATTAAACCATGATCATCAGGAAGTAAAACAGCAGTGTCTTTAATACTTTCAACACGTTGAACTTCTTGAAGTTTATGGTTGTAAATAAAATATCTTGGCGATTCTTGAAAAGGTTTTATTTCTAGAGTGATTAAGTTTCCTAAATCACCAAAACGAAACTGTCCATCATCTAAAGTTTGATCTACATGCTCAACAGGTTCATCTAAAATACCTTTTCCTTCATCGGTATTGTCTTCAATTTTTATGGTTAAATCACCTCCAATAGTTTCTACAAAAATTTTGTCAAGAATAGAAACATGCGAGTGTGTACCATAACGGTGCATATCACGAGTTACTTCTTGCCACTTAAATTCGTGTTGTGTAGGGAATTTATATTCATGTTCACTACGGTTATCAATATACTTTAAAGTATTATCGTTAATTAACCATTTAAAGGTTTTTATGTCTGTAGGAGTTTCACTTAACTGAAAAACCATGTGTAAGTAATTATCGATAATCGCAAATTTTGAAAAAATGGTATTTCGATAATATTTGTACAAGTTGGTAAAGTCGTCTAAGAAAGTAGCATCATTTAATAAATCTAAAGACTGAACTTGAAAGTGATTGTCTTTAAATTGGTAGATGCTAAACACATCAGATAATTTAATATCGGTACGTAAACCAAAGTGTACATTGTATCCAAAAATAGAAGTATTTCCTAAAGAAACAATATCTCTAGCAATACAATTGTTTTCGGTATTAATTCTATCATTCGCAATTAATTTGGTCTCTATACTTCCAAAAACATGTTTTCTGGCATCATTTAATTTATGTAATCGTTCTTGTAGCTCTTGCTTTTGTTTTTGCAATCTACCTTGAATAATTTCATAAGTTCCTCCGTCTAATTGTTGATTGTTTTGGTTTTCTTCCATGTTCAATTTTCTGTTGTTAGCTAAATGAATAAGTTGATTTTTTATTGCTTGAAAAGTTTTTTAACCATTTAAAAATAATTTTGATTAAATCTATTTTTCTATTAGAGAAAGTTTCAAAAGAATTTTCAATTGTATATAACGGTTGTTTAAGTTTTTCGTTTATTCTACTTTTTTCATAATCGTTAATAATTTGAGTGTAAGGTTCCCCTTTATTTCCAACGATACACAAAATGTCATTATAACGAACTTCTGTTTTATCGTTTTTTGATAAAATATAACCGTCGTAAAAAGATTCAAGCTCTAAGGTTGCTCTTTCTGTTTCAAGTTCACAAATAGCGTCTCCATTTTTAACAGCATCGTTGACTTTCTTAAGCCAAGTAATTTTGATTATTGGAACAGGTTTATCAGGTGAACCTAATTCAGTAGAGAAATCTGGAATTGTAATAAAATTAGCCATTTTATAGTCTATATGGAGTTGTGAATCCATTAGAGTAGATAAAAAAAGTTTTAGCCTTTGTACTCATAATGAAATTTTTGTTGAGTAAAAGAAGAGTCTAGACTCTTGTATCTAGACTCTTATTATCTCTATATTAAGATAACTTCTTATCAGACAATCCTAAACCTTTAGCAAGATTTGAAAGATTACCAAATAAAGTTTGCTCATCATTACTAGTAGCTTTTTGTTTTAAGTCTACTAATAAATTTGCAATTGTTAAGTTTTTAATATCTTCAGAAGAAATACCATACTTAGCAGCAAACTCTTTTATTTTACCTAATAAGTTTCCTTTAACATCATCACTACCTAAGATAGCGTCTTTAACATCTTGAATGTTATCACTGTGTTGAACTAACCTGTCAATACCTTTAGCTTTGGTAATTTGCCCCATAATTTGTTCAAAGAACATAGTTTCACCACCTACAATATCAATATTAGCAGCTCTCAATGCATCTCCAATTACTTGTGCTTGTGCATCAGCAATATCTTTTTGAACATTGATATGAGCTAAATCAACTTGTAATTCTTTCTCTAAACGTAGTTTAAACTCTTCATGCTCTTTACCAACACCATCTAATTTCTTCATTGCTTCCGCTTTTTCTTCAATACCAGCAGCATCAGCAATTGCTTTTTCTTTAATAATTAAAGCTTCTGCTAAACCTTCTTCTTTAATGGCTTCCGCTTTTGCTAAAATACCAGCAGCTTCCGCTTTAGCTTTTTTCTCAATAATATTAGCTTCTACTAATCCTTGACGTTCATTAGCATCTGCTTTTGCATGCATTACTTGAGCTTCAGACATACCAATAGTTGCTTCTTCTTTAGCAGTAGCTTCCGCTAATGTTTTACGAGCTTCCGCTTCTTTTTCACTTGCTTCTTTTTGAGCTTGAGCCTCAATGTTAATTTCTTCTGCTTTTTGTTTAGCAGCTTCCTTTTGAGCTTCCGCAGATTTTATTGTTTTAATTAAAGCTTCTTCAGCATCAGCTTCTGCAATAGTTATTTTAACTTGCTTTTCACGGTCAGCAGTTTTAAAAGCTTCAATATCTTTCATGTTTTCTTGCTCTTCAACCACACCTTTTTCTAACATTACTCTATCTCGAATAACATCTTGAATGTTTTTCTTTTCTACTTCTACTACTTTCTCTTTTTCTATTTGAGCAAGTGTTACAATTCTTTCACGTTCTGTAGCTTCTAACAAACGATCTTTTTCAACTCTTTCAGTTTCTACAGCATCCGTTCTTTGTTTGTTTTTAGCCGCAACAATTACTTGACGTTGTTTGTTTTCTTCAGCTACTTGTACTTTTTCTTCTGTAGCAATACGAGCTGTTTCAGATTTTAAACGCTCTTCTTCAGCTACTTTTAAAGTTTCAGCTTCTTCGCGAGCTTTAATATTGGCAATTTCACGTTTTTGTTGTTCTTCTTTTTCAGCTAATTGCTTATCTAATTCTAAAATAGCTTCACGTGCTTCAACATCTTGTTTACGTATTACTTTTTCTTCGTCTCTCTTAATTAAATTAGCTTTAACATTTTGAGCAGCAGTTAATTCTGTAATCTTTTTAATTCCTTCAGCATCTAAAATATTATCAGACTTTAAATAAGAAATAGGAGTTTGTTCTAAATAGTCAATAGCACAATCTTCTAAAGTGTATCCATTTAAATCGGTACCAATAATATCAACAATCTCATCTCTAAATTCACGTCTTGCTTCATAAAGTTCAGTAAACTGGAATTTTTTACCTACTGTTTTTAATGCTTCAGAAAATTTAGCTTCAAATAACTCTTCTAAGGTTCTAGGGTCAGAAGCTCTTTCACACCCAATTGTTTGTGCTACTTTTTTAATAAATTCTACTTCGTTGTTAACCCTAACGAAAAAGGCAACTTTAATATCTGCACGTAAATTATCTTTACATACCAATCCATCATTTCCCAAACGTTCAATCTGAATTTTCTTTACAGAAATATCCATGATTTCTACCCTGTGAAAAACAGGTACAACATACATACCTCTATCAGTAGCTACTTTAGTTCCTTTAAAACCAGTACGAACTAAGGCTTCTCCTTGAGGTACTTTTTTGTAGAACATTGCAATAATTGCAAAGTATATGATAACAATGAAAAGGATTAGTCCTAAAGACCAACTTAAAATTTGTATGATTAAATCTGTCATAGTAATTAATTAGTTTTAATGATTTTTGTTTATAATAATTTGTATTTGTTTTCTTTTAAAAATTGATGTCTATACTTTGTTCTTTATATTCTTGAACATAGTAAAATGTTTTGTCTGAGCTTTGTTTTATTACTAAAATAGAAGCCTTGTATTTAATTTCTTTTCCATTTAATGATTTAATATTAATATTTAAAATGTTTCCATCTGCTTTAACTTCTGCGCTCCCTAACTTGTTTTCTTTAATATTAGATAAAGATATTCCTTTTCTGCCAATTAGTTCTGTTGGTTTATCACCATCCTGATTTAAGTTTTTGAAAAAACTTTTAAAAGGAGTTGTAACAATTTTGTTTACAATCAATGATGGAAAGAAGGCTCCAAGCATAATTACAAAACCAAAAGTATTATTAAAACTATGTGTTAAAGTAGTACTTAATGTTGTAATTATCCACCATACGAA
This sequence comes from Tenacibaculum sp. M341, assembly GCF_004337695.1. Lineage (GTDB taxonomy): Bacteria > Bacteroidota > Bacteroidia > Flavobacteriales > Flavobacteriaceae > Polaribacter. The sequence goes on from NZ_SJXJ01000013.1 coordinate 119,846, forward strand.
AATCCAACTTGTGAATGTAAACATAAATGGTAATCCAACGAAGTTAAAGTAAATTAATAATACTTGCCACCATTTTAAAGGCTTCTTTCTATTGCCAACAATATCTTCTTTATTTACTTCAGTATTAGCAACATCATGAAAATCAATATTACCACCTTCAATACCAGTGTCTAGGTCAACATCCGTGTCAATATCAACGTCCATGTCTACGTCTACATCAATGTCAACGTCAACATCTAAATCAAAATCAACACCAGAAATCATTGTAATAAGCCAGTAAACAACCAGTATTATTACAAGAATTGTAAGAGTAATATTAACTTGAGAAAATACAATGTCGGTCAATGTCATAGTCAGTTTTTGTTTTTAGTTGATTGTATGAATTACGAATTAAACGATTTAAAAGTTACATCAAAAATACAAACATTCGTAATTCATAGTTGTTATCATTGATTTTTACTTTTCAATATCAAGTAGATCTAATTTTTTAAAAGATTTTTTAAATTTTTTGATCACCTTGTCAAGGTCGCCTGTTTTACATGATAATTTTAAACTGAAATTATCAATTACAGCTTCAGATTTATTAACTTTTGATTGGTTATTGTATACAAAAGATATTGTGATTTCTTTTTCAGGAGCATTATCTTTAAATGTTTCTTTTAAATTATCCCAGTCAAATTCTTTTAGTAGCTCAGTATTTTCAGTTTTAAATTCAAAAGTAGTCACTGTTATATTATCAAGACTATCTTTTGTGTCGTTTTGGGCATACGTTGAAAAACTTATTAAAGAAAATAGTGTAATTAATAATATTTTAATCTTCATGTTTTAATCTTTCAGTCCCAATTGTTTTTTAAGAGCTTCTAAATCATTTTCAGCGGTACTCTTTTTGGAGTCAGTGGCTTCGTTTAATTTGTCGTCAACACTCTTAGATTTTTTTGCTAAATCACCATAAGCTTCTGCCAATGCTTCTTCTTGTTGTACTTTATCTTTCATTCGCTCAAGCATAGATACCGTGCCAGTGGCGTCTATTTCTGCCATTTGCTTGTTCAAGTTTTTAGTTGCTTTAGAAACTTTAACTCTAGCTTTCAATGTTTTTAATTCGTTTTCCCATTTATGAATGGTACTTTTTATTTCTTGAACAGTACCTTCTAAAGTACTAACAGATTCATCAAAACTTTTAGCTTCTTCTTTAGCTGATGCAATTTGTTGATTTGTCTCTTCTTTTTTAATTAAAGCTTCTTTAGCTAACTCGTCCGCTTCCTTAATGTCTAATTCACCATTTTTAGCTTTCGTAAGCACTATCATAGCTTTTTGCTCGTAATCATTTGCTTTAGAAGTGTATTCTTCTACATCATTTTTAGCTCTAATAGCCAATGCTTTTACTTGTGCTAATGATTCTAGCGATTTTTCTAAATCCATTTTTAAATCACGGATTCCTTGTTCAGTCATTTTAATAGGATCTTCCATATTATCTATGGCTGAATTGGCTTCTGCCTGACCTATTTTAAAAAGTCGTTTAAAAATATTCATTTTCTCTAGTATTTTGAAAATTGTATAATCTGATCTGAATATTCGCTAAGTAATAAGCTCAAGGCATTTAAACTAGCTTCTAATTCATTTAAATCCAGATTTTCTAATTGTAAAGTGTCTCTAAAAATAACACGTTCTCCTTTTTCATCGAGTACAAATGCCCCGTGAATAATATCTCTGTTTTTTTGAAGTAATGCTTTAAACATAGCTTCGTTGGGCTGATTAACCTTAAAAATGAATTGCTCCATTATTAAAATAGGGTACGCAACACCAATAATTAAGTTTTTAATTCCAAAGTTTTCTTTTTCAACAACAAAAATCCCATCAGTTTCGATTTCTTTACAAATTGTAAAGTTTAGTTCTAATAAAAAGTTTTTAGTTTTATTAAAATGAACATTCATTAGCAATTAGTTTATCGTGTTAGTTAATAATTGTCTCGTTTTTAAGTGAATAATCTGTTGATTACGGTCACTACAAGATGCAAAGTTAATAGAATCATAACAAAAAATAATTAATAGTTAGTCGCGTTTTTCTAGAAAAATTAGCAAATTTCATTTTTATTAGCTAATATTGTTAGTGTAAAGGTATGAAAAAAAACCGATATTGCAAATAAAATTAGCAAAATATGTCTTTTTTTGGAAGAAACATTAAAAAAATACGTGGTGTAAAAGGATTAAGTCAGAAGTCTTTTGCAGAGTTATTTGATTTGAAAAGAGCTACTTTAGGGGCTTATGAGGAGGGGAGGAGTGAACCTAAAATAGAAACGATTATTAAGATTGCTAATTATTTTAGCATTTCTATAGACAGTTTGCTAACTTCAGATTTAACTGTAAATGAGTTATTGCGTTTTAAAGAGGATCTGACTATTGAGACAGATTTAGTTACTGAAAAAGTGCTTAAAAATATTCCGTTTATTTCTGATAGTACTGTGAGTAAATATGTAGAGTATTATGATAATTCAAAATTTATTGAGGATTTACCTGTGTTGAGTTTACCTATTGCTTCTGAAAATGCTTTTAGAGCTTTTAGTGTTTCGAATTTAGAAATGACTTCGAATGACAAAGGTTTGTATCCTAAAGATATCGTAATTACAGAATATGTAAATACAGATAATTGGGATGTTTTAGGTAAAGGTGAATTGGTACTTGCAGTAGTTGAAAATGAATTAATTTTAAGAAAATTATATTTTATAGAAGACCAAGCTATTTTTAAAGCAGAGCATATTAATATTGAAGAAAAGGTGTTTAATAGAGATCAGGTAAAAGAATTATGGTTAGCTAAGTATTCTTTTATAAAAAGACTTCCATACATTGGTGATGAGGTAGAAGATAAGTTGTTGTTTTTAGAAAGAGAATTGCTAAAACTGAAAAAAAGGGGATAATTTTTTTTCAGTTGTTGTTAATCAATCAATAAGCAGTGTGTTTTCTTTTGATACATAATATCAAAACACTTCTTAAGTTTTTCAGTGAAAATAATAAGATCGTTAATAAGAGGTTTTTATAAGGTAATTTTATGCAACATACTCATTATTTATTCCAACGCTAAAGCCAAATCTGTTTTCGCTTTCACTTCCTAAACGGTGAATTGCAACTGTGTTTAAACCTATCTTGCTAAAATCAGAAAAGGTAATTTCATCTTCTTCTAAGTATAGTTTACCTGCAAAAGGTTTTTGAGCAACATACTCACTTATATTGTTGCTTTGGTAAACGTTAATAGAAAGAATTTCATTATCTCCTTTAATAGTACAAGAAATACCTAAATCATCCCAAATTAAGTACTGATTAGTACCTTCAATTTTTCTGCTAGGTTCTTCAAAAACAGCTATTAATTCCTCAGTAGTAGTAGGGAAATTAATTTTGATGTCGTTAATAATTACTTCATTTGTTTTACAAACGATGTTTATTTCTTTCGTCTTCTTTTTCTTTAAAAATTTAAGCATAATTCTTGGTTATGATTTCAATTCTACGGGGGTAAAACTATAAAATATTACCTGCTTTTACGCAGTAAAAAAAATGTTTTTTAAAACATGTTTAATTAAAACATACGTTATCAATTATATACCAAATTAAAATTTTTTTATTAAAAAATATCATGTTTTTAGAAATATTTTTTTGTATTACGAAGTTCAATTGAAGAGTGGAATATTTTTAGTCATTGCCTTGTTTATTAGGTTTTTGCGTTTTTTTGAAAACAAAAAGAACTTTAATGAAAATATGGAATTTAAAAGCGGTTTATTTTAGTGAATTAGAAATAATTTGTAAACAAATACTTTTGGTTAAATTTGTCTTTACAAGAAAAAATTAACATAAAAATTTTTAAATGAATATACCTCAAACCAGTTTTCCAAGGGTAGTTATTGTAGGAGGAGGTTTTGCAGGCTTGGCTGTAGCAAGAGGATTAGAGAATAAAGATGTGCAAGTAGTGCTTTTAGATAAGCATAATTATCATACTTTTCAGCCTTTATTATATCAGGTTGCAACCGGAGGGCTAGAGCCAGATAGTATTGCTTTTCCGTTGAGGAAAAGATTTAATGATATTGAAAATTTTTATTTCAGATTAGCAGAAGTAACACGAATTGTTAAAGAAGAAAATGAAATAGAAACTACCATTGGTACTTTACAATATGACTATTTAGTTTTAGCGACAGGATCTACAACTAATTTCTTCGGAAATAAAAACATCGAAAAATTTACGATGGAAATGAAGTCTATTCCGCAATCGTTAAATATTCGTAGTTTAATTCTAGAAAATTTTGAAGAAGCTTTACTAACCTCGGACTTAGAGGAGCGAAAAAAATTAATGAACTTCGTTATTGTAGGTGGCGGACCAACTGGAGTTGAGTTAGCTGGTGCTTTGGCTGAAATGAAAAAAGGTTTTTTACCCAAAGATTATCCTGATTTAGATATTAGATTAATGAAAATTAATTTAATTCAAAGTTCTGGTTGTTTATTAAAAGGAATGAGTGAAAAAGCATCTCAAAAAGCAGAGGATTTTTTAGTGAAGTTAGGTGTTGATGTTTGGAAGAATTTACGAGTGTTAGATTATGATGGTGATTTGGTAAAAACGAATGGAGAAGATCACTTTAGAGCTACTACAGTTATATGGGCGGCAGGAGTAAAAGGTGAAGCAATAGAAGGAGCAGGAACAGAGTGTATAGTTGAAAGAGCTGGAAGATATAAGGTTGATACATTTAATAGAGTGGTGAATTCTGATAATATTTTTGCTGTAGGAGATGTGGCTTCAATGAATTCTGAAGCGTATCCTTATGGGCATCCAATGATGGCACAACCCGCAATTCAACAGGGAAATTTACTAGCTAAGAATATTGTTAATCTATTAAATGATAAAAAACTGATTCCTTTTGTGTATGATGACAAGGGGTCAATGGCTACAATTGGTAGAAATAAAGCAGTTGTAGATTTACCAAAGTGGAAGTTTCAAGGAGTTTTTGCTTGGTTTGTATGGATGTTTGTGCATTTATTCTCATTAATTGGTTTTAGAAACAAAGCGGTAGTGTTTTTAAACTGGGTGTATAATTATATTCGTTTTGATAGAGAAACACGATTGATTATTAGACCATTTAAAAAAAGGAATAAATATTCTTTTGAAAATTCAGAAAAATAGATTGGAGTACTTTAAATAATTAAAAGAGTCAAAATAGAAGATTGATGTCATAAAAAAATGTCATTACTTTATAATTAGTAATGACATTTTTTTATGATTAAATGGATAACTTGTTATAGTTCCATTGAGTGATATACCTGATTTACATCGTCGTCTTCCTCTAAACGTTCTAAAAGTTTATCTACATCAGCTTGTTGCTCTTCATTAAGCTTTGTGGTTGTTGTAGGAATACGTTCAAATTCTGAAGAAAGTATTTCAATGCTATTATCTTCTAAGTATTTTTGAATAGATCCAAACTGTCCGAAAGGAGCATATAATAAGATACCATCTTCATCTTTAAAAATTTCTTCAACTTCAAACTCAATTACTTCAAGTTCAAATTCTTCTAAATCCATTCCTAAAGTATCTTCTTTTACTTTAAAGTTAACTACATGATCAAACATAAAAGCAACAGAACCAGAAGTTCCTAAGTTTCCATTACATTTATTAAATGCAGCACGAACATTAGCTACAGTTCTATTATTATTGTTAGTTGCTGTTTCTACTAAAATAGCAACCCCATGTGGAGCGTATCCTTCAAATAATACTTCTTTATAGTTTTCAGTGTTTTTATCACTAGCTTTTTTAATGGCACGTGCAATATTGTCTTTAGGCATGTTTGCTGCCTTTGCATTTTGAATGACAACACGCAAACGAGAATTTGATTCAGGGTTTGGACCTCCTTCTTTTACAGCCATTACAATATCTTTACCGATACGTGTAAAAGTTTTAGCCATTGCAGCCCAACGTTTCATTTTACGTGCCTTTCTAAATTCAAATGCTCTTCCCATTTCTAAGTATTATAATTTAAAATCGAAAGCAAATGTAAAAATAAGAATGTGTATTTACAATTATTTTATGTTTCCCTTTTTATAAAGCTGAATTCTCAGGGTAAATATTAAATTTTGTAAATAATATTAGTGTTATGTTAAATTTTACTTTATTTTTATTGAATTTGAATTGATTTATCTATTCTATTAGGATATGTAAAATAATATTATTTTTTTTGTGTTCTCTTAAGTAAGAATAATAATTGTGACATTATAAATAAGTATGTGTCACAATTCAAAAGTAAATGTTATATAAATTAATTTTTTAAAAATGAGAATGTTAAAGTTTTTAATTCCCTTAGTTGTTTTTTTTAGTATACAGCAAATAGCAGCACAGGGTGTTAAGGAAATAGAAGCGAAGATTGAAAACTTAGAAGAAGAGATTAGAGCTAACGAAGAAATGTTAGTGAGTGGTGTTGAAGGTTTAGAAAGAATTAAAAAAAGATTTTCTAAATCGGGAAAGAAAGTTACCGCAAAAGAGTCTGCAAGACAAAGAAAGATTTTTAATAATGTAGAGTCTAGATTAGAGACTTTAGATAAAGTTATTAAAAAGCAAAAGAAAGAATTAGCTAAGAAGACTAAAAAGTTGAATGAACTTAAAGGAGAAGAAGCTGAAGAAGAAGTAAAAAATGAAGCTGTTGAGGCTAAAGTTAGTGAAAAATCAAGTTCTTCTTTGGTGAGTAATGAAAAAGAACTTCTTGAGCGTCAAGAAACTTTAAAAAGAGCTAGAGCTAAATTAGAGCAAGAGAGAAAAGAAAGAGAAGCTAGGTATTTAAAAGAGCAAGAAGAGTTAAAGAAAGAAGCTGAGAAGTTAAATCAGTTAGATAATCAAATTAAAACTGAAAAAGAAAAGATAGAGAAGGAGAAGGAAGAGATTAGAAATAGAAAGATTGAGGCAAATCGTGAAAAAATCAATGAGTTAGAGGATGATATTTTTATTAACGAAGAGATTTTAGCGAGTGGTCAAGCTGGTTTAAAGAGAGCGCAAGATAAATTAGCAGAAACAAAAGCTGATAGCAATGCTACTCAAAAAGATATTACTAGAAAAGAATCAATAGTATCTAAAATTCAAGCTAGATTAGATGGGATTCAAAAAGAAATCAACTTAAAGAAAGCTGAGATAGAAAAATTAAAAAATCCAGAGTAATTTTTTAATTTACTAAATAAAAAAAAGCCTCAATTCTAATTAAAGAATAGAGGCTTTTTTGTTTTATGTAAGTGAAGTTATTTTTTTATAAATTCTACTCTACGATTATTAGCTTTCTCTATATCGTTTTTATTACTATTTAAAGGAGCTGACTCTCCTTTACCAGTTGTGTTTAGTCTTTCAGTGTTAATTCCTTGTTCTATAATGGCTTTTTTAACCGATTCAGCACGCTCTTTTGAAAGTTTAAGGTTTGAGGCTTCATCTCCGTCAGCATCTGTATGCCCAACAATTTCAAACTTCCAGTCAGGATTTTCGTTCATAATACTTACCATTTTATTGATAACTCCCATAGATTTTGGTTGAATACTAGCTTTTCCAGAGTCAAATAAAATTCCGTTAGTAACATATTTCCCATCGGTAACAATACGTTTATACATTTGTCCGCCTCCATGTGCTATACGAATGTTTTTCACGGCGGTTTTTAATGTGTTTTTTCCTAGTGATACATTTTTGTCAGTATAATCAACTGGTTTTTTAAGTTTAATTGCTAAGCCATTGACAGCTTTTTTAAAGTTAGGAAGGTTAGCAATACGCTTGTTGTTGAAGTATACTTTTAGTTTCTTTTTATAGTAAGATACTGAAATATGTTGCCATTTGTTTAGGTCAATATTATTTTTTTCAATTTTTTCAAGTGGAAATTTATCGTAAGATTTTGTAAGGTCTTTGTGTACTTTTCCGTTAAGTCCTTTATAGTCTATGCTAAATTCTATGTCTGCATTTGAAAATCCTCCGAGACTAGAGCGTACTCCATCAAATTCGTTTTCATCAGTATAAAAATAAATACCAAAGTCTTGTTCATCATATTTGTCAACTAGGTTATCTAGGTAAATATCAAATTCAATTGTAAATTCATCACCAAGATAATTTTGATTGTCAAATAACGGATTTATTACATTGATCTCTTCAGTGGTAGGTATAATTACTTTGTTCTTATTTAATTTGGCTATTTCAGCTCCACCTTTTAATAAATCCCATTTTGAAGGAAATTCTCCTGTTTCTTCAAGTTTAAGATCATCATAAAAAATAACTTTTTCACCAGGAATAAATTTGAAATTTCTGTATAATTCAGCAGAAGCAACATTTGTTTTTTCTTTTTTCTCTGAAGCAGTTTGTGTTGAAGGATTCTCGTTTTCTGTGATTGTTTTTTCTTCGTTTTGTTGAGTTTCTTCTTTCTTCTTTTTCTTTCTATTTAATACGTCATTTAATTCTTTGTCTGTTTTGTTGATAACAGCATCTTCGGCTTTCTTTTTAAGTTTTTTCCAGAATTGTGCATTTGCATTATTGGTAAAAGATAAAAGTAAAATTGTAGTGAATAAAAATTTGATTGATTTGTTCATTCGCTAATTGTTTTAATAGATTTAGGTTAAGTGATGGAAATAAATTTAACCATTACAAGTAAATTTATTTTCATCACTTAAATATATTAAATTCTATTGTTAAAAATGGTTTTAATTGTTATGCTTATTTGGAGTTGTTTTTAGTCTACAGACGGTTTAATACCACAGTTTAAAGAAATCTCAGCCATTTTAGCAAAGTTTTCTGTTTTTTCGGTTTCGCATATAGTAAATTGTTTTGCAGTTGTTTCTACAGAGCAGGTACAATCTTCTTCAGAGTTGTTGGTCTCTACACAGGCTTTTACAGCTGCATCAATAATTTGCTGAGTCCATTTTTGAGAACAATTATCGTTTTTAAATCCATCTAAATCACTAGAAGGGTTGTTTGAATCTGAACATGATATTAATGTAACAAGAATAATTACTACAGGTAATCTTTTTAAAAATTTCATAGAGTTTACTTTTATAAGGTTGAATATTTATATAATTGATCACTCTAATTTAATAGTAGAAAAAGTTAATTAAGTGTTAAGACTTGAATTTGAGCAGCTAATTCTTGAGTTTGAATTTATTTTTTTTGAATTTACAAAAGCTGTACTTGGTTTTTTAAAATTTAGGGTGTTATATAAAGTTATAGCGCTTTTATTAAAAAGAGTTTTGTTTTTGTGTTAAGATGAGTGTTTAAAGAGCATTAATAACAGTATCTTTTCTTTTCTCTAATGTTGAGACCAACTCATATTTACCGTTTTCTTGTTTTTCGAGAACAATTATTTGACAATTTTTAGGGTTTCTGATATTTTCAAATTCTTCTACAGTCCAATGCAGCCATTTCATTAAAAACAATCTAATAGTCATACCATGTGAAACAATCACACAATTTTCTGAAAAATTGTCTTTGTTAAAATCTCTATGAAGGGTGCCAAAAAAATCACTAACTCTGTCATAAACATCGGCGCCAGATTCTCCGTCTGGAATCCTGTAGTAAAACGTGCCATAAATATCTCTTTCAGAATTTATAATTTCATTATCAGCCAAGCTTCTAAAATGACCCCATTCTTGTTCTCTTATTCTAGGTTCTTCAATAAATCTTATCTTTTCGCTTTCAAAAGATGTGCGAATTTGTTTAAAGGTTTCTCTTGTTCTCCAAAATGGAGAAATATAAAAAAAGCAAGATTCATTATTAACTATTTTTTTTAATTCTTTACCACAGTTTTCTGCTTGCTTTTCTCCAGTGTCGGTTAAAGTTAATTTATAGTCTGGGGTGTGTTCGTATACTCTTTTATCAGCATTCCCAGTAGATTCTCCATGTCTTATTAGTATTATCCTATTTGGTTTCATATGCTGTTTTTGCTTTTTAATAGATGTGTATTATAAAGATAACTCTTATTTTTCAAAAGATTGTTTTTATTTGATGTTTTGAAGGTTAAGAATTTTATCGGCTTCATTATAATACTCAAGCAAAAGTAATTCTCTACTGTTAATTTCGTTCATGTAATTTCTGAGTTTTTCTAAATTTAGTTTAGCATTTTCAGGAGAGTTGAAATCAATAGAAAGTATCAGTTCCGAAACTTTTGGTATAGGTTTGAATGTTGATTTTTGTTGATTGTAAATTTTTGACAGCACAAGTAATTGATCATAATCTAAATTAACAATTAACGGATGAGATTTGGCAATATCCCAAGCATCGTTATTTGGGAATCTTCCTAGTATGGTTTGCCTGGTAAATATCGTTTTGAAGAGTATTAGTTTATCTTGGATAAAATTTTTAGTAAATTGATCATCATTGTAAATACTGTCTATTTTTGTGGTTGCATCTTTATGATACGGAGCCCAATATTCGACTAATTTTTTGTTTTCTAGAACCTCTAACTTTATTTTAGATAACAATTTGTTAGCTTCTTTTTTGTTTTTTGCTTCTTCAATTCTTTCGTTTAGAAATAGAAGTCATCTTGACTTTTCAATTTTATGAAATTTCTTTAATCCGATTACAATAAATGCTAGGAAATTAAAGCCTTTCCAACTAGTAATTGTGGTGTCAAATCTATTCAATAAAGAACG
>NZ_SJXJ01000099.1 GCF_004337695.1 Tenacibaculum sp. M341
TAATAAAAAAAATAAATAAATAAATAATAATAATAATAATAATATAATTACTTTATAAATATAAAGTCCCCTTTTTATTTTATTTAATTAAGAAGGTATTTTTAAAAAGGAATATTCATTACTTTTTTATAAAATTTTTATTAATTTCATATTGATTATTATTAATAATTTTATAAATAATAATAATAATATATAATTCATATTATTAAATGTTTATTTTTATTAATTAAGATACTTTTATAATATATAAATAT
>NZ_SJXJ01000100.1 GCF_004337695.1 Tenacibaculum sp. M341
TCTGCTGTATCTAAAATTCCATCATTATCATCATCTAAATCTTGTGCATCTACTACTCCATCTCCATCACTATCTGGACCTGTAACAGTGATTGTTAAAGTTGCCGTCTGACAAACATCATCTGTTGTGTTTGCATTTGGTAAACCGGTTACTGCATCAAATGTAGTATCATCGTTTACATCATTACAAACTGTATACTCTATCGTTACATCTGTGCCTGCTTCTGATGATGTTGGTGTATAAGTAATTTCTCCTGTATCTGGATCAATACTTACTGTACCTGCGGCTGTTCCTCCTGTTTGATATAAAATCGTGTTTCCTGTATTATTTGGATCTGTATCTCCTAAATAATCATCATTGGTTAAAACAT
>NZ_SJXJ01000101.1 GCF_004337695.1 Tenacibaculum sp. M341
TAATATATAATTTATATATTTTATTTTTATTATACAATTAATATAAAATATAAAATATAAAATATTAAATATTAAATATTAATTTTTATAGGGGTTATATAATAATTATATTTATAATTATATAATATTAAAAAGGGTATTTTTATAATTATTACATTTTTATTTTATTTATAAAAATATTAATTTTAATAAGTATTGAATACTTTATATAATATAAATATTAATTACATAATTAATAATTAAATAATATTTAATAATATTATTTAAATTTATTATTTATAATTATTTATTTATAAAATTCTATTTTTATTATTATTATTTTTATTTTATTATTAAAAATTAATATAATAATTATTAATA
>NZ_SJXJ01000102.1 GCF_004337695.1 Tenacibaculum sp. M341
TATTTAGTTTGTTACTATACAAGTACAACAGGTATAGAATCGTCTGAGCTGGAAAGTTATTTACAGGAGATTTTACCAGAGTATATGGTTCCTGGAGTCTATGTAGTTTTAGATAGTTTTCCATTAACCTCCAACGGTAAGATAGATTATTGTAATTTGCCGAAAGCCAGCATGGTTTCCAAAGAGAGCTATACAGCTCCTGAAACTACCTTAGAGTCTTCATTAGTAAGTGTTTGGTCAGAGGTACTGTCTATTGAATCATCTGAATTGAGTGTTACACAAAGTTTCTTCCGTTTGGGAGGTCATTCATTAAAGGCAATAAGTTTAGTTAATAAGCTTAATAAAGAACTAGG
>NZ_SJXJ01000103.1 GCF_004337695.1 Tenacibaculum sp. M341
AGGATATAGCAGTACCCTGAGTAGTGCGGGACACGTGTAATCCTGTATGAATCCACCGGGACCATCCAGTAAGGCTAAATACTCCTGAAAGACCGATAGTGCACCAGTACCGTGAGGGAAAGGTGAAAAGAACCCTAAGTAAGGGAGTGAAACAGAACCTGAAACCGTACGCCTACAAGCGGTCGGAGCACATTTACTGTGTGACGGCGTGCCTTTTGCATAATGAGCCTACGAGTTACTGTTTCTAGCAAGGTTAAACATTTAAGGTGTGGCGCCGTAGCGAAAGCGAGTCTGAATAGGGCGTATAGTTAGTAGTAGTAGACGCGAAACCGAGTGATCTATCCATGG
>NZ_SJXJ01000014.1 GCF_004337695.1 Tenacibaculum sp. M341
TTCTTTATTGAATAGATTTGACACCACAATTACTAGTTGGAAAGGCTTTAATTTCCTAGCATTTATTGTAATCGGATTAAAGAAATTTCATAAAATTGAAAAGTCAAGATGACTTCTATATGTAAAAGGTTATAATAATGAAATATATTGACTGATTATACTTTTTGAGAAAGCGGTAAAAACTTGTTTCTAAACTTAAAAATTAAAGGAATACCTCTAGCAATAATCCAAATAAAGAAGGCAATCCAAATAGCGTATAATTTGTAATTTAAGTAATCAAAGATTAATAAAACAGGAATGAAGACAGTAGCTGTAGTTATTAGTAATAAGTTTCGTAAAAACTCCATTTCACCAAGTCCTTTAAACATTCCATCAAAAATAAAAGCCAATGAACAAAAAGGTTGCATTAGTAAAATCACCCAAAAGACACTGTAAAATTCGTTTAGTACAAGTGTTTCTTTTGTGAAAAGTAACCCGATAGGTTCATAAAAAATAAAACCAATAATAGCTAACACTATTCCTTGTAAAAAGCCATAAAGAATTAATCTATTTCCTAGTTTTATTAATGTTTTATAATCTTCGGCTCCTAATAATTTTCCTGATATAATATTTCCAGCAGAAGAATATCCATCAATAATAAAAGCTCCCATTAACCATAAATTTAATCCGATTGTATAAGCGGCAATAAATTCATTTCCATAACCAGTAGCATACGAAGTTCCAAAAAATAAAGCTACGTTTAAAGCAATGGTTCTTAAAAACAAATTTAAAACCATAGTAATAAACCTTGGTATTTCATTATGAAGTGGCATTTCAAATTTTAAAGAAATAGGAGTTTTGTTGTATAAAATAATGACAGAGGTTAATGCCATTATTATTTGAGCAGCTACACTTGCATATGCAGCTCCTTGTATATGCATAGGAGGTATGTAACCTTCTATTCCATAAACCAAGATAAAATCTAACACAATATTTACAATAGTACCTACAATTGCAATTACCATTGGATAAAAAGTGTTTTGTAAACCTCTAAAAGTTCCGAATACAGCAATAGTAAGTAGTGTAAAAGGAAATCCGAAAACACGTATTTTGTAATATGAAATAGCATATGATAATACCATGTCAGAGGCATTGTAAAATTGAAAAATTTGTTTAGCAAATGGATAAGTAAGTAGTAAAATGAAAATACTAGCAGCTACAATAATAACTGTAGCCTGTGCAGGAAGTTTTTTAATATCTTCTAGCTTATTTGCTCCTACATATTGTGATACAATAGAAGAAATTCCGCTACGTGTTTGTCCGAATACCCAAATAAGCATCGATAAAAAGGCACCTACAATTCCTATAGCAGCAATACTTTCTGTAGCGTTTTCTGGAATATTACCAACAATGGCTAAGTCTGTAGTAGAAAGTAAAGGCTCAGCAACACCTGTAATTAAAGCTGGTATAGCTAGTTTATTTATATGTTTAAAACTTATATCGTGTGGCATTACTTTTTTTAAGTATACAAAAGTAATTATATATGATTTTATATTTTTGATAAAATTGTTATTATGTTAGATTTATTATGTTATTTAGGTTCAATTATATTAGATATTCTAGAATTCTTTTTTCAAAGAAAAAAAAGAAAAAGACGTAAGTATGAAGAGAAGCATGGTTTACCAAAAAAGAAGATGACTTCTCCAAAAGAAAGGTTATTAATTATTTTAGGGATTTCTGTTTTAGTTTTTTTAATACTCATTCCAATAACTAAAGGTGTGTTTAATAATCATAATAGAAATACAGTTGATAAAATTGGTAGAATAAAAGTTCTATTAGAAAGAGAGAAAGAGTTTTTAGGAGATTATCCCGTTGAATTAAAACAAATCATAAGAGGTAATCCGATAAATTCTGATTTAACAGAAGATAGCTGGGGAAATGAGTTTAAATATCAATTTAATGATAAGGAAAAAAGTTATTTATTAGTTTCTTCAGGAAAGGACGGAAAGTTTGATACTGAAGATGATATTAAGTAGGTATATGAAACACACAAAGGTTATTGTTTTTGATTTATATAATACTTTAGTTGAAATTCAAAAACCAACAAAATTCTTTTTAAAGTTATTTAAAGAATCTCGTAATGGATTTAATATGGATATTTCATCGTATTTAAATTTAGTTATGACTAAAAGTGTTAAAGAGTTAATACGTATTTTACCTTTAGAATTTGAGGAATTGTATGTAGAAAATTTCAGTGCTTTAACTACAGAAATAGCATCTGTTGAGGTTTACAAAGAAGTTTTAGAAGTGTTGTCAATATTGTCTAAAGATTTTGAGCTTTATTTGTTATCAAACCTAGCGGAACCTTATAAAAAGCCAGTTTTAGCTACTGATTTACATTTGTTTTTTGATCATATGATTTTTTCTTGTGATTTTGGAGCTTTAAAACCTAGTAGAACTATTTTTAAAGAAGTAGAAAAAATATCAGGCAAACATTCAAAAGAAATATTAATGATTGGAGATTCTTATAAAGCTGATATTATAGGTGCACAAAGTATGGGATGGAATACATTAATGATCAATAGAAAAAAAAGTAATGAAGATTTTGATATTCAAAATTTGCATGAGTTGAATGAACTCTTGAAAACGTAGAATTTTCAAGAGTCATTTTTGCAACTTACATAAAAGGGGATTTTACATATAGTTTTTTATTAAGAATTGTTTAATCCAAGATCGCTCATGTTAAAGCTGTTGTTAAACTTAATGTTGCTAGATCGTTGTTCAAATAAAGGTGTGTCAGCAATTTTCCCTTCCCAATCAGATAAATAGACATAACGTTTTGTCATCAAATACACATTATGAATTTTCTCATATTCTATTTTCATAAGCATTGGTTTTTTTATACTAGATCCTTTTACTGTAAAAATAAACTGATCGACTAATAAGGTTTTAGGATTTATGTACAAGACATAATCATCTTGAACATCACCTATGTTTTTATCAAATCCAATTTTTACAATTTTATAATTCACTCCGTTTAAACTTCTATCAGTAAGAAGCTCATAATGCAAACCATCATCCAACAATTTTTGCATCATGGTAAACCAATAAAAGTTAGCTTTTCTTAAAAACTTAGCAGCAACAATAGTTTTCGAATCATTAACAATGGTGTTTCCTTCAAATACAGTAGTACTGTCTTTACCATTAAAGAATTGAGTTATGACAGAGTCACTTTTCGGAGATACATAAACATGATGTGTTTTATATTCTGCCCAAGAAGCTTCGCCATTAAAAATATAACGTTCGGTTGAAATATCTTCTAAACCCGTTTTAGAATTACGAAAAGAGTAGGTGTACTCTACGTTTTTCAGTTTTTTTAAATCCTCGTAAGTTCCAACTTTTTTAGAAACATCAGCAATTAATTGTTTAGCAGGATTTTTGTAAACATTTTCATCTGTATTTTTTATTTCTTTTTGCTTACATGCTTGTACTAAAAATAGTAATGTTATTAAAATGCCCGTTTTTTTCATTGTAAACTTATTTTATGTGTCAAATATGAGAAAAAAGAGATTTGAAATTTAAAAAGGAATACAGAAATGCATCAAAAGAAGCTGTAAAATAGGTTTGAGTCGACGAATATTAAAAATGAGTTGTTTAAAATACAAAAAAAGAAAACCTTTTGCATATTGGGGATGCAAAAGGTTTCATTAATCAACCAAATAAATCTAAAAAAATTTCCAAAGTGGGAAATTTCAAAAAATGAAAAATTCTTCTAAAAAGCTATTTAAACTTTTCCTTGTTTTTATATATTTTATGTTTGTGAACTTCTTATTTACACTTCAAAGATAGTATAGATATCTTGTTGATTTTAAGGTTAATCGTTGTTGTATCTTTATCTATCGATAAACGGTATAAATAACTCGTTAGAGTGTATGTTGTTGTTTGTGATGTGTTTATGTTTGTTTAGAAGTTGGTTAAGATCAAAAGTTTTACCTATATATAAAAGAAAAACCTTTTGCATATTGGGGATGCAAAAGGTTTCATTAATCAACCAAATAAATCTAAAAAAATTTCCAAAGTGGGAAATTTCAAAAAATGAAAAATTCTTCTAAAAAGCTATTTAAACTTTTCCTTGTTTTTATATATTTTATGTTTGTGAACTTCTTATTTACACTTCAAAGATAGTATAGATATCTTGTTGATTTTAAGGTTAATCGCTGTTGTATCTTTATCTATCGATAAACGGTATAAATAACTCGTTAGAGTGTATGTTGTTGTTTGTGATGTGTTTATGTTTGTTTAGAAGTTGGTTAAGATCAAAAGTTTTACCTATATATAAAAGAAAAACCTTTTGCATATTGGGGATGCAAAAGGTTTCATTAATCAACCAAATAAATCTAAAAAAATTTCCAAAGTGGGAAATTTCAAAAAATGAAAAATTCTTCTAAAAAGCTATTTAAACTTTTCCTTGTTTTTATATATTTTATGTTTGTGAACTTCTTATTTACACTTCAAAGATAGTATAGATATCTTGTTGATTTTAAGGTTAATCGTTGTTGTATCTTTATCTATCGATAAATGGTATAAATAACTCGTTAGAATGTATGTTGTTGTTTATGATGTGTTTATGTTTGTTCTGAAGTTGGTAAGAATTAAAAGTTCTACCTATATGTAAAAGAAAAACCTTTTGCATATTGGGGATGCAAAAGGTTTTTTTAATCAACCAAATAAATCTAAAAAAATTTCCATCAATTGGGAAAAGTGGAAATTTCAAAAAATGAAAAACTTTTCTGAAATGCTTTGAACAACATTTCTATATTTTGTTATACTTTATGTATATGAACTTCTTATTTACACTTCAAAGATAGTATAGATGTCTTTTATAAAATTAAGTTTATCGACAGTAAGTCTTTAATCTATAGATAAACGGTTTAAAATGATCGTTAAACTGTAAAATAACAGATGGTTACAGTATAAAAAATGGAATTTAATGCGTGAAATGTTAAAGTATATGTTTTACGCTAAATTATAGATGGCATAAAAATGACAAGCGCTACCTAAAAGGACAAAAACATGGAAAATTGCATGGTTATATTTTATTTTTTTAATAGAGTAAAAGATGGCTCCTACAGTATAAAAAACACCACCAGCAATTAAATAGAAAGAACTTGTTTCTGGTAAGCTTTCTAATAATGTATTAATAAAAAACATTACTAACCACCCCATGAATACATACATTGCAGTAGATACATGTTTTAATTTTCCTGTAAAAAACAGCTTAAAAATAATTCCGACAAAAGCAAAAGCCCACACTGTACCAAATATATACCATCCTAGTTTTGTAGGAAGCGATACTAAGCAAAAAGGAGTATAAGTACCAGCAATTAAAACATAAATGGCAGAATGATCAAAAACTTTCAATTTTGCTCTTTTTTCTATGTTGGTAGCTCTATGATATAATGTTGATGCAGCATATAAAACAATCATACTAACACCAAAAATGATAAAACTAGCTTGTTCTTTTAAAAGAGTGTAACAGAATGATTTTATAATTAAAAATGGGAATGCAATAACACTTAATAGCCATCCAAAACCATGAGTAAGAATGTTTAATTTTTCTTCAGTTGGATCGTATAATTCAGGAGATTTTTTGCTGCTCATTTTTAACTTTATTGGTGTCTTCCATGTATAAACTATCATTACTTAATTCATGATACATTAAATCAAATGTTTGTTTTCTTAATGAATGACGATCTTTTAATTCTAAACCATCAGTAGGAATAAATTTGCATTGTTTTACTCTTAATACACCAGGACCTCCTTTAAATACATTCCATGAGAAAAAACGTTTACAGTCAAAGTATATTTGTGGAACAATAGAAATTTGATGTTCAATGGCTAAGCTGAAAGCTCCGTTTTTAAAAGGAGCCAAAATAACATGTTCATCTGGTACTAATCCTTCAGGATAAATTGCAACACTAGTTCCGTTTACCAATCTTTTTTTAGCTAAAGAATATACTTTTCTTCTACTGTCAGCGCTACCTCTATCTACCATAATAACAGCTCTTTTGTAAAAGAAACCAAAGATTGGTATTTTAACTAATTCTTTTTTTCCGACAAAAACAATTGGATTTTTGCTTAAAACAGCCATCAACCATATATCAAAAAAAGAAGTGTGATTTGCACAAAAAACATAACTTTTATCTCTCTCAATTTCTTGTTCTCTTTCAATTTTTAATCGAAACCCCATGGCATAAACTAACATGTATGAAAAACCTCTCACTATTTTCCAAAAATGAGGATACAACTTTTCAGATGATGTTAGGATAAGTAATATGGGAGACATTATAATAATGGATACAAAAACCAATATATAAAACCATGCTCTCCATAAAAGAAGAAAAGGGACTTTAATGTACTTCATTGTTGCTAAAATACTAATTTCTTTTGTTTGAAAGATTTTAATCCTATTTTTGTTTTCCTTAAAACTTTTTAAGTTGAACTTAAAAATGAAAAGAGCAGCTTTATAAAGTTATGACTTTAAAAACAAACCAATAAAATGTCAAGAATTTTAACTGGTGTACAAAGTACTGGAACACCACATTTAGGAAATTTATTAGGTGCAATTTTACCAGCAATAGAAATGGCAAATCAGCCAGAAAACGAATCGTTTTTATTTATTGCAGATATGCACTCACTAACTCAAATAAAAGACGGAAAGCAATTACGTGAAAACACTTACAGTACTGCTGCTACTTGGTTAGCTTGTGGTATTGATATTAATAAAACTGTTTTTTATCGTCAAAGTGATATTCCTGAAGTAGCAGAGTTAACTTGGTATTTAACTTGTTTTTTTCCATACCAACGCTTAAAGTTAGCTCATAGTTTTAAAGATAAAGCAGATCGATTAGAAGATGTAAACGCAGGTTTATTTACATATCCAATGTTAATGGCGGCAGATATATTATTGTATGATGCTGAGATTGTTCCTGTAGGAAAAGATCAATTGCAACATTTAGAAATGACTAGAGATGTTGCTAATAGATTAAATAATATTGTAGGTGAAACATTAGTACCACCTCAAGCAAAAATTCAAGAGCATACACAATTGGTTCCTGGTGTAGATGGTGAAAAAATGAGTAAATCTCGTGATAACGTAATTAATATCTTTTTACCAGATAAAAAATTACGTAAGCAAATTATGGGAATTAAAACAGATAGTACTCCTTTAGAAGATCCTAAAAACCCAGATACTGATAATGTATTTGCTTTATATAAATTGTTAGCTTCTGATGAACAAATTGCAGAAATGAGAGCTAATTATGAAGGAGGAAATTATGGTTATGGTCATGCAAAGCAAGCATTATATGAATTGATTTTAGAAAAGTTTGCTGATGTACGTGCAAAATATAATCACTACATGGAAAATCGTCATGAGATTGATGAGGCCTTGTCTGTAGGTGCTGAAAAAGCAAGGAAAGTAGCTAAGGATGTTTTAAAACGCGTACGTGATAAGGTAGGGTATTAGGTACTTTTAACTTTATAAAAATTTTCAAAACTCAAGATTAAAAAGGTGTTTTACAAAGTACACCTTTTAATCTTGAGTTTTTTTCGTTTTATCAATCATATTTACGATAACAAAAGTAATAAGGGCAGGTAATACCCATCCTAAATGATTAGTTGCTAACGGAATTATAGATTTTATTCCAGTAAGTAAACTTGGGTCAATTATAAAACCTAAAAAATCAGGAATACTAAATACAAAAGTAACAGCTACTACCCACTTAAAAACAAGATCAGAATTCCATTTTTCAGGAATTACATTTAAAATAATTAAGGCAATCGTAATAGGGTAAATAAACATTAATGCAGGTAGTGCAATATTAACAATGTAATGTAAATCAAACTGACCAACCAAAACACCAAGTATACAACCAATAATAGCAGTAATTGTGTACGCTTTTTGAGAGTTATTAAATAAACCTTTAAAATAATCGGCAGTACCAGTAACAATTCCTACAGCAGTTGTAAAACAAGCTAAAGCTACCAAAACACTTAAAAAAGTAGTACCTAAATTACCTAAGGTTTGATTGCTAATTCCTATTAAAATTTCACTTCTTTTTACATCTTCAGCAAACAGATTTCCAAACAAAGCACCACTGTAAATCAATCCTGTATAAATGATTAATAAACCAGCGCCAGCAATTAATCCAGATTTACTAATGACCTCTTTTTTCTCATCAAAATTACTTCCTTTTTTAAAATTCATTGAAATAACTAAAACCCCACCAACAACAACAGCTCCAATAGCATCAAAAGTTTGATAACCTTCTAATATTCCTTTTGTAAAAGGAGCTTCAAAAATGCTAGTACTTGTTATATCTATAGGAGAAAAAACACCAATAAAAATGATAGAAAGTAAAATAATTACGATTAAAGGAGTTAGTAATTTTCCTATAAGATTTAATATTTTACTTCTGTTAATTGCAAAGAAAAAAACCAATAAAAAATAAATACTACTGGTTAGTAATGAGCTAGTACTAAAGTAGGGCTCAATAGCCATTTCATGGGTAACAGAAGCTGTTCTAGGAGATGGTAACGTAATAGAAATAGCGTATACAATAAAACAATACACTAAACTAAAAGTAGGAGATACCTTTTTAGCAAAATCATACATAGTACCTTGTAATCGAGCATAAGCTAGAATACCTAAAATCGGAATAAAAACAGCAGTTACAAAAAAACCAACGGTAACTAAATGCCAGTTATCAGCTGCATTTTTTCCTAATAAAGGCGGAAACATTAAGTTTCCGGCACCAAAAAACATCGAAAATAAGGCAAAGCCTGTAATAAATATCTCTTTAGTTTTATTCATAATTATTTGGTTAACTAATGTAGAAAGATACATATTTTTGCTTCATGGAGAAATCGATTGTTTTTAAAAAAGCAAAAATCAGTTATTATGTATATGGGGAAAATCATGCAAAAAGTATTGTGTTACTGCATGGGTTTTTAGAGAATTCAACAATGTGGAATACTGTAGTTGATTGTTTTTCAAAAAAGTACAAGATAGTTTCTGTCGATTTATTAGGGCATGGCAATACCGAATGTTTAGGATATATCCATACTATGGAAGAAATAGCAGCTACTGTTTTTGAAGTGTTAAAAGCTGAAGAAATAATGAAAACTACCTTAATAGGACACTCAATGGGAGGATACGTAGCCTTGGCTTTTATAGAAAAATATGCGAATTATGTAAACCAATTATGCTTGTTAAATTCAACTTCAAGAGCAGATTCGGAAGAACGCAAACAGATTAGAGATCGATCTATTCAAATGGCAAAAACAAACTATAAGCCATTAGTATCAATGTCTATTAGTAATTTATTTTCTTCGGATAAGCGAAGCGACTTAAAAAAAGAAATAGAAGTTTGTAGAGAAGAAGCATTGAAAACTTCTGTGCAAGGATATATTGCCTGTGCAGAAGGAATGAAGTTACGAAAAGATCGAACACAAATTCTAGCTTCTTTTTCAGGAAAAAAATTAATAATATCAGGAAAAAATGATCCAGTTATTAGTTACGATGCTATTGTAAAGGAAGCAAATCAAACAGCATCATCATTAATAACTTTGCCTAATGGACATATGAGTCATATTGAAGATTCTGAAGAGTTATTAAAAAACTTAAAAGAGTTTGTAGAAATGAATGAGCTTAAAAGTATAAGTTAATCAGCTCCTTAATTATGGTACTACTTAAAGCTGAAATATTACATTATATTTGACTTGAATATCAAAAAGAATGAATTTAGACTTAAGGGTATATATTGGGATTCTTGCCACTTTTATAACACTGTTATTTGCAATATTTGTTTTTTCAGTAAAATCAGAAAATAAATTAAGTAACAGGTTATTTGGTATTTTTTTAATACTCAGTTCCATAGAAATGAGTGGTTTTTTTGTACATGATTTCGTACCTACTTCTTTGAGTGCTATTATGCTCAAAAACAACAACTATTACTTATTAACACCTGTTTTCTATTTATACGTTTGTTCAGTTTGTTATTCTAATTTTAAACTTGAGAAGAAACATTTATGGCATTTGCTACCTTTTATTATAGGTAATTTGGTAATGATGCCAAGGTTTTATTTTGGTAACGATCAGGTTTTAGAGGAGGTTTCTAAAGATACGATTCACACTTGGGAGGTAATTTTTATGCATATTTCAATGCATTTACAATCGATGTATTATTATATAATGTGTCTTGTTGTATTAAAAAAAGCAAAAAATATTTTTTTCGAAAATCATTCAAATAATGCAATACAAACATATAAATGGTTGTATCAAATTGTAATATTTTGGATTGTAATTTTCAGTTTAGCGATACTTAAAAACACGTTTAAATATTTAGATTTAGGCTCTGATGCATTTTTAAACTCTAAAGTCATTTTAATATTTTCGGTTTTATTAGTTACCTGTTGGTATGTTTTAAAAGCATTAAATAATCCAGAGTTATTTAAAGGTGTAGACTCTCAAACAAAATTGACTAAAGATTTAATTGAAGAGGTAAAAAATAAAAGTGATAATGAAGAAATAATAGGGAGTTTAAAGTTATTTATGGATGAAGAAAAGCCATATTTAAATCCTTCTTTATCTATTCGAAATTTAGCGCAGCAAATGAAAATTCCGGTTAGAGAACTTTCCATAGCTATTAATCATGATTTGAATCAACATTTTTTCGATTTTGTAAATGGATATCGTATTGAAAAAGCTAAAAAAATACTTTCAGATCCATCAAAATCTAAAGTAACCGTTTTAGAAATTTTGTATGAAGTAGGTTTTAACTCAAAATCATCTTTTAATACCGCGTTTAAAAAATATACAAGTTTAACTCCTACTCAATTTAGAAAAAGGGAATTACAATTATAGTTTAGGTTATGGAAAATACAGTTATAATTGGTGTTTTAGGATTCATTTTTTCTTTATTAATGTTAGTGTTTTCTGCTTTTTTACTCACAGTAAAAACAAATAATAAAATAGGGAATATATTATTAGCATCAGAATTAATAATTACTGCTATAGATTGTTCAGCATTTTTTAATCATTTTTTGTTTGATGTTAATTTAACGCTGGATATGTTGAGGATAAAACTATCAGGATTCAAAAACCCACTACTGTTTTTATATGTACTTTCTGTAATTTACTCAAATTTTAAGCTTAAAAAAATCCACTTGGTTCATTTATTACCAGTGTTTATAGGAACAGCTATTTTAATTCCGAGCTTCTTTTTACAAGATTATGATGGTAAAGTAGCGTTTTACAATAATTTTAAAGAAAATCCTGAAATAATATTCTCAACAAATTTAGGACGTATTCTTTCGGTTGCTTATTTTATTGCTAGTGTGTATTATGTGTTAAGATACAGAAAGTTATTGTTAGAAAACCATGCCGATGAAAGTAATTTTAAAAACTATAAATGGTTAAAACAATACTTAATTTTAACATTGGTAGGATCTGTAATTACAATTTCCAAAGGAATTGTAAGAGATAGTGGAGCGTTTTCTGAAACAACTGTAGAAAGATGGAGAATATTTATGCTACTTTTTGGTATGTTTTTTATTTTTTGGTTGATTTTTAAAGCGTTAAATACACCAAAATTATTCAGAGGCTTTGATGTGAGTTTAAAAACATCAAAAGAAATGGAAACAGAAGTTGCTGAAGATGCAGATGAGGAGCAAATTATGAATCTGAAAAACTACATGATAAAAGAAGAACCTTATTTAAATCCTTCTTTAACCATTAGAAATTTAGCGGAACAATTAAAAATTCCAATGCGAGATTTATCAGTGTTAATTAATCAAGAATTGCAACAACATTTTTTTGATTTTATAAATGAATATCGCATTGAAAAAGCAAAAAAAATACTTTCCGATCCGTCAAAATCTAAAGTAACGGTGTTAGAAATTTTGTACGAAGTAGGTTTTAATTCAAAATCTTCTTTCAATACAGCTTTTAAAAAACACACAGGAAAAACGCCTACACAATTCAGAAAATCAGTTGTTTAACGTAAAGTCGAACGTTTTAAAAAAATAGTCGAACCAATTTCTAACAAAGAAAAACGTTCGACTTTGTGTTGTCGGTCGCATAAAATAGAATACTAAAGCACTTTTGTGTCATCAAAACAAAAACACAAAAATTATGAAACGTTTAGCTTTAGTTATTACATTATTTAGCACATTAATTTTATGTTCTCAAACCATAAAAGGAAACGTAAAAGATGCATTAGGAAACATTGCTTTTGCAGATATTATTGTAAAAGATAACTCCGGAAAAATTGTAACAGGAACCACATCGGATGATAATGGGATTTTTTCAGTAGAAGTATCAAAAGGGAATTACAAGGTATTGGTTTCTTTTATGGGGTATAAAAATTGGGAAAAGGACATAACCATTGTTGAAAACTTAGATTTAGGAACAATTATGCTTGTTGAGGATGCTGAGAAATTAGAAGAAGTAATCATTAAATCGAAAAAAAGAGTAATTCAACAAAAAGTAGATCGACTGGTTTTTAATGTTGAAAAAAGCATTGTTGCCGAAGGAGGAAACGGAACAGATATTTTAAAAGTAGCTCCTAGAGTTAGAATGCAAAATGGAGTTTTAGAAATCTTAGGAAAAGGAGCTTCTCGCTTATTAATAAACGGTCGTTTGTCTCCATTAACAGGAGAAGAACTAACAGCTTTTTTAGAAACCTTAAATGCAAGTGAGATTAAAGAGATAGAAGTAATAACAAATCCGCCAGCAAAATATGAAGCTGCTGGGCAAGGCGGATTGATTAATATTATACTTAAAAAATCAAAATTAAATTCTTGGAGTAATACATCGAGATTAGTGTATAACCAGAATAAATTCAATTTTACAACATTTCAAAATAGTTTCAACTATAATAAAAATAAACTGTCATTAATTACAAGTGTAAGTGCAACAAAAGGAAAGCTGCATAATGATGAGAATTTACAAGTGTTTTATCCAGTGAATTTTTGGGATATTGATATTGATTATGAAGATAAAAAAGATAATTATTCAGGTAGATTTCAATTAGATTATGAGGCGTCTGAAAAAGTAAACTTAGGATTTCAATACTTAGGAAGTTTAAGTCAACCAGGAGGATTTGGTTCGGTAACATCTCATATATTCAATCCAGATAATGAGTTAGAAAGTGTTATAAAAAATGAAGGAGAAAATAAGGTTACTAGATATAATCATGCCCTTAATTTTCATTCAGAAGTAAAACTAGATACATTAGGTAGAGCTATTTCTATTGATGCAGATTATTTTCAATATAATTCAGATGATGATAGAGATTTTATTACAGAATTGTTTAATAACAAAGGAGAGTCGTTAGGAATAACTTCTGGAGGTTTAAGTATGACGGATCAAAATATAGAAAACTTTAGTTCTAGAATTGATGTGACATATCCGATACAAAAAGTTCAATTTGCATTTGGTGCTAAAGCAAGTATGACAACAATTGAAAGTAATATTCAGTTTTTTAATACAATCTCTGGATCACCAGTATTAGATACTAATAGGTCTAATGACTTTATGTATGAAGAAAATAATATTGCAGCATACGTTTCTGGAAATACTAATGTATCTGATAAATTACAAATAAAATTAGGGTTACGAGTAGAAAGCACCAATACTTTAGGTGTAAGTTTACAAACGAATGAAAGTAATAGCAACAGTTTTACAAAATTATTTCCTACGGCTTATATTTCTTACAACAAAAATGAAAACAATAGCTTCAACCTATCATACGGTAGAAGAATTAACAGACCGAGGTTTTCAGATTTAAATCCGTTTAAAATATTTATAAATGACAATAGTTTTAGTGAAGGAAATCCGTTTTTAAAACCTGCTTTTACCGATAGTTTTGAATTTTCACATTCGTATAAAAGAAATTTAAATTCAAGTTTGTTTTTTAGTGTAACAAATAATGGTTTTGGAGTAATATTTACTTCGGATCCAGGAGTAGAAAATCAAATAGTAACAAGAGATAATTATATTACTCATTACCGTTATGGAATATCAGAAAATTACAGTTTTAGTCCTTTATCATGGTGGCAAAATCAAAGTAGCGTAAGTGTAATTGGATATTATTCAAAATTCGAAAAAAATATAGCAGCAGACCCAAGAAACGGAGCAGAGTTTAGAGTATCATCAAATAACACATTTTCGTTATCAGAAAACTCAAAGCTCGTGATGAATTCATGGTATAGTTCAGCTTACAGCGGTGGTTTGTTTAGTCTTGGAGAAATGTTTGATATGTCTTTAGGGTTTCAACATACTTTCAAGAGGAGTAATTTGAAGTTATCAGTTTTTGCCAATGATATTTTTAAAACAAGTGGAGTAAACAATTTAACTTCTGTTGTAAATGGCGTGAAGCAAGTGTATGCTCAAAATTACAGTACTAGAAACTTAGCAGTGTCTTTATCATATAACTTTGGAAATAAAAAATTAAAAATAAAAGACAGAACTTTTGGTAATGATGAAGAAAGAAGAAGAAGTAACTAATTAACGCAAATTGCTATTTAAAATTAAAGGTGTTTTTGTTTAAGATTCCTGCATAAAGCAGGAATCTTTTTCAAGTTTAAAAACAATTTTTAATTCATTGTTATTTTCTCAAGAGCAGTCGAGAGGCTATTTAAATATTCTTTGATTAAAAGGTGTATTCGATGCCAAAAACAATTCCAGAAACATTTTCACTTCCTAAATTAAAATCGTGATAACCGGTATATAAAGCTGTTCTTTTAAGGTGATATTTTGTTTGCGCTTTAAAAACATCTACTTCACTATCGTTAATAAAACTTTGTTTCCAAGAGAAAAGGAAGCTTAAAGGTTTTACAGGATAAATTTCTGTACCTATGTTATATGAAAAGCCCCAAGTATCAACTTCATTTCCTACATAAGTTGCACCAGCACCCCACCAAAGAGAAAAGTATTTTTCTCTAAAACGATAGTAATTTGCATTGATAGAAGTAATGTTTAATGATTCAGATCCTAATAATCCTTTTTCAGAAAAATTTAAATGAGAAACTTCCAAACCAGCAATAGGAATGGGTTTAAAAACAGCATTCAATTCAATTCCTTTAATTCTATCAATTAAAAAATTAGCTCCAATTTTAAAGTTGGTTCTTTTAGTATTTCCATCAAAGTCTCTAGTATACTCTCCATATCCATCAGCATAATAAGGATAAGGATTTATTTCAGTATACTCAGCTCTACCAATACCAACACCTAAAAATACATTAAAAGCAAGTTCTTCCCAAAAGCTATCAAAATACAAATTGTTATTATCGTCATAAGAAGATGAAGAAGAGGTAGTTGTACGAGTAGTTACTTTAGATGAACCAGAAGATGAACTTTCGTTTTTTTTCAGGCTTTCTTTAGCATTTTTAATTTTTTCTTGAGAGAAGCAAATAGCTGAACTCGAAACAATTAATATGAATAGTAGTTTTAGTTTCATAATTTAGATATAGTTTTTCGGTATTTTAACAAAATGCGTGCCATGATTATTTTATGGTATTTTTGGTATGCTTTTTGGAAGAGGTAGGATTCTAAAAAATTATTTAAAAACTTTAATTATGAAAAACAAACTATTACTATCTCTATCACTTTTCTTAACTATTTTTTCTGTTTTTTCTCAAAAGGAAATAAAAAATGCTACTGTTGAAAAAACAATTTTTGGTTTACAAACAGGGTTATTTGGGGCTTGGGCTTACAACGAAACAAGATTAGCAGATGAAGTTTCTCTGAGGTCTGAAATTGGGATGAACTTAGGGATTTGGGGAGGTAGTTTTTATCCGAGAACTGGTTACATATTATACCCAACAGTATCAGTAGAACCTAGATATTACTATAACTTAAAAAGAAGAGTGAAATTAGGAAAAGAAATAGCTCACAATTCGGGAAACTATTTTAGTTTAAAAACAACTTACGGATCTGATTTGTTTGCTGTTTCAAATTATGATATAGTTGTAAATAACCACATAACTGTAGTTCCAAAATGGGGGTTAAGAAGAAGTTTTGCAAAGCATTTTGAATATGAATTTTCTACAGGAATAGGGTATGTTCATGATTTTGAAATTAATAAAGGAGGAGCATTTTTAGATATAGGATTTAGAATTGGATTTAGATTTTAAAGAACCTCAAAAGAAAAACTTTGTGAGAGTAACAAAGTTTTTCTTTTTTGTATATTGGGTTCAATATCTCAAGAATTATGAAAGTATATCATATTGCGAAAGCAAATTCAGTATTAAATAAATTCCTATCAGAAATAAGAGATCAAGACATACAGAAAGATCGTATGCGATTTCGAAGAAACATAGAAAGAATAGGAGAAGTATTAGCATACGAATTAAGTAAAAAACTGAATTATACTTCTAAAAATATTACTACATCACTTGGGGTAAAGAAAACCAACCTTTTTGAAAATGATCTTGTATTATGTTCTATTTTAAGAGCAGGTCTTCCGCTTCATGTAGGTATGCTGAATTATTTTGATGATTCTGAAAATGCATTTATTTCTGCTTACAGACATCACCCAAATAATGATGAAGAATTTGAAATAATAGTAGAATATTTTGCTTCTCCACCTATTGATAACAAAACATTGTTATTGATAGATCCGATGTTGGCAACTGGTAAATCATTGGTACATGTTTACGAAGCATTAAAAAACTACGGAAAACCAAAAGAAATTCATATTGTTTCTGTAATTGGTTCATTAGATGGTATAGATCATATCAAAAGTCATTTTCCAGAAGACACTTCTCTTTGGATTGCAGATATTGATCCTGACTTAAATGAATCTGGATATATTATTCCAGGTTTAGGAGATGCTGGTGATTTGGCGTATGGTCAAAAAATGTAATTAACTCTTAGATCTTACAGGAAATAGCTCCCAAAGCTAACTATTAAAAAAAGGATTAAAATAATATCAGCAAACCACTTTTTCTGAAAAAGTTCGAATCCATTAGCTAAAATAATAGCTGAAGGAAATAGAATGTATAAAATTTCAGTACCATTTCTGTCTTTTACAATAATTAAAAGTACCAAAGCAAGTAAAAAGTGAAAGCAAACAAGAATCCAGCTTTTTCTAAACTTATTTTTTACAGCAAGAGCTTTAGGTGTTTTTAAAAGTAAAGCAATAAAAGTAACTGAAAGAATTCCTGTTAATATTAATTTTAAAGGAAATTGATTGTAAAAAGTAAAATCATAATAAGTATACCAATAAAACAATTTATAAAAAGATTCTAAACTTTCATACCAAAAGGAGTAGGTAAAAAACAATATAACAGGCGAAACAAAACCTAAAATAGGAATAAATAACTTTTTAAAATCTACATGCTGATGTAGTATCATAGCCAAGTAAATAAAAAAAGAAAAAACAAGACTAAAAGGTTCAATTAAAAAAGAAATTCCTAACCATAAACCACTGTCAAAAAGTTTTTTAGTAATGTTTTTAGAAGATTGTAAACTGTATACTCTTCTCACAAAAATAACCAATACAAGATTAGAGTAAAAAAAAGAATTAACGTTTACAGTAGAAGGGAAACATCCTAATAAGAAAACAAAAAATAGAAAGAAATAAGAATTATCAAATGTTAAATTGTTTCTAGAGTTTACAAAATTAACAAATCCAAACAAGGCTAGGTACCAGCAAAATGTGCTAATATTTAAGCTAAAAGATATCTCTGTAAAAAAACCAATAACCAAATAACACACAAAAAGTGCGATTATAAACAAGGAATTAACAGGTTTTGTATTACTAAAAAAGTTGGTTAACATTTTTTCTTTTTATACTTTTGCAAACATAAAGATAATCAAGTTATGTTAGGATTAAATATTTTTAGATTAATTGGTGATTTATTCGAAGTTATATTAGCTCCATTTCAATACATTCGTTTAACACTTGCTAAAGGTAATGCTGGTTGGTGGACTTCGAATGCTATTAACTGGGTTTTCGTATTAATTCTTATCTTATTACTTACCTATTGGATGTCTCAAGCTTTAAAGTTTAAGAGAGAAGGAACAGAAGATAGAGCTTAATTACACTACTATTGGGAAGTAAAAATAAACTCAAACGTTTCAAAGAAAACGAAACGTTTGCAAATGTAATTCAGCCTACAAGAGAAGAGGTAACTACAGATTTCCGTTTCAAAGGAAAATGGAATACTTTTTTTAAAAATGACAATCCAATTGTATTAGAGTTAGGTTGTGGTAAGGGTGAATATACTGTTGCTTTAGCAGAAAAGAATCCAAATAAAAATTTTATTGGTATTGATATTAAAGGAGCGCGTTTTTGGCGTGGTGCAAAAACTGCTTTAGAAAACAATCTAAACAACGTTGCTTTTATTCGTACACAAATAGAATTAGTAGATTTTATTTTTGCTAAAAATGAAGTTGATGAAATTTGGATCACATTCCCAGATCCTCAAATAAAATACAAGCGTACAAAACATAGAATGACTAATTCTGAGTTTTTAAAAAGATACCATACTATTTTAAAGGTAGATGGTTGTATTAATTTAAAAACAGACAGTGAATTTATGCATGGCTATACTTTAGGATTGTTACACGGAGAAGGTCATGAAATATTACATTCAAATCACGATGTATACAAAAACCACTATTCTCCAGAAGAAGTAACAGGTACGCAAACATTCTACGAAAAACAATACCTAGAAATAGGAAAAGCAATTACTTATATTAAGTTTAAGTTGAATTATTAGGTTTAATGTTTTACATTAGACTTAATGATGAAAAAGATTATAGACTTTCTTCCTGAGAGAAAAGAGTTTTGCTTACTTATAAAATCGGCTTTTTCCGATGATTTTTGTGATAAAATAATTCAAGAGAGAAAGTATTTATTTAAAAAAGCAAATACACATTATCCTACGTCTTATAGAAATAACGAAAGGCAGATAGTAGATGATGAACATTTTTCAGAAAAGCTCTTTTCAACTATCTATAACTACATTCCTAATCAAATAGAGATAGAGGGAGTTAGTGATAAAGAAAAAGGATGTTGGAGTTTGGAAAGCTTGAATTCTAGAATTCGTATTTGCAGATATTTGCCAAATCAATATTTTAATAAGCATTTAGATGGTGTTTTTTATAAATCAGAAATAGAACAATCTAAGTTAACATTCATGATTTATTTAAATAGTCATGATGAATTTGATGGAGGAAAAACGTTGTTTTATGATTCTAAAGAGAGTGAAAGGATTATAGCAAGTTATAAGCCAGTGAGAGGAGATTTGATTGTTTTTGATCATAACTTATGGCATTCAGGTGAAATACTCCATAAGGGAGAGAAATATGTATTAAGAAGTGATATTATTTACAAAAAGATTAATAATTCGAATACTTCTCAAAGCAAGCTATATGAAGAAGGTCATTTAGGATATATCTGGAAAGCGTTAAATTTTAATGAAAACTTAATAACTAGTGGAAGGGATAAGAAAATAAAAATATGGAATAGTGTAGGAGAAAAAGTTTCTGAAACTTTGGCGCATGAAAACTCTATAATTAGTTTATTAAAATTGAATTCGAATACATTGATAAGTGCTTCTAGAGATAGTAGTATAAAAATATGGTATGTAAATGAAGTTAAAGATATTGTTTTAAGCAATAAATTAAATTTCCATACTGGGACGGTATTAGATTTATATAGAAAAAATGATTCAGAATTTCTCTCTGTTGGTTCAGATGGAATCGTGAATTTAATTTCGTCTAAAGGGAAATTAATAAAAAGTATAAAAGCTCATAATGAATGGATTTGGGGTATTTCGATTGTTAATGAAGACTACTTTCTGACAGTAGGGGAAGATGGGAATATGATAATTTGGTCTTTTAAAACTTTTGAAAAAGTCTTTGTTTGGAAAGAAAATGTTCCCATAACATCTGTTGCAGTAGGAGATAATTCTTGTATTTATTTAGGTAAATTTGATGGGTTAATTAGTAGGTTTTACATAGATTTTGAATCAGGAGATATTCAGAAATTAAAAGAGAAAAAATCTCACAAAGGAATTGTTAGAAGGTTAAAAGTAGAAGACAAGTTTTTGTATTCAGCAAGTGAAGACAATACACTAAAAATTTCAGAAAAGGATAGTTTAAACTTAATAAAAGAATTCAAGCATAAAAACTTTGTTCAAGATGTAGCGCTATTTAAAGATTACATTATTAGTGTATCTTACGATGGTCAAATATTAAAACATGAAAGAGTCAGATAATTTTTTCGAAAGAGTATACGAAGTAGCTCGTTTAATTCCACATGGAAGAGTAACAAGTTACGGAGCAATTGCTAAATATTTAGGAGCAGCACGTTCAGCTAGAATGGTAGGTTGGGCTATGAATAACTCAAGCGGAAAGGAAGTACCTGCACATCGAGTAGTAAATAGAAAAGGAATACTAACAGGAAAGCATCATTTTGAAGGAACCAATTTAATGCAACAATTATTGGAAAGTGAAGGAATAGAGGTAGTTGAAAATCAAATTCAGAATTTCAATACGCTTTTTTGGGATCCAATGAAAGAACTTTCCTAACAACTAGATTTTAGTAATTTTCCATTATTTCACCCTATACATCTATAAGTAAACCTAATTTATCAAGCTTTCTTATCTGAACTGTAAGCATTATCTTTGTATCGCAACTAAACATTAGTAAATTAAGCGTAAAGCAATTATTCAGAATGAAGTTTAAAAAAGAAGACATATACAAGGCACTCGAAACAATAACTGCTCCTGGAGAAGGGAAAAGTTTGGTAGAGAATGAAAACGTTAAAAACATAGTAACGTTTGGTGATGAGGTAATTGTAGATGTAACCATAAGTAATCCTACATTACAGGCAAAAAAGAAAATTGAAACTGAAATAAAAAAAGCGATTAACTCACAAGTAAGTGAAACAATTCAGGTAAAAGTGAATGTGAAAACAGAAGCAAAACCTAAAGAAGAAGTTAATCAAATCAGAGGTAAAGAAATACCAAATATCAAAAATATTATAGCTATTGCTTCAGGTAAAGGAGGAGTAGGTAAATCAACCGTTACAGCAAACGTTGCAATTACATTAGCAAAAATGGGATTCAGTGTTGGTGTTTTAGATGCAGATGTTTATGGACCATCACAACACATAATGTTTGATGTAGAAAGAGAACGTCCACTTTCTGTTAAGGTAGAAGGACGCTCTAAAATGAAGCCAGTAGAAAATTACGGAGTAAAATTACTTTCATTAGGTTTTTTTACCAATCCGAGTCAAGCCGTAATTTGGAGAGGACCAATGGCTTCTAAAGCATTAAATCAATTAATTTTTGATGCTGATTGGGGAGAGTTAGATTTCCTTTTAATTGACTTACCACCAGGTACAGGAGATGTGCATTTATCAATCGTACAAGCTTTACCAATTAACGGAGCAGTAGTAGTAAGTACACCACAAAATATAGCTTTAGCAGATGCTAAAAAAGGTGTGGCAATGTTTCAACAAGAAGCTATTAATGTACCAGTTTTAGGAATCATAGAAAATATGGCTTATTTTACTCCAGCAGAATTACCAGACAATAAGTATTATATTTTTGGTCAAGATGGAGCTAAAAATTTAGCTGAAGACATAAACACAACTTTCTTAGGAGAAATTCCAATCGTACAAAGTATTAGAGAAGGAGGAGATGTAGGGCACCCAGTTGCATTACAAACGGATACACCTTTAGAAAATTCTTTTAACGAAATTACTAAAGAAGTTGTATCGCAATTAATAAAAAGAAATGCTAACTTACCGCCTACAGAAGTAGTTCGTATTACGACTATGAGTGGATGTAGCACTAAATAAAAAGAGAAATGAGTACAGAAATTCAAAATAAAGTAGAAGAAGCCTTAGAAGAAATCCGTCCTTTTTTAATAAGTGATGGAGGAAATATTAAGTTAATATCTATAGAAGATAACGTTGTAAAAGTACAATTAGAAGGTGCTTGTAGCGGTTGTTCTGTAAATCAAATGACTTTAAAAAATGGAGTAGAAGCAACTATTAAAAGACATGCTCCAGAAATAGAAGAGGTTGTTAATATAGCTTAACATCTGGGCGTTCGGGCGGGCTTTCGTTACTTGCTTTTTATAAATTTTTAAAATTTATAAAAGAGCTCAAACATGCCACTCAATCCCTAACGCAAAACATAAAATAAACATTAAGTATTCCGCACATTGTTGCGGAATACGAGTATAAACAAACAACATTTTTATCGCAATGATAAAGACAGATATATTAATTATAGGTGCAGGTCCTACAGGGTTATTCACTGTTTTTGAAGCAGGACTACTAAAGTTACGTTGCCATTTAATTGATGCATTACCACAACCAGGAGGGCAGTGTTCAGAAATTTACCCTAAAAAGCCAATTTATGATATACCTGCATATCCAGAAATTTTAGCAGGTGATCTTACAGATAAATTAATGGAGCAAATCAAACAATTTGAACCAGGTTTTACTTTAGCTGAGCGTGCAGATACTATTGAAAAACAAGAAGACGGAACATTTATTGTAACAACTAACAAAGGAACAAAACATCAAGCCCCTGTAGTTGCAATTGCAGGTGGTTTAGGTAGTTTTGAGCCTAGAAAGCCACCTATAGCTAATATTGCAGCATATGAAGGTAATGGTGTTGAATACATGATTAAAGAGCCAGAAGTATATCGTGATAAAGATGTAGTAATTGCAGGTGGAGGAGATTCTGCTTTAGATTGGTCTATTTTCTTAACCGATGTGGCAAAATCAGTAACTTTAATTCATAGGAGAAATGAGTTTAGAGGCGCTTTAGATTCTGTTGATAAAGTACAAGAACTTAAAAATGAAGGAAAGATTAATTTAATTACTCCAGCCGAAATTAAAGCAATTATAGGTGAAGGAAAAGTAGAGGGTGTAGAGGTACATAAAAAAGACGAAGAGCCTTTTGTAATTAATACTGATCATTTTATACCATTATTTGGTTTGTCACCAAAGTTAGGTCCTATTGCAAATTGGGGATTAGAGATTGAGAAAAATGCAATTAAAGTAAACAATGCATTAGATTATCAAACCAATATTGAAGGAATTTATGCTATTGGCGATGTAAATACGTATCCTGGTAAGTTAAAACTAATACTTTGTGGATTCCATGAGGCAACATTAATGTGTCAGAGCGCTTACAAACGTATCCATCCAGATAAAAAGTATGTAATGAAATATACAACAGTTGGTGGTGTAGAAGGTTTTGATGGTACTAAGAAAGAAGCACCAAAAGCAGTAGTTAAAAAAATTGAATAACATATAAAGACCTCACAGATTTTTAAAACCTGTGAGGTCTAATAATTTTAAAATTGAAATTTATGAGTAAAGGAAGAGAACTTTTAGGAGTAATTAATTGTTTAGGTCATGGATACGGAACAACAATTTCATTTTTTGATCTTTTTGTATTTGCGACTTTTTCGTTTATAATAATTACAATGTTGCTAACGTATTATAGTACTTTAAATAAGAAGCGTT
Source organism: Tenacibaculum sp. M341 (assembly GCF_004337695.1). Taxonomy (GTDB): domain Bacteria; phylum Bacteroidota; class Bacteroidia; order Flavobacteriales; family Flavobacteriaceae; genus Polaribacter. The sequence continues at coordinate 23,551 of NZ_SJXJ01000014.1, forward strand.
TTAAAGATGATAAAGATCAAATTACAAATAACAAAATAAGTTGGTTCACAACAGTAAATGTAATCTCTGTAGTGTTTTTGTTATTCGTAATGATGTCGTCTTTTGAGAGACTAATAAATTATAACAGTGTTTTGATGTTAATTTCTTTAGGCTTGTCAATATTCTATTTGAATTATTTTCACAATAAAGAATTTTTTAAAGTCAAAAAAGTTTTTAAAAAGTTTCATATGATGGATACACCAATATACAAATCAAACAAAGATGTATTGTTACAGGACGTAAAAGTAGAAGGAGTATATTTAGCTAACACACAAAAGCTGTCTGTTTGGGCTAAGTTTACAGTTTATTTATTAATAGTTTTGGCAATAACAACGCCTTTATACCAGCTTTTCGGAATACAACATTTTATATAAAATAAAGACTTCACGGGTTTTGAAATTTTTGAGGTCTAAATGTGTAGATACTACAGATGGAAAATCAAGACATAACAATAAAAATAACAGATAGAGAAGGTGTAACTCATGAAATTCAGGCGCCTACAGATATGAACATGAATTTAATGGAGGTTGTACGTTCGTTCGAGCTAGCTCCAGAAGGTACTGTCGGTATTTGTGGCGGAATGGCAATGTGTGCTTCATGTCAGTGTTATGTAAAATCAAATCATGAACTTCCAGAAATGTCTGATGAAGAAGATGCGATGTTAGCTGAAGCTTTTTATGTAGAGGATAATAGTCGTTTAGGTTGCCAAATTCAGATGACACCAGATTTGGAAGGTTTAGAGGTGGAATTAGCTCCTGAAAGTTAATTTTTAATTATTCTAAATAAATTATATATTTGTGGCGTGAATAGTTTAGATGTTGAAACATATAATATGATGCTGGAAAAGATTACACTTTGTAGGTATAGATTGGTAACAAAAAATAAAGAAATTGATCTGAATTTTCCACAATTGCTCCAATTACGACAAAAAGTAAACGAGTTAACAACTCCGGAGAAGTTGTATGACATCATAGAAAGTGAGAATTTTGTACTACTTTTTGTAGCAGACAAGCAACATTTATTGTATTTAGATATTCCTCAACTTCTTGATTTAAAGGAGGAAATTTTATGCTTTTTCTCTTGTCCTAAATTGGTTTTAATCTAAATAATATACTTATTTAGACTTTTTTTAAATTTTGATTTCCAGTTTTTTAAGGTTCCTATTTATCGTACCTTTATATAAAATAATTTTCGATGGAAACAATAGTAAGAAAGCAAATGATAATTCATCCAGACGTGATGGATTTATTAAATAATCAAATCGCATTAGAAATGAAAGCTTCTGCTTCTTATTTAGCTATGGCTTCTTGGTGCGATCAACGTGAATTGTTAAACAGTAAAGCCTTTTTCTACAAACAAGCAGAAGAAGAAAGAGAGCATGCAATGAAAATCTTTGAGTTTGTTAATGATAATGGAGGTTCAGCAATTTCACCAAGTGTAAATAACATAAACAACGATTTTGATAGCTTAAGAGGTATTTATGAAGCTTCTTTAGATCAAGAAATTAATGTAACACAATCTATTTTTAATATCTTCAAAACAGCTAGAAAAGTAGACGATTTTGTAACTGAAATATTTTTACAATGGTTTATTACAGAGCAAGCTGAAGAAGAAGACAAGTTTAGGAGTCTTATTGATGTGTTTGATTTAATGGAAGGAATGCCATTAAAAATGATCGATGAAAGATTACCAAAAGAATAATTTTCACTCCGCATTACGATAACGATGTGTAAAGTTTCAAAATCTCGAGTAGTATTGCTCGAGATTTTTTTATTTAATTAAATAACGGTTCTATTTCTCCAATCCATTTTTCCAATCGTTCCTGAGTCAATTCAGGTTGATTATCTTCATCAATAGCTAAACCATAAAATAAATCTTCATTTTCAATTTTGGCTTTTGATTCTGTAAAATCATAAGTATCAGTAGACCATTTTCCAATAATCTTTCCACCATTTTTAATAATAACTTCAGCTAACATTCCTACACCATCAATAAAATATTCACCATAACCATATTGATCACCTAAGCCAAAAAGAGCTACCGTTTTGTTGGTAAAGTCTATTGTTTTAAAGTCGTCATAAAAGTTCTCCCAATCACTTTGTAAATCACCATCGTACCAAGTTGACAAACCTAAAATAAGTTGATCAAATCTACTAAAGTCATTTATACTCACAACAGAAGCTTCAATTACTTCAATATCAACATCAATTAAATCAACAATAGTATGAGTAACTTCTTCAGTCATTCCAGTGTCAGAACCATAAATTAAACCTACTTTTTTCATTTTTTTAATATTACAATATTATACTTTCTTTCTAATTTATCACCTGTTTTACTGATAGCTTCTTCTTTCTTTTCATGAATAGATGCTATGTGCAAATCTGTATTTAGAATAAGTTGTTCAAAACTATCTTTGTTGTAAAGAGTGAATTTTTCTTTAACAAAGGGAAGTTTTTCCATAAAACTTTTGTCAGCAAAACAAATAGAACAGGTTCCATTTAATCTCAAAACTCTACTAATTTCATTTAAAAATAGTTTTGGCTTTCTCCAAAAATAAATAGTATTTATGGTTGCTATTTTATCAAAGCTGTTGCTCGCATAAGGTATTATAATACCATCATATAGCTTAAAATAACTACTATTAGTATTCTTTTGTTGCTTTTTGGCTTCTAAATACATTGTTTCAGATATTTCGATTCCGTGATAAGTTATATTTTCAGCCAATGAAAAAACGTATTCCAAATGTGAGCAATTGCCATGACCAATTTCTAGTACATGATCATCATTCACTAAATTCAATGTGTCAAAAGAAGCTTTCGTCATGCTAAAGTTTCTTTCATGCATTTTTTCTCCCATTTGAATACCTTCAATCCCTTTTGGATTAGAAAGTTGTTGTTCTATTTTGAGAAGATCATGAGTAGTAGTCTCTTTCATTTTAAATATATAATTTATCACAAAATTAACTTATTTAGATTTAATTAAAATAAAACTATAGGTTAATACTTTCATAAACTGTTTATTTTAAAGCAGAATTTATAAGAGATTAACGTAGTACTTAAGTAAAAAAGACTAGTTTTCTGTATATTTGTGCATGAACAACTAAAGATCTTATAATGTATTGGTTAGGCTTACTATCGCATTTAAAGTTTATGATAAAACGAAACCCAGAGTAGTTTTTGTTTAATGTAACAAGTAATCAGTTTAAAAACTTGTTGGTGTTTATATTTAATAAACATCAATACAGGTAATATTAATACATTAACGAATTATAAAATGCCTTTTTATCATAAATTAGGAAAAATACCACCAAAGCGTCATACACAATTTCGCAAACCAAACGGAAATTTATACTATGAGCAATTATTTGGTACTATAGGGTTTGATGGAATGTCTTCGAATTTATACCATGAACATCGCCCAACTCAAGTAAAAGAGATTAAAAAACAATATTCTGTAGCTCCCAAAATAGCTAAACATAATAACATTCAATCGTACCGATTTAGAGGATTTCAAGTGCCTCAAGAGAATGATTATTTAGAAAGTAGAAAAATAGTATTAACAAACTCTGATTGTAATATTATTTTATCGGCTCCAAAACAATCTACAACCGACTACTTTTACAAAAATACAGATGCTGATGAAGTAATTTTTGTACATAAGGGAACAGGAAAATTAAGAACTCATATGGGAAATCTTGATTTTAAATATGGAGATTATCTAGTAATTCCTCGTGGAATGATTTATAAGCTAGATTTTGATACAGAAGATAATCGCTTGTTTATTGTAGAATCTTACAGACCTGTTTATACTCCGAAGCGATATAGAAACTGGTTTGGACAATTATTAGAGCATGCTCCTTTTTGCGAACGTGATATTCGTCAACCACAAGAATTAGAAACACACGATGAAGAAGGGGATTTTTTAATAAAAATAAAGAAGCAAGACGAAATTATAGAAATGGTATATGCTACACATCCTTTTGATGTAGTTGGTTATGACGGATTTAATTATCCATATGCTTTTTCTATTCATGATTTTGAACCTATAACAGGTAGAATTCATCAACCGCCACCAGTGCATCAAACATTTGAAACAGATGCGTTTGTGATTTGTAGTTTTGTACCTCGTTTATACGATTACCATCCAAATTCAATTCCAGCACCATATAACCATAGTAATATAGATTCTGATGAAGTATTGTATTATGTTGATGGAGATTTTATGAGTAGAAATGATATAGATGCAGGTCATATTTCATTACATCCAGCAGGAATACCTCATGGTCCACACCCTGGAGCTACTGAAAGAAGTATTGGAAAAACAGAAACAGAGGAGTTAGCAGTAATGGTTGATACGTTTAAACCATTAAAGGTAACAGAAGAGGCAATGAAGATTGCAGATGAAGACTATTATAAGTCATGGTTGGAGTAACACTTTAATGTATCAATTTAGAAGCTAGAAAAGAGAAATAAGAAAAAAGACAAATTAAAATGAACAATAGAAAAAGACATAATTATAAGAACCTTAAAATTTGGAATTTAGGAGTTGAGATTGTAGATGACGTATATAAGACTACTGATTTATTCCCAAAAGAAGAAAAATTTGGTTTAGTATCTCAAATTAATAGATGTTCAGTTTCTATTCCTAGTAATATAGCTGAAGGATCATCGAGAACTGATAAGTCTTTTTCTCATTTTTTAGATATTTCCCTAGGTTCATCATTTGAACTGGAAACACAATTAATAATTGCTTTTAAAAGAAATTATATAACAAATGAACAAATAGAAAAGTTAGAGTATAAAATAGCAGAGTTTCAAAAAATGACAATGAGTTTTCAAAATAAACTATAAAGTCTCTTATCTCTATTCTAATTTCTCTATTCAAATTAAGACTAACAATGAGTAATAAAGAAATAAAATCAGTAAACTACGGTTTAGAAAAAATATTTGAAGGAGCACAAGATTTCCTTCCACTTTTAGGAACAGATTATGTTGAGTTTTATGTAGGTAATGCAAAACAGTCTGCTCACTATTATAAAACAGCATTCGGATTTCAATCATATGCTTACAAAGGATTAGAAACAGGATCTACTGATTCAGTAAGTTATGTGTTAAAACAAGATAAGATTCGTTTAGTTTTAACAACACCATTAAATAGTAAATCACCAATTAATGATCATATAGTTAAACATGGTGATGGCGTAAAAGTTGTAGCACTTTGGGTAGAAGATGCTCGTAAAGCTTGGGAAGAAACTACAAAACGTGGTGCAAAGTCTTATATGGTACCTACTGTAGAGAAAGATGAGCATGGAGAGGTAGTAAGAGCAGGTATTTTTACTTACGGAGAAACAGTTCATATGTTTGTAGAGCGTAAAAATTATAATGGAGCTTTTTTACCAGGCTTCATGGAATGGAAATCAGATTACAATCCACCATCAGCAGGTTTAAAATATATTGACCACATGGTTGGAAACGTAGGTTGGAACCAAATGAATAAATGGGTGAAATGGTATGAAGATGTAATGGGATTTGTAAACTTTTTATCTTTTGACGACAAACAAATACATACCGAGTATTCAGCTTTAATGAGTAAAGTAATGAGTAACGGTAATGGACGTATTAAGTTTCCTATAAATGAGCCAGCTAAAGCAGCAAAACGTTCGCAAATTGAAGAGTATTTAGATTTTTATGAAGGTGAAGGAGTGCAGCATATTGCAGTTGCTACTGACGATATAGTAAAAACAGTAAGTCAGTTAAAAGCAAGTGGAGTAGAGTTTTTACCGCCTCCACCACAGTCATATTACGATATGATTCCAGAACGTTTAGGTGAGCATATGGAAATAATGAAAGAAGATATTTCTAAATTACAAGAATTATCTATCTTGGTCGATGCGGATGAAGAGGGGTATTTATTACAGATTTTTACAAAACCAGTTGAAGATAGACCAACATTGTTTTTTGAAATAATTCAAAGAATGGGAGCAAGAGGATTTGGAGCTGGTAATTTTAAAGCGTTGTTTGAATCAATAGAAAGAGAACAACAACGAAGAGGAACTTTATAAAAAATTAGATACCAGAGCAAAGAACCAAGAGTCAAGACATTATTTTGTCTTGTATCTTGGTTCTTATTTCTCTAATCTTATACTTTAAAAGAAACAAATGAACAAAGAGGAGCTTTTAAAAGCCATTGAAGAAAAATACGAAAAGCTAGGTGTACCTGTAGAGGCAATGCTAGAAGGATTGTTATGGAGTAAGCCAATTACATATTGGGATTATATTCAAACAGATGCATTATTAGGCTTACAAATACCAAGAACAACAGAGCCAGATGAAATGGTGTTTATCATGTATCATCAGGTAAATGAATTGTTATTTAAAATGGTATTATGGGAAATAGATCAGGTAGCGAAGAGTAATGAAATATCTGCAGAAAAGTTTTCAAAGCATTTAATGAGAATTAGTCGTTATTTTGATGTGCTATGCAATTCATTCAATGTAATGGCTGAGGGTATGGATGTAGATCAGTATTTAAAGTTTAGAAATACTTTAACTCCTGCTAGTGGATTCCAGAGTGCTCAATATAGAAAAGTAGAATTCGCATCAACAGAATTAATTAATTTAATTGATGTAAGATTTAGAGGTTCTATTGATCGTAATTCGTCTTTTAAAAATGCTTACGACCATTTATACTGGCAAGCTGCTGGTAAAAATTATACTACCGGACAAAAAACGACACTTCTTACTTTATTTGAGAAAAAATATATGGGTGAATTTATAGAGTTTATGGAAGATTATAACGATATAAATTTATCAAAGAAGTTTCAGCAATTACCACAAGAAATTCAAGAAGATGAAGCTTTAGTAAAAGCAATGAGACATTACGATTATACAGTAAATGTAAAATGGGTAATGGCACATTATAATGCTGCGGGTAAATATTTAGGAGGAAGCGATAAAGATATTGAAGCAACAGGAGGAAGTAGTTGGCGTAAATATTTACATCCAAAATACCAAAGAAGAGTATTTTTCCCTTACTTATGGAGTAAAGAGGAATTAGAAAATTGGGGAACTTTTTAAAAAATAACTTGCTTTTTGGCTATTCAAGAAATAAAAACATATGATTTTCAAAACGTTTTTTCACTACAGTTAGTAGATTTTGAAAAAGCGTGTGTTGTTAATGAACCTAAACAGGTTGATGATTATAAAATTTTTTGGATAAAAGAAGGTAAGGGAGTTTATAATATTGATTTTAAGAGTTATTCTTTTGATGGGAATGTATTGTTTTTCCTTTCTCCAGGTCAGGTTTTTACAGTAGAGTCTGAAAAGATTAAGGAAGCATATCAATTAAATTTTACGAAAGATTTTTATTGCATTCAAACGCACGATACTGAAATAGCGTGTAACGGAGTGCTGTTTAATAATGTATATGAAACACCTTTTGTGGTTCCATCACAAAAAGATACTAATAAGCTTAATTTTATTTTAGAAAGTTTAATCGAAGAATTCGAGTTAGATGAAACGGCTCAATATGATATGTTGCAGTCGTTTTTAAAACAATTTATAATTTATTCAGTAAGAATAAAAAAAGAGTTTGACACTATTAAAGAAGACGCTGAAACTAAATTATTCAAAGATTTTAGCTTATTAGTAGAGCAAAACTTTAAAAAACTGCATAGCGTAACAGATTATGCTAACAGATTAGGAGTGTCGCCAAAATCACTTACAAAACACTTTCAAAAAATAGGCACACAAACACCAAGTGATTTTATTAAAAGTAGAATTATAACAGAAGCTAAACGATTGTTAATATATTCTACAGAACCAGTAAAGCATATCGCTTTTGAGTTGGGTTTTAATGATCCAGCTTATTTTTCACGCTTCTTTACAAAATCTGAAGGAAGCTCTCCAGCACAATTTAAAAAACAAACAAAACATAATTAGTCTACTGTTAAAATATATTTGAAGACGGATTTTAATTGTTTGTCTACTTGTTCATTTTAGTATTGTTATATGGATTAGTTTAATGCTAGAATTAATCTTAAATCACAACAATCATGTTTAAAAACATTTCGAAATTAGGAACGGTATTAAAGGTAAATGAATTAAAAAAAGTTAATGGAGGAATACGCTTTTGTCAGTATTATCTTTTTAATGTAACAGAAACAGTATGTCAATATTATAATGGTCATTATTTTCCACATGACAGTAGATGTTTAGTTGGGGATCCTCAATGTGATGCTCCAGTTCCTGTTGAATTATAATGACATCTATTTTAAATGTAATGAGATTTAGTTGAAAAGTGAAGCTATTTAAAACGGTATTAATTTATATAATAATAAATAACGTTTAGTTTTCATTTTTGTAAAACATTGTCAAAATCACTCTAAAAATCACTTTTTAGAGTGATTTTTTATTTAAAAAAGAATAAGTCCAAGACAAAGGAACTTTTGTCCAATTTTTGAGGAGTGATTCGGTTGCATCTTTGTATCAGAATTAAAAACCAAGAATTATGAGAGCAGAATATCATCATTGTCCGAATTGTTGGGGATACCAAGAATACGACGAACAAACAGAATTAAGTAATAAAGAATTAAATTAAAAATAAAGAAATTATGAGTACAAGAATTGAAACATTAAACCCAGAAACAACAACAGGAAAATCTAAAGAATTATTTGACGCAGTTCAAAACAAATTAGGATTTATTCCAAACCTTATTAAAGTATTTGGTAATTCTCCAGCAACTTTACAAAGTTATTTGTCATTAGGAGAGTTAACAGCAAGTGGTAACTTTTCAAATAAGTTTAGAGAGCAATTAGCTTTAGCTATTGCAGAAGAAAACAACTGTAACTACTGTTTATCTGCTCATACAGCAATAGGGAAAATGAACGGTTTAACAGATGAGCAAACAGAATTAAATAGACAAGGTCGTTCTGCGGATGCTAAAACAGAAGTAGGATTAAAATTAGCTCAAAGTATTACAAAACACAGAGGAAATATTTCTACAGAAGAGCTTAATGAAGCTAAAGCTGCAGGGTATACTGATGGAGATATTTTAGAAATTGTTTTAAATGTGGTTTCTAATACATTAACAAATTATGTAAACCATATTGCAGAAACAGAAATTGATTTTCCAAAAGTAGAAGCAGGAAAATTCTCAGTGAATTCATAAAACAAAAAACAATAAAAATTATTTAAATATTTAAACACTAAAATCATGAAAAAATTTATCGCAATATTATTCTTTGCTGTTGGAGTAGCATTTAATGTAAACGCACAAGAAGCTAAAACTGTAGCATTAGAACAAACAAAAGGAGAGTTTACTCAAAAAGCATTAACATTATCAGAAGGAACTTACATTTTTGAAATTGCAAATTCAAATGTAGGTATTGACGTAGGATTTGTATTAGCTCCAAAAGGAAAAACTGATCAAGCAAATCATATTCAAAATGCGTATGTTACTTCATTAGTAAAAAACAATTCAAAGTCAACTTCTAAGAAAGTAACATTAAAAAAAGGAGAGTATGTGTATTTCTGTCCTTTAAATAAAACCCCACAATACACGCTAATTGTAGAGTAAATAATTGAGGTTATTTTGCATGTATAAAAATCGAAAGAGAAATCTTTCGATTTTTTTTTTGAAAAAAAGGTAGGGTAAAAAAAAGTATGGCTGTACTATATGCGTATAACAGTAAAATAATTAAAAATGAGGTTTATAAAATTACCTTTTATAGCATGTTTATGTTTATTTATAAGTTGTATTAGTGAAGAAAATGTAGTAGTGAATCCAGGGGCTTCACAAGAGGAAGAAGGTATAATTGTAAAATTCGATTTTGAAGAAGGTAATGAAGGTTTTGTAGGGCATTATTTAGGAGATGCAATAGAAGATGAAGTAGTTACCGATTTAGATGGGGTTGATATAACTTGCGGAACCCTTTACAGAGGTGAGAGCTCAGATTTTGGAGAATGGAAAGGATATGACTTCAAAGGAAATGATACTCATTTTTTAGGATTAGACATGGGAAGATGTGGAGGATATTTTGATGCAGCTGTAAAAACACAGTTTATTATTAATAAAGATTTAGCTAAAGAAAAAACAAAAATTAAGTTTAAATATTACATGCCAGGTGATTTTACTGATTGGGGTAATAATACTTATGAAGTAAATATTTACATAGAAAAAAGCGATGTGCAATATTCAGGGGAAGATTCTGAGTTTAAATATGTAGAAAAGTTTAAAGTATCAGTAGATGAAAAAGGTTGGGTAGCTTATGCTAAAAACCTTTCAAATGATTTACCACAAGGAGCTTATAACTTAGTAGTTGAAATTGTAGGATCATCTGCTGCTGTTGATGATATAAGATTGGTAGAAGAAGAGGAATAAAGTTAAAGTTAGTTGATTTTCCACAAAGTGATAAGCAGTAGTTAAACATCATGTTTGTTATTAACGTTTAAACTACTGCTTTAACTTAAAAATCAGAACGTTGATAAGGTAAACTTTATAAAAAAAATGTAATTTTGCCTTAATGAAAGAAAGTGAGAAATCATTATGTGAATCGAAGGTATTCGAAGAAGTTTATAAAACTCATGTAACAGCTTTGCGCAACTATGTCTACTACAAATCAGGAGATATAGATGTGGCTGAAGATATTGTTCAAGAGTGTTTTATGAAAATATGGAAGAATTGTGCTAAAATTATTTTTTCAACAGTAAAATCGTTGTTGTATAAAATGGCATCTAATTCTTTTTTAAACATGGTTTCTCATAAAAAAGTAGTTTTAGAGCATCAAAAATTATCAGTAAACAATAAAAACTCAACAAATGAAAATCCTGAGTTTTTATTAGAAGAAAAAGAGTTTTTGAAAAAACTACAAAACGCAATTGCAGATTTATCTGACAAAGAGAGAGAAGTTTTTTTATTAAATAGAATAGATAAGAAAAAATACAGAGAGATAGCTGAATTACTAAACATATCAGTAAAAGCAGTAGAGAAGAGGATGAGCAGTGCTCTTAAGAAGTTACGAACAAAAATAGAAGGGATATAAGTTGATGGAAAATCAAGAATTCGACATGTTATTAAACAAGTATATTGAGGGATCTATTTCTTCTACTGAATTGGACATATTAAAATCATTAGAAGAATTTAATAGTTACCAAAAAATATTAGATTATTCTACAGAGTTTAAAGCGCCAACAATTGATGTAGATGCTTCATTTAAAAACTTTTTAGCGAAAACTGAAAAGGAAGAGAAAAATGAGGTGCCTGTATTTACGCTAAAAAGAAGTTATATAGTTTCTGGTATTGCAGCAGCTCTTTTATTATTTTTTGGTTTGTTTCAGTTTTTAAACTTTAATAAAACTTATGAAACAGGTTTTGGAGAGCAATTAGCAGTTATGTTACCAGATAGTTCAGAGGTAGTTTTAAATGCGAGTTCATCTGTATCATTTAGTGAGAAAAAATGGAATGAAACAAGAACGATAAATCTTGAAGGAGAAGCATTTTTTAAAGTAAAAAAAGGAAGCAAATTTACAGTAGTTACCAATGAAGGTAATGTGAGTGTTTTAGGAACACAGTTTAATGTAAACGAATATAAGAACTTCTTAGAAGTACAGTGTTTTGAGGGTAAGGTGTTGGTTGAGAGAAACAATAAAAAACACATTTTAACAAGAGGAAAGGCAGTACGACAGATTAATGAAGATGAATTTGAAGAGTGGAATTTTGTTGAAAGTAATCCTTCTTGGAAAAACTTTGAAAGCACATTCAATAATACTCCACTTGTATTTATTATAGAAAATATGAAAAAAATGTATGGGGTAGAAGTCGTTTCAGAAAATATAAATCTTGAGAAACGTTTTTCAGGGAGCATATCTAATACAGATATAAAAATAGCTTTAGAAACAATTTCTAATTCTATGAATCTTAATTACTCCATAGAAAAAAATAAAGTGATACTTCGAAATAAATAGAATGTTTAAATTTAAGCTGTTAATCATCTCTTTCTTGTTAGCAACTACAATTTTTGCACAAGAAAAAGAGAAGGTGTCTTTAAAAGAGATATTAAATACTCTTGAAAACACATTTAATATCAAGTTTTCATTTTCTGAAGAAGTGGTGAATTCTAAATCGATGTTTCTTAAGAAAAATGACAAAGAGTTATTAAGTAAACTGTTGTCTGAAATAGAGTTAAAAACAGGATTAGAAATAAAAAAAATTAGCGACCGTTATTACACCGTATCTGAAAAGCTTGATAAAATAACTATTTGTGGTTATATATATGATGCTGAAACTAAACAAGTACTTACAGATGCTACCGCAATTACGAATACAAATAAAGGTGTCGGAACAAATTCAAAAGGATATTTTGAATTAAAAAATCTTCAAGCTAAAGATTCAATAACCATATCATTTATAGGATATACTGATATTAAAAAATCAGTTAGAGATTTACCACAAGGAGACTGCGTTAAGTTATTTTTACAAGAAGATGTTAATACGCTAAATGAAGTAATTATTTCTAGCTATTTAACAAATGGAGTTGTAAAGAAAAACGATGGTGCAATTACGTTAATTCCTAGAAAACAAGGGGTTTTGCCTGGTTTAACTGAGGCAGATGTATTGTTAAGTACTCAGCAATTACCAGGAATACAAAGCCCAATAGAAAATGCATCAGGAATTCATATTAGAGGTGGAACTCCAGATCAGAATTTAATTTTATTTGATGGAATAAAATTATACAATACCTCTCACTTTTTTGGATCAATTTCAGCGTTTAACCCTTATGTTGTTGATAATGTTACAGTGTATAAAAATGCATCAAATGCGAAATATGGAAATCATATTGCTGGGGTTATAGATATTGAAACCATGACAGATGTTCCTGAAAAAATGAGCATTGGAGCAGGTTTTAATTTTACCAATGCAGATGTAAATGCAACTATTCCGATAGGTAAAAAATTAGGAGTGCAGTTTTCTTTCAGACGTTCAATTTCTGATTTGTTAGATACTCCAACGTTTGATAAACTTTCTCAAAAAGTATTTCAAAATACAGCAATTGCTGATGGAGAAACACAGGCAGAAGAACAGCCTTTTATAGAAGATGAAAATAATTTTAGTTTCATTGATTTTAATACCAAAGTAATTTATCAACTTAACGATAAGAATAAAATATCACTACAACAAATTAGAATTAAAAATGATTTGGAGTATGAATTGAACAACGAGGCTGATAATCAATCTCGATTCGATTTTATTGACATTCAAAATGAAGGTTATGGTATAACTTGGAATAGAGATTGGAACGAAAATTTATCTCAAGAAACAGGGGCGCATTATACAAATTATAAGTTGTTTTATGATGGTAACAAAAAAAGAGATAATATAATTTATGATTCAACAATCAAGAACAATGAGATTAAAGAATTTACTTTTAGTACTATTTTTAATCAAAAGTTAAATGATATAAGTGAACTTAATTTTGGTTATCAATTTACACACAGTGATATTTCATTTAGTTTAGAACAAGAAAACACAGATTTTCCTTCAAGTACTACTAATAAAGATAAAAAGATAAATAATCAACAAACATTATTGGCAGAATATGTGTTAAGTAAATCCAAAAAATATAATTTTAATATTGGAGGTCGTGTTAGCTATATGCCTTTATTAAAGAAGACTTTTTTAGAACCTAGGGTATATGGAAGAGTTCAGGTACTTCCATCTTTTTGGTTAAATGCTTCAGGAGAGATAAAACAGCAATATACAAGTAAAATTATTGAGTTTTTTACTTCTGATTTTGGTTTAGAAAATGAATTGTGGGCAATTTCAAATGGTAAAGATATTCCTGTTTTAAAAAGTCAACAAGTAACTTTTGGAGTATTATTTGAAAAAAAGGGGTGGTTGTTAGATACAGAGGCCTATTATAAAAAAGTAGATGGTTTAACTTCATTATCAACAGGATTTGACAATACGAGTGGAGAGAGTATTTATAATGGAAATGCAACAATTTTAGGTGTTGATGTATTGGCGAAAAAAAATTGGAATAAAGATATAAGTACTTGGATAAGTTATAGTTTTGGAGAGAGTACCTTAGATTCTTTTGGTTTTAATCAAGGAAAGTCTTTTAAAGGGAATTTTAATATTTCTAATTCATTATACGTAGCTCAACAAATTGGTTTTGGAAATTTTGATTTTTCTTTGGGATGGACATTTAGGAATGGTTTACCATTTAGTGAAGTTGTAAATAGCGAACTGTCAGAAGCTCAGTTTGAAATACAAGAATTAAAAGGTTTTAATCAGAGTTCGTTGCCTCATTTTCATCGTTTAGATGCCTCCGCAACGTATGAATTTTATTGGAATAAGAAACGAAATATAAAATCCAAAGTAGGAGTTTCATTCATTAATATTTATGATCGAAGAAATATTTTAAGAAGGACCTATGAGAAAACTAAAGACCCTGTTACGTCTTCTAAATTAATAAATACTGTAGATACGTTTTCATTAGGTTTTACTCCTAACGTAGTATTTAGAATTCAGTTTTAGTTATAAAATTGCTAATTAATTTTTTTGGAACAGTAATTGTCGTACTTTTTTTATAAGTTTGAGATTATGAAAAACAAAATTCTAATTTTTACAATTCTATTAAGTACAATATTAAGCTTTAGTCAAGAAAAAGTTACAGCTTTTCAAGACGGAGAATGGCTTAGGTATAGAATGAGTTACAGCGGATTTTTAAAAGCAGGAACTGCAACTTTAGAACTTAAAGAAGAAAATTTAGAAGGTAAAAAGGTATTGCATGCGTTGGGTCATGGAGAAACTTCTAGTGTTGTTGGATGGTTTTTTAAAGTAGACGATACTTATGAAAGTTATTTTGATGTAGAAGAAGTAAAACCTTACTTGTTTAAAAGAAAAATTGATGAAGGAGGATATAAAAAACATAAGCATGTAACTTTTGATTATGATAAAAACACTGCTTTTGTAGAAGATTTTATCAGCAAAAAAGACACCATCATATCTATTAATGGTCCACAAGATATGATTTCAACATTTTACTTTTTAAGAAATCATGATACTAAAAACATGAAAAAAGGAGATGAAATAGATGTTGATATGTTTTTAGACAATAAAAATTTCCCTTTTAAACTTCATTTTTTAGGTTACGAAACTCTTAAAACCAAGTTTGGTAAAATTAAAACACAAAAATTTAGACCTTTGGTACAAGCAGGAAGAGTTTTTAAAGCCAATGAAAGTGTTACACTTTGGATTACTGCTGATGATAATAAAATACCAATTAAAATGAAAGCTTCTTTGGCTGTAGGTTCTTTGAGGGCTGAATTAGAGGCTTATAAAGGATTGGCTAACCCATTCGAAATCGTTTTCGACTAAATTAGTGTTAGTTAGTTGTTAAAGTAACACGCCCAAATACTTTTATTTGTACATTTGCTTTTGTCATAAAAATAAAAAAAGCAAATTTTTGAGAACTAAACACTACATCTATTCATTCCTATTTGTAATTGTTTTTTTTCTTGCTTGTAAAGGAGAAAAAGCAGAGGAGGCACCAGAGCCAATTGTTGAAGTAAAAGAACCGGAACAAGATATTAGATATGGTTTTGATTTTAATAAATTTAAAGTTGTAAATGATACCATAAAAAATGGAGAAAGCTTTGGGGTTATTTTAGATAGACATCATGTATTGTATCCAAAAATCAATAAAATTGCTACGATTATAAAAGATACTTTTGATGTTAGAAAAGTGAGAGCAGGAAAACCCTACACAATTTTGGCTTCAAAAGATTCATTAGAAGCAGCACAAGTGTTTATTTACAAGGTAAATAGAGTAGAATCTACGATAGTAAAGTTTAAAGATTCAGTAATCGAGGCCTATACATATAAAAAACCTATCAGAGTTTTGGAAAGAGAAGTGTCAGGAAAAATAGTAGATAATTTTTCACAAGCATTAGATACTTTAGGTTACGGTCCAACTTTAGCAAATGAGGTAGCTGATATATATTCTTGGACTGTCGATTTTTACAGACTTCAAAAAGATGATACTTTTAAAATTATTTTCGAACAAAAATTTATCAATGATACGGTACCTGTTGGTTATGGAAAAGTAAAAGCAGCAGTCTTTAATCATAAAGGGAATGATTTGTATGCATATCACTATGTAAGTGATTCAATAAAAGGAAATGCTGATTATTATGATGATGAAGCAGGTTTACTTAGACGTCAATTTTTAAAAGCACCTATAAAATTTCAGTATAGAATATCATCAAGATATAATTTACGTAGAAGAATAAAATTATATGGTAATAAAATCAGACCACACTTAGGAACTGATTTTGCTGCGCCTTACGGAACACCAATTATGACTACTGCAAGTGGAACCGTAATAGAATCAGCAAGAAGAGGAGGAAATGGTAATTTTGTAAAGGTAAAGCATAATAGTACTTACACTACTCAGTATTTACATATGAAAAGAAGAAAGGTGAGAGTAGGAGATTATGTAAAACAAGGTGATATTATTGGATGGGTAGGAATGACTGGAAATACCAGTGGACCTCACGTATGTTATCGTTTTTGGAAAAATGGAAGACAAGTAGATCCCTTCAGACAAAAATTACCAACTGCCAAGCCAATGGCAGATAGTTTAAAACCTAAATATTTCGAGTTTATAAATCCGTTAAAACAACAATTAGATAGCATTCCATTGCCGTCGTTAACAGATCAAGAACCAGCACAAGAAATAGAAGACAAAACAATTGCACTCAAGAACTAATTAAATTATGGCTTTAATCAACACCAACCCAACGCAAACAGAATCTTGGAAAAAACTAACAGAACATTTTAATCAATTAAACACAACTACTCTTACTGAGCTTTTTCAAGAAGACAGTGATAGGGCTTCAAAGTTTAAGATAGCATTAGATGATGTTGAGTTAGATTATTCGAAAAATAAAATTTCAAAAGAAACATTAGATTTATTAGTTGGTTTAGCTAATGATGTACAATTAAAAGATGCAATTGAAAAATATTTTTCAGGAGATACTATAAATGCAACTGAAGGACGGGCAGTACTACATACTGCTTTAAGAAGTACTTCTGAAGAAGCTATACTAGTAGATGGTAAAGACATCAAACCTAAAGTACAAACTACTTTACGAAAAATAAGAGCTTTCAGTAATAAGGTCATTTCTGGAAAGTGGAAAGGATATACAGGTAAGAACATTACAGATGTAGTTAATATTGGTATTGGAGGATCTGATCTTGGTCCAGATATGGTAGTTGAAGCATTAAAGTTTTATAAGAATAAATTAAATGTACACTTTGTATCTAATGTAGAAGGAGATCATGTTGCAGAAGTATTACGTAAAATTAATCCAGAAACTACACTTTTTGTAATTGTATCTAAAACATTTACTACACAAGAAACAATTAGTAATGCCAACACCATTAAAAATTGGTTCTTAAAATCAGCTTCAATTTTTGATGTAGCCAAACACTTTGTTGCTGTATCTACAAATTTAGAAGCGGTTTATGATTTTGGTATCGATAAAAATAATGTTTTCCCAATGTGGAATTGGGTAGGAGGACGTTTCTCTTTATGGTCTGCAGTAGGTTTATCTATAAGTTTAGCTGTTGGTTTTGATAATTTCAAAGAGTTATTGCAAGGAGCTGAAGAGGTTGATAGTCATTTTAAAGAAGCAGAGTTTGATCAAAATATTCCTGTGGTTTTAGCATTGTTAAGCGTTTGGTATAATAATTTTTACGGAGCAGAAACTGAGGCTATTTTACCATACACACAATATTTATCTAAGCTACCAGCTTACCTACAACAAGCTATTATGGAAAGTAATGGTAAATCTGTAGATAGAAATGGAGATAAAATCACATATCAAACAGGAACTATTATTTGGGGAAGTACTGGAACAAATATGCAACATGCATTTATGCAATTAGTACACCAAGGAACTAAATTAATACCTGCAGACTTTATTGGTTATAAAGAAAGTTTACATGGATATGAAGATCATCATAGGAAGCTAATGGCAAACTATGAAGCTCAAATGCAAGCTTTAGCTTTTGGAAAAACAAAAGAGGAAGTTCATTTAGAGTTAAAAACAAATGGAGATTTAGATAAAGTAAATCAATTATTACCATTTAAAGTTTTTGAAGGTAACAGACCAAGTAATGCAATTTTATTTGACAAACTAACCCCAAAATCATTAGGAAAGCTAATTGCTATCTATGAACACAAGATTTTTGTTCAAGGAATTATCTGGAATATATACTCTTATGATCAGTTTGGAGTGGAGTTAGGAAAAGAGTTAGCTAAAAAAATACTAAAAAATTAGCTTAACATATGGTAATAACCCCTATTTTCTTAAGGAACTCATAAAAAAGTTAACATTAAGTTAATATAAAAAAGCTTTAAAAGATAGAATTTTGCCAAGTTCAAAATAAAGTAACATATATAAGGATAATGAGAAATTTTAAAAATTTATTACTACTAGCTTTACTTTTTATTTCGGCTACGGTATTAAGTCAAAGTAAGTTAACAGGTACAGTTGTTGATGAAATGGGACAACCACTTCCAAGTGCATCTGTTATCGAAAAAGGTACCATGAATGGTGTTGAGACAGATTTCGATGGTAACTTTACATTAAATGCAAAATCAAGTCAAGGTACTGTAGTTGTATCTTTTGTTGGTTATGCAGTTAAAGAATTAAAATTTACAGGAGCTGTAAATTTTGGTGAAATTCAATTAGCACCATCTAATGAATTAGATGAGATTGTTGTAACTGCAACGTCATTAGCTATTGATAGAAAAACTCCAGTAGCTGTTTCTACAGTAAAAGCTGCTGATATTGAAAGAAAGTTAGGAACTCAAGAATTTCCAGAAATTTTAAAATCTACACCTGGTGTTTATGCTACAAGATCAGGAGGTGGTTTTGGAGATGGTAGAATTAATTTAAGAGGGTTTAATTCTGTTAACATTGGTGTAATGATCAACGGTGTACCAGTCAATGACATGGAAAACGGTAGAGTATTCTGGTCAAACTGGGCAGGTTTAGGTGATGTTACTTCTGTAATGCAGGTACAAAGAGGATTGGGAGCTTCTAAAGTAGCTGTACCTTCAGTTGGAGGAACAATTAATATTGTAACAAAATCTACGGATATTGAAAGAGGAGGTAATATAATTGCTTCTACTGGTAATGATGGGTACCAAAAATATGGTTTTACATTATCAACAGGTAAAATGGAAAACGGATTCGCTTCTACAGTTTCTGTATCAAAAGTTTCTGGTCAGGGATTTGTTGATGGAACTGAATTTGAAGGATGGAATTACTTTGCAAATATTTCAAAAGAAATTAATGATAGGCATACTATATCGTTAACAACTTTTGGAGCTCCACAGAGACATGGTCAAAGACAAAATAGAAGTACAATAGATACTTATAGAAGAGCTGAATCAGGTATCAGATTTAATCCAGACTGGGGATTAAGAGACGGAAACGTTGTTCACGTAGAGGATAACTTTTACCATAAAAATCAAACATCTTTAAACCATTACTGGGATATAAATGATAAAACATCTTTATCTACTGCTCTTTATTTCTCTATTGGTAGAGGTGGTGGTGGAGCCAGAGGTGGTTCTAATATAAACTTATTTCAAAACAGAATAGGAGGAGCTGATCAGCCAATTGATATTGATAATATTGTATCTATAAATAGAGCTAATGGAACTGCAGGATTAGGTTCTGAAGCAGTGTTATTAGCATCTAAAAACGAACATGAATGGTATGGAGGTTTAACTACTTTTAAAACAGAATTAGTAGAAAATCTTGATTTTGTTGGAGGAGTAGATATTAGACATTATAAAGGGTTACATTACAGAGAACTTACTGATTTGTTAGGAGGAAGTTACTACTGGGATGTTGATAGTGATGGTAATCAAAACGATGTAAATAATGTTATTAACCCAAGAGAAAAATATGTGGGTGATGTAGTTAGCTATAATAATGATGGTATAGTTGATTGGCAAGGAGTATTTACTCAGTTTGAGTACAGTAAAGGTGATTTTAATGCGTTTTTATCAACAGCAATTTCTAATACTTCTTATAAGAGAATTGATTATTTCAACTATTTAGCTACAGATCCAAATAGAGAAACAGACACATATAGTTTTTTAGGATATAGTGTTAAGGGTGGTGCAAACTACAAAATTGATGGAGTACAAAATGTATTTGCTAATGTGGGATATTTCGAAAGGGCTCCTTTCTTTAATGGAGTATTTACACGTTTCGATAACGAAGCTTCAAGTATAAACGCAGATGCTGATACTGAAAAAATATTATCTTTCGAATTAGGGTACGGAGTTAGAGCAGAAAAATTTGCAGCTAATCTTAATGTATATAGAACAGAGTGGAGAGATCGTAATTTATCTACAAGATTAAATGCAGAGAATGGAGAGCAATTTTCTACAAATATACCTGGTGTTGATGCATTACATCAAGGTGTAGAAGTTGACTTTACCTGGAAACCAACAGATTATTTAACAGTTACTGGTATGGGGTCTTTAGGAGACTGGAAATGGGCTAGCGATATATATAGAGTGCCTGTATTTGATCCAGAGCAACAATTTGTTGGAGAGGTAGATTTATTATTAGATGGAGTTAGAGTAGGTGATGCCGCTCAAACTACAGCTGCTTTAGGTTTATTATATAAATTCTGGGAGAAGTCAAGTTTGACTGTAGATTATAATTATTTTGGAGAATTATATTCAGATTTTAGCTTTAGTCAAAACTTTACATCAAAAGATAGAATTGAAGAGATAGCTAATGATCCAACTTTAACTAGAGATGAACCTAAAAGAGTGGGGCAACCATGGAAAATGCCAAACTATCATACTTTTGATGCTAGTATTCGTCATGGATTTAACTTTGGAGATTTTGATACAACATTAACATTACGTGTTAATAATATATTTGATACAGAATACATTTCTGATGCACAGGATGTAAGTGGAACAGCAGCTAGTGCTTTAGTATGGTATGGAGCAGGAAGAACGTTTAGTTTAGGTGCAAAAATTAAGTTTTAATTAAAAATTAAGATAAAATGAAAAAAATAATATATTCATTATTAGCTCTTTTTTTAGTGTTTACTACATCATGTGAACCATTAGAGGATGTTTATGAAGAGCTAGATGCTACAAGCTCAGAAGTAATTAAAGGAGATACTGATTACACATTAATTTCAGAAGATTACACAAATGAAGAGGACGAAGGAGGTTTTAATCTTAGTAATGAGTTTTTTGAGACTTTAGAACAATCAGAACAGCTTTTACCTGTTTTATTAGAAAAGAAGTATCCAATGTTTGGAAAGGGATCTATAGTTAGATTAACTTTTAAAGCATCTCAACTTTATAAAAAAATAGATTATACAGTAACTGCAGAAGATTATTTGAATTTTGGAGCAACTGATAATTCTTTTGCTTCTGAAGAAGAAGTATTGAATTTTATAGGTGTAAATTTCGCTACAGAAAAAAAAGGTACTGTAGTAGATTTAACTTTTAAAGGGGCTTTAGAATCTTATGAGCTTACTAATGATGATTATGATTCAGTAGGGAATGGACGTTTTAATAACTTTGATATTAGACCTGGTGCTAATGAAGAAACTTTAGAGTCTAGAAGAGTTAAAATACAAACTATTTTATTAGCTAATTTTCCTGATGCAGAAAATGGTACAGCTTTTAAAGTTGATTACAAGGCATTTAATGGTAGTGGAGTTGAAGATTTATCAATGAATCTGATTTTAAGTATTATTGATTTTCCTACAACGCCACAAGATTATGAGCTTACTAATGACGATTATGATTCAGTAGGGAATGGACGTTTTAATAATTTTGATATTAGACCTGGTCGAGCAGAAGAAACTTTAGAAGCAAGAAGAGCTAAGATAGAAACTATTTTATTAGCAAACTTTCCTACTGCAGTTCAAGGAGATATATTTAATGTTTCTTACAAAACATTTAATGGATCAGCTGGGGAAGATAATATGTATGTTATTTTAGATGCTACTGGAGGGTATAGTATATTCGATACAGAAGTTTATAATATTTATGCTGATTCAACTGTAGATCAAACGACAAGATATACGTTAGGTAATGTATGGGAAAGACCTTATGTTTTAACATCAGATGATTATAGAGAATTAGGACAAAGATTTGATAATTTTTCAGGATCTACTATTGAAGATAGACATGAGGCACAGAGATTGTTAGAGGTATTTTTAGCGAATCAAGATGAGAATACTTATGCGGCAGTAGGTGATTGTAAAACTTTACAGTATGATACTTTTAGTTCTGGTACAATAACTACTCAAAATATATCATTTGTTTTTGATGGTACTTCATGGAGTAGTTCAAGAGAATTAACGGTACAATATGGATTTGACGGTAGTGTATGGGAGCCTGATAATACAATTTTATATACATTAACAGGTGCAGACTATGTTTTAGTAGGAAATGGACGTTTTAATAACTTTGATATTAGAGAAGGAAGTGATGAAGAAACTGTTGAAGCTAGAAGAGCTAAAATTAGTACTATTTTATTAAACAACTTTGAAACTTTAGGAGAAGGTCAAAAATTTGTAGTATCTTATAACGTATGGATGCCAGGTGACGGTGTTTTAGAGATGAGTCTTATTCATGATGGTACAGAGTATGTATTAAACGAGTAAAATCGAATTTATAAAGATTAAAAACCACCTCAATAGAGGTGGTTTTTTTATGCATAAAATTCAGTACTTTTACATTATTAAAAAACTAATAAATAACAATGAAGACACTTCACTCTTATTGGGCTTACATAGTGCTAATTGTGCTAATTTTTACAGTGGTAAATGCAATTATCGGATTAGTGCAAAAGAAAGAATTTACACATAAAGAATTCCGTTTAGGGTTATTTACCTTAATAACTACACACATACAACTTTTAATAGGTTTAGGATGGTATTTTATGTCGCCTTGGTATAAATCAATGAAAGCAAATGGTGTAGATGCTACAAATAGATTGTTAGCAGTTGAGCATCCTACAATGATGATATTAGCAATTGTTTTAATTACCATTGGTTGGTCTAAACACAAGAAGAAAGTTAAAAGCGAGGATAAATTTAAAATGTTTGCTATTTTTTATGGCTTAGCTTTATTATTTATTCTAGCAAGGATACCTTGGAATAACTGGATTTAAAAAAGTATTTATATAATTCCCGCTTCAGCGGGAATCTTATTTTAACAAAATATGAAAATTATTAGTTACTTACTATCTTCAATTTTTGCAATTGTTTTTTTCTTACTGTTAATAGTATTTCATCCCATACAATGGTTGGGATTAAAAATTTTTGGTTCTAATGGACACCAAAATGTAGTGAATGTTATGAACTGGTTTTTAGTAAAATCGCTCTTGATTTTAGGAATACCAGTACGTTTAAAGAATGAACATTCAATACCAGAAAACGAAACAATCATTTTTGTGTCTAATCATCAAAGCATGTTTGATATTCCTCCAATTATTTGGTTTTTTAGAAAGCACATTCCAAAATTTGTTTCTAAGAAAGAATTGGGTAAAGGAATTCCTAGTATTTCATTCAATTTAAAATATGGAGGTGCAGCATTGATAGATAGAAAAGATAGAAAGCAAGCCTTAACTGAAATGGCTAAATTTGCAAAAAGGATTCATACAAACAAATGGTCGGCTACTATTTTTCCTGAAGGAACTAGAAGTAGAAATGGAGCTCCAAAAAAGTTTGCGTCTAATGGTTTAAAAGTATTAGCAAAGTATAATCCAGAGGCATATGTAGTGCCATTAACAATTAATAATTCGTGGAAAATTTTTAAGTATGGCAAGTTTCCATTGGGTGTAGGAAGTCCTATGACTATCATTACTCATGAGCCAATAAAAATAGATAGTCTTCCGTTTGAAGAATTATTAGTTAAAGTAGAAGATGCTGTAAAAGGAGCTATCTTATAAAACAACGAAACAAACAACAACCATATATGTCAATATATAACGTAAGAAAAGAAGTGATGAAAACCTTGGAAGAAAAAATCCATGGTTTTGTTGAAGATTATTTAATACCTATAGAGAAAATTTGGCAACCTACCGATTTTTTACCGAACTCTCAAAGTGATAATTTTATTGAAGAAGTAAGAGAGATAAGAGAGATATCTAAAGAATTAGATGACGATTTTTGGGTAGTATTAGTAGGAGATACAATTACTGAAGAAGCATTACCTACCTATGAATCTTGGTTACTAGATTTAGATGGTGTAACTCAAGACCCTGACAATGGTTGGGCAAAATGGGTTAGAGCATGGACAGCTGAAGAAAATAGGCATGGAGATGTATTAAACAAATACTTGTATTTATCAGGAAGAGTAAATATGAGGGAAGTAGAAATTTCTACACAGCATTTAATTGCAGATGGATTTGATATTGGTACGTCTACTGATCCATATAAAAACTTTGTATACACAAGTTTTCAAGAATTAGCAACTTATGTATCGCACAATAACGTAGCTAAAATAGCACGTAAAAAAGGACATAAGTTATTAGCAAAAATGTCTAGAATTATTGCAGGAGATGAAATGCGTCATCATAAAGCATATACGGCTTTTGTAAAAGAGATTTTTCAAATAGATCCTAGTGAAATGATGTTGGCTTTTGAACAAATGATGAAACACAAAATTATAATGCCAGCAATGCATTTACGTGAGTCATTTAATGAAAAAGGAAGCTTATTTGATGATTTTTCTACAGTAGCACAACGATTAGGAGTTTATACTGGTTTTGATTATGTAGATATTTTAAAGAAGTTAAATGATACTTGGGAAATAGATAAAGTAACTGGTTTAACAGCAGAAGCAGAAAAAGCTAGAGATTACTTAATGAAATTACCAGAAAGAATGTATCGAATTACAGAAAGAATTAAAGTACCAGATACACAGTTTAATTTTAAGTGGATGATACCTGCTTAGAGGTAGCTTGAAGTTAAAAGTCTGAAGTTAGAAAGGTTATTTTCCAACTTCAGACTTTCAGCTTTTAACTTATACTAAAAACATCTTTATCATTTAAAAAGCCTAGTTTATTTCTTACTTCTTCTTGATAGGTTTTATGTAATTCAGTATACACAATACATTCTTCTTCATTGTTTTCTTTAGATAAATTAGTACCCAAACAATCTAAAGCAATAGAATGTCCCACGTATTCAAAATCGTTACCGTCTTTACCAATTCTATTTACACCAATAGTGTAGCTCATATTTTCAATAGCTCTTGCTTTTAATAAAGCATCCCAAGCATTTACTCTTTTTTGAGGCCAACTAGCAATGTAAATTAATAGATCGTAGTTTTCTACATTTCTAGCCCAAACAGGAAAACGCAAGTCGTAACAAATAAGAGGACAAATTTTCCAGCCTTTATATTCGATGATCAACTTTTGAGTTCCAGAAGCAAAAGTTTCATGCTCTTTTGCTAAAGTGAATGTATGACGTTTATCATAAAACTCAATTTCTCCAGATGGTAACACAAATAACAATCTATTATAAAAAATAGGGTTGTTGGTAGATGAATCTTTTATAATAATACTTCCAATAATTGCAGTTTGTTTTTGTTGTGCCATTTTTTGCATCCAAACTACAGTTTCACCATCCATGCTTTCAGCTAATTCATTAGCATTCATAGAAAATCCTGTAGAAAACATTTCAGGAAGAATAATAAGGTCAACATCATTAGAAATAGAATTGATTTTATCAGTAAAATAATTTCTGTTTTCTATTGGGTTTTCCCAAACCAAATTTGATTGGATAAAAGCTGTTTTTAGTGTGTTCATTACCAATATTCTTTATTTCAAATGTAAACTATTTTAGTTAGAAGCATGTATGTTTAAGTTGCTACTTTTTACACTGGAATATATCATATCAGTTAAAAACAGGTATAGAAAGTAAATTACTTTTTGTTTCTTTGCCCAGAATGTGATTGCTACTTTTCTTCTTACTTAAGAAAACTAATCCATTCCACAGCGTTTCATTCGTAATAACATCAATTTTTGAGATGATATTTTTTTACGTGGAGTTACGATTTTGATAATACGGTTATTTAACGCAATGCAAACATTTATTCAAGAAACAATTCAGGATATATTAAAAACCACCACAAACTTTGAGGAGGTTGTTTTTGTATTGCCATCAAAAAGAGCTGGAGTATTTGTAAAGCAAGCATTAAAAGATGCATCTGTAACCGGATTTTTACCTGAAATTTTAAATATTGAAGAATTTATTGAACAGGTTTCTGAAATAAAAAAAATAGATTCTATTCAATTGCTATTTCATTTTTATACTATTTATAAAGAGCAAGAAGAAAACCCTGATTCGTTTGATACATTTTCATCTTGGGCATTTACTGTGTTGCAAGATTTTAATGAAATAGATCAACATTTAGTAGATACAAGAGATGTTTTTATATATATCAGAGATTTAGAACGATTAAAAAAATGGTCTGTAAAAGGTACTTTTAAAGAAACCCCTCTAATAAAAGATCATTTTTCTTTTACCGAAAAATTAAATGAATATTATGACGCTTTTTATGCTTTTTTATTAGAAAATAAAATAGGGTATCAAGGTTGCATGTATAGAGAGTCAACTAAAAAAATAGATGAGTATTTAAAAGAGCATCCAGAAAAACAATTCTTTTTTATTGGCTTTAACGCATTGAATAAATCAGAAGAGCTTATTGTTAGTCGAATGTTGTTAGAAGGAAATACCGAAATATATTGGGATATTGATCAGGCTTTTTTACATTCAAATCATCAAGCGGGTAACTTTATCAGAAAATATAAAACAAGATGGAAATACTATCAAACGAACGAACTTAAAATTGTTGGAGATTGGTTTTCGAAAGAAAAAAACATTCAATTGATAGGAGCAGCCAAGAATATTTCTCAAATGAAATATGCAGGAGAGTTGTTGTCTAAGTTTCCAAGTCATAATAGTACAGCCTTGGTTTTATCAGATGAATCTTTACTACCTATTACCTTAAATTCGCTTCCAGAGAATGTTTCTTCTATAAACATAACAATGGGTTATCCGTTAAAAGATATGCCTACTACGAGCTTAATTTTATCTATTTTTCAGCTTTTTTTATTACAGGATAAGTTTAAAAAGCAAGAGGTAAATTTATTTTATTATAAAAGTGTTGTAAAATTTTTAAAACATCCATTAATTCATCGAGTTTTATCAGTAGACAATGATTCGCTTTCAGATGTAATTACAACGATTATATTTAAAGAGAATCACACGTTTATTTCAGAAGATTTTATAGCAACTTTTTTAACAAAAATAGGACCTGAAACTAAAAAGTTAATATTAAATATTTTTTCTAAGTTTACTAATATTGATGAATTTTTACAGAGAATTTTAAAGTTAATTGATGGGTTAAAAAACGAAGTAATAGGTTTAGAAAAAGAGTTTCTATTTCGCTATTATACAGTTTTTGTTCAGTTACAAAATCATCAGAAAGCATTAGGATATTTTACCGATTTAAAAACCTTGTATCAGTTTTTTAATCAATTAATAGGATCAGAAAATTTATCCTTTCAAGGAGAGCCTTTAGAAGGACTTCAGTTAATGGGAATGTTAGAAACCCGTTTGTTAGATTTTGATAATTTAATTATTACTTCTGTAAATGAAGGAATTTTACCGGGGAACTCAAAACAAACCTCGTTTATTCCGTTTGATGCTAAAGTTGCTTATGGTTTACCAACTTATACAGAAAAAGACGCAATTTTTTCATATCACTTTTTTAGATTAATTCAGAGAGCTAAAAACGTTTTTTTAATTTATAATACTGAAGTTGATTCGTTTGGAGGTGGTGAAAAAAGCAGATTTATTACACAGTTGGAGTTGTTAAAAGAAGATATTCAAAGTAGAACTGTGAGCCCTAAAATTCATCCACAGATAACCATTACCAAAGAGGTTGTAAAAAACGATGAAATTATTGATAAGCTAAAAGAGTTAGCTAAAAAAGGATTTTCACCATCGGCTCTAACCAACTATTTGTACAATCCGTTAGCATTTTATCAGAAAAAAGTACTAAAAATTAAAGAGTTTGATGATATAGAAGAGGAAGTAGCTTTTAATACTTTAGGAACAGTAGTACATGAAACCTTAAGAGAATTGTACGAACCTTATGTGGGGAAGTTTCTATTATTGGAAAATGTAAAAGATATGGAAAGCAAAACGCATGCTTACATTATCAAATACTTTTCTGAATACTTTAGAAATGGAGATATTTCTACAGGAAAAAATAGATTGATTTTTGAAGTTGCAGTTCGATTTGTTTCCAATTTTTTACAGCAGGAAAAAGACTTATTAAAAGACACGAATAATCAACTTAAAATTTTAGAAGTAGAAAAAGATTATGAAGCTTTTATTAATATTGAAGGTTTTGACTTTCCAATTAAAATTCATGGACAAGTTGATAGGGTTGATGAATTAAATGGTGTTACCAGAATTATTGATTATAAAACAGGAGCCGTAAAAGAGCCTGATTTAAAAGTATCGGATGTTTCAGAAATATTAGATTTTAAATACAGTAAAGCCATTCAGGTATTATTGTATGCTTTTATGTACACTGAAAATTTGAAAACAGATAAAGATATTCCTTTAGAAGCAGGTATCATTTCCTTTAAAAAACTAAAATCTGGATTTATGAAGTTGAATTTTTCTGAAAAATATAGAGGAAAAGATCACGAAGTTACTTCAGAAAGAATTGCTAATTTTATAGAACAAGTGTCACTTTTACTTAAAGAAATTTATAATCCAGAAGTTTCTTTTACAGAGCCAGCAGACTTACCGTTTTAATTTTATTGTTAAAGTAGTTTTTCGTATTTACTTCTAAAAAAATCAAACATATTTACGTGTGAAAATTCTAGTTGTTTTTATTGTTGGTTAATCTAATGTTTTGATTTTAAAAATATTATTTCTAAATTTAGATCAAAGTAAAAGAAACCTCCGTTTAATAACTTAAAGTTGTTTTGTGTATTAGAAAACCAATTGTATTCAACTTTAAAGTATATATCTACAAATGAAAATAAATTCAATTTGCGGTAGTTTGTTACCAATAATTGCGTGAAATAATCAACCAATAAAATGAAAGGTTGTAATAATATCTTTTAACCAAAGAAAACTAACTAAACCCAAAGATGAAAAAATTGCAGAAAAATATTTTGCTATGTTTTGTCCTTTATTCTTTTTTAATCAATGCTCAATCTGATAAAGCAGCTTTAATTTGGTTTGATGACGTTTTAGGCGCTAAAAACTCACCATTAAAGTCAGGAGCCAATTATGATAAATTATACAGAACAGGAAAAGGAAATCATAACTTTTATTTAGAAGATAAGTTTTATTTAACCAACATTCAGTACAATGGTCAATTGTATTACGATGTTCTTGCTAAGTATGATATAAATTCTGATAATTTAGTTGTAAAAACCAATTCAGGATCTATTATGATTCCTAGAAAAAATGTCTCTTTTTTTTCAATAGCTAATAAGCATAATTTTTATAAAATAGATAATAGTTTTTATGCAGAAGCTTTCAAATCAAAAAACATAACACTTTTACGAAGTCATGTAAAGGAGAAAATTAAAACATACAAAAGAGATTTTGTAGAGTATAAATTCAAACCTAAAATTGAATATAAAGTACTGTTCAATGATGTTTTAATGGATATTGATAAGAAGAAAAAATGGATACTATTATTCCCTGAGAAAGAAGAAGAAATAGATAAGTTCTTTTCCAGTTACAAGAAAATATTTAAAACATCTAAAGAAGAGTTTTTTGTAAACCTAATTAAATATATCAATAATTAAGTTTAATATGAGAAAGAGAATTACTTTATTATCAGTTTTTTTGTGTTTTCTTCAGGTGTATTCACAACAGCAGAAAAACATATCTATTACTTTATCAAATACCTCTATTTTAGAGTCTATACAATTAATAGAAAAAAATACATCATATCAATTTTTCTTTATTGATTCTTGGCTTGCAAGTCCCAAAAAAGTCAATAAAGAATTTAAGAATACTACAATTGATACTTTGTTGAGATTCATTTTTGATGAAACCAATGTTAATTATTTTATTACAGAGGGAAACAAAATAATATTAAGTAATAACAATGTTATTTACGAAAGTGTTTACAGGAAACAGAAAGTTGATGTAGATGTCAATATAGATACAACTTCTACTTCAATCCCCGTATTTATAGCAAAAAGTAATTTTGAAAAAAAGAAAGCTAATACAATAAAAACTATAAAAATTGGTAAAGAAAATAATAGATTAAAACAAAGGAAGTACACACTAAAAGGTGTTGTGAAAAATAAAGCAACTAAAGCAGCTATATCTGATTTGGTTTTGTTAGTTAGAAAAACAAACACCTATGCAGTGACAGATAAAAGTGGAAATTTTACCATAAAACTCCCTCACGGAATTCATCTAATTGAAACCATTCTATCAGGTATAAAAACCACTAAAACAAGGTTTATTATATATGGTGATGGATCTTATAATTTTAATTTAAGTGATGATGATGATACATTATTAAATGAAGTAGTTGTAAAATCGAATAGATTAGAGAATGTAAAAAGTTTAGTAACTGGAGTTTCTCAAATTAAATCTGAAAAAGTTAAAGTTGTACCGCAAGTTTTAGGAGAACGAAATCTACTTAAAATAGCAACTACTTTACCAGGTATTAAAAGTGCAGGAGAAGCATCTGAAGGAATACATGTTAGAGGAGGAAAATCAGATCAAAATTTATTTTTATTGGATAATAACACCATTTATAATCCGACTCACTTTTTTGGCATTTTTTCAGCAGTCAACCCATTTACAACTAAAGATTTAAAAATATACAAAGGAAATATTCCAGCTAGGTATGGAGGCAGGTTGTCTTCTGTTTTTGATATTGTTTCAAAAAAGAGTGATACTGAAAAAATTAAAGGAGAAATGTCTCTGGGATTAGTTTCAAGTAATTTAAGTGCAGAAATACCTGTAGTTAAAGGGAAATCAGGACTTATTGTTGGAGGAAGAAGTAGCTACTCTAATTGGATTTTAAGAGCTTTAGATAATAAAGAACTAAGAAAAAGTAGTGCTTCTTTTTATGATGTTATAGCAAAATATGATCATCAAATTAATGATAATAACTCACTAAATGGAACATTTTTTTACAGTAATGATGCTTACAGTATTGCTTCAGATACTACTAACGCCTACTCAAATAAATTAGTTTCTTTAAAATGGGCGCATAAATTCAATGAGAAAAATTACGGGAGTATTCAATTATCAAATAGTAATTATGCTTTTAAAATAAATTTTGATGGTCAAACAAATACCAATTTCGATTTAAGATACAATATAGATGAATTTCAAATGAATCTTAATATGAATTATGTGTACTCCGATAAACACAAGTTTAATTATGGAGTGGCAAGTAAGTTGTATCAAATAAATCCAGGAGTAATTGAACCTTTTGGTAATGAGTCTATAGTCAGTCCGTTTACTGTACCACAAGAAAAAGCACTGGAGAGTTCGTTATTTATAGCTGATGATTTTACAATTAATGAAAAATTAAGTGCAAGTATAGGAGCCCGGTATACTCTATATACGTCGTTAGGAGCGTCTACACAAAGAATTTATGACGATACAAAACCCAAAAGTGATGCATCTGTTATTGCTACTCAAGAATTTGGTAATAATGAAATTCAAAAAACATACAATGGTCTAAGCCTACGATTATCTACTCGGTATTTATTAAACAAAAATCTATCAGTAAAAGCTAGTTTTAATAATTCGTATCAGTTTATTCATCGCTTATCTAATAATGCCTCTGCAAATCCAACTGATACATGGACATTGTCTAATATAAATGTAAAGCCACAGCAATCAATGCAAGGAGCGTTAGGTGTTTACAAGAATTTACCAAACGATATTGAAATAAGTATGGAAGGGTATTACAGAAAATATAAAAACTTGGTAGATTATAAAGTTGGTGCTAGTTTTTTATTGAATGAATTTATAGAAACCGAAATTCTTCAAGGTCCAGGAGAGTCTTATGGTTTAGAATTTTTATTAAGAAAAAACTCAGGAAAGTTAAATGGATGGTTTGGTTATAATTATTCAAGATCATTTATTGAATTAGATGGAGACTTTCCAGAAGAAGTTGTTAATGACGGTAATCCTTTTCCTTCAAATTTTGACCAACCGCATGATTTTAACTTAGTAGCCAATTATAAACTAACAGACAGGTACAGTATTTCTACAAACTTTACATATCAAACAGGTAGACCAGTAACTTATCCGATAGGGAAATATTCATCACAAGGGAGTGAATTTATTGTTTTTAGTGATAGAAATGAATTTAGAATTCCAGATTATTACCGATTAGATTTAGGTGTAAATATTGAAGGAAATCACAAGCTTAAAAAAGCAGGACATAGTTTTTGGACAATTTCGGTTTATAATGTTTTAGGAAGAAATAACCCTTACTCCGTTTTTTTTACTACTGAAGATGGTGTAATTCAATCCTATCAGAGTTCTATTTTTTCAAGACCAATACCAACCATTTCGTACAATTTAAAATTTTAATTTTATGAAACTGAAAAATACGATTATAATAATTTGTGCAGCTATTTTTCTAAATGCTTGTATAGAACCTGTAAATATTGAAGGTATAAATTACAAAGATTTTATAGCAGTAGAAGCTTCTGTTACTAGTGAAGTCAAAAAGCATACAGTTAAAATTACCAGAACATCTACTTTAGATGCTAAAGAAACAATAAAAGAATCAGGAGCCATTGTTAGTGTAGAAGATGATAGTCAGAATATATTTAGATTTATAGAAACTTCTAATGGTGAATATGAATCTGAAAATGAGTTTAAAGCAGAAGTAGGCAAAGCATATACTTTAAAAATAACCACAAAAGATGGTAAGGCTTATGCATCTTCTGCAGAAACAATAACAGGAATAGCAGCAATAGATGAAATTACAGCAGCAAGAGAATTTAATTCGTTAGATGAAGAAGGAGTTCAAATATATGTTCAATCTAAAAGTGAAGATGAAAATGCTAAATATTTTAGGTATGAGTATGAAGAAACATATAAAATAAGAGCTCCATATTATAGTCCAAACAAGGCAATACCACATCCTTTTACTGATGAAGTTATTTTAATAGTACCAGATTTAGAAAGTGCCGAAATCTGTTACGCAACACAAAAGTCGAATAAATTAGTGCAAACTGATGTCGCTAATTTATCATCTAATGAAGTAGATTTTGGAGTCAGATTTATTGCTAGAGATAATTACATAATTAGGCATAGGTATAGTATTTTATTAAAACAAAATGTTCAATCTTTTGAAGCCTACAGATATTTTCAAACGTTAAATGAATTATCTTCAATAGAAAATGTTTTCAATCAAAATCAACCAGGATTTCTTTCAGGAAATATAAGATCAGTAAATGATCCTAAAGAAAAAGTAATAGGTTTTTTTGAAGTGAATTCAGTATCAACAAAAAGATTCTTTTTAAATGGTATCGATTTTTTTACCGATATATATGCTGATTATCCTGCAAGTTGTTCATTTGGAGCACCACCTGTAAAAGATATGGCAGATAATGTGGTATTAGCGGGAATTTTAAGAGCTGGTACTTTAGTTTATTATAAAGACTATGCAGAGAATTTAGGATTGGATTTAGGTTGTGATAATGGAGCTGGAGAAGGATGTGGTCCTTATGTTTTAGTTTCCAAAGCTTGTGGAGATTGTAGAGTATTAGGTTCAGAAGTGAAACCAGATTTTTGGATAGATTAAAAATTAGCGTATGAAAACTAAAATTCTTTTTCTTTTTTGTGGATTGTTAACTATATCCAATCTAGTAAGTCAGGTTGAAGTAGCACCAAAACAATATGAAGAGTATAAACGATTACCTCAAGAAAACATATATGTACATTTTAATACGAATTTTTTACTAGTAGGAGAATCATTATTTTACAAAGTATATTGCTTAAATAAGCAAACTAAAAAGATGAGTAACTTAAGTAAGATTGCTTATGTTGAATTACTCGATAAAGATTTAAAAAGCGTATATAAAGATAAAATCAAGATTAAAAACGGAGTTGGTCAAGGTGATTTTTTTATTTCAAAAAACTTAGCATCTGGAAATTATAAGTTGATAGCGTATACCAATTGGATGAAAAATAAAAACGAGTTTTACAATGAGAATGTTTATTTAATCAATCCATATTCTCAAAAGTTAATCTCAGAAAATACAGGAGTTAATGAGTTGATTAAAAGTAATATTGAAGTGCTTGATCATTCAAATACAATTTCGTTAAACAAACAAACATTTAAAAAAAGAGAAAAAGTAGTAGTCAATGCTAAAAAATTGAATGATTTTGGAGGAAGTTATTCTATATCAGTTCGTAAAAAGAGTCCAGATTTTTTCAAAAAGAAGTCAACGGTCAAAAAATATACAACTTCAAATTATACATCAAATATTAAATATTTAGCTAAGAATTTAAAAACAAATGAGCTTGTACTACCAGACTTTAGAGGACAATTAATTATTGGGAATGTACATGATGAAAAAACGAATAAAGGAGTTGAAAATAAAATAGTAGGGTTGTCTTTTATCGGCAAAAAAGGATTTTATAAAACAGCAGTTACGAATCAAAAAGGTGTTTTCTATTTTAATGTTGATGAAGAGCAGTATCCATCTAAAGGTTTTATACAATTATTGGATGCAAATACAGAAAACACCAAGTTAAAAATTGAGATTATAAAAAATAAAGATCTCGATTTTTCTGAGCTAAAATTCAATGAAATTAAAACAAATGATGTTTTAGACAGTATTATTGATCAGCGCAGTATTTATACTCAGATAGAAAATACTTTTTCAGAAAAAAAGCAAGATTCCATTTTACAAGGTAAAAGTACTCAACAATTGTATTTAGAAGATTTTAAAGCGTATAAACTAGATGATTTTAATAGGTTTAAAACTTTAAAAGAAACAATTATTGAGGTGTTAGATATTGTGTCTTTTAAAAAGAAAGAAGATCAATATATTTTTAAAATAGAAAGAGAAAAGTTGAATTATGTGTATATATATGCTCCGTTAGTAGTAATCGATGGTTACATTGTAAAGCATCATGGAGATATTATAAATTATGATGCAAAAGGGATAGATGAAATTCTTGTATCTCAAAAAATATATCAATTCAGTGGAGGTTTTTATGGAGGTATTATCTACATAAAAACGTTCAATGGAGATTTTAAACCTAAGATAAATCAAGATGTTTTTCAATTAGAAATGGAGCCATTAGAACTTGAAAAAAACTATTACAATGGAGGTTCAAACATAATTAACAAAAGAATTCCAGATTACAGGATTCAATTACTGTGGAATGCTAATTTGAACATTGATAGTAAAGAGTTGTCATTTTATACTTCAGATATTAAAGGTGTTTATGAAATAGATATTCAAGGATACACACAACAAGGAAAACCGATATCTATTCAAAAGGAATTTACAGTTGAATGAATGAAATAAACAAATTCTATGAGTTATATGTAGATAAAGTGAGTAGCAGTAGTAAGATTTTTTTCAAAGCAAACGTTTTCGTTATTATTTTGTTCAAATAAGCTTTTTCAACCAGTAATTTTCTAATTTAGAATAATTATTTTTGTTAGCATAACAAAAGAGATAGAAAACAAATAAAACCGAATAAATGAAGACCATAAACGACTTTAATTTTCAAGATAAAAAAGCATTAATACGTGTAGATTTTAATGTGCCATTAAATAATGAGTTTGAAGTAACTGATGATACTAGAATTCAATCGGCAAAGTCTACTATTATTAAAATTTTAGAAGATGGAGGTAGCTGTGTATTAATGTCGCATTTGGGTAGACCGAAAGGAGTAGACGAAAAATATTCATTAAAACACATTGTTGATAAAGTTAGTGAAGTAATTGGTGTACAGGTAAAGTTTGCTGAAGATTGTGTAGGTCATACGGCAGAAGATGCAGTTGCAGATCTTAAAAGTGGAGAGATTTTATTATTAGAAAACTTACGTTTTCATAGTGAAGAAAAATCAGGAGACGAAGACTTTGCAGAACAATTATCTAAGTTAGGAGATATTTATGTAAACGATGCTTTCGGAACAGCACACAGAGCACATGCATCAACAGCTGTAGTAGCTCAGTTTTTTCCAGAAAACAAATGTTTTGGTAACTTATTAGCAAAAGAAATAGAAAGTATTGATAAGGTTTTAAATAATTCAGAAAAACCTGTATTAGCTGTTTTAGGAGGAGCAAAAGTATCTTCTAAAATTACAGTAATAGAAAATATTTTAGATAAAGTAGATCACTTAATCATTGGAGGCGGAATGACATTTACTTTCGTTAAAGCTAAAGGCGGAAAAGTAGGAAATTCTATTTGTGAAGATGATAAAATGGATTTAGCTTTAGAGATTTTAGAAAAAGCTAAAGCTAAAAACGTACAAATCCATATTCCTGTAGATGTGGTTGGTGCCGATAATTTTGCGAATGATGCTAATACTCAGGTTTTAGACGTTACTCAAATCCCTGAAGGGTGGCAAGGTTTAGATGCAGGACCAAAATCATTAGCAAATTTTGAAGAGGTTGTAAATCAATGTAAAACAATTTTATGGAATGGACCTTTAGGAGTTTTTGAAATGAAAACATTCTCAAAAGGAACAATTGCACTTGGAAATTACATTGAAAATGCAACTAAAAATGGAGCATTCTCTTTAGTAGGCGGTGGAGATTCTGTAGCAGCTGTAAAACAATTTGGCTTTGCTGATAAAGTAAGTTATGTATCTACTGGAGGTGGAGCAATGCTTGAAAGTTTAGAAGGTAAAACATTACCTGGAATTGAAGCGATTTTAAATTAACTATTCAATTTGAAGTATAGAAGATAAGCTAATAATTGCTTATCACTAATTATTCAAATTAAGTATATAAATG
The DNA here is from genome assembly GCF_004337695.1 of Tenacibaculum sp. M341. Taxonomy (GTDB): domain Bacteria; phylum Bacteroidota; class Bacteroidia; order Flavobacteriales; family Flavobacteriaceae; genus Polaribacter. The sequence goes on from NZ_SJXJ01000014.1 coordinate 60,681, forward strand.
TATTAATATAGCAGTACAACAATTTGTAATGAATTGTTGTGCTGCTTTATTGGTAAATAAACAATTGAATAAAATGAAGTACACAACATTACCAAATACCGATGTAAAAGTTTCTAAAATATGTTTAGGAACAATGACTTGGGGAAATCAGAATACAGAAGCAGAAGGTTTTGAGCAGATGGATTATGCACTTGATCAAGGTGTGAATTTTTTTGATACAGCTGAATTATATTCTGTTCCTGCAACTCCTGAAACTTATGGAGCAACCGAAAAAATCATCGGAAATTGGTTTAAAAAAACAGGAAATAGAGATAAAGTAGTTTTAGCATCTAAAATTGCTGGTGGTGGAGATTACACAGCGCATATAAGATCTGGAGGGTTAACTAAAGATAATATTTTTGAGGCTGTAGAAGGAAGTTTAAAGCGTTTACAAACAGATTATATTGATTTGTATCAATTACATTGGCCAAACAGAGGGGTAAATTGTTTTGGAGTTCGTGATTATCCATATAAAACTTCAGCTAAAGAAGCAGAAAACCATATTGAAATTTTAGAAGCTTTACAAGAGTTAATCAAACAAGGAAAAATCAAACACGTAGGATTATCTAACGAAACTCCTTGGGGAACAATGAAGTATTTACAAGCTTCAGAACAACATGATTTACCTAGAATGGTAACCATCCAAAACTCTTATTCATTAATTCATCGTGGTTATGAGTACGGAATGTCTGAAGTATCTTTAAGAGAGAATATTGGTTTATTAGCGTATTCTCCATTGGCACAAGGTGTATTATCGGGTAAATATTTAAACGGAGGACAACCAGAAGGAGCAAGAGGTACTTTATTTCCTCGTTTTATAGCTCGTTATATGGGAGAAGGTTCGCAAAAATCTGTTGAAGAGTATTTAAAAATAGCTCAAAAGCACGGATTAACATTATCTGAGTTGGCATTGGCTTATATCAACCAATTACCATTTGTGACTAGTAACATTATAGGTGCTACAAAAATGGATCAGTTAAAAGAAAATATCAATTCAATTAATGTAGAATTATCAGAAGATATTTTGAAAGAGATTGAAGGAGTGCATACAGCAATACCAAATCCAGCTCCGTAAAATAAAATATGAGTTTTTTTAAGAAAATATTTTCGAAAAAAGAGGAACCAATAGAAACCTATCAAGATTTCTGGAATTGGTTCCTTATTCATGAAAAAAAATTCTACGAGGTAGTGAATAGTGGAGATACTACTAGACTTACCTCGGAATTTTTTGACGTTATTGGCCCGAAATTAGATCAAATTAAAAAAGGGATTTTCTATTTATCAGGAATGTTAGATGATAACACTGCCGATTTAATTCTAACTCCAGATGGAAATGTATCAAACTTTTACCTTATTGAAGAGTTAATAGCTGAGAGTCCTACATTACCAAATTGGAAGTTTCAAGCGTTTAAGCCTAGTTTTGATTTTGGTAATGAAGGAATAGAAATGCATAATTATAAATTCAATAAAAATAATTTACATTTTTATCCAAATGAAGATACTGCATATCCCGACGATATATCAATTACATTTGTTCATGATGATTTAGAAGAAGAGAATAAATCAGAAGTAATTAATGGGTGTTATATTTTTTTAGATAACTATTTAGGGGAGTTAAAATTTGCTACATTAATTGATAACATTGAATTTAAATCAAAGACTGAAGCAGAAAAAGAGTTAATATCTTTAGAAAAATTAGATAGCTATATTACTTGGAGAGAGAAGGAGTTTGTAGAAAAGTATGAAGGCTTACGAAGAGACACTGAAAAAGATAGTTATGGTAGTTTTGAAACTACTTTAAAAAACGGAAGCCCATTTATGGCAATCATGAATACAGAGTTGCTACAATGGGATGCAAAAGCTTCTCATCCTTGGATTTTAAGACTTAAATTTCCCTATGAAGGAGCAGAAAATAATGGTTTTCCAAACTCAGAAACATATGATTTACTTAATAAAGTAGAAGATGAATTAATGGAACATCTTAAAGATTTTGATGGATATTTAAATATTGGTAGAGAAACAGGAGATAATCTTAGAGAAGTATATTTTGCTTGTAAAGATTACAGAAAACCATGTAAAACAATAGATAATCTAATTAAAAAATACAGAGGTGTATTAGAATTTGAGTATAATATATACAAAGATAAATACTGGAAGTACTTTGATTATTATATCAAACAAGCATAAAACCAAAACGTAACTGATACTATTATGTAAGGCTTTAGTCTAATTTATTCCATACGTTTTTTAATCACTGTTGTTTTAGTAAGAATACGCTTTAAAATATCTAAAATTTCTATTTGACGTTCTTCTGTGGCTTGTAAAGTAGCATTTTGAGTAATATTATTAATAGTTACATTTGGAGTCGTACCATTTACTTGCTGAAGAATTCCTTCGTTTTTCATTAAAATCTTCTTGGCGATAAATAAAATATCATCTTGATTGGTAGATGTAGCTGGTCTCACAATTGGGGCTTGATATACCACAAAACGATAAATGTCTTCTGGACCAGAAAAATCTTGTTCGGCACTCCAGTCTGTATAACCATCTCTGGTTACATCTATTCTTGTATTATTACTTGCAAACTGAGTAACACTATTACTAACACCAGTATAATTTGTAAGTGATAAAAACGTATTACTAGGAGAAACAGAATTGTCAGAAATAGTAAGATTAGCACTTGTAAGATTGCTAATTTGTATGAATTTATACAATTGGCTAGCGTCTTCTAATCCTACATTTAAGTTATTTAAATCTGCAATTGAAGAGTTTACAGAACTCTCTATTTTTACAAACTTATCACAAGGAGAAATTACAGCACTACCAGTTAATTCAAAACGGTAATTATCAATATCTAAAATATCTTTTTGAGGAGTAGCAAAAACTCTATCAATAGATGGTTGAGTTAAATTGCTAAGTTTATTTAGTTTGATAAAATCATATAGTTCACATAATGTTCTGTTAGCAGAAACAGTTACGGTTCTAGCAGCATGATCTATATTAATTCCGGTATAACCACCTACAGTAGCTGTATTGGTTTCAGTAATAAATTCATCATCTGTTATCACTACATTATCAACAATAGGTTCGTTAAAATCTCTTGCAACTGCATAATAATTTTTTAAATAATTAGGAACTACTAAAACAGAGGTTCCTCTATCAAAATTTGTGGCAACTGTATTGTCAATTCTCAATACTTCTTGTTTCGGAATTGTTCCTTGCGCATCTGTAGTTTCGGTGTAATCAAAACTGTTTCCGTTTACATTATACAACGTAACAGTTAATCCGTTTAATGGACTAAGATTTGTGTCGGTAACAACTAAATCGTGTGTGTAAAACTCTTGTACAGGCAAAGTACCGCCACCAGAATAGCCAGTCCATCCAGCAGGTTTTATGGGGTTAACAAAGAAGAAATCAACATTTCTAGGACTGAAATTCCAGTTGGTTGCATCCCATTCCATATCAAAAGTTTTAAAATCTCCTTGAGATCCAGAACCACCCACCATTCTTGTAACACCTAATAACTTTAAGCCATTAATAATTTCTGTATCACCAGCAGCTCTAGCACCAGGCTCAAAGTTAAGTCCACCATTAGCATTTACAATGGTAATATTATTTAAGGTTGTATTGGTTTGAAAGTGTAAAAAATCGCTACCACCATAACTAACCATAGTAACATTATCCATATTAAAGGTGTAATTACCATTATTAAAAAAATCACTTCTACCACTAGTTACCCCTTGTAAGTAAAACACACGAGTAAAATTAGCGGTGTATGCTTGATTATAACTATGTGATTTTGCGTTACCACTGTAATGTATTGTAATATCAGTAAAATTTACAGTACAATTAGATCTTGGCGCATATCTAAAAATACCAGGAAAATGATATACTGCATTATTATCAGTAAACACGGCGTTATTATTAATAATTAACTCTGCATTAAATGTGATATCATTATTTACAACGGTACCAGCAGCAGGGTTCGCTTGAATAAAGGTTCTTAAATCATTTCCGGTTTGAGTTCCAGAAACAACGATATTTGGTCTTGCGCCTCCAGGATTAAATACAATCTGTGCGCTTAAATTATGAAAGCTAAAAAGTAAAGCTACTCCAAAAAGTATAACTATCCTCATAAATTTAATTGTATGTTAAAGCACTAATTGCAGCTAATGTAGTTGGTTGTGCACCAGTTCCCATAGCACTTGTTTCAGCATTAATATCATTTCTATGAAAACGAGTTACCATCCAATCGTTTGTGCTAATTCTTACAGAAACGTAAATATAGTCAGCGTCTTCAACAAGAGTTTCGTTTGTAATTACTGGAGAATTATCCAGTAATTTTATCCAATTGGTTCCATCATAAATATATAAGCTTTTCTGATCATCAGCATAAGCAATACTTCCTGTATTAACACCTGTTAAGCTGGTAAGATCAGTTAAATTAGTGGCAATTGGAATTCCCATTAAGCTTTGAGCATCTATCTGAGAAAAAACTTTAAAAGAGGAGATTATTACAACTAAAAAAAATATTTTTTTGATGTTCATGATTTTGGGGAATAAAGAAAATATACACCCGTCAATATACAAAAAAATATTAAAATTTGAGATTTTATGTGAAATGTATAAAGCTTATGTTTTTGTTTTTTAAGGGTTTAGAAGTTGTATCCAATATTGAGCCCAACTCTAGGTACAACTACAGGAGCTGTATCGGTAAACATATTTCTACCAATACCAGCAAGTACACTTACTGTAAATCCTCCATTAGAAACATATTTACTTCCTATTGAAATACCAAGGGCTCCATCGGTGTAGTTTTCTATTTGCTGAACACCAGAAACTTCTATTGTGTTTTCACCATTGTTAATACCAAAGAAAACCTCTCCAAAATAATTCCAAGTTCTATTTTTTGTAAAATAATGACGAAAAAAAGGAGTAAACATACTTTCTTCATTATATCTAAAATCAGAGGTTTTTCCTTCAAAATTGAATAATGCTGAAACCCCTACAGAAGATTGATCAGAAATATAATATTCATAAGAAATATCTAATGATTTCATTACTAAAGCATCTCCAATATCAATGCTTATTTCTTGTTGCGACCATGAAAAAGTACTTATAAGTAACGTAGTAAAAGCGATTAATTTCTTCATTTTTTTCTGAGTTTGATAAATAGTTTGAAGCAATAATTATGCCACCTAAAAAGATATATTTATCTAAAAAATAGCTTTTAATTGTACAGTTCCCGTATGAATTACTTTAGAAGTTTCACTTTTTCTACCGAAGTAATTAACGCTTAAGTTTAATAAAGAGTTTAATTTTTGATTTACCAGTACATTCCAAGTATAATTAGTCCCTGATTGAAGTCCTTCTAGCATTTGATACCCAACAGGAGAATTTGGATCTCCATTAAAACGATTTAGAAACACATTAAAATCAGCAGAAATTTGATTTTGTTTTTTACTGATGAAAAAATACTCAGCACCTACTTTTTGTAAGTTTAATTGTTCGAAATCAGCCATTGTGTTTTTTTTATCTTTCAACTGATAAAATATTGAAAAACGATGATTTTTACTGTACAAATAAGAAAGTTTAGGAAGTAACTCTTTAGTATTTATATTGTAATTTCTGTTAAGTAAGTTTTCTGTTTTTAATTCGTTTTTAGAAGTCGCTCCATTCACTTCAAATAGCCAAGTAGGACTTAATTTATGTTGAAATTCTATTTGATGTATTTCAGCATTATTTTCCTGATTACCTATGCTAAATTGTTGTTTGTTTTTAGAAGTACCGTAGGTATAAGTCCAACTATTTTTTTGTAAACTTCTGTTATAGTAAAAACTGTTTCTAAAATTAAATTGTAATCCAACTAGTTTATCATCATCTAATTTAAAAGGATTCAGGTTAAAACCATCATCGGCTCTTTGTTGTTCGTTGTTTACTGATAAATAACTCTGATTGTAAAAATGGGATATGAATTTTTTAAATCCTTTTTTACTTTTCCATTGAAAAGGATTCAAGGTTATAGTTTGTTTCCAAGAAACCTTTTGAGTGGGTAAAAAACGAATATTAGGCAAAGCAACACGAAGGTAAGTTGCCTGATCTTGAAATTGAGCAATTTCAAACTCTTCAAACTGTTGTATACCATCATTATTATAATCAATCCAAGTATAAAAACCTTGTCCAGGTTCAGTTTTTACGTATACAAAATCTTGTTGGGGTATATTTCCAGAAGAGGTTTCATAAACTGTATTTAACGATAAAAAGTTTTTGAAAAACTGTTGATTATAAACCATCTTAGAGTTTAAATGCTGTTCATTTTCAATAAACTTATTGTCTGTAAATCGGTAACTAGCAAACACTCCTAAGTTTGTAGTTTTATTTTTGATTAACTGACTTTTTAAGTAAATGGTATTTCTATTATTAATTTCAGTAAAACGATTATTTCTAATACTATCATTCCTTCTATAATTCAAGCCGATTTTAGCATATACTTTTGCAGTATCACCTATACCAAAATAACCTTCGTATTCTTGAAATTGATGACTTAATAAATTTAAAGAGTTGGTTGTTTTTTCTTTTATTTCATTTGTCTCAGCATTTATAAAACCACCAATCCATGTTTTTTTAAAGTGTTTTTCACCGTTTGTTTGTATTCTAAAAAAAGAATCTTCTTCCATTTCAGAACTGTTATTTAGTAAACTGGTTTGAAGTTGAAAAAGTGTACTTTCAGACTTTAATTTGGAAAATAGTTCATGTTTATTTCCTTTAAAACTATCAGCAAAGCTTAAATGATTAAAACGGTATTGAAAAGAGTTATCTTTATCTTTAGAATAATTTAAGGCAGTGTTAAATAAATGCTGATTACCGATGGTACTTCTTAAGTTCCAATCTCTATTAAACTCTACATTTCTAAATCGCTGTACCGTTTTAAAATTTTCCTGTACAAATTCATAATTAGCAGTGTTGGTAAGTTTCCATTTTTTTGCAATTAAGGTTTGATCCCATTTGATTTTTGCAGCAATTTGCTTGTTTTTTTCATCATCAATTGTCGAAAATAAATTCGCATCATTATCACTGTAAGCTAGCTCAGCATTTATAGTTGTTTTTTCAGAAGGAATATAATTGGCGTTTAAAACCGCAACTTGTAAACTATTAGGAGCTATTAGTTGTGTAATTGGCGCAAAATTTCCCTGATTCACCCCAACATATCTATAAATAGTACCAATAGCAATAGTATTATCAACTACATAATCACCATTATTTGCCCCCACATTAGAAAAGGTAACGGTATATAATTCATCATTTTCATCGTTAGAAAACTCAAAAAACTCGGTGGTGTTTTGTACAGTTTTTTTATACTGAATTCTATTTGCAGAAAACTCATCAACAAACGCACTAGAGGAAACCATTTGAGAAACATCATTTCCGGCATTGGCTAATATTTCCTTTTGATTATCACTTAAGTTTTGTTGTATAGGTTGATTTTTAGCGTCGTTTTCATTGTAAAAATAACCAGAAATAGAAAAGTTATCGTCAGAATAAGCAGCTTTTTCATAAGTGATAAAGCGCGTATAATTTTGATCAGAAAATTGAAATTCTATCCGAATACGCATATCATTTGTAATAGGGTAAGTGGTATTAAAACGAATTTCGCCTAAATTATAATCAATTACATAATCGGCATTTTCTCCTCGTTTTAGTGGTGCACCATTAACAAAAACAGCATCACTACCAGCAACAATTACAATGTTAGTTTCGTTATTAGGACCTAAAATTTTGTACGGTCCTTGGTTACCTTCTAAACCAACAAAATTAAAAGATGAAAACCTACCACGGACAATGGCACCCGAAGCACCAACAGATGTTTTATCACTCAAATTGGCATTTACTTGTATACCTGTTACTTGTTTTTTAAAATTTAAAAAGTAACTGTCTTTATTTTCTAAAGAAACATCACCACCTTTTACACCCCAATTTTTACTAAACAATTCAATAAAAATTCTATCAAAATCGGTTATGTTTTGAGAATACCCACTTTGTTGTAATGGAAAGTTAGTGTCAAAAATATTGGCTTTTATCGATACGTCTTTAGATATTTTACCCTCTATGGTTAAGTCTAACGAAGCATTGGTAACTGCATTTTGATTGTTTCCAGAAGTAACACCTCTTACAATAAACCCTTGAGTTTTCAATCCGTCAAAGAGTTTTAATTGCGATTTCTGTTTGTTGGTTGTTAAGCTATATAATTTTTCGGTATTTGTATTAGGTACAATTAATCGATCATCTAACGGACTATATATTTTAGTTAAAAAATCGGGATATCGTAAGTACTCAACAATAATTTGGGGGTATGTTGTTTTATCAATAAATAATAAAGCTTTTGGAAAATCAACACGATACTTAGTTTTCGGAATCTTTTCTTTATCAATAGTTAAAACATTAAAAAAATCTGGATTAATACTAACCGAATCAATAGCAATTGAATCTTTTTCAACCTTAATAGTTTTAATTCTATATTCTTTAAGTTTCCTTTGAGAAAAGGAAATAGAAGAAATTAACACAAAAAATAAAACAATTTTTTTGGTCATACTTTAGTAACGTAACACTTGCAAAAATAGTTTATTTAAAGTGATTGCACGTGTACAGCTTATTTGGTTGTTTATAGATGTAATTTTTTTGATTAAAATTTGTGCGTTCCCTAAAGGTCGGGCTTTCCGCAGTCGCTTTTAAAATGTTTGATGAAAACATTTTAAAGAGCTCCAACAAACACTCCAATCCCTAACGCAGTTGTATTTCTTTGTAAGTAATAGGAAAAGCAGTTTCACAAGGAGTCATAGCATGTGGGTAAGAAGGAGTAATATCAACTCCGTTATTGGTAAAAACCCAAGTGTAGTATTTCCAATAATCACTATTATCTGTAAAATATTCGCATTCAACCTCTAAATCTGCATCATTACTATATTTATTTTTAAGTAATTTATAATGGTCTATTCCAGGATATACATCTGTTAGTCTGTCAAGTACTCTTTTATTTTTTAAATCGAAGTTATAACCAATGGTTCTGTGTGTTGGATGTGCACCACCACAATCAATAGACGAATACTCAGTAAAGCTAATGTACTTTTTAGAAATTAGTGCTACTTCAATAGAAAGGCTTAGCGAATTGCATTCAAATTCAAAACCAGCATATTTTGTATGAATACTATCTAGCACCGGATTTAAAAACTCACGTTCAGCTTTTGAAAAGCCATTGCCCAATCTAAATAAGTGAGTTTTTGAATATTTTTCTGTAAACCAAACTAACTCTTTGTTATGATGAGTTGAAATACTATCTCTAATAAAAGTTGTTTTAGATAATCTATAAGAATTAAGATCTGTAGTAGTTTTTGTTAATAATACAGGTAATATTTCTCCATTATTTGTCCAACTACCAGTTATTACATCATCTTTCATTTTTAATTTAAACAACTCTTTTTCATCTTCTACATCAGAGTAAGTTTCATACAGAGTTAAGTTAGAAGATTCATTGGTGCCTTCTAAAAAAATATTTTTCAATTGAGAGTTGTAAAAGTAATAAGCATATAAAATATCACCATTTTCAGCATCAATTTCTAAACTCATAAATATCTCATGCTTACCAATAACACCTTTATAATTTTGAGCATTAGTAGCAAAGCAAAAACAAATGACTACAATCAAAAAAAGATAATGTTTCATTTTAATCTTTCGAAAGTTGAATAAAGTTTTGTTTTAATACAGCTATCCGCATCCGCAACTTGTGCCTCCGCAACCATCATTGTCTTTTGGAGGAAAGACAAACTTTCTAACTAAAAAAGCGATAGCTAAAACCAAAACGGAGTATGTGATAATTTGTTGTAACATATTAGTTTAATAATTGAAAAACAATAAATGCCGATACGTATGCTAAAACTCCCATTCCTATTAACTGATACATTGCCCATTTCCAACTTCTAGTTTCACGTTTTACAATAGCAACAGTAGCCATACATTGCATGGCAAATGCATAAAAAATAAGTAAAGACATACCTGTAGCAAAATCGAATCTTTTTTTACCAGTTTCAGGATTAATCTCAGCTTCCATGCGTTCTTTAATTGTGTTTTCATCTTCAACACCTTCAATACTATAAATAGTAGCCAGTGTACCAACAAAAACTTCTCTGGCGGCAAACGAAGTAATTAAACCAATTCCAATTTTCCAATCATAACCTAATGGTTTAACAACAGGTTCTATTGTTTTACCAGCAATACCAATGTAAGAGTTTTCTAATTGAGCAGAGGCTACTTTTTGTTGCATCTCATCCTCAGTTAAATTGGCGTTAGCAATGTTTTCAATAACGGTTTTTTCTGCATTATCAAATGAAGCAGGACCATTGGTAGCTAAAAACCATAAAATAATAGAGATAGCTAAAATAATTTTACCAGCCTCTAAAACGAAACTTTTTGTTTTTTCAAAAACCTCTAAAAATACATTCTTAAAAGAAGGCATTTTATAATCGGGCATTTCTATAACAAAGAATGATTTGCTTTTTACCTTAAGTGTTTTGTGTAAAATAAAGGCAGCTAAAACAGCAGAACCAAAGCCAAGAAGGTATAATCCAAGCATAGTTAAACCTTGCAAGTTAAAAAAGGCGAAAACTTTTTTGCTTGGAATTATAATGGCAATTAAAATTGCATATACAGGTAATCTAGCAGCACAAGTCGTAAATGGAGTTACTAAAATGGTAATTAAACGTTCTTTCCAGCCAGAAATAGTTCTTGTAGCCATAACTGCAGGAATAGCACAAGCAGTTCCGGAAATTAAAGGAATAACTCCTTTACCACTCATACCAAAACGACGCATAATTTTGTCCATCAAAAAGACAACTCTACTCATGTAACCAGTTTCTTCTAAAATGGCTATTAGGGCAAATAATATGACTATTTGTGGAATAAAAATAACAACACCTCCAATACCAGGAATAATTCCGTCTGTTAGCAAGTCTGTAAACATTCCCTCAGGCAATAATGTTTTTGTGTACTCAGCAAAATCGCCAAAAAAGCCATCAATAAAATCCATAGGTCCTGTTGCCCAGTCAAAAATAGCTTGAAAAACAAGTAATAAAATTCCGAAGAAAATTAAATACCCAAATATTTTATGTGTAAAAATTTTGTCTAGTTTACTTCTTAAATCAGTAGCTTTTTTAGTGTCTACTGTGTAAGTTCTTTTTAAGATTTCATTAATCTTTTGATACCTGTAAATAGTCTCTTTATGTTGGTATCGTTTTATTTTTGAAACATCATGAGAGAACTCTTCGAAGTTAGATTTCTTTTCATCTGAAAACTGCTGTTGCGTTAATGATAACCAGATGTCATACAAAGATTCTTCAGGACTTGTATTTTGAAGATTTTCAAAATATTCACGATCTACTTTATGTGCAATCTTTGTGAAATTGCTAACAGATGGAAGCGATTCAAAATCAGCAATAGTCTGTTTTAAAGTATCAATCCCTTTATTTTTCTTAGCAGAAATTAAAACAACTTTAGTATGTAATTCTTTTTCAAGTGTAGCAGTATCAATAGAAATTCCTTTTTTCTCCATTTGATCAGCCATATTTATAGCTAATATTGTTGGAACACCAATATCTTGAATTTGAGAAAAAAGTAATAAGTTCCTTTTTAAATTTTCAGCATCGGTCACTACTAAAATTACATCAGGATAACTTTCGTTATTAGCGTTTTGTAATACTTGTAATACCACACTTTCATCTAAAGAAGTCGGATTTATACTGTAGGTACCAGGTAAATCTGTAACAATAGCTTCAGTATCTGTACTTAATGAGCAAGTTCCTTCTTTTTTATCTACAGTAATACCAGGATAATTTCCTACTTTTTGTTTTAAACCAGTTAGTTGATTAAATAACGAAGTTTTACCTGTGTTAGGATTACCAATTAATGATACTTTAATCTTTTTTTTATTCATTTAAATTATCGTTCGTAATTTTAATAATAGCTGCAATTTCTTTTCGAATTGCCAAATGACTTCCGTTTATATTAATATACAAAGGATCATTAAATGGTGCTATTTGAATTAAAGAAACTTCTGCCCCAGGTATGCAACCCATTTCTAATAATTTTAGTGGAATATTATGCAAGCTTTCTTCAGAAATAATTGCCGATTCACCAATACGTAAAGATGCTATTGTACTCAAAAATAAATAGATTTAAGAAAAAGAATCCCGCAGAAGCGGGATTAATTAAAAAGCAAAGATACTAAATTAGAACGATTCTAAAGAGTTAGTTTTTTCAACACCTTAGTAACTTGTATCTTTGTTGCATGACATTTGATGAAATTATAGGTCAGGAGCACATAAAAAAGCATCTGTTAAAATCTACAGAAAACGGAAGAATACCTCATGCACAACTTTTTGTAGGTAAAGAAGGAAGTGGAACACTTTCTATGGCAATTGCATATGCTCAAATGCTATTGTGTAATTTTTCTAATGATAAAGAGGCTTGTAATATAAAGTGTAATAAATTACAGCATCCCGATTTACATTTTGTTTTTCCTGTAACAACCAACGATTCTGTTAAAAAACATCCTATTAGTGATTTGTTTTTAGAAGATTGGAGAAGGTTTATAGAAAAAACACCTTACGGTGGTTTGTATGATTGGTTGAAGTTTATTGGTGTTGAAAATAAACAAGGGCAAATTGGTGTTGATGAAGCGGAGGAAGTAGTTAAAAAATTATCATTAAAATCTTATGAAGGAGGTTTTAAAGTGATGATTATTTGGATGGCAGAAAAATTAAATACTGCTGCTTCAAATAAACTATTAAAATTGATAGAAGAACCGCCATCTAAAACCATATTTATATTGGTTACTGAAGATGAAGGAAAGATAATTAATACTATAAAGTCGAGATGTCAGGCATTACATTTTCCATCTTTAAGTGAAAATGATATTGCAACAGCTTTAACTGAAAAAGAAAGTGTGGCATCTAATAATGCTTTGCGAGTTGCTCAGCAAAGTGAAGGAAATTATAATAAGGCGTTGCATTTATTGCATAACGATTCTAACGATTTAATTTTTGAAGAATGGTTTATTGTTTGGATTAGAAGTGCTTTTAAAGCCAAAGGAAACGCAGCTGTTATTCAAGATTTAATAGGTTGGAGTGAAACAATCGCAAAATCGGGTAGAGAAACTCAAAAACAATTTATTCAGTATTGTTTGCAGTTTTTTAGACAAGCATTGTTATTAAATTATGGAACACCAGATTTGGTTTTTTTATCACCACAAACAGCAAACTTTAAGCTAGAAAAGTTTGCTCCGTTTATACACAGTGGAAATATACTAACTATTGAAAAAGAGTTGAATGATGCTCAATATCATATAGAAAGAAATGGTAATGCTAAAATAATTTTGTTAGATTTATCAATAAAATTAACTCGATTGTTACACACAAAAGAGGCTTCTTAAATAAACGATTATGAACATAAAATTTGTAGTGCCAGTATTGCTTTTTGGATTGATTTTTGTTGCTTGTAAACAAGAAAATAAAACCAATACGTTGAAAACAACCAAAGAGGAAACAAAAGAAAATACAATGGTGCCGTTAAAAGATTTTATGATTGGTAATTGGGAAACTACTTACATTAAAATCGACTATAAAACATTTCAAAAATCAGACAGTTCGTATGTTTTTGAAGATGATTTTAGTAAACCAAATACCGGAAGAGCTCAATCAAAATATAATGAAGATGGCACTTTTACTGCTTGGTTTAAGCAACCAGATGGCTCTAAAGTTGGAGAAACTAAAGGGACTTGGAAAACGAAAGGTGATAGTTTGTATACAGATTATTCATATGGAGGAAAACAAGTACAAGCATGGTATGTAATACAGCAGGTATCTGAAGGTTTTGAAGGAAAGGTAATCTATGACTGGGATAATGATACTGAGTATGATGATGCCTTGTTTATGAAATCGAAAAAAATCAAATAAATTGTGTTAAAACTGAGTAATATATCTCTAAGGATAAGAATCTTCTTATCAATGATACTACTGGTATTGGTAGCTTCTATATTAATTGTTACCGTAACTATTTATCAGTACGATGAACAAACTAAAGACTATAATTTATTGCGCTTTGGAAGAAAAGAAAGTGCAACTAGGCATAATATAGATATTGAACTAAAGAGGAAAACAACCTATTTGGTAACTACAGAGAACTTATCTAAAATTTTTCAAGATAGAATATATGAAATAGCCAACGTTCATAACTTAACAATTACAATGTACGACATGAACGGAAAATTGTTAAAATCATCTATTCCGTATAGTTTTGAAGCTGTTGATGAAACTCCCTTAGCTAAAAACGTAGTGGTAGAGCTAGCAAACAGTTCTGATTATAGAATTTTAAGAACTAAAAGAGTTGGTGATATTACCTACCAATCTTCATACACTTACATTAATGATCCTAGATTTAAGAGAATAGGAATTTTAGAGTTGAAAATTGCTCAAAATAACGAAGAGCAAAAGAAGGAATTGAAAGAGTTTATGGCAAGGCTTTTATTGGTGTATGTCTTAATGTTTATAGCAGCTATAGCATTAGCATATTTCTTGTCGAGCTATATTACTAGATCTATTCAAACTATTTCAGAAAAAATAAAAGAAACCAGATTAAATAAGCGAAACGAAAAAATTACATTAAACGCAGCAAGTTCAGAAATTAATTCATTAGTTGCAGCTTATAATAATATGATAGATCAGCTTGAAGATAGTGCTGTGAAACTAGCTCAAAGTGAAAGAGAGCAAGCCTGGAGAGAAATGGCAAAGCAAGTAGCGCATGAAATTAAAAATCCATTAACACCAATGCGTTTAACGGTACAAAGTTTCCTTAGAAAATTTGATCCTACAGATGAAAGAATTAGAGAAAAAATAGCTGAGTATAGTGAAACTTTAATTCAGCAAATAGATGTTATGAGTTCTATTGCTTCTGCTTTTTCTGATTTTGCCAAAATGCCTACTCAAAGAAAAGAGAATTTAGATGTAATTGATGTAGTTAAACATGCAATTGATATTTTTAATGAAGATTACATACATTATTTGCCTGAAGAGAAATCATTAAATGCATTTTTAGATAAAACACAGCTAATTCGTATTATAACTAATTTAGTGAAAAATGCTACTCAGGCAATGAAATCTGGTGAGCAATCTCCTGAAATAGAGGTAAGAGTAAAGTCAGATGGTAATAATGTAATGATTACAGTTTCTGATAATGGTAAAGGAATTGAAGAAGAGAATAAGAAATTGATTTTTGAGCCTAAGTTTACCACTAAAACAAGTGGAATGGGATTAGGTTTACCTATGATAAAAAACATTATAGAAGCATATAATGGTACTATAACTTTTTCTTCAACACTTGGTGTAGGAACAGTTTTTACCGTAATTTTACCAAAAACATAACTTTTTCATGGAATTCGAAAACATTTTAGTAGCAAAACAAGACTATTTAGCTACTGTAACGATAAACAGACCAAAAAAATTAAATGCTTTAAACAAAGCAACTATTGAAGAGCTTCACAATGCTTTTAAAGCATTAAATGATGATGCATCTGTAAAGGTTATTTTACTTACAGGAAGTGGAGAAAAGGCTTTTGTGGCTGGTGCAGATATCTCTGAATTTGCTCATTTTTCAGTAGAAGATGGTGGTAGATTAGCAGCAAAAGGACAAGAACTATTATTTGATTTTGTAGAAAATTTATCTACTCCAGTAATTGCTTTAGTAAACGGATTTGCATTAGGTGGTGGTTTAGAGTTAGCTATGGCTTGCCATTTTAGAATAGCTTCTGATAATGCAAGAATGGGATTGCCTGAAACATCATTAGGAGTAATTCCTGGATATGGAGGAACTCAAAGATTACCTCAATTAATAGGAAAGGGGAAAGCAATGGAATTGGTAATGACTGCGGGTATGATAAATGCAGAAGAAGCTAAAGAATATGGTTTAGTAAACTATGTAGTTACTCAAGAGGAGTTATTGCCTTTAGGAGAAAAAATAGCAAGTAAAATAGTTAGAAATTCATCTGTAGCTATTAGCAAAGCAATTACAGCTATAAACTCTGGATTTAAAGATGGAGTTAATGGTTACGAGTCTGAAATTAATGAATTTGGAGCTTGTTTTGGAACTGAAGATTTTAAAGAAGGTACAACAGCATTTTTAGAAAAAAGAAAACCAGATTTTCCAAACAAATAGTATTACAAACAATACATACAATAAAACAGTTTAAAAAGCCATTTTTTAAACTGTTTTTTGTTTTAGTAAATTTCGTTAAAAATTAAAAAACAGATGGTGATTTCATTAAGTATCAGATAAAATGAGTTATGAATTTTCTGTTTCATTTTCTAAATACATCTTTTTTGGTAAGTTGAGTTTGTTTTTTGTGAAAAAGTATACTTTTTAGGCAAAATAAAATGAGTTAACTACTTTTTTTGTTTCTTATTATAGAAGATTTTCAATTTTTTCATAAAAAAAAGTTAAAATTTTTTATGAAAAATGAAACGACTCAAGTTTAAAAAATAGATTAATTTCAAAAAAATAGCTTATTTCCCAATAAAAAATGAAATTTTCGTAAAAACATGGTGAGGGTAAAAAAAAAGCCTCTTTTTTGTATGAATGGTAGTTTTTTTTGTATAAATTGCAGAAATTAACTTTTCAACCATGTTAAAAGCTATTATAGTAGATGATGAAGACAAAGCAATTAAGAGTTTGTCTTGGGAACTTTCCAATTTCAACGATGAGGTTGAAATATTATCTACTTTCACAAATCCACACAGAGCTTTAGAATTTATTGATAATAACAAAATAGATTGTTTGTTTCTAGATATTGAAATGCCAACGATGGATGGTTTTCAGTTTATTGAAAAATTACCAAAAAAAGATTTTGCTATTGTAATAACAACTGCTTACAATGAGTACGCAATTAAGGCATTAAAGCAAGAGGCTATCGATTATCTTTTAAAGCCAGTTGATACTGATGATTTAGAGCAAAGTTTAAAGAAAATTACAAAGTTTGCTAAAAGAGTATCTGATGTTGATACCAATGAAAAATTTGAAAAAATACTATTTAGTTTTAATCAGAGATTAGAAGAAAAAAAGATAGTAATTAATGCTGACGGTAGGCTTTTGTTTTTGAAAGCCGAGGAAATATTATGTGTTGAATCTGATGGTAACTATAGTTCTATACATACGGTTGATGGTAAGAAAATTGTAGTAACAAAAAAGTTAAAAGAGGTTAATAGTATTCTTCCTGGTAAACAGTTTTTTAGAATTCATAACTCTTACATTATCAATTTAGATAAGGTAAAAGAGTATTACAAAACAGATGGTTATGTGATTTTAGAAAAAAATCATAAAATACCAGTATCTCGCCAGAAAAAATCAGAGTTTTTAGATAAATTTTAATACAGATTAATGTTTAGAAAAATATTTTTTTATTCTTTACTTCATGTAGCAGCGTTTTCATTTTCTCAAGAGAAAGTAGAAGATGAGAAGCAGCGTTTAATTGAAGATGTAGTAAAGTCAAAAAATAAAGATTATTTTTCTTTAGACTCTATCCTTTATAGAAGTAGAAAGAAAGAAGAGCGGTTTAATGAAGATGATTATTATAAATTGTATGAAAAAAGTATTAGAAATAAATATGTTATAGGTCAAATTTTTGCTGCTAATAACTTGGGTATTTGTTTTAGAAGAAAATCAAATTATGACCAATCTGCAAAATATCATAAAGAAGCCTTAAAGCTAGCCAGAACAATTAAAGATGTTGGAGTAGAGGTGTTGTCTTTAAATATGCTTGGCGTTAGCTATAGAAGACAGGGAGATATGAGAAATGCTATAAATTATCATCAAGCATCTCTTTCAAAAGCTAAGCAAATTAAAAATCCTACAATTGATAATAGAAGAAGTATAGGTATTGCTCAAAATAGTATTGGAAATATTTATTTAGTATTAAGGCAGTACAGTTTAGCTTTAATTGAGTTTGAAAAAGCAATTCAAATTCAAAAAGAACTTCAAGATAAAAGAGGTTTGGCTATAAATTATCAAAATACTGGGTTTGCTCAAGAAAATTTGATGCTTTTAGATGAAGCTGAAGAGAATTATAAGAAGTCATTAGCGTTAGATGAAGAAATCAATTCAACTATCGGAAAAATTGTTTGCTATAATAGTTTATCAAGTATATACATCAAAAAGAAAAATTATGAAAAAGCTTTAAAGAATATTGAAAAGATCCTACCTACTGCAATATCTTACGACAATAAATACTACTTAGGAAGAACTTACAATACCATGGGAGAGGTGTTATTGAAATTAGCACGATATGATGAATCTAAAAAGTTTTTAAATGATGCATTGGCTATTTCAAGAGAAGCAGGGCATAAGAAAAATGAAATTAGAAGTTTGTATTTAATTTCAGAGTTTTACGACAGAACTAAAGATGTTGAACAAGCATATGCTTTTTACAGAAAAGCATCTATAGCAGAAAAGAGAACTCAAGATGATCAAAGTATTTCTTATGTGAGTAACTTGATATCTAAACACAATATGCAGTCTAAAATAAATGAACTGAATTATTTAGAAAGTCAATCTAAAATTAAAACGTTACTCTTCTTTAGAAACAGAAATATTTTAATAATTTCATTAATAACTATTGCATTGTTAAGTATTGCTTTGTATTCAATTTACAGGCAAAGATTGATTAATAATGATCGTAAAATATTATTATTAGAACAGCAGGCTTTACAAACACAAATGAATCCTCATTTTCTTTTTAATGCCTTAAACTCAATAAAGCTTTATATCATTAACAACGATCAAAAACAAGCTGTTTACTACTTAAATAAATTTTCTAAGCTTATTCGTAATATTTTAGATGTATCTAAGGTTAAAGAAGTAAGTTTAAAAGAAGAATTATCTACGATGGATTTGTATATGAGTATTGAAAATATTCGTTTTTCTAATGAAATAGATTACAAATTAAATGTAGACTCGGATTTAAATACAGATACAATAAAAGTTCCACCATTGATATTGCAGCCATTTATAGAGAATGCAATATGGCATGGATTGTCATCAAAAGAAGGTAGTAAAACTATTGCGCTTAATGCTAGTAAAATATCTAAAGATATTGTAGAGATTAATATTGAAGATGATGGGATTGGTAGAGAAGCAGCAGGTAAAATTAAAAAAGCAAAATCCTTAAAAAGGAAATCTGTAGGTATTGATTTAACAATAGAGAGATTAAAGACTTTTGCAGAAGATTATGAAGGAGAATTTAATTTATCATACCACGATTTAACAAATGATGAAGGTGCACCTATAGGTACTAGAGTTTCATTAAAAATTCCATTAGTTTAAAAGTCAAATTGTAACTGAACCCAAACTGGTTCTTTTGTTTCAGTATTTAGGTTACTAAAAGAAATGCCAAGTAGCCGAACTGAGTTTTTTAGCTTTTCTTGAAAAAGTAATTCCTTTATTATTGGAAAAAAATCTTTTTTTAGATGCATAAAGTTACTAGTTGTTTTACTTCTGGTTTGCTGTGTAAAGTCGCTATATTTTATTTTTAAAGTAATTGTTTTTCCTTTAGCATCAGTTTTTTGCATTCTTTTTTCTAATTCTTCAGCAATTGCTTCCAGTTTTTCTAACATGAATACTTCAGAAGAAAGGTTTTCTGAAAAGGTTCGCTCGGCAGCAATAGATTTACGTATTCTGTTTGGTTTTACCTCACTCCTATGAATACCTCTTACTATGTTATAATAATGATTTCCAGATTTTCCAAAAAGAGCAACTAAATTTTCAAGTGTTCTCTGTTTTAAATCAAAACCTTTAAAAATTCCGTTGTTGTGCATTTTAGCGGCAGTAACTTTACCTACACCATAAAATTTAGTAATAGGTAGTTCTTCTAAGAACGAAATAACTTCATCAGGTTTAATTGTTTTTTGACCATTAGGCTTGTTAATATCAGAGGCAACTTTAGCTAAAAATTTATTTATAGAAATGCCAGCTGAAGCTCTTAAAGAAAGTTCATTCCAAATTCTATCACGAATTTCTTTAGCAATTAAACTCGCAGAAGGATTTCCTTTTTTATTCTCTGTAACATCTAAATAAGCTTCATCTAAAGATAAAGGTTCTACTAAATCTGTATAATCATAAAAAATGGCTCTAATTTTTGCTGAAATCTCTTTGTATCTATAAAATCGAGGTTTCACAAAAATTAGGTGTGGACATTTTTTTCTGGCTAAAACCCCACTCATAGCTGAACGAACACCGTATTTTCTGGCTTCGTAACTTGCAGCAGATACTACACCACGAACGCTACTACCTCCTACAGCAACAGCTTTTCCTAAAAGTTCAGGGTTATCAAGCTGTTCTACAGAAGCATAAAAAGCATCCATGTCAACATGAATAATTTTACGATGTAGTTCTAAATCCATGTTATAAAAATAAAAAAAAGCTCTCCAAAGAGAACTTTTTATTGTTTTATGTGTTTGACTTCTGAAATTTCAATTTCTCAGATCGTCCTTTTTTGAAAATCTTATTGCTAGCTTGTTTTCCTTTGCGCAAAGCCTTTTGCTCTTCGTAAGGTAAATGAATAATTTCTTGACATTCTACTGAGCAAGTGTTTTCCATTTTTTCAGCACATTCATCACATTGAATAAATAAAAGATGACAAGCTTCATTCGCACAATTGGTGTGAGTGTCACAAGGTTTTCCACATTGATGACAATGTGCAATTACATCATCAGAAATTTTTTCGGCTCTTCTATGGTCAAAAACAAAGTTTTTACCAATAAACTTGTTTTCTAAGTTCTCTGAGTTTACTTGTCTAGTGTACTCAATAATTCCACCCTCTAGTTGAAAAACGTTTTTAAAACCTTTGTGTTTGTAATAAGCAGAGGCTTTTTCACAACGGATTCCTCCAGTACAATACATTAAAAGATTCTTATCTTCTTTGTGTTCTTTTAAATCTTCTTCAATAATATCTAAAGAATCTCTAAAGGTATCTACATCAGGAGTAACAGCGCCTTTAAAATGTCCTATTTCGCTTTCATAGTGGTTTCTCATATCCACACAAACCGTATTAGGATCATCAAGCATTTTGTTAAACTCTACAGCGGTTAAATGAACACCTTTGTTTGTTACATCAAAAGTATCATCATCTAAACCATCGGCAACAATCTTTTTCCTTACCTTAACTTTTAGTTTTAGGAAAGATTTGTTGTCTTGTTCAACGGCAACGTTTAAACGAATACCATTTAAAAAAGAAATGCTGTCTAGTTGGTCTTTTAAAGCTAAAAAGTTTTCTGCAGGAACAGAAATTTGAGCATTGATACCTTCATAAGACACGTAGGTTCTACCTAATACATCTAAAGCATTCCACTCAATAAACAATTTATCTCTAAAAAGTTGAGGATTTTCTATTTTGAAATACTGATAAAAAGAAATAGTGATGCGGTCTTTACCCGCTTCATCAATTAATTTAGCGCGTTCTTCGGCGCTTAACTTGTTGTACAGTTGCATGCTATACTATTTTAAGTTAAAAAATTCGTGATGCAAATGTACTATTTTTTTAGTTTTTAATGGTATAAAATCATTTTGTTTAAATTTAAACAATTTGTGTGTTTTTTTCAATTATAAAATTGGTATTTATTTTTTTTTGTTGAAATTTGTATTTATAATAAAAAACACATGATATGAAAGTAGCGGTAGTTGGTGCAACTGGTATGGTAGGTAATGTAATGTTGCAGGTTTTAGCAGAACGTAATTTTCCAGTAAGTGAACTAATTTTAGTTGCTTCAGAGCGTTCCGTAGGTAAACAAATGCAATTTAAAGGTAATACCTATACGGTAGTAGGTTTACAAGATGCAGTAAACATGAAGCCAGATATAGCTTTATTTTCAGCAGGAGGAAGCACTTCTTTAGAGTGGGCTCCGAAGTTTGCTGAAGTTGGTACAACAGTTATAGATAATTCTTCTGCGTGGAGAATGGATCCAGAAAAGAAGCTGGTAGTGCCAGAAATTAATGCGTCAGCTTTAACAGAAAATGATAAGATTATAGCTAATCCAAACTGTTCAACAATACAGATGGTTGTGGCATTGGCTCCTCTCCATGAAAAATATAATATGAAAAGGTTGGTTATTTCAACCTATCAATCAATTACTGGAACTGGAGTTAAAGCGGTGGAGCAATTAGAAAATGAGTTTAATAACGTAGAAGGAGAAATGGCTTATCCGTACCAGATTCATAAAAATGCAATACCTCATTGCGATGTTTTTGAAGATGCTGGTTACACTAAAGAAGAGCTAAAGTTAGTAAGAGAAACGCATAAAATTTTAAATGATGCTAGTATTGGAATTACTGCAACTGCGGTTAGAATTCCTGTAGTAGGTGGTCACTCTGAAGCTATAAACATTGAGTTTGAAAATGAGTTCGAGTTAACTGATGTTACTAAGCTTTTATCTGAAACACCAGGGGTAGTTGTAAAAGATGATATTGAAAACAACCAATATCCGATGCCTTTTTATGCAGAAGGTAAAGATGATGTGTTTGTTGGAAGAATTAGAAGGGATTTATCTCAACCAAATTCATTAAATTTATGGGTGGTTTCAGATAACCTAAGAAAAGGAGCTGCTACGAATGCTGTTCAAATAGCTGAGTATTTGGTTTCTCATAATTTAGTAAATGAAGCGGTTTCCGCTTAATTTAATATGTCTATTTATATCCAAATCCTGTCTCGTTAAAGACAGGATTTTTTATTTTTGGGTATGGATAAATCTTTAATAATAGACAATACAATTGCATTTGTAAAAAGAACTTTACAAGGTGCGGAAGGGGGACACGACTTTTTTCATATCAATAGAGTGTATCATAATTCGTTACGAATAGCTAAAGAGGAAGATAATGTGGATGAGTTTGTAGTGGCTCTAGGAGCGTTGTTACATGACATTGCAGATAGTAAATTTCATAATGGAGATGAAACTGTTGGTCCGAAAAAAGCGAGAGCGTTTTTAGAATCAGAAAATGTAGAGGAAGATGTTATCAAGCATGTTCAAAACATTATTGAAAATATATCTTTTAAAGGAGGGAATTTTGAAAAGAAGTTTACATCGCCAGAATTAGATATTATTCAAGATGCAGATCGTTTAGATGCTATAGGGGCTATAGGAATTGCAAGATGCTTTAATTATGGTGGATTTAAAAATAGAGTTCTTTACGATCCTGCTATTGAGCCTAATTTACACATGACAAAAGAAGAGTATAAAAAATCAACTGCACCTACAATCAATCACTTTTATGAAAAGTTACTTTTGTTAAAGGATAGAATGAATACAGTAACAGGGAAAAAATTAGCAACTAAAAGGCATGAATTTATGGAAACTTACTTAGAAGAGTTTTTTAATGAATGGAACCATTTAGCTTAATATGTTGACATTTATTTACTACTCATATAACTATGTTAATAAAAAAATAGATAAGTTTCAAATTTTTTGTGTTATTGTTAAATTAAATTTACATTTGAGATGTAGTTATATAACTACTCTCTTTATTTAATAATCCCCAATATTAAAAGACTCAATCCCCTAGGTTTGAGTTTTTTTATTTTACAATAGTTTCATTTTTTAAATAATTCAATTTTTTTGTGACCCATTAAAAAAAAGTGTGTCTTAAGAGTGTAGCCTATTAACAAAATGGTTAAAAGCAAAAGGTTTTTTAATTCAGTTAATAAGTTTCCCTAAAATAAAAAGATATAGTTTTAAAATAGTAGTAGTTAGTTTTTATACTAAGTTTGGTTAGAAAAAAGGGCTGTAAGTTTTACTTACAGCTTTTTTATATAAAAAAAACCATTGAAATTTAATTTCAATGGTTTTGTATAAGATTATTATTAAGGTTAGTAAATAACTTTAATAATATTGATTTCTAAGTGTTCTATGCTTCAAAAGGAACTATTGAAACATAAGATCTGTTGTCTCTTTTCTTTTGAAATTCAACAACTCCGTCTACTTTAGCATGTAAAGTATGGTCTTTCCCCATGTAAACATTTTCACCAGGGTAATGTTGAGTACCTCTTTGACGAACGATAATGTTACCTGCAATAGCAGCCTGTCCTCCAAAGATTTTTACTCCTAAACGTTTCGATTCCGATTCACGACCGTTTTTCGAACTACCGACACCTTTCTTATGAGCCATTTGTATTGAGTTTTTTTAGGTTAAACTTTACGGATTTACTTTTCAACGCCTCCGTCTAACTTGTCTTGCCATTCTTTTAATTCGTCCCACTTACCTTCAGCAGCTAATTCAGCTTGCTTTGGCCAAGTATCAGTAACATGATTACCACGAACATTAGCGATAATTTCTGAAATTTTAGCTGGTTCAGTTTTTGCTAATTCAGAAAAAGTAGCAATTCCTGCAGCTGCTAAAGTTTCAGCAATCTTAGGACCAATTCCTTCGATTTTCTTTAAATCATCTCCTTTTTTAGAAGTTGATTTTTTTGGAGCGGCCTTTTTTGGTTCAGCTTTTTTCTCGGCTTTAACACCAGATGCAGCGATACCTTCAATTTGAATTTCAGTTAAATACTGACGGTGACCATTTTTCTTTTTGTAACCTTTTCTTCTTTTCTTCTTGAAAACGATTACTTTATCACCTTTCAAATGATTTAAAATTTTTGCAGTTACACCTGCACCTTCTATAGCTGGGGCGCCAACAGTTACATTTCCTCCATCTTCGATAAGCATTACCTTATCAAAAGTTACCTTAGAACCTTCAGTTTCTGGTAAACGGTGAACGTATACTTTTTGGTCTTTTGCTACTTTAAATTGCTGCCCTGCTATCTCTACGATTGCGTACATATAATTTGTTTTGCGTTTATTAATGTAATAATTACGAGCATTTTATATGAAAATGCGGATGCAAATATACACTTTTTTTGCGACTTAGCAAGCTATTTGTCTGAAAACAAAATAGTTTCATTTTAACAAAATTATACATCTTATTCGTTGGCTTATTTATAATTTTGAGGAATTAAATTAATGGGGGTTTGATGTAATGTAACAAAGTGAAGGTAGTTGCGTCAAACGATAATAAGTTATTAAAAACAATTATAGACTAATGAGGAAAACTATTTTAACTCTTTCTGCCATAGTTGCTTTCATGTTTGTGAATGCACAGAAGGTAGAGTTTAAAGAGTACGATTTAAAGAATGGAATGCATGTAATTTTACATCAAGACAAGTCTGCACCTGTGGTGGTAACTTCAGTAATGTATCATGTTGGAGCAAAAGATGAACAGCCAGATAGAACGGGGATGGCGCACTTTTTTGAACATCTTTTATTTGAAGGAACTAAAAATATTAAAAAAGGAGATTGGTTTAAAATTGTATCTGCGAATGGAGGTACAAACAATGCCAATACTACTGATGACAGAACATATTATTACGAAGTATTTCCTTCTAATAATTTAGAGCTTGGACTTTGGATGGAGTCTGAGCGTCTTTTACACCCAGTTATTAAACAAGAAGGGGTAGATACTCAAAATGAGGTAGTGAAAGAAGAAAAGAGAATGAGATATGACAATAGTCCTTATGGTCAGTTTCTTATGAATGTTAAGAAGCATATCTTTAAAAAGCATCCATATAAAGGAACTACTATTGGTAAAATGAAACATTTAGATGATGCTACTTTAGAAGAGTTTCAAGCATTCAATAAAAAGTTTTATACACCAAACAATGCTACTTTAGTTATTGCTGGTGATTTTGAAATTAAACAAGCTAAAAAGTGGATTAAAGAATATTTTGGAAGAATTCCTAGAGGAGAAGAAGTAGCAAGAAGCTTTCCTAAAGAAGATCCAATTACAGAGCAAATCAATGAAAAGGCATATGATCCTAACATACAAATTCCTGCTATCATTCAAGCTTATAGAACTCCTTCTATGAAAACAAGAGATTCTAGAGTTTTAGATATGATTTCATCATATTTAAGTAGTGGTAAGAGTTCTGTTTTATATAAGAAAATGGTTGATACTAAAAAGGTTGCTTTACAAGCAGGAGCAATTAATTTAAGTCAAGAAGATTACGGAACATATATCATTTATGCTTTACCATTAGGAAAAGTATCTTTAGAAAACTTAACTAAGGAGATAGATGAAGAAATCGTAAAACTTCAAACAGAATTAATTTCTGAAAAAGATTATC
Organism: Tenacibaculum sp. M341; assembly: GCF_004337695.1. Classification (GTDB taxonomy): domain Bacteria; phylum Bacteroidota; class Bacteroidia; order Flavobacteriales; family Flavobacteriaceae; genus Polaribacter. Next base: position 86,962 of record NZ_SJXJ01000014.1, read on the forward strand.
AAAAATTACAAAACAAATTTGAAAATAATTTCGTGAGCTCAAACTCAAGTGTAGAGGGTATTGCAAGTTCGTTAGCTAGTTACAATGTTATGTATGGCGATACAAACTTAATTAATACTGAAATTGATATTTACAGGTCAATCACAAGAGAAGATATTAGAGAGGTAGCTAAAAAATATCTAAATCCTAATCAGAGATTAATTTTAGAATATTTACCAGAGAAGAAGAAATAATATCAATAAAAGACAATAACAATCATGAAAATAAAGATAGTATCATTTATAACAGTTTTGGCAATGTCTTTTGCTGTAAATGCACAAAGAGATTTAAATAAGCAGCCTAAACCAGGACCTGCACCAAAAGTTAAGTTAGGAAAGCCAGAGAAGTTTACTTTACCAAATGGATTAAAAGTAATTATGGTTGAAAACCATAAACTACCAAGAGCTTCTGCTAATTTATCAATTGACAATAAACCTGTTTTTGAAGGTGATAAAGCAGGAGTTTCTAGCTTAATGGGAAGTTTATTAGGTAATGGAACAACAAGTATTACTAAAGACGATTTTAATGAAAAGGTAGATTATTTAGGAGCTAATCTTGGATTTTCAAGCGGAGGAGCATTTGCTTCATCTTTAAAAAAATATTTCCCTGAAATTTTAGGGTTAATGGCAGATGGAGTAAAAAATCCTGTATTTACAAAAGAAGAGTTTGATAAAGAGATAGAAAGAACTTTAGAAGGTTTAAAAACTCAAGATAAAGATGTAAAAACAATTGCAAGAAGAGTAGAGGATTATTTAACATACGGAAAAGAACATCCATTTGGAGAGTATGTAACACCAAAATCTATCAAGAATATCACGTTAGAAGATGTAAAGAAAGATTATGACACCTACTACAGACCAAACAATGCTTACTTAGTAATTGTAGGAGATATCAATCCGAAGGAAACTAAAAAATTAGTAACAAAATTGTTTAGTGGTTGGAAAAAAGGAAGTATACCAGCTTATACTATGCCTAAGCCAGTAAATCCTGCTACAACAGAGATTAATTTTATTGATATGCCAAATGCAGTTCAGTCTGAAATTGCTGTTATCAATAACATCGATTTAAAATTAGGAGATAAAGATTACTACGCTGCTTTATTAGCAAATAACATATTAGGTGGTGGTGGTACTGCTCGTTTATTTATGAATTTGAGAGAGGATAAAGGATATACTTATGGATCTTATTCAAGAGTAAGTCAGAGTAGATATGCAGGAACTTTTAAAGCTACAGCAAGTGTACGTAACATGGTAACGGATAGTTCTATGGTTGAAATTTTAAAAGAAATAAACAAAGTTCGTTATCAAAAAGTATCAGAAGAAGAATTAAAAAATTCGAAAGCTGAATACATAGGTAGTTTTGTTATGAATGTTCAAAAGCCTAGAACAGTAGCTGGTTATGCATTAAATATTGCTCGTTATAATTTACCTACAGATTTTTACGAGAATTATTTAGAGAATATTAATAAGGTAACTTTAGAAGATGTTCAAAATGCTGCAATTAAATACTTTAAAGGAGATAAAGCAAGAATCTTTATTACTGGTAAAGGAATGGATGTTTTAAAGAATTTAGAGAAAACATCAGATTACCCAATTAAATATTTTGATAAAATGGGTGAAGCAACTAGCAAGCCTAAAATGAGTGCACCTATACCTGCAGGAGTTACTGCAACAACAGTTGTAGATAAGTATTTTGAAGCAATTGGAGGTAAAGATAAAGTTGCTGCTGTTAAAACAGTAATGATTAGTTCTGAAGCTAAAATCGCTCAAGCTCCTGCTCCTATAAAGTTAGTAGCAAAGTTAGCGGCTCCTAATAAAACAGCTTCTTTAGTAAGCATGATGGGTAATACGTTACAAAAATCAGTTTTTGATGGAACTAAAGGGTATGAAGAAGCTCGTGGTCAGAAAAAGGAAACAGCGGGAGAGGAATTAGAAAAAGCAAAAGCAAGTACAGCTCCTTTCCAAGATGAAGCTTACAAAAAAGGTAAACTGGATAGAATTGAGCCTGTTAATGGTGCAAATGCTTATGTAATTTTACATGGTGATAAAGAGATTTTTTACGATGTAAAATCAGGATTAAAAGTTAAAACTGTAACTACAGTAAAAACTCCTCAAGGAGAGCAAAAAGTACCAGCAGTTTTTTCTGATTACAGAGAAGTAAACGGAATTAAATTTCCACACAGGGTTTCAAGAAAAAATGGACCAATGGAATTAAATTTTGAAGTAAAAGAAATAAAAATTAACGAAGGTGTTTCTGACGCTGACTTCCAATAAAATTATTGTAAAATAATTCAATTAAAAGAGTCAATATCTGTAATTAGATATTGGCTTTTTTATTTCCCTTTATTTACAAGGTAAACTCCTATAAGTATAATGATAGCTGCTAGTAGTTGTAAAAGACTTAGTTTTTCGCCATCTAAAATTCCCCATATCACAGCTACAATTGGTATTAGGTAAGTAACAGAGGTAGAAAATACAGGTGAGGAAATATGTATTAGTTTATTGAAAAGAATTTTAGCTATACCAGTACCTAATATTGCTAAAATCGTAATGTATGTTAGAGATATGTTTGTGCTTTCAGTAAACTCTAACGTAGTAAAAAAACCAGTGAAGCTTAAAATAATTAGAGCAGGAATAAAAATTAATACAAAGTTTCCAGTTGTGATAGCTAAAGGCTCTAAGTCGTGTAAGTATTTTTTTATAATATTTACGTTAAAAGCATAACCTATTGATGCAAATACAGGAAGCAACGCAAACCAGTAATTTTGATTAGGATTCATGTCAGCTCCTTTCAAAATCAAAATAATAGTTCCTGTTAATCCGACTAAAATTCCAATTAATTGTGTTTTTTTGAATGAAATATTAAAAATTAAAAACCCTATCAATAAAGTGTTAAAAGGGGTAAGTGAATTTAAAATTGAGGCAATAGAACTATCAATTCCTTTTACAGCGTAGGCATAAAAAAAAACAGGAAATAAAGTTGCTAGAAGAGCACTGTAAAAAATATATTTCCAATGCTTTTTTTGAATTTTTTTTAAGCTTTTGAAACCTATAATAATAAGGAATAAAGTAGAAATTAAAATACGTAATGCACCTACCTGAATAGGAGTTAAACCAATTAAAGCTTTCTTCATTAAAATAAAAGAACTACCCCATACAAGAGATAGAAAAATTAAGTAACTCCACTTTTTTTGATTATTCTCCATGAATTTGGTTTTAATTAAGAACAAAAATCGCTCATTTTCATCACATAAAAATCTTTTTTGATAAATTTGTACAATAATCTAATCGTTGTTAATTATGAAAGTATATAAAGTGTTAGTAATGTTGCTTTTAGTAACTGTTGCTTTTGTAGGTTGTAATACTGCAGATAAAAAAGAAGATAAAAAGGAAGTTGTAGAATTAGCAGCTAAGCCTGAAACTTTTTCATTAAATGTATCTGGTATGACTTGCGAAATGGGTTGTGCAAAAACTATTGAATCTAAGTTAGCGAAGAAAGCTGGAGTTTTAGATGCTAAAGTAGTTTTTAGTGATAGCATTGCTACGATTAAATATGATACTAATAAGTTGAATAAAAAACAATTAATAGCTTTTGTAGAAACTATAGGAGCATATAAGGTTTCTGAAGCTATACTAAAGTAAATACAACTTTACTTAAAATCAGATAATTTAAAATTATTATAAAGAAAAGCACTCTAAATTTAGAGTGCTTTTTTTGTTGGAAGAGGCGTATCTTTGTAAAAATTTTTTTGATGAAAAAAAACTTTCCTAGAGTTGTAAAGATTACATTATTGTCTGTATATCTTATTTTTTTAGCAGGAGCAGTAGTAAGAATGACAGGATCTGGTATGGGATGCCCAGATTGGCCTAAATGTTTTGGATATTTAATACCTCCAACTTCAGAAGAACAAATTACTTGGCAGCCTAACAAAGAGTTCCAAAAAGGAATGATAATCGTTAAAGACGAAGTGTTGTTTGTTGCTCAGAAAGATTTAAAAACAACAGAGGTTTTCAATACTAGTAATTGGGAAAAGTATACAAAACACGATTATGCAAAGTTTAATAAGTATCATACCTGGACAGAGTATATCAATCGCTTAGCGTCTGTAGTTTCTGGTTTTGTGTTTCTACTTTTACTATATGGCGCCGTGCAGTTTAGGAAAGAAGATAAAAGAATTCCGGCTTTAGCATTTGCAGCTTTCTTTTTAATGATGTTTGAGGCTTGGCTAGGTAAAACTGTTGTAGATACAAATTTAAAACCAACAGTAATTACTATTCACATGGTGGTTGGATTGATAATCATAGCCTTGTTATTATATTTGTTGTTTATAGTAAAGGAAAACAAAAAACAATACACTTATCACTCTCTTTTTAATAAGCTATTAATTTTTTCTGTGGTCTTTTCGTTAATTCAAATAGCTATGGGAACTCAGGTAAGACAGTTCATAGATGAACAAGTGAAGCAATTTGGTTTTGAAAATAAACAATATAGTTTATTAAACCCCAGTTTTAAATTCTACTTCCATCGATCATTTACAATAGCCATTGTGTTAGTGAATTTTGGAATGTTTTATCTAAATCAAATTAAAAATCTAGGTTATGGTTTAGTGAATTGGATTGTATTTTTAATTTTTCTAGAAACGATAACTGGTATTTTAATGTATTATGCTGATTTTCCTATCGGAACTCAAGCAATACATTTATTAGCAGGAGCCATTTTATTTGGATTACAATTTTATTTGTGGTTACAGAGCAAAAAAGTCAAAGAAATTACTCAATAGTTAAGCAATATTAAATTTTAACAAGTGTATTTTGTATTTGTTAAAAAACATGTAATTTATAATTTAATTATAGTTTTGTTGCTAGTTTTTAACATTTTACTAGCAAATAACTAGTTATAATTCACTTATGTTTGTCACAAAACTATAACTAATTATCTGTGAAAAACATAATTACACTATTCATTTTTTCTTTTTCGTTATTTACATATGCTCAAATTAGAGGTAAAGTAATTGATAAAAATAACAATCCGCTTCCTTTTGTAAGTATTTACTTAGAAGATTCATTTACTGGTACTACCACTAACGATAGCGGTATATATAGCTTACAGACTTCCAAAAAGGGAAAACAAACGGTTGTTTTTCAGTTTTTAGGATTTAAAACAATAAGAAAAACAGTTACTATTGAACAATTTCCTTTTGAACTGAATGTACAGATGAAAGAGAAGGAAGAGTTGTTAGATGAAGTAGATGTATCTTCTACAGAAAATCCTGCCAATATTATTATTAGAAAAGCAATAGCTAATAAAGAGAAAAATACGAATAAATCTGGTACGTTTACAGCTGATTTTTATTCTCGTGGACTTTTTAAAGTAAAGAATGCTCCAAAGAAATTCTTAGGTCAGGATATTGGAGATTTAGGTGGAGGATTAGATTCAACAAGAACAGGTATTATTTATCTTTCAGAAACAGTTTCAGAAATTTGGCAACAAAAGAAACCTAAAGAATTTAAAGAGAAAATAATAGCATCAAAAGTTAGTGGAGATAACAGTGGTATATCTTTTAATAGAGCAGAAGAAGTAAACTTTGATATTTATAAAAACACGATTCCTATTGCAGATGCAATTATATATTCACCAATTGCAAATGCTGCTTTTAGTTATTATAAATTTAAGTTAGAAGGAAGTTTTTATGACAAAGGAGGAAAGCTAGTAGATAAAATTAAACTAATTCCTAAAAGAAAAAACTTTAGTGTTTTTGAAGGTTATATTTATATTGTTGAAGATGATTGGGCAGTTTATGGAGCTGATTTAACTATTACAGGAAAACAAATTGATAATCCAATTATTGATACTTTACACATCAAACAGAATTATAATTATGATAAAGATTCAGGAGTTTGGGCTATTATTTTACAAACGATTGATTTTAAAGTAAGCTTCTTTGCGTTTAAGTTTGATGGTCGTTATTCAGCTACATATTCAAACTATAAGTTTAAGCCCACATTTACCGAAAAAACTTTTGGAAAAGAGATTCTATCTTTTGAAAAGGGAGCTACAAAAAAAGACTCAGTGTATTGGACAAATCTTAGAAGTATTCCTTTAACTATAGAAGAGAAAAGAGATTATTTTAGAAAAGATAGTATAGAAGTTATTAGAAGCTCTAAAAAGTATTTAGATTCTATTGATGATAAGTATAATAAGTTTAAATGGACTTCTCCTATTACAGGTTATTCTTACAGAAACAGACATAAAAAATGGTCGTTAAATTATGGTGGTTTATTAGGGAATGCTGGTTTTAATACAGTTCAAGGATTTTATTTTACTGGAGATTTTAGTTTTTCAAAAAGAATTAATGATAAGGGAAATAGATGGAGTGTAGGAACTGAATTTAATTATGGGTTTTCTGATAAAAGAGTTAGACCTTCTATATATTTTAATAAAAGATGGAATAATATAAATAAACCAAGATTATCTATTTCAGCAGGTGTATCTGTAAGGCAATTTGATGAAGGGAATTCTATTAGCGATTTAAATAATTCGTTGTTCTCTTTATTTGGAAAAGAAAATTATGCAAAGTTCTATGAAAAAACAGCTGCAAAAATTTCATTTTCTCAAGAGATTACGCCAGATGTTACATTTTCTTCAAACGTACAATATGCAAATAGAAAGCCATTGGTAAATACCACAGATTATTCTTTCTTTAATAGAGATGGAGTTTATGAAACCAATAACCCTATTTCTCCAGATTTAAATACACCGTCTTTTTCTGAGCACAATATTTTTTCTGCACAAGTAGCAGCTACTATTAATTTCGGGAGTAAGTATGTGAGTTATCCAGATTCTAGATATACTGTTAGAAATAGAAAGTTTCCAACACTTACTTTAGGGTATAGAAAAAATTTTGGCGCTGGTAATAGTGAGTTTAATTCAGATTATTTATTTGCTAAAGCAAGACAAAGTATCAGTTTAGGTGATAAGGGTAATTTTGATTATTTTGTAAGAGGAGGTGTGTTTTTAGAACAGAAAGATATTCCATTCATGGATTTTTATCATCCAGCAGCAAACGAAACTTTTTTATCACCTGATTATATCGCAGATAGTTTTTTCATGATGCCATACTATAATTTAAGTACAAATGATAAATATGCAGAAGTGCATACAGAGTATAGACTAGGGAGTTTTTTATGGAATAGAGTACCTATTTTAAGTAAAATTGGAGTTCCTGTTATTGGAGCTAAAGGTTATTTCTCTGGAGGAAGAAAACCATATTCTGAACTTTCAGTTGGTTTAGATGATATTGGCTTTGGCGGTTGGAAGTTTTTACGAGTAGATTTTGTACAATCTAATTTTAATGGAGTAAAAGAAAACAGAGTTATGTTTGGAATTAAAATATTTTAAGCTTGTGAATTAGTTAATGGTTTAGTTATTAGTAAATAAGTCTATCTTTGTAAAAAAATATATTATGAAAGAATTTCTCCAAAAGATTGGCTTAATTAAACGCACTTATATTGAATTAAAAACTGAAAAAAATGAGTTTGTAAAAAAGCTAAGAAATAGTGTAGATGAAAGTAATTTAGGTTGGACTTCAAGTTTTTTAGAACCATTTTTTTCAAGTGAAAATGATTACAAAGGCACTGTTGATAATAATGGGTTTAGGTTAAGGAAAAGGTTAAAAATGGCACAACAAGCTAACGGGATGCCAATTGCTAAAGGAAAATTTAGACAGAAAGATGATTTGTTGTTGATAGAGCTAGAGATAAATGGCTTTAAAAAAGCATTCTATTTTATCTACCCTTTTTTATTGTTGATTTATGTGTTTTTTATAATTGGTTTTAGTTTTGTAAATGACTTTTGGGTTATTATTCCTTTTATTGTACTACATGCTAGCTTTATGATTTTCTTACCGTATTTCTTTATGAGAAAAGGAGTGAAAAATATGAAAAAGGAATTGGAAAAAGAGTTTGTTTATATAGTAAATAAGAGCTAATAAATTTTATAAAACAAAAGGATTGAGATAAAATTAAAAATGATTTTACCTCAATCCTTTTTCCATTTAAATGAATTTTTAGGATGCCGATTATTCCTCTTTTTTCAGATATTTTCCAACAAAAAAAGTTCCGAAAGGAATTAAAGAAAGCAAGCAAACAATACCAAATGTTTTATTATTCCATTTTAGCTCGGTTTTTAATAAAATAGCCAAAGCAATATAAGCTACAAATAAAACTCCGTGAGGCATACCAAGTAATCTTACATACGAAGGATCACCGTAAAAATGTTTAATTGGAGAAGCTATAAAAAGAAGTAAAATGTAAGAAACTCCTTCTAAAAAACTAACTATTTTAAATATGTTTATCATTGTGTTTTATATTTATTTCTAATAATTCAATTATTCTTTAATTACACTATTTCCATTCTCTGTAATAAAAAAGAAGCATTCATGTTTTTACAAACACCATCTTTCATGGAGTAATCAAAATACAATTCATTATCTACAATTTCAGCATCAAAATAATAGTTTTTAATAGTGCTATATTCATCAGCTAAATCACATAAACTAACATCATGTGTAGCAATAATTCCAGTAGATTTTGATTTATTCAATTTCTCAACAAATCTTTTCGATCCTATGGCTTTGTCTTTGCTATTCGTTCCTTTTAAAATTTCATCTAAAATGATAAAATAATTTTCTTTTTGAGTAGCATCAACAATAAACTTTAAACGTTTTAATTCTGAATAAAAATAAGATTCGTCATCATTTAAAGAATCAGAAGTACGCATACTCGTTATTAATTTAATAGGCTGATATGTAAAAGATGAAGCACAAACAGGTAACCCACAATTTGCCATAACAATACTTAAAGAAACGGTACGTAAAAATGTACTTTTTCCAGCCATATTAGCTCCTGTAACAATAAAGAATTCTTCATTTAAAATATTAAAATCATTATCAACTCTTTTTGTAGGATCTAATAAAGGATGTCCTAAGTTTTCAGCTAGTATAATATTTTCACTAGGGGTTAATTCAGGAAAAACATATGTAGGATGATTGTACACAAAGTTGGCTAATGAATTATGAGCATCAAAAAAACTAACAGTTTCAAACCATTCTTTTACCGTGTTTTTATATAAATGAATCCAATTTTCAGTTTTAGTAGCGTTTTGAATATCCCATAGAAATAAACCATTACCAAATACAGCAAAAATGATATTATTTCGTTGATCAAAAGCATCTAATATTTTAGAAAATTGTTTAAATATACTTGAAGCCTTTTGATTATTAAAAGTGATGTTTTTTTGCTTTTCTGTGAGTATTTCCGACTTAAAATCAACTTCTTCAATATTCATTAGTAGTTCAGAATATTGTTTAAAAATCTCTTTAGCTTTTCCTGCTTTTGTGTAAAGGTTCTGAATATCCTTTAAATATCTTCCAGTAATACCCATACCAACAAAAAACCAGACAGTTAAAAATGTAAATGAGGTTATGTTTAAAATGGTTAATACAAATAGGGTAATTGTTATTAAAGAAAAAACTTTAGTAAGTATTTTTAAAAATGAAGGAAGTTTAACTTCATAAGATAAAATCCATTTTAAAATAGATTTTGAATCAACCTTGTTTGTAAAAATACTTGATATGGCTGCAAAATGTTGTCTCCACAAAACTTTAGTTGATAGTTCTTTTAAACCTTTTTGTTTTTTCTCAATTTCAGATATAACATTTGAAGTTAAGTTATCCGCTAGTTTTTGTTTACCATCTTTGGTAGTTGTTCTATTGATGTATTGAAAGAAAGATCCGTAGCCAAATAAGTCAATATCATTACTAAAAAAATGCGTGCCATCTTTAAATTCATTTCCTTCGTCTAATTGATGGAATTTTCTATCTAATGCAGCTATTTCAATTTCATTAATCTTAATTTTTTCTGAAGTAAGATTACTTTTAAACTGTAAGTTAGTGTGTTTTACAACAAAAAAAATAAAAACAGCTATTCCAATGATAAAAATAGCTGCAGCCATCCATATATTCTGAAATGTAAAGTAAATACCTAATGCTGTAGTAATAAAAGAAGCAAATCTTAAAATGCTATTAGTAGTAAGCTTCTTTTTTAATTCATTTAATTCGGCAATACGTTTTTTTAGTTCTTCTGAGTAAAAAGCTTTTGAAGGATGCATACTAAAGTTTAAATTCTATGTAAAAGTACGTTTTCATATCCAACTAGTTTAATAAAATTGTATTTTCGTTTTATGCCTACAAATTTAGATTTACAAATAAAAACACTGCCGAATTCGCCAGGTGTATATCAATATTTTGATAAAGAGGATGTTATTATTTATGTAGGAAAGGCAAAGAATTTAAAAAAAAGAGTTTCTTCGTATTTCACTAAAAATCATGATAACGCCAAAACAAGAATTTTAGTTAGAAAAATTGTTAGAATTGAACATGTTGTTGTAGATACTGAAACAGATGCTCTTTTGCTTGAAAACAACTTAATTAAAAAATACAAACCTAGGTATAATATTCTATTAAAAGACGATAAGTCTTATCCTTGGATTTGTATTAAAAAGGAACGTTTTCCGAGAATTTTTTCTACAAGAAAAGTAATTAAAGACGGATCAGAATATTTCGGTCCTTACACAAATACAAAAACAATAAGTTCCCTGTTTTACCTGATTGATGAAATTTTTTCTGTTAGGACTTATAATTATGACATTGGAAGAAAAAAAAGTAATTACGATCAGTATGTAGGATCTTTAGAACACCAAATAAAAAGCCTTAAAAATCCGAGTAAAAAAACTCAAACGGAAGATGAGTATATGGCGGATATTAACAGTATTCGCGATATTATCAAAGGAAATTTTAAGGAAAGTATTATAAAATTAAAACAGTTGATGGCTTCTTATGCTGAGGAAATGAGGTTTGAAGAAGCACAAGAGGTTAAAGATAAGTTAGCGGCTTTACAAAACTATCAGTCTAAATCTACGGTTGTAAATCCGAGTATAAATAATGTAGATGTTTTTTCTATAATTTCTGATGAAACGCATGGTTATGTGAATTTTTTCAAGATTATGAATGGTGCAATTATACAATCATATACTACAGAGTTAAAGAAAAAGTTAGAAGAGACAGATAAAGAATTATTAGAGCTTTTTATAATAGAAACACGTCAACGTTTTAATTCATTATCTAAAGAAATTTACACACCTTTTCATGTTGATATTGGAGACAACATAAAAGTAACGGTTCCTAAGTTGGGAGACAAAAAAAGAATTGTAGAGTTGTCTTTAAGAAATGCCAAATATTATAGACAAGAACAGTTTAAACAAATTAAAATTGTAGATCCAGACCGTCATGTAAAAAGAATTATGGCGCAAATGCAAAAGGATTTACGTTTGAATAAAGAGCCAAGACATATTGAATGTTTTGATAATTCAAATATTCAAGGAACCAATCCAGTAGCAGCATGTGTTGTTTTTAAAGATGGAAAGCCAAGTAAAAAAGATTACAGGCATTTTAATATTAAAACTGTGGAAGGTCCAGATGATTTTGCTTCTATGGAAGAAGTTGTTTACAGGCGATATAAGCGATTATTAGATGAAAATCAACCATTACCTCAATTAATTGTAATAGATGGAGGAAAAGGGCAATTATCATCTGCATTAAAGAGTTTAGATGTGTTAGAATTAAGAGGTAAGATTGCAATTATTGGTATTGCTAAAAGATTAGAAGAGATTTATTATCCAGGCGATAGTATTCCTTTGTACTTAGATAAAAAATCTGAAACCTTAAAAATAATTCAGTTTTTACGAAATGAAGCGCACCGTTTTGGTATCACTTTCCATAGAAATAAGAGAAGCAAAGGAGCTATACAATCAGAACTAGAGCAAATACCTGATATTGGTAAGCAAACAATTACAAATTTATTACGTAAATTTAAATCACTAAAGAGAATTAAACAGGCTACTTTGGAAGAGTTGAAAGAAGTTATAGGACATGCAAGAGCCACAAGAGTTTATAATTTCTATCATTCTAAAAAGGAACTATGAAAACAATCACGAATGAAGAAACAAACACTATTACTACTTTTTTTACTACCAACTTTGTTGTTTGGTCAAACACGTCCAAAAGTAGGATTAGTTTTAAGTGGAGGAGGAGCTAAAGGTTTTGCTCATGTTAGAGTATTAAAAGAGATTGAAAAAATTGGACTTGAACTTGATTATATAGGTGGTACCAGTATGGGAGCAATCATCGGCGGTATGTATGCTTCTGGTTATTCTGCTGCACAAATTGAAACTATTGTAAAAGAAATTGACTTCTTGTCTATTATTCAAGACAATGTTCCAAGAGAACAAAAGCCTTATTTTGAAAAAGCGTATTTAGAAAAAACAGCAATTACTTTACCTGTAAAAAAAGGAAGTATTGGTTTGCCTTTAGGATTGTCTAAAGGTCAGAATATATTGAACTTTTTAACAGAGCTATTGTCACCAGTTGATAAAATTGAAGACTTTTCTAAGTTACCGATTCCTTTTTTCTGCATTGGAACCAACATTGAAACAGGTAAGGAAGTTCTTTTTGAAAAAGGATCTTTGCCTTTGGCATTAAGAGCTAGTGCATCTTTTCCATCGTTATTAAATCCGGTTGAGGTTGATGGTCAGTTTGTAATAGATGGGGGAGTAGCAAATAATTTTCCTGTTGATAGAATGCGTGAAAAAGGCATTGATATTATTATAGGTGTAAATGTTCAAGGAACTTTATTAAAAAAGGACGAACTAACCTCTGTAGCTTCTTTGCTAAGCCAGATTGTAAATTTTAAAATGTATGAAAAGTCAGATGAACAAGTAGAGAATTTAGATATACACATTCATCCAGATATTAACGATTATACAGTAGTTTCTTTTGAAGAAAAGGAAGCAATTCTTGATCAAGGAACTAAGGCAATGAAGCCTTACATAAAAATTCTAAAGGAGCTAGCCAATAAACAAAATAAGAAGTTTATTAAGCGAGGAATTAAAGGAGTCAACAAACGTTTTTTGATTGATAGAATAGTTCTTAAAGGGAATAAAAACTATACTCAAGATTATATTTTGGGTAAATTAGGTTTAAAAGAAGGAGATTCGATTTCTTATAAAGGTATTTCACAAAAAATAAACGCCCTTAGCGCCACTAAAAATTTTCAGAGAGTCGATTATACCCTTAAAGAGTCTTTTAACGGTAAAAAGCTTGAATTAATAATAAAGGAGAACGAAATAAAAACTTTTTTAGGTGTTGGTCTTCATTACGATCTTTTATATAAATCAGGAGTATTGTTAAATTACAATCACAAGAAGTTATTATTTTCAAATGATGAATTTTCAGTTGATGTAGTTGTAGGTGATAGAATCAGATACGATTTACAGTATTTTATTGATAACGGTTTTCTTATCAGTTATGGTATTTCTTCTAGTCATAATTCATTTAAAACTGATTTTAAATTTAATGATGTCAATGTCAATAAAATTAATGTTAGTTATAGAGATTTTACCAATAGATTTTTTGCTCAATCTACATTTAATAAAAGAACTGCTTTTGGTTTAGGATTTGAAATAAAAGATTTAAAAGTTTCCTCTGATACTTTTCTAACTAATAATGAAGCAACTCTCTTTGATGAGAGTGTTTATTTTAGTTCGTTTGCTTTTTTACATATTGACACTTACAATAAGAAAAGTTTTCCAACTAAAGGATTTTTAATAGACGCAAACTTCAAATGGTACATGTTTGCAGATTTCAATGAAGCACCAAATGGAATTCCACTTCTTGACCCAAATTTTAATCAATATTCTCAAATTGATGGTAAAGTAGAATTTGCTACTACTTTTTGGGATAAGTTCACTTTACAAAGTAAAGTACAAGCAGGATTTACTTTAGGTGAGGAAGATTTAGAGATATTTGATTATAGATTAGGCGGATATAACCAAAACTATATAAATAATTTTATACCTTTTTATGGATATGATATCGCTTCTTTTTCAAATCAATCCTTTTTACGAGGAGAGTTTAACTTAAGATATCAGTTATTTAATAAAAATTATATAGAAACTGTAGCCAATTATGGAAGAACAGCTAAAAATGTTCTCCAAAGAGGAGAGTTGTTAAAAGATTTAAAGTCGGGTTATGCAATTGGTTATGGTATAGAGTCTTTTTTTGGACCTGTACAATTAAAATATAGTTGGTCTCCTGATCATAAAGATCGATTTTGGTTATTTAATTTAGGATTTTGGTTCTAAATATTTAAATATAAAGCATAAAAAAATCCTACTCTGATATTAATCAAAGTAGGATTTAATTTCATAATAAGAAAATGCCTTATTTACTATTTATTTTTCTTCTTGTAAGAAAAATGGTATTGTAAGTACTGATATGCATCTCTAGGTATAATTTTTATCCACTTTTTATAATGTAAGAACCAACCAAAACGAATAGAATTTATGTTTTTAGTTAAATAAGCAGCAATAAAAGGATGAACATTTAAAACAATGTCTTTATAATCCGTATTGCTGTTCATAATTTTGTCTAATTCAGCTTCAATTTTATCAATCAAAACTATAGGGGCTTCAACTTCTCCGTTTTTATTAGGATTAGGTTCTGTTGTTTTTATTTCGAGTTCAGGTCTAACTCTTTGTCGTGTAATTTGTACCAAGCCAAATTTACTTGGAGGTAAGATTTTGTGTTTAGTTCTATCTAAAGCCATTGCTTCTCTTAAATGCTGATATAATTTCTGTCTGTTTTCAGCAGATTTCATATCAATAAAATCAACAACTATAATACCACCCATATCACGAAGTTGTAATTGTCTAGCTATCTCTGTAGCAGCTATTAAATTAACTTCAAGAGCGGTTTCTTCTTGGTTTTTAGCTTTATTAGATCTATTTCCACTGTTTACATCAATTACGTGTAGTGCTTCAGTATGTTCTATAACTAAATATGCACCTTTACTCATTGATACAGTTTTACCAAACGATGTTTTTATTTGACGTTCAATTCCGTATTTTTCAAAAATAGGAGTAGAAGATTTATGTAATCGTACTATATTTTCCTTTTCTGGATATATTTTTTGCAAGTACTCTTTTATTTCAATCTTTAAACTTTCATCGTTTGTTACAATACTTGTAAAAGAATCGTTCATTACATCTCTTAAAATAGAAGATGCTCTATCTAACTCACTTAATACTTTTGTTGGGGTATTTGTGTTTGCAATTCTTTTGCAAAGTGTTTTCCAACGGTCTATTGAGTTTTGTAAATCTTTGTCAAGTTCTGCTACTTTTTTTCCTTGAGCAACAGTACGCAAAATAAGTCCAAACCCTTTAGGTTTAATACTTTTTGCTAACTTTTTTAAACGTTCTTTTTCGTTATTATCGGTAATTTTCTGTGATACCGACACTCTGTTAGAAAAAGGAACTAATACCAAATAACGTCCAGCAATAGAAAGCTCAGAGCTTATTCTAGGACCTTTGGTTGAAATGGGTTCTTTTACAATTTGTACTAATAAATTTTGACCTGATTTTAGTACATCGTTAATGCCTCCATCTTTGTCTATATCATCGACAGATTTGAAGTTTTTTAAAGTGAACTCTTTAAATTTACCTGTGCTTACTTTTTTGATGAATTTACTTAAAGAAAGTACTTGCGGACCTAAATCATGATAGTGTAAAAAACCATCTTTAGGGTAACCGACATTTACAAAAGCGGCATTTAATCCAGTCATAACTTTTCCTATTTTCGCAAGAAAAATATCACCAACTGAAAATTTGTTGTCGCTAGTTTCTTTGTTTAATTCAACAAGTCTACCATTTCTTAATAAGGCAAAATCTATATCAGAAGAATTTGACCGAATAATTAATTCTGTTTTCATCTGAAATAGTTTTGTGTTTACACAAGAATAGTGTAAACTGATTAAGATTTTTATAAGCAGGTATTAATAAAATACCAAATCGAGATTTTAATCTCGTATTTCAAAGAACTTTAGCTTTAGCTTTTAAAAAGCACAGAAAAAGTAAGTTAAAAACTTACTTTTTCTTATGACGATTTGCTCTCGCTCTTTTCTTTCTTTTGTGTGTAGAGATCTTAGCTCTCTTTCTTTTTTTACCACTAGGCATAATTAAAATGTTTTAGTTACTCTAACGAGTATGTTAATATTTTTATTTAACTGCAACCTTTGCTTTTACACCTTCAGTGAAAGTTTTAGCTGGTTTAAATGCAGGGATGTTGTGTGCAGGAATCTTAATAGTAGTGTTTTTAGAGATATTTCTACCAGTTTTTTCAGCTCTAGTTTTAATGATAAAACTTCCAAAACCTCTTAAATATACATTATCACCACTCTCTAAAGAATCTTTAACCTCAGACATAAATGCTTCAACTGTAGCTAAAACATCTGCTTTTTCTATTCCTGTTTTGTCTGAAATCTTCGATACGATATCTGCTTTTGTCATTTTATATATTTTTATATGATGTTTATTTTTTTCAAGGCTGCAAATATATGATAAATATATCTAATTCAAAAAGTTAAAAATACAAAAAAACCAAGATTTATAAGAATCTTGGTTTTTTTTATATCTAAACTCCTGTGTTATTGTAACACGAAAGCAAATGTAGGATTTGCTACACTAGTAAGAATCGGAGCAGTAGGATCAGTTATATCAACATTATAAGGTGAATTATCAATAAAAATATCAACCATAGGTTCAAATGAAGGAACAAATCTCCAATTTGTACCTGGATTAGCTTTAGTAATACTCATCTGTAATGGTTCTCCTGGTACTCCAGAAAAATCAAGTCCATGTGAAGCAATGGCACCACCAATTCTAAAAGTTATACTAGAATTTCCTATGTTAAAAATATCGCTTAAAGGAAAAGCTCCTCCAAAGTTTGGATCATGAGCTGCCTTAGCTACAGCAAATACATCTATAAATTCTTGAGGCATAAAACCTGGTCTTGCGGCTGTTACCCAAGAAATTGACATGTCAATAGGAGTATCAACAACTTCTATAGTCACACTTGCTGATTCATTTATTAATTTATTTGAATCAAATGTTAGTTCAGAAACTTCAACCCCATTAATCATAATAGGAGAATAAAATCTTACTCCAGTGGTAGTAAAAACTATAGGAATTGTTATATCTTCTGTATTTCCAATTAAACCTTTGGTAATAGTAATATTTCTGTTAGAAAAAGCTAAATTAGCATAACCTGAATCTATTTTTAAGAATAACTTTTTACCTAGTATATTATTAGATATTTGCGAAACTTTGGTCAAGTATTCTTGTGGTGTAGTTGTAAGCTTTCTTAAAAATAAATTATTACCTGTAACAGCACCTTTAGCTTTTAAAGTATTATCATCTACAATAGAAACAATAAATTCATAATCTCCACCTTTTGCTTGATATTCACTAGGTGAAGGTGTAGAGAATTCATGAAGCAAAGAGTTATTTTCATGAAATGTTAATAAAGAACCCCCTCTAGCTATAACATCATAAAGTGAAGATACGGGTGTGCTAAAGTCAGTTTGAGTTTCTGAATAAGCTTCAACATTATTTTTATCGTCGAATTTAACAATAAAATTGTATCCGCCTATATTTTGTTCTCTATGAGGAAAATATTCAAATACCCATCCATTATCAGATGAAATTAATTTGTTTTGAACTTCAGTTATGTTTTTATCAAGTCTCTCAGCTGCACTTGTATCAAACAGACCTTCATTTTCGTCATTACATGATATGAATAACATGCATAATAAAATGAAAGGAATATATTTTTGTATACTATTTTTCATCGTTTTTAATTTATATTATCAAAATCTTGCTCATCTAATCTACTAGCTCTGTCTAGTATTTCATCACGTAATTCATCTATATCTATAGACCAAGTTGTTGCTAAATAATTACGAACAATATTAATCTTCTGATTAATGATTGCTGCTCCGTCTGTACCCGCATCAACTAATGTTTGATTCCATCTATCAGGAGTAAAAGTTACATAGTGCGCAATTAACTCAACAAAATCCTCATTTGGTTCATTACTAGCATAATCACTAATATAACCTGCTTGTAAAGATTCACCAACACCCCAAGATTCATTCCAAGAATCACCTGTGTAAGTTGTAGGTGTAATTTGATTAAAATCTACAGAAAAAGGAAGAGTTTGATGCCATATGTGAGCAAATTCATGATAAATTGTTC
Source organism: Tenacibaculum sp. M341 (assembly GCF_004337695.1). Lineage (GTDB taxonomy): Bacteria > Bacteroidota > Bacteroidia > Flavobacteriales > Flavobacteriaceae > Polaribacter. The sequence continues at coordinate 105,205 of NZ_SJXJ01000014.1, forward strand.
TAAAGTAACGTCTAAATAATACTTCTACATCAGTTAAATCTAGGCTATTAACATCATATAATGATATTTTTCTACCAGATTCTGCTGTACCCAATATAACAGTTCCATTATTTTGAAAAGCTCCAGATCCAATTAAAACAACTTGCTTAGGAAAGTAGAATTTCATGAAGTTTTCAGGAGCTACTTTATCAAAAGGTTCAAAGCATAAAAACTTCATGATATTAGCCATTCTTATACTTTTTTCATAATCAGCAGGTACTACCGTTTGATTTAAGTTTAGTTCTATAAATGATAACTTATAATTTAGTTCAACGTTATATTTATCTACAAACTCTCTTTGTAAATAAGCATCGAAATCATTATTTACTTCATTTTCTATTCTAACTACCGATATATCTTCATTCGGTAAATTATCTTCATCACATGAACTAAAACATGTGAATAAAGGAATTGTAACTATAAATATTTTTAAAATACTTTTCATATCGTATAATTATTTTATCTAGGATTTGGTGTTAAACCAGCACTAATAACATCATTAGGTATTTGTAGAGCTTTTCTAGGATCAGATTTGCCTAATACATCTACCTCACTTATAGATCCGTCAGATCCATATACATATCTTGGAACCTCTATTCCGTATCTTTTTATATCAAACCATCTTAAACCTTCATGTAGAGTTAATACTCTTCTACTTTGTAAAACATAATGTAACATGTTTTCATGATCTTTATCTCTGATAGGAAAATCTGGGCTTAACTCTTTCTTTTGGTTAATACCTGTACCTGTAGAAGAAGTCAATTTAGAGTAATCTAATCCGTTATAAAAATCATTAACGTTAGTTAATGTTACATCAGTAGCAGGAAATGTAGAATAAAAATTTCTACTCCATGTATTTATGTCAGCTAAAGCATTGTCGTATTGTCCTAAATTTGTAAAAGCTTCCGCTCTTATTAATAATGCTTCATCATAAGTAAAAGGAACTGTAACTGTTCTTAAAAAACCGATTCCAGCTACAGGATCAGTTATTTCAAAAAGTCTAGGAGTCTTATAAAATAATGATTTATCTAAATTGTTAGCTGTATATATAAAAGGTTCAAAATTAAAAGAGCCTCTAGTAACTCCAGTAGCTGCTGACCAAGGTAACGGAGCAAATAAAGTTTGATTATCAGCTATAAAACGTGTGTGGTTAAAGCGTGAGCCAGTAAAAAAGCCACCAAAAACCTGACCAGCACTAGATATAGAAGTTTGTACTAAAAAATTATCTAAGTCAGTTATGTATTGATTGGCAACAACTTGCTCTTCTCTAGGGAGTGTACCAAAAAAGCTCCAGTTTCTAAGAGAACCACCATTATTAAGTGCAACAGTTGCATACTCTGCTGCTTTTTGCCAATTACCATAATATAAATAAAATCTAGCAGCAAAAGCAAAAGCTGCACTACGATTAAAATGATATGTCTTTACTTGATATATAGCATCATTGATTAAAGGTAATGCTTCTAAAATATCTTTTTCTATTTTAGCATAAACTTGAGAAACACTTTCTCTTTCATATTTAACATCTAATTCAGTTTCAGGTACCTCAAGATAAGGAATTCCTAGGTCAGAATCACTAGTTGAAGAATTGTAATGCCTAGCAAAAAGATTTACCAAAACAAAATGATTATATGCTCTTGTAATCAAAGCTTCACCTTTTTCTGCAGATAAATCGATGTCGTTTAATTGCTTTATAGCATCAAGTGCTTGATTAGAATGTGCAATAGCTTCATAGGCATTCCCCCAAATAGAAACTGGATCATCATTTCCAGCTCCAGCTACATCTTCCCAATAAGCCATTTCATCATATGATCTAATAGTATTTGGGTTTTCTAATCCAAAATCATCTATATTATCACTAGCTAATTCAGTCATCATGATGAAATTACTAGTAGAATATGCTGAAGTTAATAAAGCTCTAATCTTTTCGTTCGAATCTAATTCTATTCTATTATCTGGAGTTTCATCTAAAAACTCACTACATGATGTAAAAGTGATAAAAGATAATAAAATATAGAGTATTATATTTTTTTTATTCATCATTGTTTTTTTATATTCCTAATCTTAATGTAAAAGTAATTTGTCTAGCTATAGGAGCTGAAACACCACCAGATCTAAAAAATTCAGGATCTTGTCCTCTTAATTTGTCGTCTGAGTAAAGTAAAAATAAGTTAGTTGCTTGAAGCTTTATAGCTAAGCTACTTAAGTTTAAGTTCTCTACTAAGTCTTTATTAAATTGATAACCTAATGAAATTTGTTTTAATCTTATAAAATCACCTTTAGCAACTCTCTCATCAGTATAGTTATATAAATTATACGCAGTAGCTAAATTAAAAGCACCATAGTTTTGTTCTTGAAGTCTTGTGGCGATAACAGGGATGTTAGTAAAGTTTTCGTCACCAGGTACTATCCATCTATCTTCGAATTCTTTAGGGAACGCTGTTAAATCAGAATATTGTGAATCAAATATAGGGTCTAATCGAACTACATTACCAAATGAATAGGTAGCAAATACATTCAATGAAAAGCCACCATAAGTAAATGTATTATTTAAACTTCCTGTATCAGTTGGATCTACAGAGCCCGAATATTCAAGAAAATCAACATTATCTCTTTCTTGTAGATTAACATCAAAAACTGTTGTTTCTCCATTTTCGTTGGTAAATGTAGGTAACCCTTCATCATTTAAACCATTAAAAGGAATAGAAAATATAGATCTTACAGGGTATCCTTGTCTAGCAAATCCTGTACCAGCAACTAAATCTATAACTCTTGAATTATTATCTAATTTCGTAACCTCATTCTGTGCTTTAGCATATACAAAATCAGTTGTCCAAGAGAACTTATCAGTTTTAATATTTACTGTAGATAAAGAAAATTCTAAACCATCAGATTTTAGTTCAGCAATATTACCAAACTTATTTACTTGTCCTCCGATTCCTTGAGTTGTAATTGGTCCTATTAAATCAAAATTGTCTCTTTTGTACCAATCTAATCCTAAAGTTATTCTGTCATCAAAAAGACCTGCATCAAAACCTAAATTTAATTCATGTTTTTTCTCATAAGTTAAATTACTATTTTCTAGTTCATCGATAAAAAGAGCAGATTCTTTTACTGAAGATATAGGTCTCCAAGGATTAGTACTTCTAATTACAGCTAAAGAGTTAGTAATGTTAAATGGACCAACATCAGCTGTTAAACTATAAGATCCTTTTAATGTTAAACGATTTAAAGTAGGTCTTAAGTCATCGAAAAAGCTTTCTCTGTGAGCATTCCATGAACCAGAAACATTCCAAGTAGGAAGCCATCTAGATTGTGTAGATTTTCCTAGTCTATTTGTTCCTTCATATCTAACTGTTCCTGTAACTGTATATTTTTTATCCCATGAATAAGTTAAGTTACTGAAGAAAGCTAAATTTCTTTCTCTCGTGTTATTAACACCATAATACAAGTTGTTTTCTTCTACACCTTTTTTAAATAGTTCGAAATTGTAGAAAGGAACTTCGCCTAAAGAGTATTGTAACCCCCATCCAGTGAAGTTTGATATACTACGATCAACTGAGTTAGATTGCATACCAACATAAGCATTAATAGTATGAATGTCGTTAAAAAGATTTTTATAAGATAAAGTTGATCTAAAATCATACCCAACAGTCTCATAATCTGTCCTTCTGTATATTCCTCCTTCAGGTAAAACGCTTATTGGTTGAGCAAAAGGATTGTCAGGGTCTGTGTAAAGGAAAGGATTGCTATCTCTAACTAAAGTGTTGATAGGGTCAGTACCTGCTCTATATGCATTAGCTTGATTAGAGAATTCAGTTGAATGATGTTCTTGCGTTGAAGTCTGATATTTTATAGCTCCTAAAGCGCTGATTTCTAGTTCAGGAGTAATATCGTATTTCAATTCTGTTTGGAACCTCATATTAACAGCACTTAAATCTATATAGTTTTCTTCAAGTTCTTTAAGTATGTTGAAGTCAGCAAAATTACTGGTGTATATAGTTTTAGGATCTAGAGTTCTAGATGAATTTAATGCAAAAGAGTAAGGGTTTATATCAAAATCCCTTTTTACCTCACCAGAAACAATATCTATATCTCTTGATAAAGTACCAGGAGCTCTTTGACTTCTAATAGAAGCATTGCTTATAGTGTTGATAGTGAATCTGTCAGATAATTTGAAATTAGAGTTGAAGTTAGCAGTATATCTATTAACATTACTAGATTTTGTCCATCCTGGATCAACTAAAGCACTTACAGAACCATAATAACTTGCTTTTTCAGTACCAGAAGAAAAACTCATAGAATGGTTTTGCATAACGTTAGCAACAAATAATTCGCTAAACCAATCTGTATTCCTGTATTCCGCTTGTCTTAAAAATTCAGCAATTCCTTGACCATTATTTTTTACAACAAAATTACCATTAGAATCTAGTGTGTAAAAATTCTCATATAAAGTTCTATATATTCCAGATTCACTTCCGTTAAAAACACTAGCTTGAGTTAACCAACCACCTCTTCTCATTTCTTCATAAACAGATAACTGTTCTTGAGAATTCATAAGGTTAAAATCATTATAGCTTGGAATAAATCTAAATGTAGATTCATTTGTGTAGTTAAAAGTACTAATACCTGAACGACCTTTTTTAGTTGTAATAACAATTACCCCTCCTTTAGCTCTAGCACCATATACAGAAGTTGCAGAACCATCTTTTAGCACTTCAAAGCTTTCAATATCGTCTGCATTTAAACCTGCAACAGCAGAACTAATAAGAGTAGTTGCATCACCAGAAGATAAATCATCAGCAGATACTTGTATAAGATCTTCTAATATAACACCATCAATAACCCATAGAGGTCTTGAACCACCTAAGATAGATGTAGCTCCTCTAATTCTAATTTTAGGAGCAGTACCAAAAGTACCAGATACATTTTGTACTGTTACACCTGCAGCTCTACCTTCTAGAGCCCTACTGATGTTAGGTACACCGTCTAGTTTAATTTCTTCTGCCTTTAATGTTTTTGCAGCACCCGTAAAGATTTTTCTGTCTGTAACAGTTAAACCTGTTACAACGACTTCATCTAACAAGTCTAATTCTTCTTCAAGGTAAACGTTGATTGTTTCAACATCACCTACAACTCTTTCAGCTGTCTTCATTCCGATGAAGCTGTAAATAAGTGTTTTACCTTTTGAGACTGAGATAGAGTAATTACCATCAAAATCAGTCTCAACACCTCTTGTTGTACCTTTAACTAATATCGTAACCCCTGGTAGCGGTCCGTCTTTATCGGAAACTAAACCTGATACAGTAACATTTTGAGCAAAAGTTACCTGTGCAAGAAGAGTTAGCACGATTATTAGTGTACTTCTTAAGTTTTTAATAACCATTTATTATAAATTAAGGATTAATTCAAACGTAAAGCAACAATTTTTTTTTGAGAAATCAAAAATTAACATGCTTTAACTTTTAAAACACAAACATACGTTAAAATTATCAAAAAAAAGATTTGTTTTTTGTTTGATGTTTGGTTAAAAAACTAAACAAAATGTTAAAGAAGTTTTCTCGTAAATTTGCAAAATCAAATTTTTTTAGGTGAATTTTAAAGAAACATTAATTTATTGGTATGCTCAAAATAAGAGAGAGCTTCCTTGGCGTAAAACCCAGAATCCATATCATATTTGGCTTAGCGAAATCATGCTACAGCAGACCAGAGTTCAACAAGGTTTGCCTTATTTTTTGAAGTTTACAGAAGCCTTTCCTACGCTGTTTGATTTAGCAAATGCAGAAGAAAGTTATGTGTTAAAATTATGGCAAGGTTTAGGGTATTATTCTAGAGCTAGGAATTTACATTTTACAGCAAAATACATAGCAAATGAATTAAATGGTGTTTTTCCTGATAGTTATAAAGGATTGTTGAAGTTAAAAGGAGTTGGAGATTACACTGCGTCAGCAATAGCTTCTATATGTTTTAACGAAGCTTCGGCGGTGGTTGATGGTAATGTATACAGGGTGCTGTCTCGTTATTACGGAATTGAGACTCCCATTAACAGTACTCAAGGAATTAAAAATTTTAAGGAATTAGCCCAGTCTTTAATAGATGTTGATAACCCAGGTACATTTAATCAAGCTATTATGGATTTTGGTGCTACTCAGTGTAAGCCTCAAAATCCTGATTGTAACATTTGCCCTTTTGTCAATAGTTGTGTTGCTCATGAGAAAGATCTAATTCAATCTTTACCAGTTAAAACCAAAAAGATCAAGGTTAAAAAAAGATATTTTAATTATTTGGTTGTAGAGTTGGATAATGATACTACTGTTTTGGAAGAACGAACTGAAAAGGGAATTTGGCAAAATTTATATCAATTTCCATTGATTGAATCGTCAAAAATTATTGATGAGGAAGCTTTGGTAAAAGAGGAGTTGTTTCAATCTTTATTTAAAAAAGAGGTCTCTATTAAGCTTTTCAATCATGAGTCAATAGTTCATAAATTGTCACATCAGCACTTGTATACAAGGTTTTGGATTGTAAAAACAAGTGAAGTGAATCAAAGCACGATTTCTTGGAGTAAAGTAGAAGAATTTCCAGTGTCGATTTTAATTCATAAATTTTTAGAAAATTACAAAAACAGCGAAAATTAAATTTTTGTATATTTGATTTTTGCACTTAAAATTAGCAATGGCAGGAACGATAAATAAAGTTATATTGATAGGTCATTTAGGAGATGAAGTGAAAATGCACTATTTTGAAGGAGGTAATTCAATAGGTCGTTTTCCTTTAGCAACAAATGAGTCTTACACAAATCGTCAAACAGGCGAAAGAATTACAAATACAGATTGGCATAATATTGTTGTTAGAAACAAGCTAGCAGAGATTTGTGAAAAATACCTTAGTAAAGGAGATAAAGTATACTTGGAAGGAAGAATTAAAAATCGTCAGTACGAAGTTGAAGGTCAAAAAAGGTATACAACAGAAATTCATGTACAAGACATGACTTTCTTAACTACAAAAAAGGAGACAACTCCTGAAAACCCTGCATCAGCACCAATACCAAATGCACCAAATAATAATTCATCAGATGATAATGATGATTTGCCATTTTAGTTTAATTAAATTGTAAACATTGGATCCAGAGCCCCATCTTTTATTCATATCATCATCAATATTTGTAAACTCAGTTAGTTTAATAGCATTGTTTGTGTTATTAATTTGTTCCGCATTAATATCAGGAACTGAAGTTGCATTTTTTTCTATTTCTCAAACTGAAATAGACGAGTTAGATGAAAAAACAAAAGGGGAGAGTATTGTAGTGAAGCTTTTGGAGAAGCCAAAGAAGTTACTCGGAACTATATTGATAACCAATAATTTTATAAATATTTTAGTGGTGCTAATCTTTGCGTCGCTAGATGAATTTATGTTTGGAAACATTAATTTTTCGATTGATTTATGGTTTGTTCATATTTCAAATTCAGTCGTAAAAGTGTTCATTCAAGTAGGATTGGTTACTTTTTTAATTTTATTATTCGGAGAAGTTTTGCCAAAAGTGTATGCTAGCAGAAAATCGTTGCACTTTGCATCAATTATGGCAAAGCCAATTCATGTGCTAAATGTTATTTTAACACCTTTGAATATTCCTCTCACAAGTTTAACGAATAGTATTGAGCGAAAATTAGGAGGGAAAAACAGCAATTTATCTGTAGAGAAATTATCACAGGCGCTTGAGTTAACTTCAGAGCATTCTACAACAAAAGACGAACAAAAGATTTTAGAAGGAATTGTAACTTTTGGAAATACAGAAACGGTTCAGATTATGAAACCTAGAACAGATGTTTGTGCTATTTCTAATACGTTTAGTTATGACAAAGTATTGAATACAATATTAAAAAACGGGTATTCTAGAAATCCTGTATATGAAGAAAATATAGATAATATTATAGGTATATTGTATGCCAAAGACTTGTTAGCCCATTTGAATAAAAAAGATTTTAATTGGCAAAGCTTAATTAGAAAACCTTTTTTTATTCCCGAGAATAAAAAGTTAGATGATTTGTTAAAGGAGTTTCAAGAGAAAAAGAATCATTTAGCAATTGTAGTTGATGAATATGGAGGAACAAGCGGAATTGTAACGTTAGAGGATGTTATTGAAGAAATTGTAGGTGATATTAATGATGAGTTTGATGATGATGACTTATCGTATTCTAAAATAGATGAAAATAACTTTATTTTTGAAGGCAAGGTTACTGTGAAAGATTTATGTAGGGTGTTAGAAGAAGATGAAGCAATTTTTGAAGAAGAAAAAGGTGAAAGTGAAACTTTGGCTGGTTTTATATTAGAAATATCAGGAAGGTTTCCTAGAATAGGAGATAAAATAAATTATAAAAAAGAGTATACTTTTACTATTGAAGCGTTAGATAGAAAAAGAATTAAACAAATTAAAGTTACACGTAATGTATAAGTCAGTTCTGTTATTTTTATTTATTGTTTTAAGTCTGTTGTCTTGTAAAAATGAAACGCTTCCAAAACCTAAAGCACAGCTTAGTTTGGTTTATCCGAAGAAAGAATACGTTTCAATGAATGTTGAGAGACCTTATATGTTTGAGGTTTTAAATAGTACAACTATTAAAAAGCAACCTAAAAATTGGTTGAAAATACAATATCCGTCATTGAATGCTTCTGTAGATATTACTTACAGACCAGTAAATAATAATTTAAAAGAATTGTTAGTAGAGGCTGAAAAATTAGTTTTTGAGCATACAGTAAAAGCAGATAATATTTCTTGGAGAGAATATTCTAATTCAGAAAGAAAGGTATACGGAAAAATGTGTGAAATTTTAGGAAATGCAGCTTCGCAAGTTCAGTTTCATGTAACAGATAGTTCTCAACACTTTTTAAAGGCTTCGTTGTTTTTCCATAGAAAACCTAATTACGATAGTATTTTACCAGCAGTAGATTATATTAAAAAAGACATGATTCATATCATGGAAACACTACATTGGAAAAATAAGGATCAATAAAAAAAAACACTTATCAGTAATTAACAAAGCTACAATTACTGATAAGTGTTTGTGAAGATTAGTCTTTTTTCTTCTTCTTTTTACCGAATAAACCACCTAAAACGTCTTTTACTTTATCAACAGTTTTGTCTGATTTATTATTGGTAGCAGAAGATTTACCGTCATCTTTTTTAGTGCCGCCTAGTAATCCGCCAATAGCTTTATCAACTAATTTACTCTTTTGTTTTTGTACTAATTGAGTAGTTAAATTACTAACGGCTGATTTTAAGTCTGTTTTCACAGATGGTTGTGTGAAGCTTCCAGAAAAATTAGCAGTAACAGGTACTTTAGTGTTTTTGCTATCAGCATCTGCTTTCGCTAATAAATTAGTAACTTCTTTTCCTAAGTATTTCGCAGGAACATTAAAAGTAGCATTATAATCCATTAACTGATCAAAACTATGACTACCTCCAACTTGAATATCAATATCCTTATACTTTAAATTAAAAGGCTTTACATTCACCTTTCCTTTATCGAATGTAAGATTCGTTTTTATGTCTTTTAAATTAAGTTCTTTTAGATTTACAAAACCTAAGTTTTGGTCTAATAAGCTTAACGCTTTTGAGTTTTTAGGTTCAATGTTAGTAGCTAACACTTCAGCTAAAGCTTTTCCTGTCATAGAAGATAAGTTAGGTGTAAAATCATCATTCAAGTTTCCAGATAAATTTAAGCTGGTGTTTAGTTTTCCTTGTAAAACATCAGCAATAGGAGATAACATTTTAAACAGCTCAATATTTTTAAAAGATTCACTAATATTGAATGATTTAATACCCATGTCCATATCAAAAATAGGTTGTTCTTTTTGGGTGTTAACAGTACCGTTTAAGGCAATGTTACCGCCAAACATATTTCCGTTTACATTTTTTAAAGTAGCTTTTTCGTCTTTAATAATTAAAGTTCCAGTAACGTCATTCAATTTTAAATTATCATAATGTACTTCGGTAGCTTTCGCATTTACTACGCAATCTAAAAAAGCAGGAATTTTTAATTTTTCCTTTGGTTGTTCTGATGTTTTTGTAGGTGTTTCTTCTGTTTGAGTTGTTTCTTCACCAGTATCAGGTACCATAAAATCACTTACTTTAAATGAAGAAGAATTTAAGTTAAAAGTTCCTTGTAGTTTTTTGTCAGATAAAACAAATCCTAATAAATTATTTAAAGTTCCAGTAGCTTTTAAATCGCTATCACCTGTTTTAGCATCAAAATTAGTTAGTGATATTTTAGTAGGTTTAAAATCTACAGTAGCATTGTTAATTTGTAAAGGTTTCGCAATGGCATCTCCACTAAATAAAAAGTTATCCATAGCTACCTTACCTTCTGTTTTTATACGTTGGTATTTATTGTTTTGTACGGCATCTAAATCAAAACTAGCATTTACGTTAGCGGTGATTACTCCGTTTAATTTATTCTTTAATTCCAGCGGATATACATCGTTTAAATGACTTAAATCGATTTTTCCGTTTACGGTAGACTTTACATATGGGTTTTTAGTTAAGTTTTTAATTAATGCATTTCCGCTAAACTTGTTATCGTCAATTTTAAAAGCTAATTGTTGTACGTTTACAAAAGTGTCGTCAAGCTTTCCTGTATTGTTTTTAATTTGTGTGTTAATAACAATGTTTTCAACACTTTTTGGTAAGCTAGGGTATTTAAAAGAAGCATTGTTAGAAGAGATGGTTACGTCTATTTTCGGAATTGTTGTTTCTGTAACCACACCATCTACTTTGCCAACAATACTAAAATCACCAGTAGTTTTAACATCGGCTATGTTTTTAGCATATTCTTCAGGAATTAAAGCTAAAAAGTTTTTAAAGTCAGATGAAGGTGTTTTAAAGTTTAAATGAATGTCTTGACTCTCGTCTTTATTCAACTGAACAAAACCATCAAAAATTAATGGTAACTGATTGATGTGTGCTTCGTTTTTTAAGAAAGAATATTTGCTGTTTTCTAGGTCTAAAGCCAGCACAGCAGACAAATCTAAATGCTGATTGTTAACTAAAGTACTTCCATCTTTTTCAAATAGAATACTAGTAGATGTTTTAGTGTCTAACTCTGTGGTTTTTTGAGAAAAATCGCCACTACCAGAATGGCTAAAATCAGATAAAACCACATTCATTTTTCCTTTAGCATCATTATATTTAAAAGTACCATTAGTAATTGCGTACGATTGTAATGATAAGCTAAAGTTGCTAGCTTCAGTATTTTCTTCTGTAACTTCTGAATTATTAGTGTTTACTGCTGTTTTAGCAATGTCATAATTAGCATTTCCGTTTTCATCAACTTTAATATTAACTAAAGCATTGTCAATTAAAAATGAGTTAATATTAAGTTGTGAGTTAGCGCTTTTAAAAACTTCAGTTAGTTTCAATTTTAGTTGAATAGTTTCACTGTAAACTAAGGTATCACCTTCAAAAGGATCAAAATTAGTAACCAATACATCTTTTAATTCTACAGAAGCCTTCGGAAAGTTTTTTAATAAGCTTAAATTTGCATCAGAAAATTCAACTTTTGCATTTACATTATTGTTGATAGTTTCTTTGATTAGTGCTACAATTTTATCTTGAAATAGATATGGTATTGCAGCCAAAGCAACTATTAAAACAACAAAAATGATAGCGACTATTTTAAGAATTTTTTTCATGATACAAATGATTTTGTTTCTATAACGGTAAAAAGCAGTAATTATGCATTTCTGTTCCGTTGGGATTAGCGAATTATCATACAAAGTTAACAGGAAAGGGTTAATATTGTAGTTAAAAAAATGTTTCTTTTTTGAAAAATACAAGTCAATATTCTAAAATAATAAAGCAGCATGCCAAACGATTAGGTTTTTTATCGTGTGGTATTGCGAAGGCTGATTTTTTAGAAAAAGAAGCGCCGCGTTTAGAAGCTTGGTTAAAAAATGATTACCATGGAAAAATGCAGTATATGGAGAATCATTTTGATAAACGATTAGATCCAAGATTATTGGTAGAAGGGTCTAAATCGGTGATTTCTCTTGCGTATAATTACTTCCCAGAAGAACAGCAGAAAGACGATACTTATAAAATTGCTAAATATGCCTATGGAGAAGATTATCATCATGTGATTAAAAATAAATTGTTTGAATTATTAGCATGTATTCGTGATGAAATTGGAGAGGTAGATGGACGTTGTTTTGTGGATTCAGCTCCGGTTTTAGAAAGGGCTTGGGCGGAAAAAGCAGGTTTGGGTTGGAATGGAAAACATACTTTGTTAATTCAGAAACAACAAGGGTCTTTCTTTTTTTTAGCTGAATTAATTATTGATTTAGAGTTAGAATATGATACTCCTTTTACAACCGATCATTGCGGTTCATGTACGCGTTGTATTGATGCGTGTCCTACTAAAGCTATTTTGCCCAATAATCAATTAGATGGTAGTAAATGTATTTCATATTTAACCATTGAGTTAAGAGATAATATTCCGACACAGTTTAAAGATCAAATGCAAGATTGGGTGTTTGGTTGCGATATTTGCCAGGACGTTTGTCCGTGGAATAGATTCTCCAAACAACACAATGAGTCGTTATTCAATCCCAAAGAAAATTTATTAGAACTTACAAAATCTGATTGGAAAGAACTTACCGAAGAAACTTTTAGAAAAGTGTTTAAAAAATCGGCGGTAAAACGAACAAAGTATGTTGGTTTAATGCGGAATGTTGGGTTTTCTAGTAACAGATAAAAATATCAAACAAAATAATTTTTTATTCAAAAGTGTCATCCTATGTTTGTATTAGGAATAAATTTTATTAAAGTTTTAGATTTAGAGATTTAATAAAAGGAGAAAGAACAAGACAAAAGCTCGTCATTAGTTTACAAAACAGTTCGCAATGGCT